>CAWDGP010000006.1:0-429568 GCA_963801905.1 uncultured Actinomycetota bacterium | reverse complement strand
TCGTGCCCGGTGCCTTCCCGCTGCGGCTGCAGGAAGATGCCGAGCCGCCGACCAGCCTCACCGTCCGCACGCCGCTCCGCGCGTGACCGACGCGGCGCTCCTTTCGATCCGCGGCCTTCGGGTTGGTCTGAAGCGACGCAAGGCGACCGTCGAGCTCATCCGCGGCGTCAACCTCGACGTCTCCGCCCGGCGAGAAGCTCGGCATCGTCGGCGAGAGCGGCTCCGGGAAGACGCTGACGATGCTGTCGGTGCTGAAGCTCCTCCCCTCGCAGCTCCAGATCCTCGGCGGCGAGGTCGACTTCGCGGGCGAGGACCTGCTCCGAGTCAGCGCGGAGCGGCTGCGTCAGGTGCGCGGCGGCGAGGTGGCGATGGTCTACCAGGATCCGATGAGCTCGCTCAACCCGCTGCTGCGGGTTGCGTCGCAGATCGAGGAAACCCTGCACGCGCACGGCATCCACGGGTCGCGGGCCGCCGACCGCACGCGCGAGGTGCTGGGCCAGGTTGGCCTACCCGACCCGGGCCGCGTCGAGAGCTCCTATCCCCACGAGTTGTCCGGCGGGATGCTGCAGCGGGTGATGATCGCGATGGGGCTCTCGACCGCGCCGCGACTGCTGATCGCCGACGAGCCGACCACGGCGCTCGACGTCACGATCCAGCAGCAGATCCTCGAGCTGGTCGAGACGCTCCACGCCGAGACGGGGATGGCGGTCGTCTGGGTGACCCACGACCTCGGCGTGGTCGCGCGGCTCGTCGACCGTGTGGCGGTCATGTACGCCGGACGGATCGTCGAGCTCGCCTCGATTCGCGACATCTTCGCGCGACCGGCGCATCCGTACACGGCGGCACTGCTCGCGTCGCTACCCGGCCCGAGCGCCGAGCACCGCAAGCCGCTCCGCCAGATCGGCGGCTCGCCGCCCGATCCGGCGCAGCTCGGCGGCGGCTGCCCGTTCCGGTTCCGCTGCTCCTCGGCCGACGAGCACTGCGCGGCCGAGGAGCCGCCGCTGATCGAACGTGGCCCCGGCCAGAAGGCCGCCTGCTGGAAGGAGCCGTCGGCGTGGGTGAAGTGACCCTCAGGGCCGAGGGGCTCGTGAAGGAGTACGCCGGCCGGCGCGGTCGACCGCCGGTAAGGGCAGTGCGCGACGTCTCGCTCGAGCTCGAGGCCGGCCGGACGCTCGGCGTCGTCGGCGAGAGCGGCTGCGGCAAGTCGACGCTGGCGCGCCTGCTCGTCGGGCTCGAGCCGCCCACCGCCGGGTCGGTCGAGATCGAGGGCGAACCTGTGCAGGCGGGATCGACGAGCGAGCGCCGCGCCCTCGCCCGGCGGATCCAGCTCGTCTTCCAGGATCCGTTCTCATCGCTGGACCCGCGGCTGACGGTCGAGCGCGCGCTCGGCGAGGTGCTGAAGGTGCACCACCTCGCCGATCGCGACGGGCGCGGGTCGCGGATCAGCGGGCTGCTGGAGATGGTTGCGCTCCCGGCGCGCTTCGCCGCCCGCTACCCGCACGAGCTCTCGGGCGGCCAGGCCCAGCGAGTCGCAATCGCCCGCGCGCTCGCCGTCGAGCCGAGGATCCTCGTGCTCGACGAGCCGACCTCGGCACTCGACGTCTCGGTGCGCGCCGAGGTGATGAACCTGCTGATCCGCCTGCAGGAGGAGCTGCAGCTCACGTTCGTCTTCATCAGCCACGACCTCGGCATGGTCAGGCACATCAGCGACGAGATCCAGGTCATGTACCTCGGACGGGTGGTCGAGGCGGGGCCCTACGACCTCGTTCTCGACAGCCCCCGCCACCCGTACACGCGAGCGCTCGCGGCAGCCGTCCCTGTGCCCGATCCCGAACTCGAGGAGCAGCGCCGCGGCGCTCGGACGAACGCCGCGCCGGCGGTCCTGGCCGAGCCCGAGGCCGGCTGCCCCTACAACCCTCGTTGCCCGCTGGCCGAGGAGATCTGCTTCTCAGTCGACCCGCCGCTGCTCGAGCTCGCCCCGGCCCACCACGCCGCCTGCCACGTCGCCGCTCGCAACGCAGGCCTCACCCGAAGGGCGGTTTCCGGGCCAGGCGGAGGAGAGGGGCTTGAACCCTCGACCCGCCCGACGACGAATAACGGTCTTTGAGACCGTTGCATCTCCCTCACCGGTTGCTGAACCGTGCTGCCTCGTCTGAGCCCGCGGTGGCGTCGCCGGGGCTGTAGGAGTGCGCACCGGCGCCGGCCAGCTTTCCGCCGTCGACGATCAGGTATTCCTCGCGAATCGGGCGCTTCGCGAACCAGCATTCGAGGATCTCGCGGGTCCCTGCGGCGTAGCGGGCCTGCGCAGAGAGGCTCGTGCCCGAGGTGTGGGGCGTCATACCGTGGTGTGGCATGGTGCGCCACGGGTGATCTTTCGGTGCCGGCTGCGGGAACCAGACGTCGCCGGCGTAGCCGGCGAGCTGGCCGCTCTCGAGCGCGCGGACGACGGCGTCGCGTTCGCAGATCTTGCCGCGGGCCGTGTTGATCAGATAGGCGCCGCGCTTCATCCGGGCGATCAGCTCGTCGTCGAAGAGGTGCTCGGTCTCCGGATGCAGGGGAGCATTGATCGTGACCACGTCGCAGACGCTGACGAGCGACTCGACGGTGGGGTGAAACGTCACCCCGAGCTCCTGCTCGACGCTCTCCGGGAGTCTATGACGGTCGGTGTAGTGCAGCGCGACCTCGAACGGCTTCAGTCGTCGCAGGACGGCCGAGCCGATTCGGCCCGCTGCGACGGTGCCAACCTGCATGCCCTCCAGGTCATATGACCTCGAGACGCAGTCGGCGATGTTCCAGCCGCCGTTCACGACCCACTGGTAGGAGGGGATGTAGTTGCGGACGAGCGCCAGGATCATCATCACGACGTGCTCTGAGACGCTGATGCTGTTTGAGTACGTCACCTCGGCGACCGTGATCCCGCGCTCCATCGCCGCGTCGAGGTCGACATGATCGGAGCCGATTCCCGCCGTTATCGCGAGGCTCAGCTTCGGCGCCCTGGCGATTCGTTCCGCGGTCAGATAGGCGGGCCAGAATGGCTGCGAGATCACGATCTCCGCCTCCGGCAGCTCACGCTCGAACGTCGAGCCGGGCCCATCCTTGTCGGAGGTCACGACCAGCTGGTGGCCCTCCCCCTCCAGGAACGCACGCAACCCGAGCTCACCGGACACGCACCCGAGGAGCTCACCCGGTGTGAAGTCGATCGCTTCGGGGGTCGGAGCCGGCTGCCCGTCGAAGTACCGGTCGATCCTCGGGATCTCGTCACGGGCGTACGAGTCCGGGTACCCGTCGACCGGGTCGTCATAAAGCACACAAAGGACTTTGGCCATGTCGGGCTCCTCTCGAAATGCAGGCGCATCGATTAGGGCATCTCTCACGCCACAACTTAGTGATGGATCCCGCTGCGGGTGATCTTCGTCGCTGCCAAGCGCGCTGGATCCCGAGTTCCTCGACCTGCACTTCGGTCATGAGCGGGTGGCGTCCACACGGATCGCGGGTGACGAGGGAAGGTTCGTGCTCGGCTCACCCGGACTCAGCGTCACCTCTGCCTGCCAGACCGGCGCGCCGGGCGTCGCCGGCGCCCGGGCTGCGTCGGCAGCAGTGCAGAACCCGCCGTCGACGGCGCCATACGCGACGACCAGCTGCCCATTCGGAGGGAGCGTCACGGCGGAGACCGTGATCGTCTGCCCGCTCGTCGTGATCGTCCCCATCGTCGCGGTCGTGCAGCCCGGTGCGTCGTCCGTCACCGGAGCGGTCCAGCCCGGTGGAACGGCAATCGTCAGCGAAGCGTCATGGACGCCCCCGCGCGGCGCCGCGTACGTGAACGCGATCGTATTCTCGGCGGTCCCGACCGCGACGTCCGTCGTCGCCGTGGTCACGATGCCGACGTCGGCGGGCGGCATCGCCTGCCAGGACGCGAAAACGTCGTCCCATTGCGGGTGTCCCACCTGGCGGTTCACCTCGAGATTGCCCCCTGTGCTGCGCACGAGCCCCAGGTCAGAGCCCGTGGCAGAGCCGTCAGCGCGCCGGATCGTGATGCCGGCGCCGATGTAGAAGTTCTCCTGCCAGTCGAACGTCGTCGTCTGCCCGGCGGGACAGGCGGCGGAATCCGGTGCCCCTTCGATGGGCGACAGGGTCTGTGTCTCGTTTGTCTGGGTGTGGATAACGGGCTTGCCACTTCCCGCCGCTTCGACGCCGAGCACTCGAGACCGCCACGTGTTGATGCCGGCACAGACCTCGACGCCGTTCTCGGAGTAGACCGCGCCGGAAACCCCCCGGATGTCCCACTTCTCCCCCGGCGCCCAGGTCTTCGGCATGTAGACGATGCCTGGACGGAGGACGATCGCTGTGTGATCGGCGTAGCACTCGGCATGCGTCGACAGGTAGACGAGCACGCCCTGGGGCCCCGGGCCCCAGCGGAGCAGATCCCAGTGACACCTCCTGTACGGAGCCGTGTTGAACTGCTTGAAGGCGCCGCCGGTGGACGGTTGAAACCAGAGGCTGGTCACGTGTGGGCCGGGCGCGGTGGACGTCGGCGAGGGGTACTCGTCCACACCCTGCAGGAAGTATCCGCGCGCGCGTCTGGCGTTCGGGTAGGCCGCACCGAGGTCGTAGCCGACGATGCCGGCCGTCCGATTCACCTGCTCGGAGCTCGCCGGCGCTGCCGATCCGCCGAGCAGCAGGAGCACCGCAAGCGTTGCCAGGCCGGCGCTCGCGCACGTTCGGCCTGGGCGATGGATGAAACGCAGGAGCGGAGTCGTCGTCGAGCGAAGCATGCCCGTGCCGGAAACATTCCGCTCACGTGTCTGTGAGTTTCGTCCCAGCACCGCGATGAGGTCGTGGCCCACCCGGGCGTAGCATCGCTCGCGCAGGCGACGACGTTGACACGGGTCTCCTCGTGTGCGAGCTTCGCGTTCGCTGATGGAGGCGCGCGATCCGGTCGTGTGCATTGTCGGAGCAGGCCCGGCTGGTCTTGCGGTCGCCCATGTCCTCCAGCGGGCGGGTGTCTCGTTCGTCGTACTCGAACGACAAGAAGCCGACGGGCTTCGCTCACGAATGAAGGCCGGGATGATCGAGTATCGAACCGTCGAGTTGCTGAAACCGCACGGCCTTGCGGGAACCATTCTCGAGCGCGGCAGCCAGATCGGCACGTGTGAGTTCCGGGCGGAAGGGCAGGCGTTCGTCCTCGACTACGCAGCGCTCTGCAACGGGCGCTGTCACTACATCTATCCACAGCAAGAGCTCGTCGGAGATTGGGCCGAGCAGTTGGTCGCAGCGGGCGGCGATGTTCGGTTCGGAGTCCAGGCGACCGGCGTCGAACAGCACGAAGACTGGGCGGAGGTACGCGCGGTTGGCGCCTCGACCGGGATGGAAATCACGATCCGGTGCCAGGTTGTCGCGTGCTGCGATGGTGCTGCGAGTGCCTTCACCGCCGGGGTCGACGAGGTCGCCGCCTCCCACCCGTTCCGTTGGCTGACGTTGATCGCTGCCGTCCCGCCCTCGACCAGCGGGACGATCTACGGGCTTCACCGACGCGGTTTCGCAGGGCAAATGCATCGATCGTCGACGGCGACGCGTTTCATGCTCGAGGTACCTGCAGGTGACGGACTCGAAAACTGGCCGGACGACCGGATCTGGGCAGAACTCGAAGACCGCCTCACCGCCACGGGCCGACCGTCGATCGAGCGCGGCGAGTTCGTCGAGCGCGACATCCTCGATCACCGCGTGCGGGTTTGCCGGCCTATGCAGGACAGACGCCTGTTCTTCGCCGGCGACGCCGCTCATCTCATCACTCCCGCGGGCGGCAAGGGCATGAACATGGCGATTCAGGACGCCGTCGAACTCGCCGCCGGCCTATGCGATCGCTACGGCCAACGGAATGACGGTCGGAGGCTCGCCAACTACTCGGAGACGCGTCTCCCTCGGGTTTGGCGCCACGAGGAGTTCTCGAACCTGATGCTCAGTCTGTTCAACGCAGGCACCGCATTCGACGGCGAGAGCGATCGTGGCACGAACTTCTCGTACGGTCTACGCCGAGCGCGGCTCGATCTCGTTATCAGCGACCCTCGGTTTTCGCGCTGGTTCGCCCACGCGTACGTGGGCATCGACGACTGAGGCTCAGATGTGGATGCCTTGATCGGCGCGCCATTTCGGACGATCTCGCCACCCGTCGGCCGTGCTGCGCAAGTAAGTCGGACGTCGCAAGAGGGCCTGGTCTACGGGCCTGCTCCGGCCACGACCGCCGTGATTCGTCGCCCGCCGGTCAGCCCGCCGGTCCGACACGAAAATGCCCACAGCGTCGCCCGAGGATCCGCAGACCGCTTTCCCCGTGCTCAGCGGCGCCGAGTGTGAGCCGATCCACTACGGCGAGTCGTCGAGTACGGGATCCCCCACCCAGTTGTAGTTCCCAGTGACGTTGTTGACGCGCCGCTGAGGCGGTGATGTCAAAGACCCCTCCTAGGGTGCGGCTTGTCGGAGTCGCAACCACAAGGAGGGCTCGGTGAGCTCGGCCGGGTGGTCAAGCCGAGCCGCCGGGTCACCGGTGATCGTCGTGACCGCAACCGCGGCGCCGGCCGGCAGTGCGTCTTCGCCGCGATCGACGACGCGAGCGGGCTCGCACACGCGCGCATCTACCCAGACGAGACGGCCGACTCCGCGCTCTATTCATAGAGCCTTAGCGACCTTGCGAGAAGCCTAGGCTTATTATTGAGGACGCACGCTTCCGGCCAGACCGGCCGGCTCTATGCAAGGACATGGAGGGCAATCATGGCGAACAGCATCAAGATCAAGGTGAACGGGCTCACGCATGGCGTGAGTGCGAGCCTTGATACGCCTCTCCTGTACGTCCTGCACAACGAGCTCCACCTGCACGGCCCGCGCTTCGGTTGCGGCCTTGCGCAGTGTGGCGCCTGCTCGGTGCTTTTGGACGGCAAGGAGATCCGCTCGTGCGTCACCCCGGTGGCGGCAGTGAGCGGGAAGAGCATCACCACGCTGGAAGGGCTTCCGGCGTTGTACGCGGCGCAGCGCGGCACGACCGCGGCCGCTCCGGCGCTGCATCCGCTGCAGCAGGCGTGGATCGACGTGCAGGTGCCGCATTGCGGCTACTGCCAGAACGGGATGATGATCCAGGCCGCAGACCTCCTCGCGACGACGAAGAACCCGTCCGAGGACCAGATCCGCACGGCGATGAACGGGCATCTCTGCCGCTGCGGGACGTATCCGAGAATCCTGACCGCGATCCAGAAGGCCGCGGCAGTGATGGCAAAGGGCGGTGCATGATGACCGGGTTGATCCCCGAACAGGGCGGAAGCCCGTTCGAACGCCAGGTTTCCCGCCGCGCAGTCGTGAAGGCGGGAGGCGCACTCGTCGTCGCGTTCTCCACGCTGGGTGCGACGTTCGGCGCGAAGTCGGCGACCGCTGCGACCGGCACGTTCGACAGCAACGGCCCGTACGACTCCCAGCAGCTCGATTCCTGGCTCGCAGTGCACGCGGACAACACCGTGTCGATGAAGCTCGGGATGATCGAGCTCGGCCAGGGCTCGACCACGGGCCTGCTCATGATCGCCGCAGAAGAGCTGAGCTGCGACATGAGCCAGATGAGGATGATCGCCAACGACACCGACGTGACGCCGAACCAGGGTGGCACCTACGGGAGTCAGGCGGTTCACGTTGGAGGCATGCAGACTCGTGCGGCGGCGGCGGCCGCCCATCAGACGCTGCTGTCGATGGCGTCGACCCAGCTCGGCGTACCGACCGGCAGCCTGACCGTCAGCAAGGGCGTTGTCTCGGGCGGCGGGAAGCAGGTCAGCTACGGACAGCTGATCGGCGACAAGCTCTTCAACGTCGCGATTCCGGCGAGCTACAACCTCGCCCCGGTGCCGTCGTTCTTCGGCGGTCCGCCGAGTGCGGGCCCCGGCCTCAACCCGGGTGCGCCGGCCACGAAGCCTGTTGGCTCGTACACGCTCGTCGGCACCAACCCCGGGCCGCCCCGGATCGACATCCCGGCGAAGGTCGTAGGGACATACACCTATGTGCACAACATTCGTGTCCCGGGGATGCTCCACGGCCGTCTCGTTCGGCCTCGTGGGCAGGGCGCATATGGCGACGGCACCAACCCGCAGGTGATCTCGGTCGACGCGAACTCGATCAGCCACATCCCGGGGGCGAAGGTCATCCAGAAGGGGAACTTCATCGGGGTCGTCGCACCACTCGAGTACAACGCGATCCAGGCAGCGGCCCAGTTGAAGGTGACGTGGGCACCGCAACCGTCGATCCCCGGTGTCGGGAACCTCTGGGGCCAGATGCGGAACCAGGACGCGACAGGACAGACGGTTCTCGTCCCGTACAACAACCTGGGCAACGTCAGCAGTGCGCTGCCCGGCGCTGCAAAGACCGTCGCGGCGACCTACTCGATGCACTACAACGGGCATCTGCCGATCGGTCCGACCTGCGTCGTTGCCGACGTGACCTCGGGCGGCGCCCGGATCTTCTGCAACTCGCAGGACTGCTACAACAGCCGCGGCGGGATCCAGGCCGCCCTCGGCCTCGCGGGATTGAACCTGCCTGCGAACAGGATCCGTGTCTCGTACGTGGAGGGGTCGAGCGTGTATGGCACCTCGCCGTACGACGACGCCAACCAGTCGGCGGCGGTACTCTCGTACCTCGCCGGCGCCCCGGTGCGACTCCAGTTCATGCGCTGGGACGAGCACGGGTGGGATCACTACGGGCCGGCGCAGCTGATGGACGTCCGGGGAGGAGTGGACGCGAACGGCAACGTGGTCGCAACCGACTTCACCCACTTCTCGATCCAGTTCTACGGCGTCGAGGCCGGACAGCAGGAGCTCGGAGCCAAGCCGGGCCCGCTCGGGTTCAACTTCATCGACGCGACGAACATGGGGGCGCAGTACAAGATCCCGAACCAGCGGGTGACGCTGAAGCAGCTGCCGTTGATCGACCAGTACTTCAGCTCGTCCTTCCTGCGAGCTCCACTCGCGCCGGCTTCGGTGTTCGCCTACGAGCAGCTCATCGACGAGCTTGCCCATGCGGCGAGCATGGACCCGGTCGCGTTCAGGCTCCAGAACATCTCGAACAACGCATTCGAGGCGCAACAGGGCATCCCGCTCACGTGGGACCGCTGGCGCAACGCGCTCACGGAGGTGGCCAAGATCTCGAACTGGCAGCCGAAGGTCGCCGCCTCCAAGCTCGAGTCGGGCAACATCGTCTCGGGCCGAGGGGTGGCGATCGGAGGCTTCGCCGGGACGATGGCCGGGATCGTCGCAGACATCAAGGTGAACAAGACGAGCGGCAAGATCAGCGTGACGCATCTTTACGGCGCCCAGGACACGGGCCTCTCCGTGTACATAGGCGGCGTCGAGAACCAGGCCGTTGGGAGCATGACCCAGGGCCTGAGCCGTGCGTTGCTCGAAGCCGTGATCTTCGACAAGAGTCACGTGACGAGCCTGGACTGGGTCTCCTATCCGATCCTCCGGTTCAAGGACTCCCCGCCGATCACGTTCTCCGTGGTCCAACGGACGGACATCCCGGCGGTTGATTCGGGCAGCGTCGCGGCGAACGGCGTCCTCGCCACCGGTTCCGGCGAGCCGCCGACGGCACCGATCGCGGCTGCGGTCGCGAACGCGTTCTTCGACGCCACCGGGATCCGGATTCGCCAGGCGCCGTTGACGTCAGCGCGTGTGCGTGAGGTGCTGAAGCCGGCGTCAGCCTAGGCGGCTCGGTACCGGCACGAAGAACGGCGAGGGGCCCGGAGACGGGCCCCTTGCTCCGTCTTCGGAAGCTTCTCTCAGCTGACGATGACGGCGATCGGCTTCGCGCCCCCGCCGTCGGCGAAGAGCCAGCGACCGGAGGTCAGAGTTACCGACGCCGTGCGCTTGCCTGTGAACAGCGGCACGCTCAGGCTCCGTACGGAGCTCTTGAGCTTCTGCAGGGTGAGGCCCTTATTGGGGCTCGAGTCGGTGACTACGACCATGTACTTGCCTGCCTGCAGGCGTCGCACGCTCTTGCCGTGGTAAGCGAGTGCGAGCTGCCCGGCGGCGCTCAGCGTCACGTTGAGCTTGCCACGCGTCGGGGTAACCCCCGAGCCGACGAGGTCATGGGAGGTGACGTGCTTGCCCGAGGACTTGTAGGTGCCAGACGACGTTCCTGCAGTGGGGGGCGAGCCCTCGACCTGCGCCGACGTCGCGAAGGTGTATACGACCCCGGGGACGGCATCGCTTGACCACGTGTACGTGGAACTCGGCAGCAGGTCGACGCCGCTGGGGTTCTTCTGCCCCTGCGCTTCGGTGAGCGTCGTGACGAGGTTCGTGCCCGGTCCCGAGAGGCGGAAGTTCGGCAACAGGGTGCACCCGCCGGGGCCCGAGAAGACGAGCGTGTAATAGCCGGCGGGAACGACGGTCGGCGACCCAGAAGTCGTTCCCACCGTCGAGCCGTCGGGCGAAGTCAGCGTGATCGAGCCGTTCGGGAAGAAGCTGACGTAGAGCGAGAGGCTGACCGTCCGGGCTGCGGTCGCGGCCGGCACGACCAGGAAAGCGACAAAAGCCGCGGCCGCGAGAACCCTCGGGCAAATCACTCTCACTGCGACGACAGGGTACCCCGAAAATTGGGGCAGCGGCCAGGCGGATGCTAGGGCACGATGGAAGCCGACGTTCACGTTCCGGAGATCGAGGACGAGAGGAGGCCGGACGATGGAACTTCGCGTTTTGAGATGCCTGATCGGAGTCGTTGTGCTGCTCGGCGCCTCGGCGGTCGCCGCCGGCGGCGCCACGAAGGCGCCCACCGTATCCACCGCCAGGAACATCCTTCTCGGGGAAATCATCGTCGGCACCGGCGGCCGGACCGTCTACGACACGACGATGGACCGGGCGGGGAAGGTCGCATGCACCGGTTCGTGCGCGGCCCGGTGGCTTCCTCTCTTGATCGCGCCGCACCTACGGCCCAACGCTGGCAGCGGTGTCGTCGCCTCGATGCTCGGGACGGTCCAGCGGCCCGACGGACGCTGGCAGGTCACCTACCACGGGCATCCGCTCTATCTCTTCTCCGGAGACGCCCGCGCAGGTCAGGCCAACGGGGAGGGGCTCGGAGGCCGGTGGCATGCGCTGACGCCATCGGGGGTGATCGCCACCTCGGTAGCGGTCGGCGCACCCGCTCCGGCGTCAACGACGCCGGCCGGGGGATCCACCGGTGGCTCCGGATCTTCCATGGGGTCGGGCCCACCGCCCGGGGCGAACGTCGGCATGTGGTGCGCCGCGAACCCGAAGTCGTGCGTCAACGGCGTCCCGGTGCCGAGCGGCCAGTGACAGGACGGATCGCGCTTCTCGCGCTCGCACTCTGTGTCATCCCGACGGGCGGACGGGCGCTGGCCGCCGATACGAAGGCGCCGAGACTGCAGGTCGTCGCGCGGAACCTCGACAACCCGCGCAAGCTCTTCGTCGCGTCGGACGGTGTGATCTACGTCGTCCAGGCCGGAAGCGGAGGCAACAAGGGCAAGCAGCTCTGCCTGCGGACCTGCGTGGGTGAGACGGGGTCGGTAGTCAAGGTGGCGCACAGTGTCGTGACGCCGGTGCTGACCGGCCTCGGCTCGCAGTCCCTGCCGGGCGGGCAGGACGCCCAGGGCCCTGTTGCCGCGATGCCCGCCGGCTCGAGGTACGTGGTGCTGATGCAGGACATGCAGATCAACTCGCGAGGCGTGAACCAGGTCGGTCTGCCGAACGCCGGAGATCTCCTCTCGTCGCCGGGCGGCAAGCTCTCGGCGACCCTGATCGCCGACCTCGCCAAGTTCGAGGCGGAGCACAACCCCGACCACGGCGCCGGGCCGGGCCCGAGCTACGCCCAGCCCTCGATCGACAGCGACCCCTACGGCTTCGTCCCCTTCCGCGGCGGCTACGCCGTCGTTGACGCCGCCGGCAACGACCTCCTCCAGGTCGATCCGACCGGGGAAGGTCTCCGTGCTCGCCGTCTTCCCGACGCACCGGATCGCCCTCACATCCCGGGAGCGCAAGCAGCATCGTCCGACCGCTCCCCCGGCGCTACCAGTGCAATCGGTGCCGAGCTCGCTGGCGGTCGGCCCGGACGGCGCCCTCTACGTGGGCGAGTTCACCGGCTGGCCATACCGGGTCGGATCTGCACGGGTGTGGCGCGTCCTTCCCGGGAAGAAGCCGACCGTGTTCGCGTCGGGGTTCACCAATATCGCCGACCTCGCCTTCGACGGGCGCGATCTGATCGTTCTCGAGCTCGCCTCGAAAGGCCTCCAGAACCCGGCCTCGACCGGCACGCTGATGAGGCTCGGGTCGAACGGCACCCGGACGGTGCTGGCGTCGACCGGGCTCGTGGAGCCGACGGGCCTTGCGGTCGCCGGCGGCTGGATCTACGTCTCGAACTACGGGACCTACCCGGCCGTCGGTGCGGGACCCCACGGCGAGCTCGTACGCATCAGGGCATAGCGGCTCACACCGGCACCATCACCTGCCTCGCGGCCGGCCAACTCGGCTCCGTCCGCTCCATCATCACAGCGACGCGAACTCGGGGAGTCCCGGTACGTGGAGACTCCCAACTCCTCTGATCCCGCAGGCGGCGCCTGATTCTTTTCGAGACCGCCGCATTCGACCGCTCTGCCACCCCTCCGGAGTGGTTTCAGCCTAGCGTGCGGCGTTTGCGGGCGATGCCGGGATCCCGACCACGGTTCGACCTGACTCGAGTATGCGCAGCTGGCGGTGACTAGAGGTTCTCAGAACCCACCTCGCCAGGCGACGACAGCAGAGCGACCGCGATCGTCCCCGCGACGGTCAGCACGACCAGATTCACAGCCAGGACCGTGCCGAGGCGGCGTTGGGTCCGCTCCGCGGCTTCGCTTGGGCCGGGCTCACGCTCGCCCGCGGGAGGGCCCGCCGGGTCCGTGCCGTCCGCAACCGAATGGGAGAGGAGGCCGACGATGAGCTGGTTGAGGCTGACGCTGCGTTGCTCGGCCAGGCGGGCGAGCTCGGCATGCAGCGTTCGAGGCATCCGGAGAAGCAAGCGACCGCTGTGTCCCTTGTCGTCTCCCTTGTCCTTCAGCGGGCCGCTCAGTGAGCTCACGACGTTCAGAGCGTAGCGGCGGTCGCCGGCCTTAGCCGGACGTGGCAGCGCGATCCTCCTCTATTTCGAGCCGGGCGCGCATCTTCGCGATCGCGCCGTGGAGCAACCGCGAGACGTGGACCTGCGAGAGGCCGACCTCGATGCCGATCTCGGCCTGGCTCAGGTCACCGAAATATCGGAGGCCGACGATGTGACGCTCGCGACGATCCAGCGACCGCGCCGCCAGCGTCACCATCGCCCGCGCGATGCCGAGGTCCTCGAGGGGCTCGCAAGGAGCGACGATCTCGTCGTCGACTCTTTCTTCGAGGGACACCGGTGGGCGAGCCGCCACCGGCAGGGTCTCGCTCTGAATCCGGCGCGGGATGCGGACGATGGCGCACCGATCGCGCAGGTGCCGGCGAATCTCTCCCTCGACACATCGCGCGACGTAGCTGGTCAGCTCGGTCGAACGCGCTGGGTCACGACGGTCGATCGCTCCGATCAGGCCGATCGTCCCGACCTGGACGAGATCTTCGAGTCGCTCACCGCGGCCGGCGAATCGGCTCGCCGTGCTTCGCACGAGCGGAAGGTACGTCTCGATGAGCCGACCTCGAGCGGCCGCCTCGAGGTCTCGCGATCCGGTCGTTGCCAGCCTCTTCTCGTAGATCCTCCGCACGTGAGCCCAGCGTATGTTTTTCCTTGGATGAATGCAAGAGTGTTTTTCCTTTTTTTTCTGTATCGCTTGCTCAATCGATGGGTATCTCTCTTTCTGGATGCGTCGTCGGATCGAACCGTACCGTGACTTGTGTAGCTCGGGTTGGCTTCGTCCGTCGGCGATCGCAGCCGTGGCTGCTGTTGCACTCGTCCTGCCGATGAGGGCTCTCGCCGACGGGCCACTCCCGCCGGTTCCCACCATCGACACGACGGCGATGCCCGCACTCCCCACGGCCCCCTCCGCCCAGGCCGGCCCCGCAGCCGGCGACTCGTCGACGACCAGCGTGCCCACGACGATCCCATCCGGATCGGGCACGACCTATCCCACTCCTCCAACTGCCACCGCTCCGCCTGCTCCCGCGACCCCGCCCGAGGCGCCGGCACAGGCAACCGACGCCGCAAATACCGGAGCCGCCCAAGACGAGGCGACGGCCCCAGACTCCCTGGTATCACCGGCAGTACCGGCGATACCACCTTCTGTTCCCACGCCGACGGATTCAACGGTCGCACAACCCGACACGGCGCAGCCACCAGCGCAGGCGGCGCCCGCCGTGCCGGCGATCGCACCCCCGCCGCCCGTCGTCCCCGACCCTGCTCCGGTGTCGACACCGGCCCCGCCGGTCTCAACTCCCCCGGTGATGACGCCGCCGTCCACGTCGGCTTCTCCACCGCCGGTGGCACCGCCGGTGGCGTCCTCGGCAGCCGAGCTCCCTGCCGGGCCGTCCGCCCAGTCAACCGCCTCGTCGACCGCCTCGTCGACAACGCCGGCTGTTACGACCCAGCCGGTCGCAGACAACCGCACGCCGACTCCGACCATCGATCCAAGAGAGCAGTATCAGACTGGTAATAACGGTGGTATCAATTCGAGCCCAGATACCACTTCAGCAACTCAGCTTCCCCTTCCAGATTCTGACAGTCTCTTGTCTTTGAACTGGGTTTGGAACTGGCAATGGAACTGCTCCGACGGCTCCCTCGGAACGAGCACGACGTCACCGGCCTCGTCGTCCCCTCAGTGGGTCTGGAACTGGGACTGGAACTGTGACGCCGGGGCGGCCACGCCGGGAGAGCTTGCGAGCTGCTCGGGCTGCAACATCTCGATCTCCGTCCGTATCCTCAGCCCGGGTGACGACGGCGCGGTGACGCAGACCACGACGGTCTCGGCGGGCAGCACGATCGACGATATCGCGGCCGCGCTGCAGGCGGCGGTCGGGTCGGCCTCCACGGTTCCGCCGGGGCTGCCTGCGATGCCGCCGGTCACACCTCTGCCGCCGCAACCGCCGCTCACGGTCTCGACGGGCCAGGCAAGTGGCGCCGGGGGCCCATCGACCGAGGAGATCACGAGCGAAACTGCGTCGGTCCCGGCCACGGCGCCGTCTGTCTCGGCCGGCACGGCCTCGGATGGTGCGTCAGACGCACCGAGCTCCTTCGATGCCTCACCGACGTCCATCGACGCCGCGCCCCCCACCCCCACCGCCATCCCGGGCGAGAGCGGCGCCACGAGAGCCACTCCGCGCCCGGCGCTCCTCTTGCTCCCGACGGCAACTGCCCGGCCGGCGACGCCGCGGCACCCTCGGCCGCAAGCGGGACGCGCCGCGATACGGCTGCCCGAGGTGCCGCTTTCGGGGCTCGGCCCCACGTCCGCCGCGGCCAACAAGCGATCGGCCTTCCCAGCGCTCCCCGACTCCGGGGTGCCGCTCCACGTCGGCCGGCCGGCGACCCTTGGGCATCTTCGCCCGGGCGCGACTGCGCCTTCCTCCGCCACCTCGCAGCATCCGTCTCGCGACCACGGCGCCGCGCCATCGGTCCCGCAGCTGCCCCCCGGCCACGGCTCCGACCCGGCCACCGGGACGAGCAGCCACGGCTCGGCCTCCTCGGGAGGCGAGCTCGGGATGTTGCTCACAGCCTTCGTCTTCATCGCGCCCGGCCTCACCCACTGGCTTTGGGCCGGCGCCAAACCACGCCCTGGCCTGCTGCGCGCAGGGCGGCTCGAGCGACCTGGATAGGCGGAGCTCTCCAACGCCCTTGCGCCGGAACTGGAGACCGGCGCCCAGAACGCTCAACAAGGAGACGTGATGACAAGGAGATACCTCGCGTCCGTCCTCGGAGCGATGGCGCTGCTACTCGCAGCAGGCGCAGCGACGGCCGCCGCCGCATCCCCAGGGGTGCAGGTGGCCGGTCAAAGCGCTGACAGCGCGCAGCAAGCGACCTCAGCATCCGGGGCGACGCAGATAGACCCGAGCAACACGAACATCTCCGTTCGTGTGCTCAGCCCAGGCAACGACGGACCGGTGACGCAGTCGAACACCGCGACATCGGACGCGAGCTCGACGAACTCGAACTCGACGACGCAGGATGCGGACCAGGCCCAGTCGGCCGGTGGCATCCAGTCGGCCCAACAGTTGACGGGGAACGCACAGGACGCCGGGGCGCTTTCGAACGCCTACCAGTCCGGTGCGACGAACAACAACATCGGCGTTCGGGTGCTGAGCCCGGGCAATGACGGTGCCGTCACGCAGTCGAACGACGCGAGCTCGACGGCGCAGTCCACGAACACGAACACCACGAACCAGTCGTCCGACCAGGACCAGTCCGGCACGACCTCATGCGGCTGTGCGCCTGTGACGACGACCGTTCCTTCGTGCGGGTGTGAGCCCGCCGGCAGCGGGTCGAGCCCGGACGTCCAGAGCTCCGACCAAGAGGCGGGGAACATCCAACTGGCGGGGGCTGCCTCATCGGCCACCCAGATCGATCCACAGAACCTCAATTCCTCGGTTCGCGTGTTGAGCCCGGGAAACGACGGCTCGGTCAGTCAGTCGAACTCCGACTCCTCGACCGCGACGGCGGCCAACACCAACACGACCGGTCAGACTCTGACCAGGATCAGTCCGCCGGCAAGGGCTCCTGCGGCTGCAGCAGCCCGACCGACGTTCAGGTCGCAAAGCAGGCAGCCGGCAACTTCCAGGTGGCCGGTGCCGCCTCCAAGGCGACCCAGATCGGCGCCGAGAACGTGAATTCTCCAGTTCGCGTCCTCAGCCCGGGGTCGAACGGCTCGGTCGACCAGTCGAACTCGGTGGAATCGACTGCCGACTCGACGAACAAGAACACCACGACGCAGAAGTCGGATCAGGACCAGACGGGCGGCGGTTGTGGCTGCGCGTCGAGCGATCCGATTCAGATCGCCGAGCAGTCCAGCGGTAGCTTCCAGGGCGCAGTGGCGCTCTCGGCCGCGGGCCAGTTCGGCGCCAAGAACGACAACTCGCCCGTCCGTGTCGGCAGCAGCGGCTACGACGGCAGCGTCACGCAGTCGAACTCCGACACGTCCGACGCCTCGGCGAGCAACACCAACAGCACCAAGCAGACCGCCGATCAGGATCAGTCGTCTCCCAGCCGCGAGTGCGGTTGTGGCGGCGGGGTCGGCATTCAGGTGCTGGGACAGCAGGCCGAGAACGGGCAGGCCGCCCTGTCGGCTTCCGGAGCCTTCCAGGACTTCGGGAAGTCGGAGTGCGGCTGCAGCTCGAGCGGCAACTCCAACGACCCGGTCCGGGTCTGGAGCCCCGGCAGCGACGGCTCGGTGTCGCAGTCGAACTCCGCGGAGTCGACCGCCGACTCGACCAACTCGAACACGGTCTCGCAGGACGGCGACCAGAGCCAGTCCGGCGGGTCCGGGATCGAGATCCAGGCTCTCGGCCAGGAGGCCGAGAACGGGCAGCTGGCAACGGCGCTCTCGGGCACGTTCCAGCTCCACCCGTCGAACCGGAACGGCGAGACCAGGGTCCTGAGCCCCGGCCACGGCGGCTCGGTCGACCAGTCGAACGACGCGTCATCGTCCGCGACAGCGGACAACACGAACCGCACCACGCAGAAGGCCACCCAGCGCCAGCACGGCTCGGGCGGCTGCAGCTGCGGCGGTGGGCTGCAGATCCAGGCTCTCGGCCAGTCGGCCGGGAACCTGCAGGCCGCATCCGCGTTTTCGACGGTGCTCCAGTGGGCGCCGAAGAACACGAACGGCGGCACGGCAGTCTTGAGCCCCTCCAAGAAAGGAGTGAAGGGAAAGCCGAGCAAGTCGAAGGGCCCTGCGACCATGCAGGACAACACGGCGAGCTCGACCGGCGTGGGGGCGAACGGCAACGTCCTCTCGCAGTACGCGAAGCAGATGCAGTAGCACGGAAGGTGACCGCCGGCCGGACCCTCGGGCCGGCCGGCGGATCACTCGAACGAGTGTTGGAGATTGACAAACGCGCCCTGGGGTTTAGGGTTAGTCGCTAGCCCGGCACGAAGGGGTGAGGGGATCTGGGATGAGGCATCATGTGCGAGCGTCGCTGCGCCAAGGTGGCGCCAGAATCGGTTCCGTCCGGAGGATGGCGCTCGCCGTGGTTTGCGGGCTCGCGCTTCTCCCTGTGTCGACGGCCGCGCCGGCAGCCGGGCCCCGGGCGTTCTCACCCGACGCAAGCCCGGCCTCCGCAGGAGGATCCCCGCTCAGCCCCGACTCGTTCGGCACGCCGACCCCCAAGCCCGCCGCGAGCACGCGCACGCCTGCTGCGCGGGCCTCGACACCGGCCGTGGGAGCTCCGACGTCCCCGACGTCCCCGACGTCCCCGACGTCCCCGACGTCCCCGACGTCCCCGACGTCCCAGACGTCCCCGACGTCCCCGACGTCCCCGACGTCCCCGACGTCCCCGACGTCCCCGACGTCCCCGACGTCCCCGACGTCCCCGACGTCCCCGAAGCTGACGACGCCTGTCGCCACCGTTACGACGACGACCACGACGGAGGCTCCGATCGCACGGCTGCCGGCCGCGGAGGCCGCGGCCACGCCGACGCCCGGCCCTCAGCAAGAGATCGCGACCCCGCCGCCGGCGAGGCCTGCGCCACCGCTCTCCGGCCTGTCGTCAGCGTCACGACCCCCGACGCTGCCCGCGAGACCCAGCAGCTCGCCGCGACCGCTGCATCTCCCTCGTTTTTACGCGACCTTCCTCGTCTCCGCCCTGGCATCGAACAACGTGAGCGTCCCGGATATCACCGCCGCCGACGTGCGGCGCCCGGTGCTCATGCCCGTGATCGCCGTGCGGCGGGCGGGCGGGCGGCTGCTCGTCCCGGCCGCGCTCGCGCTGCTCGCGCTCGTCGCCGCCAGCGGCAGCTTCCTGCGGTTCGCCTACCGGGTCCAGAGGACGTCGTGAATGGTCGAGCGACCGCGACGGTCGCGCTCCTCGGCCTGGCGGCCGCCCTGGCCGGTGGCGTCGAGACGGCCTCGGCGGACGGACCGACGATCACGCCCACCTTGACGTCGGGAACCGCCGGCAACAACGGGTGGTATGTCAGCGACGTCACCGTGCAGATCCAGGTGAGCGGCGCGACCGACACGAACTGCCCCGCGGTCAAGACCTTTCGCGCGAGCTCGGACGCGCTCGACTGCTCGGCGACCAACGGACCCATTACCGCTAGCCTCCACCTCCAGTTCAAGATCGACAAGGACGCCCCGACCGTCACCGGCTCGAGCGCCGATCGGAGCCCGAATGCCAACGGCTGGTACAACGCCCCGGTGACGGTCACGTTCGCGGGCAGCGACGCGACGTCCGGGATCGCCTCGTGCACGCAGGCGGTCTACGGCGGCCCCGACAGCGGCAGCGCCTCCGTCTCGGGCACGTGCACCGACAACGCAGGCAACGTCAGCGCGGGCGCGAGCTTCCCCCTCAAGTACGACTCGACCGCGCCGAGCCTGACGCCGGCCCCGGCCCGAGGGCCCGACGCAAACGGCTGGTACAACCACCCGGTCTCGGTCGCGTTCAGCGGCTCCGATCCGACCTCTGGAATCGACTCGTGCAGCACAGCGAGCTACGGCGGCCCCGATTCGGCCGGCGCCACCCTCAGCGGCACGTGCACGGACAAGGCGGGGAACTCTGCCTCCGCATCGTTCTCGCTCCAGTACGACGCAACGCCGCCGCCGGTCCAGGCAGCCCTCGAACGCGCCCCGGACGCGAACGGCTGGTACAACCACCCGGTGACGCTGAACGTCACCGGCAGCGACGCGACCTCGGGGCTCGACTCGTGCACCGGCGGTACCTACTCGGGGCCGGACTCGGGCAGCGCGTCGATCACGGCGGTGTGTGTCGACAAGGCCGGGAACACGGCCTCGCAAAAAGTGACCTTCAAGTACGACAGCACGCCGCCCAAGCTGAGCGACGTCACCGTTGCGATCGGCAACGACACGGCGACGCTTCGCTGGAGCGCCTCAGCCGATGCCTCGTCGGTGGCCGTGGAGCGCACGCCGGGACGGAACGGCAGCCCCCACACGACTTTGTACAAGGGAACCGCGCGATCGTTCACCGACTCCAAGGTGAAGAACGGCGCACGCTATCGCTACGAGCTCGCAGCCGTGGACCAGGCAGGCAACGTCGCCTCCGCCACCGTAACGGCGGTGCCGCGCGCGCTTACGAGCCCGATGCCGGGGAAGACGCTGACGCACGCTCCGCTCCTGCGGTGGACCCGGTCCGGGGAGCCGCGTACTACAACGTGCAGCTTTTCCGCGGCGGGCACAAGGTGCTCAGCGCCTGGCCGGTCGGAACGACGCTCAAGCTCACACGCACGTGGAAGTTCGAGGGCCGGTCGCACAAGCTCGGTAAGGGCACGTATCGGTGGTACGTCTGGCCGGGCGTCGGCAAGCGCAAGAACGCGAAGTACGGGAAGCTGCTCGGCGGCAGCTCCTTTTCGATGAAGTAGCGGTTCGTGCCGGCTTGCCGAACGAGGGATCGCGCCTGCTCACCCTTCCCGCCGAGCCGCCAGGCACTCGAGCGCTTCCCGCGGGACATCCGTGAAGATGCCGGTCACTTCCGCCCGCGCGAGCTCGAGCATTCGTTCCGGCTCGTTGACCGTGTAGACCGTCGTCGCAAGCCCTAACCGCTGAGCAGCGCGGATTGCGCGCGGAGTCGCACGCCGGTCGTCGAAGCCGACCGCCCAGCAGCCCTGCGACGCTGCGCGCCGGACCGGAACGAAGGCGACGTGCTGCACGGTCCGCAGGCCCGGCCGCAGCGCCCGGACGCGGGCGATCGCGCCGGCTTCGAAGCACACGACCACAGCATCGTCGTCGAGCAGCTCGAGTGTTCGTTCGACGATCCGCCGGCGGCGGTGGCGGTACGGCGTCTTCAGCTCGACCATCACCCCGACCCGGCCGCGACAGAGGTCGAGCACCTCCGCCAGCGTCGGCAGGCCTTCCCGGCGCCCGGGCCGGTTGTGCGTCACGACGAGCTCTCCGTCGAAACTCGCGTGCACGTCGAACTCCACGAAGTCGACGCCGATCTCGATCGCGCGCTCGAAGGCCGGCAACGTGTTCGCCGGCAACTCCGCCGACGCGCCGCGATGAGCGATCACGAGCGGACGCGTCAGCATCGCCTCCAGTATCGCCGTTGCGTACACCCCGGCTCGTGCGACAACGCCGGAACGAAACCGCTTTTCGCCGAGCCCGCTGTTAGCGTAACCCGTCGTGGAGGGCGCGCTCGAGGACGGCTCCGTCTGGCGCTTGCCCGCCTACGGCAGCGCGTGCTTCGACATGCTGCCCGCGACCGTCCTGCAGGCCCTGACCGGAACGAGCCGCGAGCCCACACTCGAGCTCGGACGGCTGGCCGGGCGCTACGACCGGGTCGTGATCGTGTACTTCGACGCGTTCGGCTGGCTCTGGTACGAGCGCCATGCCGCGCATCCGCTCCTCGAACGGGCTCGCCACGAAGGGTGGGTCTCGAAGCTGACGAGCCAGTTCCCGTCGACCACCGCCGCGCACATGACGACGATCCACAGCGGAGTCCCGGTCGGCGTCCACGGCGTCTACGAATGGTTCATGTTCCTGCCGAAGGCGGACCGGATCATCGCTCCGCTCATGTTCTCGTTCGCCGGAGACGCCCTCCCCGGTACGCTCCTCGCCGCCGGAGTGACGCCCGGCGACGTCTATCCGGACGGCGACTTCTACCCCGCGCTCGGCAACGCCGGCATCGCCGCGCACGTCGCGCTGCCGGGCGACGTCGCTGCGACCACGCCGGCCGCGATGTTGCTCGGACACGCCGCCGTCCATCCGTTCTCGGACGTCGCCGAAGGAATGGCAGCCGTTGGCAATGCCCTCGGCCTGGTCGATCGCGGCTACGGGTTCGTCTACCTGCCGGACGTCGACTCGGCGATGCACCACCTCGGGCCCGACGATCCCGCGGTCGAGGCGTTGATCGACGAGACGCTGTCGGTACTCGGGCAGACCCTGGTCCGGGGAACCTATCCCGAGGGAACGCTCGTGCTCGTCACCGCCGATCACGGCATGGCGGCGGTAGACCCGGAACGCAGCCTGTACGTCAACGAGATCTGGCCCGAGATCGTCGACCACATCAGAGTCGGAGGCGACGGGCGACCGCTCGCGCCCGCGGGGTCCAGCCGCGATCTCTTCCTGCACACCCGTTCGGGTAGCCACGACCGGGTACAGACAACCCTTCAACTGGCTCTCGACGGAAAGGCCGAGGTGCACGACGTCGCCGAGTTGATCGAACAGGGCATCTTCGGCCCGAGGGTCGACGAGCCGCTCCGAGGCCGAGTCGGCGACCTCGTCGTCCTCGCCTACCCCGGCGAGGCGGTCTACTGGAGCGACCCGCCACGGTTCACGCAGCCCTACCACGGGCAGCACGGCGGTCTCACGCATGCCGAGATGGAGATCCCGCTCATCGCCTTCGTCACGTGACGGTCCCACCTGCCCCGCCGGTATCCGTCGTCAGGCGGATCGAGGCTTCGAATCTCTCCCCCTCGGTTGGTTCGAGACCGGGATAATCGGCACCAAGTGACGAACGGCGCGAAAGTACTCCTGGCCGACGACCCTTCCCGCCCTCGGCGGACCGATCCGCGCGTCCTTCGCCCTGGGACGGGTTGCCAGCCGTCTCCGGGAGCCGGCTCATTTCTTCCTCTTCTTGGCCTTCTTCTTCGTCCGGCCTAGCACGCGGTTGGCCTTGGCCACGATCTTCTCGTAGGCACTACGCGAGAGCTTGCCCTTCCTCAACTGCTGCTTGGCACGTCCCTTTGCGTTCGCAGCGTGCTCAGCGTCGGGCATCGGGTACTTCCGCTTGCCCGGCAAGCCGAATTGAGATTTCTCGAGCTTCTCCCGATCAAGAGCCATCGGTCAACCTCCTATGCGCGCGTTCTGCGACCTGCCTAGTCGGTCTGCTCGATCCCGACAGCACGACGAAGCTCGGCCGTGTCGTGACGAAGCTCGTCTTCGTCGCGCGAGACATGCTCCATCAGATCGGCAAGACCCCCGGCGAGCGCATCGAGCTTCTCGTGCACGGCAAGCTCGCTCCGCCGTTGGGAGTTCTGGAGAAGCGCCACCAGCAGGAACGTCACGATCGTCGTGGCCGTGTTGATCACGAGCTGCCAGGTATTCAGGTTCCCGAACACGAAGTAGCTCGGTATCCAGACGACCACGAGCAGCACGCACGCCATGAAGAAGACGGCGTGGCTCGCGAATTCACAGGCCGACTCGGCAAACCGGTCGAACAGACTGCTCTTTGAATGAGCGTGTGACATAGCGCAGCTGTTGTTGCCCAGATTCCAGCTCCGCAATCTCGCCGCATGGGTGGTGTCCGTAGGGTGCGCGTGGTGAAAGGAGCGCCACCCTCCTCGGCCGGGCTCCAGTGGCGCGAGATTCCGGCCGGCCCGTTTTCGATGGGAAGCGACATCGCGCGCCGCCTACCCTCCGGACGAGGACGAGTCGCCCGCGCCGCCTCGTCTCGCTCGAGCCGTTCCGGCTCGCGCGCACCCCCGTGACCAACGCCGAGTACGCGTCGTTTGCCGGGGCGACCGGACGCCCGATGCCGGAGGGCGAAGGCGACGTTCCGGCGACCTACGTCAGCTGGGAGGACGCTCTGGCGTTCTGCGCCTGGGCCGATGTCCGGCTCCCGACCGAGGCCGAATGGGAGGCCGCGGCGCGCGGAGGGACCGGGCGCCTCTGGCCGTGGGGCGACGAGCCGCCGGACCCGAGCCGGGCGCACTTCAAGGCCGGGATCGGGGCGCCGCGGCCCGTCGGAACGTTCCCGCGCGGCGCCTCGGCACATGGGCTGCTCGACATGGCGGGGAACGTCTGGGAGTGGACCTCGAGCGCCTATGGGAGCGACGGGGCGCGCACGGTCCGCGGCGGAACGTTCGTGCACGGCGCCAACGAGATTCGCTGCTCCTTCCGCCATCCGATGCACCCCGAGGCACGCGATCACTACACCGGCTTCCGGGTGGCGGCCGGAGGCGGCGAGTCGAGGCTCCCGTTCGACTGGGTCGAGATCCCCGGCGGAGAGGTGCCGGTCGGGCGCGACTCGATTCCGTTCGGTGGCGCCGCGGCTGCGGACGAAGCACCGCTCCACCTCGTCGACGTCGCTGCCTTCTCGATGTCCCTGACCCCGGTGACGAACGCCCAGTACGCCCGGTTCGTGCTCGAGACGGGAGCGACCCTCCCCGGCCACTGGGATGGCGGCGAGCCGCCGCCGGAGCTCGCCGGCCATCCGGTGGTGCTCGTCGACTGGCACGACGCCGCCGCGTTCTGCGCCTGGGCGGGCGGCCGGCTGCCGACCGAGGCCGAGTGGGAGAAGGCTGCGCGCGGCGGCGACGGTCGCATCTACCCCTGGGGCGGCGAGGACGACCCCGGCAGGGCGGTGATCGGGAGAGGCTCGAAGCGCGGGGCGACGTGCGCGGTCGGCGCCCATCCGAGCGGTGCGAGCCCGTACGGCCTCCTCGACATGGCCGGGAACGTCTGGGAGTGGGTCTCGACCCTCTATCGTCCCTACCCGTACGACGTGGGCGACGGGCGCGAGGACCCCGCCGCCGCCGGCGAGCGCGTGCTCCGCGGCGGCTCCTACCAGAGCCCGGGCCTCGACTACGCTCGCTGCGCAATGCGCAGCCGCAGCCGGCCGATCCGCCGGGCTCAACACATCGGATTCCGCGTCGCCCGCGATGCGTAGCGAGCGCTGGTTCGGCGGCCGCGACCTGGCCGGGTTCATCCACCGGTCTTCGATCCACGCCGAGGGCATCTCTCGCTCCGCGCTCGACGGACGGCCGGTCGTCGGGATCTGCAACCCGTGGTCCGAGCTCGTGAACTGCAACCTCCACTTCCGCGGCCTCGCCGAGGCGGTCAGGCGCGGCGTCCTGCTCGCGGGCGGCCTGCCGCTCGAGTTCCCGACGATCTCGCTCGGCGAGAACCTGATGAAGCCGACGACGCTCCTCTACCGCAACCTCATGGCGATGGACGTCGAGGAGTGCATTCGCGCCTATCCGTTCGACGCGGTGGTGCTGCTCGCGGGGTGCGACAAGACGGTGCCGGCCGAGCTGATGGGCGCGGCAAGCGCAGACGTGCCGGCGATCATGGTCACGGGCGGCCCCTCCGAGGCGGCGTGGTTCCGTGGCAGGCGCCTCGGCGCCGGCACCGACCTCTGGCACTACGCCGAGGAGGTCCGCGCCGGGCGGATGACGGCGGAGGAGTTCGACGAGCTCGAGGCGGCGAGCATCCCGAGCGTCGGGCACTGCAACGAGATGGGGACGGCATCGACGATGACCTCGATCGTCGAGGCGCTCGGAATGTCGCTGCCGGGGTCGGCGTCGATCCCGGCCGTGGACGCAGCCCGGGTGCGCGTGGCCGAGGCGTCGGGCACCCGCGCGGTCGAGCTCGCCCGCGAGGGGCTGCGGCCGTCGCAGATCGTGACCGCCGAGGCGCTCGACAACGCGATCACGCTCCTGATGGCCGTCGGCGGCGGCACGAACGCCGTCATCCACCTGCTCGCGCTCGCAGGTCGCGTCGGTGTCCCGCTCGGCCTCGACCGGTTCGACGAGCTTTCGCGCTCGACGCCGCTCCTGACGAACGTGCGCCCCTCGGGCGAGCACCTCGTCGAAGACCTGCACCGCGCCGGCGGCATCCGGGCCGTGCTCCACGAGCTCGCGCCGCTGCTCCACCGCGAGGCGCTCACGGTCACCGGCCGGACGCTCGCCGAGGAGACCGCGGGGGCCGCCGTCCACGACCGGGACGTGATCGCGCCGCTCGACTCGCCGCGCGCCCCTGAAGGCGGCCTCGCCGTGCTGCGGGGATCGCTGGCGCCGGGCGGTGCCGTGATCAAGGTCAGCGCCGTGACGGACGCGAAGCTGCTCCGCCACCGCGGCCCCGCGGTCGTCTTCGAGGACATCCACGACCTGGCCGCCCGCATCGACGACCCCTCCCTCGTCGTCGGGCCGGATTCCGTCCTCGTGATGCGGAACGCGGGCCCGAAGGGCGGCCCCGGGATGCCCGAGTGGGGCCAGCTGCCGATCCCGAGACGGCTGCTCGCCCGTGGAGTGACCGACATGGTGCGGATCTCCGACGCCCGGATGAGCGGGACCGCGTTCGGCACCGTCGTCCTTCACGTCGCCCCCGAGTCGGCCGTGGGCGGACCGCTCCTCGCCGTCCGCGACGGCGACCCGATCGTCCTCGACGTCGAGGAGCGTCGCCTCGATCTCGAGGTGCCGGCCGAGGAGATCGCCCACCGTCTCGAAGGCGCCGAGCCCCCGGCGCCCCGTTACCGGCGCGGCTACGGCGCCATGTACCTCGACCACGTCCTCGGCGCCGACGAGGGCTGCGACTTCGACTTCCTCCGAGCCCGCCCCGGCGAGCCCCCCGAGAGCGAGCCGCTCGGCCTCCTCAGCGGCTGGATCGGTGGTTGGTGATCGGGAGTCGAGCGTAATCACCATCGCGCAGCCGAGTCCGACTCCCCCGAGTCACGGGCACTTCGTCCCGGGATCGCCCCACTGGGCCGTAAGAAGCCCGACGACGAACCACGCAAGCCGCGATGAGTCTTGCCGTGGGTTCCCGTCTGTATCCCCGAACGATCAACGCAGCCGAGGAGGGCGCCATGACCGCCACGTACACCTTCGATGTCTTTTCCAGCCTGGATGGGTTCGGCTCCGTCAGCGGCGGCGACTGGGGGGGTTACTGGGGCAAGCAGGGCCCTGAGCTGCTCGACCACCGCCTTGCCTTGTACAGCGAGGAGCAACGGATGGTCTTCGGGGCCAACACCTATCGGCTATTCGCAGAGATGCTGGCCTCGAGTACCGAGGAGTCCGAGGTCAGGGACCCGTGGGTCACCCGGATGGTGTCCCTGCCGACGATCGTGGTGTCGAGCACGCTCGAGGGACCCCTTGATTGGGTGGACGGGACCGTGGCGAGCGGTGACGCGGTCGATGTCGTTGCCCGGCTCAAGGAGGAGTCCGGGGTGCCGTTGCGCTCGCACGGGAGCCTGTCGATGAATCGTGCGCTGATGGCCGCCGGACTGGTCGACCGCGTCCAGGTGACCCTCTTCCCCGTGATCACCGGCCAGAACGGATCGGATGCGATCTTCCAGGGTGCGGCCGACTTCGACCTCGAGCTGATCGAGAGTCGAACGCTCGACGGCAACATCCAAGAGCTCACCTACCGGCCCAGCCTGCATGTTTGAGTCCGTCCACGCGAATTCCGCTCTCTCAGCCGTCAGGGGTCACTCCGGAACACTCATATGGAGTGCGGGGCGCAGCCCGGAGTCACGCGGTTGGCTCCGCCGACCTGGTGTGGGAGGTTACTGTGCGTCGCAGTGCCTCTGTACCGTCTGATCTTCCCGCCTCGACCCGGCGATCCGATCGAGGACGCTCCGAGCGCAGAGATCGACAGTGGGGACGAGGTCTACGCTGTCGGCGCAGAGCTCATCCACGAAGGGAAGCGGTGGCGGGTGACTGAGGTTCCGCTCGAGACGCAGGACGACGAGGAGCCTGCGGACCTGCTCCTCTGGCCTGCCGACTAGCGTCTCTCGCTAATCGGTGGGCGTACGCGTCGAGCCGAGCGCCTCGGGCGTCATTCCGGAACTCAATGTCATCCTCGTCAACGCCGGCGCATGCGAGCGGTCTTATGTCGATTCTCCGGTTCCGTGTGTTCCCGAGCTCATGATGAACCGCGCGACCGCGATGCTGACGGCATTCGAGCGGATCGACTCGTAGAGATCGAAGTCGTGATGACCGCCGGGTAGCTCGACGTACTCGGCCGGGTGACTCGATTTGGCGCGCGTTCGCTCGACGAATTCTCGGACATCGGACGGCCTGACCAGAAGGTCGTTCTCCCCGTGGATCACGAGAATCGGCGGCCACGGCCGCTCCGGCATCAGGTCGCCGTAGTAGCCGTACCGGCCGACGATGCCGGCGATCCCATCCGTTCCGGCGTTGACGGCATCGATCGACAGGTACGCGCCGGCCGAGCTGCCGACCAGAAAGATCCGATCAGGGTCGCCGCCGTATTCGTGCGCGTGCGACCGCACCCACTGGATCGCGGCCAAGCCGTCGGCGATCTGTTCGTCGTAGCCGACGTGCGGGCGCAGCCGGTAATTGGCGCTCGCACAGACCATGCCCCGACTGACCAGATGCCCGATCAGCGGTCGGGCCTCGCGCCGCTTGTTGCCCGAATGAAAGCCGCCGCCGTGGAAGTGCAGCACCACCGGGACGCCGACCGGACGGTCGCGGCGGTGGTAGACGTCGAGATTGCGGCGCGGCCCTTCGCCGTACGAAAGGTTCGGGACCCGCACTACGTCGCGCCGGAACGCCGGCAGCGGCGCCATCAGAATCCGACGCCACGGCCGACGCGGCGGCGTGGGATTGTGCAGCGCGGCGTCAGCCCGAAGCGCCCGCCGGACGATCACCACAAGCCCGAGAAGTTCGAAGACCACAACGACTCCGACGATGACGCCGCCCACGGAATCGAGGTCGCCTTGTGCCAGTGCAAGGAAACTTGATGCGATCAGCAGGTAGCCGGCAAGGAACGGCAACTCGTTGAGCACCAACGCCGGGACTCGCGCGACTCCGCCGAGCCGTCGCCAGGAGGTGAGGGCACAGGCCGTGGCCCAGCCCACCAAGACGACCGGAACAACTAGACCGATCGGCATCAGCGGGTGCCTCGAGCTCCCAACCGTTCAACCACGCCCAACGGCCTTCGCCGCTCATCCCCGCGAAGCCTTCTGAAACGATCCGAGCAGCAGTGGCCGAAACCGCAATCGTCATCCCAGTGCTCGACGCAGAGCCTGCCGTTGGCCTCTTGCGCAGGCGGCACACCGCGGAGGGCGCAGACGGCATGCCGGCGCACATCACGCTCCTCTATCCGTTCAGCGACACCCGGCAACTCGACGACGGAAGAATCGATCGGGTCAGGCACTCGCTGGCTCGGTTCGCTCCGTTCGACTGTCGAACTGTCCCATGTCGCTCGCTTCGTGCGGCCGGACGACACCGTGTTGTGGCTTGCGCCCAGCCCGGACGAGCCCTTCGCCGCGATGGCCGACGCGCTCGCCGCCGAGTTCCCGGAGCATCCACCCTACGGAGGCAAGTATCAGTCGATGGTTCCTCATCTCACGGTGGCCATGAGCAACGACGAGGACCTGCTCGCTCGGATCGAGGCGGACCTCGCCGGCCGGCTCCCGATCCGCATCCGCGTCCACCATGCGGCGCTCTACGAGCACGCTCCGGACGGATGGAAGGTTCGGACGCCGATCAGCCTCTAGAGTCACGCCTCTGTGGTGAGAGCGTCCTCCAGCCACGCGCGCATGTACGGCGCGAACGACGGGCGCACCAGGATCCACCACCGCTCGAGCTCGGGGCGGAACAGGATCACCTGCGCCCGAGCCAGCAGCGTCTGGGCGCAGCGTCCGGGCTCGAGCTCGACGGAGCAGCCCGTGGCGAGTACGTCGACCGCCTCGGCGCCCGACAGCTCGAACACGACCCGGTTCGCCGAGGCGTCGACCACCGCCGCGGCGTCGGGATAGTCCGACTCCCTGCCGCCGAGGACGAGCCACTCGTCCGGGCCGAGCCAGAGCACCGTCCGTTCGCCGACCACGGCTGTCGCGTTCGGCTCGACCGGGAAGCCGGGCTGCGGCTCTCCCCGCACCGAGACCTGCGCGTCCAGCACGGGCTCAGACAGGACGGCCGTCACGGCGGGCACCCTCCGGGTCGTAGACGCAGGCCGGGACGATCTTGGCCGCGATCGGCGGCGAGGCGAGCGGTGCGTGGACGATCTCGCCCATCCGGTCGCGGCCGCCCTTCACGAGCGCGAGCGCGAACGTGCGCCCGAGTGCCGCGCTCCGGTAGCTCGAGGTCACGTGACCGAGCATCGCCGTCTCCCCCGGCTCGGCGACGAGCTGCGCGCCCTCCGGAAGGAGCGCGCCCGGATCGACCGGCAGCAACCCGACGAGGTGCTTGCGGCCCGGCCGGCTCGTGTCCGCCCGGGCGTACGACCGCTTGCCGATGAAGTCGGCCTTCGTCTTCGAGACGATCCAGTCCATGCCGAGGTCCTGCGGGGTCACCGTGCCGTCGGTGTCCTGGCCGATGATCGGATAGCCCTTCTCGGCGCGAAGGACGTGCATGGCCTCGGTGCCGTAGACCGTCGGCTCCCCGGCCGCGTACAACGCCTCCCAGAGCTCGACCCCGCGGCGGCCGTCGACGTTCACCTCGAAGGCGAGCTCGCCCGAGAAGCTGATCCGGCAGACGCGGGCCGGGATCCCCGCCACCTCGCCCTCGCGGATCGCCATGAACGGGAAGCGCGTCCGCGTCGAGCGGGATCGACGTCACCTGCCCGAGCAGGTCGCGCGAGTCGGGCCCGACGACCGGGACCGTCGCCCACTGCTCGGTCACCGACGTCAGCCACACGCGGAGCTCGGGCCACTCGGTCTGAAGCCACTCCTCCATCCACGCCAGAACCGGAGCGGCGTTCCCGGTCGTCGTCGTGCAGACGTACCGCTCCTCGGCGATCCGCATCACGACGCCGTCGTCGAACACCATCCCGTCCGGCCGGCACAAGACGCCGTACCGGCACATGCCGACGGCGAGGGAGTCGTAGGCGTTCGTGTACAGCCGGTTCAGGAGCTCGACGGCGTCGGGCCCCTGGACGTCGATCTTCCCGAGCGTCGAGGCGTCCATCATCCCCACGCCCTCCCGGACGGCCGCGCACTCGCGAAGAACCGCGTCCTCCATGGACTCGCCTGCGCCGCGGGTAGTAGCGAGGCCGGTGCCACTGCCCGACGTTCTCGAACACGGCACCGTTCGCCTTGTGCCACGAGTGGATCGGCGTCTCGCGCACCGGGTCGAAGAGCGCCCCGCGATTGCGCCCGGCAAGGAGCGCGAAGGAAACCGGGACATACGGCGGACGGAAGGTCGTCGTCCCCAGCTCGCCGGGATGGACGCCGAGCAGCTCGGCGACGACGCGGATCGCGTTGACGTTCGCCGTCTTCCCCTGGTCCGAGCCGGTGCCGATCGTCGTGTAGCGCTTCACGTGCTCGACCGACGTCAGCCCGGCTCCGAGCGCGCGGCGGAGGTCGGCGACCGTCGCATCGCGCTCGAGGTCGACGAACATCGCATCCTCGTCGCCGTCGGGCAGGCTGAACGGGGGGGCGTCCGGAAGCCCGGAGCCGGTGAGGCGCCCGGCGCACTCGATACCGGCCAGCTCACCGTCGGGCACCGGCGCGCCGATGCGATCGTCCCAGCGCAGCCGTCCGCCGGCCTGGCTCCAGAGGTGCACGCGCGGGCTCCAGCCACCCGAGACGGCGTGCACTCCGTCCACCCCGTACCTCGACACGGCGCCGGCGAGCATCACGCCGGGGCGATCGTTGTCCTCGAAGATCTCGGGCCGTTCGAGCGCTCCGGTCGCGAGCACGATCCGTCTGGCGCGGATGTGCCAGAGGCGCCGTCCACGCTCGACGGCGACCGCGTAGTTGCCCTCGTAGAGGCCCACGGCGGTGGTCCGCGCCAGCACCTGGACCCCGTCGAGCTCGGGAATCGGCCCGGCGTCGAGCAGGATCACCCGTCCGGTCGCGGCCGCTGCCGCGGCGACACCCGATCGGCCCGCCGCCGACGACGAGGACGTCGCAGTGAGCGTGGCTCGCGTCGAGGCGGCGGGCCGGCCCGGCGACGAGCCGGCCCTTCCCCGCGAGCGGCACGGCCTCGAGGCCGTCCTCGAGCTCGACCAGCGTCGCCCGCATCATCGGCTCCGCCCCGATCTGAACGAGCGCATTCGGCTCCTGCTCGTCCGCCGTGTAGACGCCACGCGGCCGGTCGCGATAGATGCTCCGGAACCCGCCGAGCACGCCGTTTCGCACCAGCGCTGCGGCGAGAGTCTCGCCCTCGCGCCCCTCGTACTCGACGCCGTCGAAGCGGAACCTCACGGCGCGAACTCGTTCGTCGCCGTGTCGCGCACGACGTCGAACCAGCGCCGGCATCCCTGCGTGTGCACCCACCGCTCGAGCAGCGGCCCCTTCGGGTTCGCCCGCACGAACAGAAACCGAGCCCAGTCGGCATCCGACAGCGCGCCGGGATCCTCCGGGTAGGCGACCTTCGCCTCGGCGCCGTACGAGAACTCGGCCTCGTCACGCTCCCCGCACCACGGGCACCGGATCGACAGCATCAGTGCGCCACCCCCGCGGCGCCGTGCTCGTCGATCAGGGCGCCGGTGACGAAGCGGTCGAGCGAGAACGGCGCGTTCAGCTCGTGCGGCACCCCGTTCGCGATCGTCCACGCGAACACGTGACCGGACCCCGGCGTCGCCTTGAACCCTCCGGTGCCCCACCCGCAGTTGAGATACAGCCCCTCCACCGGCGTCGGCCCGACGATCGGCGACGCGTCCGGGCACACGTCGACGATCCCCGCCCACGTCCGCAGCACCCGCGCGTGCGCGAACACCGGGAAGAGCTCGAGCGCCGCGGCGAGCTGGTGCTCGATCACGTGCACCGACCCGCGCTGGACGTAGGAGTTGTACTGGTCGATTCCGGCGCCCATGACGAGCTCGCCCTTGTGCGCCTGGCTCACGTAGACATGGACGGCGTTCGACATCACGACGTTCGGGAGGACCGGCTCGTAGAGCTCCGACACGAGGGCCTGCAGCGGATGGGTCTGGATCGGGAGCCGCAGGCCCGCGGTCTCCGCGATCACGGTCGTGTGGCCGGCCGCGACGAGCGCGACGCGAGAGGCCGAGATCCGCCCGAGCGAGGTCTCGACCCCGACAGCGCGCCCTCCCTCCACCACGATCCGGTGCACCTCGCACCCCTGGATCAGGTCGACGCCGAGCGCGTCGGCGCCCCGGGCGAACCCCCACGCGACGTTCTCGTGGCGCGCGATCCCGCCGCGGGGCTGGTAGGTCGCGCCGAGCACCGGGTAGCGGACGTCGGCGGAGACGTTCAGGATCGGGCAGAGCTCCGCGACCTGCGCCGGCTCGATCCACTCGGCGTCGATGCCGTTCAGCGCATTCGCCTGCGCGCGCCGTACCCCGTCGCGGACGTCCTGCAGCGTGTGGGCCAGGTTGAGCACCCCGCGCTGGCTGAAGAGCAGGTCGTAGTCGAGCTCCGCCTCGAGCCCCTCCCACAGCTTCAGCGCGTGCTCGTAGATCGCCGCGCTCTCGTCCCAGAGGTAGTTCGAGCGGATGATCGTCGTGTTGCGCGTGATGTTCCCGCCGGCCAGCCAGCCACGCTCGAGCACGGCCACGTCGGTGATCCCATGCTCCTTTGCGAGGTAGTACGCGGTCGCCAGGCCGTGCCCGCCGCCGCCGACGATCACGACGTCGTACGCCGGCTTCGGGTCCGGGCTCCGCCAGAGGAAGTCCGGATGCTCCCCGCTCACGTCGCGGCTCGGACCTCGTTCCGCAGCACCCCGATCCCCTCGACCTCGACCTCGACGACGTCACCGTCGGCCAGCGAGATCTTCGGGTCGCGGAAGACACCGACCCCCTCGGGCGTCCCGGTGAGGATCAGGTCGCCGGCCTCCAGGGTGATCCAGCGCGAGATGAAGCTGACGAGCACCGGGATCGAGAAGATCAGGCTCGACGTCCGGGCGTCCTGGAGCACCTCGCCGTTCAGCCGCTGCACGACGCGGAGATCCGAGATGTCGAGGCCGCCGGAGTCGACGAGGTCGGGCCCGACCGGACAGAAGCCGTCGAGGCTCTTGCCCCGGAACCACTGTCCGTCGCCGAACTGGAAATCGCGCGCGCTGACGTCGTTGGCGCACGTGTACGCCTCGATCACGTCCATCGCGCTCGCCTCCGGCACGCGCGAGGCCGTCTCGCCGATCACCACGGCGAGCTCCGCCTCCGCGTCGACGTGGCCAACCCCGGGCTGCAGGACGATCGGGTCGCCGTCCCAGAGGAGCGTGTTCGCGAACTTGGCGAACAGGAGCGGGCTCTTCGGCGCCTCGCCGCCCGACTCGCCCGCATGCGCCGCGTAGTTCAGGCCGACGCAGACGATCTTCGGGTCGGTACGGCCGAACCGCTCGGCCCACAACTCGCGCACACTCGTATTGCTCATCGAACCTCCTAGGTCATCGGGGGTGAGATCCGGCCGTCGGCGAGGAGCGCGCGAAAGCGCTCGACCGTGGAGTGCACGCCGTCGCGCAGCGGCGTCGTCGTGAAGCCGGGCACGACGTCGGCGAACGACCCCGCGTCGGTGTCCTCGGGGAACGGCAGCCGTGTGTCCTCGAAGCCGATCGACGCACCGGGGTTGGCCTCGGCGATGGCCTCGATCACTTCGGGGATGCTCACGCTCGGGCCGGGCAGGTTGTGCACCGTCGCGTCGCCCGAGCCGGAGAGCGATGCCGCAATGAACGCGCGTGCGACGTCCTGCGCAAGCTGGAGCTGGGCTGCGCCGCCGTAAGGGATCGTGTACGGCAGCCCCGCCGCGGCCGCGAGCATCGCCGTCGTCGGCGCCGAGGTAAGGCCCTGGTCGCGCCCCACGCCGTACACGGTATGCGGGCGCAGGCCCATGCTCGGCACGCCGCTCTCGGCGTGGTAGACCGACGCGGTGCCTTCGTTCGCGCGCTTGTACACGCCGTAGATCGTCCCCGGATGCCCGGTCATCGACGGCTTCGGGGCGTCGTCGGGCGCGTCGAACGCCGCGATCGACGAGGCGTACACGATCGGCGCCATGCGCTCGAGCCTGCGGCGAACGGCCTCGAACACGTTCACCGTTCCGAGGACGTTGACGCGGGCCCCGAGCGGCGGGTCGGCCCGGCAGAAGGGCACCTGCAGCGCGGCGAGGTGGATCACGTTCGTGATCCCGTGCTCGTCGAGCGCGCGCTCGACCGTCTCGAGATCGGAGATGTCGCCGGCCACGTGAGGGATCGAATCGATCTGCTCGGGCGGGAGCAGGAGCGCGATCCGTCGCGGGTCGGCCGAGAGGTCGAAGGTGACGACGCGCTCGCCGCGCCCGACGAGCTCGTGAACAACCCACGCGCCGATGCACCCGTGGGCGCCGGTGACCAGGAAAGCGCGCTCGCTCATTGCGGGGACAGCAGCACCTTGGAGTACTCGGCGGGATGGTCGACGAGGTTCGCGAAGGCCTCGGCTCCCTCCGAGAGGGGGGCATCCGAGAGCCAATCGAGGCGAAGGTCGCCCTCGGTGAGGATCGTGAGCGCGCGTGCGAAGTCGGCCCGCGAGTAGGCGAACTGGCCGCGCAGCCTGATCGCGCGGCGCACGAGCACGGCCATCGGGAACGGTGCCTCCCCCTGACCGAGGCCGAGCATCACGACGTCGCCGCCGCTGCGGACGGCCGCGAGCCCCGCTCGCCACGTCGCCTCGAAGCCCGCGGCGTCGACGACGAGGTCGGCTCCGCCGGGCTCGAGCTCCTCGCCGCTGCCGACGCCCGCGTGAGCGCCGAGTGAGTAGGCGTTCTCGCGCCGCTCTCCAAGCGGGTCGACGACCGTCACGTGCGCCCCGTCCCGCGCCGCGAGGTATGCGGTCAGCAGGCCGATCGGCCCGGCACCGAACACCACCACCTCGCTCTCGGCTACGTCGTACGGCGCGAGCGCGCCGATGCAGCAGGCCAGGGGCTCGGCGAGCACGGCGCGGCGCGGGTCGAGCCCGGCCGGAAGCCGCACGAGGGTCGACCGCGGCACGGCCAGCCGCTCGGCGAAGACACCCGGCCGGTGCATCCCGACCAGCCGCCAGGAGGCGCAGAGGTTGTCCTCGCCCGACCGGCAGCGCTCGCACGTCCCGCAGGCAACGAGCGGATAGACCGTGAAGCGCTCGCCGCCGACGCTGCCCACGACCTCGTGGCCGAGCACGAGCGGTGGCACACGTGGCCCCGGATGGCCGCGGTAGCCGTGGAGGTCGGACCCGCAGATGCCTGCGAGCTCGACGTCCAGGAGGACCTCGCCGTCGGCCGGCTCCGGATCGGGCGCGTCCTCGTAGCGGACGTCGAAGTCGCCGTACCAGACGAGCGCCTTCATCGCCGTAGCACCCTTCCGCCCCGCTCCCCGGTCTCCCGGCCGTCCCGGAGCGTGTGGACGCCGTTGACGAGCACGTGCACGACGCCGTCGGCCAGCTGGTTCGGCTCGAACGTCGTCCCTCGCTCGGCAAACCGCTCCGGGTCGAAGACGGCGACGTCGGCGAAGGCTCCGGGCTCGAGGGCGCCGCGGCCCTTCAGCCCGAGCCGGGCGGCCGGCTGCCCGGTGAGCTTGTGGACGGCCGCCGTGGGCGTCAGGAGGCCCTCGTCGCGAACCATGAAACGATAGAACCACGACGCCCAGGTGTAGGCGCCGTGAAACCAGGTTTCGCCGAGCGGCCCGTCGGGCGCGAGCGTCGTCGCGTCCGACCCCGGGACGCAGAGCGGATGGGCGAACGCCTCGCGCTGCTCGTCGGCGGTATAGGCGTGGATCAGCACCATGACCTGCTGGGGCGCCTCCACGGAGCCCGCAAGCAGGTCGTAGACGGCGTCGAGCGGCTCCTGGCCGCGCTCGGCGGCGACAGACGCGATGTCGCGGCGCGCGTACTCCGGCCAGAACGGGTTGTCGAGGAGCACGATTCGCCCCCAGTCGCCCCCCGCGCTGAGCAGGCTCCGGTGCGGCCGCATACGGTCGCGCGCGGCGGGGTCGCGGAGGAGCTCCGCGAGCGCGTCGCCCTGCTCGGCGAGCGCCCACGGCGGCAGCGCGGCGTAGAGGTGCGTGAGGCCGTAAAGCCGCGTGTGCATGTCGAACTCGATGTCCATGCCCGCCGTTCCGGGCCTGCTCGACGAGCTCCATCGAGCGCCGCGACTCCTCGATCCCGTTCCGTGGCACGAGGTGCGAGACCTGGAGGCGCACGCCGGCAGCCTGAGCGCTTCGGATCGCCTCGGCCACCGAGTCGGCCGCACCCTCGTCGCGGCGCCGCGTGTGCGTGGCGTACAGCCCGCCCGACGGGGCAAGCGCATGGCAGAGGCCGGTCACCTCCTCCTCGGTCGCAGCAGCCTCCTGCGCGTACTCGAGCCCCGTCGAGTAGCCCCAGGCTCCCTCGCCCAGCGACTCGCGGAGCAGGTCGGCCATCGCCGCGGCCTCGCTCGCCTCGGCAGGCCGGTCGGCGAGCCCGACGGTCGAGAGCCGCAGCTGCCCGTTCGGGACGAGGCTGACGACGTTGACGGCCGGCCGTGCCGCCTCCAGGCGGTCGAAGTACTCGCCGGCGGTGCTCCAGTCGAGCGGGACGTCCGGGCTGTAGCCGTAGATCGCCTTGCGCGCGAGCTCGGGATCGCGGATCGGGAAGCAGCCGAAGCCGCAGTTGCCGACGACCTCGAGCGTCACGCCCTGGTGAACGGCGCTCCGTGCGCGCGGATCGACGAGCAGGGTGTAGTCGGAGTGGCTGTGGACGTCGATGAACCCCGGCGTCACGAAGAGCCCCGACGCGTCGAGCTCCGGCGCGTCGGTCGGCGGCACCTCGCCCACCGCGGCGATCCGGTCGCCCTCGATCGCGACATCCGCCCGCACTGGTTCGGCGCCCGTCCCGTCGAGCACAGTGCCCCGCCTGATCACGAGGTCGATCATCCGCGGTTCCCGCCGTAGGTCGAGCGCAGCTCGCGCCCCTCGGCGAAGCGCTCGACGGAGAACGTCTCGACGTCGGCGAACGTCACCTCGCCTTCGAGCACCGAGGCGGCGACGAGGTCGCCGATCGCGGGTGCCAGCTTGAAGCAATGCCCACTCCCTCCCGTCGCGAGAACGAGCCCCTCGACGTCGGGTGTCCGGCCGAGGATCGGGTGCCAGTCAGGAGTGACGTCGTACAGGCCGACGACTCCGTCGACCCGGCGCATGCCCTCGAGCCGCGGCACGCGCCCCACGACCCGCTTGCGGACGTCGGCCTCGAACGAGTCGTCCACCTCGGTGTCGTAGACGTTGGGGTCGACCTGCTCGTACTCCTTCGGGTACCCGCGACCGGCACGGAGGCAGTTGGCGCCGTACTCGGGGGCAGGCCGCATGTAGGAGCGGTCGATCTGCGACGAGACGACGCACGGGATGCCGGGATCGGGGCCCGCGTCGAAGATCACGCCCTGCTCGCGCGTGATCTCGAGCGGCAGCTCGACGCCGGCGGTGCGCCCGAGCGCGAGCGACCACGGCCCGGCGGCGAGGACGACGGTGTCGCAGGCGAGAAGCTCACCGCCGACGCGAACGCCGCGAACCTTCCCGCCCTCGACCTCGATCGACTCGACCCGCCTGCCCTCGCGCGCCTCGCCGCCCAGGCGGCGCATGGCCTCGACGTACGCCTCGGTCGCCGGCACCGCGTCGACGAAACCGGACTCCGGCTCGAACAGCGCATAGGCGATGCCGGTCGGGTCGGCGCCGGGAAGCACCTCCTGGAGATCCTCGACGTCGACGCTGTCGAGGCCCTCCTCGTCCTGCATCTCGGCGTTCGCCACGGCCTGGGCCGCCTCGCTCTCGTCGACGAGGAAGAGCCAGCCGGTCGTGTGGTAGACGGGGTCACACTCGAGGTAGAGGGGCAGCCGGCGGTACATCTCCCGCGAGTGCACCGCCATCCGCACGACCTCGGGGTTCGAGTAGTGGCAGCGGATGATCGCGCCCGACCTGCTGGTCATCCCTCCGCCGATCCGGCCCGCGTCGAGCACGAGCACGTCGACGCCCTCGTGCGCGAGCGCCCAGGCGGTCGTCGCGCCGAAGATGCCGCCGCCGACGATGACCACGGATGGGCTCATGCTCTGTCCTTGACCCGCACGAGGTAGGCCGGGTCGCGTGTCCGTGCCCAGTAGCCCTCCGAGAGCGCCGTCGACGACGGCGTCGCCGGCGGTGGCGAGCCGGTTCCCGTCGACCCGGTCGACGAGGACGATCCCCGCGCCGGAGCCCGTCAGGAACATCGCATCGGCCGTGTACAGCTCCATCGGCCAGAGGTCGCGCACCTCGGACGGGATCCCGTTCTCCGCGGCGACCTCGAGGATGGTACGCCGCGTGATGCCCGGAAGGGCCGAGCGCAGGGTCGGCGTGACGAGCGTCCCGTCGATCACCGCGAACAGGTTCGCCGTGGTGCACTCGGCGACCGCGCCCAGGTGGTCGAGCATCACGGCGTCGCCGGCGCTTGCGGCGTTCGCCTGGCGCTTGGCGAGGACGGCGTCGATGTAGTTGAGCGACTTGACGTGAGAGCCCACCGAGCGCGGTGCCTTGCGCACGATCGAGCTGACGATGACGCTGATCGGGTCGCTGCCGAGGAGCGGCGGGAACGGGTAGGCCGCGACGACGAGCGAGGCCCGCTCGCAGCGGGCCGGGTCGAGACCGGGTGCGCCGAAGCCGCGGGTGACGATCGGGCGGACGTGGGCGTCCTCGAGGCCCGACCGCACGATCACCTGGCAGATCACGTCGAGCAGGGCATCGCCCTCGAGCGGGAGCTCCAGGCCGAGAGCGCGCGCCGAGTCGGCGAGCCGTGCGAGGTGGTCGTACGGCCGAAACAGCGAGCCCGAGAACAGCCGCATCCCCTCGAAGATCCCGTCGCCGTAGAGGAGGCCGTGGTCCCAGATCGGAAGCCGGGCCTCGCTGCCCGAGACGTACTCGCCGTCGATGTAGACGGTGAGCCCAGACGGGATCGAAGCTCATGGGCCAACCTTCGGTTGGACGCTCATACCTTCAGCACCTCCACGGTGTTGTAGGCGCCGTCTCTCTGCCACCGCTCGTGGGCGACCCCGACGGCGTCGTGGTCGAGCTCGAAGCCGTGGCCGGGCGCATCGACGGGACGGTGCTTCCCACCCGTGATCTCGGGCGGAGGCCCGAGCGTGAGCCGCTCGCCGAGGAGCTGGTGCATGACCTGGTTCCCGAGCGTGAGGTTGGGGATCGTCGAGGCCGCCTGGGCGTTCGCGTAGAAGCTGATCTCGCTCTCCATGAAGGCGTGCCGGTTGACGCGCAGCCCGTAGGCCTCGCAGACGAAAGCTTGTTGGCGAAAGCGGAGCAGGCCCCCGGCGTCGTGGCTCCCCTGGACGACGACGTCCGCGGCCTCCTTCTCGAGCACGTGGAGGAGCTGGCTCGTCGTGAACACCGACTGGTCTGCGGCGATCTTCACGCCCACCGAGCGGCGCACGTGGGCGAGGCCGTTGACGTCGCCGGCCGGGGTCGGCTGCTCGACCCAGTCGAGGTCGTAGCGCTCGAGGAGGCGGATCCGGTCGACGGCGGTGGCCGAGTCCCAGGCCTCGTTCGGGTCGATCCGGAGCGTCCGGCCCGGCCCGATCGCATCGCGGACGGCGGCGACGCAGGCATCGTCGCGCTCGACCCCGCGGCCGACCTTCAGGTAGATCACCTCGTATCCCTCGCCCGCGAGCTCCCGGGCGTGCGCGCCGAGCGTCTCCGGGTCGTCGCCCTGGAGGAAGCCGAAGTAGTCGAGCTCGTCCTGCACCCGCCCGCCGAAGAACGTCGAGGTCGGCACGTCGAGAGCGCGGCCCAGCGCGTCCCAGCACGCGACCTCGATCCCCGCGAACGTGAGCTGGGTGAACTGGGGGAACATCTTCCAGCGCCCATGCGTCCAGATCGAGCGGAGGATCCCCTCCATATCGCCGGGCGAGCGCCCGATGAGCTGACGGGCCATCAGCTGCCCGTACGAGACGACGGCCGCCGGGTCCTCGCAGACAGACTCGCCGTACCCCGTCACGCCTTCGTCGGTGTGGACCGAGAACAACACCAGGTTCGCGCCGACCTGCGCGCCGCCCGCCCAGTGGAACTCCTGCGCGAGCGGGATCGCGAGCGGCGTGGCCTCGACGGCGGCGATCTTCATCCGAGCCCCTTCAGCCCGTAGATGTCGACGGTCGTCTCGCCCCGCTCGATCGCGGCCAGGATTCCCTGCTCCCGCCGCTCGAGGGCCTCGGCGGCGGCGTGCACCTCGGCGGCGTCGGCTGCCGCGACGATCGCGACCCCGTCGGCGTCGGCGCACACGAGATCGCCCGGCTCCACCCGCACGCCGCGGAACTCGAGCGGCACCCCGAGGGCGCCCGGCCCGGCCTTGCCCGGGCCGCGCGGTGAGGTTCCGAGGTGGAAGACGGGCAGCCCGAGCCCCGTGATCTCGATGCGATCACGGATCGCGCCGTCGAGGACGATGCCCGCGACGCCGCGCTTCTGCGCCGCGATCGCGACGACCTCGCCGCAGTGGGCCACCTCCCGCTCCCCGCCGACCGAGAGCACGATCACGTCCCCGGGCTCGGCGGCCGCGACCGCGTGGTGGAGCGCGAGATTGTCACCGCCGGCGCCGAGGACGGTCAGCGCCGGGCCGAGAGCGCGCGCCGAGGGGAAGGCCGGCTCGAGCCCGAGCACGATCCGCACGCGGTCGCCTCCGGCCGATGAGAGCAGGGCCGAGCCGATCACCGCGCCGCCCTGACCTCTGCGGTCGCAGTCTCGTCGACCGCCCCGTCTGCGTCGACGACGACTCCGTACAGCTCGCGCGCGGCCGAACCCGAGACCTTCTCGTCCCGCACGTCGCTCGCTACCGCCTCCGGCTCGCGGTCGAACGGGTCACCGTAGCCCCCGCCGCCGGGCATCCGGTGGTGGAAGAGGTCACCGGGCTGCAGGAGCCCCACGAACATCGGCGGCATCTGCTCCCTCGTCCCGCTCGAGCGCACGATCAGGCTCGCCGACGCGGCGCCCTCGCCGCCGCCGGCGATCCCGTAGGGCCGGTGCACCTGCCTGTCGGAGCGGACGTGCACGGCGGTGTCGGGCGCGAGCACGCGCCAGGCCCGCTCGACCGCGAGACCGCCGCGGTAGCGGCCGGCGCCCCCGGAGTCGGGGACGAGCCCGTAGCGCTCGATCAGGATCGGCCAGTCGCTCTCCGCGAGCTCGACGGGGATGTTCGCCATGCTCGCGCACGGGTTCGCGAGGCCGTCGTTGCCGTCCGAGACAGGCCGGCCGCCCCAGGTGCCGACCACGAGCTCGCTGTAGATCCACTGGTCGGCCGCGTTTCGCCCGGTGAAGAACGCGAGCGTGCTCCCGCCCTCGCCCGCGGCAGGGATGCGCTGCGGGATGAGCTGTGCGAGCGCGCCGTTCATCACGTCCGAGAGACGGTATCCGGTGATCCCGCGCATCGACGACGCACCCGGCATGACGACATGCGTGACCGTCCCGGGCCTCGTGATCACGGTGATCGGGCGCAGCGCGCCGGCCGTGCGCGGGATGTCGACCTGCGACGCGGCCATCACGGTGTGATAGACGGCCGCCTCCGCGAACGACGGCGTGCAGTTGAGCGCACCCCGCACCATCGGCGCGGAGCGGGAGAAGTCGGCGACGAGCTCGTCGCCGCGCACGGTCAGGTCGACGGCGATCGGCACGTCGAGCAGGTCGATCCCGTCCGAGTCCAGGTAGTCGGTGAAGCTCACCGTCCCGTCGGGCCAGCTCGCGATCTCCCGGCGGAGGAGCGTCTCGGTGTGGTCGAGGAGCTCGCCCATCATCCGGTGGAGCTCGTCGGCACCGTAGCGGTGGGCGAGCTCCTGGAGCGCGCGGTCGCCGATGTGGCAGGCGGCGACCTGCGCCGAGAGGTCGCCGAGGAGCTCGTGCGGCACCCGCACGTTCGCGCGGAGGATCTCGAAGAGCGCCTCGACCGGCTCGCCGCGCTCGTAGAGACGCAGCCACGGCAGCCGCAGGCCCTCCTGGAAGACCTCGGTGCTGTCGCAGGCACACGACCCGGGAACGCGCCCGCCGACGTCGGCGTGGTGGGCGATCGTGACGGCGAAGCCGAGCAGCGTCCCGTCGAGGAAGGACGGCTTCACGACGAAGATGTCCGGCGTGTGGCTCGCCCCGTCGAACGGGTCGTTGACGATGTACAGGTCACCCGGGGCGAACGAGTCGCCGAAGCGCTCGATCAGCGTCTTCATCGCGTTCGGGATCGACCCGAGCTGGAGCGGGATCGTCACCGCCTGCGCGACCGTCTCGGTCGTCGGGCCGCAGAGCGCCGCCGAGTAGTCCATGGCGTCCCGGACGACGGCCGAGTGCGCGGTGCGGAAGATCGTGGTCGCCATCTCGTCGGCGGCGGTCTCGAGCGCGTTCGCGACGAGCCGCACCGCGATCGGGGCCTCGTGTGAGGACCTGGGCTCCACCGTGACGGCGCTCAGCACGAGCGCGCCCGCTGCCCGGGTCGAGCGCCACCGTCCACCCCGGCGGAACGACGACCGTCGTGTCGTACTCGTCGATCAGGAGAGGGCCCGCGACCGGGTCGGCCGTGATCGTGCTCCTGCCGCGAACCGGCACCTCGAGCGTGCCGTGGGCCGGCCCGAAGTCGGCGACCCTCGTACCGGCGGGCGCCTCCCAGTCGTGCGCGAGCGAGAAGGCGTGCTCCTCGGGGCCGAGCGCGACGAGCCGGAGCGCCCGCACGTCGACGGGCGAGCCCGGGTCGAGGCGTGTCCCGTACATCTGCTCGTGCGAGTCCTCGAAGCGGTCGACGAGCTCGGCGAGCGACGCATGCTCCGGCCACTCGACGGGGAGGCTCCAGTTCTGGCCGCGGTAGCGCACGTCGGCGACGCGCTGCCACGCGACCTCCTCGCCGGTCGCCAGGCTCTCACGCATGTCGTCCTCGAGCCGGCGAAGCTCCTCGACGTCCCCGTCGCGGGCGGCGATGCGGCAGAAGCGGACGTCGTGGCGCTCGGCGCGCGCATACAGGAGGCCCGCCGCGGAGAACAGGCCCGCGAGCGGCGGGACGACGGCTGTGCGGACTCCGAGCTCGGCGGCGAGCGCCGCCGCGTGCACCGGCCCCGAGCCGCCGTAGGCGAGGAGGGCGAAGTCCGTGGGGTCGCGCCCCTTCTCGGTCGACACGGCGCGGAGCGCCCGCATCATCGCGGCGTTGGCGAGCTCGTGGATCCCGCGGGCGGCGTCGATGGTGCCGAGCCCGATCGCCTCGCCCAGGCGTGTCACCGCCATCTCGGCGAGCTCCCTGGAGACCTCGAGGTCGCCCGAGGCGAGCCTGCCGGCCGGGATGTAGCCGAGGACGACGTTGGCGTCGGTCACCGTCGCCTCCTCGCCGCCGCGGCCGTAGCAGGCGGGCCCCGGCGCCGCTCCGGCGCTCCTCGGCCCGACGTGCAGCGCGCCCGCGGCGTCGACCCACGCGATCGAGCCGCCGCCGGCGCCGACCTCGGCGATGTCGAGCGTCGGGATCCGGATCAGCTCGCCGCTCCCGCGCAGCAGCCGGCTGCCGGCCGAGAGCGCCGCGCCGACCTCGTACTCGACGCTCCGCGAGACGGCGCCGCCCTCCACCAGCGAGGCCTTCGCGGTGGTGCCGCCCATGTCGAAGGTGATCACGTTCTCGAGGCCGAGCGCGGCTGCCAGCGCGCGTCCTGCAACAACGCCTGCGGCGGGCCCCGACTCGAGCGCGTAGACAGGGCGGTGCGCGCAGTCCTCGGCGCTCATCACGCCGCCCGACGACTGCATGATCGTGAGCGGGGCGTCGATGCCCGCGTCGTCCAACCCGGCCCGGAGGCTCCCGAGGTAGCGCTGCATCAGCGGGCGCACGTACGCGTTCACCACGGTCGTCGCCGTGCGCTCGTACTCCTGCTGCTCCCGGAGGATCTCGCTCGACAGCGTGACCGGCACCCCTGGAAGCTCCGCGCGCAGGATCTCGCCGACGCGCCGCTCGTGGTCCGGATGGAGGTGGGCGTGGAGCAGGCAGACGGCGACCGCCTCGGGACGATGCTCGCGCAGCGACGCAGCGAGGGCGCGCACCTCCTCGTCGTCGAGCGGCTTCAACACCTCGCCCGACGCGGTGACGCGCTCGCCGACCTCGAACCGCGCCCGCCGCGGCACGAGCGACGGCGGCTTCGTCCAGAAGTAGTCGTAGAGGTGGGGCATGCGCATCCGCCGAAGCTCGAGCACGTCACGAAACCCCTCGGTGGTCACGAGCGCCGTCCGGGCGCCCCGGCGCTCGAGCACCGCGTTGGTCGCGACGGTCGTCCCGTGGACGACGGCCTCGACGGGCGCCTCGACACCCAGCTCGCGAACCGCGTCGACGACGGCCTTGTCGTAGTCCGGGGGCGTCGAGAGCACCTTCGTGAACCGAACCCTGCCGTCCGCCTCGAGGACGAGGACGTCGGTGAAGGTGCCGCCGACGTCGGCGCCGATCCGGCTCACAACTCAGCCTCGGATGGAAGCGACGGAGCGACGAGATCGACGGCACCCCGGACGCTCACGTGGATCACATGCTCGGCCTCATCCCCGTCCCGAGCCTCGCAGGCTGCGAGGAACTCCCGGTAGTAGCCGACCGACCGCTCGAAGCGCTCTGCCGAGGAGAGGACGAGGTGGTTGTAGCGCTCGGCGCGCCAGAAGAGCCGCTCGACCTCGGCCACGAGCCGCGGACGCCCCGAGGCCTCGTAAGCGATCGCGTGGAAGTCCCAGCGCGCCCGCAGGTAGCCGTCCACGTCGCGCTCCTTGGCGAGCCGGGCCAGGTCGCGCATCAGCACGCGCATCCGCGCGACGTCCCGATCGGTGACCGCGACCGCGCCGACTCGCGCCGCGAGCCCCTCTAGGCCGAGCCGCGCCGCGTAGATCTCCTCGAGACCCTCACGCGTGAGGCGGCTGACGAGCGCCCGGCCCGTGTCCCCGACCTCGACGAGCCCCTCGCGCTCGAGCTCCGAGAGCCCGATGCGGACCGGCGTCTGCGAGACACCGAGCCGCTGGGCGAGGTCTCGCTGCACGAGCGGCGTGCCCTGAGGCAGCTGCCCGCTCAGGATCAGCTCGCGGAGCCGGTCGGCGACCCGCGTCTCGATCGAGTCGCGGCTGATCGGCTCGATGCCCTCCAGCGGCTTCACGCGCCGTGTCTCACACGCGATCTCGCTGTATGCTCGGAGCGCGTGATTTGAAATTTCATATCGCGACCTTACACGATGACGTCACAGATTTGATGCCGCCACGGCCATCACGCATCGGCGCCGACGTCGGAGGGACGTTCACCGACGTGATCGCCCTCGACGGCGACGGCACCGCCCGGATCAGCAAGGTGCTCTCGACGCCTCCCGACTACGACACGGCGGTTGTCGGGGCCGTCACCGCGCTTTCCGGCCCGGTGGCGGGCGTCGTCCACGGGACCACGGTGGCGACGAACGCAGTGCTCGAGCGTCGCGGAGCGAAGACCGCCCTCGTCACCACGGCCGGGTTCCGGGACGTGCTCGAGCTGCGGCGCCTCCGGATTCCGCACATGTACGACCCGTTCTGGCGGAAGCCCGACCCGCTCGTCCCGCGGCGGCACCGCTTCGAGCTCGCCGAGCGCATCACCGCCGACGGCGAGGTACTCGCCCCCGTGCGCGACGACGAGGTGCGGCTGCTGGCGGCGGAGCTTCGCGCCGCCGGTGTCGACTCGGTCGCGGTCTGCCTCCTCCACTCCTACCGCTTCCCGGGCCACGAGGAGGTCGTCGGCAAGATCCTTCGCGAGGAGCTGCCGCACGTCGAGGTCTCGCTCTCGAGCGAGATCCTGCGCGAGCAGCGCGAGTACGAGCGCACCGCGACCACGGTCGTGAACGCCTACGTGCGGCCGCTGATGGGGCGGTACGTCGCCGCAATCCGTGACGGCCTGGACGGCGCCGGGGTCGAGGCGCCGCTCACGATCATGCAGTCCTCGGGCGGCGTGATGACCTCCGCCGACGCGACCCGTCGCCCGGTGCTGGCGCTGGAGTCCGGCCCGGCCGCCGGGGTCGTCGCCGCCCTGGGGATCGCGAGACGGCTCGGCCTCGAGAATGCGATCGCGTTCGACATGGGCGGCACGACGGCGAAGGCGTCCCTGATCGAGGACGGAGCCGTCTCGCGGGCGCGCGAGTACGAGGCGGGAGGGTCGCTTTCGACCGGCAGCAGGCTCATGCGCGGCGCCGGCGAGCTCCTGCGCATCCCGAGCATCGACATCGCGGAGGTCGGCGCGGGCGGCGGGTCGATCGCCTGGCTCGACCCGGCGGGCGGGCTCCAGGTCGGGCCCAGGAGCGCGGGCGCGGCTCCGGGGCCCGCCTGCTACGGCCGCGGCGGCGAGGAGCCGACCGTCACCGACGCGAACGTCTTCCTCGGCTTCATCCCGCCCGGGCCGCTCGCCTCGGGCGACCTGTCCGTGTCGGCCGAGCTCGCCGAGCAGGCGCTCGAGCGGATCGCGCCGACGCTCGAGCTGACGACGGCCGAGACGGCGGCAGGCGTGCACGCGATCGCCAACGCGCGGATGACCCGGGCGTTGCGGTCGGTCTCGTCCGAGCGCGGACGCGACCCGCGCGACTTCGCGCTGATCGCCTACGGCGGCTCCGGCCCCGTGCATGCGGCGGGCCTCGCCGAGGAGCTCGGCTGCACGACCGTGCTCGTCCCCGCTCTCGCCGGTCTCTTCAGCTCCCTCGGGCTTCTCTTCGCCCGCCCCGAGTTCCACGACGTCCATCCCTGCCACCTCGACGCCCGCACCATCGCGCCGGCAGAGCTCGACGCGATCTTCGTCGAGCTCGAGGCGCGGATCGCGCCGTCACTCGAAGGGGCTGTCGAATGGGTCAGGAGCGCCGAGCTCCGCTACGGCGGCCAGAGCTGGGAGGTCGAGGTCGAGCTGGGATCCGGGCCGCTCGCGGAGCTGATCGGCCGGTTCGAGGACGAGCACGAGCGGCTCTACGGCGTGCGCGGCGAGCCCGGCGCCCCGATCGAGGTCAGGGCGCTGCGGCTCGCGGGCATCGGCCCGTCGCCCGGCGGAGACACGTTCCGCCTGGCCGAGTCCCGCGCCGTGGCAGAAGGCTCGAGGCTTGTCCGCTTCGACGGCGTGGCACGCGAGACCCCGGTGCGGTCGCGCACCGCGATCGGTGCGAGCGCCGAGCCGGGGCCGGTCCTGGTCGACGAGTACGACACCACGGTCGTCATCCGCCCGGGCTGGACCGTGCGCCGCGACCCGGCCACCGACACGCTCGTCCTGGAGCGGCCATGACGCCCACCACGCGCGTCGACCCGGTGACCCAGCAGATCGTCGGCAGCGCGCTCGCGTCGATCGCCGACGAGATGGCGACGACGATATTCCGCACCGCGCACTCGACCGTCGTCCGCGACGGCATGGACTTCTCCGCCGCGATCTGCGACCCGCAGGGCGAGACCGTCGCGCAGGGCGTCACCGTCCCCTTCCATCTGGGGTCTGTCCCCCACGCGATGTCGACCCTCCTCGCCAAGTGGGGCGACAAGCTCCGCCCAGGCGACGTGTTCGTGATGAACGACCCGTTCGACGGCGGCATCCACCTGCAGGACATCTTCGTCTTCAAGCCCATCTTCTTCGGCGACACCCTGATCGGCTTCGCGACGACGACCGCTCACCACGGCGACGTCGGCGGCAGGCTGCCGGGCTCGAGCGCCTGCGACAACACGGAGATCTTCCAGGAGGGCATACGCCTGCCCTGGCTCCGGCTGTACGACGAGGGGCGTCCGGTCGAGACGGTGTTCGAGGTGATCCGCGCGAACGTGCGGATCCCGCGGATGACGCTCGGCGACCTCGCGGCCCAGGTCGCGGCCACGACCGTGGCGGAGCGCGCCTTGCAGGCGCTCGCGGCGCGACACGGCACGGGCGGCCTCGCGGCGCTCATGACCGCGCTGATCGACTACACCGAGCGGCTCGTCCGCCAGGAGATCGCGTCGTGGCCCGACGGGACTGCGGGCTTCACCGACTACCTCGACTCGGACGGCATCGAGCGGATGGACGTGAAGATCACGGCCACGGTGACGATCGAAGGCGACGAGCTCACCGCCGACCTCACCGAGTGCGCGCCGATGGTGCGCGGCTCGCTCAACAGCACCCGCTCGTTCATCCAGGCCTGCGTGTACCAGGCAGTCCGCTGCGCGCTCACGGTCGACATCCCGAATACCTCCGGCGCGTTCCGGCCGATCCATGTGCTGACGAAGCCCGGGACGATCGCCGAGGTCGTCATGCCCGGCGCGTCGTCGATGCGCGGCGTCACCGGCTTCCGGGTGCTCGACGCGGTCAACGGCGCCCTCGCCCAGCTCGTCCCGGAGCGCGTCGGCGCTGCCGGCGAGGGCGGGAACACGCTCGCTATCTTCGGCGCCGACCGCCCCGGCGGCGACGGGCGGTTCATCTTCTACGAGCTCGTCGTCGGCACCTGGGGCGGGACGCCCGAGGGCGACGGGAACGACGGCCTCACGAACCCGGCAAGCCTCGCCGCGAACATCCCGGTCGAGGTGGCGGAGTCGGAGTTCCCGATCCGGATCGAGCGCTACGGGCTCGTCCCGGACAGCGGCGGCGCCGGACGCCACCGCGGCGGCCTCGCGGTCGAGCGCGCCTGGCGCTGCCTGACGCCGGTCACGTCGCTGATCGTCCGCTCCGACCGGGCGGCGCACGCGCCGTACGGGCTCCTGGGCGGGATGCCCGGAGCGCTCTCGTCGAACGTGCTCCACTCCAACGGCTCCGAGACCGTGCTTCCTTCGATGTTCTCGACGACAATCGGCGAGGGCGACCTCTACGTCCACCGGATGGCGGGCGGCGGCGGCTGGGGCGACCCCCGCGACCGCGACCCCGAGGCCGTGCGCGACGACGTCCTCGACGGCAAGGTGACCCCCGAGGCGGCAAAGGAGCTTTACGGATGGACGCAATAGCGTTCGAGGTGATCCGCAACGCCCTCGTGGCGGCGACCGACGAGATGGTGCTGGCGCTGCGCCGGAGCGCCTACTCGACGAACATCAAGACGCGCTCCGACTTCTCGTGCGCGTTCTTCGACGCCGAGCTCCGGTCGGTCGCGCAGGGCTTCGCTCAGCCCGTGCACCTCGGCTCGATGGTCGAGCAGATCCCGCGCGCCGTTCACGACTACGGGCCGGAGCGGCTCGGGCCCGGCGACGTGCTGATCACCAACGAGCCCTTCCCGAGCGGCGTCCACCTGAACGACGTCAGCCTGATCTCGCCCGTCCATGCCGGCGGCGAGCTGCTCGGCTACGTCGCGAACCTGGCTCACCACGTCGACGTCGGCGGCGGTGCGCCCGCAAGCATCGGCGCCTTCCGCGAGGTGTTCCAGGAGGGCGTGATCATCCCGCCGGTCAAGCTCGTCGAGGCGGGGCGGATCGTCGAGGACATCTTCACGCTGGTGCTGGCCCAGATCCGCTCCAAGCACGAGACCGCCGGCGACTTCCGCGCGCAGATCGCCGCGAACAACACCGGGGTGCGGCGGCTGCAGGCCCTGGTCCAGCGCCACGGCCGCGAGACGATCGAGGCGACCATGCGCGAGCTCCTCGACTACACGGAGCGGCGCGCGCGTGCCGAGCTTGCCGCTCTGCCGCACGGAACCTGGGAGGCCGAGGGCTCGGTCGACGTCGACGGCTACAGCGACGAGCCCGTCCACCTGAAGGCCCGCGTCACGATCGACCCCGACGGGGTGCGCTTCGACACGTCGGGCTCCGACCCTCAGCGCCGCGCCCCGGTCAACTCGACCTTCGCGCAGACCTTCTCCGCCTGCGCGTACGCACTGAAGTGCCTGATCGACCCCGACCTGCCCGTCAACGACGGCTTCTACCGGCTGATCGCGGTCGACGCGCCCGAAGGCACGGTGACGAATTGCCGGTGGCCGAGCCCGGTCGTCGGCGGCTGGGAGACCCAGACTCGCCTCGTCGACGTGATCTTCCGCGCCCTCCTCCCCGCGCTCCCGGAGCGGCTCCCGGCGGGGACGAAGGCGATGATGTGCCATGCCGGCTTCGGCGGAGTCGACTCGGTGACGGGGAGCTACTACTGCTTCCTCGAGACGTTCGGAGGCGGGTACGGCGGCCGCGCGGCGAGCGACGGCCCCGACGCGGTGCAGGCCCACGGCCAGAACACCGAGAACGCGCCGGTCGAGGAGACGGAGCTCAACTACCCGGTGCACGTCGCGCGGCTCTCGCTCGTCGAGGACTCCGACGGCGCCGGGAAGTTCAGGGGAGGCCTCGGGCTGCGGAAGGACTACCTCTTCGACCGCCCCACGACGTTCACCGTCCTCGCGGACCGCACCACGCGCGGTCCCGCCGGCGCGTTCGGCGGCCTCGACGGCAGCCCGGCCGAGTACGTGCTCGTGCGCGCGGGCCAGGAGCGAGCGCCTGTCGGCCAAGTGCACGATCGAGCTCGAGGCGGGCGACGTCGTGAGCTATCGCACCTGCGGCGGCGGCGGGTACGGCCCGCCGGGCGAGCGCGACCCGGAGCTGGTCCGGCGCGACGTGCGCGAGGGGAAGGTCTCGGCCGAACGGGCGCGCGACGTCTACGGGGTCACAGTGTGATCGACCCCATCTCGTTCGAGGTGATCCGGAACGCGCTGGTGGCGGCGACCGACGAGATGGTGCTGGCGCTGAAGCGGAGTGCCTACTCGACGAACATCAAGACGCGCTCCGACTTCTCGGCCGCGTTCTTCGACGCCGACCTCCGCGCCGTCGCCCAGGGCTTCGCCCAGCCGGTGCACCTCGGGTCGATGGTCGAGCAGGTGCCGAAGGCCGTGCGCTCGTACGGTGTCGAGCGGTTGGGCCCGGGCGACATGCTCCTCACCAACGACCCGTTCCCGAGCGGCGTTCACCTCAACGACGTCAGCCTGATCGCGCCGGTCCACGCAGCGGGCGAGCTGCTCGGCTACGTCGCGAACATCGCCCACCACGTGGACGTCGGCGGCGGTGCCCCGGCGAGCATCGGCGCGTTCCGCGAGGTCTTCCAGGAGGGCGTGATCATCCCGCCGGTCAAGCTCGTCTCCGGCGGCCGGATCGTCGACGACGTCTTCCGCCTGGTGCTCGCGCAGATCCGCTCCAAGCACGAGACGGCCGGCGACTTCCGGGCCCAGGTCGCGGCGAACTCGACCGGCGTGCGACGGGTGCAGGCTCTGGTCGAGCGGCACGGCCGGGACACGATCCTGACCGCGATGCGCGAGCTCCTCGACTACACCGAGCGTCGCACCCGCGGCGAGCTCGCGCTGCTCCCGCACGGCACCTGGCACGCCGAGGGAGTCGTCGACAACGACGGCTACACGGACGAGCCGGTGCGGCTCGAGGCGAGCGTCACGATCGGGGCCGACGGCGCCCACTTCGACACCACCGGCTCGGACCCACAGCGCCGGGCGCCGGTCAACTCGACCTATGCGATGACTTTCTCCGCATGCGCGTATGCGCTCAAGTGCTTGATCGACCCGGACTTGCCCGTCAACGACGGCTTCTACCGCGTGATCAGCCTCGAGGCGCCCGAGGGCACGGTGACGAACGCCCGCTGGCCTGCCGCGGTGGTGGGCGGCTGGGAGACCCACGACCGCCTCGTCGAGGTGCTCTTCCGGGCGCTGCTTCCGGCGCTGCCCGAACGCCTGCCGGCGGGGACGAAGGGGATGATGTGCCAGGCGGGGTTCGGCAGCCTCGACGCGGCGGCCGGCACCTACACCTGCTTCTACGAGACGTTCGCCGGCGGGTACGGCGGCCGTCTCCACTCCGACGGCCCCGACGCCGTGCAGGCTCACGGCCAGAACACCGAGAACGCACCGATCGAGGAGACCGAGCTCAACTACCCGGTCCGGATCGGGCGCCTCGCCCTGCGCGAGGACTCCGACGGCCCCGGCCGGCATCGCGGCGGCCTCGGGCTCTGCAAGGACTACGTCTTCGACCGGCCGACGACCTACACGATCCTGGCCGACCGCGACCGCTTCGGGCCGCACGGCGTCGAGGGCGGCGAGCCGGCGGGCACCGCCGAGTACGTCCTGATCCGGAACGGCACCGAGACGCTGCTCGGCTCGAAGTCGACGGTCGAGCTCGAGGCCGGGGACACGATCAGCGTCCGCACCTGCGGCGGCGGAGGGTATGGGCCGCCCGCCGAGCGCGACCCGGGGCGCGTGCTCCGCGACGTCCGCGAGGGGCGCGTGAGCCGCGAGCGGGCGCGTGACATCTACCGCGTCGCGGTGAGCGGCGGCGCCGTCGACGAGGCCGCCACGGCCGACCTGAGGAGGAGCAAATGACCCTGCGGATCGCCGTCGACATCGGCGGAACGTTCACCGACGCGACGTTGATCGACGAGGAGAGCGGCCGCGTCTCGATCGCGAAGACGCTGACCACGCCGTCCGACCCGTCGGAGGGCTTCATGACCGCGGTCGAGCGCGCCCTCGCGGACGCGTCGCTCTCCGCGGCGGAGGTCGGGTTCGTGGTGCACGCCACGACGGTCGCGACGAACGCGATCATCGAGGGCAAGGTCGCGCGCAGCGGCTTCGTCACCACCGAGGGCTTTCGCGACCTGCTCGAGATCGCGCGGCAGGTCCGCCCCAGCCTCTACGACACGCAGTTCGAGAAGACGAAGCCGCTCGTGCCGCGCGACCGTGCCGTCGTCGTGCTGGAGCGCCTCGGCCCGAAGGGCGAGGTGGTGACGCCCCTCGACGACGACTCGGTGCGTCGCGCCGCCGCGGTGCTCGCCAGGGAGGGCGTCGAGTCGGTCGCCGTCTGCCTGCTCCACTCCTACGTCAATCCCGAGCACGAGCGCCGGGTCGGGGCGATCCTCTCCGAGGAGCTTCCCGGCGTGCCCGTCTCGCTTTCCGCCGACGTCGCGCCCGAGTTCCGCGAGTACCTGCGGGCCTCGACGACGGTGATCAACGCCGTGATCCGGCCGGTCGTCGGCCGCTACCTCGAGCGAATCGAGCAGCGACTTGCGGACGCCGGGATCGAGGCGCGCCTGCTCGTGATGCAGTCGAGCGGCGGTGTCTTCTCCTCGCAGGCCGCGGCGCACCGGCCCGTGTTCATGGTCGAGTCCGGGCCCCGCGGCGGGAGTCATCGCCGCCGCGCACCTCGGGAGCACGATCGACCGCCACGACATCCTCTCGTTCGACATGGGCGGCACGACCGCGAAGGTGGGCCTGATCCGCGAGGGCCAGCCGTCGGTGACCAAGGACTACCAGGTCGGCGGCCACGCCTCGGCCGGGATCGGCGGCATGTCCCTCTCGGGCTACCCCGTTCGCACGCCGGTCGTCGATCTCGTCGAGATCGGCGCCGGGCGGCGGCTCGATCGCGTGGGTCGACTCCGGTGGTCTGCTCCGCGTCGGGCCTCAGAGCGCCGGCGCCGATCCGGGCCCTGTCTGCTACCGGAACGGCGGCACCGAGCCGACCGTGACGGACGCGAACGTCGTCCTCGGCCGGCTGAACCCCGCCTACTTCCTCGGGGGCGAGATCGGCCTGGACGTCGAGGGCGCCCGCCGGGCGATCGAGGAGCGCTGCGCGAAGCCGCTCGGCCTCGACGTGGTCGAGGCGGCGAACGGCATCGTCGAGATCGCGAACGCGGCGATGGTGAACGCGCTCCACCTGATCTCGGTGCAGCGTGGCTACGACCCGCGCGACTTCCTGCTCGTCGGCTTCGGCGGCGCGGGCCCGGTGCACGCGAACGCGCTCGCGCGCGATGCCGAGATGCCCGCGGTGCTGATCCCGCCGAGCCCCGGGATCTTCTCGGCCGCGGGACTGCTCACCACCGACCTCAAGCGGGACGCGGCGCGCACGGTGATGCGCCGCCTCGGGTCATTGCCGCCGGACGAGGCAGAGACGGTCTTCCAGGAGCTCGAAGCGCAGGGCTCCGCCGAGCTCGAGGCCGAGGGCGTCGGGCGCGACGCGATCGAGTTCGTCCGCCAGATCGACGTGCGCTACGTCGGCCAGAGCTACGAGCTCACGATCCCTGCGCCCTCGCCGTTCACCCGCGAGTCGGCGCAGCCGCTGCTCGAGCGCTTCCACGCCGAGCACGACCGCACCTACGGGTTCGCGGCGCCGGAGGAGCCGGTCGAGTGCGTGAGCCTGCGCCTGACGACCGTCGGCCGGATCGCCAAGCCGCCGCTCCGGCACCTCGAGCCCGGCGACACGCCGGAGCCGAAGGAGCGGCGGCCCGTCTACTTCGCCGAGGCCGGCGGCTACGTCGACTGCCCGATCTACGACCGCTACACGCTGCCGGCCGGCGCGCGGATCCGCGGCCCGGCGGTCGTCGAGGAATTCGACTCGACCACGGTGCTCCACCCGGGCTACGTGGTCGGCGTCGACACCCAGGGAAACCTGTCGATCGAGAGGGAGGATCAGTGAGCGAGGCGTACGGGATCGTCGTATCGAAGAACGTGATGGTCGAGATGCGGGACGGGATCCAGCTTGCGACCGACCTCTACCGTCCCGCGCGGGACGGGGAGCTCGTGCCGGGCCGCTACCCGACGATCGTCTGCATCACGCCGTACGACAAGACCGAGCGCCGCTACACCGAGATCGCCGACTTCTTCGTCCCGCACGGCTACGCGGTCGTGCTCCAGGACCTCCGCGACCGCCACCGCTCGGAAGGGACGAAGCAGTACTACCACTCGGCCACGCCCCACACGGGAGAGGACGGCTACGACACGATCGAGTGGATCGCCGCCCAGCCGTGGAGCAACGGGCGCACCGGGATGGTCGGCTCCTCGTACGCGTGCATCACCCAGATCCGGACGGCGCTCGAGGCGCCGCCGCACCTGACCGCGATCTGGCCGGACGTGGCGCCGACGAACGTGTACCACCACCAGACGCGCGAGGGCGGCGCGATGCAGCTGCACATGTTCTGGGCGCTCTACATCCACGCCGCCGACGCGCAGGACGTGCAGGGTGACCCGGCCAAGCAGGAGGAGGTCTGGGACGACCTGCGCAACCTGCGGGAACTGATGTGGGGCTGGCCGTGGCACTCGGGCGAGCTCGCGCTGCGGCACGTGCCCGCGCTCGACGAGACGCTCGAGAACTACGTCTCGCGCGGGGCGTACGACGAGTGGTGGGCGCTGAAGGAGAACGACAACACGCGCTTCTTCCCCGACCACGCCGACATCCCCGCGACGATCTCGACCGGGTGGTACGACGGCTTCCCCCACGCCGACACCGAGTACTTCGCGGCGATGCAGGCCAAGAACACCTCGCCGCAGCGGCTCGTCGTCGGGCCGTGGTCGCACGTTGGGATGCGCGGCGATGTGACCTACACGCTCGACGTCGACTTCGGCGAGTCGTCGCGCTGGGGGGTGAGGCGCTACTTCGAGGAGCAGCTCGAGTTCTTCGACCGGTGGCTGCCTGACGGCGCGCCGGGCCAGCCTGCGGGCGAGGCACCGGTGCGGATCTTCGTGATGGGCGGCGGCAGCGGGCGCAAGACCGCGGAGGGGAAGCTCGACCACGGCGGGCGCTGGCGCGACGAGCAGGAGTGGCCGCTCGCCCGCGCGGTGCCGACGGCGTGGCACCTCCACGGCGACGGCCGGCTGCGGGCCGAGCCGCCGGCGGCTGACGGCGCGGCGCGGCACTTCACCTACGACCCCGAGGATCCGGTCCCGACGATCGGCGGCAACTACTGCGCGGTCGGCGAGCTCCCGAGGCAGGGCGAGGGGATGGAGCCGATGTGGATGCGGCTCCTCAACCCGGCGCTGCTCCTCAAGAACATCATGACCCCGGGCCCCGCGGATCAGGCCGAATCGGCCGCGTACTTCACGGCGAAGGAGCCATACCTGCGGCTGTCGGAGCGCCCCGACGTGCTCGTCTACGAGACCGAGCCGCTCGAGGCTGCGGTGGAAGTCACCGGGCGCGGCGAGGTGGAGCTCTGGATCGCGTCGTCGGCTCTCGACACCGACTTCACCGCGAAGCTGATCGACGTCTACCCGCCGAACGAGGACTATCCCGATGGGTACGACATGCTGATCAACGACTCGATCATCCGCACGCGGTTCCGCGAGGGCTTCGACCGCGAGGTGATGATGGAGCCGGGGACGCCGTACCTCGTGCGCATCCAGCTCCCGCCGACGTCGAACGTCTTCGCGAAGGGCCACCGGATCCGCATCGACGTCTCGTCGTCGAACTTCCCCCGGCTCGAGCGCAACCCGAACACGGGCGAGCCGATCGGGCAGCACACGCAGATGGTGACGGCCCAGCAGACCGTGTTCTCGGATGCCGAGCGTCCGTCGCGCGTCACGTTGCCGGTGGTCCCCTCATGACCGTCGACGCCGAGCGCCTCGCAGCGCTGACGCTCGAGCTGGTCGACGTTCCGAGCCCTACCGGCGACACGGCCGACGCGGCGCGGCTCTACGGGTCCTGGCTCGAGGAGGCAGGGCTCGAGGTCGCGCTGCGCGACGAGGCGTTCCCGGCCACGCCGACGGTCGTGGGCATCCTCCGCGGCGACCGGCCCGGGCCCCGGATCGCGCTCTGCGCGCACCTCGACACGGTTCCGATCCCCCACGACGGCCCGGCGCGGATCGAGGGCGATCGGATCTACGGTCGCGGGTCGGCCGACATGAAAGGCGCCTGCATCTGTGCCCTCGAGACCGCGCGGCTGATGGCGGGGCGGTCGTTCGCCGGCGAGCTCGCCGTGATCGGGATCGGGCTCCACGAAGCGCCCGGCGGCCGGGGTGAGGATCTGACGTGGCTCCTCGGCGTGGGCGGCTTCACCGCCGACGCGGCCGTCGTCTGCGAGATGTCGGGTCACGACGTCGCGGTCGCGCACATGGGCCAGGCGACGGCGGAGATCACGATCACGCGCCCCGGGATGCCGACGCACGAGCTGCAAACGCCGCGCGGCACACCCCATCCGCTCGTTGCGGCGGCCAAGGTGGTCGACGCGGTCACCGCGCGGGCGGAGGAGCTCGCGGCGGTCGAGCACCCGTGGGTCGGCGCCGAGACGTACTTCGTCGGCGAGGTGCACGGCGGCGACTTCTACAACCGCTGGCCCGCGAGCTGCAGGATCGTCGGGACGCGGCGCTGGGCGCCCGGCAACACGCTCGAGGCGGTCGAGCAGGAGTACCGCGCGCTCCTCGACGCCGTGGAAGCCGAGACGGGCTGCGAGATCGCGCTCGACCTGAAGCTCGTCCGCGGCGCCTACGAGATCGAGCTCGGCCATCCGCTCCTCGTCGCGCTGCAGGATTCGTACCTCGAGGTCACCGGGAAGACGCTCGAACCGGTCGGGATGAAGGTCGTCGCCGACGCCGCGATCTTCCACGCCGCCGGGATCCCGACCGTGTACCAGGGCCCCGTCGGCTCGGGGGCGCACGCCGACGTCGAGTACGTGACGGTCGGCGAGCTCGTGCGGGCAACCGAGGTCTATCTGGCGCTGCTCGGGCGGCTCATGTGACCGATCCCGGGTGGATGCCGTCTCGTGAGCTCGGCGAGCGGTACCCGGAGCTGCTCGCCGTCGGCGGCCATCCGGCGGTCGACATGCCGCCCCACGTCGTCGAGGCGGCGACCGCAGCGGCGCGCCGGGCGCCGTACGCGCCAACGCACGGTCTGCGCGAGCTGCGGGTGGCGATCGCCGAGAGCATGGGGTCGGAGCTCGGGCGAGCGATCGACCCCGACACGCAGGTGCTGATCACGCTCGGAGGGATGCAGGGGCTGCACCTCGCGGCGTCCGCCTTCGGCGCGCGTGTGGTGTGTCACGCGCCCTCGTTCTTCTTCCCGCAGGCCGTCGCGTCGGTCGGCGGGCACTGCCGGCGAACCGGCGGAGGCGAGGGCCCGCCCGACTGGGACGCCTTCGGTGCGGCCGTCGACGCCGAGACGACGCTCGCGATCGTGAACACGCCGGTGAACCCGACCGGGTACGTCCTGCGGCCCGCCGACCTCGACGCGATCGCGGCGGCGCTCCGCGACCGCGACGCGCTGCTCCTCTCCGACGAGGCGTACGCCGGCGTCCTCTACGACGGGCTGGCGCACCTCTCGCCGGCGGCGCACCCGGATCTCACGGAGCGGACGCTCGTCCTGCGCAGCTTCTCGAAGACGCACGGCATGGCCGCGTGGCGCGTCGGCTACGCCGTCGGTCCCGCGGACGCGATCGAGACCCTCGCGAAGGCGTTCGCCTGGCAGTCCCTCGCGATCGACGGCGTCGCCCAGGCCGCCGCGCTCGCCGCCCTCACCGGGCCGCAGGACTGGATCGAGGCCGCGGTGGCCGAGCTCGCCGAGCAGCGGCCGAAGGCGATCGAGGCGGCGAACGCGTCCGGCGTCCTGCGGGCCGGGCTCCCCGAGGCAGCCGCCTTCATCTGGGCGGCCATCGACGGCGACGAGGACGACTGGAGCGACCGCCTCGCCCGCGACCACGGGATCCCGGCCTTACCGGGCCGCCACTTCGGCGCCGCGACACCGCACCTCCGCATCCCCTTCGGCGGCCGGCAAGAGGCGCGCGAGGCCCTGCTGGAGCGTCTGGCCGCCCTCTCCTACGCCGAGCAGCTTGGCTACCTGATACCCACATTCCAGAACGAATAGCTTGCGAGACAAGGTTCCACCTGCTACCTTGCGGCGCATGGCAATGGGCTCACAGCGACGGACCGAGCTGCTCCGCGGCGTGCTCGACCTTTGCCTGCTGGCCGTGATGGACGAAGGCCCCGCATACGGCTACGAGATGACCAAGCGGCTGCGCGACCGCGGCCTCGCGATCGTCGGCGAGGGCTCCATCTACCCGTTGCTGGGACGTTTGGAGCGCGACGGCCTGGTCGAGACCTACCGGGCCGCGAGCAATGGTGGGCCGCCGCGAAAGTACTACCGCCCCTCGAGCGTGGGGCGGCTGGCACTCGCGGTCGGCGTGTCGGAATGGCGAGCTGCCCGCGATGCCGTCGACGCGGTGCTCGCCCCTGTCAAAGTCGAGGTGGCCTCATGAGTGATTTCGTCGAGCAGTGCCGCAGCGAGTGGAGGCACCTCGGTGTCCCTGATCCGCTTGCAGATGAGATGGCGGCAGACCTGGCCTCCGACCTCAGGGAAGCCGAGGCCGACGGCGTCTCGGCCGAGGAGCTCCTGGGAAGCAGTGCCTTCGATCCGCGTTCGTTCGCTGCCTCGTGGGCGGCCGAGCGAGGGATCATCCCCGAACCGCCAAGCCGTGGGAACACCCGTCGCAGACCGCTCGTCCTCGTGGCGTTCACCGTGATTGCGGCGATCGCGCTGATCGGTGCAGCGCTGCTGCTCCTGACCGGAGAGCCCAAGGTGTCGGTCGTCGCGTCGGGAGCACCACGAGCTCACTTTCCCTCGGCGCGGGTGACGCCCTTCGGGCCACCCGGCCCCGGCCGACAGGTCGTCCTTCCACCGGCAAGCACGTCCGGCCCGGCCGAGTGGATGCTCCTGTTCTTCGCGATCGTCGCGCTCGGCTTCGCGGCATGGCTGTGGTCGAGGTGGAGCCGCTCGCAACCACCCACCGCCCCCGCCTAGCCCCCTCCGTCGGCCCTCAGCTGACGACGTCGGACGGGCCGCGAAGCTGTACGGTTGCCCCGGCATGAATCGCTTCTCGCGCTGGGCTTCGTCGGCACAAGCCCTCTACGTTCTCGCCGCCGTGTTCGCCGTCGGCGCGGTGATCGACATCGTGCTCGGTCACAGGATCGCCGCACTCGTCTCTGCGGTGCTGGCGATAGTCATCGTCGGGCGTGTGCCGGCGCGGCGATCGCGCTAGAGGCTCAGCTGCGGAGCACGCCGCCGGGGCGGGCGCCGGTGACGGCGCCGTCGCGGACGACGGCCTGCCCGGCGACCCAGACGCCGAGCACGCCGGGCGGGCTCTGCTTCGGGTCCTCGTAGGTCGCGGTGTCGACGTACGTCGACGGGTCGAGCAGGACGAGGTCGGCGCGCAGGCCCGGCTCGATCCGTCCTCGGTCTGAGAGACCGAGACGGCGCGCCGCACGGGCGGTCAGCCGGGCGACCGCCACCTCGACCGGGATCAGGCCCTCGCGGATCGCGAGCCGACCGAGGAACCGCGGCGCGGTGCCGTAGAGCCGCGGATGCGGCTCGAGGCCGAAGATCCCGTCCGAGCCGACGAGCTGCAGCGGGTGTGCGGCGATCGTCCGCACCGCCTCGTCGGAGGCGTAGTGGAGGATCATCGGCGCCGCGAGGTCGCTCTCGAGCAGGAGCTCGCAGATCGTGTCCACCTCGTCGCCGCCCCGCTCGGCCAGCGTCCGCCCGTGGACGACGATCCGCTCCGGGCCGAGCGTCCCGAGCAGGTTCTCCCAGCCCGGGAGGCCGTGCGCGGATGTCCCGCGCGATCGCGCGGCGCACCTCGGCGTCCATGACCCGCTCGAGCGTCGCCGCGGCGCCGCCGGCCTGCGCCCACGCCGGCAGCAGGCTCGCGAGCAGCGTCGCCCCCGCGCCGTAGGGGTACTGGTCGAAGGTCACGTCGATCTCCGCGGCGGCGGCATCGATCAGCTCGAGGAGCGGTCCGACGAGCGCGTCGCCCGAGAGAGCCTTCAGGTGCGAGAGGTGAAGCGAAGCGCCCGACCGCCGGGCGACGTCGATCATCTCCCCGACGGCCTCGAGCAGGCCGGCGCCCTCGTTCCGGACGTGCGGGACAAGCGGTACACCGAACGCGGCCGCCTCGCGTGCGACCGCGACGAGCTCCTCCGTGCCGGCGTACGCCCCCGGGATGTAGACGAGCCCATACGACAGCGTCCGCGCTCCCGCCTCGAGCCCGAGCCGCACCTCGCGACGCATCTCTTCGAGCTGCCCGGGAGACGGAACGGCGGGCTCGCTCCCCAGCACGACTTCACGGACGGCGCCGTGCCCGATCGACGGCACGAGTGTCAGCGCGGGCCGCGTCCCGTCGAGGTAGTCGAGGTACTCGGAGAAGGTCTCCCACAGCCATTCCTCGGGGCCATCACCCTCGAGTGCGCGAAGGTACACCCGTCGTGCGGCGAGGCCTGCTCGCCGAACCGGTGCCGGCGCAAGCCCATCGGGGTTGATCACCTCGGTCGTGAACCCCTGGAGGATCTTCGGCGCGAGCAGGGGATCGTCGAACGACTCGAGCGCCGAGTGGGCGTGCATGTCGATGAACCCGGGGCACAGCATCGCCCCCGTCCCGTCGACCACCTCGACCGCCTCGGCGCCGGACAAAGACCCGACCGCCGCGATAAGACCATCCCGCACGCCCACGTCCGCATCGACCGGCTCCCCGTCACCGGGGAACACCGTCGCACCGCGGACGACCAGATCGAGCCTAGACAACCGCCAGCAAGCCGCCGTCGACGTACAGGATCTGGCCGTTCACGAAGTCGGACGCCGCCGAGGAGAAGAACACCACCGAGCCGGCGAGCTCGTCGGGCCGCCCCCACCGGCCCGCCGGCGTGCGGCGCCGAAGCCACGCGTCGAACTCCGGGTCGGCGCGCAGAGCCTCGGTGAGGTCGGTCTCGAAGTACCCGGGCCCGATCGCGTTCACCTGGATGTTGTGGCGCGCCCAGTCGGCGCACATCCCCTGCGTCAGCATCTTCAGCCCACCCTTCGTCGCCGAGTAGGCCGCGATGTTCTCCCGGGCGGCCTGGCTCATCAGCGAGCACACGTTGACGATCTTCCCTCCGCCCCGCTCGATCATTCCCGGCACGACCGCCCGGGCGACCAGGAAGGCGCTCGTGAGATTGACCTCGAGGATCCGGTTCCACTCCTCGAGCGACCACTCGAGGAGCGGCTTCCGCAACGTCACGCCGACGTTGTTGACGAGCACGTCGACGGCCCCGACCGGCGCAACTCCCTGCGCGACCGAGGCCTCGTCGGTGACGTCGAACGGCGCCGCGATCGCACCCGAGAGCTCCCTCGCGACGGCCTCGGCGGCCTCGGCCGATCGCCCGTTCACCGCAACCCGCGCCCCCGCGTCCGCCAGGCCCTGCGCGATCGCGCGCCCGAGGCCCCTCGTCGAGCCGGTGACGAGCGCAGTCCGCCCGGTCAGGTCGAACAGGCTCACGGAAGGACGGGCAGCACCACGTGTGACGGATAGGCCGACGTATGCAACACGGTCTGCCGGGCGACCTCCATCCGCGTCCCGGTGGCGACGTCCTCGCCCGTGTTGAGGTTCCGCGAGAAGCGCGGGAAGCTCGAGCTCGTCAGGTCGAGCCGCACCCGGTGGCCCCGCTTGAACACGTTGGCGATCGGATAGCAGCGGACCCGGTACTCCTCGACCTCGCCGGGCTCGAGCAGCTCGACGGACTCGCCCGCCTCGCTCTTCCGGTACCGAGCGCGGATGATCCCCTCGGTCATGAAGATCGCCTTCCCGTTCGGGAACACGTCCGAGATCCTGACGATGAAGTCGGTGTCCTTGGCGCTCGAGGCGGCGTAGAGGACGACCTCGACCGGCCCGACGACGTCGAGATCCCGATCGAGGACCTCGCTCGTGTAACAGAGGACGTCGTCGCGGCGCTCGAGCACGCGCTGGTCGCGCGGGCCCGGAAGGATCGGCGTCTGGGCGCCCTGCGTCATCGTCAGCACGGAGTTGACACCGCCCACCGTGGGAACGGGATCCTCCGGGTCGTAGGAGTAGCTGTCGGACGGCTCGCCCGCCCCGGGCTCCCCGGGCCCGAGCGTCCCGTCGCCGGCGAGCGTGTTTGCGCGCCCCCCGCTCCCGAGGTACCACCGAGTGAAGTCCGTACGGGCGAGCGGCCACTCCTGCTCGGCGCGCCACTCGTTCGCGCCGAGAACGAACAGCTCCAGGGGCGGCCGCTCGTCCCAGTCGTTGTCGGCCTCCTTGAGGAAGCGGTCGTAGAACACGATCTCGTGGTCGACGATCCTCTTCACCGATGCCTGCCCGAGGTCGACGTCTCCCTTGAAGGTCTCGACCTCCTCCTCGTGCGACCAGGGCCCCATCATCACGCGGCTCGGCACCCGGTCGCCGATCGCGGCGAACTTCCGCAGGTGCGAGCCCGAGTAGGGGTCGAACCAGCCGCCCTGCTGGAAGATCGGGACGTCGAGCTTCTCCGGCCTGTGGTGGAACTGCTGCCACCACTCGTCGTTTGTCTGGTGATCCCACCAGTCGCGCCAGTAGTCGACCTTGCGGCCGATGATGACCTCGTCGAGGTCGATCAGCGGCAGGTGGCGGAAGATCCGCTCGTTGAGGACGATGTCGGCGGCGCTCGGCCCGGTGATCAGGGCGAGCGCGCTGCTCCAGAGCGCCCCGGCCCCGAGCGTGAGCGCCAGCTGGAAGGCCCCGCCCGTGAAGTAGCCGTCCCAGAAGTAGTCGTCGTGGATGACCTGCGGCGCGACGCAGACGAGGTTCGGGTGCCCGAGATGAGCGAGCTGCCACTGCACGAGGCCGCCGTACGAACGCCCCCACGTCCCGATCCGGCCGTTGCACCACGGCTGCGCCGCCGCCCACGTCAGCGTGTCGTGCGCGTCGATCCCGTCGGTCACCCATGGATAGAACTGCCCGCCGGACTCGTACCGCCCGCGGACGTCGACGATGATCGCCGCGTAGCCGTGCTGGGCGTACCAGACGCAGCGCGCGATGAACCGCTCGCGCGTCGACTCGTAGGGTGTCCACTGGATCAGGGCCGGCCGGGCGCCGCCCGACAGCGGCAGGTAGACGTCCGCGGACAGCGTGACCCCGTCGCGCATCGGCACCCGCTGGTCGTGCAGCAGGCGGACGTCGACGGTTTCGCTCAAAGGGGCGTGCCGGCGAAGTGACAGGCCGCGACGTGCCCGTCTCCGTGGTCGACCAGCGGCGGCTCGACCTCGGCGCACACGGCCTGGGCGATCGGGCAGCGCGTACGGAACCGACAGCCGCTCGGCGGATCGATCGGGCTCGGGACGTCGCCGCTCAGGATGATCCGCGAAACCTTGTTGCGGGCGGGGTCGGGCGTCGGGATGGCCGAGAGCAGCGCCACCGTGTAGGGGTGTAGCGGCCGCGCGAACAGGTCGTCCGCGGTGGCCATCTCGACCACCTTCCCGAGGTACATGACGGCGACGCGGTCGGAGATGTAGCCGACGACCGCGAGGTCGTGGGCGACGAAGAGATAGGTGAGCCCGAACGCCTGCTTCAGCTCGACGAGCAGGTTCAGCACCTGCGACTGGATCGACACGTCCAGGGCGGACACGGGCTCGTCGGCGACGACGAGCTTCGGCTGCAGGACGAGCGCCCGAGCGATCCCGATCCGCTGCCGCTGGCCGCCGCTGAACTGGTGCGGGTAGCGCCGCAGGCTCTCGGGCCCGAGGCCGACTCGCTCGAGGGTCGCCTTGACGAGGTCCCCGCGCTCGGAGCGGGGGGTGCCGTGCACGGCGAGCCCCTCGCCGACGATGTCCTGGATGCGCATCCGTGGGTCGAGCGAGCCGACGGAGTCCTGGAAGATGATCTGCATGTGCTTCCGCGAGGCCTTCAGCGCCGAGCCCGAGAGCGAGGTCAGGTCGGTGCCGTCGAAGATGATCTCGCCGGAGGTCGGCTCGATCAGCCGGATGATCGTCCGCCCGAGCGTCGACTTCCCGCAGCCAGACTCGCCGACGAGCCCGAGGGTCTCGCCGCGCTTGATCTGCAGGTCGACCCCGTCGACCGCCTGGACGTGCCCCACCGTGCGGCGCAGGAAGCCCCGCTGCACCGGGAAGTACTTGCGGACGTCGCGTGCGTCGACCAGCAGCTCGCCGACGGCGGCGCCGCCGTTCTCGCTCATAGGCCAACCTCCGGTTGGACGCTCACGTCTGCACCGTCATGTCTGAACCACGGGGGGCGCCTTCGCGACGGCCCTACGGCCGTGCTCGCAGAGCCAGCAGGCCGAGCGCGCGACGTCGACCTCGAACAGGGGCGGCTGCTCGGAGCACTTCTCGAACGCGTAGTCGCAGCGCGGCGCGAACCGGCAGCCCTGCGGCCAGTCGAGCGGGCTCGGGACGTTGCCCCTGATCACCCGCAACGGCTCGTGGCGCGACATGCCGAGAACGGGGATCGACTGGAGAAGCGCCTCGGTGTAGGGATGCTGGGGCGAGCCGAACACGCCGTCGACGGGCCCCCGCTCGACGACGCGGCCCGCGTACATGACGACCACGTCGTCGCAGGTCTCCGCGACGACACCGAGGTCGTGGGTGATGAGCAGGATCGACATGCCGAGCCGGTCCTGCAGCTCCACCATCAGCTCGAGGATCTGCGCCTGGATCGTCACGTCGAGAGCGGTCGTCGGCTCGTCGGCGATGATCAGCTTCGGCCCGCAGGCGAGCGCCATCCCGATCATCACGCGCTGGCGCATGCCCCCGGAGAGCTGATGGGGGAAGTCCCTGGCCCGCCGTCTCGCCTCGGGGATCCCCACGAGCTCGAGCATCTCGACCGCACGGTCGGCGGCCTCCTTCTTCGACGCGCCCTCGTGAAGCCGGATCGCCTCGGCGATCTGGTCGCCGACGGTGTAGACCGGGTTCAGCGACGTCATCGGCTCCTGGAAGATCATCGAGATCTCGTTGCCGCGGACGGACTCCATCTCGCTGTCCTTGAGCCCGGTGAGGTCGCGGCCGTCGAACACGATCCGGCTGCCTTCGAGGATCTCGCCCGGGCGGTCGATCAGGCGCATCACCGAGAGCGCGGTGACCGACTTGCCGCTTCCGGACTCGCCGACGACGCCGAGCGTCTTGCCCGCTTCGACCTCGAAGTCGACCCCGTCGACGGCCCGGACGACGCCGCCCTCGGTGAGGAACCAGGTCCGCAGGTTCTCGACGCGAAGCAGCTCTGCCATCAGGGCGTGGCGGGGGTCCTGACCACGATGTGCCGCTCGAGCGCCTTCATCAGCACCTCGTGGTCGCCCGACCGCAGGGCCGCGAGCAGCTGCTCGTGCTCGACCGCGATGGTCCCGAGGTCGGAGTGGCGCCCGAACCGGAAGAAGTAGGCGCGAATCCGGGGCGCGATGCTCCGCCACACCTGGGTCGTGTGGGGCTGGCCGGAGCACGAGAGCATGAACTCGTGGAAGCGGATGTCGGCCTCGACGCAGCGCAGGAGGTCGCCGTCGGTCGCCGCCTCCCGCATCAGCCAGACCTCCTTGGCGAGCTCGGCGTAGTCGGGCTCCGCCATGCGCTCGACCGCCTTCGTGAAGCTGAACCGCTCGAGCGTGAGCCGGATCGGGATGAGGACCTCGTACACCTCCTCGTCGGAGACGCCCAGGACGACGGCACCCCTGTAGGGGTAGGAGACGACGAGCCCTTCGTGCTCGAGCTGGCGGAGCGCCTCACGGACCGGCCCGCGGCTCGTCGAGAGCTCGCGCGCGATGCGGTCCTCGATCAGGCGGTCGCCGTCCTCGTACCGGCCGACCACGATTGCCTCGCGAAGAGCCTCGAGGACGCGCTCCCGGCGCGGGCTCGCGCGCTCCGCCCGGCGCGCAGCGGCCGACGCACCGTTGTCGGCGGGACCGGCTGTGGAGGATTGCTGCACCAACGACATTGTTGACAATTCCGAGATGGTTGACAATACCCGCGGAGCGCCCTACTCTAGCGCCGTTGCGTATCACAAGCGTGAAGACGACGGCGGTTCGCACTCCGATGCGGGCGCCGCTCAAATGGACGGGAGGGATCCGCGAATCCGCGTCGGGCCTGGTCGTCGAGATCTTCACGGACGAAGGGCTCGTGGGGATCGGCGAGGCGCCCGGACCGACCCTGCCGACGATCCAGACGATCATCGACCGGGAGTTCGCGCAGTTCCTCGTCGACGAGGATCCGACCCGGGTCGAATGGCTGGTTCACCGGCTCGAGGAGTACTCGCGCAACTGGAGCGGGATCTCCGCCTACGCCATCGCCGGGATCGAGATGGCCCTCCTCGACCTGAAGGGGAAGGCGCTCTCGGTGTCGGTCACGGACCTGCTCGGCGGCTACACACGAGACAGCGTGCCGGTGATCGGGTACCTCTTCATCGACGAGCCCGAGGCGAATGCGGAGAAGGCTGCCGCGTTCGTCGAAGCAGGGCACACGGAGCTGAAGCTGAAGGTCGGACGCGACCTTTCGAACGACTACGACACGATCGCGGCGATCCGCGACCGGGTCGGGTCGGACGTGAAGATCCGGATCGACGCGAACATGAACTGGAGCGTTCCGGCCGCGGTGAAGTGGATCCGCGCGCTGGAGCCGCTTGGCCTCCAGTTCGTCGAGCAGCCGATCCCGGACTTCGACCTGCGCGGCCTCGCGCAGGTACGGCGCTCGGTCGAGACGCCGATCGCAGCCGACGAGGCCTGCACGACACTCAGGTCGGCCCTCGACCTGATCAGGGAGGACGCCTGCGACATCTTCGTCGTGTACCCCTCCGAGGCAGGAGGCCTCACCCGTGCCTGTCAGATCGCGGCGGTCGCGGCGGAGGCCGGCAAGTGGTGCGTGATCGGGAGCTGGGCCGAGCTCGGCGTCGCCACGATGGCGAACGTGCACGTCGCCGCAGCGTGCTCGAACTTCCCGTTCGCGAGCGACACGCACTATCAACTTCAGCGCGACGACGTCCTCACCTCTGCGGTGGAGATCGAGCGCGGAAGCATCACGGTCCCTCGTGAGCCAGGACTCGGTGTCACGCTCGACGCCGATCGCATCGCCCACCTCGCGGGTCTCGACCTCCGCGAGTCACCGTTCTACGACGAGATCAAGGGAGACGCCCCAGGCGTCGGCCAGATCTTCTAGGTCACCCCGAAGAGGAGGAACGGCAACATGGCTAAAGACAAGCCGACCGAGAGCAAGCCTCTCGAGCGCGAGATCAGCAGGCGCGACCTTCTGAGCAAGGCAGGCCGCGTCGGGGCGGGCGCAGTCGTGGCAGGCGCGCTGTCCGGTCCCGCCGGTGCGACGGTGTACCGCCGCGCCGCCAAGAAGGTTCCGACCGGCGGTACCGCCACGTGGGCACTCGAGCAGGACCCGGGCTTCATCGCGCCGTACGGGCAGATCCTGACGGCGGGGCGCTGGGCGACCGAGCTGATGTACGAGTCGCTGCTCGAGTGGGACCCGAAGCTCAACATCCGCCCGGCGATCTCTTCCGACTACCAGGTGGTCAACTCGAAGCGGATCATCTGGACGATCCGGCCCGGGATCAAGTTCTCGAACGGGCAGCCGGTCACGGCCGCCGACGTCGTCTACTCGTTCAACCTGCAGCTGAACCCGCCGCTGCCGGGCAGCACCGCCGTGCTCGGGCAGGTCCCGGCCATCGCCGGAGTGACGGCCGTCGGCACGAACAAGGTGCAGATGGACCTGACGAAGCCGGACGCCCGCGTCTACGGCTACCTCGCGTGGCAGCGGTACTCGGCGATCGTCCCGAACAACATGTACACGCAGCTCAACGCGGCGACGCAGGGCATCGGCACCGGGCCGTTCATGCTCAGCGGCTCGTACGTCCCGAACGACCACGTCAACTACGTCAAGAACCCCAACTACTGGAAGCCCGGGCTCCCGTACATGGACGGCGTGAACTACAAGATCGTCACCGACGAGCAGACCCGCATCGCGGGCGTGCTCGCCGGCCAGCTCGACGGTGCCACGATCTCGCAGCCGAATGCCGCCAACCTGATCGGGAACCCCAAGGTGACGGTGCTCCACAACCTCACCGCGGCGTTCCGCGAGCTCCAGTTCACGATCAAGCCGGGCGAGAACAAGCCCTGGGCCGACAAGCGTGTCCGCCAGGCCGTGAACTTCGCGATCAACCGCGCCAACATCCTCACCAAGGTCTACGGCAACTTCGGACAGAACTCCGGCCACGTAGCCGCGGGGTACGGCCCCTGGCCGCTGACGGAGGACCAGCTGCAGACGAAGTACCAGAAGTACGACGTGCCGACGGCGAAGTCGCTGATGAAGGCGGCCGGCTCGAGCGGCTTCAACGTGACCATGACGACGTTCGCGACGCCGACCGACTTCGCGGCGATCGCGGCGCTCATCGCCAGCGACCTCTCGCAGCTCGGGATCAACGTGAACATCGTCACGCAGGACTCGGCGACCTTCGCTGCCGCAAACGGCGTCGGGTCGTTCGACTGGGATCTCACCTCGCGCGGCATGCGCGGCGACGTCGACGGCTACGTGGCCGAGTACCACCCGTCGTCGACGGCCTACCAGGCCTGGTTCAAGGGCTACGGCGGGAACGCGCAGATGTTCCGGCTGATCGGCAACGGCCGCATCCAGCTCGACCCGAAGAAGCGGCTCCCGATGTACAAGCAGCTCGACCAGGTGCTGATGCAGGAGATGCTCGAGGTGCCGCTCGTGTCGGTGTCGAAGTGGCAGATCGTGAGCCCGCGCCTGAAGAACATGTACGTGGCGTTCACGGACTTCAACACCGGTCTGCGGAACGGCTACATCAAGGCCACGTAATCTTCCGATCCACTGCCGGGGCCCGGTCGATCCGGGCCCCGGCTCCCGGCCTCTCGCCCGCCTGTGCAGGGATTCATCCTCAAACGAACGCTCTCGATGCTCGTGACGCTCGCGCTCATCAGCGTCGCGATCTTCATCATGGTCAGGCTCCTGCCGGGCAACATCATCGACGTGCTCTTCCAGGGCGACGTGCAGGTGACGCCCGAGCAGAAGCACCAGGCGCTCGTCCAGCTCGGCATGAGCGGCTCGTGGTAGTCGCAATACACCCACTGGCTCGGGCAGATCTTCCTGCACGGCGACTTCGGCCGGTCGTACCGGAGCCAGCAGCCGATCTCCGAGATCCTCAGCCACGCGGCGCACATCACGTTCGAGCTCGTCTTCCTGGGGCTCCTGATCGCCGTGGTCATCGGGCTCCCGCTCGGGGCGATCTCGGCGGTGCGGCGCGACAAGGTCGAGGACTACACCGCGCGTAGCATCGGGCTCCTCGGCATCTCGGTCCCGAACTTCTTCGTCGCGACCCTGATCCTGATCTTCCTCTCGCGGGTCTTCCACTGGATCCCGCCACTCTCGTATGTCCCCTTCACCCAGAACCCGGCGCAGAACCTGGAGCAGTTCATCTTCCCGGCGATCGCCATCTCCTTCTTCACGATGGCGGTGGTGATGCGGCTCCTGCGCGCGACGATGCTCGAGGTGCTCGGCCTCGACTATGTGCGCACCGCCCGCGCCAAGGGAGTGCCGCGCCGCCGCGTGATCCGCAAGCACGCCCTGCGGAACGCCCTCATCCCGGTCGCCACCGTCGTCGCCTACGAGGTCGGCGTCCTGATCGGCGCCTCCGCCGTGGTCGAGGTGATCTTCAACCTGCCCGGGCTCGGCTACACGCTGCTCCAGTCGCTGCAGTACCGCGACTACCCGATCCTGCAGTCGACCGTGCTCCTGATCGCGGTCGTGTTCCTCGTCTTCAACCTGGCGGTCGACATCCTCTACGGCGTCCTCGACCCGAGGATCGTGGTCGAATGACCAGCGCGACCGCAGCCTGGGACGCCGTGCCTCAGCGGCGCCGGCTCACCCTCCCCGCGAAGTGGCGCAACCCGATCGGAATCGTCGGGGCGTTGATCGTCCTCTTCATGATCCTCCTCGCCATCTTCGGCCCCTACATCTGGACGAAGAGCCCGAACGCGCCCGTGTCGGCGTCGTTCCTCGGCCCGAGCTGGGCACACCCGATGGGCACCGACAACCTCGGCCGCGACACCTTCGCCCGCATCATCGCCGGCGCCCGCGTCTCGCTCGCGATCGGCTTCGCGTCCGTCGCGATCGCGCTCGTGTTCGGCGGCACCATCGGCGTCCTCTCCGGGTTCTACAAGCGGCTCCCCGACCTTTTCCTGATGCGGATCGTCGACATCCTCTTCGCGATCCCCGGGCTGATCCTCGCGTTCGTCATCGTCGGCCTGCTCGGGCCGTCCGAGCGGAACGAGATCATCGCGATCGGGATCATCATCCTCCCCGCGCTCGCACGCGTCTCTCGCGCGGCGACGCTCGAGGTGACGGGCAACCCCTACATCGAGTCCGCCCGGGCACTCGGGGCGGGACACCAGCGCACGATCCGCCGGCACGTGGTCCCGAACATCATGGCCCCGATCATCGTGCTCACCTCGCTCTACGTCTCGCAGGCGATCATCGCCGAGGCGACCCTGAGCTTCCTCGGGCTCGGCACCCAGCCGCCGCAGGCCGCCTGGGGCAACATGCTCTCCACCGCGCGCGGCTTCATCGACTCGAGCGTCTGGATGTCCGTCTTCCCCGGGCTCGCGATCATGATCACCGTCCTCGGGTTCAACTTCCTCGGCGACGGGCTCCGAGACATCCTCGACCCGCGCATCGGCGCCGACCTCGGGACGGTGCCCACCAAGAGCGCCGGCGCCTGATGCTCGACCTGCTCGTCCGCGACGGGCTCGTCGTCGACGGCACGGGCTCGCCGCCGTTTCGCGGCGACGTGGCGGTCGAGGACGGGAAGATCGCCGCCGTCGGCGATCTCGACGGGGCCCGGGCCGAGCGGACGATCGACGCGGCCGGCCGGATGATCTCACCCGGTTTCTTCGACCCGCACAGCCACAGCGACTTCACGCTCCTCACCGTCCCGACCGCCGACAGCACCGTCCGGCAGGGCGTGACGACCGAGGTGGTCGGCAACTGCGGGTGGACGTATGCGCCGGTCACCCCGGCGTCGGAGCGGTTCATCGAGGCACGGCTCGCGGACGTTCGCCTATCCCGGCCCGGTCGAGTGGGGCACCTTCGGCGAGCACCTTGCGTTCCTCGAGCGGGTCGGGCACTCGCAGAACCTCGCCTGGTTCGTCGGTCACAACACCGTCCGCTACGCCGCCGGTGTCTTCGAGCCAGAGGCGACGGAGGAGCAGCTACGCCTGATGGAGTCGCTCGTCGCAGAGGCGATGCACGCCGGCGCGCTCGGCCTCTCGACCGGGCTCGAGTTCAACCCGGGGCGGCAGGCGCCCACCCACGAGCTCGTCCGCCTGAACAGGGTCGTGGGACGGTACGGAGGCTCGTACACGAGCCATGTCCGCAACCGGGACGCGTGGCTGCAGGACTCGATCGACGAGTTCCTGACGATCATCCGGGAGGGCGGCACCAGGGGCGAGATCTCCCATCTGAACGTCCGCCACCGCACGAATGCGGCTCCGGGAGCGTGGCAGCTGGCGGTCGACACCATGGCCGCGGCGCGCGAGGAAGGCGTCGACGTGCTCGCCGACACGACTCCGTTCCGCGACGGCCTCGGGCAGATGGCGGGGATCCTGCCGGCCTGGGTGCTCGCGGACGGCTGGGAGGAGGGCTGCAAGCGGCTCGCCGATCGCGCGGTGCGCGAACGCCTGCGCGGCGAGTGCGACCGCTACTGGCGCTTCATCCACAAGGGCGACTGGGACCGGGTGCGCCTCCAGGGGAGCCCGCAGCACCCCGGCCTCGACGGGAAGGCGTTCCCGGAGATCGCGCAGCTCCTGGGCACGGACGAGTGGGACGCCTACTTCCAGATCCTCGGCGACTCCGGGCCCGCGATCGAGAGCCTGCTCCTGATCGGCGAGCTCTTCACGGACGAGCACCTGGCGGAGATGATCTCGCACCCGCTCTTCTCGCTCGGCGTCGACGGCTACACCGCCGCCCTCGACTCGGGCCTCGACGGCATCGCGGGCCATCCGGTCTGCTTCGCGGGGCACGTGCACTACCTCACTCACCACGTCGGCGAGCTCCGGACGCTGCCGCTCGAGGAGGCGATCCGCAAGATGACGAGCATGCCGGCGCAGCACTTCGGCTTCACCGACCGCGGCGAGATCCGCCCGGGCCTCGTCGCCGATCTCGCGGTGATCGACCTCGACCGCCTCGCCGACGGCTCGACGCTCGAGCACCCGCTCAACTACGTCGAGGGCGTCGACGAGGTGCTCGTGAACGGCGTCCCCGTGATCAGCGGCGGCGAGCACACAGGGGCCCGGCCCGGCCGCCACCTCGCTCGGCCTTGATCGACCTCCGGTCGGACTTCTGCGCGCCGCCGACCGACGAGATGTGGGAGGCGATGCGATCGGCGCCCTTCGGCTGGGCCGCGGCCGGCGAGGACGAGACCGTCAACGAGCTCGAGCGGCGCTCGGCCGCGCTCCTCGGCAAGGAGGCGGCGGTGTTCGTCGCCACGTGCAGCCAGGCGAACCTGGCGGCGGTGCTCGCGCTGTCCGAGCCCGGCGAGCGGGTGGCGATTGCCGCCGACGCCCATATCGTCGTGAACGAGGGCGGCTGGCTCACCGAGCTCGCGGGGCTCGTTCCCGTCCCCCTCGGCGAGGCGGCGCCGCTCCTGTGCCTCGAGAACACGCGCACCCGGGCGGGCGGCGCGGTCCTGACACCGGCCGAGGCTGCCGGGCTCGCGGCGACCGCGACCCGCGTCCACCTCGACGGCGCGCGGCTCGCGAACGCGGCCGTGGCGCTCGGCGTGCCCGTTGCCGACCTCGCGGCCCCGGCCGACACGGTCGCGTTCAGCCTCAACAAGGGCCTCTGCGCGCCGGTGGGCGCGATCCTCGCCGGTGAGGTCGCGGTGATCGATCGCGCCCGCGACCATCTGAAGCGGCTCGGCGGCGCGACGATCCACAAGGCCGGGATCCTGGCCGCGGCGGGGCTCGTCGCGCTCGGGCTCGTCGACCGGCTCGCCGACGACCACCGGCGGGCGCGCAACCTCGCCGCCTCCCTCGACCTCCCCGAGCCCGAGACGAACATCGTGCTGACCGGCCTCGAAGCGGAGTCTCTCCCCCGCCTTGCCGCGCTGGGCGTCCTCGCGCTCGCGCCGGACGGCCGGCGCGTGCGCCTCGTGACTCACCGCGGGATCGACGACCGCCAGATCGAGGAGGCCGCGGCGGCGATCCGCAGCCTCTGAGTCGCGCGGGTGTCGCCGCGGGTCAGCCAGAAGACGCCGAAGTTGCGATGGTTCTCGAGGCTTGCGAACGTCCTCAGAGCAGATCGTCCTTCGAGATCGGCTGGCCGATCGTGAAGACGCTGTTGCCCGCCTCGGTCACCGGCACCGCCCGGATGCACGCGACGATGCCGTCGCGGGGAGCGACGAGCGGGACGGGGTCGCGGCCGAGCTGGTCGGGGAACCAGAGGCGGCCGACCGGCTCGCCTCCGCTGACGGTCTCGCCCGGCTCCTTGAGCCCCTCGAACAGGCCGGTCTCCTCGGCGATCACGTAGTTCGTCGGGTCGCGGCCGTCGATGATGACCGCATCCGCGAGGCCGAGTGAGGCGCGCGTCTCGACCTCACCCTCGAGGAGCCCGACGTGCCGCAGCACGTTGTTCAGCCCGCTCCAGGCGAGCCGGTGCACCGGCTCGGGGACCCGGCCGCCGCCGCCGAGCTCGGTCGTGATCACGACCTTGCCCTGGTCCTCGGCCTCGACCGGCAACAGCCCCGACCCGTTCACGTCCACGTAGAGAAAGTGGAAGTCGGAGTTCCACGCCAGCATCCCCTCGAGCATCGCCTTCCGCTGCGCGGGGCGGTCGACCACGTGCATGTGGGAGCAGGGGAGGAACCAGGCGGTGCGCCCGCCGGAATGGATGTCGACGACGACGTCGGCCATCGGGAACAGGACACGCGTGAAGTAATCGGCCAGCTGCTCGTTCGGGGGGCCGTCGGGGGAGCCGGGGAAGGAGCGGTTGAAGTTCACTCCCGAGGGCCACATCCGCGTGTTCGCCTGCGAGGCCTCCTTGGAGATGATCGGGATCACGATCAGCCGGCCGTGAACCTGGTCGAGCTGCAGCTCGTTGACGAGCCGCAGCAGCGTGATCTGCCCCTCGTACTCGTCGCCGTGGTTGCCGCCGGAGACCACCACGGTCGGCCCCTCGCCGTTCGCGAAGCTCGCGATCGGCACGAACTCGTAGGCCCAGCCCGCCGTGTTCGAGATCTTCGGGTACTGCAGCCGCCCGATCTGCTTTCCGGGCGCTTCCAGATCGATTGTGGACGTGACCGCGGGAGGGCTCACCGGGTCGCGAGCACCGTCTTCACGGCCTCCTCGGTCGCCTCCAGCAGGCGGTCGACGTCGTCGTCTGTGTGCGCGTACGAGAAGTGGCTGCGCTTGAGGTTCAGCGGCAGCTCGAAGATCCCGTGGCTCATCAGCTCGCGACGGTAACCGACGAACAGATCGACATCGTTCGCGAGGAGGTCGTCGTAGCTCGTCGGCGTCCCCTCGAGAAAGTAGGTGACGAAGACCGATCCGAAGCCGCTCACGTGCACCGGGACATCGAGGCGGGCGTAGAGCTCGCGCAGGCCGGTCCGCGCTCGCTCGCCGAGCCGGAAGACGTGCTCGTGCACCGGCTCGCGCTGCAGCTTGTCGATCGTCGCGAGCGCGGCCGCCGCGGTGGGCGGATGGCCGTTGAAGGTCCCGGCGAAGAACGCAGGCCGGCCGGGGGTCGTCGAGAAGAGCTCCATCAGCTCCGCGTTCCCGGCGAGCGCCGACACGGGCCAGCCGTTCCCCATCGCCTTGCCCATCGTGGTCAGGTCGGGCGTCACGCCGCAGATCGACTGGTAGCCGCCGAGCGCGTGCCGCCACCCGGTGATGACCTCGTCGAAGATCAGGACGGTCCCGTGCCTGGTCGCGAGCTCGCGCAGCCGCTCGAGGAAGCCGGGCTGGGGCAGGAGCGCGCCCACGTTGTGCGGGATCGGCTCGAGGATGATCGCGGCGACGTCGTGCTCGGCCAGCGCGCGCTCGACCTCGTCGGCGTCGTTGAACTTGCAGACGATCGTGGCCTCGGTGACCTCGGGGATCGCGCCCTTGGAGAGCGGATCGCGGCGGCCGACGTTCTCGGGCAGCGAGATCACGTTCATCGCGACCGAGTCGTGCCAGCCGTGGTAGCAGCCCTGGAACTTGATCAGGTGGCGCCGGCCTGTCGCGGCGCGCGCAACACGCACCGCGTGGTAGGTCGCCTCGCTCCCGGTCTCGGTGAGCAGCACGCGCTCCGCGGAGGGGACGAGGTCGCAGATCCGCTCGGCGAGCTCGACCTCGATCGCGGTCACGCCGACCCCCATCAGGCCGACCGTGCGCGCGGTCTCGGCGACGGCGGCGTCGACGTCCGGGTCGTTGTGGCCGAGAAGCGGCGGCCCGAAGGCGGCGTGGTAGTCGGTGTAGGTGCGGCCTTTCGCGTCGGTGAAGGTCGCGCCGCTCGTCGCGGTGACCACCATGTCCTCGAGGCCGGGAACGCGGCGCTGGCCGCTGTTCACCCCGCCCGGGATCACGCGCACGGCCCGCTCGGCGAGCCCCGCCGCCTGCCTCGTGCTCTCGTCGATGCTCGCCATGCTCCTCGCTCCTTTCCTAGTCGACGCGGTATCGGGCCAGCACCTCGTCGTCGAGCTCGATCCCGAGCCCGGGCCCGGTCGGCACCGCGACGAACCCGTCGGCGTCGATCGGCAGGCGCTGCCTCGTCAGTGAGGTGTTGATCGGTGTGTCGGCCACGCAGTACTCCTGGAACAGCGCGTCGGGAAGCACGGCGTTGACGTGCAGCGACGCAGCCTTGATGATGCCGCTCTTCCAGGCGTGGGGCACCGTCTCGACGCCCCGGGCCTGCGCAAACTCCGCGATTCGGAGGAGCTCGGTGATGCCTCCGCAGCGGGTGACGTCGGGCTGCACGAGATCGACGTGGCCGCGCTCGATCAGCTCGCGGAAGCCCCAGAGCGTCGTGTCCTGCTCGCCGGCGGCGACGCGGATCTCGACGGCGTCGGCAAGCTCGGCGTAGGCCTCGTACTCGTCGGGCTCGAACGGCTCCTCGAGCCAGAACACGCCGAGCTCGTCGAGCTGCTCGGCGACGCCGATCGCCGTCTTCGCGTCGCTGCCGTAGCCGAGGCCCGCGTCGATCAGGATCGTGCCGCCTTCGCCCGCCGCCTCGACGGCGGCGGTTGCGAGCTCGACGTCCTTGGCGGGATCGGCTCCGAGCGGCCCCCAACCGAGCTTGATCGCGGTGAACCCCTGCTCGCGGAGCTCCGAGACGCGCTCGCGCACCTCGCCGGGCTCGTCCGGCATCAGCATCGAGGCGTAGGCGCGGACCTTGTCGCGCTTCGGCGTCCCGATCAGCTCGCACACGGGCTTCCCGGCGGCCTTGCCGGCGATGTCCCAGAGCGCGATGTCGATGCCGCTGATCGCATGCACCGCGATCCCGCGGCGGCCGATGTAGATCAGGCCTCGGTACATCTTCTGCCAGAGGCGCTCGACGTCGAGCGGGTCCTCGCCGACGAGCAGGTGCTTCAGGCTGTTCGCGATCGCGTGCGAGCCGGGCGCGTCGACGAGGGCACGGACGGCCTCGGGCGCCGAGTCGACCTCGCCGATGCCCGTGATGCCTTCATCGGTGTGGACGAGGACGACGAGGTCGTCCTGGCTTCCGTCGGCGATCCCCTCGTCCAGCACGGGCTGGCGAAGGATCACCGCCTCCACATCGGTGATCTTCACTCTCCTCCAAACGGGTTGTACTCGACGCAGTGGTGCGCCTTTGCGCGCACCGATTGTCGACTATAACCCAGATTGTCTACAATCGCCGCCTGCATGAGCGCAGGGTCGCCGGTTCATTGCACGCTCGATCTCGACGCGCCGGGCAAGCAGTTCGGACGCCTGGAGCTCCCGCGGTCGAACAACTCGAGCGGCTGGTCGCACCTCTTCATCCCGATCGTGACGATCCGCGGCGGCGACGGCCCGACGGCGGTCGTGTTCGGGGGCGTGCACGGCGACGAGCCCGAGGGGCAGGTCGCGGCGCTCAACCTGGCGCGCGACGCCCGGGTCGAGGACGTTCCGGGCCGGCTGATCATCATCCCGTGCGCGTCGATCGAGGCCTCGCGCGCCTACACGCGCCTGTGGCCCTCCGGCGCGAACCTGAACCGCTCGTTCCCGGGCTCGCCCGACGGGCCTCCCGACGAGCAGCTCGCCGACTTCATCAGCCGTTTTCTCTTCCCCATCGCCGACGTGGTCGTCGACATGCACAGCGGCGGGCGGTCGGCCATGTGCCCGCCCTGGTCGGAGATGCACTGGGTCGACGACGCCGGAGCAGCGCCGTCAGATGGTCGAGGGCATGCTCGCGTGGAACACGGACGTCCATTTCGTCTACGTCGACATCGCCGGCACGGGCCTGCTCGTCGGCGAGGCCGAGCGCCAGGGGAAGATCGTGGTCTCGACCGAGCTCGGCGGCGGCGGCCACGTCACCGCCGCCACCCACCGGATCGCCGCGAGCGGCCTCGCGAACGTCCTCCGGCGCTTCGGCATCCTCGCCGGCGAGGTGCAGACCCGGGAGAGCCTCGGGCTCGCTCCGGCGACGATCGTGCGCGCCACCGAGGCCGAGAACTACCTGCTCGCGCCCGATTCGGGCCTCTGGGAGACCCTGATCGACGTCGGCGAGCGGGTCGATCCGGGCCGGCTGGTCGGGCGCATCCATTTCATCGACCGGCCTGACCGGGAGCCGACGCCCGTGCACGCGGCGAACGGCGGCTTCGTCTGCGGCGTGCGGGCGATCGCGACCACCGACCAGGGAGACAACGTCGCCGTGATCGGGCGGGAGATCGACGTGGCGGAGCTCGCGTGAGCCTGCTCGTCGGCGTCGCCCGGGTCGACATCACGCCGCCTCTGGGCGTGCCGGTCGGGTGCTGGGCCGCGCGCAAGGCCCTCGCGCAGGGCTCGATGGAGCCGCTGATCGCGCAGGCCGTCGTTCTGTCCGACGGTGAGCGGACGGCGGCGATCGTCGCCACCGACCTCGTGTTCATCGGAGCCGAGCTCGCGGCGACCGTTCGGGAGAACGTGACGGCACTCACCGGCATCCCCGGGAGCGCGATCTCGGTGCACGCGAGCCACAACCACAGCGCGCCGAGCCTCGCGCGGGGCCAGACGATCGGCGGGCTGCCCGACATCCCGGCGTTCGGCCGCTACGGCGACCTGCTCGGCGACCTCCTCACCGGAGCCGTCTATGCGGCGTTGCGTCGGCTGGAGCCGGCAGCGATCGGCTCCGCGACCGTCGAGACGCCCGGGTCTTCGCTGCAACCGCGTGCAGCACGAACGACCCGTCGACGACTCCCTCACGCTCATCCGCATCGACGACGCGGCCGGCGGGCCGCTGGCCGCCCTCGTCAGTACCGCTGCGCACCCGATCACGGTGGGCGGCACGACCGTCATGTGGGACGCCGAGTACATCGCGCCGGTTCGGGACGTCCTCGAGTCCGCGCACCCGGGCATGGAGTGCGTCTTCCTCCAGGGTTGCGCAGGCGATCTCGCCCCGTTCGACTGGTGGTTCGGCGACTACGAGGCGAGCCCCCACGGCTACGAGTGCCGCGACCGGTTGGGCCGCGAGATCGGCGAGGCCGCGCTGGAGCTCCTGCCGGCGATCGAGACGACCGGGGACGTCCGTGTCGCCGCCGACACGGTGCACCTCGACCTTCGCAGGCGCCGGCACGACTACGCGGCGAAGGAGATCCGGAAGCTGATCGAGGAGGTCGAGGCAGAGCCGCAGCCCACGTGGCCCGAGGTGTGGGGGCCCGAGGTGCACACGATGACCTCGGCGCAGATGTTCCCGCGTACCTACAGGCTCGGGGCGCTTCAGATGTACCTCGACATGATCGACCGGGCCGACGAGCCGATCCACGCCGACGTGGTCGGTATCGCTGTCGGTGACACCGCGATCGTGACGAACCCGTTCGAGCTCTTCAACGCAGCCGGCCGGCGGATCAAGGACGCAAGCCCCTTCGGCACCACGGTCGCCGCCGCCTACGCCAACGACTACGCCGGGTACCTCCCGGAGAGCACCGACCTCGACCTCGTCGCCGGCGTTCCCCTCGGCGAGATCGTCGACCAGGACCGCTACCGCTGGGCCTACGGCATCACGAGCTCGAACGTCGACCGCGGCGAGGTCGACCGCCTCGTGGAGGAGAGCGGCGACCTGCTCCGGCGTCTTCACGAGAACGTGTAGAACACAGGCCGATGAGCCTGCACGGGAACCCCGTCCTCGAGACCGGCCACCTCCCCGATGGGCGGCCCGTTCGCATCCGGGTCGGCGTCGCCGAGGATCCGTACATCGCCGACAGCGAGCTTTCCACCATCGTCCTCGAGGTCAAGGTCGGCGGCAACGTGGCCGCGGTCATGGACACGATCCTGAATCCCGACCAGGAGAGCGAGGCCCTCCACCTCGCTCAGCGTGTTCGCGACGGCCTCACGTCGGGCGAGCTCGAGCCGACGGTCCACTCGCTCGGCCCGCTCACCGACGAGTTCCTCTAGCGGTCCGAGGGCAGGAGCTGGGAGTCGTGGTGCGTCTTGAACTGCATCACGAGGTTCCGGAAGGTGAACGCCTGCACCGCCGCGGGGCCGACCACGACGACGAGGTCGCCTCTGATCAGCTCGAAGCGGCCGTCCGGATGCGGATGGGTGCCCGAGAAGCCGAAGACGAACCGGCTGCCGGAGCCTGACGCGGGCAGGCGCAGGCTGCCGTGGTGGAGCTTCCACGGCGCAGCGGCTCGCCTGACCGAGTCGGAGAGGCCCTGACGGCTCTCGAGCAAGGCGAGGGCGGTTGTCGTGTCGCCGCGGAAGATCGCCTGGGCGAAGCGCTTCGCGACCGCGGCCCGGTCGACCGGCGGGGGCAGCTTCGTCGAGCCCGAGCCGCAGCCCGCCGCCAGAGCGCACGCAGCGAGAGCTCCGGCGACAGCCGCCGGAGGCCTGACGCTCACGGCGCTACGCGACGTCCGGGTTCGGGAGCATGAAGTCCCGGACCGTGGCCACGAGCTCCTGATAGGAGGCGATGAAGCCGCGGAGCGTGCGGACGGTCGCGCCGTACGAGTCGAACTCGTCGACCGTCATCCCGTCGGGGTCGTAGGCGCGCCGAAAGTCGGGGAGGTGGCGATAGAGCTCCGAGACGACCTCGTCCGGGACCGGTTGGTCCATGCGAGGGACGACCTCGATGTCCGACTCGTTGAACAGGCGCTGCCACGCATACGGGATCGTCAGCACGATGTCTCCGCCGACGAGCTCGGACCAGTGCAGGTGATGGCGATAAGCGGCCGCGAGCAGCCGTGCCCGGTACCCCCGCTCCTGGAAGATCGCGTAGGCCTGCTTCAGGCAGGCGATTCCGGCCCAGTGCACCGCGCCCGGGTCGACGAGAATCCCGTCGCGCTTCACGAGCACCTGCATCCAGTCGTCCAGGCGCCCGACCATCATCGTGATCACCGGGGTCATCCGCGAGACGTCCTCGCCTGCCTGCTCGCGCCGCGACAGCCCACGCTCGACGGCCTCCGCGAACGCGATCGCCTGGGGCACCGTGAAGCAGACGGTCGCGTTGATCGTGACGCCTGCCGCCGTGACGTCCTCCGCCGCCTGGGCGCCGGCCCTGGTCGCCGGGACCTTCACCTGCATGTTGGGCGCGAGCCCGCCGAAATGCACGGCCTGCTCGGTGATGCGACCGGGATCTCGATAGAGCTTCGGGTTCGTCTGGATCGAGAGCCGGCCCTTCATCCCGTTCTCCCGCTCGAAGACCGGGAAGAGGATCTCGGCGCCACGCACGGCCATCTCCTCGTTCAGCTTCCAGGTCACCTCGTCCTCGGTCCAGCGAGGGTTCTCGGCGATGATCTGGCCGATCCGGTCACGCCAGAGGTGCATCTCCTTCTTCAGCACCTCGCCGACGATCGTCGGGTTGCTCGTCGCGCCGGTCGCGCCGCGCGCGACGGCGTACGTGAGCTCCTCGACCGAGCAGGAGTCGTTCCAGTAGTCGGTCGCCGTCGTCGCGGCCATCTCGGCCAACCGGCCCGCAGCCACCTCGGTGGAGGCTGACATGCCGAGATCCTAACGTCTAGAGTTGCCCAGCCGTGACTCGCGAGCTCGATCGCGGACTTCACGTCGGGCTGGCCGGCGTCGGCCGCATCGGCGCGTTCCATGCGAAGACACTCGCCTCGCTCGCGGGCGTCTCCTCGGTCACGGTCGTCGACTCGGACCGCGCCAGAGCGGCCGAGGTGGCCGCAATCCACGGGTTCGCCGCGGCCGAGACCGCGGAGGCGCTGCTCGGCGCGGACATCGACGCGCTCGTGATCGCCACGCCCACCGAGAGCCATGCCGAGCTCCTCGGCCTGGCTGCCCGTGGCGGCGTCGCGACGTTCTGCGAGAAGCCGGTCGCGCTCTCGCTCGAGGCCGTCGACGCCGTCATCGACGAGGTCGATCGGGCCGGGATCCTCGTCCAGATCGGCTTCCAGCGGCGCTTCGACCGGGGCTACCGTGCCGCCCACGACGCCGTCCGTGCCGGCGTGCTCGGCAAGCTCCTCATCCTGCGCGCGGCGACGCACGACCCGGCCCCGCCGTCCGAGGCCTACATCGCCACGTCGGGCGGCATCTTCCGCGACCTCTCGATCCACGACATCGACGCGATCCGGTTCGTGTCGGGCGAGGAGGTGGTCGAGGTGTACGCGGACGGTGCCGTTCTCGAGACAGAGTGGTTCGGGCGCCACGACGACGTCGACACGGCAGTCGCCGTCCTCCGGCTCTCACGGGGAACGCTCGCGATTCTGTCCGGGACGCGCCGCGATCCGCGCGGCTACGACGTCAGGCTCGAGGTCTTCGGGACGGCCGACAGCATCGCGGTCGGTGTCGACGAGCGTAGCCCGTTGCGCTCGGTCGAGCCCGGCGTCGCCCAGGCCGGCGAGACGGAGTACCGAGACTTCATCGACCGGTTCGGCCCGGCCTATCGTGGCGAGCTCGCCGCCTTCCTCGAAGCCGTGCGCCGAGGCAGCGAGAGCCCCTGCCCCGTAACCGACGCACGGGCCGCGCTCGCCGTGGCAATTGCGGCCGACCTGTCGAGATCGCAGCGGCGACCTGTCGCAATCGAGGAGGTGACTAGCGCCGAACCGGTCTCGCGATAGAGAATCGCACCAAGCACGGGTCACCTCCCAACGAAAGAGAGAACAACACGATGACGGACGACGTATTCGATTCGACAAAGCTTTCGCGCCGCAGCCTTCTGGTCGGAGGCGGGCTCGCGACGGCCGGGCTCACGACGCTGGGCGCGCCGAGCCTGGCCCTCGGCGCGAACCGGCGTGCGACCGACACGATCAGGTTCGCGATGATCACCCACGGCGACACGGGCTCGTTCTGGTCCGTGTTCAAGAAAGGGGTCGACCAGGCCTCGAGTGACCTGAAGGCCCGCGGGATCAGCACCACACAGGTCTACGCCAACAACAACGTCGCACAGCAGGTCGCCGGCATCAACGCGGCGATCGCCAACCACGCCCACGTGATCGCGACCTCGGTGCCCGACGCGAGCGCGCTCAAGGGCTCGCTCACCCGCGCTTCGAAGCAGGGCATCGAGATCATCACGGTCAACTCGGGCCTCGGCGCCTTCGACTCGCTTCCCCACTACATGGTCCACGTCGGGCAGACCGAGGACGTCGCGGGCCAGGGTGCCGGCAAGCAGTTCAAGTCGGCCGGCGCCAAGAAGGTGCTGATCGTGATCCACGAGGCCAGCAACTCCGGCCTCCAGCAGCGCGCCGACGGCGTCAAGAAGATCCTCGGGTCGGGCGGCGTCCAGACGCTCACGATCCCGAACGCGAAGTCCGACATCCCGGGGACGAAGGCCAAGGTGCAAGCGGCGTTCAAGGCGAACTCCTCGCTCGACGGCTTCCTCGGCCTCGACCCGGACGTGACGATCCCCGTCCTCGACGTCCTGCCGAAGGGGACGATTGCGGGGACGTTCGACGTCGGCGGCGCGATCAAGGAGATCGAGGCCGGCCGGCTGCTGTTCGCGATCGACCAGCAGCAGTACCTCCAGGGGTACCTGCCGGTCGTGTTCGCGATGCTCTACGTCACGAACCTGAACACGGTCGGGAACGGCGCGCCCGTTCTGACCGGGCCCGGGATCATCAACGCCGCGAACGCGAAGCAGATCGCGAAGCTCGCCACCGAGGGCACGCGCTGAGAACGTGAGCAGGCGGGCGGCCAGAGGTTCCTAAAAGGCCGCCCGCCGCCCGCCGCCAACGATGGCAGAAGTCGCAGCACCACCCGAACCGTCCGCGAGGACAGACGAGCGGCTGACCCAGGTCGGCTGGGCCTCGAGAGCTGCTCGCGCGCCCGGACATCGGCGCGATGATCGGCGCCCTCGTCGTCTGGCTCGCGTTCGGCTACTTCGCGCGCGGCGTCAACTGGCTCGGCGATCCGGGGAACGCGGCCGGCTGGACCGACCAGGCCGCGCAGTACGGGATCGTCGCGGTCCCGGTGGCGCTGCTGATGATCGGCGGCGAGTTCGACCTCTCCGCCGGAGTGATGATCGGCAGCTCCGGCCTGCTTGCTCGGCTACCTCGCCACGCACGCCCACCTGAACATCTGGCCGGCGATCGCGATCGTGTTCGTGTTCGGCGCCGCTGTCGGCCTGCTCAACGGCTACACGGTCGTGCGGACGAAGCTGCCGAGCTTCATCGTCACGCTCGCGACGTTCTTCGTCCTGCAGGGAATCAACGCCGCGCTCACGCTGAAGCTCACAGGACAGACCGCAATCGAGAACATCGACTCGGCGAGCGGCTTCGACTCGGCCTACCGCTTCTTCGCGTCGGACCTGACGAGCTATGCCTTCAAGACGAAGGTGCTGTGGTGGATCGGCCATCACGATCGTCGGGGCCTGGCTGCTCGCGAAGACCCGCTTCGGCAACTGGATCTACGGCGCCGGCGGCGAGCCCGGGGCCGCGCGCAACATCGGCGTGCCCGTCGGGCCGCACGAAGATCACGCTATTCGTGATGTGCTCGATGACGGCCTCGCTCATGGGGATCATCGAGGCGCTGGAGCTGCGCTCGATGCAGGCGAAGGAGGGCATCGGCCTCGAGTTCATCTTCATCATCTGCGCAGTCGTCGGCGGCTGCCTGCTCACGGGCGGGTACGGCTCGGTGATCGGCACGTTCTTCGGCGCCTGCATCCTGGGGATGGTGCAGCTCGGGATCGTCGACTCGAGTGGGACAGCAACTGGACCTACGCGTTCCAGGGCGCGATCCTGTTCGCCGCCGTCCTGCTCAACACCGTCGTCCGCAACCGCGCGCAGAAAACCCGATGAGCACGCAGCCGCATCTGCTCGAGGTCAACGGGATCTGCAAGTACTACGGCAACGTCGTCGCGCTGAAGGACATCACGACCCACGTGAACGCGGGCGAGGTGACGTGCATCCTCGGCGACAACGGAGCCGGCAAGTCGAGCTTCATCAAGATCCTCTCGGGCGTCCACGCGCCTGACGAGGGCCGGGTGCTCGTCGACGGGCAGGAGGTGCGCTTCTCTTCCCCCCGCGACGCCCGGGCGCTCGGGATCGCGACCGTGTACCAGGATCTCGCGATGGTGCCCCTCATGTCCGTCTGGCGGAACTTCTTCCTCGGGGCGGAGCCCACGAAGAGCATCGGGCCGCTCCACTGGATCGACGCCGCGAGCGCGAAGGAGACGGTGCGCAACGAGCTGCACGAGATGGGAATCGACATTCGCGATCCCGATCAGCCCGTCGGCACGCTCTCTGGCGGCGAGCGCCAGTCCGTTGCGATCGCGCGCGCCGTGCACTTCGGCGCGCGCGTGCTGATCCTCGACGAGCCGACCTCGGCACTCGGAGTGAAGCAGGCGGGCGTCGTCCTCAAGTACATCCTCCAGGCGCGCAACCGGGGCGTCGCCGTCATCTTCATCACGCACAACCCGCACCACGCCTATCCGGTCGGCGACCGTTTCCTGATCCTGAACCGCGGGAGGAGCCAGGGGAACTTCGCCAGGGCGGAGATCGAGCTCGAGGAGCTCGTCCGGCAGATGGCAGGCGGGCGAGAGCTCGTCGAGCTGCAGCACGAGCTCGAGGGGATCACCTCCGAGCTCTCGGGCTAGGCGAAATCCGGGTCGAGCGTGATCCGCCACTCGCGGACCGGGCCGGCCATCACGTTCAAGTAGTAGAGGTCGTGGCGGGCCCCGGCGGCGACCGGGTGGAAGCCGCGGGGGACGAGGACGACGTCGCCGTCCACTGGGGCGAGGGCCTCGTCGAGTGTGCCGTCTGTCGTGTAGACGCGCTGGAACGCGAAGCCGCCCGCAGGCCGCATCCGGTGGTAGTACGTCTCCTCGAGATAGGTCTCGCGGGGCGGGTCGTCGGAGTCGTGCTTGTGCGGCGGGTAGCTCGACCAGTGGCCGGCGGGAGTGATCACCTCGGTCACGAGCAGCGACTCGGCGGGCTCGTCCTGCATCAGGATGTGGTCGATCTCGCGCGCCTCGCCGCCCGAGCCGCGCGATTCGTGCCGCACGTTGCCAGGCTCGAGGAGCCGCAGCTCGGCGCCGACGGCGGCGGGGGCGGTGCAGACTGCGAGATCGGCCGCTCCTTCCGCCCACCAGGCCACTCGCGGCGGGACATAGAGCGCGGTGGGCGGCCCGTCGAAGACGGAGTCACGGCCCCGGTCGCGCCACTCCTGGCCACCGGCGCCCAGGCGGACGCGTCCGGAGAGGATGACGACGCACGTCTCGCGGCCCGTGCTCGTGACGTTCGAGCCGCGCACCCGGGTCGAGGCGGTAGACCTCGAAGCCGACGTAGCTCCAACCCGCCGATTCCGGCGTGATCGAGAGTACGCGGCCGTCGGCGTCGGGAGGCCCGGATCGGACGAGAAGGTTCGACATTGGAATGCCCCCGCATCGTAGAGTCGTGTCGTGAGGCTCACCGCCGCGCAGGCACTCGTTCGCTTTCTCACCGCCCAGTACGCCGAGCGCGACGGCGTCCGGCACCGATTCTTCGGTGGGTGCTTCGGGATCTTCGGGCACGGGAACGTGGGCATCGCCGAGGCGCTGCTCACGCACCCGGAGCTGCCCTACCACCAGGCGCGCAACGAGCAGGGGATGGTGCACGCGGCAGTCGGCTATGCCCGGATGCGGAACCGCCTCGGAGCGCTCGTCTGCACGAGCTCGATCGGCCCCGGCGCGACGAACATGATCACCGGCGCCGCGGTCGCGACCGTCAACCGGCTGCCGGTGCTGCTACTGCCGGGCGACGTGTTCGCCGGCCACGGCCCCGATCCCGTGCTCCAGCAGCTCGAGGTGCCGTCCGCCGGCGACGTCTCGGTCAACGACTGCTTCCGGCCGGTATCGAGGTACTTCGACCGGATCTCGCGGCCCGAGCAGGTGATCCCGGCGGCGCTTGCGGCCATGCGCGTGCTGACGAGCCCGGTCGAGACCGGCGCGGTCACGCTCGCGTTCCCGCAGGACGTCCAGGCCGAGGCATTCGATTACCCCGAGGAGCTCTTCGCGGAGCGCGTCTGGCATGTGCCGCGTCAGCTGCCCGAGCCCGCCGCGCTGATCGAGGCGGTCGAGGCGATCCGTACGTCGCGGCGGCCACTGATCGTCGCGGGCGGCGGCGTGATCTACTCGGAGGCCACGGACGCACTGCGTCGGCTCTGCGACGCGACCGGCATTCCTGTGGGCGAGACGCAGGCGGGAAAGGGCTCGCTCCGCTACGACCACCCCTCGTGTCTCGGCGCGATCGGCGCGACCGGGACGTTCGCGGCCAACCGGATCGCGGCCTCCGCCGATCTCGTGATCGGGATCGGCACCCGCTGGAGCGACTTCACGACGGCGTCCAAGACGGCATTCCGCAACCCGGTCGTGCGCTTCGTGAACGTCAACGTCGCCGACTTCGACGCCGCCAAGCAGTCCGGGATCCAGGTCGTCGCCGACGCCGACGCGACGCTGGGGCTCCTGACCTCCGCTCTCGAGGGTTGGTCGGTCGACGACGGCTACCGCGCCGAGACCGACCGGCTGGGAGCCGAGTGGGACGCCGAGGTGTCGCGCCTCTACACGCTCGGCCACGAGCCGCTGCCGGCGCAGAGCGAGGTGCTGGGCGCGGTCAACGACGCCTCGGCGCCGACGAGCGTCGTCGTCTGCGCCGCGGGCGCGATGCCGGGTGACCTGCACAAGCTCTGGCGCACCCGTGATCCGAAGGGCTACCACGTCGAGTACGGCTTCTCGTGCATGGGCTACGAGATCGCCGGCGGGCTCGGCGTGAAGATGGCCGCGCCGGAGCGGGACGTGTACGTCCTCGTCGGCGACGGCTCCTACCTGATGCTTCCGGGCGAGCTCGTGACGGCGATCCAGGAAGGCGTGAAGCTCACGGTGGTCATCGTCGACAACCACGGCTTCAACTCGATCGGAGCGCTGTCGCGCTCGGTCGGCCTCGACGGCTTCGGGACGCAGTACCGCTTCGCGCGCGACGGCGTGCCCGTGCTCGACGGCGACGGCGAACCCCCTCCCCACCTGCCGCTCGACCTCGCCGCGAACGCAGCTTCCCTCGGCGCCGTAACGATCCGCGCGCATACGATCGCCGAGCTGCGAGACGCGCTGGAGCGGGCGAAGGGCGAGGAGGTGACGACCGTGATCGTGGTCGAGGTCGACCGGTACGAGGGAGTTCCCGGCTACGAGAGCTGGTGGGACGTCCCCGTCGCCGAGGTGTCGTCGCGGCCCGAGGTCGAGGCGGTGCGGGCAGAGTACGAGCAGGCGCGCCGCGACGAGCGGAGGTTCCTGTGAGGCTCGCGAGCGCGCCGTGCACCTGGGGCGTCTGGGAGCGCACCGTCGACCGGGACGACCTCATCCCGCCCGATCGCATGCTCGAGGCGGTGCGCGGCCTCGGGTACACCGGGATCGAGCTCGGGCCGCCCGGCTACTTCGGCTCCGTCGCGGCGGCCGTCGCGGCAGCGCTCGAGCCGTGCGGCCTCGAGCTGGTCGGCGCGTTCGCGCCTCTGCGGATCGCCGACGCCGAGGGGTTCGAGGAGGATCTCGCGTTCCTCGAGCAGACAGTTGAGATCCTCGCCGGGACGGGCTCCCGCGGGCCGGTAGTGCTCGCGGGGGACGAGAACGAGATCCGTCTCGCCGTGGCGGGCCGGCCGGACGCGACGCGCCGGACCTCCCTCGAGGGCGACGACTTCCTCCATGCCGCCGAGCGCGTCGAGCGCGCCGCTCGGATCGCGGCCGACCGCGGCGTCACAGCGGCGTTCCACCCGCATACCGCGACCTACATCGAGAGCCCGGACGAGGTGGCGGCGCTGCTCGAGGCGACCGACCCGGCTCTTGTCAACCTCGCCTTCGACACGGGTCACACCCTCGTCGGCGGCGGCGATCCGGTAGAGCTCGCCCGGAGCGCCCGTGGCAGGATCTCGCACCTGCACCTGAAGGACGTCGACCCGGCGCAGCTCGCACGCGTCCGTTCTCGGGAGCTCACCGTGGAGGAGGCGTGGGATCACGGCCTCTTCTGCCCGTTCGGCCAGGGCGCCGTCGACTTCGCCGCCGTCCTCGCCGAGCTCGACGGCTTCGACGGCTGGGCGGTGGTCGAGCAGGACCGCGTCGCCGTGAGCGTCGACGACATCGACGAGGTGCGAGCCGTCGAGGCCCGCAACCTCGAAGTCCTGCGAGACGCGGGCTAGGGCCAGGGCCAGTCCGGGCCGACCTCGAGCGGCCGGCCTGCGACCGCGCTCGCGCGTGCCGCGACACCGATCGCGACGGCGCGGCGGTCATCTTCGAGGGTCGGGCCAGGTGGGCCTTCACCGCGGCAGGCGGCGACGAACGCGGCGAGCTCCGACACGTAGGCGTCGGTGAAGAGCTCGCGGTAGTCCTGCGGGAAGCCCCCGGCGTCGGCGGAGGTCATCAGAGTCACGCCGGGGCGCGAGCCGGCGTTGCCGATCAGGACCGAGCCTTCGTCCCCGACCACCTCGGCGCGCACGTCGTGACCCCACGGGCACACCCGTGAGATGTGCAGCGCCGCGATCCCGCCACCGTCGAAGCGCACGGTGACGGCCGCGTTGTCCAGGTCGCCGAGCGCCTCGAGCTCCGGGAACACCGAAGACTGGCGCACTGCGGACGCCTCGACCGGCTCCTGACCGAGGAACCAGCACGCGGCGTCGTAGTCGTGCGAGGCCATGTCGACGAGGAACCCGCCGGTCGTGACCGGATCCTCGGGCTCGGGTGTCCGCACGTCGCGAGCGACGCCGACCACCATCAGCGGCCGGCCGATCGCGCCCGCCTCCACGAGCCGGCGCGCCTCGAGCCAGCGCGAGTCGAACCGGCGGTGGTACCCGACCTGCACGACCCGGCCCGGCCGGACGGCGTCACGAACCGCCGCCTGCCCGGCGACCGTCGTCGCGCCCGGCTTCTCCAGGAACAGGTGCTTCCCCGAGTCGAGCACCTCGACCGCCCGCTCGGCGTGGTCGATCGAGCGCGCCGCCAGCACGACGGCGTCGACGTCGTCGGCCGCGAACAGCTCCTCGTAGCTCGAGGCGCGCACGCGGAGGTCGCTCGCGGCCGCGGCAGCGACCTCCGAGCGCGTCGACGCAACCGCGACGAGCCGCGCGCCGGCCAGTCCGAGCGCATTCCGCGCGTGCACCATCCCCATCCCGCCGAGGCCCGCCACGCCGATCCGAAGCTCACTTGACACCGGCGCAGGACTATGACAGCTTCGCAATCGCTTGCGCAACCGTTTGGGGAACCGTCGGACGGTCACACTCGTCGACGTCGCCGAGTACGCAGGAGTGTCCGCGTCTACTGCCTCGCGCGCGCTGAACGGCCGCGGCGAGCTCTCGAGCGAGACACGTGCAGCCGTGCTCGAGGCGGCCGACGCCCTGAACTTCCAGCCCTCGCACCTCGCGCGCTCGCTGAGGACGCGGACGACGTTCACCGTCGGCTTCGTCGTACCCGACGTGTCGAGCCCGTTCTACGCGACCGCGCTCAAGGGTGCCCAGGTGGCGCTCGAGCAGGCCGGCTACCGCGTGATGCTGATGGACTGCGAGCAGTCGGCCGAGGGCGAGGTCGCCGCACTCCACACGCTCCTCGCCCACCGCGTGGACGGGCTGCTCCTTTCGACCGTGGGGATCGAACTCGACGTCTTCGAGGACGTCGTCGGGCGCCGCGGCGTCCCCTGTGTCTTCTTCGACAGCGCCGTCCCCGAGGCGGGCGACGGGTCGGTGCTGCTCGACAACGCCGCCGGGATCGACCTCCTCGTCGAGCACATGATCGGCCACGGCCATGAGCGCCTCGGGCTTCTCGCCGGCTCGACGAGCGAGACGAGCGGCCACGAGCGGCTCGCGGCCTTCCGGAAGGCGCTCGTGCGCAACGGGCTCGACCCGGACGCCGCCCACGTCGGCGGCGAGCGCTGGACGCGCGACGACGGCCACAGCGCCGCCCGACGCATGCTCACCGCCGAGCGCCCGCCGACCGCGATCGTCTCGTCGAGTGTCGAGCTTGCTCTCGGCGGGATCTCCGCCGCTCGCGAGCTCGGCCTCGACATTCCGAGGGACGTCGCCCTCGCGACCTTCGACGACGCCTACTTCGCCGAGCTCCTCGACCCCCCGCTGACCGCGGTCGCCTACGACCCGGCCGACGTCGGCCGCCAGGCGGCCGCACTCCTCGTCGACGCCATGCGCGACGGCGAACCGGAGCCGCGGATCGACGTCCGAGTCCCCGTGAGCCTCGTGACCCGACGATCGTGCGGATGCCCGGCGTGACCGCGCACCGCCCCCGCGATCCGTCTCGTCGGCGTCTCGAAGCGCTACGGGCCCACGCTCGCGCTCCGCGAGACCGACCTCGAGATCGCCGAGGGCGAGTTCTTCTGCCTGCTCGGGCCGTCCGGCTGTGGGAAGACGACGACGCTGAACCTGATCGGCGGCTTCGTCAACCCGTCGAGCGGCGAGATCCACATCCGCGACGAGCGGGTCGACGCCAAGCCGCCGTACCGGCGCAGCGTCAACACCGTCTTCCAGAGCTACGCGCTCTTCCCGCACATGACCGTGCGGGAGAACGTCGGCTTCGGCCTGAAGATGGCGCACGTCCCGAAGTCCGAGTCCAACGGCCGGATCGAGGAGGCGCTTCGCCTCGTCGGGCTGGAGGAGCACGGCGAGCGGCTCCCCGGCCAGATGTCCGGCGGCCAGCAGCAGCGGGTCGCGGTCGCGCGGGCGCTCGTCAACCGCCCGGCGGTGCTGCTCCTCGACGAGCCGCTCGGCGCGCTCGACCTGAAGCTCCGCCAGCGCCTCCAGGTCGAGCTCTCGCAGATCCACCGAGACGTCGGCACCACCTTCGTCTACGTCACCCACGACCAGGAGGAGGCGATGTCGATGTCGACCCGCATCGCCGTCATGAGCGACGGGCGCGTCCAGCAGATCGGGACGCCGAGCGAGATCTACTACAAGCCGCGGTCACGGTTCGTCGCCGACTTCATCGGCGAGTCGAACTTCCTCGACGTCTCGGTCAGGGAGGCAGGCGTCGCCCGGCTCACCGACGGGAGCGCCGTTCCGTGCACGGTGAACGGCTGGAAGGGCGGCGACCGCGCGACGTTGATGGTGCGCCCGGAGTCGATCCACGTCGGTGAGCCGGGCGCGGCGCCCTCTGGCTCCCTACGCGGCCGCATCGTCCAGACGTCGTTCCTCGGAAGCCAGACGCGGATCGCGGTCAGCTGCGAGCCGGTCGACAGCCTCGTCATAGCCTCCACGTTCGGCCGCGAGCGAATCGCCGCAGCCGACCTGGCCCGCGACCGCGAGGTCGCGATCTGGTGGAGCCACGAGGACGCAGTTCTCTTGTCAGACAGACCAACGCAGGGAGAGGAGGAGTAGATGACGATCACCGACGGTCAGCTCAACCGAGCCGACCTTCTGAAGGCAGGCGCGGCGGGTGCGCTCGGCCTTACCTTCGCGGGGCAGGCCCTCGCCCGCACCGTACGGATCCAGGGGACGACGCTGAACCTGCTCACCTGGTCCGACCACTACGCCAACGACCAGCTCTCGGCGGTCGCGAAATCGACCGGGCTCCAGGGCAGGCCGACGCTCTTTTCGGACAACGCGGATGCCTACCTCAAGATCAAGCAGACGGGAAAGCAGTTCGACATCGTGTCGGGCGACGCCCTCTGGGTGCCCAAGTACAACAAGGACGGGCTGACGATCTCGTTCCCGCTGTCGGAGGTGCCGGTCTCCAAGCAGCTCTACCCGATCGCGAGGCAGTTCCCGTTCTGGAAGGACGGCTCGAACTACATGGGCTACCCGTTCTCCTGGTCGACCGTGCAGATCTACTACAACCCGAAGTACGTCAACGTGAAGCCCACGTCGTGGCATTCGCTGCTGAACTCGAAGTACAAGGGGAAGATCTCCCTCGAGAACATCCCGACCGACGTGATGGCGATCGCGGGGCGCGCCACCGGTGCGAAGCAGCCGTACTCGATGACCTCGGCCGAGATCGGGCATGCGAAGGACTTCCTGAAGCAGCTCAAGCCGAACGTCCTCAAGCTCGCCTCGCAGAACAACGAGGTCGTACGGGCGCTTGCCGACGAGTCCGCGTGGATCGGGATCACGAACCTCGGTACCGAGGACCGCGTCAAGGACGCCGGCGGCCCGCTGATCAAGACGGCGTACCCGAGCGAGGGCACGATCGGCTTCATCGACTCGGAGCAGATCGTGAAGGCGTCCGGAAACCAGGACGCGTTCTTCAAGTTCGAGAACGCCATGCAGCAGGCTCCGTGGATCGCGAAGAACTTCATCACGAACGGCCGGCCGCTGTTCAACGAGAAGGCCTACAAGATCCTCGTCAACCAGGGCCAGGGCGACAGGGCCCGGCGCCTGTTCTACAACAAGCCGGAGAACGCCCTGAAGATGACGATCAAGGGCCCGGCCGGCGACGAGCAGGCCTACGTCGACGCCTTCAACGAGGTGTTCGGCGCCTGATCGATGGAGAGCTCGGCGACGACAGCCGCCCCCGCGCGTCGCGCGGGGGCGGCCTCGTTTCCTCAGCGGAGCGTGGCTCTCGCAGTACGCCGGCTTCGTGCCCGCGATCCTGCTGTTCGGGCTGTTCTTTCTCGTCCCGCTGGGGCTGATCGTCGCCTACAGCTTCTGGGAGACGGTCGACTACAACGTCGTCCACCACTGGACGCTCGACAACTACCGCTACTTCTTCAGCGTCTCGACGTACGTCTCGACGATGTGGGCGACGATCTGGGTGGCGGTGGTCGCGACGGCGATCACGATCGGGATCGCGTTCCCGTTCATCTACTGGCTCGTGCGCTACGTCTCGCCGAGCCGACAGCGGCTGCTGCTCGTGCTCGTGATCCTGCCGTTCTGGACGAGCTACCTGCTGCGCGTCTACTCGTGGCTGAACATCCTCGGCGACCAGGGCGCGATCAACCGGTTCCTGCAGTGGACGGGGATCACCCACCAGCCGGTGTCGTTCTTCCTGTACGACCGGCCCGCGGTGATCCTCGTGCTCGTGTACCTCTACTTCCCGTTCGCGGCGCTGACGCTGTACGCGACGCTCGAGCGCTTCGACTGGGACCAGCTGAAGGCGGCGATGGACCTGGGAGCGCCGCCGCGCGTGGCGCTGACGCGGATCATGCTCCCGCAGATCCGGCCGGGGCTCGTCACCGCCGTGATCTTCGTGTTCATCCCGATCCTCGGCGAGTACCTGGCGCCGCAGCTCGTGGGCGGCGCGCAGGGCGTGATGATCGGGAACCTGATCGTGAACTTCTTCTCCGGCGCGCAGTACACGCGCGGGGCGGCGGCGGCGCTCCTCGTGGCGGCGATGATCGTCGTGCTGCTGATCATCTTCCGGCGCTCGCTCCAGGTGGAGGACGCCTACCGTGCGTGAGCTCGAGGTCGTCTCCCCTCACGCGCGGCTGGTGCGCCTGCTGCTCGGCGGGTGGGCGGTGTGCATCTTCGTGTTCCTGTTCGCCCCGATCGTCCTGCTCGTGCTGTTCGCGTTCAACGCGAACCGGTACGGCACGTTCCCGTTCACCGGCTGGACCTGGAGCTGGTTCGGGCAGGTCTTCCACGACTACCAGATCAAGGACGCCCTCACGACCACGTTGAAGGTGGCGGTGCAGGTGACGATCGTGTCGACGATCGTCGGGACCGCGGCCGCGTTCCCGCTCGTGCGCTCGACGCTGCCGTTCCGCAGCGGTGTCCGCATCGGGCTGACGCTGCCGATCATGATCCCGGGGCTCCTGATCGGCGTGTCGCTGCTCGTGTTCCTGACGGACGTGTTCCACATGCAGCTCTCCTCGACGACGGCGGTGATCGGGCAGGCGGTCTACTGCACGCCGTTCGTTCTCCTGCTCGTCGCCTCGCGGCTGCAGGGGTTCGACCGCTCGCTCGAGCGAGCCGCGAGCGACCTCGGCGCGAACACCTACGCCCGGATGCGGTACGTCGTGCTGCCTCTGATCGCGCCGGCGATCTTCGCAGGGGCGCTGTTCGCGTTCACGCTCTCGCTGGACGAGTTCATCATCACGCTGTTCCTGATCGGCGGCGGCAACACCCTCCCGATCTACATCTACACGCAGGTGAAGTTCGGGATCACGCCCGAGGTGAACGCGCTCGCGACGCTGCTCCTGCTCGCGTCGCTGACGCTGATCGCGCTCGCCTTCGCCCTGCCGGCCCTGGGCCGAAAGGCCCGAGGCGCCGTCCGAGCCCGCCGCGCCTAGACACTCACCCAGCGACCGTCGCGGGCGCTGGCGACTGCCGCCTCGACGATGGCGACCCCGCGGTGGCCGTCGCGGAAGGTCGGGAACGGCGCATGGGGCTTGCCCTCGATCGCGGCGTAGACCTCGGTGAAGAGGTTGCGGAACGCCTGGCCGTAGCCCTCGCCGTGGCCGGCGGGGTAGCGGGAGAGGCGGCGCGCCGGCTCGGCGTTCGTGGCCGGGTCCTTCACGACCACCTGCTTCGGGCCCGCCGCGGGGCGCAGCAGCATCTCGGTCGGGAGCTCCTGGTCCCAGGTCAGGCCCGCGACCGAGCCCTCGCACTCGAACAGGAGCTGGTTCTTGCGGCCGCCCGCGGCGGCCGAGAGCACGAGCGATCCCGCGACGTCGTCCCCGAGACGCAGGAGCAGCGCCGCGTAGTCCTCGAGCGGCCCGCCGGCGAACGGCGGAAGTCGGCCAGCACCTCGGTCACGTGGAGCCCCGTCACCCACTCCGCCAGGTCGAGCCAGTGCGTCCCGAGGTCGCCGACCACGTACGACGGCCCCGACCGCGCCGGGTCGATGCGCCAGCCCGACGCCGGGAACAGGACGTCGTCGCAGAGGTAACGCCCGTGGACGAACGCGACCTCGCCGACGACGCCGCCCGCCACGTCCGCCCGCATCTGCTCGACGAGCGGGTAGCCGCGCGTGTGGTAGCAGGTCGCGTTCACGATCCCCTCGGCCTCCGCCGCCTCGACCATCGCCCCGCTCTCGGCCGTCGAGACCGCGAGGGGCTTCTCGCAGACGACGTGCACGCCGCGCTCGATCGCCGCCAACGCCTGCGCCGCATGCACGTCGTTCGGCGTGCACACGTGCAAGACGTCGATCGACTCGCGGTCGAGCAGCTCGCCGAGATCGCTGTACGGCGCCCCCACGCCGAGCTCCTCGGCCCGACCCGGTGCGGACCCCGCCACGGCGACCACCTCGACGCCGAGCGACTGCAGGGCCAGCGCGTGCACCCGCGCGATGAATCCCGTACCGACGATCGCCGCCCGCATCAGCGCGAGGCGAGGAACATCGCGGTCAGCACCTCGATGTCGAGCCGCGCACCCTCGGGCGGCGTCCGGCACGCCTCGCCCTCCGCGATGCACGCGTGGAAGTGCCGCAGCTCACGCGAGAACGACTCGTCGAAGGCCGTCCGCACAACCGCCTCGTCGGCCCGTCCCGCGCGCCGCGACCGGCGATACACCGTCGGGCTCTGCTTCAGCCAGGGCGAGGGGAACTCGAGCGTGTGCACCTCCTCGGCGAACATGAACTGGATGGTCTCGCGGTACTCGAACGTGTCGAGCAGCTGAATCCACGCGCCGTCGACACGCGCCCCGTTCGCGAGCCTCATCCCGCCGTAGACGGCCCGGCCCTCGTTCCACCAGTCACCCGCCACAACCCGCGCCGGCAGCGGCTCCCCCATCCGTGCCAGCATCGCGTGCACCACGTTCAGGTCGTGGAGCAGGCTCCCGAGGAAGCTCTCGGAGAACGCCCGTACCACGTCCTCGGACCCGTCGCCGACCGCTGCGGCGACCTGCTCGGCCTCCTGTCGGCGGGTGGCCTCGATCAGCTCGGCGGGAACGTCGGCTCCCCGCACGATCTCGCCCGGCTCGAAGAACGGCTCGAACTCGGCGTCGTTCACGACCACGCTCACGTACCGGAGATCCGCGGCCGACGGCGGCAGCGACTCGAGCATCGCCTCGACCGCCGGGTCGTACCGCTTCATCGTCCCCACCTGGACGACCTTCCCCGCGCGATCCCGCGCGGCGATGATCGCGTCGGCGTCCGCGAGCGTGATGCACATCGGCTTCTCGACGAACACGTGCAACCCGGCGTCGAGCGCCGCGATCACCACCTCGGCGTGCGTCCCCGCCGGTGAGGTGACCACGACCGCGTCGAGCCCGCCGGCATCGAGCATCGTGCGGTAGTCCTCGTGCAGCCCGGAGACGCCGTACCGCGCCCCGAGCGCCTCACACACCGTCCGGCTCGGCTCCGCGATCGCCGCGAGCGTGAAGCGGTCGCGAAGCGCGGCGAGATACGGAAGATGCTCGGCCTGAGCGACCAGGCCGGCGCCGACGACGCCGACGCGTACGGTCAAGCAGCACCCAGCACGCCTGCCGCAACCTTCTCGAACGCGAAGGCGATCTCGTCGAGGTCCTGCTCGTCGTTGAGCGGTGAGAGGTCGACGTGGATCGACCGCTCGAGCAGCTCGAGCGTCCGCGGGCAGTCCGGCGCCGGCGCGCCCGCGTCGGAGATCGCGTCGAGCACCGGCTTCCAGTACGGATAGATGTGCAGGTCGATGAGCTCCGGGTCGTAGATCCGCATCGCCAGCACGCCCTCGGCGCGCAAGGCGTCGACCGCCTCCGTGGCCAGCGCGGCGGTGTCCGCGAATGCGATCAGGCAGATCCCCGCGTCGCCGCCGTCGTCGTTCGGGCGCCGAAGCGTCAGGCCCGGGAGCGCCGCGACCCGCTCGGCCACGGCGGCCTGGCCCGCGCGCATCCGCTCGAGGAGCCCGTCGAGGCGCGCGAGCTGCACGCGCGCGATTGCGCCCTGGATCTCGGAGGCGCGGAAGTTCCAGCCGGCGAACTGCGGAAGCCCCACCCCACGCCGCACCGATCCCGCGCAGTCGTGGACGTCGATCGCGAGGTCGAGCAGATCCTGGCGGTCGGTGATCATGGCTCCGCCCTCGCCGGTGGTGATGATCTTGTTGAACTGGAGGCTGAAGGCGCCGGCGTCGCCGAACGTCCCGAGCCGCTTGCCCCGGAACGACGCGCCCGCCGCCTGGCAGACGTCCTCGATCAACGCGAGCCCGTGCTCCGAAGCGAGCCCGGTCAGTGCCTCCATGTCCGCGGGGGCCCCGCGCATGTGCACCGGCAGGATCGCCTTCGTGGCCGGGCCGATCTTCCGAGCAACGTCCTCGGGGTCGAGCGTCAGCGACTCGTCGACCTCGGCGAGCACCGGGATCGCGCGCGTCGCGATCACCGCGTTCGCCGTCGCGTTCCAGGTGTACGCGGGCACGATCACCTCGTCGCCCGGGCCTACGCCGGCGCCGATCAGACCGCAGATCAAGGCCGACGATCCCGCGTTGAGGCACAACGCGTGCTCCGACCCCATGAAGGCCGCGAATTCGCGCTCGAAGTCGGCGACCTCGTGCGGTCCGTCGCCCACTCCGTAGTAGCGGAACACGTTGTGGCTGCGGATCACCCGTGCAGCGGCCTCGACCTCTTCCTCGCCGAGCTCCATCCCGCCCGGGAACATCGGGCGTTCGGGCCGTGTCCGAGCAGGGGTGCCGCCGTCCCGTGCCAGCCGCGGATCGACTCTCGTCACACTCACCGCGGCCATTCTGGACATCGAACCGGGCGGGCGCAACCGCCTCGATCGTCAAGGCCACCTCGTGAAGAGGGCCTGCCGTCGCCCGTCACGCCGCACCCCGTTACGATCGGGGCGGTGCGGCTCTCCGTCCTCGACCAGTCGCCGATCGCCGAGGGCTCGACCGCCGCGGACGCGCTTCGCAACTCGCTCGATCTCGCCCGCCTCGCCGAGGAGCTCGGCTACGCCCGCTACTGGGTCGCGGAGCACCACGGGACGCCGATGCTCGCCGCGGCCTCGCCGGAGATCCTGGTCGCCGAGATCGCGGCGCGAACCGAGCGCATCCGGGTCGGCAGCGGCGGTGTGATGCTGTCGCACTACAGCCCCTTCAAGGTCGCGGAGCAGTTCGGGATCCTGGCGGGCCTCCACGGTGGCCGGATCGACCTCGGCGTCGGCCGCGCGCCCGGCGCCGACCTCGAGACGATCTACGCGCTCCAGCGCGACCGCCGCGAGCCGCTTCCCGACGACTTCGTCGCGCAGGTCGACGAGCTCCTCGCCTACTTCGACGGCTCCTTTCCGCCCGGCCATCCCTTCGCCCGCCTGGCACATCTTCCCGGCTCGCCCGAGGTCTGGATGCTCGGGATGTCGCCCGAGACCGCCATCTGGGCCGCCGAGCGCGGGCTCCCCTACTCGGTCGCGGACTTCGTGAGCCCCTTCTCCGCCTCCAGCGCCCGGCTCTACCGCGAGAGCTTCCGGCCCGGCCGCCGGCCCACGCCCGAGGTCTCGGTCGGGGTCGGCGTGGTGTGCGCGGAGACACGCAAGGAGGCCGACGACCTCGCCTCGAGCTGGAAGATGGCGATCACGGTCGCCGAGCGCGGCGAGTTCGGCCCTGTGCCCGAGCCGGAGCGAGCGCAGGCGTTCCTCAGGGCCGAGCCCCTGCCAGGGGACGGCTTCGCCGGCCGCCGCGTCGTCGTCGGGCCTCCCGGCACGGTTCGCACCAAGCTCCAGCAGATCGCAGCCGAGTACGGCGCCGACGAGCTCGTCGTCCTGACGATGACGCACGACCACGGCGGGCGCCGCCGCTCCTACGAGCTCCTCGCCGAGGAGTTCGGTCTTGCAACACTGGAGGAGTGAGCCGGCGTCGGGCCGGGCAGGCGACCGCCGCTCTCGTGGTTGTCGCCCTCTGCCTTGCCGCCCAGGCGCAGCCCGCCACTCCGAGCTATCTAACCCTCGCGGAGCAGGGGCTCACGAAGACCGAGGCCGCCTTCTGGAACCCGCGGCTGCACTGGTACGACTGGCGGCTCGTCAAGACCGACCCGCCGAAGCCGTTGGCCTCGCTCTGGTCGGTCTTCCCGCTCTTCGAGCTTGCGGACGCCGTCGCGATCGCCGCGCCCACGGCTGCGAACAAGGCGACCGTCGAGGCGATGGGCAAGGGCGCCGAGAGCTACCTCGACCCGAACACCGGCCCGCCGGCGTTCGTCACGTACCCGGGCATCACCGACCCGAAGCGCCACGTGTACTTCGACGACAACGGCTGGTTCGAGATCGCGTTCCTCGACGCCTACCAGGCGACCCGTGACCCGCGCTTCCTCCACGACGCCGAGACGGCGTACGCGTTCATCGCCGAGCGAGGCTGGGACTCGGACGGCGGCGGCTTCTGGTGGGAGACGCTCCACCGTCACATCACCTCCGAGCCGCTGGCCGCCGAGATCTGGAGCGGCCTTCGCCTCTACGAGATCACGAAGCAGTCGAGGTACCTGACGAGCTCGGAGCGCTGGCTCGCCTGGGCCGGCTTGCACTCGTGGAACGCGGGCGAGCACCTCTACCAGCGGAGCCCGACCGACCCGACGACGATGGACTACGTCGAAGGCCCGATGATCGGCGCCGAGCTCGAGCTGTGCGCGATCCGGCACGTGAAGGGGCCATGCGCCGCGGCCGAGAGCCTCGCAAGAGCGAGCGTGGCCACCTTCGGCCCCGATCTGAACTGGACGCCCGCCGCCGACGCGCTCTACCTCCGCTACGTGCTCGAGCTCTACGCGGCCGACCACAACCCCGAGTGGTACGACCTCGCCCGTCGAAACGCCGATGACGCCCTGCAGCACGCGCGCTCGGCCGATGGGCTCTTCTTCAAGCAATGGGGCGGTGGGTCGTTCCCCGTCCGGCTGCTGCAGCCCAACGCCGCGACGCTGAGCCTCTTCGCCTGGCTCGGCGGCGTTCACGCGCCGCTAGCCGCGGGTTAACGCGCGCTACGCAACTCGGGGCCTATCTATGAGGCGTGCTCCGAGCGCTTGTCGTCGCGGGGGTGACGCTGTCGCTGCTTGCAGGCGGCGAGTGGGCGCTCCAGGCGGGGGCGCTGGGGCGGCCGGCTCCGGCTGAGCTCGAGCTCGTGCGCACGCTGCACGCGCTCGCCGGGCGCGACAGCTCGCAGGCGACGGTGGAGCTGAACGGCCAGACGTATCGGAGCACGTGCACCCAGGCGTGGTACCCGCACCGCCGGATCGCGCAGGTCGTCGCCGGAAGGCTCGGGGTCGTCACCCAGGTCGGCGACCGGCTGGAGGCAGCCGACTCGCTCGAGGCGGGTGCCTTCGAGCTCGCCGGCTGCCCGCGGCCCCTGCTGCGCTGGCTCTCCTCGGAGCTCGTGCAGGGAGCGGTCGTGCACATACACCGCGGGCCCGGGGCCTACGAGATCACGCTCCGCCCGCACAAGCTGCCGGTGGAGGTCTTCGTCGCTCCCTCGACGGGGCTGCCCGTGAGGCTGTCGCTGACGGAGCGTCACCTCGACGGGTCGAGCCACGTTCGCTACGGGACGCTCGGATGAGCGTCGCCGCGCTCCGGTTCTCGCGGCTCGTCTGGGCCGACGCGCCCGTTCTCCGTTGGGTCGCCGCGTCGCGTCTCGTCGTGTTCGGCGCCTTCCTCGCGCTCTTCGCGGCCGGGCCGGTCGGGAAGATCGGGCCTGCCTTCTACGACTGGCCGCTCCAACTGCTCGGCGCGTGGGACGGGGTCTGGTACCGGCATGTCGCCGAGCACGGCTACCTCCTGATCCCCGGGCGCCAGAGCGACCCCGCCTTCTTCCCGCTCTTCCCGATCCTGATGCGCGCCGTCCACGCCGGCGGCCTGCCGGTTCCGGTCGCCGGCGCGCTGATCGCCAACGTGTCATTCCTGATCGCCGTGCCCGCCTTCCACCGGCTCGGGCGTCGCCTCGTGTCCGAGCAGGTCGCGCTTCGCGGCGCCGTGTTCCTCGCGATCGCGCCGATGGGCTACGTGTTCTCGATGGCCTACCCCGAGAGCCTCCTGCTGCTGCTCGGGGTGCTCGCCGTGCTGGCCGCGCTCGACGGCCACTGGCGGCTCGCGGCGGTGCTCGCGGGCCTCGCGGCGCTGACCCGGCCGGAAGGGGCGCTCCTCGCGGTCGTCCTCGGCGGGATCGCGTGGCGCGAGTGGTCGTCGCTCGACCCGGCGCGGCGCGGCCGCGCGATCGCCGCCGTCCTCGCCGCGCCGGCCGCCGTTCTCGCCTTCATGGGCTACCTGCAGTGGGCGCTCGGCGACATGCACGCCTGGAGCCGGGCCGAGCAGCCGTGGGGACGGTCGTTCGGCCTCGACGGCCCGCTGCGAGCGGTCGAGCACCTGCCCCGCCTGCTCGCCTACGAGCCGCTCCTCGCGCGCGACGTCGTCCTCCTCGCGCTCGAGGCGGCGCTCCTCGTGCTGGCGGCGACACGCACGGCGCTCCCCCGCGAATGGGTCGTGGCGGGAGCGCTCGTGCTCGTGCTGCCCGTGTTCTCGGGGACGTTCGAGTCGGCGGGGCGCTTCTGCCTGGTCGCGTTGCCGTGCTACTGGGGTGCCGGCGCGCTCGAGCTGTCGCCGCGGGTCGAGAAGAGCGTGCGGGCCGGCTGTCTGTGCGCCCTCGCCCTCGGCGCGCTCTCGATTCCCTTCGTCTGGCCGTGATACGAACATATGTTCGTGTACGATCGGGACGGTGCAGCTCGCGATCGACTCGCTCGACCGGTTGGTCGAGCTTCTCGAGGAGCGCGGCGGCCGGGTTCGCGCAAGCGAGGCCGCCGCGCACCTCTTCGCCGTGCGGCAGGCGCCCGAAGGGCTCGCGCGGTCGCTGCTCTCTCCGCTCGTCGACGAGGACGCACGTCTCGGGTGGCGGGGCGCGTTCGTCTCGCTCGCGTCGGCTCCGGACCCGCCGATCGCGGCCGCGCACTTCGTCGTCTTCGACCTCGAGACGACCGGCCTGGCACAGACCTCGGCGCGGATCTGCGAGATCGGCGCCGTGCGGGTGCGCGAGCTGGAGATCCGCGAGTCGTTCCAGACGCTCGTCGCGCCGAAGGTGCCGCTGCCGCGGCCGGTCGGGCTGCTGACCGGGCTGTCGGATGCCGAGCTGCGGGGCGCCCCGGGCGTTCGGCTCGCGCTCCGGCGGTTCTCGAAGTTCGCAGGCGGCGCCGTGCTCGTGGCTCATAACGCGCGCTTCGACGTCGGGTTCGTGAACCGCGAGCTCGAGCGGATGACCGGCAAACGGCTCCACGCGACCGTGATCGACACCGTGCCGCTCGCCCGGAATCTGCTCGGCCGCCGCTCGGCGCGGACGAGCCTCGCCGCGCTCTCGTACTTCTTCGGCGTCTCCGTGCAGCCGTGCCATCGCGCGCTTCCCGATGCCCAGGCGACCTCCGAGGTGTTCCTGCGGCTCGTCGAGCTGGCGCAGGAGCGCGGCGCCTCGACGCTCAGCGAGCTCGAGGAGATCGCCGCGCCGCGGCCGCGGCGGATCCACGCCAAGCGCGGCCTCGTCCACAAAGCCCCGCCGAGGCCCGGCGTCTACCTCTTCCACGCGGAGGACGGTCGTGTGCTCTACGTGGGGAAGGCACGCGACCTGCGCGCCCGGTTGCGCTCGTACTTCCACTCGCAGCGTCAGCGACCGGCGGTCGAGGCGGCGCTCGACGAGGTCGCCCGGATCGAATGGCGCGTGCTCGGCTCCGAGCTTGCCGCGTCGCTCGAGGAGATCGCGCTGATCCGCCGGCTGCGCCCGCCCGCGAACGCGCGCACGCCGCGCCCGGAGAGCTACGTGTACCTCCACCGCCGCGGCGAGCGCGTGGTGACGTCCGCCGCGCCGTCGCCCTATGGGCCGTTGCGCCGCAAGGCCGACGCCCGCCGTGCCGCCCAGCTGCTCAAGGGCTGCTCGCTCGACGAGCTCCTCGACGACGAGACGCCCGCCCGGCTCCGGGCGAGGGTCACGGAGGCCGTCGAGCTGGGCCACGAGCTCGACGCCCGCCGCCTGATGCGCCAGCTCGCCTCGTTCGAGCGCGTCGCAGCCGAGCTGCAGCGAGTCGAGCGAGTCCGCCGCCTCGCGGTGTGCCTTCTCGTTCCCGGCGAGGCATTCGTCGTGCAGGGCGGCCGCGTGACCCGGCACGCCGATCTCGCGGGCTTCACCCGAGCACCCGAGGCGCAGGTGGTCGAGGCCGACCGCCTCGACGAGCTCCTGGTCGCCGCGTCGTTCCTCGACGCCCCGCCGCCAGAGCTCACCGTCGTCCCCCTCTAGCAACCGGACAGGCCCTTCGCAGCCACGACCGCAGCGGAGGGTCCGATGGTGTCTGACGCCTACCGTCCCCGAAAGGCGCATGAACACTGACCGTTGCCAAGAACAGAGACGGTGTCTGACACCAGAGCCGTCCCTCGCGGCCATGGCTATTCTCGCCCGATGGCCGACGGATCGAGGGCGGTGCTCGTCACCGGGGCGGCCGGCGGGATCGGCAGCGCGGTCGTCGAGCGGCTCGAGCGGGACGGCTGGTTGGTGCACGGCGTCGACGTCGCCGATGCCGACCTCACCACGCGGGAGGGCAATCGCGCGGTAGTCGACGCTGCGATCGAGCGGTTCGGGCGCCTCGACGCGATCGTGCCGAACGCCGGCTTCCAGCACATCGCGCCCATCACGGAGTTCCCGGAGGACGAGTGGGACAATCTGCTCGCGGTGCTGCTGACGAGCCCTTTCCTGCTTGCGAAGTACGCCTGGCCCGCGCTCGCTGCGAGCGGCGAGGGGCGGGTCTGTGTGATCGCCTCGGCCCACGCGCTCGTCGCTTCCCCGTTCAAGGCCGGCTACGTCTCGGCCAAGCACGGCGTTCTCGGCCTCGTCAAGACGCTCGCGCTCGAGGGCGCGGCCGACGGGATCCTCGCGACCGCGGTGTGCCCCGGGTTCGTCCGCACCCCGCTCGTCGAGAGCGCAGATCGACGACCAGGCCCGCGCCCACGGGCTGCCGCGCGAGCGCGTCCTCGAGAACGTGATCCTCGCCCCCCACGCCGTGAAGCGCCTGCTCGAGCCCGAGGAGGTCGCCGCGACGGTCGCCTTCCTGCTCGGCCCCGACGGACGCGCCTTCACCGGCACCGCCGTCGAGATGGCTCTCGGCTGGACGGCCCGCTGACAATGCGAATCTCACTCATGATCGAAGGGCAGGAGGGCGTCTCCTGGGCGCAGTGGCGGGCGCTCGGCTGTGCGGCCGAGGGAGTCGGCCTCGAGGGCCTCTTCCGCTCCGACCACTACCTCTCGATCGTGCGCGGCCCGCCGGCCGGATCGCTTGACGCCTGGGCGACGCTCGCCGCGATCGCCGCGACCACCGACCGGATCCGCCTCGGGACGATGGTCTCTCCCGTCACCTTCCGCAACGCCTCGGTGCTTGCGAAGAACGCGGTCACCGTCGACCACGTCTCGGGTGGGCGGGTCGAGCTGGGGATCGGCGCCGGCTGGTACGAGGCCGAGCACGAGGTCTACGGCTTCACCTTCGGCCGGGCACGTGACCGCCTCGACGAGCTCGACCGCCAGCTCGCCGAGATCCACCGCCAATGGGGCGATGAAAGCGAGGCATACCCGAAGTCGCTCCAGCGCCCCCGCCCGCCGATCATCGTCGGCGGAGCGGCGAAGCCGCGCTCGGTCAGAGCCGCCGTTGCCTTCGCCGACGAGTACAACACGACCTTCCCGTCGGTCGAAGACGCCCGCGCACGGCGCAGCGCCGTCGACGAGGCGGCCCGCGAAGCCGGCCGCGAGCCCCTCGTCTTCTCGATGATGTGCAGCTGCATCGTCGGCCGGGACCAGCGGGAGGCGCATGATCGTCTCGCGCGGTGGCGAGAGATCACACGCCAACCCGACATGTTCCCGACCCTGTTCGGAACGGTCGACGAGGTCGCCGAGCGCCTACGCGCCTACGAGGCCGTCGGCGTTGAACGGGCGATGCTGCAGCACCTGGCCCATGAAGACCTCGAGATGGTCGCGCTGCTCGGCGACCTCGCCGCTTCGCTTATCTAGGCCCGACGTCGGGCAGCCCAGCGGGCCACGCGGCCACGCACCAGGCTTGTGTTGCTGTTGCTGCGGGACCGGCGGGACGCGGGAGCCTTGGCCCCTGCATCACCCAACGCCGCCACGATCTCTTCCTCGGAGCGACCCTCCCGGTGCATCCGCTCGATCATCGACAGCATCCTGTGCTGTTCGTAGTCGCTGCGGGCGTGCAACCGCCTCACCTCCGTGATTGGTTGACTTCTCATGTATCTACACGGTAGCGGCCGATTTATAGGTCCCGGCCGGGGTGGCGTGAAGATCCGGTGACGATTTGGAAAACACTCCGCGAAGACCCTGCGGGGTCGTATGATCGGCCGGCGTTGCGCTTCCGGCTGCTCATCGTGCTGGCGCTCCTGCCCCTCGCCGCGGCCGCCTGCAGTGGGTACTTTCGCCAAGACCACGCGGCGCTAGCGTTCTCACCGTCCGTCCCGATTAGCTATGGTTAGCTAGATGGTTCAGGTGAACATGCACGAAGCCAAGACGCGGTTGTCGCAGCTCGTCGAGCTCGCCGAAGGCGGCGAGCGTGTCGTGATCGCGCGTGCGGGCGTGCCCGTCGCCGAGATCGTCAAGGTTCGCCCGACAAACGGGAGGGCGGCCAGTGGAAGGGAAAGGCCTGGATCTCGGACGACTTCGACGCACCGATGCCCGAGATCGAGGAGCTGTTCGGAACCTGAGACTTCTCCTCGACACCCACATAGCCGTGTGGTGGGCCAATAATCCGGCGCGTGTTGCTCTTACCGCTCGCGCTGCGCTCGTCGACACCGCGAACGACGTCTTCGTCAGCGCCGCAAGTGTCTGGGAGGCCGGGATCAAGGCTGCTGTCGGCCGGTTGGAAGCCCCGACGCCCCTTGACGAAGTTGCCGCCGTTGCTGGCTTTCAGGAGCTTCCGATCGTCTGGCGGCACGCAAGGCGAGCGGCGGAGCTGCCGCCGATCCACCACGACCCCTTCGACCGCATGCTCGTCGGCCAAGCGATCGAGGAAGGGCTCGTCCTCGTGACGCGCGACCCGCTCGTCCAGCAGTACCCGGTCCCGACGATGGTCGGCTGACCGCCGTCGGCGTCAGCCGACCTTCCTCCAGTGGAAAGCGATGATGAGGAGGATCCTCACTCCGGCTGGCTCGGGCTGGCCGGAACGAACCGCTTGACGAAGTCGAGCGCGGCCTGCGCGACCTCCTGCCAGCCGTGGTCGATGGTCAGCGAGTGGCCGCGGTTCGGCATCTTCTTGATCTCGGTGACGCCCGGGTTGCGCTTCTGCCGCTTGTACGAGGCCTCGGCGATCGCCCAGGGAACCGTGTGGTCCCTCTCCCCGTCGAGGATCAGCAGCGGGCCTCGATCGGGGTTCTTCGTATCGACCTTCGACTCGGTCCAGGGATTGAGGTTGGCGTTGCCCATCTGGGCCAGGGCGATCCCCGACCCGGCCACGTGGTAGGTGTCGTAAAGGCGCTTCGCCTCGTCCTCATCGAGGGCGTTCGCCCAGCCGTACTTGAACTGCTCGAACGTGAGCGTGATCGCGCGGCCTCGGTACCGGGGGTCCACCAGGAAAGGCCCGCTCGCCTTGAGCGTGGAGAACGGCAGCGGCAGGACGCCGCGAAACACGCCCGGGTCGATGGCAACAGTGGCTGCCGAGAGACCACGGCCGGCGAGCATCTGGGCGACCAAGCCGCCGGTCGAGTGCCCCATCACGACGGGCTTCTTCTCGAGCTTGCCGATCACGTCGGCCGTGTGGTCGGCAACCTGCTTCAGCGTTTTCTTCGCGAGGATGTCGGGGTTCGCCCGCGCCTCTTCTACCGTTTCCGGATCGTCTGGCCAGTCCGGCGTCAGCGGCGCGTAACCCGCCTCCTTGAAGAAGTCCGCCCAGTTGGCCCAGCTGCTCGGCAGCAGCCAGAGGCCGTGGACGAAGACGACCGGAGTGGTGCCGGACGCGTTTGCCGCCTCGATCTCCCTGCTTTCCCGCTCCGAAATGGATGCCATGCCCGAACTCCTCTCGGTCGCAGTGGAAGGTGATCGGACCCTAGCGAACGAGGCCGCGGCCGTCGCCGTGGTCAGAGATCCTTGCGCGCAAACAACGCAAGCGCCGCCGCCCCGATCGCCACGAGGTACACGACCGACCAGACGCGGATCGGCCAGCCGTGGACGTACGCGCCGCCGAACGGGCCGAGCTGGAGCAGGAAGCCGGTGAGCCCGCTCTGGCTCTGGGTGATCATCCGAAGACCGTCCTGGTAGAGCGCCTCCCACGGGAGCGCCCACGAGGCGATCGTGGAGGCGTGCTTGATCGCGTGCGAGTTGAGCGCGTGCCCGATCGAGCCGAGGAGCCCGGCGACGAGGCCGCCGCCGAACAGCATGAACACCATGATCCCGTTCGCAGTCGAGGACAGCAGCACGGAGCCGAGGCACGAGACGGCGATCACGATCACGACGGCGCCGGCGAGCTCGATGCCGGGCCAGACGATGACGTCGGGCCAGAAGTGTCCTGTGAGCCCGACGATGGAGATCGCCGCGAAGTAGACGACGAGGACGTACCCGACGCACACGAGCGAGGCGCCGGCGAACCGCGAGAGGAGCAGGGTCGAGCGCCCGACCGGCCGCACGACGAGGGGCTGGAGCAGCCCGCGCTCCGCGTCCCCGGTGACGACGCCGAGCGTCAGGAAGACGGCCAGCACCACGCCGAGGAAGAGCGTCGCGAACATCGCAAGGCCGACGAGGAACGAGCCCGCGAAGGTGCGCGTGTTGACGTTGACGTCCGGCGGCGGCTGGATCGTCGAGAGGTCGGCGAAGACATAGTGGTTCGCGAGCCAGAAGAGCACGAGGAAGCCGAGGGTGAGAAGGAGCACGACCGCGAACACCTTCCGCCGCACCGCCTCGCGGAACCCGTACCCGGCGATGACCGCGACGTTGCTCATGTGGTCTCCCCTCCAATGACCTCGAGGTACACGTCCTCGAGGGTCGAGGTGAGCACGCGCACTCCGTAGACCTGCCGGCCCGCGGCGACCGCCTCGGCCACGAGCCGCGGGGCGTCCTCGCGGGTCGCTCCCTCGACGAGCCGCGTCCCCTCGTCGGTCTCGAGCTCGATCCCCCGCGGCTTGGCGAGGTCGTGCGGCGCGCCTGCGGCGACCACCTCCCCGCCCCGCAGGATCGCGACGTGGTCGCAGACGAGCTCCACCTCGGAGAGCAGGTGCGAGTTGAGGAGCACCGACGTCCCGCGGTCGCGGAGCCCTTCGAGCAGCTCCCGCACGATCCGCCGCCCGACCGGGTCGAGCGCCGAGGTCGGCTCGTCGAGCAGCAGCACCCTCGGCTCGCCAACGAGCGCCTGCGCGATCCCGAGCCGCTGCTGCATCCCCTTCGACATCCCGTCGACGCGACGATCGCGCGCCTCGTCGAGCACGACCAGCTCGAGCAGTCGGCTCCGCTCAGCCGCGCCGCCGGTCGACCCGGCGAGCCGCTGGTGGAGCTCGAGCACCTCGTCGGCCGTGTACCAGCCGGGAAAGCGGAAGAGCTCGGCGAGGTACCCGAGCGAGGCGCGGGCCGCGCGGCTCCCGGCGCGAGCCCCGGCCACCTCGGCGGCGCCGTCGCTCGCGCGCACGAGCCCGACGAGGATCTTGACGAGCGTCGACTTCCCGGCCCCGTTCGGCCCGAGCAGGCCGACGAGCTGCCCCTCCCCGACCTCGAGGTCGACGCCCCGGAGCGCCTCGATCGCGCCGTAGCGCTTCTGCAGGCCGTGCACGGCGAGGGCGTTCGGCACCTTCCGAGCCTAGTCGGGTACGGCCGTCAGGCGCGAAGCTCGACGAACCCGGCGGCCGAGAAGTCGCCGTCGAACGCGAATGCGTCACGGATGAGAAGGCGTTCCATGAGCGCGAAACTCGTGGCGTCGACGAACGAATACGCGCGCTCGTCATGCCGCTCGAGCCAGGCCCACGCCTTTCTCTCGACGTCCTCGGAGACGAACGCGATCTCGAGTCTTCTGGTCCGTGACGCGCGATCGAGGAACCGGCTCGCGACGGCGTGCGAGTGTCTCCGCCGCAGGAATGTCCAGGTCTCACCGACGACGTGGTTCGTCGTCAGGAGCGGCGTGCTGCTGTGTTCGCGAAGCACGGCGTGAGCGAGAGCGTGACGATCGTCGCTCTCGTCGCTCAGCCCGATCCAGAAGGACGAGTCGACGAAGATCACGAGCGGCCGAGATCGTCGTACACCACCTCGTTCACCCGAAGCGAGTCGTCGCGCCGCCCGCTACTCACCATCCCGATGATCTCCGAGAGTGGATCGTCCTCCAGCGGAGGCAGGGGTCGCAGGCGCTCGCGAACGTAGCGACGAATCAGCGCCGCCTTCGATACGCCCTCGCGCTCGGCCTGAAGCGCGAGCTCAGCGTCGAGCTCCTCCTCGATCATGATCTGCAGCCGCTTCACGCATGACATGTTACGTCAGTTCGCCAATGTGGCGTAACTCTTTCGAGTCTGGAGCAGCGGCTTGTACTCGAGCAGCTCGTAGTCCATCGAGCCAACGTTAGATGGCTCAAACCCGCTCCGCTAGACGCTCTTTCGGCCGTGTTCCTTCGGTGCCGAGTACCTTCCGGCCGCCTGGCTAGTCTGCACGAGTCATGACCGAGACGGCCTCGGCGTTCCTCGTCGCCCGCAATCCGGACCCGGAGAGCAAGCTGCCGTTCCTGCTCCGGCTCCCGCTCGGCGAGGGGATCGTTCTCAAGGCGCGGGACTCTTGGCCCGCGACCGCGCGCGTGTACTGCCACCGGCTCGACGAAGGCTGGCCGGCCGGCGCCGAGGTGGTCGAGGAGACGCCGGTCGTCCTCTGCCGTCGCCGGGGCGCCGCCGTCGACCTCGTGCTGGACCGTCCGCGCCTCTCCCGCTCGCAGTTCGTCTTCACCAGGATCAGGGGACGCGAGGCGATCTTCTGGCAGACGCAGAAGACGGCGCGCACCGCCAACCCGGGCGCACGGATCCCGCGCCGCCGCCCGCTGGAGGAGCCGCTCGAGGTCGTGGTCGACACCCGCGAGCGCTACCCGTACCGCTTCTCGGCGCAGGGCGCCGCGGTCGTGCGTGCCGCGCTTTCGGCCGGCGACTACGCCATCCTGAGCGCAGCCGGCGAACCGATCGCGTCGGTCGAGCGCAAGAGCCTGGAGAATCTCGCTTCGACCCTCTCGGACGGGTCGCTCGCGTTCCAGCTCCAGCGGCTGGCGGAGCTCCCGCTCGCCGCGATCGTGGTCGAGGCGCGCTGGTCGGCGCTGTTCAAGCTCGAGCATGCGAGCGGAAACTGGCTCGCCGACCAGCTCGCTCGCCTCCAGGTGCGCTATCCGTCGGTGCCGGTCGTGTTCGCCGACTCGAGGCGCTTCGCGGAGGACTGGACGTACCGGTTCCTCGCCACCGCGTACTCCGACGAGACCGCCTGACGGACCAGGCCGCCGGTGCTAGAGCGCGAGCCGGCGGCGGAGCTGCGGCGCGGCGACGAGGAACCAGACGTGCCCGCCGGCGACGTCGAGCTCCTGGTACTCGGCGCCTGCGAGAGTCGCGACGGCGCGGCAGTGCGCAGGCGGAGTGAGCGTGTCGGTGCCGGCGGCGAGCACCGTCATCGGCAGCCCACGGTCTCGGAGCTCGGCGAGCTCGTCCTGGAGGTCGAGCGCATAGACCGCACGAGCGAGCCGGAGCGCGGCACGCGGCGCTGCGAGAGCCGAGCCGACGCTCTGCACCGCCGGCACCATCGGGTACACACCGGTCGCAAGCTGGCGGCCGAAGTCGCGAAGGCAGAGGCGCATCGGCTTCGAGAGCGGGAGGCCGGCGGGATCGACGAGCACGAGCCGCTCGACCTCGGCCTCACCGCGCGCGGCGGCGAGGACTGCGAGTGCAGCGCCGAACGAGTGGCCGCCGAGCGTGAACGGCCCGGTGCGGCGGGCGAGCTCGTCCCTGAGCCAGGTGCTGTAGGCCTCGAGGGAGCCGCGCGTGGCGCGGAACGACGGCGGCTCGAGGACTTCCCAGCCGTCGGGCACGGCCGTGCGGTAGATCGAGGCTCGGGCTCCCCAGCCGGGAAGGAACAGCGCGGACATAAGCCGCGCAGTCTAGAGATCTCAGGCTGCGATCCGGGTGCGGAGCTCGGATGGCGTTCCGTGGACGGCGATGCGGTAGGCGTCGCGGAGCTCGGCGAACGATCGCTCCCAGGTGCGCCGGCCGGCCACGGCGAGAGCGCCCTCGCCGAGGCTCTGCCGGAGAGCGGAGTCGCCGACAAGGCGGCCGAGCGCCGCTGCGAAGGCGCGCGGGTCGTCGGGCGGGACGAGGAGCCCGGTCTGGCCGTGGCCGACGAGCTCCGCGGCGCCGCCCGCCGCGACCGCGAGGGTCGGAAGGCCGGACGCTCCGGCCTCGAGGATGACCTGGCCGAAGGTGTCCGTGGTGCTCGGGAAGCAGAAGACGTCGGCGCTGGCGTAGATCCGGGCGAGCGCGGCGCCGCGGAGCTCGCCGAGGAACGCGACGCCCTCGGGAGTCGCCTGCCTCGAGCCGGGCGCGGGCCGGGCCGTCGCCGACGACCACGAGCCGGGCGCCCGGAGCGGACGGCCGCAGCCGCGCGAACGCCTCGAGCAGCACGTCGATCCGCTTCTCGTCGGAGACAGCGCCCGACGGACAGCAGCAGCGTGTCGCCGCCTGTCGAGGAGCCGCGGAGCGGAGATCCTCGTCGCGGCGCTCCGGCGCGAAGTCGCGCGGTGTCGACGCCGCGGCCCCAGACGCCGATCCGCTTGCCGATCCCGCGCGCCGCGAGGGCGGTCATCACGCCGTCGGTCGGCGCGAGCACGAGCGTCGCACTGGCGGTAGAACCAGTCGACGTAGCGGCCGGTGACGTCGGCGATCACGGGGTCGCGCGTCAGCTGCAGCGCGTAGGGGCCGAGCTCGGTGTGGTACGAGCCGACCAGCGGCATGCCGAGGAGCTTCGCGGCCATCAGGCCGCTGAGCCCGACCGGGCCCGGGGTCGCGACGTGCATCGACGTCCGGCGCGCTCGGCTTCGACGCGGGCGAGAACCTCGGTCGACGAGCGGGACGCGCAGCTCGAGCTGCCTCGTAGGCCGGGAAGCGGGCATCGACCAGTCGGGCGGGAGCGCGACGATGCCCGGGCGCCGTCGTCGACGAGGTCGAGCCGGCGGCTGCCACGCGTCACGCTCAGCCGCCGCGGGCGCCGGCCGCAGCGAGCCGGCGCATCGTGCCCGCGACGCCGTTCGTCTCGGCGAACGTGTCGGTGAAGACGCAGCGCGCGCGGCTCGGTGCGGCTCCTCGCGGATGCCGAAGAAGCGCCTTCTCCGATCGCCCGACGCCGGCGCGGGCGCCGCGGTGGTGGCGGGTGCCGACGACGATGTAGGGCAGCTCGAGCCCGCCGGCGAAGGCGAGCGAGCCGAGGCGCGCGCCCGACGCGGGCATGACGCCGAGGCTGCCGAGCCCGCCCGCGCGGGCGCGCGCTGCCGAGAAGGCGGACGAGCGCGCGGCTCGGGCCTGCGATCTCGGCGTGCCGCTCGGCCGCGTCGTCGGCGTCGTCGTCGAAGAGCGCGCGCACCTGCACGTCGATCAGCGGCGGCAGCGGACTCGGCCGGACTCGCGGTAGGCGTTGGCGCCGAGCGCCGCCATCGCGTGGGCGAGCTTGACCGCTCGAGCCGTGCTCGCCGCCGGGCGCGCACGTCCCGGCCGCGACCGCCTGCGAGGAACTCCTCGACCGTCGTCGCCGGGCGCCTCCGTCCAGGTCGCCGGCGATGTCGAGCGCGCCGTGGTCGTCGGAGCCGCCGGTGAGCGCGATCGGCCCGGAGTGGACGCGGCTCGATGTCGTGCCGCTCGGCGAGCTTGCGCGAGGTAGCCGTTCGTCGACCGACGGCCGCGATCCGGCACGCGACGAGTGTTCGAGCTCCTCGCGGCCGGGCGCCGTTCCGCCCCTCCCACACCGAGAAGAGCAGCATCATCCGCTCGACGTGCGCCGGCGTCAGCGGCGGCGCCCATCCGGTACAGCGGGTGCGCGAGCGCGTGCACGAGACCGCGCTCGCGGAGGAAGTCGACGAGCTCGTAGACCGACGCCGCGGTACGGCTGGAGGTCGCGCGTGATCCTCCTCGGTCAGGTTCCACACGAGGACGTGCAGAGGGCGTCGAGTCCTCGGGGAAGCAGCGTCGTCACCTCGACCGAGAGAAACGTGTTCGCGCCGGTCCGCGATCCGCAGCGCGCCCTCGACCGTGTTGTGGTCGGAGATCGTGACGAAGTCCATCCCCGCGCCCGCGCACGACCCGGTAGACGCGCTCGGGCTCGGTGAACGACTCGCCGAGCCGCGCGCGCCGCAAGGCGAAGTTCCCGCTGTCCGTCGAGAAGCGCGAGTGGACGTGCAGGTCTCGGTGAAGCGGCCGCCGATCAGCTGCTCCAGCTCGGCGGCGATCCGGTCGGCCTCCTCGGGCGACGAGGCGCGGTTCCCGGCGTGCTCGACGGGGATCCAGCGGAGACCTGCGCCCGCGACCCCTGGCGAGTCGATCCGCTGGCGCGCGCAGCCCTCGACGGAGTGGAGGCGCCCCTCGTAGGAGGTCTCGGAGATGAAGCGGCAGACGTCGGGGTGCATCCGCCAGGTGCGCGAGAGGAAGAGGCCGCGGTCGGCCGGGACGGTGTCGGCGCCGTCGAGCAGGTGCTCGAGCACGGAGGCTTGCGCACCGGGCGGGTGGATCCCCTGGAGACCTGCGCGAGCTGCTGGGGGTCGCCGAGGAGGACGACGTTCCGGGCGCACGTGCCGACGGCCAGGGCGTCGGCGAGCGAGCACTGCCCGGCCTCGTCGACGAAGAGCGTGTCGACGACCCCGGTCATGTCTTCACGCGAGAAGAGCCACGCGGTGCCGCCAAGGAGCAGCACCTCCTTGTCGGGGTCCGCGAAGTGAGCCTGGTCGCCGGAGGTGGTGACGAAGGGGCCGTCGTAGGAGTCGCCCTTCTTGAGGCCGCGGAAGGAGAAGCCCTCCTCCCTGGCCGCGCGCTCGACCTCCTCGATCAGGTTGTCGATCGACTTGTGGCTCTGCGCGGTGACCCCGACCCGGCGGCCGAGCTGCATGAGGCGGACTATGAGCCGCGCGCCGGTGTAGGTCTTACCGGTGCCGGGCGGCCCCTGGATCACGAGGTGGCGGCCGTCGAGCGCTGCGACGAGCTCCTTCGCCGCGGCGAGGTCGTCCTGCGGCAGCGGGCGCGGGGAACGGCTCGCGGTCGAGGATCGACTTCGCCGCGCGGTAGCGGGCGTCCCCGGCCAGTGCCGAGCGCGCGAGCCGCCGGAGCGCGGCGCGCTGCTCGGGGGTCTGGTACGGCCCGCCAGGAATGATCGACTCGGGCAGCGGGACGTCCTCGAGCGAAGGCCCACGTCGGAGGCGGAGCGTTCCGGCCTCCTCGTCGAGCTCTTCGATGGTGCCGGCGGATCCGCCGGTCGCGGGGTCGTAGACCTGGTCGCCCGCCCCGAGATGGTGCTGCTGCTCGGGGAACGTGAAGGGCCAGACGAGCGACTCGCCCGAGCCCGTCGGCGGCCCGGTGGGAACGAGCCCGCCGATCGCGTCGGAGTCGCGTTCCTGGAGCTCCTCCGGGGTGAGTCCGATCCGCGCAAAGAACGACCACCAGACGGGCTTCTCCTCGCGCCGGTGATACAGAAGCAGCTGCGCGAGCAGCCAGCGTGGGCGTTCGGCGTCGGCGAGGTCGTGGTGGTCGTCGGGGAGCCCGGCGAGGAGCGCTGCGCGGAGCTCCTCGGTCTCGGCGGCGTCGGCGGGCGGCTCGCGCGGCTCGCGCTCCTCGGGCGGCGGCGCGGGCCCGGGCCGGATCGAGAGGAGCCAGTCGCGGAGGCCGAGAGTCGAGGCGCAGTCCTCCTCGTTGTAGGCGGCGGTCCGGTCGAGGATCGCGGGGTCACGGCGCTCGAGCCAGTCCTCGTAGAGGAGGATCGAGTCGTCGCCGGCGCGGAGGTCTGCGTGGCGCTCGAAGTAGAAGGTTTCGACCTGCTTGAGCCCGTAGCGCTCGTGTGAGAGGCGGAGTCCCTGGGAGACGACCTTGTAGAGGTCGACGAAGACCTCGCCGCGCAGGAGGTCGTCGAGTTCCTCCTCGCGGGTGCCGTACTCGCAGGTCAGCCGCTTGAGCGCAGTGATCTCGTAGGCGGCGTAGTGGTAGACGTGCATCGCCGGGTGCGCCGCGCGATGCTCGCGGATCAGGTCGATGACGCCCTCGACAGCGCGCCGCTCCTGAGCGCGGTCGTGTGCCCAGAACGAAGTGAAGCGCCCGGCGGCGTCGGTGATCCCCCAGAGGTACTCGAGCCCTCGCGCCGGTTCCCAGAACGGGTCGCCCTCGATGTCGAAGAAGAGATCGCCCGCGGTTGGGCCGGGGAGAAGCTCGAACCCACGGGCCCGCTCGGGGGGCAGTACCTTCCACGCGTCACCGTTCTCGCGTGAGGCGACCTGCATCGCCGCCTGGTCGCGGAGTGTCTCGAACGTTCGGGGCTGCATGGACGGCGGTCGCACCTCGTCGGCCGCCTTCGCCAGTCCGGCTACGGTCGTGATCCCGGCCTCCACGAGCCGCCGGATCTGATCCCGCCGCATCCGCGCGACGAGGCTTAGGTGGTCGTCGGCCCGCCACCGCGCCTCGCACAGCGTGAGGAAGTCGCACCGGTCGCAGTACGAGACCGGCACCGGGTAGACGTCGATCCCAGCCTCGACCGCCGTGACGAACCGTGCTCGAACCCGGTGGTAGTAGGCGAGGAAGTCAGCCACGCGCAGCGACTCGCGCTCCCGGTTCCCGAGCACGACGTGCATCCGCTCCGGCATCGAGCCCTGGGTTCGTCCCACCTGTTCGGAGTAGAAGCAGAGCTGGAGCACGTACGCCGGCTTCGAGTGCCGCGCGAGCTTCGTGTCAACGACCTCGTACCGCCCATCGGGCTGCCGCTCGACGAAGTCCGCAAACCCGCGCCAGTCGCCGTCGACGAAGCAGGCCTGATAGATCACGTCGGCCCGGCTCCGAATCGCCTCCTCAGTGGCGCGAGCAGCGTCGTCGAGATCCCAGTCGTGCGGGATGGTAACCACCTCGCGCCCCGTCGTTGTTAGCTCGGCGAGAAACGCCGTCTCATGCTCCTCACCCTTCCGCCGCACGAGGTCAGCCTGAGGATTATCCACGCTCGGCCGCTCGATCTCGTGGCACGCAACTCTGAGCTCGAGCTGCGTCAGGTGCTCGCATTCGAGGAACGCGTTCAGGTCCGATGGCGAGAAGAGGATCTGCCCGGAGCGCTGCTGCACGATGGGAGTATCTGCTTTCACTGCGCCGCTCCTTATGGAGCGCTCGGCCCGGCGGAGCCGATTCCGCGAGGGCTGAGCAATGCGCCGTACTTGGCGAACGGTCGGACGGCTGACAGACTCCGCGGTCTTGGCGGGCGAATTTCTGAAGCCCGGGCTGCATGAAGCGCTACTGACTCGGCAGCTAGAAGAACTACTCGAGCAGCTCTCCGAGCGCGAGCTTGTGGCTGACGTCGCGGAGCTGCGCGATGCCGAGGCATCGGATCGAGTCTCACGGCATGTCGCCGCAATTGTGGCGAGGGCGATCGACCGAGCGCCAGAGGGGAAGCGAAGCGAACAGGCCACCCTAATCACCGTCGCGCTCATTCGTAGCCTCCAGCCTTTCGCGGACGGCAAACACGAGCTCGATGGCGATGCGCTGCTCGATCCCGCGCGGGTGTTGGTTGCGTTGCTTCGCAGACTTCCTGACGGGCGCCCTCAACAGATCGAGCGTCCGCTCACTCCGCTCCTCGACACGACCGTTTTCACCAACGCTCCGGGCGAGCCAGCGGTCGGTCACGAGCTGCGAGCCGAGGTTCCGTCCGCGGACGCGATCGACGTCGTGATGGCGTTCGTCCGCTGGAGCGGTGTGCGACCGTTCGATCGACGTGCTCCGCCGGCACTGCGAAGCAGGGAAGCCGCTTGCGATCCTCACCACGACGTACACGAACAGCACAGAGCAGCGCGCCCTCGACGAACTGGTCGCGCTGGGCGCGGAGGTCAAGGTCTCGTACGACACCTCGTCGACCCGGCTCCACGCGAAAGCGTGGCTGTTTCCACCGTGAGAGCGGTTACTCGACCGCGTACATCGGCTCGTCGAACCTGACGCACTCGGCACAGGTTCTCGGGCTCGAGTGGAACGTTCGTGTCTCCGCAGCGCGCAATCCAGACGCCGTCGCGAAGATGGCCGCGGTCTTCACGAGCTACTGGGAGAGCAGAGACTTCGCCGCCTACGACGCGGCCGAGTTCGCCCGAGCGGACCGAGGAGATCCCGGCTGGCGATCATGATCGCTGCTCAGCCCGGTCGAGATCGAGCTGCGTCCGTTCCAAGAGGCTCTTCTCGAGCAGATCGTCTCTCGCGCGCCATCAGGGTCACCATCGCAACCTGCTTGTCGCAGCCACCGGCACAGGCAAGACGGTCATGGCAGCAGTCGACTACGCACGGCTCCGCCTGACCTCGAGCCGCTACCGTCTGCTCTTCGTCGCTCACCGCGAGGAGATCCTCGACCAAAGCCGCGCGACGTTCCGGCACGCGTTGCGCGATGCCGCGTTCGGCGAGAAGTGGGTTGGCGGACAGCGCCCATCGCGGTTCGAGCACGTCTTCGCATCGATCCAGAGCCTGCACAGCTCCGAGCTATCGAGTACCTCGACCCGGCGCACTTCGACGTCGTGATCGTCGACGAGTTCCACCACGCCGCGGCGCCGTCGTACTCGGCGCTGCTCGAGCATCTGCACCCGATGGAGCTGCTCGGCCTGACCGCGACGCCGGAGCGAGCGGACGGCCTGGACGTCCTCCGCCACTTCGACGGCCGGATCGCCGCCGAGCTGCGCCTCTGGGACGCGATCGACCAGCACTACCTCGCGCCTTTCGCGTACTTCGGCATCCACGATGGGACTCGACCTGCGGAGCTGTTCCGTGGCGACGAGGTCAGGGTTATGACGTCGAACGCGCTCGAGAACGTCTTCACCGCCGACCACGCTTGGGCGCGTCTCGTGGTCGAAGAGGTTCGGCGAAAGGTTGCTCGATCCGTCGACGGATGCGAGCGCTCGGCTACTGCGTAAGCGTCGACCATGCGCAGTTCATGGCCGGCATCGGTTCAACGAGCTCGGCCTGCCGTCAGTCGCGCTATCCGCCGCGAGCCGATCGAGACGAGCGGAGCGCGGCGCTCCGTGACCTCGCTGCCGGCGACGGTGCGCGTCGTGTTCACAGTCGACCTCTTCAACGAAGGCATCGACCTGCCCGACGTCGACACCCTGCTGATGCTCCGGCCGACCGAAAGTCCGACGCTGTTTCCTCCAGCAGCTCGGTCGCGGCCTCCGCAAGGCACCGGGCAAGACTGCCTGCACCGTGCTCGACTTCGTCGGAACGCACCGTAAAGAGTTTCGCTTCGACCGACGGCTCCGCGCCCTCCTCGGCGGCTCACGCCTCGATGTGGAGCGTCAGATCCGAGACGAATTCCCGTTCCTGCCGGCTGGCTGCAGCTTCGATCTCGATCCCGTTGCCCGCGACATCGTGCTTCGGCAGCATCCGCGACGCCATCCCAACCAGGTGGCGCGACCGCTGCGCGCGAACTGCGCTCACTCGGGGATGTGGGCCTCGGCCTGCGTACCTCGAGAGCAGTGGCCTCGAGCTTGAGGACGTTTATGCCGGTGGACACAGTTGGTCTGAGATGCGTCGTGAGGCCGGGCTTCCGACCGCAGAGGCGGACCGGGTGAAGCACCGTTGCTCCGCGCGGTCGGACGTTTGCTCCATGTCGACGACGACGAGCGCCTCGAGATCTACCCGGAATTCCTCCGGCTCGACAATCCACCGGAGCTCGAACCAGCTTGGCCCGCGCGAGAACAGTTGCTCTTCCGGATGCTCGTGTCCTCGTTGACGACCGCGAATGCGTCGGCGAGTTTCGCGCAAGCCGTCAATGAGCTCTGGCAACACCCACAGGTGCGTGCCGAACTGCTCGAGGTGTTGGCGCTCGCTCCGAAGCCGTGTGCCCTACGTCGAGCATCCGCTCGGGCTCCCGGGCATCCCGCTCGCACAACACTCCCGATACACGCGAGCCGAGATCCTCGCTGCGTTCGGGGTTGGCGAAGGAGCGAAGCCGCCGACGTGGCAGACAGGTGTGTGGTGGGATCCACAGTCGAAGACTGATCTGTTCGCGTTCACGCTCGACAAGAGTGTCGGCGGTTTCTCGCCGACCACCCGCTATCGCGATTACGCGATAAGTCCTGACCTAATTCACTGGGAGAGTCAGTCAGCGACTGCCGTCGACAGCCCGATGGGCCAGCGCTACATACGACAACGGGAAGCGGGTACGAATGTCGTGCTCTTCTCGCGGCTGCGGACGACTGACCGCGCCTTCTGGTGTCTGGGTCCAGCCTCGTACGTGAGCCACGAAGGCGACAGACCGATCGCGTTCGTCTGGAAACTGCAACGCCGGCTTCCGGCTGAGCTCTACACCGCGTTCGCAGCTGCCGTTGCTTGACGCGGAGGCGCGTCAACAGGGTGCAGCACCCGCCGAGCTTACCCCTCGTACTTGAACGAGATGTCGAGGCGGACGCGGTAGCTCGACACCTTGCCGTCGTCGATCGTCAGGTCGAAGCGGGTCGCCTCGGCGATCCGCAGGTCGCGGACGGTCTTCGCGGCCGTCTCGACCGCATTCTTCGCCGCTGCCTCCCACGAGTCCGGGCTCACGCCGATGACCTCGGTCACGCGATACACGCTGTCGCTCATCTCGGCTCCTCTCTCTCGGGTCGACCCCGACGTGCACGATAGTCGTGTGCTCAGGGACATCGGAGACGGCGTGCAGATGCCCGTTCTCGGGCTCGGGGTGTGGCAGATGGACGAGGGTGCCGAGACCGAGAACGCGGTCGAGTGGGCGCTCGAGGCCGGGTACCGGCACGTCGACACCGCTCAGCTCTACCGGAACGAGCGGAGCGTCGGGGCGGCGATCCGGCGCAGCGGGATCCCGCGCGAGGAGATCTTCGTCACCACGAAGTGGCTGCCGACGGTGCGGAGCGCCGGGCCTGCGCTCGAGCAGAGCCTCGAGCGGCTCGGGATGGCTTACGTCGACCTCTACCTGATCCACTGGCCGGTGCCGCTTCGGGCCGGCAGCCGTGGGTGGCGCGACATGGAGGAGCTCGTCGACCGCGGCCTCGCGCGGGCGGTCGGCGTCTCGAACTACGGCGACGATCGGCTCGAGAAGACAGTCGCGGGCGCGCGGATCAAGCCCGCCGTGAACCAGGTGCTCTTCAGCCCCTTCCACTACCGCCGCGAGCTCCTCGACACGTGCGACAGGCTCGGGGTCGTGCTCGAGTCCTACAGCCCGCTCGAGCAGGGCAGCGCGCTCGACGACCCCACCGTCGTCGCGATCGCCCGGCGCATCGAGCGCACGCCGGCGCAGGTGCTCCTCCGCTGGGGCGTCCAGAAGAACACGATCGTGATCCCGAAATCGAGCCGCCGCGAGCGGATCGTCGAGAACGCGCAGATCTTCGACTTCGAGCTCGGCGACTCGGACATGCAGGCGCTCGACGCGCTCGACCGCACCGGCGGAACCGGGCGCGGACGCTAATCGGCCGGCCCCCCATGCGGGTGACGCGGGCGTCCGCACGTTCCTTCATGCTTCCGGCTGTGACAACACGGCGGTCTGCGGCGATCGTCGTCCTGGCTCTGGCAGCGCTCGCGCTGGCAGGCGTGTCAGGCGGCGCCACCCACCAGGGTGGGACGCCACTGCATCCCCGCGGGAGCTACGTCGCGGCGTTCGACCAGCCGGAGTCGACAGCCGACTGCCAGAGCAACCCCGACCTACCCGGGATCCGCTGCTACTCGCCCTTCCAGATCGCGCATGCCTACGGCCTCGACCAGCTCCACGGCGCCGGGATCGACGGAGGCGGCACCACGATCGCGATCGTCATCCCCTTCGGCTCGCCCACGATCGCAGCCGACCTCCACTCGTTCGACCAGACCTTCGGGGTGACCGGCGCGCCGGGCGTCACGCCCTACCCGCCGATCGCCCCCGACCCCCAGCTGACGATCAAGCAGCTCGGCACGGTGCCGCCGGACGTCGACCCCGGCGTCCTCGAGCTCTGGGCGCAGGAGACGACACTCGACGTCGAATGGGCCCACGTCTTCGCGCCGCGGGCCGAACATCCTCCTCGTCCAGACGGCGGCCGACGAGTTCGAGGGCCCGGACGGCTTCCCCGAGATCGAGGCCGCCGAGAAGTACGCAGTCGACAACGGCGCCGACGTCATCGTCCAGACCTTCGGCGCCACCGAGCAGACCTTCCCGAGCGCGAAGACGATCATGCAGCTCCGCGACGGGCTGAAGGCCGCTTCCAGGAAGAACGTGACCGTCGTGAACGCCACAGGCGACACCGGCACGCACGAACTTCGACCTGAACGGCGACCTCTACCCGATGCAGGTCGTCGGCTGGCCGTCGACCGATCCGCTCGTGACGGCCGTCGGCGGAACCGAGCTCTCGCTCGGCGACGACGGACACCGCACGGCACCGGACGTCGTGTGGAACGACAGTGAGCTGCTCGGCTTCCCGTCCGCGAGCGGCGGCGGCCTCAGCACCGTGTTCGACCGGCCCAAGTACCAGGACAGCGTGAAGAACATCGTCGGGAACGCGCGTGGGATGCCCGACATCAGCATGAGCTCGGGCATCGACGGGGCCGTCTGGGTGGCGGACTCCTTCGGTGGGGAGCTCAGCTTCGACCTCGCCGGCGGCACGAGCGCGGGCACGCCGATGTTCGGCGGGCTCGTCGCGCTCGCAGACCAGGTCGCCGGCCGGTCGCTCGGGCAGATCGACGACGCCCTCTACTCGATGCCCTACGGCGGCGGGCTCGTCGACGTGACCATGGGCGACAACGACCCGCACTTCGCCGGCGTGCCCGGGTTCGACGCTGTGGCGGGCTACGACCTCGCGAGCGGGCTCGGGACGGTCGATCCGCTCCGGTTCGTGCCCGCGCTCGCAGCCGCGGCCTGCCAGGGGCACGGCTGCGGCGGACACGACGACTGCGCCGGCGCGCTGACGTTCGCCGCGTTCCCCGGAAACCTCCACGTGAGGAAGGGCGTCTCGTGCACCCTCACCGACTCGGCCGTCGACGGCAACATCAAGATCGACGACGACGGCACCCTCGTACTGAACGGCGTCACTGTCGGCGGAAAGCTCGACGTTGGCCGCAACGGGACCTGCACCGCGGCCGGCGACACCATCGTCGCCGGCCGGGTCATCGGTCAGTGCGCCGGGCTCTAGGCGGCTAGGGCCTCAGCACCCGGCCCGCGGATCAACTCCGCGAGCCGCGCGCGAGTGCGCGCAAGCGCGCGCGAGTGCGAGGCGATCTCTTCGTCCGTCGCCCCCCGCTTGACGAGCAGGTCACGGACGAGCGCGAGACCCCGCGCATCGAGCAGCAGGTTGTCGATCTCCTTGTTGAGGAGAGCTTTGGTCTCAGACGTCATGCGGCCTCCTTTGCGATCTCGAGCTCCTCGACCGCAACACGCACGGGGCGCGCAGGCGGCCGGATGAATGCCGCAGCAACACCCGCCGCGGCGAGAAGTACACCGAGCTGAACGACCAGCGCCACACGGAATCCGTGGTCGAGCGCCTCACCGCCCGTCGCGGCGACGCCGTGCGTGGTCGCGTAGCTGTGCGCGGTGGTCGTCGCGATCGCGGCGATCGTGGCGAGACCGAGCGCACCGCCGATCTGGCGGCTCGTGTTCACGAGCCCGGACGCCACGCCCGCGTCGGAGCGCTCCACGCCCGCGAGGCTCGCGATCGTGATCGGCACGAACGACGCGCCGAGGCCTGCGCCGCCGAGCACGAACGCCGGGAACAGATCCCAGAAGTAGTGACCCTCGACCGGTAGACGGGTGAGCCAGGCGATCGACGCCGCCGAGGCGAGCAGCCCCACCGTCAGCGTCGCCCTGATCCCGACCCGGGCGATCACGGCCTGGGCGATGTTCGAGACGACGACGACCGTCAGCGCGAATGCCGCGAACGCCAGCCCGGTCTGCACCGCCGTGTAGTGCAGGACGTCCTGCACGTACAGCGAGAGCACGAAGAACTCCGAGAACGTGACCGCGCCGACGAGCAGCATGATCACGTTCGAGGCGGCGAGCGTCGGGAGCCGGAAGATCCGCAGCGGCAGGAGCGGCTGCGGTGAGCGGTGCTCGATCCCGATGAACCCTACGATCAGCGTGGCCGAGGCAACGAGTAGGCCGATCGTGAGCGGCGTGCCCCAGCCGTCGGTCGTCGCGCGCGTGAGCGCATAGACCAGCAGCATCAGCCCCGCCGTGATCGACCCCGCACCTGCGAGATCGAAGTGGCGGTGCGGGAGATTCGCGCGGCTCTCGCGCAGTAGCACCGGCGTGAGCGCGATCGCGGCGACCGCGACCGGCACGTTGATGAAGAAGATCCACGACCAGTGCAGGTACGAGGTGAGCACGCCCCCGAGCAGCACCCCCGCCGCCGCGCCGCTGCCGGACGCCGCGCCGTAGATCCCGAGCGCGAGGTTGCGCTCGCGGCCCTCGGCGAACGTCGTCATCAGCAGCGCGAGCGCGGCGGGTGCCATCAGGGCGCCCCCCAGGCCCTGAAGCGCGCGAAACGTGATCAGCGAGCCCTCCGACCAGGCGAGCCCGCACAGGAGCGAGGTCGCGCCGAACAGCGCGAGCCCTCCCATGAACAGGCGCCGGCGGCCGAACAGGTCGGCCAGGCGCCCTCCGAGCAGCAGCACCCCGCCGAAGAAGATCGCGTAGGCCGAGACGACCCACTGGATCGTCGCGTCGGAGAAGCCAAGATCGGACTGGATCGACGGGAGCGCCACGTTCACGATCGCGACGTCCAGGATCACCATGAACTGGGCGGTGACGATCAGCGCCAAGGCGCTCCATCTGGTCTTCTGCAATGGTGAAACAGTCATTCGTTCTCCCCCAAAATCGTTGACGTCCACAACGATATCACACGACAACGCTTGGACGCGCTACACTTCTCGCACGATGTCAACCACATCGACACCAGAGACAAAGCCGGGGCTCACCAAGGAGCTCGTCGCGAGCGACGCGTTCCTGCTGAAGCGGCTCGGGTTCATCGTCAAGGAGCAGTGGCACGAGGCGTTCGAGCCGACCGGCCTGCAGCCGCAGCACCACGCGGTGCTGTCCGTCCTCGACGAGGGCACCTGCACCGCGCAGTCGATGATCGCCGACCGCCTCGACTACGACCGCAGCCAGATCGTCGGCCTGCTCGACGACCTCGAGGAGCGCGGGCTCGTGCTGCGCAAGCGGGATCCGGTCGACCGTCGGCGCCACCTGGTGACGCTGACGCCGGAGGGACGCGAGACGCTCGCAGAGTTCCGCGCGATCTCGAAGAACGTCGAGAAGGAGTTCTTCGCCCCGCTCGACGCCGAGGAGCGCCGCACGCTGCACGACCTGCTCCTTCGCCTCGCCGCGCAGCACGACGCGCGGTTCGGCTCGGCGAAGAGCTAGCGCCTCGATCCCGAGCTGCTCGCGCGGTCTGGCCGCCTGCAGCGGTCGGCTTCCTTACGGTCGTAGAGCTCGACGGCCGTCGTTAAGCGCCGCTAGGGCCTCGTCGTCCTTCCCGCCGCGACCAGCACATCGGCAAGCGCAACCAGCGCGTCGCCGTGGAGAACGAGGTAGTCCGTCCGCCGACGCCAGCGAGACGGCCTCGCGGGCGACCCGCTCGCCCTCGGCCAGATCCCCACGCTCGGCGAGGACCTTCCCTCGCACCCAGCGCATCCGAACCTGCGGGTCGGCATCGTCGGCGAGCGAGAGCTCGGCGGCCACCTCGAGGAGATCGTCCGCCTCGTCGATCCTTCCGAGCCGCACGAGCGTGTCGGCGAGCATGGTCGTCATCGTCGAGCGGTAGCCCGTCTCTCCGAGCTCGCCGAGTCCGTCGTACCCTTCGCGAAACACCTGCTCGGCGGCCTCGAGCTCGCCCGCCGCAAGCTCGATCTGGCCGAGGAACATCGCCATGCCGACGAAGTGCGTGCGACGGCCGAGCTCGAAGAGACTCCGCCGTCCCAGACGAAAGGACTCGCGCGCCTCGTCGAAGCGCCCGGTGTACCCGAACATCTGTGCGTCCAGCAGATCGGAACGCCATCTCCACCTCGATCCCCGAGCGCACCACCTCGGGAACCGTCTCGAGGTAGGAGTAGATCTCGCGTCACAGGCGTAGGACCGAAGCCCATCGCACCGATGCTCCACTGCAGCGCGTACCGCGCGCGGAAGACGTCGCCGGCCTCCAGCGAGCCACCTCGAGGGCCCGTGCACAGCACGTCGACGGCCCTCCTGCGCGCGCCCGCGATAGAACTCGTTCCGCCCCGCGATGTCCAGCACCGCAGCGAGGCTCGCGATCGGTCGCCGAGGCGCTCGAGCACGCTCAGCTGCTCCGCAGCGCGAGCACCACGACGTCCTCCGGAGGTGGTGCCCTCACCTCGATGGCCGGCGATCATTCCGCGTCGCCAGGCCATCGCGATCGGCCTCGACTCCCTCGTCCGCCGCTCAGACCGCGCCGTCTCGGTCGCCTCGTCGAGCAGCGCCGCTGCCTCGGCGAGATCGCCGGTCTCGAACATGACCTCCGCGATGCTCGGGGAGCAGCCGAAGCCGGCTCCGCGACGGTCGCAGGTCGGCGGCGCGCTGAGAGCAGTCGCGACCGCCGCCGGGAAGTCAGCCCGGTTCCGTGCCGCTCGCCCGGCCGCGGCCAGCAGGACCGCGGCACGCACCGCGATCGCCGCGGCCCCTTCGTCCGCCGACCCGAGCTCCACCTGGTAGCGATAGGCCTGCTCGAGGTGGTAGCCGACGATCTCGTCGTGCTCGACGAGCTCGGGGCCCCGTTCCTCGAGCCAGCCCGCGAAACGCTCGTGCAGGTCGGCCCGTGCCGTCTTCGGCAAGAGCGTCGTAGGCGGCGTCCCGGATCAGTAGGTGGCGGAAGCGGTAGGCGTCTCCGACCGGGAGCTGCGCGCGATCGGGGCGCACCATCTCCTTGCGCACGAGCCCGACGAGCTGCCGCTCGACCGGTGCAGGCGGGGTTGCGAGCGCCTGGACCGCGGCGCTGTGGAAGAGCTGACCCTCGACCGAGCCGCGCTCGAGGACGAGCCGCTCCGCGGGGTCGAGCTGGTCGAGCCGCGCCGCGAGGAGCGCCTTGATCGTGGGCGGGACGGCCACGTCACGATCGCCCGACTCGCGCACCATCGCCACCATCTCCTCGACGTAGAGCGGGTTCCCCTCCGAGGCCGTGCGGATCCTCTGCTCGAGCTCGGAGTCGAGCTCCTCGTCGCCGAGAAGGCGCTCGATCAGCTCGTCCGTCTCCAGCGCGTCGAGGGGCTCGAGCAGGATCGTCGTCGCGTTCAGCTTGCCGCCGCCCCAGCCGGGCCGCCGCTCCAGGAGCTCCGGGCGCGCGAGGCACAGGAGCAGGATCGGCGCCGCGCGCGAGAGGTCGGCGACATGCTCGACCAGGTCGAAGAAGGTCGGCTCACCCCAATGGAGGTCGTCGAGGAGGACGACGAGCGGGCGCTCCGCGGCGGCCTGCTCGAGGAGCTTGCGCACCGCCCACGCGATCTCCTCCGCGGCTGGTCGGCGCCTCGGTCTCGCCGAGGAGCGCGGCGATCGTGTCCGCCGCCTCGGGCGGGGCCGCGGCCGTGCCGCCGAGCTGTTTCACGATCTCGATCACCGGCCAGTACGTGATCCCCTCGCCGTAGGAGAGACAGCGGCCCTCGACGACCCGTGCGTCCACGCCCGCGAGGAACTCCCGGGTCAGCCGCGACTTGCCGACGCCGGCGGTGCCGAGAAGCGTGAAGAGGGCGCAGCCGCGGTGGCGGAGCGCGTTTCCGAACGCGTCGTCGAGGAGGCGCCGCTCGTGGATGCGGCCGACCATGGGCGCGTCGAGATGGCGTGCGAGGCCCGGAGCCCCCGCGTCGACGGAGACGAGTCGGAACGCCGTGAGCGGCTCGCCCTTCCCCTTGACGGGGAGCGGCTCGAGGGCCTCCACGGTGACCGCGTCGCGGACCAGGCGGTAGGTCGAGGCGCCGAGCAGCACCTCGCCGAGCCCCGCCGCCTGCTCGAGCCGCGCGGCGACGTTGACCGGGTCTCCGGTGACGAGCGTGTCCTCGCCGCCGCCGGTCACGACCTCGCCGGTGTTGACGCCGATCCGCACGTCGATCTCGACCGCGTCGCGGAGCTCCTGCGCCGCGCGCACGGCCCTGAGCGCGTCGTCCTCACGCACCGTCGGGACGCCGAACACCGCCATCACCGCGTCGCCGATGAACTTCTCGAGCGTGCCGCCGTGGCGCTCGATCGCCACCCTCGCGACGTCGAAGTACGAGGCCATCAGGCCGCGCATCGCCTCGGGGTCGAGGCGCTCGCCGAGCGACGTCGAGCCGGCGACGTCGCAGAAGAGCACGGTCACGACCTTCCGCTGCTCCCGCTTCGGCGCCGCATCGAGCGGCGCCGCGCACGCGTTGCAGAAGCGCGCGCCTTCCGGGTTCTCGGCTCCGCATGCCGCGCAGGTCGCCACCGGCCAAGTCTGACACCATCGTGACCATGGGCAGGAACCTGCTCATCCTGCTGCTCGACGAGGTCTCGCGCGACGAGCTCGAGGCCGCTGTCGGGGACGAGGACGGCTTCCCGTCGGTCTACGTGGTCGCGCCCGCCGACGTCGGGCCGCTCGAGTGGCTCGCGACCGACGAAGCGCGGGCGCACGGCGAGGCCGAGGCGCGGGTGCTCGAGGCGGAATGGCTCCTCGCCGGGTCGGCGGCCGTGGGAGGCGAGTCGGGGAGCCCCGATCCCGTGCAGGCGGTCGCCGACGCGCTCGAGCGCTTTCCGGCCGACGAGGTCGTCGTCGTCGGGCGCGGGTTGCTTCCCGAGGAGCTCGTCTCCGGGTTGCGACGCCTGGGCGCCCCCTTGCGGTGGAGCGGGCTCACGCTCGAAAAGACCAGCTTCCGTTCGCGTACCCGTGAGACGATCCGCGCGCTCGGGTCGGGGCGGAGCGAGGGCACCCCGTGGGTCGCCTTCGTGGGTGCCAACCTCGGGCTCCTGCTGATCGGGGTGGTGATCGCAGTGATCGCGTCGCTGATCGTGTGGGTGATCCGGGCGGTCTAGCTCGCAGCCGGGCAGGGATGGCCGCGGAGGTAGGTCGTCAGAGCGCGGGCGAGATTCCAGACGTCGGGTGAGCCGAGCCCGGTCGCGTAGTCCCAGCCCGGGCCGGCGTCGTAGTAGCGGTTGCCGCCGGTGCGCACGTCGTGGAAGGCGGAGCCGTGCGTCGCGGCGAGCCGGTACAGGATCGGCGCGAGGAAGCAGCGGCGCTTGATGCCCTGCTTCTTGGCGTACTGCTCGGCGAGCAGCATCGAGGCGGCCCAGAACGGCGTGGCCGCGCTCGTGCCGCCGGCGGTGTCCCAGTTGCCGTTGTCGCGGGTGACCCAGCCGCTGTCGGGGCTCGCCGAGGCGGACACGTCCGGCAGGCCGCGATGACCGCCGCCCACGCCGGCCGCCGCCTGCCAGCTCGGCGCCGCGTCGAGGCGGTTCACGCCGCCGCCTCCGCCCGCGTTCGAGAGCGGCGCCTCCCAGCCGGCCTCCCCGGCGTACGACCCGTCCGTGTTGACCGAGAGCAGGGTCCCGCCCACCGCGACCGCCTGCGGCGAGGATGCCGGGAAGTCGACCGAGAGCCGGTGGTCGGCGAAGTCGGAGCGCTGGCAGTCGTACGAGCCGCTGTCGCCGCTCGCGACGAACACGGTGATCCCGCGCAGCGCGGCAAGCTTCAGCGCCGAGGTGACCGCCTTGCGGTACGAGGAGGGCAGGCCGACGTCGCAGGCGCCCCAGGAGAACGACGCGATCCCGACGCGGCCGTCCGACACGACCCGGTTGAAGAGGTCGACGACGCCCGAGGCCGTCGACGGCGCCTCGTAGTTCACGATCTGCGCGCCCGGGGCGATCGCGGACACGACGTCGATGTCGAGGTCGTCCTCGCTGAGGTCCTTCACGCTGCCGCCGCCGGAGACCTTCACGTCGACCGGATCGGGCCCCTTCGGCGCGAACTTGCCCCGGAAGGTCGAGACGTCGTCGGCCGTCTCCTTCCCGTTCGGGCGGGAAGGGAGAGAGCGAGAGGATCGCGATCGTCTGGCCGGTACCGTCGATGCCCGGCGAATGCAACGGCGCGATGTCGTAAGCGAGCGCGGCGTCGTCGGGGAGGAGGGTCCCGTGCGGGAGATCCGAGGCGAACGCAACCGGGCGGTCGCTGAGGCCGACGACGCCCAAGACGTACGGGCGGAGCGCCTCGGGGATGGTCGGGGCGCCGGTCGGCTCGCGGAAACCGCCGAGGTCGCGATACGCGACGTGGAAGAACCGAGAGATCGTCGAGACGCCGGCGCGAGCGTCGATCGCCGTTCGCTGTGGGTAGGCGCCGACGACGGCGATCCCGTGGGCCCTGAGCACCTCCTCGACGCGGCGTATCGACGCGAGCGGCAACCCGTAGCGGCGGCCGAGAGCGGCCGAGCTCGGCACGCGTCGCCCAGCCGCGAGGTCGCGATCGAGCCGCGCGCTGTCGAGCCGTAGCCGGAGGGCGAACGAGATCTCGCTGGAGGGCTTCGTCGGAGCGGACGAAACCGCCGAGGCGACGAGGCTGAGCGCCGCCAGCGCGACAACGGCGAGCCTCATGTCGGCGGCGCCCCCCACGTGAAGCTCTCCAGGATCGAGTCGACGGCCTGGAACGCCGGGAACGGGGAGCTGGCCGACCCGCCCTGGTCCCCCTCGTTGGTGATCCCCTCGATCACGACCGTCGCCGCCCCGTGGCGCGCCGCCATGAAGGCGAGCTCGACCTGCTTGGACGGGCTCGGCGGCTGGTCGACGGTCGCGTGGTACATCCCGGCCAATCCGTGCACATAGCCGATCTCGGGCGAGAGGATCACATGCTTGGCCGAGCCGTCGCTGTCCACCCCGAGGAAGGAGCCGTTACGCTCGCTCTGGAGCCGCGCCGCAAGGGCCGATGCGGGGGTCTGGCTGGACGGCACCACGAACACCGCGAGGACGACGAAGAGGCCCGAGCCGTTCTGGCCCTGGACGACGAGCGACCGCTTGCCCGAGGTGACGACGTCCCAGTGCTTGGGGTAGAAAAGGCTGGGGCCGAGATCGCTCGTCCACTTGACGCCGGACTCGAACACCGCGGCGGTCGTGTGCGGGAGTGCGATCGGGGACTCGGGCGGCGATGCGCACGGGACTCCCGGCTCGCACTGGGGCGCGGGATGCGAGGGCCGGTTCAAGGCGATCACGACGGCGGCAATCCCGACGGCCGCTGCGCCGATCGCCCCGAAGAGCGCGAGCTTCACCCCGCCCCGCATCCGAGCCCGGCCGGGCGGCGCCGTGCCGTGGGGAGCCCGCTGCTTCGGGAGCGCACGCAGGCCGATGCCGCAGTTGCCGCAGAAGGTATGCGCCGGCGTCTCGTGACGGCAGCTCGGGCATTCGATCGGCGGCCCGATCGGCTTCTCCTCGGCCTCCTGGAGCAGGCCGAGCTGGATCGTCCAGCGCAGCCACACGATCGCCGCCGCGGCGAGCACCGCCGTGAACGCGAGCACGGCCCAATGGCCGAGGTAGAGCTCGGCGATCGAGGCGCGAGACGAGCGCGGCGGCGGCGATCAGCACCGCCGCGAACGGCGACCCGAAGATCCCGAGCGCGCGACCGTCGGGCAAGGGCGAGCGCAGCCGCAGCCAGAACGCCCCGCAGGTCGCGCCCACCACCCCGGCGCCGAGCACCGGGATCGTCACCCCGAGCGTGAGGAGGCGCGCGATCCAGAGGGCCTGGTCGCCGGCGACGCGGAAGCCGAGGTGCAGGAGGCTCGAGGAGTTCGCGATCGCCTCGGCGCCGAGCAGCGTCGAGGCGCACGCGGCGCCGAAGACGACCCCGTCGAGGCAGTCGTCGAACTTCCTGTACGGGAGCAGAAAGAGCGGGCCGGCGAGCATCAGCGCAAGCGCGGCGAGCGGCAGCACGATCCCGAGCCAGACGAGGTCGTGGGTGTCGACCTTCCCCTGGAGGAGCGAGACGTTGCTCGCGACCGAGCGGGCGGCGAGCCCCAACCCCGCCCCGGCGAGCGCGCCCCACGCGACCGTGGCCGCGACGACGATCACCGGCTCGTCCTCGTACACGTCGACGTCGAGGAAGTAGAGGATGAAGAGGAGCGGCACCGCGATCGCCGCGGCGACGAGCGCGAGCGGATAGAGGCGAAGCAGGCAGAGGACGACCACGACGGCGATCGTGGCGAGCAGCGCCGCCCGGAACGGCCGCATGTCGGCACGCGGCAGGTGCGGGAAGATCGCGGAGATGACCCGCGGGTGCCACCAACGCTCGTGCGGGCCGGCCGCGAAGCCGCGCCTGCCGTCGTCGAGCGGCTCCCCGCAGGCCACGCAGAAGTGCTCGCGCGGCACCTCGCGGCCGCACTGCGGGCACATGACGCCTGCCGCCTCCACGTCGTAGCGAGTCTAAACGGACGCCGAACAACCGACGGCTAGACTGGGCGGGCCCGGAAGGACCCGGGTCGTCCCGAATCCTTTCGAGAAGTCATCGCCTCCCTCACTACATGGTGCCTCCGGCGGCCGAGAACCGTCGCCGCCGCCTGGGTCGCCGCCGCTGCCCTCGGCGTCATCGGAGCGCTCCAGCTGGCGCCGCTTCTCACCTCGGGGTTCACCCTCCCGGGCACCGACTCGAGCAAGGTCGGGCACCTGCTCGCAACCCGCTTCCCCGACACAGCGACGGGCGACTTCGTGCTCATGGTGGACGGCCCTCACCCTCTGCCCGCCGTACGCCGGGCGGGCATGAAGGCGGCGCAGATGCTGCCAGGCGGGCAGCTCGCCGGAACCGAGAGGCTCCCGTCGGGTGCCGCAGCGTTCGTCCGTACGACGCTCGACTCGTCCCACGCACAGCGCATCACGCCCTCGCTCCGACGGGCGCTCGGCCCGAACGTGCTCGTCACGGGCGATGCGGCGGTGCAGCACGACGTCGGGCCGGCGCTGGCGAACGCCCTTCGCGTGGGCGAGCTCTACCTTGCCGTTCCGGCGGCGCTCGTGATCCTCCTGCTCGTGTTCGGCTCGGGCTCGGCCCTCCTCCCCTTCGTGTTCGCCGCCTTCACCATCGCGCCGTCGCTCGGCATCGCCTGGGCGTTCGCGCACATGCTCGAGCTCTCCGACTACCTGCTGAACATGGTGATGATGATCGGGCTCGGGATCGCGATCGACTACTCGCTCCTCGTCGTCAACCGCTATCGCGACGAGCGCCGCGCGGGCCGGGACCACCAGGACGCGGTCCATGTGACCATGGCCCACGCCGGCAGGACGATCGTCTTCAGCGGCCTCGTCGTCTCGCTCGGTCTGGCCTTGATGATCCTCCTCCCCGTGCCGTTCCTCCGCGGCTTCGGCCTCGGGGGGCTGCTCGTCCCCTGCGTCAGCGTGGTCTGCGCCCTCACGCTGCTCCCCGTGCTCATGCTCACGCTCGGCGAGCGGCTCGAGGGGCTGCGCCTCGTGCCGCGCCGGCTCGCCGAACGCCGTCACGCTGCCGAGACGCGGCTCTGGACGGCACACGCCGGCTGGGTCATGGGACGCGCGAGGTACATCGCGCCGGTCGTCGCGACGCTGCTCGTGCTCGCGGCGCTGCCGCTGATCGGCATCCGTGTCGGGCCAGGCTCGACGGGCTCGCTGCCCCAGGGCATCGCGTCGGTCAAGGGGCTCGTCGCGCTGCAGCACGCCGGCAGCTCGTTCTCGGCCGACCCGACCACGATCGTCGTCGGCACCCCTGGACGAACCAACGGAGCAACCGACGCGGCGGTCGCGAACCTCGACAGGATCCTGCGCGCTGACCCATCCGTGACGGGCGTTTCGCGCGCGCGCCCTGACCTGAGCGGCCGCTGGCTGCGGATCGAGGTCGCGAGCCGGGCCGACCCGGCCAGCCCCCAGGCGCAGTCGTTCGCCGACCGCCTCCGGGGCAAGCTGATCCCCGCCGCGCACTTCCCCGAGTCCGCGCTCGTCCTCGCCGGCGGCGGCGCCGCCTATGCCACCGACTTCGTCTCACGCACGCTCGGCCCGTTCCCCTGGCTCGTCCTCGGCGTCCTCGGCCTCACCTATCTGGTGCTCGTGCGCGCCTTCCGATCGCTGCTGCTCCCGCTGAAGGCGATCGCACTGAACTTCCTCACCGTCGCCGCCGCGACCGGGCTGATGATCGCCATCTTCGAGTGGGGCTGGGGAAGCTGGGCCGGGCTCGTGCCGGTTGAACAGATCGAAGGGTGGATCCCCGTCTTCATGTTCACTCTGCTCTTCGGGCTGTCGATGGACTACGAGGTCTTCCTCGTTTCGCGGATGCGCGAGTCATGGGACGCGACGCGCTCGAACTCGAGGGCGGTCACACATGGCCTCGCCAGCACCGGACGGGTCGTCACCGCCGCCGGGCTGATCATGGCGGCGACGTTCAGCGGCCTGATGTTCGGGTCGATCCCGACGATGCAGCAGCTCGGCTTCGGGCTCGCGGTCGCGATCCTGATCGACATCACCCTCGTGCGGGGGCTGCTCCTGCCCTCCATGATGGCGCTCGCGGGGCGTTGGAACTGGTACCTGCCGCGCTGGGCGGCGCGGGCATTCCTGATCCGTGCCTGACTGCCTCTACAGCATCCGGCCCGCGACCTCCAGGAACGCGAGCGCGTGCTGCTCGGCGTGCCGGCGGCTGAGCGGCCCCATCGGCAGCTCGACCACGAACGACGTCGCCCCCTGCACGGCGTGGTTCGCCCAGCTCGCGGCGCTCCCCGGGTAGCGCGGGAGCTCGGTCAGCGTCATCCCGACGATCTGCGCATACAGGCTCTCGAGGGTCACGTCGCCGCCCGACTCGTCGACGACGCCGTAGGGCTGGTGGTACCAGACGACGAGCCGCGGCTCGAGTCCCTCGAAGAGCGCGTACACGGCCCGGCTCTCCGGCTCGGAGAGCGCCGTCGGGCCCGAGTACTTGTCGTTCCCCCGCTTGCCGGTCCGGCGCCACTTCCACGGGAAGTTGCGATTGAGGTCGACGCCATGGGCGTTGACGCGCGTGTTCGTCGCGCGCCCGTCGGGGTTCACGTCGGGGAGGAGCCAGAGGTCGAGGCCGGCCGGAAGGGCGCTCCGGTGGAGCGCCTCCGCGACACGGATCCCGGCCGGCTCGTCACCGTGGATGCAGCCGACGACGGCGGCCTTGAGCGCACCGTGCGGATCCCCGAGCCGAAGAGCGGAGATCGGCCGCCCCTGGACGGAGCGCCCCAGCACGGTCCACGGCATGGGGCGACGGTAAAGCGGTCGCGCCGTTCCCGCAACTAGGTTTCTCTGCGTGACCGAGCGCGCGACCGCCTTCGACCTGCTGCCCGAGGAGATCGAGCCGTACGGCCGCGGCATGGCGAAGATCGACCTGTCGGCGATCGACCGCCTCGCCGGCGCGCCGGACGGGAAGCTGATCTCGGTCACCGCCATGACGCCGACCAAGTTCGGCGAGGGCAAGACGACGACCGCGATCTCGCTGGTCGACGGGTTGGGGCTCGCCGGCCACGACTCGCTGCTCTGCCTGCGCGAGCCCTCCCTCGGGCCCGTCTTCGGGCTCAAGGGCGGCGGCACCGGCGGCGGCCGCGCCCAGGTCGTCCCGATGGAGCAGATCAACCTCCACTTCACGGGCGACATCCACGCGATCGGCTCGGCGAACAACCTGCTCGCTGCGATGATCGACTCGCACCTCACGCACGGCAACGAGCTCGGCCTCGACCCGCACTCGATCACGTGGCGGCGCTGCCTCGACATGGACGACCGCGCGCTGAGGCAGACCGTGGTCGGCCTGGGTGGGCGCACGAACGGCAGCCCGCGCGAGACCGGTTTCGACATCACGGCTGCCTCCGAGGTGATGGCGATCGTCGCCGTCTCGCGCGACCTCGCCGACCTGCGGGAGCGGCTCGGCGCGATCACCGTCGGCGCGAACTTCGAGGGCGCCCCGGTCACGGCCGAGGCGCTGGGAGCCGCGGGGTCGATGGCGGTCCTGCTCAAGGAGGCGCTGAAGCCGAACCTCGTGCAGACGCTCGAGGGCCGGCCTGCCCTCGTCCACGCCGGGCCGTTCGCGAACATCGCCCACGGCAACAACTCCGTCGTCGCCGACCTGCTCGGGCTCAAGCTCGCCGACTGGATCGTGACCGAGAGCGGCTTCGGCGCCGACATGGGCTTCGAGAAGCTCGTCGACATCGTCTGCCGTGGCCGCGGGATCGCGCCGGACGCGGCCGTCCTCGTGGCGACCGTGCAGGCTCTCCGCCACCACGGCGAGGGCGACATGCGGCGCGGGCTCGCGAACCTCGCGGCGAACCTGCGGATCGTCCAGGCGTTCGGGCTTCCCTGCGTCATCGCCGTCAACCGCTTCCCCGGCGACTCGGAAGAGGAGGTGGCCGAGGCACGGGCCCTCGCGAGCGAGCTCGACGTGGTCGGGGTCGCCGTCAACGAGGGGTTCGAGCGCGGCGGAGAAGGGGCGCTCGAGCTCGCCGAGCTCGTCGTGCAGGCGGCATCCGGCCCGGCGCCGGAGCAGCGGTACCTCTACTCGCTCGACGACCCGATCGAGCGCAAGCTCGAGGCGGTGGCGATGCGCGCATACGGGGCGGCAGGAGTGGAGCTGTCGCCGGTCGCGCGGGCCCAGGCCGAGCGCTTCGAGGCGGACGGCCTCGGTGGACTGCCGGTGTGCATGGCAAAGACGCACCTCTCGCTCTCGCACGATCCGGCGCTCATCGGCGCGCCGTCCGGGTTCACGCTGCCGGTGCGCGAGCTTCGGCCCTACACCGGGGCCGGATGGATCGTGGCCGTCTGCGGCGACATGCAGACGATGCCCGGGCTGCCGGCGAGATCGGCCGCGATGCGGATCGACATCGATGCGGCCGGCGCCACCGTCGGTCTCCGGTGAACCGCGAGGAGTGGAACCAGCGCTGGGAGGAGGCCGGACCGGCCTGGACGACCCGGCCGAACCGATTCCTCGTCGAGGAGGTCGAAGGGATGGAGCCGGGCCGGGCTCTCGACCTCGCCTGCGGCGAGGGCCGGCATGCGGTGTGGCTCGCAGGGCTCTTCTGGGAGGTCAGAGCCGTCGACTTCTCCGACGTCGCAATTCAAAAGGCACAGCGTCTCGCAGACAAGCACCAGGCGAGGGTCGAATGGACGGTCGCAGACCTCCGCGACTACGTGCCGGAGCCGGAGTCCGCCGACCTCGTCATCGTCTTCTACCTTCAGCTCGAGCCCGGCGAGCGGCGCCCGATCCTCAGCAAGGCCGCCGCGGCCGTCGCGCCGCGAGGCACCTTCCTGCTCGTCGCCCACGACACCCGGAACCTCGAGCACGGCTACGGCGGGCCGAAGACGACGCGCGTGCTCTATACGCCCGACGACGTGGTCGCCGACCTCGACGGCTCCGGGCTCGCGATCGAGCGGGCCGAGCCCGTCGAGCGTCGGGTCGAGACACCGGAAGGCGAGCGCGTCGCGATCGACGCGCTCGTCCGGGCGAGCCGACCCGCGCTAGCCGGCGGTCGCGCCGTCGATCGCCGCCGCGACCGCCTGGTAGTCGACGGGCGAGCTCATCTGCACGCGCACCGGCGTACTCCCCGTCTTCCCGACGAGGATCGTGGGCGTCGAGTTGATCCCCGCCGCCTTGGCCTCGTCGTCGATCGCCTTCTCGGTGTCCGACACCTGGGAGGACTTGGCGTCCACAAGCAGTTGCGGGAGCCGGAGCCCCGGGATGCTCACCGTGGCCGCCGTGATCATGTTCGCGTCGAGCCAGCCGGTGTTCTCCGTGCCCTGGTTGAGATAGAGGATCTCGCTGAAGTTGAACTGCTTGTTCTGCATGCCGGCCGCGAGGGCCGCCGAGCGGCCGCGCTCGGAGTCGGGGCCGATGAACGCGAGGAGCTTCTGCTCGATCCGCACCTTGCCCGGGCGAACGTAGGTGCTCACGAGCTTCGGCAGCACGGTCGACTCGAACTCGCCGCAGAAGGGGCACTGGAGGTCGATGTACTCGACCATCGTCACCGGGGCGCTAGCGGGGCCGAGCGTGTTCGACGCCTGCGGGATCCCGGTGAACATGGCCTGCACCTGGGCCGCGCCGGGCAGCTTCGCGACGTTCGCGGTGCTCGGCGAGCTCGCCGCCCGAGAGGCTCACGGCGAGCACGACCCCGACCACCACAGCGGCGATCGTGGCCCCGACGGCGACGAGGACCTTCGGCGACGCCTTCCTCGCGCGCTGCTTGCCGACGGGCGGCGGCGGCTTGACGTTGCGCTGCCGTCTGGCTGTCTTTCCACTCATGTCGAACCCCCTTCGACCTCGAAGCACGCAAGGAGCAGGAACGCGAACGCGAGCGCGAACGCGGTGAGCGTCAGGACGGGGATCGTCAGGTAGCCGAGCTCGTCCGTCCACTTGGTCGCGCAGCCGCCGGGCGACGAGATCAGGCATTCCTGCGGCTGGGAGACGACGCCCTGCTCGATCAGGATCTGGTAGACGGAGAGGCCGGCTCCGACGACCGGCAGCGGCAGCAGGTAGCGCGCGATCCGGTAGTCGCCGGCGATTGCGGGCAGCAGCGTCAGGATCGTCAGCGGGTACATGCAGATCCGCTGGTACCAGCAGAGCTCGCACGGGACGAACCCGGCGATCTCGGAGTAGAAGAGGCTGCCGCCGGTGGCCGTCGGCCGCGACGAGGAAGGCGAGCCAGAGCTCGTAGCCCCACACGAGGTGGCGCACCCAGTCGAGCGGGCTCCGAATGCCGAAGAGCGCGAGGATGCCGACGAAGACGAGCGCCGCGACCGCCACTTGCCCGGCGACGCCGAGCAGGGCGAACACGACGATCGCGTCATGGGTCACACAGCCATCGTAGGACGGTGGGTGCGGGTTCTGGACCAGCTCTTAGGCGGCGTTCAGGAGCGACAGCCCTCTACGCTGCGGCGGTGCGCCACCTCCTGGCTTTGCTCATCGCTCTCGCGCTCGCGCCGAACCCCGGCTCGGGCGCACCCCCGAAGCCGAAGATCGTCTGGAAGCCGATCCCGTTCCCGGCCGCCCGCAAGGCCGAGATGGCCGCGTACTCGCTGCGCCACTACGGCTCCTCGTCGTGGCGCCTGCGCCATCCACACGTCATCGTCGAGCACTACACGGCGAACGACAGCTTCTCGGCCACGTGGAACACGTTCGCGGCCGATGTGCCCGACTCCGAGCTCCACCAGCTCCCGGGGACGTGCGCGCACTTCGTCGTCGACACGGACGGCACGATCTACCAGCTCGTGCCCCTGGGTGTGCGGTGCCGGCATACCGTCGGGCTCAACTGGACGGCGATCGGGATCGAGCACGTCGGGACGAGCGACGCCTCGATCCTGGACAACCCCCGGCAGCTGCACGCCTCGCTCGCGCTCACCGTGTGGCTGATGAGCCGGTTCCGGATCTCGCTCGGCGACGTGATCGGCCACAACGAGAGCCTCACCTCGCCCTACCACCGGGAGCGCTACGCACCCTGGCGGTGTCAGACGCACGGCGACTGGACGCAGGCCGACATGAACCGCTACCGGGCCCTGCTCGCGCAGCTCGCCCACCGCGACGGTGTGCCACTCGGCAAGCCGGTCGACAGGGTCTCCTCCCGTTGCTGAGCTATGAGGTGACGGTGAAGCGATGCGGGCCGAAGGCCCAGTGGCCAGCGCTGAGCGTCACCGTCATCCGCTTCTCACCGACGAACGAGGGGCCGGTCACGATGACCTTCCGCCCTTTCGCAGGAGCGAGCTGGAAGCCCGCGCTCGCAGTCCGGTCCTTGACCGCGATGCTGTAGCGCCCCGCCTCGAGCGACGACACGCTCTGCCCGTTGCGACTCAGGGTGAGCGTCCCCGCGGCACCAACAGAGCCGACCAGCGTGCCCCGGAACGGCAACGCCGAGGCGAGGATCGAGGTGTTCGACGACGTGCCGGCCGATTTCCCGGTCGAACCTGTCGCCGCTGATGCGCCGGCGGTGCTCGAGCTCGAGCCCGAGGCCGAGGTGGTGAATACGACCTGCCCGAGCTCGGGGTGACGACTGTCCTCGTAGATGTACGTCGTGCTCGGCCTCAAGGTCACCGGATAGAGCGGCCTCGGGTTCTCGCACGGCAGCAGGTCCGACTCGACGTTCAGCGACGGGCCGTAGAGGTGGAAGAGGTGGAAGAGATCCCGAGAGTCCGGGACGTCGCTCGCCACGACCACGAGATACTGCCCCGGCGGGATGACGGCCCCGGGCGCGCTCCCGGTGCTGATCCGCGTCCCGTTGCCGAGGACGACCTCGAGCGCGCCGGTCAGGTTCACGTTCAGAGTGAGCGACGGAGTCGCCGTCGCCGAGCTTCCGGCGGACGCGAAGATCGCCGCAAACAGACCCACAAGGCCGACGAGCAGAATACGGCGGTGCCACATGCGATCGCCGCCGCGCTGTTGCTGCTCGTCCTGGCTGCGCCGGCGCCACGCGCGATCCACGTCGTGGACACGGGGCTCTGCGGCTTCAAGCTGGTGGCCGACGTCTCCGGAACGCCGGGAACGGGAACGGAGGGCACGCCGCTCGAGGTCCGTGGACCGACGACGATCAGGCTCCGCAACGCCGAGACGGGCCGCACCGCCGACCTGCACACCACCGGTCGCACGTGGCTCGGCGCCGAGACCAGGCTGCCGTTCCTCACGTCCAGAGCCGACGGCTCTCATCCTCGCGTGCTCGACCCCTGCGCCGAGGTTGGGACATCGCCGGCGAGCGATCCTCTGTCCCGCATGGCGGATGCCGGGCTCGTCCCCGTGACAGGCGCCCTCGTTCGCCACGACCACGTCCACCTGGACATCATCGTCGACGGTCGAAAGCTCACGATCCCGGCCGGAGTCGGCCAGGCCGAGCCCGTCGACGATGGCCCCGGGCGCTGCCCGCCGCCACCGGCACCCCCGCCCGACGGTGACTGCGCGGCCGGCCACTTCACCACTCCACTGGTCGCGATCTCGCCGCTTCACGCCCATACGACGAGCGGGATCCTCCACATCGAGTCCGACCGGCCCGGACGGTTCACGCTCGGCCAGTTCCTGGAGGAATGGGGCGTTCACCTGGGTAAGGACCTCCGTGTCTACGTCGACGGGAAGCGCGCCGGCAGCCCACGGAGCGTCGTGCTCCGAAACGGCCAGGAGATCGCGGTCGTCGTCGGTGCAGCCGGCGGCCCGATCCCTTCCTCCTACACCGGGCGCCTGCCGGCCGGCTGTGGCGGCCCTGGCGAGCGTGCGTGCTTCTCGTGACATGCCGGCTCAGGAGGTGACGATGAAGTACGTCTTCGTGCCGGTGAAGGACGGGTAGTAGAACCACTGCCCGGCCGACAGCGTCAGCGTGGTGGTGTGCGCGGCCGACGAAGCGCGAGCCCGTGAGCGTGTGCGCCGAGGACCGGATCTTCTGGATCGTGAAGCTTCCGGACGGCGCCTTGTCGGTGACGCTGATCTTGTAGCGGCCGGCCTCGAGCCGCGTCACCGGCTTGCCGTTCTTCGTGAGCAAGACCTTGCCGCCGGAGCTCACGACTCCGGTGAGCGAGCCGCGGAACGCTGCCGGCGAGCTCGTCCTGCCGGCGAGGATGCTCGAGTTGGACGACGTCGCCGAGCCCGTGTTGGAGCTCGTCCCGCCGGTGCCAGAGGTCGAGCCGCCCCCGGTCGAACCGGTCGAGCCGGTGCCCGAGGCAGTGGCTGACGTGCCGATGAGAATCCGGCCGATCCCCGGCTGGCGGTCATCCTGGAAGACGTAGGTCGCATTGGGCACGAGCGTCTCCGTGTACGCCTCCGTCTTGTTGTCGCCGGCGCCCATGTCGGTGAGCAGGATCACGCCCGGTCCGGAGAAGTGGAACATGTGGTCGGTGTCGCTGATGTCGGGGATGTCGTTGTTCACGATCACCTGGTAGCTCCCGGGCGAGATCTGCGCCTGCGCACTCGAGGCGCTGACGACCGATCCGCTCGGCGTCGTCACCGAGAGGGTGTTCGACGAGGTCAGGTTGAGCGTCAGCTGGAGCTGCGCCCGCGACGACCCGTGCGCCGCGCCCACCGCGCAGGCTCCGAGGCACAGGCCTGCGAGCAGGCGAAACGGGAGGGCTCCGAAGAGCCCTCCCGTCCCCCCGTTCCAGCCGGGTCTAGACGACGCCGGCCGCCTTCAGCGTCGCCCTGACGACCGCGGGCGTGAACGGCCCCGAGCGGAGCCGCACGCCGGTCGCGTCGAAGAACGCGTTCGCAACGGCCGCCGGTACCGGCACGACCGTCGGTTCACCGGTGCCCAGCGGCAGCTGGTCTGTCCGCTGGATCAGGACGTTGGTCACCTTCGGCGCGTCCTTGAACCTCAGGATCGGGTACGTGACCCAGTCGAGGCTCGTGACCCGCTTCGTGTTGAAGTTGACCCCCTCGAGTATGCGAGAGAGCCCGAACATCGAGCCGCCCGTCATCTGGTTCTCGACGCCGTCCGGATTGACGGTGAGACCGGCGTCTATCGCGTTGTAGAGGTGCGTCACCAGGATCTTGCCGGTCTTCTTGTTGACCTGGATCTCGGCCACCGCCCCGGCGTAGGCAGCCGTGCCGTGCGTGCCCGAGCCGTACCCACGGCCGGTGACGACGTTGCCCGTCTGCTTGACCGAGTTGGCCACGCGCGGCTGCCAGTTCGCCGCCTGCGCAGCAGCGTTCAAGACGCCGAGCCAGCGGCTGTCGGAGACGTTGAGCCGCCGGAACGCGATCGGATCCATCCCCGCCTTGAAGGCGAGCTCGTCGATGAGCCCCTCGGCGGCGAACGCCTCGAGCTGCCCCTCGCCGCCGCTCCGGAGCGAGCCGGCCCTGAAGTAGCCCTGGTAGACCGGCATCGTCTTGCCGGTGATCCGCTTGTTCGCGCAGAAGTACATGACACCGCACGACGGATCGTCCGACCTGGCCCCCGTCATGGTCGTCGGGTACGGAGACCCGGTGAGCTCGGAGGTGAGATCGATCACCGTCGAGTAGGGAGACTGCATCAGCGTGTAGTCGTACGCCGTCAGCTTCCCGCTCGCGTCGACCCCGCCCCGCACGTCCATCAGCTGGGCCGACTGGTAGTTGTCCCAGCCGTGCTCGTCCCAGCGCATGAACTGCAGGCGGATCGGCTTGCCCGACAGCTGTGAGATGAGCGCGGCGGCCCTCACCGTGTCCGACGAGCTCTGCGCCGAGCCGTATGAGCTCGACCCTTCGTACCAGTACACACGAACGTTCTGCGCCGGAATGTTCAGCTGCCCGGCGATCGTCGTCACTACGGTCAGCGGAGCCTGCGAGCTCGTCCAGATGGTCGCGGAGCTCGCGTGGACATCGGCGACGGCGCACGCCGGGCCGATCACCCCTCGCGTGCCGTTCTGGTAGTTGTAGGTGGACGAGACGGTCGTGGCCGCGGCCTTGAGGCCGGCCTCGACGTCGCCGTTGTTCACCGTGAACACGGCCTTCGCCAGCCCGGCGCTGTCCTGGGCGCGCATCTGCTTCCAGAGGTTGCCCGGCGTCGGCAGGCCGGCCGTGTCCTTCCAGGTCACCTTGAGCGTGGCGGCCGCCTGGATCGCGTCGAACTCCAGCGGCGCGGCCACGGCGAGGAAGTCACCCTGCCGGACGACCTGCGCACCCGGGATGTGCGAGATCGAGGCCGGGTCGATCGACACGATCGGAGCGCCGGTCCCGAACGGCCCCTGTCCGCGGGGACGGACGACGCGTGCGTGCCACATGCCGGGGATCCGGATGTTGTGCACGTAGGTGTACGTCCCTGCTGCCTTGGCCGGGATATCGATCCGCGGCACGAACGTCGTGACGACCTTGTACGAGCCGACCGGCTTGGAGATGCCCTGTCCGGGGTTCAGGTTCGCGGTCGCGATCTTCGCGCTGATCAGCTTGCCGCCGACCAGTTGCCCGTAGGTGATCGACTTCCCGCCGCCCGAGATCGTGCCGTTCGACACCGAAAGGCTGGCGACCGGGACGCCGAGGCTGGTCGACGCCATGTTGAGCAGCGCCTGCCGCGCCGTTGCGGCCGCGGAGCGGATCGGAGGCCCGGCGCTCGACTGGATGCCGGTGCTGCCGCCGGTGCTGCCGGAGTTCACCATGTTCCAGCTGTCCCACGGAACGTGGCGGACCATGTTCACATCCGCGTCGAGCTCCTCGGCCACGATCTGGGCGAGGCCGGTGGTGACGCCGTTGCCGACATCGATCTGGCTCGTCTTGAACACGACCGAGTTGTCGGGCAGGACGGACAGCCACGAGTCGACCTGCGTCGCGTCGGGCAGGTAGCCGGTCATCGCGCCGGTCGGCACGGTCGCAGACGCCTTGCCTGCGAGCAGCGAGCCGCCGAGCGAGAAGCCGACGACGAGAGCGCCGCCACGCTTCAGAAACGAGCGGCGTGAGAGCTCGTTCTCTGGGATCAAGCCGGTCATCATGCACCGCCCTTCGCCATCACGGCCGCGGCCTTCTGGATCGCGGTCAGGATTCTCGGATACGTCCCGCACCGGCACAGATGCCCGTTCATCGCCGTGCGGATCTGGTCCTCGGACGGGTTCTTCGTCGTCGCGAGGAGGTCTGCGGCCTGGATCATCATCCCGTTCTGGCAGTAGCCGCAATGCGGCACCTGCACGTCGATCCACGCCTGCTGCAACGGATGCAACGCCGGAGCGGCCGCGGTCGTCCCGCGAGAAGCCGCATACAGGGCCGGAAGCCCCTCCAGCGTCGTGATGCTCTTCCCGCTCACCGCAGCCACAGGCGTGACGCACGAGCGGATCTCCTTGCCGTCCAACAGCACCGAGCAGGCGCCACACTGCGCAAGGCCGCAACCGAAGCGCGGGCCATGCAGGTGGAGCTCGTTGTGCAGGACGTACAGGAGAGGAGTGTCGAGGCTCGCGGTCACACCATGGGTGAGGCCGTTCACCTTGATCCTGATGCTGTTTGCCATGCCTTCTCCCCTCACTCGGGCTCGGCACGGAGCGGTGGCCGTGGAACGGTTGCATTTACGCCACCATGCCGATTTTCGTTGGCCCGACGATAACGGCCCGAAGAGATTGATGCAAGACGCACAATATTGCGCCTAGGCTGACCAGGGCGCCGTGAGATCGAGAAGGCGCTTCGCCGCGAAAGCCGCCGCGTCTAGTCGTACGAGCCGGCCGGCCGTCGCTCGCTGCCGCCGTCTCTGAGGGCGTCGCGGTTCTGTTCTTCCACGAAACGCCGATTCGCGTACTCGGCGCTCTCGTCGTGCGCGAAACCGAGCTCGTCGCGTGCGAAGCGGTACCACTCCGTCCAGTCATGGGGCCGCCTCGGCTCGCGCTGATCGGCGGTGAAACGCATCACGCCGCTTCCTCGAGCTCGTCCGAGCACTCGTCGAGGCGGACGAGGAATGTCGGCCGCGGCGAGCGCAGGTAGTCGACGACCGCCTGCTCCTCCCGGACGCACGGAACGAGCGTCTTCCATCCCCACAGGTGCTCGTGGACGTGGAAGTCGCCGTTGGCCACGGCGGGAAGGCCGGCGTCGGCCACCCAGCGAAACAGCGTCTCGCGGTTGAAGAGCTCGAAGCGGTCGACGAGCGGCGCCCACCGGTCCGGATCGGCGGCGAAAGCCGCGGTGCCGCGCGTCGAGCTCGCCGCCTCCGCGACGCTATACGGGTGGGCGGCGACCAGCGCCGCCCCGTGCGCGCGAGCTGCGCGCAAGGCAGCCTCGAGCCCGTCCTCGACCCCGACGAACTCATGGAGCCCCACCGCGACCGCGTGACCTGCGCGGGTGGGGTCCTCGTGCGCGTAGGTCAGCTCGAGACCCGGGATAAGGAGCAGGTCGTAGAGGCGGCGCGCGCGCTCGGCCTCGGCCTCCACCTCGGCAAGGTACTCGCCGAAATCGCTCTCCTGGACGCAGGCCCCCGGGACGGTGTGGTCGGTGACGGCGAGGACGTCGAAGCCGGCCCGGCCGTACAAGTCGGCGAGGTCGCGAGGAGACAGCGCGCCGTCGCTCCACGTCGTATGGGCGTGAAGCTCACAGAGAAGCGGCGCCAGCTTGCTTGCCATCTCACTCACAGTGTGACCCGCGCGAAACGCTCTCCTGCCTTAATTTTCCCCTTTGTCACGAGATCGTCGCCTAGCGTCCACACCGTTCTGCCAAGCTTCACGTCGTGCTGGCCGTCCCCGTCGCCGTGATTTCCGTGGCGTGCAACACGCCTGCCGCGGGAGCCGTCGGTGAAGAGCTCGCACCTCACGGTGCCGGCGTCGCAGTCGATCTCGGGCGAGGCGTACCGCATCTCTCCGAGCGACGTCGACGGGACGATCTGCCTGAAGCTGCCCGCGGGCAAGCAGGCGATGGTCGTCACGGTCGGGAGCGGCGGCACCGCGGGCGACATCGACTGGGCGATCTACGTGAGCACGCCCAAGGCATGGAAGCTGTCGCTGGTGCGCGGCGGTTACAAGCTCGGGCTGGTGCGGAAGGGCGCCGACATCGTCGAGACCGACCCGATCTACAAGAAGAACGACCCGAACTGCTGTCCGAGCGGCGGCTTCACGCATACGCGCTGGCACTGGAACGGACAGGAGTTCGTCGTCGCGCGGACCTGGCACGACTCGAAATACCAGGAGTAAGGCCGGCCTCGCAAGATGGGATCCCTCGCCGCACCCGACAAGTTCCGCGGAACGCTGACGGCAGCGGAAGCCGCCCGTGCGATCGCAGACGGCGCGGGCCCGCGGTGTCGGACGTTGCCGCTCGCGGACGGAGGCGAGGGCACGCTGGATGCCCTCGGCGGCGCGAACCGCGTGACGCTTGTCACGGGCCCACTCGGGCGGGCGGTCGAGGCGGGCTGGCGGCTCGAGGCGGGCACCGCCGTGATCGAGGCCGCGCGCGCCTCCGGGCTCGCGCTCGCGGGCGGACGAGACCGGAACGATCCCGTGAGCGCAACGACGGTGGGGACCGGAGAGCTGATCGCCGCCGCCCTCGCCGCGGGTGCCCGCGAGGTGATCGTGGCGGTCGGCGGGTCGGCGACGACCGACGGCGGGCTCGGCGCCGTCGAGGCGCTCGGCGGCGAGCCATTCCGCGTCCCCGTGCGGGTCGCCTGCGACGTCCAGACGCGCTTCCTCGATGCGGCGACCGTCTTCGCACCCCAGAAGGGCGCGACACCGGAGCAGGTCGAGCTCCTCTCGCAGCGACTGGCCGAGCTCGCCGACCGCTACGGCGCCGTCGCCGACCTACCGGGATCGGGAGCCGCGGGCGGGCTCGCGGGTGGGCTCGCCTTCCTCGGCGCCGAGCTCGTCCCGGGGTTCGAGCTCGTCGCAGCCCACGCCGGGCTCGAAGCCGCGCTCGAGGGCGCCGAGCTCGTCATCACCGGCGAGGGCCGCCTCGACCGAACGTCGTTCGAGGGCAAGGTCGTCGGCGGGGTGCTCGCAGCGTGCAAGAGCCGCGGCATTCCTGCGGTCGTTATCGCAGGGGAGATCGAGCCCGGCCTCTCGGCGCCCGTCCAGGCGTATTCGCTCGTCGAGCGTTACGGGCGCAAGCGCGCGTACGCGGACGCGGCAGCCTGCATCGCCGAGTTGGCCGGGGAGGCTACTGGCAGGGCGATTCGGTCGGGCCGGTGAGCGCGAAACCGTAGATCGTGCCGCCGGTCGTGTAGAACGACATCGTCCCGGAGCCGATCTTGATCGTGAGCGCGTCGTAGCCGATGCAGCTGGCCGAGCCTGTGTTCCCGAACAGGTTGTAGACGTTCGAGACCGGATCGCCCATCATCACGCCCTTGACGCCCCAGCCCGCCGGCGACCCGAGCGTGAAGACCGAGACGACCTTGCCCTTCTGGAACTTGACGGCGGCGCCGAGCGGCTCGCCGGTCGGGTACTCGTAGAACCAGGTGAGCTTCTTGCAGTACGAGCACACCCGGTAGTTCCGGCCCCACTTGTGCTGCACCGTCGTGGTCGTGTCGGCGAGGCCGACGCCGCCGATCGTCTTGCCGGGAACGACCGTTCCCTTCGACGGGAAGCCTGTGGTGCGCCCGGCGGCGGAGCCGACGACCACAGCAAACGCAAGGACAACAAGGACGACGAGTGCCTGCTTTCTCATCGAGCGAAAGCGTAGCGCGTCGAAGCCGGCTACCTCAAGGGGAACTTGCGCTACTGGATCAGGCCGGTCTTGAGAGCGAGCGCGACGGCGTGCTCGCGGTTCCGCGCGCCGAGTGCGTCCACGACGACGCGAATGTTCGACCGGACGGTCTCGGCCGGGACGTCGAGCTCACGCCCGATCATCCCGTCGGTCAGCCCGTGGGAGAGAAGCTCGAGAAGCCGAAGATCGCTCCTGTGCAGCAACGGGGTCGACGCAGTCGCGCTCATCGGGCATCCCTTTTCGCGCCGGGCGGCGGCGCTCCTTCCCGGCCTTCCGAGGGCCGGAGGGCAGGTCGCCCGCCGTTCGGGCGAGCGACCCGGCTAGCGACGGCTCAGCTTACGGCCTCGGCCCGCTTCGGGAGCACCCAGTTCGGGCGCGGGAAGTGGCAGGTGTATCCGTTCGGGAACCGCTCCAGGTAGTCCTGATGCTCGGGCTCGGCCTCCCAGAAGGGCCCGGCCGGCTCGACCTCGGTGACCACCCTGCCCGGCCACAGGCCGGAGGCCTCGACGTCGGCGATCGTGTCCTCGGCGACGCGGCGCTGCTCGTCGTCGGTGTAGTAGATCGCGGAGCGGTAGCTCATCCCGACATCCCCGCCCTGGCGGTTCAGCGTCGTGGGGTCGTGGATCTGGAAGAAGAGCTCCAGCAGGTCGCGATACGACGTCTGCTCGGGGTCGAAGACGATCTCGATGGCCTCGGCGTGCGTGCCGTGGTTGCGGTAGGTCGCGTTCGGCACGTCTCCGCCGGTGTAACCGACCCGGGTCGAGATCACGCCTGGGCGCTTGCGGATCAGGTCCTGCATCCCCCAGAAGCACCCACCGGCCAGGATTGCCTTCTCAGTATTGCCCTGTGTCAAGTGTCGTTCCCTCCTCTGATTGTTCGTTCCACCTCATGGTACGACGGCGCGGGTGTCAGACGTCGGGCGCCGGGCGGAAGGCGAGAAGCTCTGCGCCGTGCTCGCGGAGCCAGGCCCGGTGCTCGCGCCAGCCGGGGCGTCGCTCGGCCACGAGACCCCAGAAACGAGCCGAATGGTTGGGCTCGCGCAGGTGGCAGAGCTCGTGGACGACGACGTAGTCGAGGACGTCGAACGGAGCGAGAACGAGCCGCCAGTTGAACGACAGCGTGCCGCGCGGCGAGCAGGACCCCCAGCGCGTGCGCTGGTCGCGGATCTCGATGCGCCGGTAGGAGACACCGAGCGCCTCGGCTTCCTCCTCGGCGAGCATCGTGACGAGCTCACGGGCGGCCCGGCGCGCCTCGGGCTCGGACACGCCTTGCCGCCGGAGGTCGAGCCGCGGCACGTGGCGCTCCCGTTCCGCGGCGATCCAGCCCTGGTGCGACTCGACGACCTGAGCGACGGCGGCGTCCGGCATCCAGTGAGGAACCGTCAGGCGGGCAGGCGCGCCCCACGGCACCGTCAGCGACCAGCGGCGCGCACGCCGCGAGCGGCGAATCTCGACGTTCTCCACCACTGACGTCGAGCCTAGTCCCGACGGGCGACGGCGCGGGGGCGCTCGCGGCGCCCCCGCTCTCGTCCCGCTAGGTGGCGACGGACACGCCCGCCGAGACGCTCGCGTCGCTCGACGACGGCGGCACCTGCCGCGCACCCCAGGCGTGGACGCGCTTGGCGGTGAAGGTCGCCTTGGTCGGGTCGAACCCGGGTGAGCGGAAGAAACCGTCCGCCGCGAACACCACGCCGACCCCTTCGCCGGGCTTGAGGTCGGAGAGGCCGATGCGTGCGCGGTGGCGCCCACGGAGATACACGGTGTAGGAGTCGGTCTGGAGCGTCACCGTCGTGTTCGTGAGAACGGTGTCGTACGGGCCCGTCCGCTTGACGTCGACGGAGAAGCTGGTCGTCCCGACGGAGTTCACGGTCCCGCCGATCCAGTGGCAGTTGCAGAAGACGTGGATCCGACGGGCGGTGAAGCTCGAGGCATCGCCGTCCGCCCGCACGGCGACGAGGTCACCCGTGCTGATGCTCGCGAGGGCGATGGCGCGGTGGTGCGGGCCCTGGTTGATCCGGGTCTGCGTCTCGACGGCGACGTTCACCGTCTGACCGTTGAGCGAGCCGTCGTTCGGTCCCGTCCACAGAACGCCGACGGTGAGCGAGCTCGAGCCTACCGCGGTCACAGTGCCGGCGAACCAGTGGGCTGCCGCGGAGTGCTCCGGCGCCGCCGGTGGAGTGCCTTCGGCACTCGCGAGACCGGCGGCCGAGAGGAACACCCCCGCGACGAAGATGGCAATCAGTTTGCGCATGTCGGCTCCGTTTCCTCGTTGATTCGGTGGCGTTGCACTCAACATGGTCGGCGGGCTGCGTTATCCCCGCGTCCGACGGACGTAAAGCCTGCGCAAGGCCGCCCTAAAGGTCCACGCCGGACCGGCCGATACGGACAGGGTGAGACGACTCCTCGTCCCGGTTCTCCTTGCCCTGGCGATCGCCGCGCCCGCCTCCGGGACGGGGTCGGGCGAGTCGTGGGCGAAGGGCGCGATCCTGACGGTCACCAGGGAAGGGCTCTTCCCGGGTAGGCCGGCGACGTTCCGTCCGACCGATCCGCTGAGGGCTGACGCTCTCGCCGGGCTCCTGGCCGCGATCGGCTCGCCCTCGCCCGTGGCGGCCCCGGCCGACCCGTCGAAGCCGGTGACGATCGCCGGGCTCGACGCGGCGCTCGTCCACGCGCTCGGGCTTCGCCCGGTCGCGCGCCGGCTCGCCGCCGCGGCGCGGGCTGCAGGGCTCGACCCGCCCGCCCGCTTCGGCACCGAGGTCGTCGCACGCCTTCTCGGCCTCCGCACCAACCTCCCGGTGTCAGACGACAGCCGGGAGCTGCAGCCCGCGCAGACCGCGACCAGAGCCGACGCAGCGTTCTCCGCGGCACGCGTCCTCTCGCTCGGCCGGGAGGTGCCCGGAGGAGTCCCCGCGCCGGATCTCACTCCGGTGGCCGCGGCCGACGCAGCCGGCGGCGTCGCCTACGTCCGCTCGATCGCCCCGACCTTCGTCGTGCCCGCGCTCACGCCGCAGCAGCAGGAGGTGCTGCGCACCGCCGTCTCGCTGATCGGCTACCCCTACGTGTGGGGCGGCGACGACGAGAAGGTCGAGCCCGGGTTCGACTGCTCGGGACTCGTCTGGCGCGTCTACAAGCTGACGAGCTACGCCGATGCGCCCGGCCTCTCCGACGTGATCCAGGGCCGCACGGCCGCGCAGATGGCCGCCGAGATCCCCCGCAGCGAGCGGATCCGCCTCGCCGACCTGCAACCCGGGGACGTGATGTTCTTCGGGCCGGAAGGACGCCGCTCGAAGGCGGCGACGATCGACCACACGGCGATCTACGTCGGCAACGGCTGGCTGATCGAGTCGTCCGGCCAGGGCGTCTCGCTGGGCCGGATGGACTGGTTCTCGAAGCGCTTCGCGTGGGCCCGCCGCCCGCTCGCAGAGATCGCCCTTACCGGGCGGACCGCTTAGCAGCCGGCACGGTCACCGTTCCGTCGTTTGCGATTCGAATTCCCGGCGCAGTGAAGTCGTCGTCCGACAGCGTCCTGATCATGGAGATTGCTGACCCCGAGGGGTCGTACTCGGGGGTTCCGGGGCCGACGAGCCGCAGCGGGATCACTTTCGCGGCGGTGAGCGACCCGGTCGAGGTCAACGTCACCGAGAGGAGCGCGGACAGCGAGAGCGTCCCCGAGGTCGAGAGCGTGTTGTTCCCCGCGAGATTCCCGAGGCTGTAGGCGATCAGATGGCCGTGATACCACTCCATCCCCCGCAGCGTGTGCGGACCGGACGCGAGCACGAGCGCGGCGCCGGCGTCGATCATGGCGTGCGCGAAGGCCCGCGGGTCGCCGCGCTGCTCGCCGAGGAACGTCTCGGCCCCCTCGGGCACGTGGTCTGCCGCGGAGCCCTCGGCGCCCGCGTGCATGTACACGATCACGACCCCGCCCAGGCTCGCGGCGAGCCGGACGAGCTTCGCGGTGCCGGCAATGTCGAGGAGGCTCTGGGCCCACGGATAGGGGGCCGCGCCGATGAACGCGACCTTGATCTTTCCCGCCGGGACGGTCGAGATCTGGCCGGGAAGGCCGTCGAACGCTATGTGCGCCGAACGAAGGGCGGACATGGTCTCGCTCTGGGCTGCCGCCCCGTAGTCCATGTCGTGGTTGTTGGCGACGTTCATGACGTTGAAGCCGGCCTGTCGCAGCTCCTTCGCCGAGGAGGGATCTGCACGGAAGGTGAAGCAGCCGTCCACGCCGTAGGGCGAGCACTTCGGCGACCCGTCGGTGGCGAGCGTCCCCTCGAGGTTCCCGAACACGATGTCGCCGTGGAGGAACTGCCGAATGCCCGCGAAGGTGGAGGAGGTGGCGCCCGGACCGACGAGCGCAATGTCGCCGCCCGCCACGATCGTGAAGGATCCGCCGGGGTTCACGGCGGGCAGGCCGAACGCCCCCGCGATCGGGACTGCCAGTGCGGCAGCGACGACGATGAGCGCCATCCTCACGGTCGCGAACTATCGCGGAAACATCCGAGAGGCGGGCAAACGGCGTGTTTGCAGGGCAAATCTGCTAGGGTGCCGCGCTTGTGACGTGCCGGAGCCTTCCAGGAGGCCGGTCTCGTTTGCTAACGGGGTCAGTCCTGTCGAGCCGGCGGTACGCGCCGCTGCTCGCCCTCACCGCAGCTTGCGCGGTGCTGCTTGCGGCTGCTCCGGCCCAGGGAACCTCACCGATCGACGACAAGAAGGCCGAAGCGCAGCAGGTCTACGGCGACATCATCCAGCTCGACCAGGACCTGAGCGCCGCCGACGAGAAGATCAACCTCGCGAACCTCCGCCTCCAGCACGTGAAGTACGAGCTGAAGCTGAACCACCACGAGCTGATCGTCGCGCGCCGGAACCTGGGCCGGGGTCGCATGATGATCCAGAAGCGCCTCGTCTCGCTCTACACCTCGAGCAAGCCGACGACGCTCGACCTGATCCTGGGCGCGACCAGCATCAGCGACCTCCTGACCCGGCTCGACAACGCGAACAGGCTCTCGAGCGTCGACAGCCAGGTCGTCAACGAGGTCATCGACTTCAAGCAGACGGTGCAGCGGACCGCGAAGGCCCTGCGGAACCAGCGCGCCTACGCTCAGCAGCTGCTCGCCGAGCGCCGTGCGATCCGAGCGTCGGTGGCGGGGCGCCTCGCCGAGCGCCAGCGGCTGCTCACCTCGGTCAAGGGCGAGATCGTCCAGCTCGAGGCCCAGGCGGCGGAGCGGCGGCTCCAGGCGGCACGCGCCGCTCAGGAGCAGATCGCCGCGGCGCAGGCCGCCCAGGCGCAGGCCGTCTCGAGCACGGTCGTCGGGGCCAGCGCCTCGACCCCGGAGGGCGCGACCGTCGTCCCCACCTCGGCCTACAGCAGTCAGGTCGTCTCGATCGCGATGTCCTACCTCGGCGTCCCGTACGTCTGGGGCGGTGCCTCGCCGGGCGGCTTCGACTGCTCCGGGCTCGTGATGTACGCCTTCGCGCAGATCGGGATCGGCCTCCCCCACTCGTCGTACGCGATGGCGAACATGGGCTCGTACGTGCCATACGACCAGCTGCAGCCGGGCGACCTCGTCTTCTTCGACGGCGACGGCCACGTCGGGATGTACATCGGCGGCGGCGAGTACGTGAACGCGCCGTACACCGGCGCGGTCGTGCGCGTCGAGAGCCTCGGCTCGGGTTGGGCCGCGTCGCACTACGACGGAGCCCGCCGCATCACCTGACCCGACGTTGCCCCGGTGGGCTTGAACCCGACCGCCGCGTTTCGTACTTTGAAGGCATGAACCGCATCCCGCGCTTCGTCTTCGTCACCGTGCTGGCGCTGGGCGCGCTCTTCGTGATCGCCGACGGCGCCCTTCTCGGCCTGCGGGTCGCGTGGCCGCAGGCGCGGATCGTGGCGGGTGGGAACGGGCTCGCCGGGGTTTCTGTCGCGGGGTTCGGCGAGCACGTGGAGTCGGTGCAGGCGCGCGGACCCTCGGGACGCCGGGTGCCGGTCGTCTTCCAGGCGGGAGCGATCGTCCCCGAGGCCAAGCTCCGGGGCGCGGCGCAGCTCCGCGTGCAGGCGACCGTCCGGCGCTCGAAGTGGCTCGGGTGGCTCCTCGGGCGGACGGAGACGGTCGAGGCGACCGTCCGGACGCCGAAGGCGGAGCTCGTCGGGACCATGGTGTATCCAACCTCGGGCGCTCCGGTCACGGTGCGGTTCAGCCGGCCCGTGAAGGTCGTCGCGGTGCAGATGCCGGACGGCCGCCGGACCCGCGTCACGCTGCCGACCGCGCGCCGCGTCGTCCCGATCGGGCCGACCGCGGACGCTGCGCACAGGGCCGGCACGGCGCTCGTCGCGGGCGTCCCTCGCTCCTGGGAGCGGCTGCCCGCGGCGGTGAGGGTGAGCTGGTTCCCGCCCGGGCCGGAGCCTCATGTGCTCGTCCGCCCCGCGCTCGACTCGGCGCTCGGTCCCTCGGCGCCGGTCGTCCTCACGTTCTCGCGCCCGGTCGCCGACATCCTCGGGCCCGATCGTCCGCTCTTCCGGCCTCGTGTTCGCGGCGCGTGGCACCAGCCGAACGACCACACCCTCGTCTTCCAGCCGGCCGGGCTCGGGTTCCCGCTGGGCCGTCGCGTGCACCTGCGACTGCCGAGGCAGATCGAGGTGATCTCGGGGAGCGACCCGGCCCAGTTCACCAGGCTCACCTGGCAGGTCCCGCGCGGCTCGCTCCTGCGGATGCGCCAGATGCTGGCCGACCTCGGCTACCTCCCGCTTCGGTTCACCGGCACGGTCGCCCCGACGCCGGCGGCTCAACTCAACGCGGCCGTCGAGCCGCCCGACGGGACCTTCGAGTGGCGGTACGACAAGACGCCGCCGCCCCTGAAGGGTCTCTGGGCTTCGGGATCCGACCGTCCGACCGTGATCCGCGGCGCCATCATGGCCTTCCAGACGGCGCACGGGATGACGGCGGACGGCTTCCCGAGCATGCAGGTCTTCCGTGCGCTGCTGCGCGACGAGCTGGCCGGGCGGAAGGCCCGTGGCGGCTACACCTACGTCTTCGTCTCCGAGCGGCTGCCGCAGACGCTGACGCTCTGGCACGACGGGCGCGTGATCCTGCGGACGCCGGTGAACACGGGGATCGGTTCACGGCCGACAGACCTCGGGACCTTCCCGGTCTACCTGCATCTGACCTCGACGACGATGGCGGGGACGAACCCCGACGGGTCGCACTACAACGACCCCGGTGTGCCGTGGGTGAACTACTTCAACGGCGGCGACGCCGTGCACGGCTTCTATCGCGGCAGCTACGGCTGGCCGCAGAGCCTCGGCTGCGTCGAGGTGCCGGTGTCGACGGCCGAGACGATCTTCCCGTTCGTGCAGATCGGGACGCTCGTGACCGTCACGGCCTGAGTGCGACATGCCGATGGTGCCCCGCGAAGGCGCCGTTGACGATCGCTCGCCTGGTGTAGCCGTCGAGGTCGTCGGCGAGCCATCCAGCCGACGTAGTGGCAGCGCGGGCACTCGCCCGTCTCGGCCCCGAAGACGACGCGGGTCTCGCCGCAGGCGAGGCAGGCGATCTGCCTCGGCTCGTCAGAGGAGGGCTTCCTCCACATGGTTCTCTCATCGGCAGCGTCGCCCGCCTGTTGAGGACCTATGAGGAGGGCCGCCCACGGCGGCCCTCGAGCGGAGAGAGAGGGATTTGAACCCTCGACGCACCTTTCAGCACGTACGCGATTTCCAGTCGCGCTCCTTAGACCGCTCGGACACCTCTCCGGGTCGGAACTATTAGACCACGTCGAACCCCACAATCGCACCGTAAGGCTCGAGGCGGGGGCGTGACGCCCCCGCCTCGATTCCGGAGCTCGGATCACGCTGCGAGGATCGCCCGCACGTTCGCGGGCCGCAACGGCAGCGTGCGTGCCGGCTTGCCCGTCGCGTCGAAGAACGCTGCTGCGACGGTCGTCGGCGGGAGTGAGTTCGATCCCTCGCCGGCGCCGTTGTAGGTACCGACGGAGGGGTTGTTGATGAGCACGACGTTGATCTTGGGGAGGTTGAGGAACCTCAAGATCGGATACGTCACCCAGTCCTGGCTGGTGATCATGCTCTTGTTGAAAGCCACCTGCTCGAACAGGGCCTCGCTCATGCCCATCACGGTCCCGCCCTCCGTGATGCGCTTCATCTGGAGCGGGTTGATGACGATGCCCGGTTCGAGCACGACGGTGTACTTGTCGACGATGATCTTCCCGGTCTTCGGATTGACCGTGATGTCGGCTGCGGCGGCCCAGTGACCGCCGGAGCGGATCATCACGCCCATCCCCTGGCCCTTGACCATGGTCGACCCGGTCGCGGATGCGCTCGCGGACGGTGACGGCCTGGTCTCCCAGCCGTGAGACGTCTTGAGCGTGTTCAGGACCGTGATCAGCCGCGGATCGGTCGTGTGCCGCAACCGGTACTCGATCGGGTCCACCTTCGCGGCGGCGGCGGCCTCGTTCACGATCGACTCGAGCGCGAAGTTGGCCTGCCGCTGCACCGGCGTGCGGCTGCTGTGGATCCGCATGCCGGCCTTGTACGGCGAGCTGACCTGACCGGGCGGGGGTGCGTTGTGCACCGTCTCCAGCGCGTTCAGCGTCTTGTCGTACGGCCACACGGTCGACGCCGTGGCAACCCACGAGTAGTGCCCGAGGACCTGCGGGTTCGCCGGGTTGCCGTCCTCCACCGCGCCGGGCGGCAGGCCGGCGAGCAGCGCCCCCAGCCCGCGGCCGTCGAAGCGGCCGGTCTGGTGGTAGTCGGCCTGGAACGCGACCATGTTGTTGTTCGCGTCGAGCCCGACCTGCATGTCCGCCAGTTGCGGGAACGACGACACGGCCCACGCCATGTCCTCGGGCCGCATCCACTGCACCCGGACCGGCTTGCCGACCGCCTGCGAGAGGATGACCGCGTCCGCCTCGGCACCGTCCGGGCCGGGGTTGGAACGCCCGTAGTGGCCGGAGCCGTCGAGGATCCGCACGATCACGTTCGACGGGTCGGTCTGGAGCACCGACGCCAGCATCCTCCGCAACGGCTGCGGAGCCTGGGTGTGAGCCCACACGATCGCGGTGCCGTCGCTGCGGACATCGGCGACGGCGATCGACGGGCCGATCGGAGCGTGCTTGAAGTACGGGTACATGTACGTCGCCGAGAGTCGCTTCGCGGCCGTCGCCAGGGCGGAGCCCGCGTTCCCCGTGTTCGTGTTCACGGTCGCCTGGGCAGCCGAGTAATCAGCACCCGAGCGCAGGTACTTGCCGACGTTCCCGCTTCCCGGTAGGTCGGCCCAATCGGACCACTTCGTCTTCGCCGCGAGGACCGAAGCGGCCTGAATCGCCGTGTACTCCTGCGGGTCGAGAACGGCGACGAGGTTGCCCTTGACCACGATCTGCGTGTTCGGGAACTGCTTCTTGTCGAGCGCCCCGACCGAGATCAGCGTCGAGCCGAACGTCTTCGGCTTCACCATGCGTGCGTGGAGCATCTCCGGGAGCACGAGGTTCCCGACGAACGTCGCGGTGCCTGTCGCGATCGGCGGGATCGTCGCCATCGGCTGCGACGTTCCGATCACCGTGTACTGGCTAACCGGTTTTGTCGGCGGGTTGCCGCCGACGGTGATTCCGCCGCCCATCAGATCGCCCGTCACCGGGATCGACAGGTTCAGCTGCTTCCCGCCGATGAGCTGGCCGTAGCTGACCTTCTGTCCTCCGCCCGAGATCACCCCGTTCTGAACCGTGAGCGAGCCCACCGGGACGCCCAGCTGAGTCGAGGCCAGCCCGAGCAGAGCCTGGTAGGTGAAGGCGCCGACCTTGCGCAGGTTCGCGGCGCCGGCCCCGAGGAACCCTGCGGCGATGCCGCCGTCGGGTGTTCGGTCCGTGTCGCCCATCACGACCTGCGTGATCGCCGAGAACGGAACGTTGAGCTCCTCGGCCAGGATCTGCGCATAGGCGGCGCTCGCCGACCCCTGCCCCATCTCCGGCTTCCCGGTCCGCATCAGGATCGTGTTGTCCGGATTGATCGTGAGCCACGAGCTCGGCAGGGTCGCGTCGAGCGAATTGGTGCCTGCGGCCGAGGCGCCGGCCACCTTGCCGGCGACGGCTCCCAGCAGGCTGAAGCCCACTACGAGCGCTCCGCCGCGCTTGACCAGCTTGTCGCGCGTCAGCGTTGCGCCGAACACGTCGATGGTCTTCTCTTCCATGCCGCTCATCTCACGCTCCCTTCGCCATGATCTTTGCGGCGGCCTGGATCGCCTCGATGACCCCCGTATACGTCCCGCACCGGCACAGGTGCCCGTTCATCGCGGTCTGGATCTGCACCCTCGACGGGTTCTTCGTCGTCTCGAGCAGGTCAGCGGCCTGGATGATCATTCCGTTCTGGCAGTAGCCGCACTGCGGCACCTGCTGATCGATCCACGCCTGCTGCAACGGGTGCAGATTCGGTGCCGCGACCGTCGTGCCGCGCTGCGACGCATAGAGAGCCGGCAGGCCCTCGAGCGTCGTGATGCTCTTCCCGCTCACTGCAGCCACAGGCGTGACGCAGGAGCGGATCTCCTTGCCGTCCAAAAGCACCGAGCAGGCGCCACACTGCGCAAGGCCGCAACCGAACCGCGGGCCATGCAGGTGGAGCTCGTTGTGCAGGACGTACAGAAGAGGCGTGTCAAGGCTCGCGGACACACCATGGGTGAGGCCGTTCACCTTGATCTTGATGCTGTTCGCCAATTCGGACCTCCCCTCCGTTGGGTACGGCCTACTCGCCGTAGAGGTCGAAGCGGGGGCCCCTTACTTCCGCCCCCGGGTCGGCGGTCGCAACTTTACCTTGATCACAACCTTGGAGCAATGCTAGAAAGAGAGCGACGGAATAGTCCGCGCAGCAGTACGATCATCCGGAGGTGGAAGCGATGTCAGGCGAGTCGGGACTCGTGATCGCACGACTTCTACGTGGCCTGGCAGTCGTGCTCGTCGGTGTGGCGATCGCCTCGACCCTCGTCGGCACGGCGCGTGCGGCGTCCTCCACCCGGGCCGACGCAACGACCGTGACGGTCACGTTCACGAGCTCCCGCTTCAGTATCTCCCGACCCGGTGCACCCTCGGGCACCGTCACGTTCATGGCGATCAACAAGGCCCCGGCCGCAAGGGTGCTGAAGGTCGTCGGCCCCGGCGTGAAGGGCTCCCGCACCCTCGCCGTCCCCGCCGGTAAGAGCGCGCGGCTCACGATGACGGTGTCGAAGGGCGCCTACATGCTGCTCGACACGCTGGCCCATCCCCCGAGCGCCCACTGGCTCGTCGTCACGCCCGCCGCCAACGTCACCGCGACCGGCAACGGCAGCGTCGACGCGCCGATCACCGTTACGACCGGAGCGAACTGCGACTGACCACCGTCGGTCGACGACTCCCCTCGCCCCGGTGATCGTTACCGGGCCGCTGATCGTCGAGCCGCACACCCGGATCGTGGCCGCGCCCGAGACCTTGATCGGACTGGGCCTGGCGAGTCAGTCGTGGATGCGCGCGATCAGCTCTTCGCGCTTCAGCACGCGCACGCGGTGGGCCGACCGCACGAGTCGCACCTCGTAGCCGGCATCGCGCGGATAGAGCACCTTGTCGCCCGGCTCGATCGCCGCGACGTCGGGGCCGGCGGAGACGACGATCCCGGTCATGCACTGCGCGGCTTCGTTGATCGGGACGATGAGCCCCGACGCCGTCTCGGAGTCGTCGAGGGGCTGGACGACCACGAAGTCGTCGAGCGGCTCGATCGTCACCTCCAGGCGCGTCCCGGGATCCAACATCGAGCAAGCGTACCGCGCGAAGGATCAGCGCTCGTTGGCGCAGACCTTGTCGTTCGGGCCGACGAGCTCGTCGAACCGCTGGTTGTAGGCCTGGTCCTGCTGCGGATCGTAGGCGCCGAGGCCGGGTCCGGCCCACTGCACATCCGGTGTCACCCCCGGCCCGAGCACCGTGACGCGCTCGAAGTCGCCGGGCGCCGGGCCGCGAGGCTCGTCGCTCGGGTAGCCCGGCGGCGGCCTCTGCGGGACGAAGCTGTAACAGAACGCCCCGTTCCCGACGTGCAGCACCTTGGCAGCGTCGTGGCGCCAGCCCGGGCCGTACACGGAGTCGTGCGTGTCGATGTAGACGTAGCGGGCGTAGCCGTCTCCGTGCTTCGTTGCAGACGGCGTCTTGTAGCCGAACACCGGCTGCCCGTCGTAGGTCAGGCGGCCGTCGAGCGCGGTCCACGAGCCGTCATACGTCCAGTTCTGCGTGACGTCGAGCTGAGCAATCGGCCCCGACCAGTGCGAGACGTTGAACCCGTACGCGGACTGGATCGGCTTCCACGGATCGAAGCCGCGCATCGGCAGCAGCCGCTGCCACGACTGGACGGCCCAGTAGCTGCCGTCGGGCGCGTCGCATGCGGTCACGCCGTACACGAGCTGCGGCCCGTCGTATGGCCGGCACACGTTCTTGAACGACTTCCAGTAGCCCGGATTGTGGTACTTCGCGAGCCCTCCCGAGTAGTCCATCTCGAACTTGACCTGCGGGACGTCCTGGCTCGGGGGCAGGGCGTTGATCGCCCCCCACACGAGCACATGCCGGAGCCGGCCGTTCTGGCGGTTGTAGGTGAGGAGCGCCTCACCCTTCGCGTTGACCGCCAGCGTCAGGTTCGTGACGTTCAGGTCGCCGAGCGTCTGGCTCGCGGTAGCGCCCCCGGCGCCGACGAAGGCCGCTCCCGTCGCAGCGCAGACGGCGACGCAGCGCATGAACCGGCCCCCCGCGAGCATCTCCGGGCAGCGTAGCGCTGCTGTGCACTAGAGGCGGCCGGCGGCGATGATCCGCTGGAGGAACTGACGGGTGCGCTCCTCGCGAGGGGCGCCGAGGATCGCCGACGGCGGCCCCTGCTCGAGGATGACTCCGCCGTCGAGGAAGCAGACCCGGTTTGCGATCTCCCGGGCGAAGGCCATCTCGTGTGTGGCGATGAGCATCGTCATCCCACCGGCGGCCAGCTCGCGAACGACCTCGAGCACCTCCCCCACGAGCTCGGGGTCGAGCGCGCTCGTGACCTCGTCGAGGAGCATCAGCTCAGGGTCCATGGCGAGTGCGCGCACGATGGCGACGCGCTGCTGCTGGCCTCCCGAGAGCCGGTCCGGATAATCGGCGCGGCGGTCGGCGAGGCCGAAGCGGCCGAGCAGCTCGAGGCCGCGGGCCTCGGCCTCGGAGCGGGAGCGGCCGAGTACCGCCTGCGGCGCGAGCGTCACGTTCCGGAGGACGCTCATGTGCGGGAAGAGGTTGAAGGACTGGAACACGATCCCGATCCGGCGGCGAACCTTGTTGGCATCGACGCCAGGCGCGGTGATGTCGGCGCCCTCGACGACGATGCGGCCCGAGTCGATCGGCTCGATCAGGTCGACGCACCGGAGGAGCGTCGACTTCCCCGAGCCCGACGCGCCGATGAGGCACACCACCTCGTGCTCGGCGACCGTGAGGTCGATCCCGTCGAGCACGACGGTCTTGCCGAACGACTTGCGCACGACTTCCAGGACCAGTGCTTCGCTCCGCTTATCTGCGAGCTCCGTCGAGCCTACGCTCATCGCACACCCTCCGCCTGCCGCCGCCGGCGGTCGCGCAGGATCAGCCAGTCCGTGAACCGCGCGAGCGGGATCGTGATCGCGACGAAGAGAACGGCCGCCACCAGGTACGGCGTGTAGTTGAACGTCGCGTTGGTGTCGATGTTGGCCTGGTTGAAGGCCTCGACGACGCCGAGGGTCGAGACGAGCGCCGTGTCCTTCTGGAGACCGATGAAGTCGTTGAGGAGCGGCGGGATCACGCGCCGCACCGCCTGCGGCAGCACGACGAAGCGCAGCGCCTGCCAGCGGTTGAGCCCGAGCGAGCGTGCCGCCGCCTCCTGTGACGGATGCACCGACTCGATCCCGGCCCGGTAGACCTCCGAGACGTAGGCCGTGTAGACGAGGACGAGGGCGATGATCCCCCAGAAGACGACGTCGGTCGGCACCCAGGAGAGCTGCAGCGTCGGTGCGCCGAACCCGAGCACCGCGATCACGAGGATCGTCGGTACCCCGCGGAAGAAGTCGGCGTAGACGATCGCGAGCGCGCGTAGCGGGAAGAACACCGGCCCCGGAAGGCTGCGGATGACCGCGACGAGGAGCGCGAAGACGAGGATGAGCGCCTCGGCGATGGAGAAGATCTTCACGTTGAGCAGGAACGCGTGGGCGATCTCGCCGAACGACGAGCGGAAGGTGCTCCAGTCGAAGAAGGTGTGCTTGACCTCGGGCCAGCCGGGAGACCGCGTGATGACGGCGCCGGCGACGACGAGGAAGACGAGCGTGCTGACGGTCGCGACGACGACGCCGCGACTGCCGCCGCCGGCCCGCCACCCGCCGAGGACCTTCGAGCTGCGGGGGTCTACTTCAGGACCGGCGCGCCGGTCGCCTTCGCTAGCCACTGCTGCTGGATCTTCGTGAGCGTCCCGCTCGCCTTCAGCGACGCCAGGGCCCGGTTCACGCAGGAGACGAGCGGGTTGCCCTTGGCGAAGACCATCCCGAAGTGCTCACCGCCGGTCTCGGCCGGGAACTGACCGAGGATGGTCGAGCCGGGCACCTGCACGGAGGTCACGTAGAACGCGGTCGGGAGGTCGACGACGAGGCCGTCGATCTGGCCGTTCTTGAGCGCCTGGACGGCGCCGGCGTTCTGCGGGAAGACGGCCGGCGATTTCGACGGCTTGATCGTGTTCTGGATGAAGCCGTAGCTCGTGGTGCCGAGCTGGGCACCGAGCTTGTAGGGCTTGAGGCCCGCGACAGTGCGGACCCTCGAGATCGGCTTCCCCTTGAGCACGACGAGGGCCTGGTTCACGTCGTAGTACGAGTCGCTGAACGAGACGACCTTGGCGCGGGCCGGGGTGAACGAGATCTGGTTGATGTCGAAGTCGAAGTTCTTCGGCCCGGGCGCGAAGGAGCGGTTGAAGGGGACGTAGACCCACTTCACCTGGCTGCTCGGGAACCCGAGCTTCCCCGCGACGGCATCGGCGACCGCCGGCTCGAAGCCCTTGCCGTTCGAGGGGTCGTTGATCTTCCAGAACGAGCTCTTCGTCCCGCCCGCGTACCACGGCGGATAGGCCGGGTTGTCGGTGCCGACGGTGAGCATCCCTGAGTTGACCGTCTTCAGGCTCGACTTCGCGCAGGACGCTCCCGCAGCCACTGCTGTGTGCCGCGCGGCAGTAGCGGTGCCGGCGGCGAGCGCGGCAGCGGCGACGGCGACAGCGACGGCGAAACTGAGAATCGCTCTCCGCAATATGGCTGCGAGCCTACCCTACGCCGGTGCGCATCGGCCGCTACGAGGTGGCGATCTCGAACCCGGACAAGGTCTTCTTCCCGGACGCCGGGCTGACCAAGGGCGACCTCGTCTCCTACTACCTCGACGTCGCCGGCTGCGCGCTGCCACACCTGCGGGGGCGCCCGTTCCACATGAAGCGGTACCCGAACGGCGTCGACGGCGAGTTCTTCCACCAGAAACGGGTGCCCGCCAAGCACCCCGACTATGTCGGCGAGGTGCCGGTGTCCTTCCCGAGCGGCCACTCGACGGTCTTCGCGATCGTCGACAACGCGGCTGCGCTCGCCTGGGTGGTGAACCTCGGCTGCATCGAGCTCCACACGTGGCATTCGCGCGTGCCGGAGATCGAGCGGCCCGACTACCTGCTGATCGACCTCGACCCGACCTCCGACGGCCAGTGGCCGTTCGTCCGCGAGATCGCGCTCGTCGTGCGTGAGGTGATGGACGAGCTCGGCCTCGCGTCGTTCCCGAAGACCTCGGGGGCGACGGGGCTGCACGTCCTCGCCCCGATTCGGCCCGAGCTGCGCTTCTCCGAGGTGCGGCGCTTCGCGAAGGCCCTCGCCGAGGAGGTCGAGCGGCGAGTGGGAGACCAGCGAGTCGCGACGACGACCTGGCGAGTCGCAGACCGGGTCGGCGTGTTCGTCGACTTCGGCCAGAACGCCCGCGACAAGACGATCGCGAGCGCCTACTCGGTGCGTCCGGTGTCAGACGCCAGGGTCTCCGCGCCGCTTCGCTGGGACGAGGTGTCAGACGTCGACCCGGCGGCGTTCACGGTGACGACGATGCGCGAGCGGATCGCGGCCGTCGGCGACCCGACACGCGGCATGTGGCGCAGAGCGGTCTCCCTCGTACCGCGCTTCGAGAAGCTGGGTCTCGAGCCACCCGGATGACCCGTCACGGTCTCGTGATGCTTACGTCACGTAACCTGGTACCGGCCGTGGCCAAAAGGCCATTCGGATTTACAGGGATTATTGGGTTCGAATTGCCTGTTTCGGCCGTGTCCACGTGACGGTTGCGTAACGTAACCTGGTACGGGACACGTCCCTCGGGGCCACGGCGAATTCGGACGTGTCGCTATGCGAATAGCGCCTCGACGGAGCCCGCCGCCTTCGGAGGCCGCAGCTCGCGCCAGGTGCAGTCCTTGGGGTCCTTGTCGGGGCGCCAGCGGATCAGCTTCGTGCCGTGGCGGAAGCGGTTGCCTTGCACCTTGTCGTAGCGCACCTCGACCACGAGCTCGGGCCGGACGCGGGCCTCCTCGAGCGCACCCGTCCCCCAGCGGTTCGGCTCCGAGGAGTGCCACTCCGGATCGTCCTCGACGAGCGGCAGCACCTTGGCCGCGACGTCGGCGCGCGTCTTCGCCGCGACCGCGCAGGAGCCGACATAGTCGAGGCCGCCGTCCTCGCGGTAGAGGCCGAGAAGGAGCGTCGCGATCTCCTCGCGCGAGCCCTTCCAGCGGACGCCTGCGACCACGCAGTCGGCCGTCTTGTGCTCCTTCACCTTGACCACACCCTCCCGAGAGCCCGGGAGATACGGAACCCCGAGACGCTTCGCCACGACCCCGTCGAGCCCGAGTGACTCGAACCGGTCGAGCCAGCCGCGAGCCTCCTCGAGCTCCCGGGTCGACGGGGAGAGCCGGAAGCCTTTCGCCACGCGCTCGAGCTCCGCACGCCGCTCCGCGAGCGGCCGTTTCCACACCGGCTCGCTGTCCCAGAGAAGCACGTCGAACACGACGTACGACGCCGGGATCTCGCCCGAAAGCCGGCGAATCCGCGACTCGGCGGGATGGAGCCGCATCTGCATCGCATCGAAGTCGAGAGCGCCCTCGCGCACGATGACCACCTCGCCGTCCAGCGCCGAGCGCGGCGGGAGCAGCTCGCCGAGCGGCCGCAGCTCCGGGAAGTAGCGCAGCAGTGGCCGCCCGTTCCGCGACCAGAGCGCCAGCTCGCCCTCCAGGTTCTCGAGCACGCCGCGGAAGCCGTCCCACTTCGGCTCGTACGCCCACTCCTCGCCCACGGGAAGCTCGCGGACGAGCTCGGCCTCCATCGGCGGGAACGGCAGGTCCGAAGCGGGCACCCCCCAAGCCTACGGTTAAGCTCGTGCGCTCATGACTCGCATCGCGATAACCGGCGTCGGGGCCGTCTCCCCGCTCGGGCTGGACGCGCCGTCCACCTGGCGCGCCGCCGTCGCAGGCGAGAGCGGGATCGACTGGATCAGCGCCTTCGACGCCGAGGGCTTGCCGATCAGGATCGCTGCGGAGATCAAGGGCTTCGACCCCTCGTCGGTCGCCTCGCCGAAAGAGGCCCGCAAGCTGGAGCGGTTCGTCTTGATCTCCCTTTCCGCCGCCAAGGAGGCGCTCGAGGACTCCGGCCTCTCGGGCTTCGACCCGACCCGCGTCGGGATCATCTGGGGCTCGGCCATCGGTGGCGTCACGAGGATCGCCGAAGAGGCCTACACGCTCCGCGAGCGCGGCCCCGACCGGGTCACGCCGAACTTCCTGCCGAGCGTCCTCGTCGATACGCCGTCCGGTCAGCTTGCGATCTCACTCGGGATCACCGGCTTGAACTACGCGATCGTCTCCGCCTGCGCGACCGGCTCTCACGCGATCGGCGAGGCCGCCGAGGTGATCAAGCGCGGCGACGCCGACGCCGTCATCGCCGGCGGCGTGGAGTCCTGTATCGATCCCCTCATCCTGGCCGGCTTCACCGCGATGCGCGGCCTCGCTGCGGAGGACGAGTATCCGCCCCGCGCCTCGCGGCCCTTCGACGCAACCCGGGCCGGCTTCGTGATCGGGGAAGGCGCCGGAGCCGTCCTCGTCGAGCGCTGGGACCTTGCCGAGGCGCGCGGCGCCGAGATCTACGCCGAGGTCCTCGGCTACGGCGGCTCCAACGACGCCCACCACCTCGCCCAGCCCGAGCCGGAGGCGCTCGGCGTCGCGGCGATGATGCGACGGGCACTCGAGCGCGCGAACGTCGCGCCCGAGCGGGTCGGCTACATCAACGCGCACGGGACCTCGACCCCGCTCGGTGACCTCGCCGAGACGAAGGCGATCAAGGCGGTGTTCGGCGACCACGCCTACAAGCTCGCCGTCAGCTCGACGAAGTCGATGATGGGCCACACGTTCGGCGCGGCCGGCGCGATCGAGGGGATCATGTGCATCCTCGCCCTCCGTGACGGCGTGCTCCCACCGACGATCAACTACCGCACGCCCGACCCCGAGTGCGATCTCGATTATGTCCCGAACGAGCCGCGCGAGACGCAGGTCGACGTCGCGCTCTCGAACGCCATGGGCTTAGGCGGCCACAACGGGTGCGTCCTCTTCGGCCGCGGCTGATTCATTGCAGATCAGGGGTTCTTGCCGCTCACGGCGAGCCCGACGCCGAGCCCTACCAACACCACCCCGCCCGCCCCGCCGATCGCCTCGAGCCGCCTCGGCGAGGCCGCCAGCCGCTCGCGCGCGGTGCCGGCGACGAACGCCCAGATCCCGTCGAGGACGAGCGCGATCGCCACGAACACGACCCCGAGCAGGAGCATCTGAAGCGGCACGTGTCCGAGCGAAGGGTCGGTGAACTGCGGAAGGATCGCCGCGAAGAACACCGCCGCCTTCGGGTTCGTCAGGCCCACGACGAAGCCCTCGCGGAGGATCCGCCGGTCGCTCTTCGGCGTCACCGGCGCACCGAGCGCGAGAGCCAGCGATCGCCGCCGCTGGAACGTCCTCACGCCGAGGTACACGAGATAGGCGGCGCCGAGGAGCTTGACCGCGTTGTAGACGACGGCCGAGCGCTCGACCAGCACCCCGATCCCGAGCGCGACCGCGGCGACCTGCACGTAGACCCCGCCGCAGTTGCCGAGCACGGTGGCGAGCGCCGCGCGCCGCCCGAGCACGACGCCGCGGGTGATCACGAAGAGCACGCTCGGCCCGGGGATGATGATCAGGATGAACGAGGCGAGCGCGAAGGCTGCGAGGTTCGAGGCGGAGACCACGCGGGGATTCTAAGGTTCGAGTGCCGTCATGACCCACCACCGTCAACGAGGAGGCAGGATGCTCAAGCTTGCTCTCACCGCGGTTCTCGCCGCCGCGGCCACCGTCGCGGCGCTGGCCGCGACCGGCCTCGGCGCCTCGCGGCCGGCGCCGCTCGCCATGAAGATCAACCAGGTCATCTACCTGAACTCGAACAACTTCCACTGCCAGGCGCTGACGAAGACCCAGGTGGCCTGTGGCGCCAACACACTCTCGAGCTCGATCCAGGTCTACTTCACGCCGCACCAGGTCGTCGTGATCAAGTTCGACAAGAACGGCAAGAACCCGAAGGCCGTCTACGCGGCGAAACGCTAGGGACTGAAACGCTAGGGACTACTGACAGACGGTCATCGCCGGCGTCACGAGCGCGAACCCGTAGACGACGCCGGCCGAGCTGTAGACCGCCGTCACGACGTGGCCCTGCTTGGTCGTGATCGCGTCGAACCCGATGCATCGCGTCGTTCCGGTCCTCGGAAAGAACTGGTAGACGTTCGAGATCGGGTCGCCGATGTACAAACCCTTGTTCGTGCGCCAGCCGGCCGGGGAGCCGAGCGTGAACACCGCGACCACCTTGCCCTTCTGGAACCGCGCCGCCGTCCCGAGCGGCTCACCGCTCTGATATTCGTAGAGCCATGTCGGGTCGCTGCAGTACTTGCAGGTGACGTAGTTCGTGCCCCAGACGCGCCGGACGTGCTGCTCGGAGTCCCCGATCTTGATGCCGGCGAGGCTTACGCCCGGGACGAGGACGCCCTTGACGGGAAGGTGGCCGCCCCAGCCGTGCGAAGGCGAGTGGGAGAAAAGTGCAAGCGCGGCTGAGAGTACGAAAGCGACCATGTCCGGGAGTGAAGCGAGACCTGCTCGAAGACGCCTTCCTGAAGTTCCGCACTCGGGGTGCCAACCGAGCCAGCTGGAGATGTCCTGCTTCGAAGGAGGCTACCAGGGTGCATAGCCGAGCCGTAGCCTCCACGGGGTGACGAAACTGCCTCGGATCGCAGTGACGGTGCGGATTCCCGCGGCAGCGGCCGCGCTGATAGCGGACGCCGCGGAGACATGGTTCTCACCCCATGACCGGGCGCTCTTGCCGGCCGAGCTCCACGCCGCAGCGGCGGGTGCCGACGGGGTCGTCGTGTCGCTCGCCGACCGGATCGACGACGCGTTTCTCGACGCCGCGGGGCCCGAACTGCGGGTCGTCGCGAACGTCGGCGTCGGCTACGACAACGTCGACGTCGCCGCCTGCACGGCGCGCGGCGTCGTCGTCACGAACACCCCCGGGGTGCTCACCGACGCGACTGCCGATCTCGCATTCGCACTCGTCTTGATGGCGACCCGGCGGCTCGGCGAGGCCGAGCGGTTCGTCCGCTCCCGACGCCCCTGGGCCTTCGGCCTCGACTTCATGGTGGGCAGCGGGATCACCGGCAAGACCCTCGGGATCGTCGGCCTCGGCCAGATCGGTGCGGCCGTCGCACGGCGTGCCAGGGCGGCGGGAATGGAGATCGCGTACGCGGGTAGGCATCGCGCCGCGCCGGAGCTCGAGACCGAGCTGGGAGCCCGGTTCCTGACGCTCGACAAGCTGCTTGCGTCAGCGGACGTCGTTTCGCTGCACGCACCGCTGACCGGCGAGACGCGCGGGCTCATCGACGCCGTCGCGCTCGCCCGGATGAAGCCGACGGCGTTCCTCGTGAACACCTCCCGCGGCGCAGTGGTCGATGAGGGTGCCCTCGTGGAAGCTCTGCGAGACGGGACGATCGCCGGCGCCGGCCTCGACGTCTACGAGCACGAGCCGGACCTACACCCGGGCCTGCTCGAGCTCGAGAACGTCGTCCTCCTTCCCCACCTCGGCTCGGCGACGGTCGAGACACGCACGGCGATGGCCGTGCTCGCCGCGAGAAACGCCATCGCCGTCGTCAGCGGAGAGCCGCCGCTGACTGCAATCAAAACGCCCTGATCGCCTAGTGAAAAGGCCCTGTTCCCAGGGCCTCTCGAATAGCGGGGGCAGGATTTGAACCTGCGACCTCCGGGTTATGAGCCCGGCGAGCTACCTGGCTGCTCCACCCCGCGTCGCTGGCTGAATGGTACCACCCTCGAGTCGCTCAGCAGGAGCGCGAGGGCGAAGCCCGCCGCCATTGCGAGCACGCCGGCGAGGGCGTCGAGCACGAAGTGGTTCCCGGTAGCGAGGATGGTCAGGATCACCGCCAGCGGGATAGAGCGGCGCGAGCATGCGGACGACCCTCGGGCGGCCGTAGAGGACGATGCCGGCCGCGACGCCGACCGCCCAGCCGGCGTGCAGGGACGGCACCGCGGCGACCGGGTCGGTGAGGCCCTGGGTGCCGGGCGAGCCGATGTCGATGTCGCTGAAACGGCGCAGAGTGTCGACGACGCCGAGGCCGGCGACCCGTGGCGGCGCGGTCGGAAACCACCACGACACGAGCAGCGCGAGCGTCGTTGCCGCAAGGAATGCGTTCCGGAAGAGGAGAAAGCCGGCGCGGCTTCGGCGGTAGAGCCACACGAAGAAGAGCCCGGTGACGAGGAAGTGCGCGGCGAGGTAGAAGGCGTTCAACGCGAGGACGAGCGCCGGGATCCGCAGGAGCGCCTCCTGCACCGGAGCCTCCCAGGCCAGGCCGGTGTCACGCTCCCACGCCGCGATCCGTCGCGCGTTGTCGAGCGCAAGCGGCCAGTCGGGATGGAGCGCGAGCCGGGCCGTCTCGTAGGCGCCGACCGCCGCCAGCACGACCGAGAGCTGGACGAGCGCGTCGCGACGGGCGACCGGCCGTTCCACGTCCCCAGGGTAGTCCCCTAGGATCCCGGGGTGCATCACGCCGTCGGCATCTCGTTGCTCGTGTTCGTGATCGCGTTCCTCAGCGGGCTCACGGCCGCCGGCATCCGCGGGCTCACCGCATGGCGCGCCCTCAAGAGCTTCAAGAGCACGGCAGCGGACGCCATGCTCGAGACTGCGGTGCTCATCGAGCGGCTCGAGGCCCGCACCGCGAGATCAGCCGATCGCGCCGCTCGCCTCGAACGGGCTCAGGCGCAGCTCCAGCAGTCGCTGGCCGAAGCGGCCGTCGTCGGCGAGGCAGCCAGCGAGGTCTGGGATCTCGTCGAGCGTGCCCGCCGGCTCGCACGCCCCCGCTGACCGAGCGCCGCCACGCCTCCCGGGTGACCATCTCCTCCGGAATATTGTTGCGCGATCAACGTTTCAGATATATAGTTGCGTACTCAAACTTACTTGGAGGACATGAACATGAGCATCACAGAGCAGAAGACGGAGATTCCGACGGGCACGTATAACGCCGACCGCGTCCATTCATCGGTCGCCTTTGCGGTCGAGTACATGGGGGTCGGCGAGTTCGGCGGGACCGTCACGGACTTCGAGGCCACGCTCGAGAACGGGCGCCTGTCGGGGTCGGCCCGGATCGCGAGCCTGGAGACGAAGGACGAGAACCTCTACGGCCACCTGATGTCGCCGGAGTTCTTCGACGCCGAGCGCCACCCGGTCGTCTCCTTCTCGACCGAGAACGCGTCCGTTGACGGTTCGAGCGTCGAGTTCAAGGGCGAGATCACGATCAAGGGCGTCACCCAGCCTGCCACGCTCACGGGCACGATCGTCGGCCCGACGGCCGACCCGTACGGCAACGAGCGCTACGGCCTGAAGCTGGAGACCACGATCGACCGCACCGCGTTCGGGATCAACTGGAACAACGACATGCCGAACGGCACCAAGGCCCTGTCCGACCAGGTCACGCTCAAGGCCGACCTGTCGCTGGTGAAGGCGGCGTAACGACGATGCGGGTCCTCGCCATCTCCGGCAGCCTCCGCCGCGACTCGCAGAACACCTCCCTCCTGCGGGCCGCCGGTGAGCTGCTCTCGCCGCTCGATACGTTCGAGCTCTGGGACGGGTTGCGCGAGGTGCCGCCGTACGATCAGGACGACGACGTCGAGCCTGCCCCTCCCGCCGTGGCAGCGTTCCGCGCCGCGGTCGCCTCGGCGGACGCCGTCCTGATCGCTACGCCGGAGTACAACTCCTCGATCCCGGGCGCGTTGAAGAACGCGCTCGACTGGGCCTCACGCCCGCACGCGACGAACCCGTTCCAGAACAAGCCGGTCGCAGTGATCGGTTCCAGCGCCGGGGTGTTCGGCGCCGTCTGGGCCCAGGCCGAGCTCCGCAAGGTGCTCGCGACAATGGGCGCACGCGTCGTCGAGGTCGAGCTCGCCGTCGGGCGCGCTCACGAGAAGTTCGACGACGAGGGCCGGCTCCTGGACGACGAGGTCCACCGGGAGCTCGGCGAGGTGATCGCGACGCTGGGCGCGGAGACGCGCCCGGCGCGCGTCGCCGCCTAGAACGCACTTAGTCAGTCGGCGACCGGCTCCTCGCCCGGGGGCTCGTCCTCTTGCAGCCGCCGGCGCACCGAAGACCGTGACAGCACGCCGACGAGCTTTCCCTCCGAGTCGACGACAGGCACCCGTTCGTGGTCGTTCTCCTCGAGGAAGAGGAACGCCTCGGTGAGCGGCGTGTCGGAGTCGATCGTCGCGTTCGGGGGCTCGGCGATCGACCCGAGGGTCGTGCTGCGTGGATCGAGGCCGCGCGCGACCACCTCGCGCACGAGTGTCTTGCGGGTGACGACCCCGACGAGCTCGCCGCTCCCGACGACGAGGACGGCGCGCACCTCCGGGCGCATCAGCGCCTCCCCCGCCTCCTGCGCGCTCGCTCCGGCCTCGAACTGATGGGGGTTCGGGACCATCGCGTCGCGAACGCGCGACGGCTCGCTGCTCACGGGTAGATCCCCCGGGCTTCGAGGGCGGCGGCCACGTCGCGGATCCCCGCGATCAGCGCTGCGTTCCGGAGGGAGATCCCATCGGCCTCGGAGAGCGTCCACACGCGGTCGAACGCGTCGGCGAGCTTGTCGGCGAGCCGCCGCCGGATCTCGGTCCGGTCCCAGAAAAGCCGGCTCAGGTCCTGGACCCACTCGAAGTACGAGACGGTGACCCCGCCCGCGTTCGTGAGGACGTCGGGGAGCACCGGGATCCCCCGTGCCGCGAGGATCTCGTCGCCCGCGATCGAGGTGGGCCCGTTGGCGCCCTCCGCGACCAGCCGACAGCGGAGATTCGGGGCGTTGGTGTCACCCACCTGATCCTCGCGCGCGGCCAGGACCAGGATGTCGCAGGGAAGCTCGAGCAGCTCCTCGTTCGAGAGCCGCTCGGCGGGAAAGCCCTCGAGAGAGCCGTGCTCGCGGGCGTACTCGTGCAGCGTCGGGACATCCAGGCCCGACGTGTCCACCACCGCGCCGGAGACATCGCCGATTGCAACGACCTTCGCTCCCTTCTCGTAGAGCTCGGTCGCCGCAACGCTGCCGACGTTCCCGAAGCCCTGCACGACGAACGTGAGGTCCGGGAGGTACCAGCCGAGCCGCTGGCACGCGCGCTCGATCACCATGACCACGCCCGCACCGGTCGCTTCGTTGCGGAACACCGAGCCGCCGATCGAGACCGGCTTGCCGGTGACGATCTCCGGCACGGCGTGGCCCTTCTGCATCGAGTAGGTGTCCATCATCCAGGCCATCGTCTGCTCGTTCGTCGCGATGTCGGGCGCCGGGATGTCGATCCCCGGCCCGATGAAGGGCGCGAGATCGCTGGTGAACCGCCGTGTGAGCCGGGTGAGCTCGTCGCGCGACAGCGCTCGCGGGTCGCAACGGACGCCGCCCTTCGCCCCTCCGTACGGCAGCCGCAGCAGCGCGCACTTCCAGGTCATCCACATCGCGAGAGCCGCGCACTCGCCGAGGTTGACGCCGGCGTCGTACCGGACGCCGCCCTTCGTCGGCCCGAGCACCGACGAGTGCTGTACCCGGTAGGCCGGGAACGAGCGGACGCTGCCGTCGTCCATCCGGACCGGAAGCGTGAGGATGACGGCGCGCTCGGGATAGCGGAGGCGCTCGGCCACCTGATCGGAGATTCGCGCGAGCGGGATCGCTTGCTCGAGCTGAGTCGATGCCTGGCGGAAGAGCGGGGTGTCCCACTCGAGCGCCGTATCCGAGTGCGTGACCGCGGTCACGAGCGGACTGTACTTCCCCCGCTCAGCCACAGGAAGGGATGCCGGGGGAGGGTCTCGAACCCCCATGCCCGCATGGGGCACCCGGTTTTAAGCCGAGCGCGTCTACCAGTTCCGCCACCCCGGCAGGTGGGATCAGGCTACCTCCTGTACTGCGTCATCTAACAACATGTCGTCCAACACCGCCCCGAAGAACGCCGCCACCTCCGCCCGGTCGTCGACGATCGGGCAGCGAGGGAGGGCGGCGAGGAACGCGCGGCCGTAGGGCTTCGTGCGCAGACGGGGATCGAGGATCGCGACCACGCCCTGGTCCTCGTGGCTGCGGATGAGACGCCCGAAGCCCTGCCGGAGCTGCAACATCGCCGTCGGCAGGGCGAAGTCGCGGAACCAGTCGCCGCCGGAGGCTTCGACCGCCTCGCACCGCGCCTCGTGGAGCGGGTCGCCGGGCGCCGAGAACGGCAGCTTGTCGATGACGAGGAGCGACAGTGACCGGCCCGGGATGTCGACGCCCTGCCAGAACGTCGACGTCGCGAGCAGCACGGAGTCGACCTCGTCGCGGAAGCGTGCGAGCAGCCGCTCACGCGGCGCCTCGCCCTGGACGAGCACCTCGTACGGCACCCGCCCCGCGATGCGCGCACGCAGTGCGTCGAGGGCGCGGTAGCTCGAAGTGAGCACGAGCGCCCGGCCGCACGACAGCGCAAGCAGCTCGACCACCTCGTCGCCGACCCGCTCGACGAAGCCCTCCGCGCGGGGGTCGGGCATCGTCTTCGGCACGTAGAGCAGCGCCTGCTCCCGGAAGTCATAGGGCGAGCCGACGACCAGCTCGCGCGCCTCGTCGAGGCCGAGGCGGCGGCGGACGAACGTCGCGTCCTCTCCGGTCGTCAGAGTCGCCGAGACGAGAACGGCGGTGGGCCCGCCGTCCCAGAGGCGGTCGCGAAGCTCGCCCGACACGTCGACCGGGGCCCATGCGATCGCCTCGGGCTCGGCCCAGACCACTCGCTCGAGGCCTGCGGGCTCGAGGCACGCCTCGACCTGCGCGGCCGTCGCGAGTGCTCGGCGGGAGAGCTGGTCGAGGCCTTCTGCGCGACCGTCGAGCTCGCTTGCGAGTGCGGCGAGCGCGTCGACCACGACGAGCGCCGATTCGACGGGGATCTCGCGGAGACGGCGCCGTCCCGCCGGAGGCGAGACCGCCCGGAGGAGGCGCTCGCCTGCCTGTTCGACCCGGTCGAGCGCGCGGGCGGGGACGGTCTCGTCGGCCTCGCGGCAGGCGCGCTCGGTGTCGGCGGCGAGCCTGCGGAGGCCCGCACGCGAGACGCGCCCGCCGAGCCAGGTCGCGGCGGTCTCCTCGAGCCGGTGGGCCTCGTCGAAGATGACGGCGTCATGCTCGGGGAGGACGCCGCCGCCGGCAGCGACGTCTGCGAAGTAGAGGGCGTGGTTCGCGATCACGAGGTCGGCCTCGGCGGCCCGGGCCCGCGCCGCCTCGGCGAAGCACGCGCCGAGAAGGGGACACCGGCGCCCGGCGCAGCGGTCGGCTCCGACCGAGAGCTCGGCCCAGAGAGCCTCGGACGGCTCGAACGGCAGCTCGGCGCGGTCACCGGTCTCGGTCTCCGCGATCCATGGCTGCAGGCCTCCCACGCAGCCTCGTCGCGCGGGTCGCGTAGGAGCATGGGCCCGAAGCTCTGGAGCTGCCGGCGGCACAGGTAATTCTGCCGGCCCTTGAGCACTGCGACGTCGATCTCGCGGCCGAGCGCCGCCGCCGCCGCGGGCACGTCCTTCGAGAGGAGCTGCTCCTGGAGCGCCTTGGTTGCCGTGGCGACGACGACCATCCGCCCGGACTCGAGCGCGGGGATCAGGTAGGCGAGGCTCTTGCCGGTTCCCGTGCCGGCCTCGGCGAGGAGGTGCTCGCCTGTCGCGAGCGCGTATTCGACCGCCTCGGCGAGCGCAGCCTGCTCCGCCCGCGGCTCGAAGCCGGGAAGGATTCCCGAGAGGGCGCCGCCGGGCTCGAAGACGTCGCGCATGTCCGGGAAGAATACGGGGGCGAACGGCTGTTCGCCCCGGCCGGAAGACGACACGAGAAAAAATCAGCTCCGGCAAGTCCGAGGACCCACCGGAGCTGAGTGCCGGATCCAGCGAGTCCGAAGACCTACCGGATCCGACGGGCGGCAAGCTATCGCTGCGGAGGGCCGCGGTCAATCCCCGACGAGGGAGGAATTGTCGCTAAGAGCACACTTTTCGCTGAACTGGCGGGGTCGGCGACTCGAGCGGCGCCGTCCGGCGGCACCTCTACGGTTCTCTGCCCGTGATTGTGGTCGCCCTCATCCTCGTTGCTCTCGTCCTGACCGCCGTCCTGGTCGGCGGCGGGATCTGGCTCGCCGGCGTGCTGCGCGACGAGCTGGCCGTGCGAGGCGCCGACGTCGACCGCCGTCTCGGTGGCCTGGGCGAGACGTTCGATCGGCGGCTCGGCGACCTCGACCGGAAGGTCGACGCCCGCCTGCAGGCGATGGACGACCGCCTGCTCGCGAACGCGCAGCAGACCGGCGAGACGACCACGCAGATCGCGGAGAAGCTCGGGAAGCTCGACGGCACCGCCACCCAGATGCTCGCGCGGGCGAACGACCTCGCCCGGCTGGAGCAGGCGCTACGGCCGCCGAAGGCCCGGGGAGGGTTCGGTGAGCTGTTGCTCGAGAACCTGCTGCGAGACCGCCTGCCGCCGTCGGCGTACTCGGTGCAGCACACGTTCGCGTCTGGCGACCGCGTCGATGCGATCGTTCGAGCGGGACAGCTGATCTCGGTTGACTCCAAGTTCCCTCTCGACAACTTCGAGCGGATCGTCGCGGCCGAAAGCGACGAGGAGCGGATCGTCCACGAGAAGGCGTTCGCTCGAGACGTGCGCTCCCACGTGGATGCGATCGCGACGAAGTACATCCGGCCACAGGAAGGCACCTACGACTTCGCGTTCATGTACGTCCCGGTCGAGACGGTCTACTACGAGCTCGCGTGCGGCAAGTCGAGCGCACTCGTCGACTACGCGCACTCGAAGCGCGTCTTCTTCGTGTCTCCGACGACGTTCACCGCCTACCTGCAGGTGATCGTGCTCGGCCTTCGCGGGATGCAGATCGAGGAGCACGCGCAGGAGGTGATGGGCTACGTCGCCGAGCTCGGCACCGACTTCGCCCGCTTCAAGGAGGACTTCGACCTCGTCGGAACCCATCTCGGGCGAGCCCAGTCGAAGTTCGCCGAGGCCGACAAGCGCCTGGACAAGTTCGAGGGCAAGCTCGAGCGGGCCGGCGGTGACGACGCCACGGCGCTCGAGGGCCCTGCGTCGCTGTTCGAGATCGAAGCGGCCTGAGACCAACTCAGGGAACGTTCGGCGCCCGGCTTACGTTTAATAGGACGTAGGTTTCCTAGGAGGCAAGTAGTGGCGAACACAGACGAAGTGCGTGACCTGATCATCATCGGCGGCGGGCCGGCCGGGTATACGGCCGCCCTCTATGCCGCCCGAGCCGAGCTGCGGCCCCTCGTGATCGAAGGGTTCCAGTGGGGCGGCCAGCTGATGATCACGAGTGACGTCGAGAACTACCCCGGGTATCCCGACGGAGTCATGGGGCCGGAGATGATGCAGGACTTCCGCCGGCAGGCGGAGCGGTTCGGAGCAGAGTTCGTCACCGACGATGTGACGAAGATCGACTTCTCCGAGCGGCCTTTCCGCGTCACGGTCGACCGAGACGAGTACCGCGCCCGCGCGGTGATCATCGCGACCGGGGCAAGCGCGCGCTGGCTCGGGCTCGAGTCGGAGCAGCGCCTGCAAGGGCGCGGCGTGTCGGCCTGCGCGACGTGCGACGGCGCCTTCTTCAAGGAGAAGGACATCGTCGTCATCGGCGGCGGGGACTCGGCGTTCGAGGAAGCGCTGTTCCTGACGCGCTTCGGCACGAAGGTGACGTTGGTTCACCGTCGTAGCGATTTTCGCGCCTCTCAGATCATGATCTCGCGGGCGCAGGCGAATCCGAAGATCGAGCTCCTGACGCCGTACGTCGTCGAGGAAGTACTCGGAGACATGGCGGTGACCGGCCTGATTCTTCGCAACACCGAGACCGACGAGACCCGCGAGATCGATGCACAGGGCTTCTTCGTCGCGATCGGCCACGACCCGACCACGAAGCTGTTCGTGGACCAGCTCGACCACGACGAGAACGGCTACCTGATCACGAGGCCGGGATCGACGGAGACGAACATCCCCGGGGTCTTCGCGGTCGGAGACGTCCAGGACCACACCTACCGCCAGGCGATCACCGCTGCCGGCTCCGGCTGTATGGGCGCCCTCGATGCGGAGCGCTACCTCGCCGAGGCAGCGACGGCCGAGTCGAGCGCGACGGTCGCCGCCTAGGAGCAAGCGCCATCCGGAGGCGCGTCTAGCCTCGACTCGTGGCCGAAGCGGCTCGCTGGATCGACCTCATCGACCCTTCGCCGGAGGAGCTCGAGGAGCATCTTCCGGACAACATCCACCCGAAGGCTCTCGAGATCCTCGTCGCGCCTGCCCAGCACGGCGACGAGCCCCGGCCCCGGATCGACGCCCACGACACCTACGTCATCGGGGTCCTCTTGCTCGCGGTGGCGAAGCCCGAGGAGGACAGGATCTTCTTCCAGGAGATCGACTTCGTCCTCACCGAAAGCCGCCTGGTCACCGTCTCGAAGACCCCGCCCGGCGAGCAGCCGTTCGACCCGCGGCCGGCGATCGACGCCTGCAAGCCCCAGGACCGGGCCGGCATGTTCGCCTACCACCTGGTCGACGAGATCGCCGAGCGCTACCTCGACCTGATCGACGACGTCAACGACGAGATCGACGAGCTCGAGGACAACGTCGAGGCATGGGGTGCCGCGCGAATCCGCGCCCGCATCTCCTCCCTCCGCCACGACCTCCTCTTGATCCGCCGCACGCTCACCCCCACGCGGGACGCCGTCCACAAGGTCGTCGACGACCGCGTCGAGCTCACCGAGATCGAGCTCTTCCCGCGCGAGGTCGAGCTCCACTTCGCCGACGCGTACGACAAGCTCCTCCGCGCGACCGAGGGTCTCGAGACCTCGCGCGACCTCATCGCAGGCGTTCGAGACTACGTCCAGGCGAAGATCGCGAACGACCAGAACGAGGTGACCAAGAAGCTCACCGTCATCGCCTCGTGCCTCCTCGTCCCCACCTTCATCGTCGGCGTCTACGGCCAGAACTTCCGTCGCATCCCCGAGCTCCACTGGGGCTTCGGGTACGCGTGGTCGTGGGCGCTCATCGTCGTCACGACGATCCTGCAGCTCGCATACTTCCGCCGGAAGAAGTGGATCTAGGGCGCGGCTGCGCCCCGCCCGAGTTCTTAGGCTCCTCTAGCCGCCCGACCGAACGTCGGGGGGCTAGCCTGGACATGTGCCCTTTTTCATCTGCCCGAAGTGCAAGACCCGCCGCGTCGACCACGACGGACGCGAGGGGATCACCCAGGAACCGCCGTCGTGCCACCACTGCAGCTTCGGGTTCATGTTCGAGCTGCTCGAGGACTATTACCCCGCACAGGCAACCGGCTTCGTGGTCTGCGACCGGGAAGGGCGGATCCTCGCGAGCGGGCACGGCATCTTCGAGCTCTCCGGCTTCGAGGAGCCCGAGCTGATGGGCCGCGACGTCGCCGAGGCATTCACGCTCTCCGACACGGCTCCGATCGAGACCGTCCGCGAGTGGGGCGTCCGCCAACTCGGCAAGGAGCTGTCGATGAAGACCCACTCCGGCCTCGAGAAGAAGGTCGTCGCCGACTTCTTCCCCGCCTACGACGACGACGGCGGGCTGCTCGTGGCGCTCACGCCCGAATAGCGGGCGTCACGTCGACTCGGCTCGACGGGCAGAGATCGACGAGCACGCACTCCTCGCACGCCGGACGCCGCGCGTCGCAGACCCGGCGGCCGTGCCAGATGAGGAGATGCGAGAACCGGCCCCAGTCGGGACGCGGGACGAGCTTCTCCAGGTCGCGCTCGATCTTGTCCGGATCCTCCTCGCGGGTGAAGCCGAGCCGCTGCGACAGCCGCCGGACGTGCGTGTCGACGACGATCCCCTGCGGGCTCCCGCGTTCTGCCGACACGACGTTCGCCGTCTTGCGGCCGACGCCCGGTAGCCGGAGCAGTTCGTCGAAGTCCTCGGGCACCTCGCCGCCGTACTCGGCGACCAGCATCGCCATCGTCCCTCGGAGCGACTTCGCCTTCTGGTGGTAGAAGCCGGTCTGGAAGATGTCGCGCTCGAGCTCCTCGACCGGCACGGCCAGGTAGTCCTCGGGTCGGCGGTACTTCTGAAACAGCGTCTCCGTGACCTTGTTGACGTTCACGTCGGTGGTCTGAGCCGAGAGCATCACGGAGACCAGCAACTCGAGCGGGTCCTGGAACCGGAGCGCCGTCCCGGCGTTCGGGTACGCGAGAGCCAGCCGCTCGATCACCGGCCCGATCCGGGCGCGCTTCGGGCCGACCCGCTTGCGCGCCTCGTGGACGTAGCTACGCGCCACCGTCAGCCTGCAGCGGCTGCCAGACCCGCCGGCTCGCCGGCAGGCTCGCCTCCCGACGGACGCCGCCCACCCGTGCCGGCGCAGACGAGATCGAGCGCCGGGCATCCCGAGCATGTGAACTCGCCCGGGGTCGGAACGAACTCGCCTGCATCGATGCGTGCGATCGCCGCCGACAGCTCGGCCTCGAGCTCCGGAACCTCAGCACGGGCAAACAACCTGGAGACGACGGCGTCGGGACGCTCGAGGAACGTGTACACGACCTCCACCTCGTCGGCGCCGCCGCGGAAGCACGCCAGGGCATACACCAGCCGCTGAAGACGGTAGTCGGTCTCGATCACCTCTCCGGCCGTTCGCTCCCCGAGAACGTTGGTCTTGTAGTCGACGACGAGCGCCCGCCGCCCCTTTCGGTCCAGGACATCGAGCCGGCCGTGGAGCAGGACGCCGTCGTGTGAGAACGCGAACGGACGCTCTACCCGCACCCCGGGGAGTGATGCGACACGGCGCGCGAGCGGCGAGTCGCAGTACGAGGCAACGAAGGCCTCGATCCGTTCGAGCTCCTCGGCCGTTACCCGCGGGTACCACGACCGCACGATCGAGACGTCGGGCAGACACGGGTCGGCGAGATCGACCAGCTCGAGCAGCCGATGGACGGCGTCGCCGATCTCGGTCGCTGCCAGACCCTCGCCGGGGCCGGAGCGAGGCCGCTCGCGGAGCCCCGCGACCCGTTCGGCGTAGAAGCGGTACGAGCAGCGCCCGAAGAGGGCGAGCGCCGAGTACGAGAGCTGACGCACCTTGTGCAGCGGCGGAGGCGGAACCGGGGCCAGTTCGGGGAGCTTCCATCCGCGCACCGGCGGGCCCGTCGGGAGCTCGTCGAACAGCGAGAGCTGCGACCCGACCTCCGCCGTCCGCTCCGGCTCGGCCGCCGGCTCCAGGGCGAACCGGTCGCGGCGCACGAGGAACGACGCACCGCCGCGCTCGAGCTCGAAGAGGTCGGCCTGCCCGGCGAGCTCTTCCTCGCAGTCGAGCTGTGCGAGCACCCAGCCGATCGGAGTGTCGCGGCTCTCTCCCAGCGCCCCCGACACGATCAGCCGGTCGATCGCCCGGGTCATCGCGACGTAGTAGAGGCGAAGCCGCTCGGCCCGCGCTGCCTCGCGCCCGGCGCCGGCGACCTCGTCGTACCCGAAGACGGCCTTTCGCTCGCCCGACGCCGGATGCACGACCTTGAAGCCGAGCCGTCCGTCGGCGAGCGCGACGATCTCGTCGGCCGGGGCCGCACCACCGAGGTCGCGACCTGCGTCCGCCACGATCACGACCTTGAACTCGAGCCCCTTCGCGGCATGGATCGTAAGGAGGCGCACCGCATCGGCGCCTTCCTCCTCCGAGACCGCCTCGAGCTGTGCGGCACCGAGCGCCTCCTGGTCGCGGAGGAAGCCGAGGAAACCCTCGAGATCACGGCCGCGCACCTCCTCGTAGGTGCGCGCGAGTCGCATCAGCTTGCGCAGGTTCGCGTAGCGGCGCGGCCCGTCCCACCGCGCGAGCACGGCGAGGTCGTAGTCGTGACCGGAGACGACGAGCTCGCAGAGGCGCTCCAGCGAGGCCCACGCCGACGAGGCGACGAGCCGGTCGTAGCGCTGCCTGAACGCGCGGACGAGGCGGGCGTCCTCCTCCGAGAGCGGGTCCGGGAGCGAACGCTCGATGCCGGTGAAGAGCGGCCGCCTCCCTGCATGGCGGCGGATCAGCACCAGCGCGTCGTTCGAGACGCCGACCATCGGCGAGGCCAGGACCGCCGCGAGCGCCTCGTCGTCGTAGCGGTTCCGCAGCAGCCGCAGGTACATGAGCAGGTCGACGACCTGCTGCTGCCCGAAGTACCGCCGACCGGTCGCGCGGTACGTCGGCAGGCCCTGCGCACGCAGCTCCTCCTCGTACCACTCGGCGTCCGTGCCGGCGGCAAACAGCAGGACGATCTCGCCAGGGGTCGCTGCGCCCGCGTCGACGAGCTCGCGCACACGCCGCGCGACGTGACGCGCCTCCGCCCGCCGCCAGTGCAGCCCGGAGTCGCGGTACGACTCCTTGTCCGTCACGAGCAGCTCGACCGGGTGACCGAAGACCGGGTCGGGGAAGTCGCCCGAGGCGGCGAGCGGCTGGTAGCCGTCGCCGAACTCCTCGCCGAAGACGTGGTTCACCGCTGCGAGCACCTCGGGCCGGGAGCGGTAGTTCTCCGACAGCGTCAGCCGCTGCGCCGCGTGCTCCCGGCGCTCGCGGAACACGTCGACGTCCGCGTGCCTGAACGCGTAGATCGACTGGAACTCGTCCCCGACGTAAAACACCTCCTTCGCGACTCCCTGGCCGGAAGCCGCGGGCCCGGCAGCGAGCAGGTCGACGAGCTCGCACTGCAGCGCGTTCGTGTCCTGGAACTCGTCGACCATGATCGCGCGGAACCGGAGCTGCTCCGCCTCGCGTACGCGCTCGTCGGTCGAGAGAAGATCGCGCGCGAGCAGCTGGAGGTCCTCGAAGTCGAGCGCCGACTCGCGCTCCTTCGAGCGCCGGTACTCGGCCTCGAACAGGTCGAGGAGCTCCTGCAGGAGCTCGCGGTCGCGGGTGGCGACGTGCTCCAGCGCCGCCTGCTCGACGGCCTTGCGCGCATCCTCGAACCCCGCTGCTCTCGGGCCGTGCGCCCGCAGATTGGCGAGATCGATGAGCGTCTCCGGAAGGGACGGGAGATCGAGAGCGCCCCGCGCCGCGGCCAGATGCCGATCGGTGGCGCCCGGGTCGTCGAGCAGGCCGCGGGCGGCGTCGTGAAGTGCCTCGAGACGCTCGTCCACGTCGGTAGCCGGACCGAGCTCGAGGATCAGCGGGCGCCCTGCCGAGCGGAGCGTCTCGTAGACACCGGTGAGCATCTTGCGCAGCCGGACGCTCCCGTACACGGCGAGGAGCCCTGTCCGCTCCTCTCCGCCCTTCGCGCAGAAAGCCTCGAGCGCCCGGGAGAAGGCCTCGCCGCGGAGCACGGCGCCGTGCTCTTCGTCGAGCTCGTGGAAGCCTGGGTCGATCCCGACCGAGAAGGGGTGGGCCCGGAGGAGCCTCGCGCAGAAGCCGTGGATCGTCGAGATCCACGCTCCGTCGAGCCGGCGGGCAAGGTCGGACCGGCCGCGCTCGACGAGCGCAGCCCGAACGCGAGAGCGGAGCTCGCCGGCGGCCTTGCGGGTGTAGGTGATGACGAGAACGGATTCGACGTCGAGACCCTCGTCGCAGACCGCGCGGACGAACCGCTCGACGAGAACGGTTGTCTTCCCAGTCCCGGCTCCCGCCGAGACGAACACCTCGCCGCGTGCCTCGACAGCCGCACGCTGCTCGGCGTTCATCGGTCGCCTCCGTCGAGCCTACGGCTCATATTCATGCCCTGGGCACCCTGCACATCGTCCAGAGGTCGCACCATGTCGGGCATTCGCCGCCCTTCGGGTCGTGTGCGACGTCCCCGCTGCGGATCCGCCGGGCGGCGTCGAGCGCTCGCTCCCTGGCGGACTCGACCTGGCCCCAGAACTGCTCCTCGTCGAGGTAGTCGGCCGGCTTGAAGCCGGGGAGCTCGTCGCGCGAGGACTCCCTGAGCATCCCGCGCGGAACACCGGCACCGGCCAGCGGACGGTAGACGCCGCCGAGCGGCTCGATGCCCGCGAGGTCGCGGAGCACGAGCATGTACAGCGGCACCTGGAGGCGGCGCTCCTCGTCGATCTGCTTGGCCGAGGACGACCCCTTTCCCGACTTGTAGTCCTGAACGATCCCGCGGGCGCTCATCGGGTCGATGTCGACCCGGTCGATCTTGCCGCTCGCGAAGAGCCCGTCGCCGAGCTCGACGCCGCGCTGCAGCTCGGGCGCGGAGCGGTCTGTGCCGAACCCGACCTCGAAGCGCCTCGGGTGGAACACGAGCTGCGACTCCGCTTCGGATCGGACGAACCGCTCGAGGTCGCGGCGAAGGCTCTCGCGGAGCTCGGTCGAGGCGACGTCGCCGAGGTCGATGCGGACGCCCGAGCCGATCGCGTCGTCGAGGCAACGCTCGAGGAAGCCGAGCGCCTGGTCGAGGGTCTGGGGGGTGACGCGATCGGCACCGAGCTCACGCGGAAGGCCGGAGTAGAAGGCATAGAGCGTCTGATGGGCGATCTTCCCGCGGAGCAGAGCGTCGGCTTCCGCGTCGATCGTCTTCGGGTCGACGACGCGCTCGAACAACCAGGCGGAGGAGCAGTCGAGGAACCGCTCGAGCTCCGTGGCCCCGAAGACGGTGCGGCTTCCTAGCTGCGCCAGCACGGCCGGGTTGCGGAGCCTCGTCCGACGGGTGAACGCGACGCGGGCGCGGTCGAGGCGGCGGCGCCACCCGTTGGCATCGGCGAGCGCCACCGCGAGTGGCGCCGACTCGGCGTCGGCCGAGAGCCGCGCCAGCGACCGAAGCCGCTCGCGCTCCGTCGGTGCGGCCTCGAGAGGCCAGGTGAGCTGAGAGAGCGGCCGCCGGTACGTGGCGCGCTCGACCTCCTCGGGTGTGAAGACCGCGGCGGCGTCCTGCCAGAAGGGGCTCGGCTCGAGTGGCGATCCTTCGTCGGTCGCCGCCTGTCGCACGAGATACAGGCGGCGCGTCGGGCGTGTGCACGCCGTGTAGAAGAGGTAGCGATCGCGGCTGACCGGGTCGGGTCGCTCGAGGCGTGCTCCGAGCGCGCTGCGTACGTCGTCGTCGAGGAACGGCGAGCTCCGAGAGCGACGCGGGAGCGAGCCCTCCTCGAGCCCGAGGACGAACACCGTGTCGAAGCGACGAGTCCGTGCCCGCATCAGGTCGAGGACGGCGACGCGGCCCGGCGCGCCGGTCACCCCGGAGCGAACCTCGAGGCGGCGAAGAGCGTCGATGACGTCCCGCCGGTCGAGCTCGCCCTCATTCGAGTCGAGCGCGGCCAGCTCGTCGAGGAGGTCGGTCGCCGCGCCATAGCTCGCGAGGTCGAGGCGTGCGTGGTCGCCTGCGGGCGGCGAGTCGAGCCCGTAGGCGGCACGTGTCATGGAGGCGAGGAGACCGCGGATGCCCTCGAGGTGCGACTCTGCGTCGCGGAGATCTCGCAGCGCAACGAGAGGTGCCTCGCGGAGCCGCTCGGTCTCCTCCTCGACCCGTTGGGGCTCAGCGACCGCACGCCCGCGGAGCCGCCCCTCCGTGAAGTCCACGCTCGAGCGCGCCACCCCCGAGTACGGCGACCGCAGGAAGGCGTACAGCTCGCGCCGGCCGCCCCCCGCCCAGGCGAACTGCAGCAGCGAGAGCAGCGCATGTCCAATCGGGGTCGTCGGGAACCTCGCCCGCGACTCGATCCCGAACGGGATCTCGAGCACGGCGAACACGGTCTCGAGCGGCTCGCGCCAGCGTTCGATCGTGGGAACGATCACGGCGATCTGCTCGGGGGCCGTGCCGGCCCGAAGCTCGGCGAGGACGTGATCGCCGACGAGCTCGATCGTCCCGCGCAGGCCGGCACCTGCGAGGAAGCGGACCGCTCCGGCGATCGGCTCCGGCGACGGTTCCCCAGCCTCGAAGAGCGAGCGCTCGAGCCGGGCGAGCGCGGGAGCGGTGAACTCCGCGGAACGGGGTGGCAGCTCCTCGATTCGTCCCGCAGCGAGCGCGGCAAGGTCCTCCGCGGTACGTGAGAGCGAGGCGAACGCGGAGCGGCCGGGCTCGTAGGGCAGGGAAACCAGGACGTCGGTCCGGCCGGCGAGCGCCTCGAGGAGCGACCACTCGGCCGCGGTCAGATCCTCGAAGCCGTAGGCGAAGACGGGCTCTCCGTGCCAGGAAGAGAGGTCGCCTCCGAGCCGCTCACAGGCGTTGCGCCGGAGCAGGTCGCGGTCCCACAGCCGGGCCCGGTCGAGCTCGTCCCGGTACGCCGCGAAGAGCGCGCCGAGCTCGCCGTCGAGGTCGGACGGGTCGAGCAGGCCTCCTTCGAGGTCCGAGAGCGCGACGAGCAGGGCGTCTGTGAACCCGGGGAACCCCGACGATGCTTCCAGGCTTCCCCCCGCAGCGCGCTGCGCGGCCCGGCTCGCCACGAGGGCTCGCTGCGCGCGCGATGCCAGGGGCCTGCGGCCCGGGTCGCCGTCGGCAATCCGCCCGAACAGGTCGTCGAACGTCCCGATCGACCCGCCGAACAGGCACCCGGCCTCATCGAGCAGGTCGCGCTCGACCCGGGCGACGTCCGCCCTGTTCGGCACGATCAGGAACGGCTCGTCTTCCAGGCGCGCCAAATAGCGCTCGAGCAGGAGCGCGACCTTACCCGCATTCGCGGGCCCGACGACGAGATTTAGAGCCAATCGAGTCCCTCCCGGCCGAGAGCCATGGTAGATCGGCGCCCAGACGGCGAGCCTCGGCGGCCACACGCCGAGGTCGCTCGATGCATGTTTCGCGGCGAATCGCCGCGTGAGCGGTCAGACGGTTGCGGACTTCGGGCGACGTCCCCGGCGGGCGGCGGCGCGTCCCGGGTAGCTCCCGGCGCACGTGTCGCACAGATCCGCCACCTTCGACCCACGGCGCGCATCGGTGAACGTGACGCGCATCGCAGCACCTTTGTTCTCCCCGACTTCCTTGCCACAGTTGTCACAGACGAGCACAGTTCTGCGAGCCACGGTATTTCCTCCTTCACGGCAAATGGACAGCGCCAATTCAAGCAAATCAGGAACAAGCGCGGTTGCGGAAAACATTTGTTGGCGTGGTTACTCTAGCGACTTCGATTCGAGCGGCGAATTCGGAGCGTCGTCCTCGCTTCGCTCCATTCGTCTGCCGAGCCGCCGGTATCCGAAAAAGCCTAGGACGCCGAGGACGATGATTACGCCAACAGCGATCAACCCGTACTTTTCGACGGCATTGATGACCGCGCTTCCGAAGTAATAGGCAACCAGGCCGACCGTCGTCGCCCAGAGGATTCCGCCGATCGCGTTGTAGAAAACGAATCGACCCCAGGGCATGTGGCTGATCCCGGCGAGCCAGGCCACGGTGACGCGAAGACCCGCGACGAACCGGCCGATCACGACGGTCTTCGGCCCGTGGCGCTCGAAGAAGCGCTCGCCCCGCGGCAGCAGCTTCGGGAGCGCGTCGCGCGCAATCGGGATCTTCGAGATCACCGCTCTCCCGCCCTTCCGCGCTATCCAGTACCCGGTGCTGTCTCCCACGACGGCCGCGAGAGCGGCGACCGCGATCACCTCGACGATGTTGAACCGTCCACCCGCGGCCAGGACGCCCGCGGCGATAAGCGCTGTCTCGCCCGGAAGCGGGATCCCGGTCGACTCGGCAGCGACCAGTAGAAAGAGCAGGATCAACCCCCAGGCCTGCAGCTCGCGAGTGACTGCCATCCCCGACCGAGTCTAAGCCGCAGAGCGAGCTGCGGCGCCATCCCTGACGTTTGAGCTAGGGTCGCGCACGCAGATGAGGGTGGGTGTTCCCAAGGAGATCACGGGCGGCGAGGAGCGCGTCGCTCTCGTGCCCGACACGGTTGCGAAGCTCGAGGGCTTCTCGGTGTCTGTCGAGAAGGGCGCAGGGGTCGCGGCCGGGCATCCGGACGAGGAGTACGCGGCGGCCGGTGCGGAGCTGGTCGCGGACGCCTGGAAGGACGTCGAAGCGGTCGCCAAGGTCGCCCCACCGACCGACGCCGGAGCTCGCGAAGCTCGAGAAGGGGCAGATCCTCGTCTCGTTCCTGCAGCCGCTGACCGAGAAGGCGCGGATCGAGGCGCTCCGCGAGAAGGGCGTGCTCGGGTTCGCGATGGAGTCGATCCCGCGAACGACCCGCGCGCAAGCGATGGACGCGCTCTCCTCACAGGCGACCGTTGCCGGCTACAAGGGCGTGCTGATCGGAGCGGACCACCTGCCGAAGTTCTTGCCGATGCTGACGACCGCCGCCGGCACGATCGCGCCGGCACGGGCTCTCGTGCTCGGCGCGGGAGTCGCCGGGCTGCAGGCGATCGCGACGGCGCGACGGCTCGGCGCGGTGGTGTCCGGATTCGACGTCCGTCCCGCCGTTGCCGAGCAGGTTCGCTCGCTCGGCGCCACGTTCCTCGATCTCGGCGTCGTCGGGGAGGAGACCGAGGGCGGCTACGCCCGCGAGCTGACGCCGGAGGAGCAGCAACGTCAGCAGCAGGCTCTCGAGGAGCGGATCCCCGACTTCGACCTGGTGATCACGACCGCGGCGATCCCCGGGCGGCCGGCGCCGCGGCTGATCCCCGCGTCGGCGGTCGCGCAGATGCGGCCCGGCTCGGTGATCGTCGACCTCGCCGCCGAGACGGGGGGCAACTGCGAGCTGACCAAACCCGGCGAGATCGTCGACTCGAACGGCGTGAAGATCATCGGCCTTCTGAACTTGCCGAGCATGATGGCCACTCACGCAAGCCAGCTCTACTCACGCAACGTGTCGGCGCTCCTCGAGCTGCTGGCCCCGGGGGGCGAGCTCTCGCTCGACTGGGACGACGAGATCATCGCCGGCACCTGCGTCACGAGACCGGAGGCCTCATGAGTCACTACGCCCAGTTCGTCGTCGAGCTGACGATTCTCGCGCTCGCGATCTTCCTCGGTATCGAGGTGATCTCGAAGGTGCCGACGCTGCTGCACACGCCGCTGATGTCGGGCACGAACGCGATCCACGGCATCATCATCGTCGGCGCGCTGCTCGTCGCCGGCATGGCCGATCCCGACCTGCTGACCGGCTGGGTCGGCTTCATCGCGATGATCCTCGCCTCCGCGAACGTGGTGGGCGGCTTCGTCGTCACGGACCGCATGCTCGAGATGTTCAAGCGCCGCGAGCCGCCCAAGGAGAAGGACGAGGGCTCGAGTGACGACTACCCCGCGCGCTCGCCCCGCTCGCGGTGCGGGGCCGGAGGGCACAGTGCGAGTAGCACGGGCCCGGAGAGCACCGTGCCGCGAGCGGGGCCAGGCGCCCGCGAAGCCCGGCTCTGAGTCAGACCACCGCGAATCTGCTGTACCTGGTCACGATCGTCTGCTTCGTGCTTGCGCTTCGGTTCCTGTCCTCGCCGACGACGGCGCGGCGCGGGAACTGGATCGGCGCGTTCGGCATGGCGTGGGCGATCGGCGTGACGCTGGCGCTGCCGCAGGTTCACCTGAACTGGCGGATCATCGCCGGCGCCGCGATCGGCGCGGTCTTCGGTGCCGTCGGCGCGCGCAAGGTGAAGATGACCGCGATGCCGCAGATGGTGGCGCTGTTCAACGGCGTCGGCGGCGGGGCGGCAGCCCTCGTGTCGCTCGCGGAGTTCCACAATCTCGCGCCCGAACCGGGGCACCTCCACGTCGACATCTCGGCTGCGATCGCCCTGTCGGCGCTGATCGGATCGGTGTCGTTCGCGGGGTCGATGGTCGCGTTCGCGAAGCTCCAGGAGCTGATCTCCGGGCGGCCGATCACCTACCCGGCCCAGCAGATCGTGAACGTCCTGCTCGCCGGCGGCCTCGTAGCCGCGGTGATCGCAATCATCGCCGGATACGAGCAGCAGTGGGTGCTCGTGGCGCTGATCATCGGCGCGCTTGTCTTCGGCGTGCTCTTCGTCCTCCCGATCGGCGGCGCGGACATGCCGGTCGTGATCTCGCTGCTGAACGCGTTCACCGGCCTCGCCGCCGCGCTGACCGGGTTCGAGCTCGGCTCGAGCGTCCTGATCGTGAGCGGCGCGCTCGTCGGCGCCTCCGGAACGCTGCTCACGATGCTGATGGGACGCGCGATGAACCGCTCGCTCGCGAACGTCCTCTTCGGCGCCTTCGGCCAGGTGCAGGCGGGCGCGGGGACGGGGGCGGCGCTCGAGGGGACGGTCCGCTCGGTCACTGCCGAGGACGTCTCGATCATGCTCTCCTATGCCCAGCACGTCGTCATCGTCCCGGGCTACGGGATGGCGGTCGCGCAGGCCCAGCACGCGGTGCGCGAGCTGTACGACGAGCTCGAGAAGAAGGGGATCGAGGTCACCTTCGCGATCCACCCCGTGGCCGGGCGCATGCCGGGCCACATGAACGTGCTCCTCGCCGAGGCCAACGTGCCGTACACGGCGCTCAAGGAGATGGACGAGGTCAATCCCGAGCTGCCGCAGACCGACGTGGTGCTCGTGATCGGCGCGAACGACGTCGTCAACCCTGCGGCCCGGAACGATCCGAGCAGCCCGATCTACGGGATGCCGATCATCAACGTCGACCAGGCGAAGCAGGTCGTCGTCTCGAAGCGGTCGATGGCGACCGGGTTCGCCGGAATCGACAACCCGCTGTTCGTCGACCCGAAGACGGCGATGCTCTTCGGCGACGCAAAGGAGTCGGTGCTGAAGCTCGTCGCGGGCGTCAAGGCCTTGTGACGTCGGGCGTCCCGGTCTTCGGAGCGCCGGATGTCGAAGCTGCCGTGCCGCCGCAGGCGGCGGTCGAGGCCGTGCGTGACGCGTTCGTCGCGCATTTCCACGGCGAGTGGACGATGCCGCCGAAGGTGTACGTGACGAACTACCCGGCGGGCGACTTCCGCGCGATGCCGGCGCTCGGTGCCGGGCACGCGCTCCTGAAATGGGTCACGTCGTTTCCGGGCAATCCGGCGCGAGGGCTCCCGACGGTGTCGGGCCTCGTGCTCCTCTCCGACGCCGAGACAGGCGAGCTCGAGGCAGTGCTCGACGCGGGTGCGGTGACGGCGATCCGGACCGGTGCGGCGGCGGTGCTCGCGGCGGAGACGCTCGGCCGGGCGGACGCGGACACGGCGGCCGTGGTCGGCGCCGGGGTCAACGGGCGCGCGGCCGTACGGACGTTCCTGGCACGAGGTCGCGAGGTTGCGATCTTCGACCTCGACGGCGAGCGGGCGCGGGCAGCTGCCGACGAGCTCGGGGCGACGGTGGCGGGCTCGCTCGCCGATGCGCTTGCCGCGGACCTTCTCGTCACCGTGACCCCGGGCCACGCGGTGCTCCTCGGCGACGGCTCGTTGAGTGCCGGCCAGCACGTGAGCCTGATGGGCGCCGACGGCCCCGGGAAGGCGGAGATCACGCCGACCGAGCTCGCGCGGACACGGATGTTCTGCGACGACTGGGAGCAGGCGAGCCACGGCGGCGAGCTTGCGCACGCGGTCGAAGCGGGGCTCGTCGGCGAGAAGGACGTCGGCCGGATCGGCGCTGTGCTCGCCGGCTCGGAGGAGGGGCGGCGGGATCCGGCGGAGATCACGACGTTCGACTCGACCGGGCTCGCGATCCAGGATCTCGCGATCGCGATCGCGGCGTTCGACCGGCGCGACGAGCTCGACCTCGAGCTGCTGGCCGTCTAGTCTGAACTGACCCCGGTCACCTGTGCGGACCCTGCGCGTGTGGGGTCGAACGCTCTGATCCGCGCGTCCGGCTCACCGAGGATGGCCTTCGCCACGAGGTCGCCGCACGCGAACCCGAGGACGTTTCCGTGGCCGGAGTAGCCGCCCGCGACCCAGACGCGGTCGGAGCCGGGCACTCGGCCCGCGAAGGGAAGCCCGTCGAAGCTCTCGCCCCACACCCCGGCCCAGCGGTGGGTGACGACCGGGGGGCGGCCCATGAGCTCTGCGGCGTAGGCGGTGAGCTGGTCCTGGATGAGGGGTGTCGTGTCCTCGCTCGAGGTGCGCTCGTTCTCGGGGTCCGTATCACGCCGCCCGCCCAGGATCAGCCGCCCCTCCGGGGTCTGCTGCCAGTAGTCGTAGCCGCCACGCGAGTAGTGCGGCTTGTCGTAACGGATCGGGAGCGGCTCGGTCGCGAGCACCTGGCCGCGTATCGGGGTGATCCACGGCGCCAACTCCGGGACGAGAGCGTGAGTCATCCCGTCGACGGCGATCACGACCGCGGGAGCGTCGATATCGTCGATCGCCTCGTGATCGACTTCCGCATGCTCGACGATCTGGGCGCCCGCGGCGGCCGCGTGCCCGGCGAGGCGCCGCACCCAGAGGGCAGGCACGAGCGAGCCGTCGGCGGGATGGACGAAACCGCCGGCGAAGACGCCGGCGAGGTGTGCCGGGAGTGGGTCGAGCCACTCCGCCTCGAAGCCGTCCTCGACGAGGGCGTCGTACTCTCGGCGGAGGTCGTCGCGCTCGGTGGCGTCGGCGGCCAGTCGCAGGCTCCCGGTGCGGCGAAGCGCGTCGCCGGCGAGCGCTGACATCGAGTCGAGCGAACGCTCGGTCAGCTCCCACAGCGCAGCCGCGACGTCCCGTCCGAGAGCCGCTCGCGCCTCGTCGTAGCTCGGCTTGAGCCCCCGGAGAGCGAAGCCGCCGTTCCGCCCGCTCGCCCCGCCCGCGATCTCGCGGGCCTCGAGCAAGCGCACCCGGAGGCCGCCCCGGGCCAGCGTCAGCGCACAGGAGCAGCCCGTGACCCCGCCGCCGACGACCACGACGTCGACCGGGCCCGAAGGCTCGCCCGCAGGCACTGCGGGCAGGGGCTGGTCCAGCCAGTAGGGCGCCGCGATCACGGCGTGCCTAATGCCGGAAGCCGGATGCTGTCGAGGCGTCGTGGATGGGAGCCGGCTGGTGCTCGAGCCGGGGAAGCTGCCGGCGCAGGTCGCCGACGAGTAGGTCGGCGAGGTCGTGTGTGAACCCTCGGCGAACGACGACGCGGAGCGCGGCCAGATCCTCGCGGTTCTTCGGGAAGGTGTAGGCGGGCACCTGCCAGCCCCGCTCGCGGAGAGCGTTCGAGACGTCGAAGACCGTGAAGTTCGCGATGTCGTCGGCGAGCTTGAACGCGAACACGGGGAGCTCGTCTCCGCGCGTGATCAGCTCGAACGGGCCGATGCCGGCAATGTGCTCGGAGAGCCGCGTGGCGACCTCGCGGGCGTATGCCTGCACGTCGCGGTAGCCCTCGAACCCGAGCCGCAGGAAGTTGTAGTACTGGGCGACGACCTGGGCGCCGGGTCGCGAGAAGTTGAGCGCGAACGTCGGCATGTTGTCGCCGAGGTAGTTCACCCAGAAGATGAGGTCGTCGGGCAGCGCCGCTGCATCACGCCAGACGACCCAGCCGACGCCGGGGTACACGAGGCCGTACTTGTGGCCAGACGCGTTGATCGAGGCGACCCGCGGGAGGCGGAAGTCCCAGACGAGGTCGGGATCGACGAACGGTGCGACGAACGCTCCCGACGCGCCGTCGACGTGAACGGGGACGTCGATCCCGGTCTCGGCCTGAAACGCATCGAGGGCCTCGCAGATCTCGGCGACGGGCTCGTACGAGCCGTCGAAGGTCGAGCCGAGGATGGCGACGACCCCGATCGTGTTCTCGTCGCAGAGCTTCACGGCCTCCTCGGCGGAGAGGTGGAAGCGGTCGCCTTCCATCGGGACGAGGCGCATCTCGACGTCCCAGTAGTTGGCGAACTTCTCCCAGCAGACCTGGACGTTTATCCCCATCACGAGATTGGGCTTGTCCGCAGGCTTGCCGGCGGCACGCCGGGCCTGCTGCCAGCGACGCTTCAGAGCGAGCCCTCCGAGCATGGCCGCCTCGCTCGAGCCCGTGGTCGAGCAGCCGGTGGCGTGCACGCCGTCGGGGCCGTGCCAGAGCTCGCTGAGGATGCTCACGCAGCGCGTCTCGATTTCAGCGGTCTGCGGATACTCGTCCTTGTCGATCATGTTCTTGTCGAAGCACTCGGCCATGAGCCGCTCGGCGTGCGGCTCCATCGACGTCGTGACGAACGTCGCGACGTTCAGCCGGGCGTTGCCGTCGAGCATGAGCTCGTCGTGGACGATCTGGTACGCGACCTCGGGCGGGAGTGGACGGCGTCCCACCACGTGACGCGGGATCGCATTGCGCTCCAGGCCGAAGAGCGGCGCGACTGCGACCTCTTCACGCCCGTCTCGCTTCCCCTTCGGATGCCTCAGCGCCACGGCCCTAGTCTGTCAGGTCGTCACGTCTCGAGGACGAGCGGAATCACGTTTGCGACAGGCGGGAACCCTTCGGTCGTGACACGCGGGCCGGTCACGGTCAGGCGGCCGACCTGTCGTGCCGAGAGCGAGTAGTCGACGGTGAAGGAGAACGGCCCGCTCTCGATGGCGCCGCCCTGAGCCGATCCGCGCGCGAGGGTGCGCCCGTTCCGGTCGGCAACGCTCCACCCCACGGTTCCCTCGAATGTGCTCGAACAGCCGGAGACCTCGAAGCCGCTCGAGACCCTGTCACCGCTCACCGGCGACTCGACGAAAACGAACGCCGCGTTCGAGAGCGCGCCGTCGTGGTTCGAACAGGCGGCGCGTTTCCCGCCTCCGCCGCACCCTGCGAGGAGGGCTACGAAGGCGACGGGGACAGCCAGCGACGGTCTCAACATCGACTCGAGTTTGTCACGAGGCGGCAACAACCGAAAAACCGAGCGCCTCCGCGGCAGACGCCATCCGTCCGTCGTACGTGACGAGCCGTGCGAGGTCGTTGCCGACCTCCGCTGCTGTCGCGAGATGAATCGCGTCGAGCGTCCTGAGATCCACGGGCCCCAGGCGGCCGGCACTCGTCAGCACTCGTTCGTTGATCCGGACGGTCTCGATGTGGGTCAGAGCACAAGCTCACGTCCGGTAGATCCCGGCGCGGGACTCGACCAGGCCGGCGAGCTCGAGCTCGATCAGCGCGGCCGCGACGGCTCCGGGCGCGAGGCCGGTGGCGCGAACGACCTGATCGGCGGTCGCAGCGCCTTGTCCGAGTGCGGCGAGCGCGGCGGCCGCGGCGGCTCCCGGCACGGGGCCGTCAGGCGAGGCGTCCGGGGGCTCGACGCCGATCGCTTCGAGGATGTCGGCTGCGCGCGTTGCAGGGGTGGCGCCGACGCGGAGCAGGCCGTTCGCTCCCTGAGAGAGTGCGCTCGTGATCTCCCCGGGGACGGCCAGCACCTCACGCCCTTCTTCCAGCGCGAGGTCCGCCGTGATCAGCGCTCCGCTTCGTTCACGGGCCTCGACGACCACCGCCGCCAGGGCGAGACCCGCCACGATCCGGTTGCGGGCTGGAAAGCGCCAGGGGGCCGGCGCCACGCCCGGCGGATACTCCGAGACGACGAGGCCCGTCGCGACGATCTCGCCGGCGAGGGAGGCGTGAGCGCGGGGGTAGTCACGGTCGATGCCGCAGCCGAGCACGGCGACGGTCGCGCCGCCGGCGTCGAGAGAGCCTCGGTGCGCCCAACCGTCGACGCCGCGGGCGAGGCCCGAGATCACGACGACGCCGGCCGCGGCAAGCTCGCGGGCGAGGGAGCGCGCCACGTGGGCCCCGTAGTCGGTACAGGCGCGCGCGCCGACCACCGCCACGGAGGGAGCGGAGAGAAGACCGGGATCTCCGAGGCCGCGCAGGAATAGCCCCGGCGGCGGATCGTGGATCGAGGCGAGCCTGGGCGGAAAGCCGGGATCGGAGCGGGCAAGCCAGCGGATCCCGGACGCCGCAAGTCGGACGCGCTCAGCTTCCTCGTCGAAGCCGTCGAGAAACGCCGCGAATCGAGCGGATCGTCGCTCACGGTCGGTGGCGTGCGCATCGTTCGAGGCCGCGAAGAGCGCGAGGGCGAGCCCGCTCATCTCGTCCCCAGCTCCGAAGGCGAGCGATACGAGAGCGCCTCGGCGAGGTGCTCAGGAAGCACGGTGGGTGATCCGGCCAGCGCCGCGATCGTCCTCGCGACCCGGGACACTCGCGCGCGTCCCCGGCCAGAGAGCGGCAGGCGCTCCACCGCGCGAGCCAGAAGCTCGTCGGAGTCGGCGACGAATGCGGGAATCTCCGTCACGAGCGCCTTGCGCCCCGCGATCACTCGCCCCCGTACGTCGTCCGAGGCCTCGCCGGGCGGGGCCGCGAGCTCCACGGCCCGGGGCCGGGGGAGCGCGACGATGAGGTCGAAGCGGTCGAGCAGCGCACGTGAGAGCTTGTCGCGGTAGCGGTCGAGCTGCTGGGGAGAGCAGGAGCACCCGGTCTGGGCGTCGCCGCGCCCGCCGCACGGACACAGGTTCATCGTCCCTACGAGCATGAACCGGGCCGGATAGAGCCAGCGGCCTCCGACGCGGGCAATCGAGACGGTGCCGTCCTCGAGCGGCTGGCGGAGCGCCTCGAGGATCGATCTCGGGAACTCGGGGAGCTCGTCGAGCATGAGGACGCCGTGGTGTGCGAGCGTCACCTCTCCCGGGCGGGGGCTCGAGCCACCCCCGACGATGGCTGCGACGGACGCCGTGTGGTGTGGGGCCCGGAAGGGCGGTGTGCGCACCAGGCCCGAGCCGGGCGGAAGCACCCCGGCGACGGAGTGGATCCTCGTGACCTCGAGTGCCGCTTCGTCGTCGAGGCGGGGCAGGATCCCGGGAAGCCGGCGAGAGAGCATGGTCTTCCCGATCCCCGGTGGCCCTGCGAGCAGGAGGTTGTGTCGACCGGCCGCGGCGATCTCGAGCACCCGGCGGGCGCGCTCCTGGCCGCGGACGTCGGCGAGGTCAGGGGGCGGAGGCGACCGGTCGCCGTGCGGGGCCCGTCCCGCCGGAGGCAGTGGGAGGTAGCCGCGGAAGTAGGCGACCGCCTCGGCGAGGTGCCGCACCGGCACCGGCTCGATCCCGGCGAGCGCGACCTCCGCGCCGGACTCTGCCGCACAGACGAGCCGTTCGGAGCCGCTCCGGCGCGCCCCCTCGGCGGCGACGAGCGAGCCCGGAACCGGCCGGAGCCGCCCGTCCAGGGCGAGCTCGCCGATCGCGGCGTGACCCGCGAGACACCCGGACGGGATCTGGGCGGAGGCTTCGAGCACCGCCAGGGCGATGGGGAGGTCGAAGCCAGAGCCCTCCTTGCGAAGGTCGGCCGGGGCGAGGTTGACGATGATGCGGTGGCCGGGCCAGTCGAGCTCCGCCGACTCGATGCCGCTGCGGACCCGCTCCTTCGCCTCCTGGCAGGCGCGGTCGGCGAGCCCGACGATCGCGAACGCGGGCGCGCCTCCCTGCAGATGCGCTTCGACCTCGACCCGCCTGGGGTCGAGGCCGACGAGCGCATGCGTGACCGTGCGCGCGAGCATGTTGTCATTTTGCGCAACCGAGGTTCACGCGTTTCCGACGATTCACAAACGATCTATCCACAACCGAGTCGCGGCTAGAGATCCCCGGCTCACAATCGCGTACAGATCGCCCTCGTCGCCCACGACGCCGGCGAGGCCTGAGCGGCCAGGCGCGTCTCGCGACCAGTCCTCGGACCTCCCTTCCGCTCAGAAGGCCGCCCGCACGCACTCGAGGCGCCGCCCACGCACCGCGACGACGTCGAAGCGGACGAGGTAGTCCCGGTACTCGCCCCGGTACGCGAGCCAGGTCTCCGCCGCCCGCCGCACGCGGCGCTGCTTCTCGGGCGTGACCATCTCGAGCGGGTCGCCCCAGCCTGGGCCGCTCTTCGACTTCACCTCGCAGAAGACGACCGTCCGGCCACGCAGCGCCACGAGGTCCAGCTCGTATCCGGCGACCCACACGTTCGTGCCCAGCACGCGGTACCCGTGCAGCCGGTACCACCAGGCCGCGCGCCGCTCGGTCGGGTGCCGGGGCCTACGCCTCCGCCGCGACGAGCTCGACATCCGCGTCACCGCGGTAGCAGAGCGCCTGGAAGGAGCGGCGGTGGATCTCGCTCGGCCCGATCCGCCGGACGGCGGCACTGTGCGACGGCGTGATGTACCCGACGTGGGAGGCGAAGCCATACCCGGGATAGCAGGCGTCGATCGCGTGCATGTAGCGGTCGCGGGTTACCTTGGCGACGATCGAGGCCGCCGCGATCGCGGCGCTCTTCTCGTCGCCGTCGACGACGGCGCGATGCGGCGGCGCGAGGGGGCCGAGCTTGAACCCGTCGACCAGGCACATCTCAGCGGGCTGGCAGGCCCACAGCGCCTCCCGCAGTCCGCGCAGGTTCGAGCGATGCAACCCGTCCCGGTCGATCACCGCCGGCGGGAACACGCGCACCGCCACCCGCTCGGCCGCGGCGAGGACGGCCCGGTAGAGCTCCTCGCGCTGCTCGGGCCTGCACTGCTTGGAGTCGTTCAGGAACGCGAGCGGCCGTACGCGATGGTCTCGCAGGCGCTCGAGGTCGAGGAGCACCCCGGCGACGACGAGCGGGCCCGCGAGCGGCCCGCGTCCCGCCTCGTCGGCTCCCGCCACGAACCGCACGCCGAGACGCCGGTCGAACGAGAAGAGCTTCAGCCCGGTTCGTTTCGCCACGCGCCCGAGGATAGCGCCGCACCCGGCGCCTGCCATCGGCCGAACGGTGTAGGAACTACGACTGCCGGAGCTCGCGGACGCGGGCCTTCTTGCCGACCTTGCCGCGGAGGTAGTAGAGCTTCGCCCGGTTCACGTCGCCGATCGCGCCGACCTCGATCTTGTCGATCTTCGGCGAGTGCAGCGGGAACGTCCGCTCGACGCCGACGCCGAAGGAGTTCTTGCGCACCGTGAAGGTCTCCCGCACGCCCGCGCCCTGGCGCTTGATCACGATCCCCTCGAACACCTGGATCCGCTGGCGGTTGCCCTCGATGACCTTGAAGTGCACACGCACCGTGTCCCCGGCCTTGAACCGCGGCACTTCGCGCAGCTGGGCGCGCTCGAGCTCTTGGATGATCGTGCTCATGAGGAGGCGCCCCGCAGGGCTTTGGTGATGGTACCAGCGGCTGTCAGAGCCGGGCGAAGATGGACTGGATCGAGATTCGCGGCGGCGGCCAGTAGGTCGAAACGACCTTGCCGATCAGGTTCTTCCGGGGCACGAGCCCCCACCGCCGCGAGTCGCAGGAGCCCTTGCGGTTGTCGCCCATCATGAAGTAGTACCCCGGCGGGATCTGCTTCGCCGGGTAGCTGAACTGGTCGCGGAACTCCGGCTTGATGTACGGCTCGTCGAGCTTCTTGCCGTTGATGTACACGTAGCCGTTCTTCTCCTCCCACGTATCGCCGGGAAGCCCGATCAGCCGCTTCACGTACACACCGCCGGTGCCGCAGGCCACGAGTGCCTTCGGCGGCGTGTTGAAGACGACGATGTCGCCCCGCTTCGGGCTCCACAGGTCGTAACAGATGCGGCAGGCGAGCACCCGGTCCGAGCCGCTGAAGAGGCCGCCCTTCGCGAGACAGCCGTCGCCCGGGTACGCGCAGTGGAGCGTCGGCTCCATCGAGCTCGACGGAATCCGGTACGGGTTGATGACCCACTGCTTGATCGCGAGCACGATCAGGATCGCGCCCAGGATCGTGACGAGCCAGTCGATCGTCACGCGCAGGCTGTGGGGCAGCCCCACGGTCAAGCGGTCGATGGGGTTCCTCAACGCACATGCTCCTTCCGCCAGCGCTCGATCTTCCCGTGGTCGCCCGACAGGAGGACGTCGGGAACGCGCCAGCCGCGGAACTCCGCGGGGCGCGTGTAGTGCGGATGCTCGAGCCCGCCGCCGAGCTCCGCCGAGAAGCTCTCGAGCTCGCCCGAGCCCTCGGCGAGCGCGCCGGGCAGCCGACGGGCGACGGCGTCGACGAGAACCATGGCCGGGAGATCCCCGTTCGACAGAACGTAGGGGCCGATCGAGAGGGAGTCGGTGGCCAGATGCTCGACGATCCGCTCGTCGAAGCCCTCGAAGCGGGCGGAGAGGAGCGTCAAGTGCTCCTCTTTCGCCAGCTCCTCGACCACCTCCTGCGTGAGCTGCGCGCCCTGCGGGCTCAGGGCGACAACGCGGTGGCCCGGCTTGCCGCCGTAGACCGCGTCGAGCGCAGCCGAGACGACGTCGACGCGCAAGACCATCCCCGCACCGCCGCCGTACGGCTCGTCGTCGACAGCCCCCGATCCGAGCGGCGTCGTGTCCCGGTACGAGAAGAGCCTCAGGTCGAGCTCACCGCCGAGGACGGTCGCGACCGGGCGCTGCTCGGTGAGCCATGCGAAGGCATGCGGAACGAGAGTGAAGACGTCTAGACGCAAAGGAGGTCAGTCGGTGTCCGAGAAACCGGGCGCGACAAGGATACGCCCCGCCTCCAGGTCGACGGCTCGGATACACGCCTCGACCAGCGGCAACAGCACGCCGCCGCCGAGGTCGAGGCTGTCGTTCGCCGGGCCGGGGTGGACCGCCGCGACGCGGCCGAGCACCTGGCCGCCGTCCTCGACGACCTCGAGCCCGACGAGCTGGAACGTGTAGTACTCGCCCTCCTCCGGCTCCGGCAGTGCCTCTCGCGGAACCTCGAGCCTCGTCCCGCGCTCGACGGGCCGGTCGAGCCGGATGACCGGACGGCCGCCTGCCCCGCGCCGCCCGGTGACGACCTCCGCCTCCTCGCCTCCGGCGATCAGTCGCGCCCCCGGCTCGAACCAGCGGGCGTCGTCGGAGGGATCCTCGACGAAGAAGGCACCGTCGAGGCCGTGCGGGCGCCCGACTCGACCCACCGCGACCCGTTCCGGCTCGGTCAATCCGCGATCTCGACCAGCACGCGCCGTCCGTCACGGGCCGAGCTCGCCCGGACGACGGTGCGCAATGCGCGGACGATCCGCCCGCCGCGCCCGATCACCTTGCCGACATCGTCCGGGGCGACGTGCAGGTGGAGGACGAGCGCGCCGTCGCGCTCCTCGCTGTCCACGTGCACGGCACCGGGGTCGTCGACGAGCTCGCGCGCAAGGTACGCGAGGAGCTCAGCCATGGCCATTTCCCTCGACGGGGTCGCTGCCGCGGGGCGAAACCGCTGCGAGAGGGAAATGGCTAGTAGGCATCGAGCTACCGAGGCCGACTAGCCACTTCCCGCGACACAGACGTCGGAGCCATCAGCCCGAACTGTCGCGGGAAGTGGCCCTGATCAGACGGGCGACGGCCTCGGTCGGCTGCGCGCCCTTCTCGAGCCAGCCCTTGATCTTCTCGTCGTCGAGATCGATCGTCGAGGGGTCGGTCTGCGGGTTGTACCGGCCGACGATCTCGAGGAACCTCCCGTCACGGGGGGAACGCGAGTCGGCGGCGACCACGCGGTAGATCGGGTTCTTCTTGGAGCCCACACGGGTGAGCCTGAGCTTGACTGCCATGTCGACAGGTTACCGACGACCCGACCGTCTCTTGTTGCCCTTCCGTTTCTTCGGCGGGGTGCGGCGCGAAAGCGGGGCCACGCCGGGCGGCGCGCCGGGCATCGCGCCGGCCATGCCGTCCAGGCCGGGCAGCGCCGGCATCTTGCCCTTCCCCATCTGGCCCATCATCTTCTCCATCATCTTTCGGGCCTCGAGGAGCTGGTTGACCTCCTGGACGGTGGTTCCCGAGCCACCCGCGATCCGGACCCGGCGATGGCCGTCGATCGAGTGGGGGACCGCGCGTTCGCGGGGTGTCATCGAGAGCACGATCGCCTCGACGCGCTTCAGGCGAGTCTCGTCGACGTCGGCATCGGCGAGCTGGCCCATCCCGGGCATCATCTTCAAGATCCCCTGGAGCGGCCCCATGCGACGGAGCATCCGCTGCGCCGAGAGGAAGTCGTCGAAGGTGAACTGGCCCTTGCGGAGCTGCGCCTCCATCCGTGCGGCCTCGTCGGCGGAGGTGGCCTGCTCGGCCCGCTCGATCAGGGTCAGGACATCGCCCATCCCAAGGATGCGCGAGGCCATGCGGTCGGGATGGAAGACCTCGAGGGCGTCCAGCTTCTCGCCCGTCGAGGCGAACATGATGGGGCGGCCCGTGACGCTCTTCACCGAGAGCGCCGCGCCGCCGCGGGCGTCACCGTCGAGCTTGGTGAGGATCACGCCGTCGAAGTCGATCCGCTCCTGGAAGACCTTCGCGACCTCGACCGCCTGCTGGCCGGTCATCGCGTCGAGGACGAGGAGCGCGCCCGTTGGGGTCGTCGCGTCGCGCACGCGCTCGAGCTCGTCCATCAGCTCGGCGTCGATCTGGATCCTGCCGGCAGTGTCGATGATCACCGTGTCGAGGCGGTCCTCGCGCGCCCGCTCGAGACCCGAGCGGGCCGCCTCGACAGGGTCGGTCGTGTCGGTGCGGAACACCGGGACGCCGATCTGGGCGCCGAGCTGCTCGAGCTGGTCGATCGCGGCGGGCCGGGCGAGGTCGGCGGCGACGAGCCCGGGCTTGCGCCCACGCTCCTTCAGCTGCTTCGCGAGCTTCGCGGCAGCCGTCGTCTTACCGGAGCCCTGCAGGCCCGCGAGCAGGATCACCGAGCGCGGGCCGAGCTCGAGCTCGGTGGTGTCGGCGCCGAGGAGATCCGTGAGCTCCTCGTCGACGATCTTCACCACGTGTTGACCCGGCGTGAGGCCCTTCAGCACCTCCTCGCCGAGCGCCCGCTCGCGGACCCTCTCGACGAAGCTCCGGACGACGTCGAGGTTGACGTCCGCCTCGAGCAGCGCGAGGCGGATCTCGCGCATCGCGCGCGAGACCGACTCCTCGTCGAGCTTGCCCCGCTTCCGCAGGTCGCCGAGAGCGGTTCCGAGCCGGTCGGAGAGGGTGTCGAACATGCCCGACCAGTGTAGAGGGCGCCCTACGCCGGAACGCTCACCTTCCTCGTGCGCGTCACGGTGGTGGCGTTCGCGGCGAGCACGAGCTTCACGGTCGCCGCACCCGCCTCGACGCTCTTGCCGAGCGCCATCCGCAGCGTGTGGTTGCCCGCGGTGAGCTGCCCGGCGGCCTTCGCGAGCGTCCTGCCGTCGCGGAGAAGGCTGGCGTGGGCCGTCGAGCTTCGGTTTGTCTTCACGGAGACGGCGACGGTCCGGTTGCCGTTCGAGGCCCTGGTCACCTTCGCCGAGACGATGCTCGCCGTCAGCGCCTGGGTCTCGGCGGCGGCATTCGAGGCGACCCCGGTGAGGCCGATCGTGAACGTCCCGGCGAAGCCTTCGGCGATGGTGCCGGTGACCGGGACGATATTCGTCGCGTGCGCCGAGGAGGTGAGGACGTTGTCGGTCTCGTCGGTCGTCGGGTCGGTCTTCGGCGAGCGGGCGTCGTACGGGGCGGCGCCGGAGAGCACGGTGTCGTTGTCGGCGTCGGAGAAGAAGATCTGCGTCGTGTAGTTCGTCGCGACCGAGCTGCCGTCGTACGTGCGGACGCGTACGTGGATGTGGATCGCGCGGCCCGAGTACCAGCCCGGCCAGATCGTCTTGAAGTTGACCTGCCCGTCGACCGCGGCAGCGAGCGCGCCGGCGTCGACGCCGGTGACCTGGTAGCCGCGCAGGAAGTTCTGGCCCGAGGTGGACGAGCCGCCCGGCTGGCCGCCCTCGTCGGAGTAGAGCCCGTAGGCATTTGCGTGCCAGATGTCGACGTGGGCGCCGTTGATCGCGCCGCCGCTCGCCGTGTCGAGGACGTTGATCTTGAGCGCCAGCGGGACGCCGGCCTGCACGGCGCCGGCCGAGGCCGACGCCGTGGCGGTGTTGTTCCGCACGTCGAAGCGGCGCAGCATCTCGTCGATCCAGTAGGGGCCTTCGGTCATCGTCGGGGTGATCGCAACCGTGCCTGCGCTCGTCGCGGCTGCGGCGGGGGTTGCCGCAGCGAGTTGTCCAAGCACATTCAGGGCGCCGCGCGAGACGAGCAGCGCCGCCCCGGCCGAGCCGGCGGCGCCGAGCGCCTGCCTGCGCGTGATCCGCGGTTCCATCGATCTCACCTGTCCTTTCGTCGTCTGTGATCGACGACCATCATCCGGCGGGCGACTGTGAGTGAGCTGAGAGCGGCTCGAGCGTTCAGTCCGAGACCAACGCGCGGGAGAAGTCGAGCGGATCGAAGGGGCGCAGGTCGTCGAGACCCTCCCCCACGCCGATCAGCTTCACAGGGAGCCCGAGCTCGTAGGCGATCGGGACGGCGATCCCGCCCTTTGCCGAGCCGTCGAGCTTCGTCAGGGCGACGCCGGTGACGCCGACCGTCTCGCCGAAGAGACGCGCCTGCTGTAACCCGTTCTGTCCGGTGGTCGCGTCGATCACGAGGAGCGTCTCGTGCGGGGCGCCGTCGACCCGGCTGCCGATGACGCGCCGCACCTTGGTGAGCTCGTCCATCAGGTTCGTCTGCGTGTGCAAGCGCCCGGCCGTGTCGACGATCACCACGTCGCCGCCCGCTCCGACCGCGTCGTACGCGACCGCGGCCGGGTCGCCGCCGCGCTCGCCGCCGACGAACTGCGCGCCTGCGCGGCGCGCCCACTCCTCCAGCTGCTCCTCGGCAGCGGCGCGAAACGTGTCGGCGGCGCCGACCGTGACCGAGCGGCCGTGCTCCCGGAGCTTCTGGGCGAGCTTGCCGATCGTCGTCGTCTTGCCCGTGCCGTTCACGCCGACCACGAGGATCACCGAGGGCCGGGCCTCGAGGGAGAGCGTCGGCGGCGAGCCGAAGAGCGAGGCGATCTCCTCGGCGAGGGGCTCGCCGAGGTCGCCGGAGACCTGGCGCGCCTCGAGCCGGCGGACGAGCTCGGCGGTCGCCTTCACGCCCACGTCGGCGCCGATCAGCGCTTCCTCCAGCCGCTCCCAGGAGGCCGCGTCCCCGGGATCGAACGCGGCGACGGCGATCTGCTCGGTCAGAGCCCGCCGCGAACGTGAGAGCGAGTCGCGGAGGCGCGCGGTGAACCCGCGCCGAGCCACCTCCGTCTCGTACGGCCCTTCGGCATCCCCCAGGAACTCGGCCCAGCTCCGCGCCATGCGCTGGAACGCTACCCCTGGGTGAGGCTAGATGGGCCGGCCGTGGATCTCGTCCTCCAGCAGGGCGATGACGGCGTTCGCCCAGTCGCCGACGTCATCGGCCGGCTCCTGGTCCCGGATCGACATGAACCCCGCCGCGAGCGTCTCGAGCTCGTCGTCCGAGAGCCGATGGACGGGGTCGGTTGCGCCGGCGGAAAGGGTGCCGTCGTCGGCCTCGTCTTCGCGCGCCTTCGCGAACGCGACGAGCCACGGGTGGCCGGGGAAGGCCGTGGCGAGCTGCTCGAGAAGCTCGTCGACTCGGCGGTGCCCCTCGGGCGTCAGCGCCGCGACCGCACGCTGCAGGTACTCGCTGTGATGGTCGGACAGGGCCGCGGTGGAGTCGTCGTGGACGAAGGACCGGCGAACTCTACCGCGGGACGGAACGAGTAGCGCGAGTCGGGTCTAGTAGCCCCCGCCCCCGCCGCCACAGGCGGTGAGGAGCAACGGCAGCGCCACCACTGAAGCGGCGATGAGGAAGTAGCGGATCATGGTCATGCAAGGACCTACGCACGCGGTCGCGGACCGGATCGCCGTCTCGTCAGGCCGTCGCCGCGGCAGGCTGCTCGTGTGGGAGCCGGCGCGAGAGGATCTGCGAGATGCCGTCGCCGCCCATCGTGACGCCGTAGAGGACGTCGGCGGCCTCCATCGTGCGCTTCTGGTGGGTGATCACGATGAACTGCGCCCGATCCGCGTACTCCCGCAGGAGCGCGGTGAAGCGGCCGATGTTCGTGTCGTCGAGGGCGGCCTCGACCTCGTCGAGAAGGTAGAACGGGCTCGGTCGCGAGAGGAACAGGGAGAACAGGAAGGCAATCGCGCCGAGAGCCTTCTCGCCGCCCGAGAGAAGCGAAAGGCGCGTGACCCGCTTGCCGGCCGGGCGGAGCTCGACCTCGATCCCGGGCTCCTCTCCCTCCTCCGAGGGCTCCGTCAGGCGCAGGCGGCCCTGCCCGCCGGGAAAGAGGCTCTCGACCACCTGCGAGAAGTGCAGCTCGACCGCGGCGAAGGTCTCCTCGAAGCGCCTCTCGACTGTCTCGGTGAGGTCGCGCCGCAGCGTTTCGAGCTCGCCCAGGCTGCGCTCGAGGTCGGCACGCTGCAGCGACAGCTCGTCGAGGCGCTCCTTCTCGGCCTCGTACTCCTCCTTCGCGAGCGGGTTCACCTGGCCGAGCTGCTCGCGGCGGCGCTCGAGCCGCTCGAGGCGCGTCGCCAGCTCGGCCCGGTCGTCGCCGTCCGCCGGCTCCGAACCGGCGGCGTTCAGCCGCCGCTCGGCCTCGTCGCGCTCCGCGTCGATGCGGGCGAGCTCGACGTCGAGGGCGCTCGCACGCTCGGCGCCGCCTGTGAGCAGTCCGCGAAGCTCGACCTCCTCGGCACCGAAGCGGCGAAGCGTCGCCCCGAGCTCGCCCGTCCTGGCCGAATCGGCGTCGACCCGGGAACGCAGGAGCGCCTCGATCGCGGCGGTCTCGAAGCTCAAGGCGTGTTCGAGACGAACGGCCTGGGAGGTGAGCCGCTCGAGGACGGCGAGGTCGACCCTGCCCGTCGGACCAGCCTCGGCCGGCGACCGCGATGCCGCCTCGGCCCGTTCCGCGGCGGCCCGCTCGGCCTCGGCGGCTGCACGGGCGTTTTCGGCAAGTGCTTCCGCCCTGGCCCGGAGCGCATCCGGATCGCCGCTCGGCGCTGCAGTGCGACCGCTCGCGACGCGCTCGGCGTCGCGCGCCCGAGCTTCGATCCCGGCCGCCTCGCGCCGAAGGTCGGCGTCGCGCGCAGCAAGCGCGGCGAGGGCCTCAGCCGCCGTGGCCGCGCGGGCGGCCAGAGGCTCCTCGAGCCTGGCCGCGCGTACAGCAGCCACGCGAAGCGTCTCGTCGAGTCGCTCCGCGCCTCGAACCACCCGAGCGAGCACGCGCGGATCGGCGTGGCGGGCGCCGCGAAGGTGGGCGACCGGAGCAAACGCGGACGCGGCCTGATGCGCTCGCTCCGCCGCCTCGACCGCTGTGGCCTCCGCCGCCCGAGCCGACTCTTCGAGCCGGGCGAGCTCGGCTGCGTGCCGGCGGCGGCTCGCCTCGAGCTCGAGCAGGAGCGCCTCGGCCGTCTCGCCGGCGAACCACAGCTCACCGCGCGCGGGATCCCAGCCGATCCCGTCGGCAGTCACCGCCGGAATCGCAGAGTCGAGGAGCCGTTCGGGCTCGACGACGGGGAGGCTCTCGACGATCTGACGTGGATCGCGGCCGACGAGCACTACGAGCGATCCGAGGCCGGAGGCCTGTGCCTGCCTGACGAGCTCGAGCCCGCGCTCCGCGTCGCCGGCGACGACGCCCGCGGCCAGCCGGCCGAGGGCCGCAGCGACGGCGCGCTCGCGGCCGGGCTCGGCCTCGATCGCCGAGAGGACGAGCTGCTCGCCGCTCTCGGCCAGCGCCCTCGCGGCAGGAGGCAGGCCCTCGCGCTCCGCCAGCGACCCGTCGAGGGCAGCCAGGCGCCGGCGGGCGAGGTCGGAGCGGGCGGAGAGGTCGTCACGGTCGCGCGCAGCGGCGCGGGCGGCGCTCTCGGCCTCGTCGGCGGCGCGTCCGAGCTCGTCGGGAGACGGCCCGCGCGCCTCTCGTGCCTCGGCCTCGACAAGCTCGCCCGCAGCGTCCGCGCGGAGACGCGCCGCGGTCTCCTGAAGCAGCCCGATCCTCCCCGCAGCCCCACGCAGGGCTAGAAGCCTCCCGGGCCCCCCGCCGACGAGCGCGTCCTCATGAGTCGCCCGTTCGGCCGCCAGGCTCTCGATCGCTCCGGTCACGGCGGCGAGACGTGCTCGTTCCGCGCCGGCGACCCGGGCCCAGGCCTCCGCAGCCGCCACCTCGGCGCCCGCCCTGGCAGCGGTGGCCGCCCGGGCGGCGGAGGACGCGTCGCGAGCCGCCGACAACGCCTCGTGAGCCCGCGCCGGCTCGAAGGCACGTGCTGATTCCAGGCCTGCGGCCAGCCGGGCAGCAAGCGCAGCCGCCCCCTCGCGGCGCAGGGCCAGCCGCTCGCTCCCCGAGCGGAGCGCGTAGAGCGCGGCGGTGTGCGCCTCACGCTCGCCGGCAGCGTCGGTGAGCTCGTCCTCGGCAGCCGAGCGTGCAGCCACGAGCGCCTCCATCCTCGCGTCGAGCTCGCGGCGCGCGACGAGCTCCTGTTCGCGGCGCTCTTTCGCAGCCCCCCGTCGCGCGTCGAGAGAAGCGAGGTCGAGCACGGCGATCCCTGCCTCGACGCCGGCGATCTCGGCGGCGAGCTTCTCGGCCCGCTCGGCAGCGGTCGCCTGGAGGGCCAGCGGGCGAAGGCGCTTGCGCACCTCGTCCTCGAGGTCGCGGGCGCGCTCCGTCTGGGTCGCGACCCGCGCGAGCTTGAGCTCGGCCCGGTGCCTGCGGAGCTTGAAGCGCCCGAGCCCGGCCGCCTCCTCGACGAGGGCGCGACGCTCGGCCGGCTTTGCAGCGAGCACGGTCTCGACGCTCCCCTGCGAGATCACGGAGCGCAGGCCGCCGCCGAGGCCGACGTCGGAGAGAAGCTCGATCAGGTCGATCCGGCGGACGGCAGCGCGGTTGACGAGGTACTGGCCCTCGCCGCCGCGATGAAGACGCCGCGAGAGCGACACCTCCGAGAACGGCAGCTCGGGCCAGGCGCCGTCCGCGTTGTCGAAGACGAGCTCGACCTCGCAGAAGTCGACCGGCTTGCGGCCTGCCGACCCGGAGAAGAGCACGTCGTCGGGCTTCTCGGCGCGAAGCTCGTGCGGGCTCAGCGACCCCGTCGCCCAGAGGATCGCGTCTGAGACGTTGGACTTTCCGGAGCCGTTGGGCCCGACGACGACCGCGACGCCCGGCTCGAGGTGCACCTCGACCGGGTCCACGAACGACTTGAAGCCACGGAGCTTGACCGCCTTGAGATGCACGCGACGGCAAGTTTGCAGGTCGACTAGGACGTGCCTCCAGCGATGAGGAGCTCGCAAGCCCCTCTGAAGCCGCTCTCCTGCTCGGTGGCGCCGACGCGATCCTCTACGAGGCGCTGCGTACGAAGCTCCGCGAGGAGCTCGGGATCAGGCCGAGCGACCGGACGCAGGAGGCGTACCGGCGTCTACTGCGGTGAGGCCCTCGAGCGCCTCCCGCGCAGCCTCCTGCTCGGCGTCCTTCTTCGAGCCGCCCTTGCCCACGCCCGACTGGACTCCGTCGATCACCGCCGCGGCGGTGAACGTGCGCTCGTGTGCGGGCCCCTCGGAGTCGAGGAGCGCGTAGCTGACCGAGCGGCCGCGGCGGGCGAGCTCCTCCTGCAGCTCGGTCTTGTAGTCGACCTTGTGGGTGAGCGCGTACTCGATCCGCGGCTCGAACGCGGCCACGATCGACCCGGCGACGGCCTCGAACCCGTGCTCGAGGTAGAGCGCCGCGATCGCCGCCTCGAGCAGGGCCGCCAGGACGTTGCGGTTGCCCGCCAGTCGCATTGCCTCGGTGCTCTCCGGCCCCGGATGGTGCTCCAGGAGCCGCGCACCGAGGCCGAGCTCCTCGGCGATCACCGCGCAGCTCGCGCGCGAGACGACCTGCGAGCGGAGCTTCGCCATCTGCCCCTCCTCGTACTCCGGGAACCGGTCGTAGAGGTCGTGGGCGATCGCGAGCTCCAGCACGGAGTCGCCGAGGAACTCGAGCCGCTCGTACGACTGGCTCCGGATCGACGCCCAGCTCGAGTGCGTGAAGACCGCCGCCGCCCGCTCGGGTGGCAAGGCCCCGATGAGCCCTGCGAGGCCGGCTCTACTGGTGCGACGTGACGTAGTCGACCGCCTGGCCGACCGTCGTGATCTTCTGAGCATCCTCGTCTGAGATCTTGATCCCGAACTGGTCCTCCAGCTCCATGATCAGCTCGACGAGGTCGAGCGAGTCGGCATCGAGGTCCTCCTGAAAAGACGCCTCGGGCGTGATCTCGCTCGCATCGACTCCGAGCTGTTCGGTCAGGACTTCCTTGACGCGCTCGTAGACCTCTTCCTGGGACGCTGCCATGTCACCTCATCGTTCGGTTTGGTTACAGGGGTTGGAAAGCGCGCCGATCATACACGGAGGGGCGACTCGGCTGAGAGGGCCTCGGCGAGCCGCCGGGCGACCTCGTGCTCGGCGCCGCGAGCGGCCAACTCGATCGCGTTTCCGATCGCGCGACGGCCCGAATTCCCGTGGGCGATGACGGCCAGGCCATTGAGGCCGAGGAGGTACGCGCCGCCGTAGGTGTCGGGGTCGAGACGGGCGCGAAGGCGGCGCGCGGCGGGGCGGATCAGCAGGCCGCCTAGCTTTCCCGTGGCGGTGGCGCTGATCTCCTCGCGGAGCAGGTCGAGGAGCTCCTTGATCCCGCCCTCGAGCAGCTTGAGCGCGACGTTGCCGGTGAAGCCGTCGGTGACGACGACGTCGCCGGCGCCGCGGAGGAGGTCACGCGCCTCGGCGTTCCCCTCGAACCTGATTCCCTCGGCCTCGGCGAGGAGGGCGTGGGCCTCGATCGTGAGCTGGTTCCCCTTCTCCGGCTCCTCCCCGATCGAGAGCAGCCGCACCGTGGGGTCCGGCTTCTCGAGGATCTCGCGGCAGAACACGGAGCCCATGACCGCGAACTGCGCGAGGTGCTCGGGTCGGCAGTCGGCGTTGGCGCCTCCGTCGATCAGAAGCGAGACGCCGCCGCGCGTCGGCAGGGGGAGGGCGATCGCCGGGCGGAGAACCCCGGGAGCGCGGCGGAGGTTCAGCAGGCCGGCGGCGAGCATCGCACCGGTGTTCCCGGCCGAGAGGACCGCGTCTGCGCGGCCGTCGCCGACCGCTCGGACCGCGCTCACGAGCGACGAGTCGGGCTTGCCGCGGACGGCCTCGGACGGCTTCTCGGCCATCCCGATCGGCTCGTCGGTGGCGACGACGAGCGGGAGCCCGCCGGTGTCGAGTCCCGCGGGACCGTGGAGCGTCACCTCGATGCCGGTCTTCGCAGCATCGAGCGCGCCGGCAACGACCTCTTCGGGTGCGCGGTCCCCGCCCAGCGCGTCGACGGCGACGCGGGCCACGACGGCCTACCCGGGGAAGCGCACCGGCTCGATCTCGCGGCCCTTGTAGGTGCCGCAAGTCGGGCAGACGCGGTGAGCGAGCTTCGGCGAGCCGCACTGCGGGCAGGTGTTCACCCGCGGGGCTTCGAGGGAATGCGTAGCCCGGCGCTTGTCGCGGCGGGACTTCGACGTCTTTCTCTTCGGGACGGCCATGAGAGCGCGAGACAGCGTAGCTAAACGTCCTCGCGTAACGCTTCGAGGGCCGCCCAGCGGGGGTCGACCCCGGCCTCGGCGTGCTCGTGCGGCTCGTCGTTCAGATTCTTGCCGCATTCGGCGCAGAGGCCGGCGCAGTCGGGGCGGCAGAGGATCTTGTCCGGGAGCGCGAGGGCCACGGCGTCGCCGGCCCAGGCCGAGACGTCGAGGCGGTTGTCGACGAGATAGGGCGTGCGGAGCTCTTCGTCGTCGGGGGAGGAGGCCTGGTACTCGCGCGCGTGGATCGGGACGTCGAGGACTGCGTCGCCGAGGCAGCGGTAGCACGGCCCGTGGAGGCGCGCGGTGAAGTCGAGGGTGAAGACGGTGCCGGTCACGGCGCGCGCGACCGCGAGCGCGGCCGGGACGAGCTCGGGGACCGGGAGGTAGCGCTGACCCCCGAACTCGAACGCGGGCAGCTCGACCTCGAGCGCCTCGCGGTGTTCCTCCCCGGGCCGGAGCTTTGCCCGGCGCAGGTCGAAGAACGTCATCGGCTCAGTAGGAGACCTCGTCGACCTCGAGCGGCATGACGTCCTCCTGCGAGCGCTCGTGGAGCCGCTCGCGGCCGCGGCGCACCGCGGTGAGGAACTTGTCGAGGTTCGACTCGAGGGTGGCGAGGATGCCGTCCGCCCAGTCCTCCATCTCGAGGCGGGTCTCGCGCGCGGTGCGGCGGGCCTCGTCGATGATCTCCTGCGCCTGGCGCTCGGCGAGCTTGACGATCTCGGTCTGGCTGGCCTCGCGGACGGCCTGCTCGCGGGCCTCCTGGAGGAGCCGGTCCTGCTCGCGCTTGGCCTCGGCGAGCATCTCCTGGCGCTCCTTGACGATCCACCGGGCCTGCTTGATCTCCTCCGGGATCGTCGCGCGCATCTGGTCGAGGATGTCGTAGATCTCCTCGCGGTCGATCCGCACCTGGTCGGTCAGTGGGACGGCCTTCGCGTTGTGCACGAGGTCGTCGAGCTTGTCGATGAGAACGAGGACGTCCATGTGGTTCTGCGAATCCTACTCCTGAGCGTTGAGTGGAGCGCCGCCGATGCCGTGCGGGAAGAGCTCCTTGAGGCGTCGGGCGACGGCGGGCGGGACGAGCTCATCGACACTTCCGCCGAACGCGGCGATCTCCTTCACGCCGCTCGAGCTGACGAAGCTGACCTGCGGGCTCGCCATCACGTAGACGGTCTCGATCTCGGGCGCGAGCGTGCGGTTCAGCTGGTTCATCTGGAACTCCCACTCGAAGTCCGAGATGACGCGGAGGCCCTTCACGATCACCTTCGCGTCCCAGCGGCGCGCGAACTCGACGACGAGCTCCTTGAAGACGTCGACCTCGACGTTCGGGATCCCGGCGACCGCCTGGCGGACGAGGTCGATTCGCTCGTCGACGGCGATGAGCGTCTCCTTGTGCCGGGGATTGCCGACGACGCCGACGACGACGCGGTCGAAGATCTTCGCCGCGCGGGCGATCACGTCGACGTGGCCGTTCGTGACGGGGTCGTAGGAGCCGGGGCAGATGGCGGTGATCACAGCTCGAACAGGGTAAGCCGCGCGGAGCCGTAGCGGCGGGAGGTGCGGACGGTGAGGCCCTGGAGGGTGGGCTCCGCTGCCGCGGGAGTCTGGAGGACGGCGAGGCCGTCCTCGGCGAGGAGCCGCGTGAAGTGGGGCGCCAGGCGGTCGTAGGCGGCGAAGTCGTAAGGCGGGTCGGCCAGGATCAGGTCGTAGGGGCCGCGCTCGGTGGCGAGGGCGCGCAAGGCGTCCTGGCAGAGAACGGTCGCCTTCAGGCCGAGCTTCTCGAGATTGGTGCCGATCGCGCGGCAGGCTTCCCGTGAGCTGTCGACGAAGAGCGCCCGGGCTGCGCCGCGCGAGAGCGCCTCGATCCCGAGCGCGCCGGAGCCGGCGTAGAGGTCGAGCACCGAGGCCCCGTCGACGGGGCCGATCAGGTTGAAGGCCGCCTCGCGGACGAAGTCGGACGTAGGCCGCGTCTCTGTTCCCTTCGGCGCCGAGATCCGGCGTCCCCTGAGCTCGCCCGCGATGACCCTCACGGCCGTGGACGTTAGCGCCGCGCTGTGGATAGTCCGTCACACCAACGTTGCAGTCACGACACGTAACCTGGTACAGGACGTGGCCGATTGGCCATGCGGATTTGCAGGGATTTCGCCGATCGAATTGGTCGTTCCAGCCGTGTCCACGACACGCTCTCGACACGTAACCTGGTACGAGACACGTCCCTCGGAGAGGTGTCTCGTCAGGCCAGGTTGGCCGGGTCGGCGCCGGCGACGATCCGGTCGGCTTCGTCGTGCCAGGGGCCGGGCTCGGTCACGAGCTCCCGGGCGAGGTCGCGGGCTCGTTCGAGGAGGGCGCGGTCGGTACGGAGGCGGGTGAAGCGGAGATCGCCGAAGCCTGACTGACGGGTGCCCAGGAGCTGGCCCTCTCCGCGGAGCTCCCAGTCGCGGTCGGCGAGCTCGAAGCCGTCGGTCGTCTCGACGAGCGCCTCGAGCCGTGCCTGGGCGACCTCGGTGAGCTCCAGTTTCGGCCGCGAGATGAGCAGGCAGTACGACTGCTCCGCCCCGCGGCCGACCCTGCCGCGCAGCTGGTGGAGCTGCGCGAGCCCGAACCGGTCGGCCTCCTGGACGATCATGATCGTCGCGTTCGGGACGTCCACGCCTACCTCGATCACCGTCGTCGCGACCAGCACGTCGAGCTCCCGCTCCTTGAACGCCCGCATCACCTCCCGGCGCTCCGCCGCCTTCAGGCGTCCGTGCAGCAAACCCACCCGGTAGCCGGCGAGCTCGGCCCGTTGCAGCCTCTCCGCCTCGGCCTCGGCCGCGCGGGCAAGCCGCGTCTCGGACGCCTCGATCAGCGGGCACACCACGTAGGCCTGCCGACCGGCGTCGAGGTGGACGCAGAGCCGCGCATACGCCTCGCTGGAACGCTCGGCCCCGACCCACGCGGTCACGATCGGCTTGCGGCTCGCCGGCGGCTTCTCGATCTCGGTGACGTCGAGCTCACCGAACACCGTCAGCGCAAGCGTCCGCGGGATCGGCGTGGCGGTCATGTGCAACACGTGCGGGCGCAGCCCGGAGAGAGCCTGCCGCTGCTCGACCCCGAAGCGATGCTGCTCGTCGACCACGGCGACCGCCAGGTCGGCGAACACGACCTCCCGCTGGATCAGGGCGTGGGTCCCGACCACGATCTGCGCCTCGCCGGACTCGATCGCCGCACGAGCCTTCTTCCCGCCTCCGCTCCCGGTGAGCAGCACCGACCGCACGCCGAGGGCCGAGCAGAGGCTCTCGACCGTGAGGAAGTGCTGCTCGGCAAGCGTCTCGGTCGGCACCATCAGCGCCCCCTGCCGCCCGGCCTCCACCGCGCGCAGGAGCGCATACAGCGCCACGACCGTCTTCCCCGACCCGACGTCGCCCTGGAGCAGCCGCTGCATCGGCCGTTCACGCTCGAGGTCGCCGTCGATCTCTGCGATCGCCTGCTCCTGGTGCTTGGTCAACGCGAACGGAAGCGCGGCCCTGTATCGCGCGACCAACTCGCCCGGCGGAGGCAGCGGCCGGCCGGGCTCACCCTCGACCCGCGTGCGTAGCACCGCCAGCTGGAGGGCGACGAGCTCGTCGAAGGCGAGCCGCCGGCGCGCGGTCTCGGCCTCGTCGAGATCCTCGGGAAAGTGGATCGCCGCGAGGGCGTCCCGGCGGATCGGGAGCTCCGTCTCGGCCGGCAGCGGATCGAGGACGTCGTACCCGTGCAGCTCGAGTGCCGAGCGCACGAGCTCGCGCAGTCGCGACGACGGCACCTGCTCGCTCGCGCGGTAGACGGGCGCGAAGTCCGCGGTCGCGCGAGCCTGACCGAGGTCGTAGGAGCGGACCTCGAAGCCGTGAGGCGACAGACGGCCCCGCAGGCGGACCTCCGTCCCCGCGACGAGCTTGTCCGCCAGCCACGGCTGGTTGAACCAGTTGGCCGAGATCGCGCCGGATGCGTCCCGAACGCGGGCGGTCACGATCGAGAGCCGGCGCCGAGGGCGCCGGAGCGACACCGACTCGACGACCCCCGAGATCGCCACCTCCTCCCCGCCCCAGAGCTGCGAGACCGTGACCTCGCCCGCCTCGGGCTCGTACCGCCGCGGGCGCCTGAAGAGCAGATCGCGCACGGTGGCGAGCCCGAGCGGCCGGAGCTTGCGTGACAGCGACTGCCCTATCCCCGGCAGGCTCTCGAGCGGCTCGTCCAGCCGCTCCGGCCGCCCGAACCCCTTGGGCCGCAAGAATTCCCGCTCCTCCACGGGTACCCGAGTATAGGTCCCGGTCAGGTTGGGTCGTCGAACCAGAAGAGCCCGATCGTCCCGGGACCGGCGTGGGCGCCGACGACGGCACCGAGCCCGGTGACCACCTCGATCACCGCCTGCGGCCTCGCACCGCGCACGATCGCCTCGAGCGAGGCGAGCCGGTCCGGCGCCACCGCATGCGCCATCCCGATGCGCAAGGAGGGCCCGTCCCCGGTTGCGGCAGTGAGGAGCGCGCCGAGCTCCTCGAGCGCTTTTCCGCTCCCTCGCACTCGCTTGAGCGGGACGACCTCTCCGTCCTCGAGCCCGAGAATCGGCCTCACGCTGAGGAGCGTCCCCGCGAACGCCGCGCCTCGACCGATCCGGCCGCCGCGGGCGACGTAGTCGAGCGTGTCGACCGTGAAAAGCAGCCCGTGGGTCACGAGGTACCGCTCGACGAGCGCGTCGATCTCGTTGTCGGTCGTCCCGCGCTCCAGCCGCCGCTGCACCGCGAGAGCGAGCATCGCGATAGCCGCCGACACAGTGCGCGTGTCGACGACGCGCACCGGCTCCATCCCCGAGGCGGCCGCCTTGGCCGACTCGAACGTCCCCGACAGGGTCGAGGAGAGCTGGAGCGAGTAGATCCGCTCGTAGTGCGGCGCGAGCTCCTCGTAGACGGCGAGGAAGTCCCCCGGCGTCGGCTGAGAGGTCGTCGCCGACTCGCCGCTCTCGAGTCGCGCGTAGAGGTCGTCCGGGGCGAGATCGACGTAGTCGCGGTAGCTCTCGCCCCCGAGGTTGACGTAGAGCGGCACGATCCGCCAGTTCGCGAAGCGCTCTGGCCCTTCGGGAAAGTCCGCGGTCGAGTCGAGGACGATCGCGGTGTTCTCGACGGTGAGGTTCATGCCACGATCCCGTCGCCGAAGCGCGAGCAGGAGCTCGAGCGTCTCGCGGAAGAGGCGGTTGTCCTCGACGATGACCACGCGGCGCGCCACCCGCGGAGGTTACTCGGCACCAAGAAGCAGCGGGTAGCCTGGCTGGCCGCCGTCGTGCACCTCCAGCTCGAGGCCTGGATGGGTCGCGGCGATGTCCTCGAGCAGGCCGTCGAGTGGCTGCGGGTCCTCCCCGGTGAGAAGCGTCAGGATCCCACGCGGCGTATCGAGGAGCTGCACGGTCACCGCCCAGGCGACCTCCTGGAACGACGTGCCGCCCGCGACTGGAACGCCGTCGACCAGCCCGAGCCACTCTCCCTTCCGGATCGAGAGGACGTTCGTCTCCACGTCGCGCGAGGCGATCGTCACCGCCCCCGTCGCGACCTCGGAGACCACGCGGCTCATCTCCGCGACGTTGTCGGCCCGCGACGCCCACGGGTCGAACGCGACCGCGGCCGCAAGCCCGGCCTGCAAGGTTTCCGTCGGGATGACGGAGACCGGCCGCGAGGCGGCCTCTGCGGCGTGCTCGGCTGTGAGGAAGATGTTCGGGTCGTTCGGCAGGATCACGGCCTCGCGTGCGCCGCTCGCGTCGACCGCGGCGAGAAGCTCCGCCGTCGACGGGTTCATCGTCCGGCCGCCGTCGACCACGTGGGCGCCGAGGCTCTCGAACAGCTGCCGGTTCCCGTGGCCCGAGGCCACGGCGACGAGCGCGCACGGCCCGTCCTCGGCGCGGGGGACGACGGCCAGCAGGCGCTGCTCGCGATCCAGGGTCTGAGCGTGCATGTTCGCGATCTCCACCGCGGCGATCGTGCCGCGAGCGACTCCGAGCGACAGCGCCCGCCCGGGGTCGTCGGTGTGGACGTGGACCTTCAGCGCCGTCGGGTCGCCGACGACCAGGATCGAGTCGCCGAGCGGCTCGAGCTCCGCCTCGATCTCGTCCGCGTCGAGCCGGTCGCCCTCGACCACGAACGCGGTGCAGTACTTGAACTCCGAGAGCCCGAGATGGATCGAGTCGACGCTCGGCGCGCGCTGCTCGATGCGCGGCGCCGCGAGCGGCGCGCCCGTGAGGACCCCGGCGATCCCGCGAAGGATCTCCACGAGCCCGGCGGCGCCGGCATCCACGACCCCGGCCTCGGCGAGCACCGGGAGCATCTCGCGTGTCCTCGCCACACAGTCGTCGCCCCGCATGACGAGCGCAGCCAGGTCTCCTCCGGCCTCGGCCGCCTCGGCCAGTTCCCGGATCGCGGTGAGCATCGTCCCCTCGACCGGCTTCTTGACGGCCCTGTACGCCGCGTCGCTCGCCGACCGCAGCGCCGCGGCGAGGTCGTCGCTCGTCGCGAGAGACTCGGCGGCTCCGCGGACGATCTGCGAGAGGATCACCCCCGAGTTGCCGCGAGCGCCCATCAGCGCCGCACGGGAGACCTCGTGCGCGAGCGCGGCGCGGTCGTCCGGGCCGCCGGCCTCGAGCGCATCGACGACTGCGCCGACGGTCAGCGCGAGGTTCGTGCCGGTGTCCCCGTCCGGCACCGGGTAGACGTTCAGGTCGTCGATCCGCCCGCGCGAGCCCTCGATCGCCGCCAGCGCCCCGTTGGCCAGCTGCAACACGCGTCCCCTCACGACACCCTCACGTCCTCGACGACGACCTCGACCGACTCGACCGGCATGCCGGTGAGCCGCTCGACCTCGTAGCCGACCTGGGAGCGCACCGTGGCGGCGACCTCCGCGAGGTTCAGCCCGTACTCGACGACGACGTGGAGCCCGATCCGCATGCCGGCCGCGTCGCCGCCGACGGTGATCCCGTCGCGGCGCAGGAGGCGGCCCACCTTCGACTTCGGCCCGATCGCGACAACGCCGTAGCAGCGCGCCGCGGTTTCGGCGACGATCTCCGCGACCACGTCTCGCGTGATGGTGATGGAGCCCCGGGGTGAGGCGACGGTGAGGTCGGGCACTGCGCCCGGTTAGACGCTCTCTCGGCGAACGAGGTTGCTAGACGGCCTTCTGCACCTTGCCGCCCTTGAGGCAGCGGGTGCAGACATAGGCGCGGCGCTGGACGCCGTCGACGAGCACGCGAACGCGCTGGAGGTTCGGGTCGAACCGCCGGTTCGTGGCGACCATCGAGTGCGACCGGTTGTGGCCGAACCCGGGCTTCTTTCCGCAGACTGAGCAGACCTTCGACATCGGGCCACAATGTAGCCGACGCCGGGCCTCAGGCGCGAGCGCTGGCGCGGAGTTGCGCGAACACGTCGGCCATCTCGAGCGCCGTCCGCACGGCGTCTGCGGCTCTGTCGATGCGGGCTTCAGCCTGCTCGGCAGTGTCGACGGTGAGCACGCCGAACGCGACCGGGACCCCGGTCTCGATCGCGGCGAGCTGCAGCCCCGACGCGGCCTCGCCGGCGACGTAGTCGAAGTGCGGCGTCTCCCCGCGCACGACCGCGCCGAGAGCGACGACGCACGCGTACCGACGCGTCTTCGCAAGTGCCATCGCCGCCAGGGGAAGCTCGAACGCGCCGGGCACCGGCATGATCGTCACCGCCTCGGAAGCCACGCCGGCCTCCTCGAGCGTGTCGATCGCGACCGCGAGCATACGGTTCGTGACGCCGCCGTTGTAGCGGGAGACGACGACAGCCACCGAGCGCCGATGGCCGCTCGGAGTTCCCTCGAGGACGGTGTAGCCGTCCGGGACGTCGATCTCGCCGGCGACGTGCTGGACGGGCTCTGTGTCGGGGACGTCCTCGATCACCTCCGCGCTCTCGGCCTGGGGCCACGCGGCGAAGGGATCCTCCGAGAGCTCCTCGCTCGTCTCGTCGCTCGGCTCGCTCGGCCTCGTCGCTCGTCGCTCGGCTCGTCCTCCTCGGCCTCCGCAGAGGGCTCCGGCTCCTCGATGGGCGCCGGCGGGGCCGCTACCTCCGTCGCCTGCTCGGCGGGAGGCGTCACGGATGTCATCGGTGTCGTCATGCCTGCCTCGGCCTGCCGCTCATCGTGCTCCGTGTTCATCGATTGCCAACGTTCGGTTGGACACTCATTCTTCGTCCTTCTCCGCGTCGAGGTCGAGACTGATTCCCTGGTGGTGGAGGCGGTGCCCGAGCTTATCCCGCTTGGTGGTCAGATACCGGAGGTTCTCGTCGTTTGGAACGATCTCGAGGCCGATCTGCTCCACCACCGTGAGGCCGAACCCGTCGAGGCCGGTGAGCTTCTTCGGGTTGTTGGTGAGGATGCGAATCGTGGTGAGCCCGAGGTCGGCGAGGATCTGGTTCCCGATCCCCCACTCGCGCGCGTCGGCGGGAAAGCCGAGCGCGGTATTGGCCTCGACCGTGTCGAGGCCCTGAGCCTGGAGCTCGTAGGCGCGCAGCTTGTTCAGGAGCCCGATCCCGCGCCCTTCCTGGGCGAGGTACAGGAACACTCCGCGCCCCTCGCGGGCGATCTGAGCGAGCGCCTGCTCGCGCTGCTCGCCGCAGTCGCAGAGGAGGGAGTGGAAGACGTCTCCGGTGAGACACTCGGAGTGGACGCGGACGAGAACGTCTTCCGCGCCCTCGACGTCACCTGCGACCAGCGCGACGTGCACCTTCCCGGTGAGCTTCTCGCGGAAGGCGACCGCCGTGAACTCGCCGTACTCGGTGGGGAGGCGAACCGACGCGCCCCGCTCGACGAGCTTCTCGTGCCGGCGCCGGTACTCGACGAGATCGGCGACCGTGATCATCCGCAGGTCGTGGCGCTCGCAGTACCCGACCAGGTCGGGGACGCGGGCCATCGTCCCGTCCTCGTTCATGATCTCGCAGATCACCCCGGCCGGGTTCAGCCCCGCGAGCCGGGCGAGGTCGACGGCGGCCTCGGTCTGCCCCATACGCTCGAGCACTCCGCCGGGCTTGGCGCGCAGCGGCTGGACGTGCCCGCCTTTCAGCAGATCCGCGGGAGTCGAGTCCGGCGAGATCGCGACCTGGACGGTGTGGCTGCGGTCGGCCGCGGAGATGCCGGTCGAGATCCCCTCGCGGGAGTCGATCGCGGCGGTGTACGCAGTCCCGAGCCGCGACGACTCGCCCGGCGCGGCGATGAGGGACAGACCGAGCTGATCGGCGCGCTCCTCGGTCAGCGGCAGGCAGAGCTGTCCGCGCGCGTGGGTGACCATGAAGTTGATCGCCTCCGGGGTCGCAAACTGAGCAGCGATGACGAGGTCACCCTCGTTCTCGCGGTCGGGATCGTCGACGACCACGACAAAGCGGCCCTCACGGATCTCCTCGATCGCGTCATCGATCGCAGCGAACGGCGTCGTAACGGCCATCCGGGAAGGCTACTCCGAGCCGATCAGCAGCCGCTCGACGTACTTCGCGAGCACATCGACCTCGAGGTTCACCGGGCTGCGGGGAGCGAGCTCGCCCAGGGTCGTCGCCTCCAGGGTGTGAGGGATGAGGGCGACCGCGAACCCCGTGTCGTCGAGGCCGGCCACGGTCAGGCTCGTGCCCTGCACCGTGATCGACCCCTTCTCGACGGCGTAGCGGAGGATGGCGGCGCCCGCGTCGATCCAGACGCGGCGGCCGTCCCCCTCGTCGTCGACCGAGCGCACGACTCCGACCCCGTCGACGTGGCCCTGGACGTAATGGCCGCCGAGCGGGTCGCCGGCCCGCAGAGCGGGCTCGACGTTCACCCGAGCACCCGACGCGAGCCCCCCGAGCGAGGTGCGCGCCAGGGTCTCCGGGACAGCGTCGAACGACATCAGCGCGCCCGAGACCGCGACCGCGGTGAGGCAGACGCCGTCGATCGAGACCGAGTCGCCGACGGCCGTTCCGGCGGCGGTCGCCGGGGCGTCGATCACGAGCCGGACCCCGCCGGGTTGGCCCGAGATCGACTCGACACGCCCGACCTCGCGCACGATCCCCGTGAACATCTACTCGCCGTACGCCAGCGCCTCGAGGGTCTCGCGGACGAGCATCTCGAGGTCGCCGCGCTCGCCCGGGAACGCGTTCCCGAGAGCGACGAGCAGCTCCGCGACGGCCGTTCGCGGGCCCGGGGCGAGCTCGTTCGTGCCGATCTCGTCGATTCGCTTGCGCAGCTCGTCGTTACCGAGCGACCGCATGAGCCACTGCGAGAGGAGGCTGACGATCTCGTCGTCGGTGCGCTGGAAGTCAGGGGTCGCAGACATTGGGCTCATCCCTCAGGGTTCCTGGAAATAGGCTTCGAGCAGGACATCCTCTCCGACCAGCCGGGCGCTCAGGTGAGAGAGTTCCTGCGGAGATCGTAGCCGCGGCAGGATGTGCGGCCCGTCTCCTCCCGCTGCGACGGGGGCGACGAAGAGGAGCATCTTGTCGATGAGCCCGGCGTCGGCGAACGCCCCGGCGAGAGTCGGCCCGCCTTCGAGGAGGAGCGACTGGACCCCCTCAGCCGCGAGCGCGCGGAGCTCCTCGGCAAGTGGGCCTGTACGGAGCTCGAGCTCGGAGCCCTCGGGCAGCGGGCCACGACCGAAGGCGAGCCTTCGCGGCTGGCCGCGTGGAGTCGGGACGTCCCGCGCGTCGAGCCTCGGCTTGTCGGCGCGGACGGTCCCCATCCCGACTGCCACCGCGTCCGAGCCGGCACGGAGCTCGTGCACGAGGCGACGGCTCTCCTCTCCGGAGACCCAGCGCCGGCCCGGGACGGTGACGAGCCCGTCGAGAGAGGCCGCGGCCTTGTAGGTGACGAACGGCCGGCCGTGAGAGACCCAGACGCGCCAGGCCTCGTCGAGCACGCGCGCTTCCCAGGCGTCGACCAGGTCGACCTCGACGCCGGCATCGCGGAGGCGCTCGATGCCTCCGGCCGCCTCGGAGTTGGGGTCACGCGCCCCGACCACGACGCGCGCGATGCCCTCGGCGATGATCCGGTCGACGCACGGCGGCGTCGATCCGTGGTGCGCGCACGGCTCGAGAGTGGCGAACATCGTGGCGCCGCGCGCCGCAGGGCCGGCGGCGTCGAGCGCGACGACCTCGGCGTGGCGGCCGTCCTTCTCGGTCACTCCCTCGGCGACCACGTCCCCGTCGGCGACGATCACGGCGCCGACCGTCGGCTTCGGGTACGCACGGCGCGCGGCACCCGCCGCCAGCTCTATCGCCCTGGCCAAGCTCACGCCAGCGCTTGTACCAGGCGCCGGTACGCAGGCACGACCTCGACCGTCCGGATCCACTGCCGCCGGCCCATGGACGGTCGATCCTATTGCGTGTTGGAGCGAGATTCCATCCCGCGTTACGCTGAGCCCGTGAAACCACGCTTTCGGCCGGGGGAGATCGTTCGCATCGCCGGCTCGACCGGAGGCGAGGCGGTGATCGAAGAGATCGCCGGCCCCAACGAAGAGGGCACGAGTTGGCTGCTCAATCTCCGCCTGCGCGACGACGAGAGCGGCGAGCCTGTCGCCCTCGACGAGGTCGACGTCGAGCCGACCGGGTTCGCCGAGAACGACGTCGGCGAGCGCGTCGCGCTCGGCGCCGACGATCCCATGCACGGCGAGCCTGGCGACCGTCTCGAGCTACGCCTCTTCACCGAGATCACCGACGGGATCGAGGCGGCGCGGGTCGCGGAGACGATCGAGCGGGAGCTTGCCGACCTGCTGGGCGGCGCGACGGTCGTGATCGAGGCAGAGCGCCACTGGTCGGAGCCGTACAACTACGAGCTCGCGGTCAGCGTCGTCCCCCACGGCGACCCGGTGGAGGCACTCGAGATCCTCGCCGAAGCCGGCGGCGCCGGTTGGCTCGCCTACGCGGACGACGGCTGGCGGTGCGATCTCTGGTGGAGCGCGTCGCGCGACCCGGATGCGATGCTGGTCGTGCCCGAGGTGCACGGGGCGGAGGTCGCCTTCACGCCCTGGTCCGACCCGACCCGTCGGCCGGCCGAGGACCGGCCGCTCGTGGTCGTGGCGGTCGCCGACGACGAGCCCGAGGACCCCGATCCTTCAGACGCGCAGCCGGGCGATGAAGAAGCCTGACGTCCCGTGCCGGTGCGGGCTCGTGAGCAGGAACTCCGGCCGGGTCGGATGCGCGAAGGCCGGCCATTCGTCTCCGAGCGGCTCTGGCTCGAGCCCGGTCGCGTCGACGACAGCCTCGTTCTCGTCGGCGTTCAGCGTGCAGACGGAGTAGAGGAGCGTACCGCCGGGCTTCGTTCGCTCGGCAGCCGCGTGGATGAGCTCGATCTGGAGGCCCGGCAGCGGTGTCGCGCGCCAGCGCAGGTCGGGACGGCGCGCGAGCACCCCGAGGCCTGAGCACGGCGCATCGACGAGGGCCCGGTCGAACCCGCTCGCTTCGAGCTCGCGGACGTCGGTGTTGACGACGTGGACGTTGGTGGCGCCGATCCGCCTCGCGTTCTCCTCGAGCTCGCGGGCGCGGCCGAGGTGGAGCTCGACGGCGGTCACCTCGCCGCGGAGCATCGTCGCCTTGGCACCGGGAGCGGCGCATGCGTCGAGGATCCGCTCCCCGTCGCGAGAGCCGAGAGCGAGCGCGGCGAGCTGCGACCCCCGGCTCTGCCAGATCCATCCGTCCGGCGGGCTCTCGAGCGCGTCGCGTTCGAGGCGGTAGGCGCCGGGCACCTCGGTCGGCTCTCCGACCGGGACGGAGGAGCGGACGACGAGCTCGGCAGGCTCGTTCTGGGCGCGCATCAGCGCGAGCGCCTCGTCGGGGCCGAAGTCCCGCACCCAGACGGCGTGGATCCAGTCGGGGTAGGACTCGGCGAGTGGGCCGGGCGGGAGCGAGGCGACGAGCGCTGGAAAGCCCTCCGCGAGGCGCCGGGCGACGGCGTTCGCGAAGCCGGTCGCGTGGGCGAGCCCGGCCTCGCGGACGAGCTCGACCGCGTCGTTCACGACGGCGTGAGCCGGGGCCTCGCTCCAGGCGAGCTCGTAGCCGGCGATCCTGAGCGCCGCCAGCACGGGTGGGTCGATCTCCGCTGCGAGACGGCCTCCGAGCTCCTCGATGCCGTGGTCGATCGTTCGCTTGCGCTGCACGGTGCCGTACGCGATCCGCTGGGCGAGCCCCCGGTCGCGCTGGTCGAGCCCGGCGGCGGCGCCGGTGATCGCCCGGTCGGCGTAGGCGCCGTCCTCGAAGACGCGCCGCACCACCCGGTACGCGGCTCCCCTCGCCGGTGCAATCACTATCGAATCCCTCGAACGAACTCCTCGTAGGTCATCCGGCGCTTCCCCTCGGGCTGCACCTCCTCGGGAACGAACGCGCCGTCCTCGAGCCGGGCCCGCCAGACGGTGACGCGGCGGCCGTGGAGGGTCGTCCAGGCCCCGATCTGGGGCGAGAGCGCGCGGACCCGGCGCCAGGCGTCGACCGGGTCCGAGAGGTCGAGCCGGCGGTCGGCGGGCGCGATCTTCTGGGCGTAGGTGATGCCCTCGGTCGGCTGGGGGGTGAAGGTCGGGTCGGGAAGGACGCCCGCGAGGAGCCGTGCTGCGGCGTCGGCGGATCGCCGGTAGAGCGCGCCGGCGTCGTCCTCGGGCGCGATCGGGAACCGTTCCTGCGCGGCGATCGGGCCTGCGTCGAGCTCCTTCACGGTCTCGTGGATCGTGACGCCGGTCTCCTCGTCGCCGGCGAGGATCGCGCGCTCCACGGGCGCGGCGCCACGCCAGCGGGGGAGGAGCGAGGGGTGGACGTTGAGCCAGAGAGCCCGGTCGAGGAGATCGTCCGGGATCAGCAGGCCGTAGGCGGCGACGACGATCGCATCCACGGGATCGGCCGGCAGCTCGGGGCGTACGGGCTGGAGGACAGGGATGCCCAACGCGAGGGCGGTCACTTTCGCCGGCGGAGGTGTCAGCCTGCGGCCGCGACCGGCAGGGGCGTCCGGGCGGGTCAGGAGGTAGGCGATCTCCACCTCCTCGGCGAGGCGCTCGAGCACGTCGGCGCCGAGCGCAGCCGTCGCGGCGACGGCGACGCGCATCTACCTCAGGACGGTCTGCGGACGAAGCTGCCCGAGCGCTTCCTTGCGGTGCTCGGTGTCTGTGCGGTCGATGATGAGCACGCCGTCGAGATGGTCGTTCTCGTGCTGCACGACCCGTGCGCCGAGGCCCTCGAGCTCGAACCTGACCTGCTCGCCGCTCGGGTCGACGCCCTCGACGGTGATCTTCGTCGACCGGGCGACCGGGACGCGGACGCCCTCGAGCGAGAGGCACCCCTCCTCCTCGATCTCCGTCTCCGTAGAGGCTTCGGTGATGCGGGGGTTGACGACCGCCTTCGTCCCCTCGCCCTCGAGCTCGAAGACGAACACGCGCTGCAGCACGCCGACCTGCGTGGCCGCGAGCCCGACGCCCTGGGCGTCGACCATCAGCGTGATCATCCGCTCCACGAGCTGCATGAGGTAGTCGTCGAACTCGGTGACGTCCTTCGCCTTCATGCGAAGGGCAACATCGGGGTACTGGCGGATCTGGGCGAGGGCATTCCGCCGGACGCGTTCGCGCCGGCGCTCTTCGTCGGCTTCGCTCAGCTCCTCGTCGTGGTCGTGGTCGTGATCGTGATCATCGTGATCGTGGTCGTGGTCGTGATGATGCGGCTCGGACACAGCCGCGACAGTGTGCCAGGCTCAGGTGGGGAAGAGCCGAAGGACCCAGTCGGCGTCAAGAGGCTCGCGCCGGTAGTCGCGCCCGCCGACCTTCACGAAGTCGCGCGACCTCGGGGTCCATCGCGAGCCGAGCCTCGACCGGGTACCAGCGGTTGTGGCGCTCGATCAAGTCGTTGACCTCGCTGAAGTCCCAGCGCGCAGCGAGGCGCCGCCAGGTCTCGGCGTCGCCCCCGTTCTCGGCGTAGGCCTCGCCGAGGCGAGCGAGGTGAGCCTCGATCGCGTCGTCGATCTCACGCAGACGACGCATGTACGGGAGCGGCCCGCCGAGCGAGGCGACGTAGGCGTCCGCCTCCGGCCGGAACCGCCGGATCCGGCGCGGCAGCGGCGCACCAACGTAGGGATTCAGGTCGCGGTCTTGGGCGAGCTTCTCGCGCTCGCGAGCCGACGGCGGCGTCACGTCCCTGACGCCCCACTCGCCCAGGATCTCCTCCGCACGAGGCCGCTTCACGATCCCAATTCTGCCCGAGAAGCGTCCGCTGAGGGCAGGAGCCATGGCTTGTTCGGACGCGGCTAGAGGGATTGCGGGTCGACGTCGACGACGGCGGTGAGGCCCGGCTCGGCGCATCGCCGGGGCGGCGGCGGCGAGGAGAGCCGCGGCCCGGGTCGCGACGGCACGGGGACGGTCGGTCTTCGCGATCAGCTGGGCGCGGTGGCGGCGGCGGAGGCGGAGAAGGGGTGCCGGGCCGAGAAGCTCGACTCCGGGCATGCCGTCGCGCAGCTCCGTGAGCGCGCGCTCGACCGGGGCCGGGTCGGAGCCCGAGACGACGATGCGGACGAGGTGACCGGCCGGCGGATACCCGAGGGCGTTCCGGCGGTCGAGCTCCTCGGCGAGAAAGCCGCGAACGTCGTGCCGCGCAGCGTGGACGATCGGTCGCGCGTCGGGCTGGAAGGTCTGGATGACCACGCGTCCCGGCGCCTCGCGTCCGCTGCGGCCCGCGAGCTGGGTGAGAAGCTGGAACGTGCGCTCCTCGGCGCGGAAGTCGGGCATGCCGAGGGCCCAGTCGGCGTCGATCACCGCCGCGAGCTCGACGCCGGCGAAATGGTGGCCCTTCGCGACCATCTGCGTCCCCAGCAGCACCGCACGGGGGGTCTCGGCGAACCGGCGAAGCGCCGCTGCGGTGAGCTCCGCGCTTTCCGCGGTGTCTGCGTCGAGCCGGATCGGCTCGAGGTCGGGGAGCTCGCGGCCGAGCTCGCGCTCGAGCCACTGCGTGCCGGCCCCCAACCGCGCAACCTCGGCCGACCCGCACGAAGGGCACGTGTCGGGATCGCGCTCGGCGTGGCCGCAGTGGTGGCAGTGCAGCACGCCGTCGTGGTGGAGGACGAGCGAGACGTCGCAGTTGGGGCACCGGATCGTGCGACCGCACGCGCGGCAGTGCAGTGCGGGCGCGATCCCGCGCCGGTTCAGGAGCAGGATCGCCTTTCCGCCGGCTTCGGCCACGCGTCGCAGCTCGGCAAGGAGCGGCGCCGAGAGCGGGTAGCCCGCCTCGCGCCGGAGATCGACGACCTGCACCGGCGGCAGCGCGCCGCCCACGCGCCCGCCGAGCTCGAGCCGCTCGAGCACCGCCCAGCTCTCGGGCCGCGGCGTGGCCGATCCGAAGACGGCGACTGCCCCTTCGAGCGACGCACGCTTGGCCGCGACGGTACGAGCGTCGTAGCGCGGATCGGAGTCCTGCTTGTAGGAAGAATCGTGCTCCTCGTCGACCACGATCAGGCCGAGGCCCCGCACCGGCGCGAAGACCGCCGAGCGCGCCCCGACGACCACCCGGGCCTCGCCGCTCGCGATGCGCTCCCGCTCGTCCCTGCGCTCGGCCTCTGTCAGCCCGGAATGGAGGATCGCGACCCGCTCGCCGAAGCGCGCCCGCACCCGACCCACCGTTTGCGGTGTGAGCGAGATCTCGGGGACCAGGACGATCGCACCGAGTCCTCGCTCGAGGATCGCCGCGCACGCCTGCAGGTAGACCTCGGTCTTCCCGGACCCCGTCGGGCCGAACAGGAGAAGCGAGGTTCCGCCGCCCGCGTCGAGCGCCTCGACGATCCGATCGATCGCAGCCCGCTGCTCGGGGAAGAGCTCGGCTGGAGCCGCTTCACCCTGGAGCGACTGCCGCTCGGCAGGCGGCGCCTGCTCCTTGCGCCGCCGCGGCGACTCGGGTGCGACCAGGGCGAGCGCCCGCGCCGGGGTGGAGCCGTAGTAGTCGGCGACCCAGAGCGCGAGGTCGACGAGCGCCGGCGGCACCTGCCCTACGACCTTCTCGACGGCGACAGGCGAGACGCCGTCGGGCGCGCCGGACTCGAGCGAGACGACGACCCCGCGAGCCCGCCTCCTCCCGAACGGCATGGACACGATCGCGCCCGGCCCCACGCCCTCCTCGACCTCGTACGTGAACGCGCGCGCGACGGCGCGGGCGGTCACCAGAGGGAAGATGGAGGCGTACGGCACCCGGCCAGGGTAGTGACGGCACCCGTCACGACTCTGCGGGCTGCTGCGACTGCTGCTCCTGCGCCTGCGCCTGCCGCAGCCTCCGCCAGGAGATCGTCCGCGCCAACATGAACAAGGCGATCAACCCGGCCGTGAGGTTGAACACGACCGTCGCGATGTTCGCCCCGACGCTGAACGCCAGGAGCAGCGACTTCGAGTACGCCTCGCCGCGGAAGAGGTAGACGATGAGGCCCTGCTTCGTGCCGGCACCGCCCGGGGTGGCCGGGAACAGCGTCGCGAGGGAGTCGACGACGAGCGCGAGCAGGGCGTTGTGGATCGAGGCGTGCACCCGAAACGCCTCGAGGAGGTAGTAGAGCGAGGCGACCCGGAGCACCCACGAGAGCGCCTGAGGGAGGATCACGCCGCGGAGAAGCCGCGGCGGGTCGCGCAGGATCGCGAACCCACGCATGATCCGAGCGCGAAGCTCGCCCCCGGCCTCGACGAAGATGATCACCCCGATCACGAGCGCAGCTGCGACCACGGCCAGCCCGATCTCGGTCCAGCGGGCGTGCTTGACGAAGAATCCCCAGTCGACGGCCGGGAGCCGCGAGTAGACCTGCTTGGTCGGCAGGACACCGATCACCGCCGCCCAGACGATGAATCCCGTCGCCACGATCGCGTCGAAGAGCGTCTCCATGACGAGTGTCGGCGTCAGCGTCGCGTAGCTCGACCCTTTGATGCGGTGGCGGATGAGGTAGAGCTTGACCGCGTCCCCGGCCCGGGCGGGCACGATCGAGTTGATCCCGACCCCGGCCACGTAGGCGCCGAAGACGCTCCAGTAGCGAACCCGGCTTCCGGGATACGAGGCGAGCAGGATCGTGCGCCAGGCGTACGCTCGCAGGGCGAGCCGCAGCAGGTGGATGCCGAGCGCGAGCGCGAGAAACTGCCAGCGGACGGCGGCGAGCTGGTCGCCGAACACGCGCACCGCATGCAAGAACTCGCCCACGTCGGACTAAAGGGTACGAGTGCGTACGATGGCGGGGAGATGGCCGTGGGACACTCGGTCGACGAGTATCTGGAGACGATCTATTTCCTGGCCTTCCCGATCGGGGAGTACCACCCGCGCGACACGACCCTGCCGACACTCTCGTCGCGCGTCGCGGAGATGCTCGGCGTCTCGCGCGCGTCGGCCGGGGAGATGCTGAAGCGGCTCGAGGCCGAGGGCCTCGTCGAGCGCGGGGCGAGGAAGGAGGCGATCCTCACCGAGACCGGCCTCGAGCGCGCGGAGCGCGCCGTCCGCAAGCACCGGATCATCGAGCGGCTGCTCACGGACTTCATGGGCTACACCGCCGCCGAGGCGCACGTACACGCAGACGAGCTCGGCGACACGTTCAGCGACGACATGGTCGAACGCATCCGCATCCGGCTCGGGAACCCGGAGCGCTGCCCCCACGGCTGGCCCATCGACACCGAGTTCGAGCAGGAGGAGAACCGCGAGCTCGAGTCGCTCTCCGATCTCGAGCCCGGCGCCCGAGCGACGATCGTGCGGCTGGCCGAGCACGACGGCGACCTGCTCCACTGGTTCTACGACGAGGGGCTCGTCCCCGGGGCGACCCTCGAGCTCGAGTCCGTCCAGCCGGCCGCCGGCCAGCTGCGCGTCCGGCTCGAGGACGGCGAGCGCACGATCGCCGACAAGGCCGCAGCCGGCCTGTTCGTCCGCGCTACTTAGACGGACGCGGTAGCGCCGAGCCCGGCGGCCGCACGAAGCGCCTCGGCCTTGTCGGTCCGCTCCCACGTGAAGTCGTGGTCCTCGCGGCCGAAGTGGCCGTAGGCCGCGGTCTTGACGTAGATCGGCCGTCGGAGGTCGAGGTCGTGGAGGATCGCGGCCGGGCGGAGGTCGAAATGCTCACGGACGAGCTCTTCGATCCGCGTCACCGGGATCGCGGCCGTGTCGTAGGTGTCGACGAGGATCGAGAAGGGTTGCGCGACGCCGATCGCGTAGGCGACCTGGATCAGGCAGCGCTCCGCGAGCCCGGCGGCGACGATGTTCTTCGCGACGTATCGGGCCGCGTATGCAGCCGACCTGTCGACCTTCGTGGGATCCTTGCCCGAGAACGCACCGCCGCCGTGCGGGGCGGCGCCGCCGTAGGTGTCGACGATGATCTTGCGCCCCGTAAGGCCGGCGTCGCCCATAGGCCCGCCGATCACGAATTTCCCCGTCGGGTTCACGTAGACGAAGCCCTTCTCCTCGAGCCTGCTCTCGTCATAGAGGTGCTTCGGCAGGATCGGGCGGAGGACGTTGTCGATCAGGTCGGGCTTGATCATCGTCTCGGCGTCGAGCCCGTCGCGATGCTGCGTAGAGACGAGGACGCGCTCGATCTCGACGGGAACCCGGCGACCGTGCTCGTCGATCTCGTACCGCACGGTGACCTGCGTCTTCCCGTCGGGGCGCAGGTACGGGAGGATATCGGCCTTGCGCACCTCCGAGAGGCGCTTGGCGATCTTGTGCGCGAGCATGATCGGGAGCGGCATCAGCTCCGGCGTCTCGTTCGTTGCGTAGCCGAACATGAAGCCCTGGTCGCCGGCCCCGACCCGGTCGAGCGGGTCGTCGTCGCCGGGCGCGTGACGCTCCTCGAAGGCGTGGTCGACGCCCTGGGCGATGTCGGGGGACTGCTCGTCGAGCGCGACGATGACGCCGCAGGTCTCTGCGTCGAATCCGTACTTCGCGCGTGTGTACCCGATGGCCGCGATGCGCTCGCGGACGAGCCGTGGGATGTCGACGTATGTCTCGGTCGTGATCTCCCCGGCGACGATGACGAGCCCCGTCGTGACGAGGGTCTCGCACGCGACTCTCCCGTTCGGGTCGTCGGCAAGCACTGCGTCGAGCACAGAGTCGGAGATCTGGTCGGCGACCTTGTCGGGATGCCCCTCGGTTACCGACTCAGACGTGAAGGAGAACGTGCGCGCGGCGATTCCGGAACTCTAGTACACCCGCCTACCGCGTCAGGACGGCGGGTGTGCCGCCGAGGACGCAGACCCCGATCTTCCTGGATCATTCGTCCGTCGGCTGCCGGCCCATCAGGCCGGCGACGAGCTCCCCGAGTGAGGCTCCTTCCAGGACGTAACAGACGCTCTCGGCGATCGGGAGCTCGACGCCGAGCCGGTGGGCGAGCGCGCACAGCACCGGCGCGGTCGTGAGGCCCTCGACGACCTGGCCGATCTCGGCGACGGCCTCGTTCGGGCTGCGGCCGCCGGCGATCAGCTCGCCCGCCCGTCGGTTGCGGCCCGTCGGGTGCCAGCACGTGACGATCAGGTCGCCCATCCCGGCAAGCCCGAAGAACGTGTCGGGCTCCGCGCCCGCGGCCTCGCCCAGGCGCGCCATCTCGGCGAGCCCGCGCGTGATCAGCGCAGCCTTGGCATTGTCGCCCGCGCCGATGCCGTCGCAGGCGCCCGCGGCGAGCGCGATCACGTTCTTCGCCGCGGCGCACAGCTCGACCCCGACGAGGTCGTCGTTCAGATAGACGCGAAAGACGACCGAGTTGATCGTCTCCTGGAGCCGGCGTGCGAAGTCGGCGTCCTCGCTGGCGATCACGGTCGCACCGGGGAGCCCCGCCACGACCTCTTCGGCCATGTTGGGCCCGGACAGGACGGCAACGGGACGGCCGGTGACGAGGGTGGACAGACGGTCGCCGGTCGCGGGGTCGAGCCCCTTCGTGAGGCTGAGGATCGGCGAGGTGCCCGAAAGCGATTCGACGACCGAGCGGAACGCCTCGCTCGGCACCGCCACGACGACGAGATCGGCGTCGGCGACCGGGGCCTCCGCGATCGTCGTCGCGGCGACGTCCGAGAGATCGACCTCCGTCATGAAGCGCGGGTTGCGGCCCGTCTCGCGGATGGACGCGGCATCCTCCTCGCGATGAGTCGCGATCGTGACCTCGAGCCCGTGGTCGGCGAGGAAGCGCGAGAAGCCCGTGCCCCATGAGCCTCCGCCCACCACGACCGCGGTTCTCATGACCGGCGCCGGAAGTCGATCACGACCGGGACGCCCTCGAGCGAGAACCGCTCCCGCAGCTCGTTCTCGACCCAGTAGCCGTAATCGCGCGTCACGAGGCTCGTGTCGTTCACCGTGAACCGGAAGCGAGGCGGGCGCGTCGTCACCTGCGCCCCGTACAGCAGGTTCAGGCGCTTGCGGCCGCGCGAGGGCGGCTGGCGGGCCTCCTTGAGCTCACCGAGGAACCGGTTCAGCTCGCCGGTCGAGACGCGGCCGACGTGCTTGTCGTACAGCTCCGCGACCTTGTCGAGGACCCTCGAGATCCCGCGCCCGGTCTCGGCCGAGGTGGTTACGATCGGCGGGCGCTGGCGGAGGCGGCGCTGGAGCTCCGGCCGTACGTCCTCGATCGTCACCGTCGACAGGTCCCACTTCGAGAGGACGATGAGCGTCGAGCACTGAGCTTTCCGGGCGACGTCCGCAGCGGCCAGGTCGCCCTCGACGATCCCCTCGCTCGCGTCGATCAGCACGAGCGCCACGTCGGCCCGCTCTGCCGCCTCGAGCGCGCGGAGCTCCGAGTAGTACTCGATCCCCTGACGCTGCTTCCGCTTGCGGCGCAGGCCGGCGGTGTCGACGAGCTGGAAGATCCTCCCGTCGCGCTCGAGCAGCGTGTCGATCGAGTCCCGGGTGGTGCCCGGAATCTCCGAGACGATCGTGCGCTCCTCACCGACCAGCTTGTTGAAGAGCGACGACTTGCCGACGTTCGGGCGGCCGAGGATCGCGACGCGGATCGCCTCGTCGCCGACCAGCGGCCTGGTCTCGCCCACATCCTCGAGCCGCGCCACGATCTCGTCGAGCAGGTCGCCCGTCCCGTGGCCGTGCATCCCGGAGAGCGGGACCGGGTCGCCGAGCCCGAGTCGGTGCGCCTCGAGCGCGAGCCCATCCTGCGAGGGATCGTCGATCTTGTTCGCGAGCACGAGCACCGGCTTGTGCGAGTTGCGGAGGATCTCGGCGAGCTCCTCGTCGCCGGGCATCACGCCGGCGCGCGCATCGATCACGAGCAGCACGAGGTCGGCCTCGGCGACCGCCGCCTTCGCCTGCTCGACGATGGAGCGCGTGACTGCGTCCTTGCTCGTCACGTCGACGCCGCCCGTGTCGATCAGGAGGAACTGCTTCCCCGCCCATTCGCAGACGAGCTCCTTGCGGTCGCGCGTCGTCCCGCTCGTCTCGTGCACGACCGCGGCGCGCGACGAGGTGAGCCGGTTGATCAGCGTCGACTTCCCGACGTTCGGATAGCCGACGATCGCAACGGTCCCGAGGAGGTCGTCCGGCGCGGGCTCGCTCATAGCGGGGGGGTCAGGCCCTCGGGACGGCCCTGGGCGTGGACCTCGGCGAGCCAATCGAAGAGGACGTTCAGCCGGCGCTCGATCTCGAGGCTCGCCTCCTTGTAGCCCTTCCCGCCCTTCGGGACGCCCTCGACCAGGTATGGCTCGCCGACGGCGATCGAGCAGGGCGCGAAGTTGAGCGGCTTCCAGAACTGTGTCCCGTAGACGGCGATCGGCACGACCGGCACCTCGGCCTGGACGGCAACCATCGCCGCTCCCGGCTGGACGTGGCCCGGCCGCCTGCTGTCCTTCTGCCTCGTCCCCTCGACGAACACCCCGATCGCCCTGCCGGCGCGCGCGTACTCGAGCATCTTCCGCACGGCCTCGCGATCCGACTCGCCGCGGTGCACGGTGATGATCCCGTGCCAGTTGAGGAAGGCGCCGAATCCAGGCACCTGCCGCATCTCCACCTTGGTGACGTAGTTGATGTTCCTCGGCGACTGGGCGCCGACGACGGGGATATCGACCCAGGCGAGGTGGTTGATCGCGAGCACGCATCCTCCCGTGCCCGGCATTCGGTCACGTCCGTACGCCCGCGCGCGAGTCAGTACGTAGGTGAGCGGCGAGAGCCACAGCCGCGAGATCCTCCACGCCCTGTCGCCGTACGAGATGCTGGACATCAGACCGCGGCCCGGGCGCGGACGAGCTCCTCGATCCGGCTGATGACGTCCTCGATCGGGAGGTCGGTGGTGTCGATCTGCCGCGCGTCCGGTGCCGGCTGCATGCGCTGATGGTCGAGCTCGTCGCGAAGCTTGAGATCGGTCGCGAGCGCGTCGGGCCCGATCTCGGGACGCTCGGCCTGGCGGCGGGCCGCCCGCACCTCGGGGTCGGCCACCAGGTACACCTTGACCTCCGCGCCGGGCGCGACCACCGTGCCGATGTCGCGCCCCTCGATGACGACGTTCCCCTCGGCCGAGAGCTCGCGCTGCCGGTCCCGCATCACCTCGCGAACCTCGGGGTGCCGTGCGACGGCCGGGACCATGCTGTCGATCCGGACCTGACGGATCGAGCCGGTGACGTCGGTTCCGTCGATCCACACGCGCCCGCCGGCGTCGAAGGTGACCGGGTACTCGCGTGCGAGCCGGCCGAGCACCGGCCCGTCGCCGAGATCGATGCCGCGCCGGAGCGCGAGCCACGTCAGGCTCCGGTACATCGCGCCCGTGTCGAGGTACCGGAAGCCGAGCCGGTCCGCGAGGCCCCGCGCAACGGTGCTCTTGCCCGCTCCCGCCGGGCCGTCGATCGCCACGATCATCCGGGGCGGAAGGCTAGTCCGTCTCGATCGCGCCCGTCTCCACGACACTCGCAACCACGTCGTAGAAGCCGGGGAAGCTGATCTCGGCCCACTCGGGGCCGGTGATGCGGACGCCCTCTCGGGAGACGACGCCGGCCACCGCGGCGAACATCGCGAGCCGGTGGTCCCCGACCGAGTCGATCGCGCCGCCGCGGGGGCGCGCCGGCACTCCGCGGATGACGAAGCCGTCGGGGCGAGCCTCGGCATGCGCGCCGATCGCACGGAGCGCGGTGACGACGGCGTCGATGCGGTCGGACTCCTTCGCGCGCAGCTCCGCCGCACCGGTGACGGTGGTCGTGCCATGGGCCATCGACGCGAGCAGCGCGATCAGCGGCAGCTCGTCGACGAGCCGCGGGATCTCGGCGCCGCCGATCGTCGTCGCGACGAGCTCGCCGTGGCCGACCTCGACGTCGCCGATCGCCTCGCCTGCGATCGAGCGCCGGTTGAGGATGCCGACGCGGGCGCCCATCCGCTCGAGCACGTCGAGGAGCCCGGTGCGACGCGGGTTGAGGCCGAGGTCGTGGACGGTGACGCTCGAGCCGGGAAGAAGTGCCGCCGCGATGAGGAAGGGCGCGGCCGAGGAGATGTCGCCGGGGACGAGCACCTCGGGGAGGCGAAGGGCGACGGCCGGCTCGACGGTGGCGGATCCGGGGCGGCGCGTGACCCGCGCCCCCGCCGCGGCGAGCATCAGCTCGGTGTGGTCGCGGGTGGGCTCCGGCTCGTGAACGGTGGTGCGCCCCGAGGCGCCGAGCCCGGCGAGCAGGATCGCGGACTTCACCTGTGCGCTCGCGACGGGAAGCGTGTAGTCGATCCCCGCCAGCGGCCGGCCCTCGATCACTACCGGCAATCCGCCGCCGGTCGTCTCGATCGCGGCGCCCATGAGGCCGAGCGGCTCGGCGATCCGGCCCATCGGTCGGCGGGAGAGCGACTCGTCGCCGTGGAGCTCGAAGCGTCCCTCCTGGAAGGCGAGGATCCCCGAGATCAGCCGAGCGAGGGTGCCGGCGTTGCCACAGTCGAGCGGCCCGTCAGGGGCCTGAAGCCCGCGGAGCCCGGCGCCGTGGACGACGAGCGTCTCGACATCCTCCTCGTCGACCTGGACGCCGAGCGCCCGCACGGCGCCGAGCGTCGACTCGGTGTCGCCCGAACGGCCCCAGTGCGAGACGTGGGTCTCGCCTTCGCAGATCGCCCCGATCAGGAGCGCGCGGTGCGAGATCGACTTGTCGCCCGGGACCGCAAGGTGCCCGACGACCCTCGCCGCGGGCTCGACCTTCATCGTTCCAGCACCGGCGAGACGACGACGCCGTATCCCTGGCTCTCGAGCACGCCCTGGATCCGCTGAGCGTCGTCCTCGCCGCTGACGACGAGGCTGAGGGTGCCGCCCTGCTCCGGGGAGACGTGGTCGAGCTCGAAGTCGCGAATGTCGATGCGCGCGGCACCGAAGGCCTGAAGGATCTCGGCGAGGACGTTCGGCCGGTCGGCGACGTGGACCTGGACGCGCTGGAGGGCGCCCGCGTCACCGTAGGCGACGTCGAGCATCCGGCGGCGGTTGGCGGCAGCCTCGCCGATCCACCCCGCGATGAACTCGCCGTCGCGGCGGCCGAGCGCGGCCTCGACCTCCTCGATCCTCCGGCGGTGCTCGGCGAGGCCTGCGCGGACTGCCTCGGCATTGTCGAGGAACACGTCGATCCACATGCGCGGGTTGGCGCCCGCGATTCGCGTCATGTCGCGGAGCGAGCCGCCGGCGTTCGCGAGCGGCTCGTGCCCCTCGACTCGGGTGGCGCCCGCCTGGTTGACGACGACGTTCGCGAGCACGTGCGGGACGTGGCTCGTGAGCGCGACGAGCTCGTCGTGGGCGGCCGGCTCGATCGCATGGGGGAACGCCCCGAGCTCGCCCACGAAGCCGTGGACGAGGGCGTAGCGCCCGGGGCTCGTCTCGGTCGTCGGCGTCAGAAACCACGTCGCGCCCTCGAAGAGCCCCGACGAGGCGTGGGTCGCGCCGTGTGCCTCCTTGCCTGCGATCGGGTGCCCGCCGACGAACCGCGCGGAGCCGCCTGCTGCGGCGACGACGTGCGCCTTGGTCGAGCCCGTGTCGGTGACGGTCGTCTCGTCCGAGCTCGCCTCGAGCACCGCCGCGACCTGCCGGGCGAGCACGGACACAGGAGCGGCCACGACTGCGAGGTCGGCCCCGGCCACCGCCTCGGCCAGCGAGCCGGCAGCCTCGATCGCTCCGCGCTCGGCCGCCTGGGCGAGCGCGACGGGGTCCGGGTCCCAGCCGGTGACTCGCGCCCCGGACGCGCGAGCGTCCAGGCCGATGGAGGCGCCGATCAGCCCGGTGCCGATGATGGCGAGCCGCTGGACAGGCACCGTTATCCCCGGCGCATGAGCTCGGCGAGCCGGAAGGCGAGGTCGAGCGACTGGCGCCCGTTCAGGCGAGGGTCGCAGAGCGTCTCGTAGCGATCGTCGAGCTGGTCTTCGCCGAGATCGTCGGAGCCGCCGAGGCATTCGGTCACCGGGTCGCCGGTGTACTCGAGATGCACGCCGCCCGGCCAGGCGCCCTCCTCGCGGCAGGCGCCGAAGAAGGCTTCGATCTCGGCCATGATCGCGTCGAAGTGGCGAGTCTTCCGCCCGGAGGAGGTCTTGAATCCGTTGCCGTGCATCGGATCGCATACCCAGACGACAGGTTGCTCGGCCTCCGCGACCGCGCGTAGGAGCGGCGGCAGCGCCTCGGCGACGTGGTCGGCGCCCATCCGCGAGATGAGCGTCAGCCGGCCCGGGGACCGTTCGGGATTCAGCCGTTCGCAGATCTCGACGACGTCGTCGGGGGTGGACGACGGCCCGAGCTTGACGCCGAGCGGATTGTGGACGCCCGAGAAGAACTCGACGTGCGCCCCGTCGAGCGCGCGAGTGCGGTCCCCGATCCAGAGCATGTGGGCCGAGCAGTCGTACCAGTCGCCGGTGAACGAGTCCCGTCGGGTCAGCCCCTCCTCGTAGTCGAGCAGCAGGCCCTCGTGGCTCGTCCACACGTCGACCTGATGGAGTTGCGGCGTGGCAGCCAGGTCGATGCCGCAGGCGGCCATGAACGCGAGCGCCCGCTCGATCTCCGAGGCGAGCACCTCGTAGCGCGCGCCCTGCGGCGAGCCTGCGACGAAGTCCTGGTTCCAGGCGTGCACCTGGGTGAGGTCGGCGAAGCCGCCCTTCGTGAAGGCGCGGACGAGGTTCAGCGTCGACGCGGCGAGGTGGTATCCCTCGACCATCCGGTCGGGGTCGGGGACGCGCGCGGCGAGCGTCGGCGCGTCGTCGTGGATCATGTGCCCGCGGAAGACCGGGATATCGCCGTCCGCGGTGTGCTCGACGTCGCCCGAGCGCGGCTTGACGAACTGGCCGGCGATGCGGCCGACCTTGAGCACGGGCAGCGCTGCGCCGTAGGTCAGCACGGCGGCCATCTGGAGCAGGATCTTCAGCCGCTCGCGGATCGCGACCGCCGAGTACGCGGCGCCCGTGTCCGTCAGCCGCGCGAAGTCATGGAACGACTCGGCGCAGTCGCCCGCCTGGAGCAGGAACGCCCGGCCGGCCGCGACCTCGGCGAGGGCACCGCGTACCTGCCGCGCCTCGCCTGCGAACACGAGCGGCGGCAACGCATGGAGGCGCTCCCGGACGCGCTCGACGGCGTTGCCGTCCGGCCACTCCGGTTGCTGGAGCGCATCTCGATCCCGCCAGGACGACGGGGACCACGTCGAATCGAAGACCGCCACTGCGATCTAGTGTAGGGGCCGATGGGAAGCCGAACGGCGTCAGACCGAAGTCTGACCCCGTACTGTGTAGGCTCGCTCGAAAGTGCGGATCTTCTCCGGCATCCAGCCCACGGGCGCGAAGCACTTCGGCAACTGGTCTGGTGGCTTCCGTCAGTACGCCGACACGCAGGATCGCGCCGCCGCGGCGGGCGGGCGGGCGTTCTTCTGCATCGTCGACCTGCACTCGATCACGGTCGAGTACGACCCCGCCGATCTCCGTGAGCGGACGCTCGACCTGGCGGCGTTGCTCTTCTCGACCGGGCTCGACCCGGACCGCTCCACGGTGTTCGCCCAGAGCCACGTAACCGCACACGCCGAGGCCGCGTGGCTCTTCTCGGCGGTCACGAGCTACGGCCAGCTCGGCCGGATGACCCAGTTCAAGGAGAAGGGCGACCGGCAGGAGTTCGTGTCGGCAGGCCTCTTCACCTACCCGATCCTGATGGCGGGCGACATTCTCCTGTACCAGACCGACTTCGTGCCGATCGGGGACGACCAGCGGCAGCACCTCGAGCTCTCGCGCGACATCGCCGAGCGCTTCAACGCGCGCTTCGGTGAGACGTTCAGGGTGCCCGCGGGGATCTACCCGGAGGTCGGCGCCCGGATCATGGACCTGCAGGAGCCGACGAAGAAGATGTCGACGACCGGCGGGACGCCGCAGGGGACGCTCCTGATGCTGGATCCGCCCGACGTGATCCGCAAGAAGGTGCGTTCGGCGGTCACGGACTCCGGATCGGACGTGCGCCGTGCCGACGACAAGCCGGGTGTGACGAACCTGATCGACATCATGAGCGTGGCGAGCGGCGAGCCCTCAGAGGCGATCGAGGCGCACTACTCGAGCGGCGGCTACGGGCAGTTCAAGTCCGATGTCGCCGAGGCCGTCGTCGCGCTGCTCGAGCCGATCCAGACCCGGTACGCCGAGCTCCGCGAAGACCCGGCGGAGCTGATGCGGATGCTCGAGATGGGCGCTGCGAGCGCCCGCGAGCAGGCGGCGCCGACGCTCGCGACGATGTACGACCGGATGGGCTTCGTGCTCCCAGGGCACTCGTCATGACCGATCCGGCGGGCGAACGGCGCTGGGAGGGGGACGAGCGAGGGGCAGGGATCGCCGACGCGGCGGCGTTCGTCCCCGGTGCGCTCGACCTGGTCGAGGTGATGGGGCGTGCCAACTGGGTGGCCGAGAGCCCCGAGTTGCATCTCCTGCCCCACATCGAGAACGCATGCGTCTCGCTTCCCTTCGAGCTCGTCGCCTCGGCCTCGAATCCCGACGGGGTGTTCGAGGTGGAGCTCCGCTGGCCGGACGAGTCGCCCGGGGTCGGCGCGGTACGAGCGGCGGTCTACTCGCTGCTCGGCAGCTTCGCCGAGATCTCGAGCTACGTCCGGCAGCGACGTCAGCCCGATGGGACGCTGGCCTTCGACTTCGTCACCGGCTTCCTGGACGGCGAGACCGACTGCAGGCCGCACGGTCACACGGTTCGCGTCACGGTCACCGGCATCAGTCACCTGACTCGCCGGAGCACCGCTATCTCGGCTGGGGTGAGCTCGCGCCAGTCGCCGGGATCGAGGCCGGCGACCGTCAGCGGGCCGTACCCGCTGCGGTGCAGCAGCCGTACGGGATGGCCGACGGCATCGAGCATCCGCTTCACCTGGTGGTTGCGCCCCTCGTGGAGGACGAGCTCGACCTTCCCTCGCCCGAGGCGGCGGGCCCGGGCGGGAGCGGTCCGGCCGTCATCGAGCTCGATGCCGTCCTCGAGCCGCGCCAGGGTCTCGGGCGAGGGATCCCCTTCGACCTCGGCCACGTAGACCTTGTCGACCTCGTAACGGGGATGCGCGAGGCGGTGGGCGAGCTCGCCGTCGTTCGTCAGCAGGAGCGCGCCCGTGGTGTCGGCGTCGAGCCGCCCCACCGGGACGATCCGCGACTCGTGGCCGACGAGGCCCACGACGGTCGGCCGGCCGCCGGGGTCGCGTGCGGTCGTCACGACGCCCGCCGGCTTGTTCAGCAGGACGTAGGCCAGCTCCTGGCGCGCGAGCGGGCTGCCGTCGAGCTCGACCCGGTCGCGGGCCGCGACGAAGGTGTTGAGCTGACCGGGCTCGCCGTTCACGGTGACGCGACCCGCCTTGATCAGCTCGTCCGCGCCCCGCCGCGAGGCGACCCCGGCCCGCGCGAGCCATGCGTTCAGCCTCATGCGCGCAGGATCGCACGCGGTGCCTGCCTGGTCAGTAGACGGGGTGCTTGTAGAGGACCTTCGTCGACTTCGGACCGGTGACCTTGACGATCGTCACGAAGTGGTTCGAGATCCCGATCGTGCTCGTTCCGACGATAGGGCTGCCCTTGCCGTCGAGGTAGATCACGCCCATCGCGTTGCCGCCGCCTTTGGCCGGCTCGACGACGACCGCCATGTGGGTGCCGCTGACGAACGCGCCGTCACCGGGGTTGAGCGGGACGACGGTGCGGTGCCGGCTTCCCCCCTTGTTCGACGGGTAGCCGGCGAGCTGCTTCGGCTGGGGCACGGTCTTGTCGGGCCTCGTCGTTCCCGGCGGCTCGACGGCGACGAACGCGTCGAACGCCGCGATCGCATAGCCCTTGCGGACGTTCGAGGTGGGGCCGCCGGGATCGTGGAAGCACGCGACCGCGTTGCCGGCTGCCTCCTTGATCACCGTGCAGTAGATGTCGCTTCCCGCCATCTGGAGCACCGTCGGTGCGTTGACCGTCATCACCTTCGCCGCGCCCGCGTTGCCGGCCGCGCCGAGCGGGGCCAGGAGCAGGCAGGTCGAGATCATGAGGCGGTCGCGCCGGCCGAGCCGACGCCGCAGCCGCAGCCAGCGGGCCATGCTGCTGAGTATCCTCGCGCGCCGAACCGGCGTCAATACAGCAGCGCGGCAAGCCGCTTGCGATATGCCGCGGCCAGCGGATGTTCCTGACCGAGCTCCCCGAAGAGCTCGACCATCGTCTTTCGCGCCGCCTCCCGGGTGGCTGGATCGGCCGCGCGCTCGAGCAGGGTCTCGAACGCCCGGTCGTAGTCGCCCTCGCGAAGCGCAGATGCGAGCTCTTCGTCATCGACCGTCTCCGCCACCGGGGGCTTGGTGAGCCCGTCGAGGAACTCGTCGACCCCGGGACGCGACCTGGCGCCGACGAACTCTGCGACGACCTGACCGTTCCGGAACGCCTTCACGGCCGGGATCCCCGAGATTCCGTAGCGCTGCGCGAGCTCCTTGTTCGAGTCGACGTCGACCTTCGCGAGCGCCACGCCGCGCCCTTCCACGGCGGCCTCGAGCACCGGCGTCAGCCGCTTGCACGGCCCGCACCACTCGGCCCAGAAGTCGACGAGAACCGGCTCGTGCTCCGACCGCTCGATGACGTCGGCCTCGAATGTCTGCTCTGTTACGTCCACGGTCGTATCAACGCTCGCCGGGGGAACAGCGTTCCCGACGTTACGCGGGGCGTTTCTCTGCGACCGTCTCGAGGCGTTCGCGAATCGCCCCGGCATCGGGGCCGACGTCGTCGAGGCGCGGCAGCTCGGCCAGCGACTCGAGCTCGAAGACACGCTCGAAGAGGGGCGTCGTCGCGTAGCGGACCGCTCCGAACTCGGCGTCGCGCCCGGACTCGGCGATGAGCCCGCGCTCGACGAGGCCTGCGACGGCGGCGTCGGCGCTGACGCCGCGGATCCGCGTGACCTCGGGCCGGGTGCACGGGCCGAGATAGGCGACAATGGCGAGCGTCTCGAGGGCCGCCTGGGAGAGGCCCCGCTCCACCGGCCGCTCGAACAGGCGTGCGCACGCCTCGGCGGCCTCGCGGGAGGCGCGAAACGCGAATCCACCTGCGACGTGCTCGAGCACGATCCCGCTCCGTCCCTCGCGATACCGCTCTGCGAGCAGCTCGAGCGCGTCGGCGACCCTGGCCGCGTCGTCGCCCGTCGCGTCCGCGAGCTCGTCCTCGGAGAGCGGCGCGGCGGCGACCACGAGCAGTGCCTCGATCGTGCGGGCGAGGTCCTCGACCGGGTGCGAGGCGACTAGGCGGAGTGCGCGGTCCACTCGAGGCTCCTTTCGGCGGACGGTCTGGAAATCCTTATCGGCGCAAAGGGCGCCGCCTGCGCGACCGCGAGCTCTCGCGCCTTCGCGAGCTCGAGCACCGCCAGGAACGCGATCGCGATCTCGACGCGCCCGAGCCCCTCGGTCTCCTGGTCGAAGTCGAACCGTGACCGGCGCCGGAGCAGAGCTCGCCAGCGGTCGAGGAACCGCGCGACCGGAGGGAACTCGAGTGCCATGTGCGCAGTCGAGGGGGCGGGCGGCTCGGCGGCCAGAGCGCGGATCGCGTCGGCGAGCCTCGACGGAGGCTGCGGCGCGACGGCGGGCGGCGGCCGTTCGGGGGCGAGAGGCGCAGGGCCGAGACGGAAGAACCGGTCGCTCGAGCCGGCCAGCCGTTCTGCGAGCCATGCCGCCCCGTCCTTGGCCCGGCGGTACTCGGCGAGCCGCCGCGCCAGCTCCTCCGCGGCCGCCTCGGGCTCGAGCTCGGCGAGCTCGGCGTCCTCCTCCGGGAAGAGGCCGCGGGCCTTCAGCTCGAGCAGCGCCGAGATGAGGACGAGGAACTCGCCGCAGGCGTCGAGGTCGAGGCTGTCACGCCCGGCGAGATGCTGGACGAACGCGACGACCACCTCTGCGAGATCGACCTCGCGGAGGGGAAGCTCGTCGCGGAGCACGAGTGTCAGGAGGAGATCGAACGGCCCTTCGAACGCGTCGAGGTCGAGGTCGAGCCCGCCGACAGGTGCTGCCACCATCGCGGCAGGCTAGCCCCCCTACCGGACGCGGCCTTTCGGGACGCTCATTCGCGGCCGCGCCGGGTCCGGCTGAGGCCGCGGCTTCGTCTTCGGCTCGGCTTGGCGACCCGAGCCTCCTCGACCGAGCACCTGCCACCAGATGAAGAACGCGACCGACCCGACGAAGAGGACCACGGACACCCAGGCGTTGATGCGGAGCCCCGCGAAATGGTGCGACGGGTCGATCCGGAGCAGCTCCTCGAAGAAGCGCCCGAAGCAGTAGTAGGCGACGTAGAGCGCGAAGAGCGCGGGCGGCCGGAAGGTGTAGCGCCGGTCGAGCCAGAGGAGGAGCACGACTCCCGCGAGATCCCAGATGAGCTCGTAGAGGAACGTCGGATGGTAGGCAGGGGCGCCCAGGTACTTGTCCGGCAGGCCGCTCTGGTGGAGCGGGTCGATCTTGAGCCCCCAGGGCAGGTGGGTCGGCTTGCCGTACAGCTCCTGGTTCCACCAGTTGCCGATCCGCCCGATCCCCTGTGCGAGCAGGAGGCCCGGCGCGACCGCGTCCATGAAGGCGGTCGCACTCACGCCGGCTCGCCGCACGACGATGACGCCCGCGATCGTTCCGAGGAGGATCCCACCCCAGACCCCCAGGCCGCCGTGCCAGACCTCGAAGACGCCCTTCCATTTCGGCGACGGCACTTCGTCCCACGAGGTGATGTCGTGATAGAGGCGCGCACCCACGACGCCGAACCCGACGCCCCACACCGTCACCCGGATGACGAGGTCGGGATCGCCTCCCTTGCGCTTCCAGCGCCGTGTGGTCAGCCAGACCGCGGCCAGGATCGCGACGAGGAGCGTCAGGCCGTAGAGGTGGATCGAGAGCGGCCCGATGTGGATGATCCCGCTCGAGGGCGAGGGGATGTACGCGAGCGGCGCGATCATCGCCCGGGATTCTGCCGGTTAAGCCCCACCCGGGCCTGGCTCAGCAGCTCCTACCCGTGCAGCGAACCCGTTAAGCCTTCGTAAATCCTCGGCCCGTACGGAAGACAAAGAACCCTTTAAGGCGTTTAACCGAATGTACCGATGGAAGAACTCGAGGAGATGCAATCGATGTCCGCAACCGAGCTTCAGATTGTCGAGACGGAGGCCGAGAAGGTCGAGCGCTGGCGCGCGGAGGCCCTCGAGAAGGTCGGATATGACCTCGCGTCGGCCCTGGAGCTCGCAGCGAGGCCAGACGTCGATCTTCACCGCGCCGTGAACCTCGTCGAGTCCGGCTGCCCGCCCGAGCTGGCGCTTCGAATTCTTCTCTAAGCCAGGGCCGACTCGCCGAGAAGCGCGCGCACCTCGGCGTAGAAGTCGGGATCCGGCTGCACGCGGTACGCAGGGCCGAGGCGCAGCACGAGCGGGCCCTGTGAGGTGACGCAGTCGACGAGCACCGGGCTCTCACCGGGGTAGCCGCGGATCAGGATCGCGAGCTCGGCGACGATGCCCGCGGGCGCCCGGGTCGCGTCGATTCGCAGCCGCACCTCGCGCTTGGCCTGCACCGATTCGAACGCGGAGATCTCCTGCGCGATGAGCTTCGTCTCGCCTTCCTTGTGGTCGACGCGGCCCTTCACGATCACGATCCGGTCGGCGACGCACAGCTCGGCGGCGGCCGCAAAGGCGGCGGCGAACACGACGCAGTCGATCCCGCCGGTCACGTCGTCGAGGCGCAGGAACACCATCTGTTCGCCGCGCTTGGTCAGCAACTGGCGCACCTCGCTGACGATGCCGCCCACCACGATGCTCTCGCCGTCACGGCGCCGCTCGAGCTCTGCGATCGTGGCGTCGGTCTTCGCGCGCAGCTCGGCCCGGATCGACGCCAACGGGTGCTCCGAGACGTAGAGACCGAGCGTCTCGCGCTCGAGCCGAAGCAGGTCGGGCTTGTCGAACTCCTCGTTGGGAACGCGCGGGTGATGCTTTGCCTCGCCACCAGCCATTTCGGCCTCGCCGAAATGGCTGTCGAAGATGGATCCCTGGCCTGCGAGACGGTCTGCATGCTGCTTCTGCCCGTAGCCGAGAGCCTGCTCGAGCACCTGGAGCATCCCCATCCGCGGGCCCGGTAGCGCTCCGCACTTGACGAGCGATTCGAGGGCGCGCTTGTTGACGACCGACGGGTCGACGCGCTCGGTGAAGTCCCAGATCGACGTGAACGGCCCGCCCTCCTCGCGTGCCCGGATGATCGTGCGGCACGCGAGCTCGCCCACCCCTTTCACGGCGTTCAGGCCGAAGCGGATCTTGGCGTCGACGACCGCGAAGTCGACGTCCGACTCGTTCACGTCGGGCGGGAGCACGTCGATCCCGAGCTCGTGACACGCGTTGACGTAGAAGGGCACGCGGTCCTTCGTGTTCATGACGGAGCTGATCAGCGCGGCCATGTATTCACAGGGGTGGTGGGCCCGGAGCCACGCGGTCTGGTACGCGATCAGCGCATAGCAGGCGGCGTGTGACTTGTTGAACGAATAGTCCTGCGCCTTCTCCATGTCGTCCCAGAGCTGGCGCGCGACAGAATCGGGAGTCGAGCTTGCAATGCAGCCCTCTATGAACTTGTCCTTCAGGGACGCCATCAGCTTGTGATCCTTCTTGCCGATGGCGCGCCGAAGGTCTTCGGCCTCGAACAGGGAGAAACCGGCGATTTCCTTGGCGATCTCCATCGCCTGTTCCTGGTAGATGCAGTTGTGGGCGAGTACGTTGTCGACAACGAAGTTGTGTGCGCCCGGAACGGTGATGTCGTAGACGCGCTCGCTACCAGCGGCCGACATCGACTCGATCTCAACCCACGCGACTCGCATTCCGCGTGTTACCGATGGCAGCGGAACATAGGAACACGTCGGAGCGATGCTCGCGACCTCGATGCGCCGCCGGGCGAGAGATACGGCGCTGAAGTGCTGGCGTGAAAAGCCCGACTGCTCCTCCAGAGCCTTCGCCGAGAGCCGGCCCCCGCGGCGCCGCTGTCCTTCATCCGGCTCCCATTCGCGCGTTGCATGAAGGAGCTCCGTGATGACCAGCCTTCGATCGAGAGTGAGATCTCCTTCCGCCACCTGAGTCTCGATCTCCGACTTTCGCGTCAAGAGGTTCGGCTGCACCGACCCAGCAAACCGCGTGGTCCCGTGCAAAGAGACCTGATAAGCGGTCGTGGCTGACGCACTCGTCGGGCTCAGATAGCTCGACTGGTAAATCGACGCTCGGATCCCGAGCCGCAACAAGAGCGTCTGAAGATCGGTAGCGAGCCGTTTGGAGATCGTCTTATAGAAGGCACCACGTGCCCCCACGTAACCGTCGCAATCCCAAAGGGCAGCAACGAATCGTGCGATATCAGCAGACGATAGCTCGAAAACTTCCTCCGGAATGAACTTCTCGGCGCTCGTCAGGCCGCGCCTACTGGTTCCGTTCGCCCGAGGGTCGCTACCTGCCCAACGAAGGTTCCGTCGCCGAAGCCACGCGTCAAGAGGTGACGGATCGTGGTACTTGAGGTCGCTGTCCGCGTGCTTGGAGACACAGACTCGAATAACCTCGCGAGGTCCCCGATACCGTCGGACATTGAGTTGGCCGAATCCCGTGCGGCACGCGTCCTCAAAGTCGCGAGCGAGGACCTCATTTGCGGAGTAGAACGATGGTTGAGCCTGTGAAAGTGAACCATCGCCGAGGAGGTAGGCGAGCGCGCGATACCGCGCACGCCCCTCGGGGCCGAGCACTCGGCCTTCCCCCTCGACTGTCAATTCTCGCGGAGTGCCGATGTGCTCGCCCGCGGCAAGTTCGTCCACCCGTTTCCAGCCGCGTTCGGTCAGAAAGCGGTGGTCACCCGTGGCCTTGACCGTCGTTCCATTCCTCAGCTTCATCTCGATGACCTTGCGCACACCGTTGTCGACCCAGTTGGAGATCGGCCGATGCACGGTCCGCAAGTCCTCGTCGACGCATTGAACGAGGACCCCTTTGTGATCGCGAAGTTCGTCGAGACGAATCCGCCGTCCCGAAGAGGCGTCAAAGACGAGCGAATCACCGGTGAGGCACGTCCCGTACGTCATGCCTAGCAGAGGCTTAAGACGAGGATCGAGAAAGGTCACTGCCTCCTTGCCGTTCTTCCGGTTCGCGTAGGCCGGGATGTACTGCATCGGCCCGGGCCGGTAGAGAGCAACCAGGGCGATCAGATCCTCGAACTCGGTCGGCTTGACCTGCCGGAGCGCCTCGCGCATCCCCGACGACTCGAACTGGAAGACGCCGGTGGCCTCGCCGCGGGCGAGCATCGCGTAGGTCTTGGAGTCGTCGAGCGGCACGGTGGCCATGTCGAGGTCGCCGATGAGCTCGACAGCCTTGTCGATCACGTCGAGGTTCCGCAGGCCGAGGAAGTCCATCTTGAGGAGGCCGAGCGCCTCGACGTCCTTCATCTGGAACTGCGTGACGACCTCCTGGTCCGCACCCTTCTGCTGGAGCGGCACGACGTTCATCAGCGGCTCGGCGCCGATCACGACACCTGCCGCGTGGATCGAGTCGGCCCGGGTCAGCCCCTCGAGCGGCAGCGCCAGGTCGACGATCTCCTTCGCGACGGGGTCGGAGTCGACCGCCTTGCGCAGCTCGGCTCCGGGCTTCAAGCACTCCTCGAGCGTCTGGCCTGGTCCTTCAGGAATGAGCTTGGCGATGCGGTCGACCGAGCCGTACGGGATCTCGAGCACCCGGCCGGCGTCGCGCACCGCCGCACGCGCCGCCATGGTCGAGAACGTGATGATCTGCGCGACCCGGTCACGGCCGTACTTCTCGGTCACGTAGTTGATGACGCGCTCGCGCCCTGCCACGGCGAAGTCGATGTCCATGTCGGGCATCGTCTTGCGGCCCGGGTTGAGGAACCGCTCGAAGAGCAGGTCGTAGCGGATCGGGTCGAGGTCGGTGATCTGCAGGCAGTAGGAGACGAGGCTGCCGGCAGCCGAGCCGCGGCCGGGCCCGACCGAGACGCCGTGCTCCTTCGCGAAGTGGATGAAGTCCCAGACGATGAGGAAGTAGTCGATGAACCCCATCTCCCGGATCGTCTTCAGCTCGTAGCGGAGCCTCTCGGTGAGCTCGTCGCTGATGGACTCGTACCGTTTCGCGAGCCCCTTCTCGCAGAGCTCGACGAGGTAGTCGAAGGCATCCCGCCCGTCGGGCACCGGGAACTTGGGCAGGTGGATCTGGTCGAGTGCGATCTCGACGGAGCAGCGGTCTGCGACCTCGAGCGTGCGCCGCAGCGCGTCGTCGTGCCCGGGGAAGTCGCCGGCGATCTCCTCGGGTGTCTTGAAGTAGAAGTGGTCGGTGTCGAACTTCCAGTGGTTCGGGTTCTTCAGCGAGTCGCCGGACTGGATGCAGAGCAGCGCCTCGTGGGCGCGCGCGTCCTCGTGCCGGAGATAGTGGACGTCTCCGGTGGCGACCGTCGGAAGGCCGACGGTCGTAGCGAGCTCGGCGAGCTGGGGCAGGATCCGCGCCTGGACGTCCAGGTGTGCGTTCTGGAGCTCGACGTAGACGGAGTCGCGCCCGAACACCTGCGCGAGCCGGTCGAGCTCTGCGTGCGCGTCCGAGGGGCGGTTCTCCTCGAGCGCCTTGCACACCCTGCCCGAGAGACAGCCGGAAAGCGCGATCACCCCTCCCGCATGCCGTTCGAGGAGCTCCCAGTCGACGCGGGGCTTGTAGTAGTAGCCCTCGAGGTAACCCAGGCTCGAGAGCTTGATCAGGTTCGAGTAGCCCTGGTTGTCGGCCGCCAGCAGCGTGAGATGGGCGTAGCCCTTCTTCTGGGCCTTGCGGTCGTCGGTGACGTACACCTCGCAGCCGATCACCGGCTTGACGCCGGTCCCCTTCGCCGCCTTGAAGAGCTGAACCGCGCCCGCCATCGACCCGTGGTCGGTCAAGGCCACGGCCGGCATCTCGAGCTCGGCGGCCCGCGCGACGAGGTCGGGGATACGACACGCGCCGTCGAGGATCGAGTATTCCGAGTGGACGTGGAGGTGGACGAACGGCGGGTTCTTCGATCCACTTGCCATCGGAACGGGCAGTGTACGGAGGCGGTCCGACGGCCCCGGCGGGGCCTCTTGCACTTTGCGGAGAACCGCGTCAGGGGACGAGCGTGGTCGCTATCAAGAGTCCGGGAACAGCTCGATGCCGCCGAACTCGTCCTCGGTCAGCACATCGAAAGCCGCATCGAACGCGAGGCGGTAGAGCACGGCCCGGCCGATCCACGACTCGACGCCTTCGCGGTCGAGATCGTCGGCCGCCTCGAGGCACCGCGCGGCGCCGACGAGTAGCTCCTCGTGAACGTGTGCGAGCCCGCGTGCCACCTGCTCCTCGAGCTCGCCGGCCCAGTAGTCCCGCAGGGAGTCGCCGGCGATCCGCTCGGCCTGCTCCCACTCGATCCCGTCGAACGGAAGACGAAGCTTCTCGCGGAGCTCCACCCTGATTGGTTCCAGGTCGAGCTCGACCGTCTCAGCGACCCCGGAGATGATCATCGAGGCCAGCTCGGGCGGAGACGGAGCTTCCATCGGCATCTCCCGATGGAAGCAGAGAAACCGTGACGTGTCTGCAACGGTTTCGCGACGGTTTCTGACATCCTCGGCAGCGTGCGCGCTGCGCCGAATGAGCCCGAGCTCGACCGCGCCGCGTACTACGCCGCGGCCGTCTACGGCTCGATCATCGCCGCCTCGCTGATCGTGCCGTTCTTCGAGCAGCACGGCTCGGCCGAGACGGTGGCGCTCACATTGCTCTCGACGATGTCGGTGTTCTTCCTCGCGCACGTCTGGTCGTCGATCCTCGGAGATCGGATCCACACGGGCACGCCGTACACCACCCGCCACACGCTTGCCGTCGCGCGGGCGGAATGGCCGCTCCTGGAGTCGACCTTCGGCCCTGTCGTCGTCCTGGTACTCGGTTGGGCCGGTGTGTGGAGCGACCACACCGCGGAGCGGCTCGCGCTCGGCGTCTGCCTCGTCGAGCTCTTCGTGTGGGGTGTCGTCGTCGGGCGGAAGGCCTACCACACGTGGGGATCAGCGGCGCTCTCGGGTCTCGTGAACCTCGCCCTGGGGATCGCCCTGATCTCGCTCGAGGTCACGGTCCTCCACTGACCGATTAACACAGCCTTCCTCGTCCTCTCAGAATCGAGCCGCTAGGGTCGAAAGCGGCAGGGCTCGCGACGAACGGGGGATTCGCTTGATCGAGGCGCACGGCCTCACGAAGGACTACGGGGAGAAGCGTGCCGTCGACGGGCTCACGTTCTCGGTCAAGCCGGGGATCGTCACCGGGTTCCTCGGGCCGAACGGCTCGGGCAAGTCGACGACCATGCGGCTGATCCTCGGACTCGACAGGCCGTCCGCCGGCACGGTGACCGTCAACGGGAAGCACTACCGCGACTTCCCGGCGCCGCTCCACGAGGTCGGTGCGCTCCTCGAGGCCAGGGCAGTCCACACGGGACGTTCCGCCTACAACCACCTGCTCGCGCTCGCGCAGACCCAAGGGGTGCCGAAGGCGCGCGTCGACGAGCTGATCGACCGCGTCGGCCTGCGCGAGGTCGCGCGAAAGCGCGTCGGGAAGTTCTCGCTGGGCATGGGCCAGCGGCTGGGGATCGCCGCAGCCATGCTCGCCGACCCGGAGATCCTCATCCTCGACGAGCCCGCGAACGGGCTCGACCCCGAGGGGATCCAGTGGATCCGGAACACGCTCAAGGAGCTCGCTGCCGAGGGGCGTACGGTGTTCGTCTCCTCGCACGTGATGAGCGAGATGGCGCTCACCGCCGAGCACCTGATCGTGATCGGGCGCGGCCGGCTGATCGCCGACCTCAGCGTCGACGAGTTCCTACGCGGAGCCTCGAAGAAGGCCGTGATCGTCCGCTCGCCGCAGGCCTCCGAGCTCGCCGAGGCGCTCGCCGGCCCGGACGTGACCGTTCAGCCCACGGACCGACGGCGCGCTCGCCGTGAACGGGCTGACCGCCGAGCAGGTGGGCGAAGCCGCCGCGGCCCACCACATCGTCCTGCACGAGCTCACGCCTGTCCGCGCCTCGCTCGAAGAGGCGTTCATGGACGTCACCCGCGACGAGGTCGAGTTCCACGCCGTCACGCCCGGCGAGCCCCGCGAGCCCGAGGAGGCACTCGCATGAGTGTCCAACCGGAGGTTGGCCGATGAGCGCAGTACCGGCTCCCGCTCGCCCGGTCCCACAGTGGGTCGGCCGCCTGAAGGTGACCCAGGCGCGGGTGATCCTCTCGGAGTGGACGAAGCTCCGCTCCCTCCGCTCGACGCTCTGGTCGCTCTTCGTCGCGGTCCTCTTCACGATCGGGCTCCCATGCGTCTTCGCAGCCGTCACGGTGGCCCGCTGGAGCCACATGAGCTTGAGCGAGCGGCTGAACCGTCACCCGATCGAGATCGCGACCGCGGGCGTGAACCTCTCCCAGCTCGCCATCGGCGTGCTCGGGGTCCTGATCATCACCGGCGAGTACTCGACCGGCATGATCCGCGCCTCGTTCGGTGCGGTTCCCAGGCGCCTTCCGGTCCTCTGGGCGAAGATCGTCGTGTTCGCCCTCACGACGTTCCTCCTGATGGTCCCGTCCGTGATCCTCGCGTTCGTCGGGAGCCAGGCGATCCTCCGCAACCACCACATCCTCGAGATCTCCTTCTCGCAGTCGGGCGTCGCGCGCTCGGTGATCGGCGGGGCGGTCTTCCTGACCGTCGTCGGCATCTTCACGATGGGGCTCGGCGCGATCACGCGGAACACAGCCGGCGGGATCGCCGTCTTCGCCGGGATCTTCTTCGTGATCCCACCGCTGATGAACATCCTCCCGACGAGCTGGAACCAGGCGATCTCCGAGTACCTTCCCTCCAGCGCCGGACGGGACGTGTTCGCCCTCACGCACGGACCGCACGACCTCTCGCCCGGCGCCGGGATCGCGCTCTTCGCCGGGTACACCGCGATCGTGATCGCGATCGCGGCGGTACTGCTCGTCCGCCGGGACGCGTGACCGTCAGTCGCCGGCGGCCCCGATCGCGAGATAGCTTTCGGCCATGGAGATCCGGGAGTTGGGTGCAACCGGGGTCGAGGTCAGCAAGCTCAGCCTCGGCGCGATGATGTTCGGGGCCTGGGGGAATCCCGACCACGACGAGGGGATCCGGATCATCCACGCCGCGCTCGAGGCGGGGATCAACGTCGTCGACACCGCCGACGTGTACTCGGCCGGCGAGAACGAGGAGATCGTCGGGAAGGCACTTGCCGGCCGCCGCGACGAGGTCGTCCTCGCGACGAAGTTCCACGGCCGGATGGGCGACGGGCCGAACCGGAGCGGCAACTCGCGCCGCTGGATCATGCAGGAGGTCGAGGCGAGCCTCCGTCGCCTGAACACCGACTGGATCGACATCTACCAGGTGCACCGCCCCGAGCCCGGCACCGACGTCGACGAGACGCTCGGCGCGCTCTCCGACCTCGTCCACGCGGGGAAGATCCGGTATCTCGGGAGCTCGACGTTCCCGGCGGAATCGATCGTCGAGGCCCAGTGGGTCGCAGAGAGACGCAGCCGCGAGCGGTTCCGCTGCGAGCAACCTCCCTACTCCATGCTCGTCCGGGGCATCGAGCGCGACGTGCTCCCAACCTGCGAGCGCTACGGCATGGGCGTGATCTCGTGGAGCCCGCTCGCAGGCGGGTGGCTCTCGGGCCGCTACCGACAGGGAGCCGAGCCCCCGCCGAGCACCCGGTCCGAGCGCCTTCCGTGGCGCTACGACATGTCGCTGCCGGCGAACCAGCGCAAGCTCGAGGCCGCCGATCAGCTTGCCCTACTCGCCGAGGAGGCCGGGATCTCGCTCGTCCACCTGGCGATCGCGTTCGTCGTCAACCACCCGGCGGTCTCCTCCGCGATCATCGGCCCCCGCACCATGGAGCACCTCGAGAGCCAGCTCGGCGCCGCCGAGGTCGTCCTCACGCCCGACGTTCTCGACCGCATCGACGAGATCACGTTCCCGGGCACGAACTGGAACCCTCACGACGCGGGCTACCAGCCGCCCGCGGTCGCCGACCCGACCCGCCGCCGCCGGTGACGCCTGACCCCGACGTCAACGTCGTGGGCGGACGCCTCCTGCCGTGCTCCGCCGAGCCGCTCACGGGCTTCTACCGCAACGGCTGCTGCTCCACCGGCCCGGAGGACATCGGCAGCCACACCGTGTGTGTCGTGATGACGGCCGAGTTCCTCGAGTTCTCCAAGTCGGCCGGCAACGACCTGTCGACGCCGCGCCCCGAATACGGGTTCGGGGGGCTCGTGCCGGGCGACCACTGGTGCCTGTGCGCTTCCCGGTGGCTCGAGGCACACGGGGCCGGGCACGCGCCGGACGTCGTCCTCGGCGCGACGCATGCACGCGCGCTCGACGTGGTCCCGATCGAGCTCCTCACAGCGCGCGCGGTCATGCCCGAGGCATCGTGAGAACTTTCCGCACGTAGCGGCGAAACTCTGCGTCGCACGTATTGCTCCTCGCTCCGTGCTGTCCTATCGTCCGACCCCTCACCGAGTCGGAGCGTGAGTAAGGCGATGCCGTCTCTGCGGACTGTGTGCGGAACCCCCGCTAGAGCCCAGAGCAGATGGTCAGCGCGGGCGGCGGATGAAAGCGTGACCGGCTCGGTGAGCCCCCTGCGCTCGGCAGTAAGCTCGCCCGGTGCTGCACGCGCTCGCGATCGTGATCGGGATCGGGTTCCTCGACGCGGCCAACCCCGCCACGATCGTCCCGTCGCTCTACCTCGCCGCCGGGCCAAACGGGGTGAAGAGCCTCGCCGGGTTCATCGCGGGATTCGCCTCGGCCAACCTCGCGCTCGGAGTCGCGATCGCACTCGGCCCCGGCGAGGCGATCAAGCGGCACATCCCGCACGCGAGCGACCATGCCCGCCATCTGATCGAGCTCAGCGCGGGCTGCTTCCTGCTCCTGGTCGCGGCCGCTCTCTGGTGGCAGCGGGACCGCGTCTCCCACCAGGTCGCCGCCGGCACGAAGCACCTCGACCGAAACTCGGTCCTGCTCGGGGCCGGGCTCGCGATCGTCGAGATCCCGACAGCCGTTCCCTACTTCGCGGCGATCGCCGTCGTCGTCGCCTCGGGGCAGCCGGCGCTCATGCAGGTGGCGCTCCTCGCCGTTTTCAACTTCGTGTTCCTGCTCCCCGTCATCGTCCTCCTCGGTCTACGGATGCTTGCCGGCGAGCGCTCGCGCGCCTGGCTCTTCCGTCTCCGAGGGAGGATCGACACGTGGCTCGCAACGCTTGCCCCGGCGCTCGTCGCCGTCGTCGGCCTCATCCTCATCGCGATCGGCGGCATCGGGCTCCTGCGGGAGTGAGCCGTCGTTCGCCGCGCCCGCAACGAGCCCGCTCACCTCGGAGGATCCCGCGACCAGGACGACGCCGGCGACGGCCACCCCGAGGCCGACGGCGAGCGGCAGCCCGTCGAGGACCGCCGAGCCCCAATGCTCGTGCAGGAACAGCGGCTCGAGCAGGATCGGCAGGAACGTCTGAACCGCCGTCGAGACCGGAACGACCGTCGTCGCCGCTCTCCGCTGGAACGCCGTCATGTTCACGATGGTCGCCGCGATCCCGACGCCGAGCGCGGCGGCGGCCCACGCGACTGCGTTCGGGAGATGGCGGAGGTCGAGATTGTCGCCGACGAGCTTCGTCGCCACGTTCGTGGCCCCGAAGCCGCATCCGGTTGCCACGACCACGAGCATCCCCGTGTCGAAGCGGCTGCCGCGGAGGGCGAACGGCGCGAGCCCCGCCGCCGCGAGCGCCGCGAACACCGCCAGGACGGCGGCGGGACCGCGGTGCGCCTCGGAATGCGCCGGTGCCCCCCACGCGATCAGCGCGACGCCCCCGATGATCGCCACGGTGCCCACGATCTCCCGCGTCCCCACAGGCTCGTGGAGGATCCTCGCGCCGAGCACGAGGACCAGGAGCAGCCCGAGCACGAGCACCGGCTGGACGACGACGAACGGCGCGTGGGCGTACGCGATCGCCTGCGGCAAGACACCGAGCAGTCCGAGCGCGAGGCCGGTCAGCCAGAGCGGTCGACGGAGGAGCCGCGCGAGGAGCGCGATCCGCAGGCCGAGCTCGCGCGGCACCACGCGCGCGTCGAGCGCCTGGAGGACGATCCCGACGTTGAACAGCACCGACGCAAGCAGCGCCGCCGCAAGCCCTTCTGCGTACACCCCGGAGTAGTGCCCACGATCGCGGTCCGGAAATCGAGATGAGACGGATCCCCCGTTTCACCGGGGGGCCCTGAGATATGGTTGGGCATCCTTCGGAGGGAGCCTTCGTCGGACCGTGCCCGTGAGCTTGAGCGGGCCACAGCAACCACATGGCCCTGGACAAGTTCGCAATCGGCTTCGATCACCGTGACCGTGAGCGCCTGCACGCGCTCTGGGACGGCATCCTCGACGACGAGGTGTGGTCCGATGGACAGCTCGTCAAGGCGTTCGAGGACACGTGGGCAGCCTGGAACGGGCTCCCGGCGGTCGCGACCTCGAGCTGGACGGGATCGGCGCTTGCGGCGCTCGAGTTCTTCGAGCTGCGGGGCAAGACCGTCCTTTGTCCCTCGAACACGTTCATGGCCTCGCCGCTCTCGATGCTCGCCGCCGGTGCGAAGGTCGAGTTCGTCGACTGCAACCGCTCCGACCTCTGCATGTCCTTCGAGGACTTCGAACGGAAGGTCGCGCTGCACTCCCCGGCGGCGGTAATGGTCGTCCACATCGGCGGCCACATCGCGTTCGACATCGACAGGATCGCCGAGCTGTGCCGCGCCGAGGGCATCGTTCTGATCGAGGACTGCGCCCATGCCCACGGCGCCTCGTGGAACGGCCGCAAGCCCGGGACGTACGGCGACGCCGGGATCTGGTCGTTCGCGCCGACGAAGACGATCTCGACCGGCGAGGGCGGCCTCCTCGTCTCACGGCACGACGACCTGATCGAGTTCGCACGGGCGTTCCGCAACTACGGCAAGCCGGACTACACCGAGCCCGGCCTCAACTACCGGATGAACGAGTTCACCGCTGCGCTCGGGATCGTCACCACGGAGCGCCTCGAGGAGATCGTCGCCTGGAAGAACCGGGTCGCCCGCAACGAGCTCGACCCCAAGCACCCGGGGCGGATCGAGCTACCCGCCGGGATGGTCTCGGGCCTCTACAAGTACATCGTCTTCGAGCCGCTCGAGCGCTCGACGGGGAAGGTCTACGACCTGCCCTGCCACCGCGTGCTCGGGCACGCAGTCGATCTCCCGAACACCGACTGGGTCGCGGAGAACCACTGGTGCGCGCCGCTCTACTACCGGCCCGCCGCACTGCCCGCGCTCCAGGCGGTCGGCGGTTGAAGGTCCTCGTCACAGGCGGGTCGGGGTTCATCGGCTCGCACGTCGTCGACAGCCTGGTCTCCGCCGGCCATGAGCCTCGGAACCTCGACCTGACCCCGTCGCCCTGGCACGGGCCCGGGCTCGAGACGACAGTCGCCGACCTGACGGACGCCGCCGCCGTCGCCGAGGCCGTGCGCGGGTGCGAGGCGATCCTGCACCTCGCCGCGATGGCAGACGTCAACCAGGTCGTCGAAGCGCCCGGTCGCACCGACGCCGTCAACGTGCACGGCACTTTCAACCTCCTCGAGGCCGCGCGCGCCGAAGGCGTCTCGAGATTCGTCTACGCGAGCACGATCTGGGTGTACGGCAACGCGCCCGGCCCGGAGCCCCATGACGAGGACACTCCCCTCGTTCTGCCGCCGCACCTCTACACCTCGACGAAGCTCGCGGGCGAGATGTACTGCCGCTCGTTCGAGACGATGTACGGCGTGCCCACGACGATTCTCCGCTTCGGGATCCCGTACGGGCCGCGGGCCCGGCCGGCCGCAGTCGTCCCCGCGTTCATCGCCAAGGCGAAGGCGGGGACGCCGCTCACGATCGCCGGCGACGGCAGCGCCACCCGCCAGTTCGTCTACGTCGAGGACCTCGCCGACGGGGTCGTCGCCGCGCTCCATCCGAACGGCGCCGGCCGTATCTACAACCTGGTCGGCGACGAGCTCGTCAGCGTGAAGGAGATCGCCGACGCGGTGCGTGAGCTCGTCGCGGACGTGCCGGTCGAGCACGGGCCCGACCGGCCGGTCGACCTCGTGTTCGGGCGCACGTCGGGCGAGCGGGCCGCGTCGGAGCTCGGATGGGCTCCGAAGACGAGCTTCCGCGACGGGGTCCGCCGCTACGTCGACTGGCTCGCCGCGACGAACGGCTCCCCGGTCGCCGCCGCCGCCTCGAGCACCGCCGGAAGCGCCGCGACCGTCTGACGCCACGAGTCGGCGGCGCTGTAGGCGTCGCTGTCGTGCAGCAGGATGACCGCGCCGGGGCCGAGCATGCGCGTCGCCCGCGCGGCGATGGAGGAGGGCGTCGCCTTCGCCTCCCAGTCACGCCCCCAGTGCGACCACAGGAGCGGCTGCCACCGGTCACGGGCGAGGCGGAGCCCGGCCAGGCTGAAGACGCCGTACGGCGGCCGATAGGAGAGGCTCTTCGCTCCGGTCGCCTCGCCGATCACCGCCTGGGCACGATCGAAGTCGTCGCGGAGAGCCGCCGGCGACCGGCGCAGGAGCAAGGTGTGGCGGTATCCGTGCACGCCGACCTCGTGGCCTGCGGCAGCGATCTCCGCGGCGAGGCAGGGGTTGCGCTCGACCTGCTCCCCGACGAGGTAGAACGTCCCCTTCGCGCCTGCCCGTTGGAGCTGGCCGAGAACGTCCGGCGTCCCGGCGGGATGAGGGCCGTCGTCGAAGGTGAGCGCGATGCCGCGGGCGACGCGGAGCGGGATGCCGAAGAGGCTCGCGATCGGCGGGAGGACGGGCGCGGCGGCCGGCGCGCACCAGGCGGCGGCGCCCAGGCCGAGCGCGGCTCCGCATGCTCTAGCCCGCAGCGTGGGCCCCGTCGGCCTCCGCCAGGACGAACGAGGCGGCTGACGGGAGGCCCGAGAAGTCGACTGCGAGTCGCCCCTGCTCGAGGGCGGTCGACACCGCCGAGCGCAGGGCGTCGGGGGTGGTCGCGACCTGAGCGAGGCCGAAACGGACGAATGCGCGATTGTGTGCCCGCACGTGCCCGCGCCCCCAGCCGTACGAGATCGCCGGGCAGCCGCGCATCATCGCCTCGAGCACCGTCAGCCCGCCCGTCGAATGCACCAGAGCGTCGGCGGCGGCGAGCCAGTCGGGCATCTCGTCGGTGAACGGCTCCACCCGCACCCGGGCGTCACCGGCGAAGTCGTGCTCCAGCTGCTCGCGAAGCTCGGCGTTGCGGCCGCAGAGGCAGACGACCTGATCGACGCCGTTCACGGCGAGCACCTCGCGGACCGCCCCCTCGACGTCCCCGACGCCCCAGCCTCCGCCGGAGACGAGGACGATCTTGGCGCCCGGTTCGAGGTTGAGAGCACGGCGCGCTTCGACCTCCTTGCGCGGCAGCAGGAACTCCGGCTCGGTGAACCCGTGGACACAGTGGACCTTGGCCTTCTCGCCCGCGATCTCGTGCACCTCCTCGATCGACTCGGGGTGGGTGACGAGGTGCAGGTCGGCGCCGGGCGTCGCCCAGTAGCGGAGACCGGCGAGGTCGGTGATCACGGCGCAGACGGGGACGTGCATGCGTCCGGCCCGCCTGAGCCGTCCGAGTACCTCGGTCGCGTGCGGATACGTCGACACGACGATGTCGGGTCGGTGCGACGCGATCAGCCGCAGGAGCCCGCGGGCGCCGAAGCGGACGAGCAGGAACTGCGTGAAGCGACGGGTCATCGCGAAGCCGGCGAAGACCCAGAACCCGACGTCCCAGAGCCAGAGGAAGCGAAAGAAGACGACCCTGGCGCCGCTGTCGCTGAGCACCGACACGGTGCGGCCCATCGCCGCCAGGCAGTCCTCGGTCTCGACGACGACGCCGGGTTGCTCGGCGCGCAGCTGGTCGGCGAGCCGTCGGGCAGGGGCGTCGTGCCCCTCACCCACGCTCGCGGTGAGGATCAGGATGCGGGGGGCCATCGGCGGTCTACCCTAACGCTCCGCTCGTGAGGACGAGATGAGATGCATCCGTCTCATCCTCGCACCCGCCCGTGACGTCTTGATCGCTAGAGCGACGGCTTCGTGAGGACGTACCAGCCGTACGTCGCGGTCGGCCGCGCCGGGGCCAGTGCCCTTGCCGCCTCGCGATCCTCTCCCTCGCAGCCGGCGAGGTCGAGGTACCGCTCGAGGTCCCGCTCCTCGACCTCCGTCTCCGAGCGCCGTAGGACGAGGTTGTTCGAGTCGAAGAGGCCGCGCAGGTCGACGTCGGCGAGGATTCGAGTCGTCGACGGGTCGCGCGCCTGCTCGAAGTGGTTGAGCTCGATCGCTGCGAGCGGGTCGCCTGGGGCGAGCTGGTCGACCACGAGCATCGTCCCCCCGGGTCGCAGCACGCGCGTCATCTCCGCGACGATGACCTCGGGACGAGGCACGTGGTGGAGCGTCCTGGCGGTGCAGACGAGGTCGAACGCACCAGGCGGGAACGGAAGCTCCTCAGCGTCGGCCTCGACGAACTCGGCGTTCTCGGTCGCACGCTTTCGCGCCTCCGCAAGCATCTCCGGGACGACGTCGACGCCGACGACCTCACGGACGAGGGGGGCGAGCGCAAGCGCGAAGGCCCCGGCGCCGGTCCCGACGTCGAGCGCCCGCTCCTCGCCGGTCAACGTCAGGATCCGTGCGACCTGGTCGCGCGTCTCCTCCGCCCTTCGATCCTGCTGTTCGGCGATTGCGACGGCGGTCTCTGCGAACCGCTTCCGGACGGGATCCACGACACGTGGCATTCTACGGCCGGCCCGTGAAGGAGATCACCGCCCGGCGCCGTACCCGAAAACGGTGCCTCGACGAGGAGATCAGGCACCGCCATCGATGCGAATCAAGCTGCTCATTCTGCTGGTAGGGGTCATCGCCCTCTCAGCGGTCTCCATCCAGGGCGCAGGCTCGACCCCGGTGCCGCCGTCGCAGAAGAAGGCGATCGCAGCGAAGCAAGCGGAGGTACAGGCCGTCCTCGACGAGGTCGCCGCGATCGACGAACAGCTGAACACGGTGTCCGAGCAGTACGACGGCGCCCGCGTGCGGCTGCAGGGGCTCCGCAAGAACCTCGCGAGCGAGCAGGTCGCGCTCGCGAAGGCGAAGACGCGCTACGAGCGCGCCCAGCAGCGGGCGGCGAAGCTCCTCGTCTGGATGTACACCCACAGCCACGGCAGCTCGATCGACGTGATCCTGGGCGCGCGAAGCCTGGTCGAGCTCCTCCGCCTCTCCGACGCAGAGCACGAGCTGAGCCTGCAGGCGGCGACGATCGCGAAAGACGCCGCCACCGCCAAGCACCACCTCGAGGTCGTCGTCCATCGCCTGGATCGCGACCGCAAGGCGGCGGCGGCGACCGTCAGGGAGCTTCGCGACCGGCGCGCACAGATCATGCAGGGCCTGAACGAGCGCCGGACGCTGCTCGTCTCGGTCGAGAAGGAGGTTCGCAAGCTCGAGGCGACCGAGCGGCTCCGCCAGGAGCGGCTCGCGGAGATCGCGCGCGCCCGCCTCCAGGCCGAGCTCGAGGCGCGGGCACGCGCCGAGGCGAAAGCAGCGGCGGCGAGGCGCGCGGCACTCGCCGCGCAGGAGCAGCAGCGGCAGCAGCAGCAGGCGGCGGCCGCCGCCGCGACGACCGTGGCGACGACGCCCGCCACGACGACCACCACGACCGCTGCGACGCCGACGACCGCTGCGACGCCGACGACCGCTGCGACGCCGACGACCGCTGCGACGCCGACGACCGCGACCGTCCCGACGACGACGACCCCGGTCGTGCCGAGCGCGCCCTCGACGACCCCGACGCCGACTGCGCCTGCCATCGGCGCCCAGCCGATCGAGCCGACGGCGCTCCTGCCTCCGGGCCATCCCGAGGCGGCGCAGATCGCCCTCTCCTATCTGGGCGTCCCGTATCTCTGGGGAGGATCGACGCCGACCGGCTTCGACTGCTCGGGCCTCGTCTCCTATGTCTACAACCAGCTCGGCGTAGCTCTGCCGCACTTCGCCGCCGCGCAGTGGAACTACGGCGTCCCGGTGGCGGTCTCACAGCTCGAGCCGGGCGACCTCGTCTTCTTCGACGCGCTCGACCACGTCGGCATCTACCTCGGCAACGGGCTCTTCGTCGACGCGCCTCACACCGGCTCCTTTGTCCGTATCGACTCCCTCCAGGAGAAGTGGTACGCGAAGAAGTACGTCGGCGCCCGCCGCATCTGACAAGCGAACGGCGTCAGACTGAAGCCTGTCCCCGTGCCGGCCTGGCCCTAATCGATCTCGCAGACGAGCTCCACCTCGACCGGGATCCCCATCGGAAGCGCGGCCATGCCGACCGCCGAGCGCGCATGCCGGCCCGCCTCGCCGAAGACCTCGACGAAGAGGTCCGAGGCGCCGTTGATCACCTGCGGCTGGCCGGTGAAGTCAGGGTCGCTCCAGACCATCCCGAGGACCTTCACGATCCGTTTCACCCGATCGAGCGTGCCGAGCTCGTCGTGGATCGACCGTAGGCAGTAGAGCGCCGTCAGGCGCGCGGCTCGGTATGCCTCCTCCACCGACACCTGACTCGGGACGCGGCCGCTGAACACGACCTCGTTGCCGGAGTTCGGCCCGTGCCCCGACACGAACAGGAGAGAGCCCGTCCGGGCGGTCAGCGAGAAGTTCGCGATCGGCGTGAACGCGGGAGGCAGCTCGATCCCGAGATGAGCCAGCCGGTCCTCGATCGCCCCCACCGCGCGGACTCTAGTGCAGCACCGACGCTCGTCGGCTTGCACTCCAGGCTCGGCCCCTAGTATGGGACGCGTGGCCGACCCGTACGGATCGCCGCTCGCGGGGGAGCTCGCGGCCGACGTGCTCGAGCGATTCCTCCGTTACGTCCGGATCGACACGCAGTCCGACCGCGACTCGGAGACCTACCCGAGTACGGCCAGGCAACTCGACCTCTCGCGACTGCTGCTCGACGAGCTTCGCGGCCTCGGGGTCGAGGCCGAGCTCACCGAGAACGGCTACGTCCTCGCGACGCTTCCCGCCGTCGGAACGGAGGGCGGCCCGACGGTCGGTCTGCTGGCCCACGTCGACACGAGCCCCGATGCCCCCGCGACCGGCGTCGACCCGCAGGTCTGGCGCGACTACGACGGCGGCGAGATCGCCCTGCCGGGCGACCCTGCGCAGGTGCTCTCTCCCGCGACGAGCCCGCTCCTCGCCGAGCGGATCGGCCACGACCTCGTCACCTCCGACGGGTCGACCCTCCTCGGCGCCGACGACAAGGCCGGCGTCGCCGAGATCATGGCCGCCGTCGCCTGGCTCCTGGCCCACCCCGACGTCCCCAGGGCCCGAGCGAGGATCGGCTTCACCGTCGACGAGGAGGTGGGCCACGGCGTCGACCGGTTCGACCTCGACCGGTTCGGAGCCGACTTCGCCTACACGCTCGACGGGCAGGTCGTGGGCGAGATCGAGAACGAGACCTTCTCGGCCGTCGAGCTGAAGGTGACGTTCAAGGGCGTCGGCGTGCACCCCGGCCTCGCCAAGGGCGTCCTCGTGAGCCCGGTGAAGCTCGGCGCGCGGTTCGTCTCGAGCCTTCCACCGGACACGCTCTCGCCCGAGACGACGGAGGAGCGCGAAGGCTTCGTCCACCCGTACAGGGTCGAAGGGGGCGCCGACGGCGTGACGGTGACGCTGATCGCACGCGACCACGACGGGGCGAAGCTCGAGGAGCACGTCGCGCTGGTGCAGCGCCTCGCCGAGGACGCTGTCGCCGACGAGCCGCGCGCGTCGGTGAGCATCGAGCGCTGGGATCAGTACCGCAACATGCGCGAGGCGCTCGACCGCGTGCCCCACGTCGTCGAGGCCGCCCTCGAGGCGACACGCCGCGCCGGGCTCGAGCCAGAGGCTCGAGTCGATCCGGGGCGGCACCGACGGCTCACGCCTCACGGAGATGGGGCTCCCGACGCCGAACATCTTCACCGGCGGCAACGAGTTCCACTCGGTGCGCGAGTGGGTGACCGTCGAGGACATGGCCATCTCGGCCGCCACCGTCGTCGAGCTGCTGAAGCTCCTCGCGGAGTAGGCGGGCCGGCTCGGGGCCGGCCCGCCTGCCGCTGCTACATCTCGAGCGCCTCGTAGACCTCGACGGTCCCTCCGCTCGCGAAGATCGGGCACCCGCGGGCCTTGGCGGCCGCATCGTCGAGGCTCGACGCCGACACGACCGAGTAGCCGGTCAGGTGCGAGGCCGCCGCGCCGTTCGACCCGCCGGAGGTCACCTCCGTCGAGCCGCCGAACGGGCTGCCGCCGTCGACGATCGCCGCACCGAGCTCTCCGAACCAGGCCTGCCAGGCTTGCATCACCTTGGCCTGCTCCTCCTCGGTCGCGGCCATGCCACCGCCCTTGTACGCGTACAGGAACTTGCCCATCACTCATCTCCCTTCGCTTGCTGTTGTCGTGAAAGCTCGAGCCACGGATCTGGCCCGGGATCGCCTCCGCCGGCCGCCACCGCGAGCCGGCCCAGGTAGTTGTCCCAGCCGGCCCCGTGCTGGCCGGCCGACTCCTCGTTCGGGAGGCCGCGGTGCGTGAGCCGAAGCGTGGTCCCGGCGGGCGTCGGGTCGAGCTCGATCTCGACCGTGCTCGACCCGGGCGGGACGAGCTCCGGGCCGCCGCCGCCTTCCGACCAGCCCCACGTGTAGACGAGCCGCCGCGGTGGGTCGAGCTCGACGAACTCGCCGCTCGCGACGCTGCCCGGGATCACGTGCACCCGGATCCGACCGCCGGGTCGCGGGTCGAGCTCGGCCCCGATCCCCCACCAGCGGAGCGCCTTGACGGGATCGACCAGGAGCTCCCACACGGTTTCCGGGCTCGCGGCGATCTCGACCCGGCGCTGCACGATGATCGGCTCAGTCGTCTCCATCATGCTTCTCTCCCTCCTCTCGCTCGGCCTCGCGCTTCAGCGCCTCCAACCGCTCGTCCCAGAACCCTTCGAGGAACTCCTTCAGCTCACCCAGGCCCTCCGGGCGGGCGCGGTAGAGCCGCCTCGTGCCGTTGCGTCGCTCGTCCACGAGCCCTGCCTCCCTCAGGACGGTCAGGTGCTGGGAGACCGCCGGCCGCGAGATCTCGAAGTGCGATGCGATCTCCCCCGCCGATAGCTCGCCGTCCCGTACGAGCATGAGGATCCGCCTCCGGCGAGGCTCGGCGAGTGCCTTGAGCGCGGCCTCCATGGCCAGTAGTGTAAGCACATCCTTACGTAAGCGCAAGCTTAAATATGGTGAACATCCGGTGACGAGGCTGTGTCCCTACGATGGACCCGTGAAGCGCTCGCTCCTCGCCGTCCTGGCGGCGCTCGCCGCCGTCGCTGCGGCGGCCGCCGCGACCGTGCCCGCGCCGCCCCCGGGCCCGTACGGCCCCGAAGGCGTCCCGATCCCGAAGGGCCCAGTCCTCGCGAACGTCCAGCGGGTGAAGCTCGGCCAGACCATCGACGGCGTCACCTGCCAGCGGGCCGAGAAGATCGCCTTCCACATCCACGCCCACCTGACGCTCTTCGTCGGGACGAAGGCCTACCAGGTGCCGTACGGGATCGGCATCGGCCCTCCGCTCCAGGGCCTGAACACGAAGGCCGGCCCCTTCGTCAGCAGCGGCTCGTGCTTCATGTGGCTCCACACGCACGCCGCGGACGGGATCATCCACATGGAGGCGCCGAAGCAGACGAGCTTCACCCTCGGCCAGTTCTTCGCGATCTGGGGCATCCCGCTCACCTCGACGCGCGTCGGGCCCGCAAGAGGCAAGGTCACCGCCTTCTACAACGGCAAGCCGTGGACGAAGGCGCCCGCCGCGATCCCGCTGACCGGCGAGGCGCAGATCCAGCTCGACGTCGGCAAGCCGGTCGTCGCCCCGGAGCACATCGTGTTCCCGAAGGCGCTCGCGGGGTCGACGTCGAAGACCGGTTAGCGCTGCTCGTCGTCGCCGGGCCAGGTATCGGAGAGGAGATAGCCCTCCGGGAACGGATCGTCGGGATCGACGAAGACCTGAGCGATGCCGGTGATCCAGGCACTTCCACGAATCGCCGGCACGATCGCGGGGCGTCCGCCGACCTCCGTCTCCGAGACGATCCTGCCGTCGAAGGCCGAGCCGATCACGGACGCGTGGGTCATCCCGTCGCCTGCGCCCATCAGCCCACGTGCGTGGAGCGCGGCCATTCGGGCCGACAGGCCGGTGCCGGTTGCCGACCGGTCGAGCCGTCCCGGTGCAACGACGACGGCGTTCTTCGACACGGCGCCGACACCGCGCCACGGCTCCGCGATCTCGACGATGCTCACCCCGGCGATCTCGGGGTTCTCGGGATGCGCGCACGGAAGCTGCTCGCGCGCAGCGAGCCGGATCAGCTCACCGACGCGTGACAGCTCGCGCGCCTCCGCGGGCTCGAGGGCGAACCCGAGCGCCGCCGCGTCCGCGATCGCGTACCACATGCCGCCGAAGGCGACGTCCACCGTGATCGTTCCGAGCCCCTCGACCTCGAGCACCGCGTCGATGCTGTCGGCGAAGCAGGGGACGTTCGTCAGCTCGACGCTCTCGCAGCGACCGTCGCGGCAGCGTGCCGTCACCTCTACCACTCCGGCCGGAGCCTCGAGCCGAAGCGTCGTCTCGGGCTCGCGCATCTCGACCATCCCCGTCTCGAGCAGCACGGTCGCGACGCAGATCGTGTTCGAGCCCGACATGGGCGGATACTCGGTCGGCTCCATGATGATGAACCCGGCCGCGCACTCGGGACGGTTCGAGGGGACGATCAGGTTCGCGTGAACCGCCACGCTTCCGCGAGGCTCGCGCAGCAACAGCCGCCGCAGCGAGTCGTCGGAGCGCAGGGCGAGCATCCGCTCGAACACCGTCCGGCCCGGCGGCGGGAGCACGCCGCCGATGACGACGTTCCCGATCTCCCCGCCTGCGTGGCAGCCGACGACCGTGATCGCCCGCGAAGCCCTCACGGACTCAGAACGGCAGCACGACCTCGCCGACGTCGACGCCGAGCGAGTTCGCCAGACGAACGCCGTGGTCGATCTCGCTGCGGAGGCGGGCGATGTCGGCGGACCGCATCGCGCCGCCGATCCAGGCGCGCTCGCGGGGACGCCAGAGCTCATGCTCGACGAAGATCGGCAGCAGGTCGTTGGCCGCCTTGACGAGCTTGTCCTTCGTTTTCTTCGACGCCTGGCGCAGAAGCACGCGCTCGTAGGCGACGCCGGCGCCGTGATGGATGCCGTCGTCGATCGAGAGCCGCTGGCACATCGACTCGAGCACGGTCCCGGGCGTGGCCTTCGCGATCAGCTTGAACTTCGGGATGATCAGCCGTTCGAAGAAGACCTGCATCATGAAGACCTTCTCCTCGAGCGTGTCGGACCCGATCACGAGCGTCGCCATCTTGTCCAGGTAGGGGTCGCGCTCCGCGTCGCCGCCCGCCTCGTCGATGAGTTGCAGCCACGCCTCGGTGTGTCGCGACTCGTCCTGCACCATGGTCGTGTAGTAGAGCTTTGCCTCCCGGTGAGGAGCGAGGGAGAAGAGCTGCGCCGACATCTCGACCGCGAGCTCGTCCGCCTGGAGCTGCTGTGTGATGACGGACCGCCACACGTCCCGCCGGCGGGCCTGGCGCTGTGGCGAGCCGCGCAGCTCGGGGATCGGCGGCCGCTCGCCCCACGGCAGGTCGCGCACCTGCCACTCGGCGTGCTTCGCGAGCTTGTAGAACCGGAGGACTTCCTCCTCATAGTCCTGCTCGCCGTCGACCGGCACCCGCTCCGCTTCCATCGCCGAATGATTATGGCTGTCCACGACACCTCAACTTGCGGTATCGCGGTCGAGTTCCTATCCTGATTGAAGCAATGGGCGCGACCACCTCGGCGAACGTGACGTCGAACGCCAAGAAGGCGCGCTCGAAGGCTGCCTGCTAGCCGGCGATCCATCTCCCGCCCCGCCGGCTAGGACGCAAGAAGCGGCGGGGGCCATCCACTCCGAAAGGCCCACTCCCGGTGACGCACAGCGCCACTGCATTGTCTCACCCCCAACGAAGGACTCGCCCGACCGAACCGGTCGGCCTCTACGACCCCGCGTTCGAGCATGACTCCTGCGGTGTCGCCTTCGTCGCGCGGCTGAACGGGGAGCCTTCGCACGAGACGCTCGAGCGGGCACTCCGCGCACTCGAGAACCTCGAGCACCGTGGTGCCGCGGGCGCCGACCCGCTCACCGGGGACGGCGCCGGGATGCTCCTCCAGCTGCCCGACGAGTTCTTCCGCGCCGTCGCCGGGCGGGAGCTGCCCCCGGCCGGCGCCTACGGCGTCTGTGTCGCCTTCCTGCCGCGTGGCGAGGAGGAGCGGCGGGCCGAGCTCGAGCACATCCTCGAGACCGCGGTCGAGGAGGAGGGGCAGCGTGTCCTCTGCTGGCGCGACGTCCCGATGGAGCTCGAGCACATCGGGTACACGGCACGCGAGGCTGCGCCGATCGTCCGTCAGCTGCTGATCGGCGCCTCGCGCGACCTCGCGGGCGATCGCGACGCCTTCGAGCGCAAGCTCTACGTCATCCGGCGGGTGGCGGAGAAGCGCGCCGGCGCGACCCTCGTCATCCCGAGCTGCTCGGCGAAGACGGTCGTCTACAAGGGGATGCTGATGGCGCCGCAGCTCGCGCGGTGCTACCCGGATCTGCTCGACGAGCGGATGAAGAGCGCACTCGTCCTGATCCACTCACGCTTCTCGACGAACACCTTCCCGAGCTGGGAGCTCGCCCACCCGTACCGGATGATCGCCCACAACGGCGAGATCAACACCGTGCGGGGCAACGTCAACTGGATGCGCGCCCGCGAGTCCCAGCTCGCCTCCGAGCTCTTCGGCGACGACCTCGCGAAGGTGCTTCCGGTCGTCCGCCCCGGCGGCTCGGACACGGCCAACTTCGACAACGTGCTCGAGCTCCTCGTGCTGGCGGGCCGCTCATTGCCGCACTCGATGATGATGATGATCCCCGAGGCCTACGCCGGCCGCGAGGACATGCCCGAGGAGCTGCGCGGCTTCTACGCCTTCCACGGGTGCCTCACCGAGCCGTGGGACGGGCCGGCATCGATCTCGTTCACCGACGGCACCGTCATCGGCGCGACCCTCGACCGGAACGGCCTGCGCCCCGGGCGCTGGACCGAGACGAAGGACGGCTGGGTCGTTCTCGCCTCCGAGACGGGCGTCCTCGACGAGCCCGCCGAGAATGTGCTCCGCAAGGGGCGCCTCCAGCCGGGGAACCTCTTCCTCGTCGACCTCGAGCGCGGCCGCATCGTCGAGGACGGCGAGATCAAGGGCGAGATCGCCGGCCGCCGGCCCTACGGCGAGTGGTACTCCCGTGAGGTCGTCGAGCTCGGTGACCTTCCCGAGCGCTCGCCCCGCGTGCCGCGGATCGAGCCGCTCCGCTCCAGGCAGCTCGCGTTCGGGTGGACGCAGGAGGATCTCAAGGTGATCCTGGCGCCGCTCGCCCGGAATGAGGAGGAGGCGATCGGCTCGATGGGCAACGATCTCGCGCTCGCCGTCCTCTCCGACCAGCGCCCCCTCCTCTACAGCTACTTCAAGCAGCTCTTCGCGCAAGTCACGAACCCGCCGATCGACTCGACCCGCGAGGCGGTGGTGATGAGCGTCGCGACGAGCGTCGGCTCCGAGCGGAACCTGCTCGGCGAGTCGCCCGAGCACGCGCGGCAGCTGCAGATCCCGCAGCCGATCCTGCGCGACAAGGAGCTCGAGGCGCTGCGCCAGGTCGACTCCGACATCTTCAAGGCCCACACGATCGACATCACGTGGCCGGCGACCGAGGGCGTCCCCGGCCTCGACGAGGCGCTCGAGCGCATCTGCCGCGAGGCCGACTACGCGCTCGGCCGTGGCGTCAACATCCTCATCCTCTCCGACCGCAACCTCGGCGCCGACCGCGTCCCCGTCCCGGCGCTGCTCGCCGTCTCGTCCGTGCACCATCACCTCGTCCGCGAGGGAACACGGTTGCAGACGGGCCTCGTGATCGAGTCCGGCGAGCCGCGCGACGTGCACCAGTTCGCGACGCTGATCGGATACGGGGCCGCCGCGATCAACCCGTACGTGATGCTCGAGACGCTCACCGAGCTCGTCGACGACGGGATGCTCCCGGAGGGGATGACCGCCGAGCAGGCGCAGAAGCGGGCGATCAAGGGGATCGCGAAGGGTCTCCTCAAGACGATCTCGAAGATGGGGATCTCGACGGTGTCGTCCTACTGCGGCGCGCAGATCTTCGAGGCGATCGGGCTCGAGGCGTCGCTCGTCGACCGTCACTTCACGGGCACGCCCTCGCGGATCGGTGGGATCGGCACTGGGGTGCTCGCCCAGGAGGCGCTGGACCGACATGCCCGCGCATACCCGCGAAACGGCGACCTCCTCCCGCTCGGAGGTGTGTACGCGTGGCGCAACGAGGGTGAGTACCACCAGTGGAACCCCGAGACGATCGCGCTCCTCCAGCAGTCGGTGCGCCACGGTGGGTACGAGACCTACGAGGAGTACTCGCGCCTCGTCAACGAGGAGGCGGCGCGACGCGCCACCCTGCGCGGGCTCTTGCGGTTCAGGAAGGGCAGTCCCATCCCGATCGACGACGTCGAGCCCGCGAGCGAGATCGTCAAGCGCTTCTCGACCGGTGCGATGTCGCTCGGGTCGCTCGGGCGTGAGGCCCACGAGACGCTCGCGATCGCGATGAACCGCATCGGCGGCAAGTCGAACACCGGCGAGGGCGGCGAGGACCCGGTGCGGTACGAGCGCGACGCGAACGGCGACTCGCGCCGGTCGGCGATCAAGCAGGTCGCCTCGGGCCGCTTCGGCGTGAACATCCACTACCTGACGAATGCCGACCAGCTCCAGATCAAGATGGCGCAGGGGGCGAAGCCGGGTGAGGGCGGCCAGCTGCCCGGGCACAAGGTCGACCCCTACATCGCGAGCATCCGCTTCACGACACCGGGCGTGGGCCTGATCTCACCGCCGCCGCACCACGACATCTACTCGATCGAGGACCTGAAGCAGCTCATCTACGACCTGCGGTGCGCGAACCCGAAGGCGCAGGTGTCGGTGAAGCTCGTCGCCGAGATGGGCGTCGGCACGGTCGCTGCAGGCGTCGCCAAGTGCAACTCCGATCACGTGCTCATCTCCGGCCACGATGGCGGCACCGGCGCCTCGCCGCTCTCATCGGTGCATTACGCCGGGATCCCCTGGGAGATCGGGCTCGCGGAGACGCAGCAGACCCTCGTCATGAACGACCTCCGGTCGCGGATCTGGGTGCAGACCGACGGTCAGCTCAAGACCGGGCGCGACGTCGTGATCGCGGCGCTGCTCGGCGCCGACGAGATGGGCTTCTCGACCGCTCCGCTGGTCGCGACCGGCTGCGTGATGATGCGCGCCTGCCACCTGAACACGTGCCCGGTCGGGATCGCGACGCAGGACCCGGTGTTGCGGGCGCGGTTCGCGGGGACGCCCGAGCACGTCGTGAACTTCTTCTTCTTCGTCGCCGAAGAGGCGCGGGCGATCATGGCCGAGCTCGGGATCGCGCGGTTCGAGGACCTGATCGGCCGGGTCGACCTGCTCGAGGCCGACGACGCGATCGTCCACTGGAAGGCGCGCGGGATCGACCTCTCGAACCTGCTGCACCTCCCTGACGCGCCGCCCGGGACGCCGCTCCGCAGGATGCGCCCGCAGGACTCCCCGCTCGAGTCGGCGCTCGACTGGGAGCTGATCGGGCTGGCAGAGGCCGCGATCGCCGACGGGACGCCGGTCGAGGCAGAGCTGCCGGTTCGGAACGTGCACCGCACGGTCGGCGGGCTCCTCTCCCACACGGTCACGGTCGGCCACGGCGCGCCCGGGCTCCCCGAGGGGACGATCCGGTTCACGCTGCGCGGCTCCGCCGGACAGTCGTTCGGGGCGTGGCTCGCGCCCGGGATCGAGCTGACCCTGTGGGGCGACGCGAACGACTACACGGGCAAGGGGCTCTCGGGCGGGACCGTTGCGATCAGGCCGCCGGAGGGCTCGACGTTCGCGGCCGAGGAGAACGTGATCGTCGGCAACACCGTCCTGTACGGAGCGACGAAGGGCAAGGCGTTCTTCCGCGGCCTTGCGGGTGAGCGGTTCGCCGTGCGGAACTCGGGCGCGGACGCGGTGATCGAGGGCGTCGGGGACCACGGCTGCGAGTACATGACCGGCGGCCACGTGGTCGTGCTCGGGCGCACGGGCCGCAACTTCGCGGCGGGAATGAGCGGCGGGATCGCCTACGTCCTGGACGAGGACGGCGGCCTGGCGGGCCGCTGTAACCACGAGCTCGTCGACCTCGAGGAGCTCGCCGAGGGGGACGCCGCGAAGCTCTGGTCGCTCGTGAAGGAGCATCACGAGCGCACGGACTCGCCTGTCGCGGCTCGTGTGCTGGCCGGCTTCGACGAGCTCGTCCCGAGCTTCGTCAAGGTGATGCCGCGCGACTACCGCGCCGCCCTCGCCGCGCTCGCCGCAGGGAACGGCCGCCTCGCCTACCCCGACGACCGGCCGATCTCGAGCGGCGGCGAGGGATTCGTCACCGCCGAGGTCGAGAGCGGATCGGCCGGCTGATGGGCGAGCTGGGTGCTTTCCTGAAGCTCGACCGGGTCGAGAGCCCGGAACGCTCCCCGGCGGAGCGCGTCCACGACTACCACGAGTTCGTCCGGACGCTGACCGGCGAGGAGCTCGCCGGCCAGGGAGCGCGGTGCATGGAGTGCGGCGTGCCCTTCTGCCACAACGGCTGCCCGGTGAACAACCTGATCCCGGACTGGAACGACCTCGTCTACCGCGACCGCTGGGAGGCGGCGATCGAGCAGCTGCATCGCACGAACAACTTCCCCGACTTCACCGGCCGCCTCTGCCCGGCGCCGTGCGAGGCCGCGTGCGTGCTCGAGATCCGCGAGGGCGAGGCGGTCACCATCAAGCAGATCGAGCTCGCAATCGTGAACCGGGCCTGGGACGAGGGCTGGATCCGGCCGCACCCTCCGGCGCACGAGACGGGCCGCTCGGTCGCAGTGATCGGCGCGGGGCCCGCCGGCATGGCGTGCGCTCAGCAGCTGCGCCGCTCGGGGCATGCGGTCACCGTGTTCGAGCGTGACGAGGCCGGCGGCGGGCTCATTCGCTTCGGCGTCCCGGACTTCAAGATCGAGAAGCAGATCGTCGAGCGACGGGTCGCCCAGCTCGCGGCCGAGGGGGTCGTGTTCCGCTTCGGCGCGGACGTCGGCGGTAATGTCCCGGTCGAGGAGCTGCGCGAGTTCGACGCGGTCGTGATTGCGACCGGCGCGCGGATCCCGCGTGACCTGCCGGTGCCCGGCCGTGAGCTTCCCGGCGTCCACTTTGCGATGGACTACCTGTACCAGCGCAACCGCTTCGTCGCGCGCGAGGAGGGGCCCGAGGTAGTGGGCGCACCGCAGGCGCCGGAAGCCGACGAAGTGATCACGGCCGAGGGGAAGCACGTGATCGTGATCGGCGGCGGCGACACGGGCGCCGACTGCGTCGCGAACGCGCACCGGGAGGGGCCTGCGTCGGTGACCCAGATCGAGCTGATCGGCGAGCCGCCGGCCGCCCGGCCCGACGAGGTGACGCCGTGGCCCCGGTGGCCGATGAAGCTGCGCATCCCGTATGCGCTCAAGGAGGGCGGCGAGCGCGACTTCGCGATCTCGACCACGTCGTTCTCCGGGAACGGCCGCGTGAAGGAGATCCACTGGGTCGAGAACGCGGGCGTGCCGCCGTTCGCCCAGATCGACGGCACCGAGGAAACGCGGCCGGCCGACCTCGTGCTCCTCGCCATGGGCTTCCTCGGCCCCGAGCTGCCGCTACTCGAGCAGCTGGGCGTCGAGCGCGACGAGCGTGGCAACGTGAAGGCGGCCGCTTACGAGACGACGGTCCCCCGGGTCTTTGCCGCGGGAGACGCCCGCCGCGGCCAGTCGCTGATCGTCTGGGCGATCAACGAGGGCCGCCGCTGCGCCCAGGCGGTCGACCGCGCGCTCGCGCGCACGAGCTGAGCCCGGGCCGTAGCGCGTAAGCGTTGTCGCCCAGCGTGACCTGTCGTCACCCCGGGTGTAGTCTCGCAACCCGGTGGAGCGCAAGTGGTGGACACTGCTCGCGAGCTGCATCGCGATCTTCATGCTGTTGCTCGACGTGACGATCGTGAACGTCGCGCTGCCGTCGATCGAGCGCGACCTCGGCGCCGACTTCAGCGACCTCCAGTGGGTGATCGACGCCTACGCGCTGACCCTCGCGGGCTTGCTGCTCGCGGCGGGGTCGCTGGCCGACAAGGTCGGCCGCAAGCGCGTCTTCATGCTCGGGCTGGCGATCTTCACCGCTTCGTCGCTGGCCTGCGGGCTGGCTCCCGGCCCGCTCTTCCTGAACGTCTCCCGCGCGGCGCAGGGGATCGGCGGGGCGATGATGTTCGGCACCTCGCTGGCGCTGATCGCGCAGGAGTTCCAGGGTCGCGAGCGCGGGACCGCGCTCGGCATCTGGGGTGCGACCACGGCCGCGGCGGTCTCGACCGGCCCGCTCGTGGGCGGTGCGCTCGTGGACGCGCTGTCGTGGCGCTGGGTTTTCCTCGTGAACGTCCCGATCGGCCTGGCCGCGCTCGTGGTCGCGCGGCTGCGGTTGCGCGAGTCGCGCGACCCGGCAGCCGCCGGTGTCGACCTCCGCGGCGCGGCGCTGCTGTGCCCCGCGCTCTTCCTGCTCGTCTACGGGCTGATCCGCGGCAACGAGGAGGGCTGGGGGAGCGCCCTGATCATCGGCTGCTTCGCGGCCTCCGCACTGCTGCTCGTGCTGTTCGTGGTGGTGGAGCGCAGCGCCGCCGACCCGCTGCTCGACCTCTCGCTGTTCCGCAAGCCGGCCTTCACGGGCGCCACGATCGTCGGGTTCGCGCTGTCGGCGTCGATCTTCTCGATGTTCCTCTACATCACGCTCTTCTTCCAGAACGTCCTGGGCTTCTCGCCGTTCGAGGCGGGGCTCCGGTCGTTGCCGGTCACAGGGCCGATTCTGCTCGTCGCGCCGCTGAGCGGCCGGCTGACGGCACGCGTGCCGGTGCGGCTGCTGCTCGGGACGGGGCTCGCGTTCGTCACGGTCGGGCTGCTGCTGATGGGGAACTTGTCCGACTCGTCCGGGTGGACCGCGCTGCTGCCCGGCCAGATCCTGGCCGGCATCGGGATAGGGCTGGCCACCCCCGGGCTGGCCTCGACCGCCGTCGGCGTGGTCCGCCCGCAGCTGAGCGGCATGGCGTCGGGCGCGAACAACACGGCTCGCCAGCTCGGGCTCGCCACCGGGATCGCCGGCCTCGGCGCGATCTTCCAGTCGACGATCGAGTCGACACTCACCCCGCTGGTCGCGGGCACGCCCGCGTCGTCGCACGTCCACGAGCTTTCGCGGGCCGTGGCGTCAGGCGGGACCGGGCGCGCCTTGCACGCGGTGCCACCCGCCGACCGCGACAAGGTGGTGGCCGCTGCGCACCACGCGTTCGTGACCGGCTTCAACACGATCGCGCTGGTGAGCGTCGCCGTGGCGGCGGTCGGCTCCGTGGCAGGCTATGCGCTCGTGCGGTCGCGGGACTTCGTGGCCGCCGGCGGCCCAGCGCCGGCTCCGGAGCCGGCGCAGGCGTAGGCGGGCGGCGCGCCACTCGCTGGGAGCATGAACAACTCGAATAGGATCGCAGGCGACCCGACGAGAAGGAGTCGAACAGTGGCGATCGCATACGTTCAGGAGTTCAAGATCAAGGATGGCGATACGAGCACTACCAACTACGACGCGGTCAACGCCGCGCTCGACCTTCAAGGCGCCCCCGACGGGCTGCTGATTCACACGGCCGGCTTCGACCTCGACGCCGGCGTCTTCCGCATCTTCGACGTGTGGGAGACGCGCGAGCAAGGCGAGACGTTCATCGAGGAGCGACTCAACCCGATCATCGAGCCCATGATCGCCGCCGCCGCCCAGAATCCCGATGCCAATTTCGACCCGCCAAACCGTGAAACCTGGTACGAACTGCACGACTCGGTCAGCGGCTGACAGAAGAAGCCCGCTTCCCAGCCGTCGTTGCTGGTGCAAACTGCCGGACGTTCTACGAGGACCGCTTACGGAGAACGAAGAACCGGATGCGATCAAGGAGGCCGACGCGCTCCGCGCTCGGCCTCACGGGTTGGACCAGGTCACCGGAGACCTCGCGGATCTCCGCCTCGGCCGACGCGATCACACCGCCGCCCTGGTCGGGTTCCACCTCGAGGCTCGTGGGTGGAAGTCGGTACTCCTCGAGCGCCTGCACCTCGCCGGGGCTGAGGGCCAGCCTCACGATGCCGTCGGTGATCTCCGCCACCTTCTCGGCCGGGACGTAGCGCGGGTGGCCGAGCGCGGTCGTGGCGATCGCGAGTCCGTCGAAGATGTCGGCGCCCTCGTCGCCGGTGATCTCGTCGATCTCACCGACAGGGCTGCCGTCAGCGGCCTCCACTTTCCAACCGGACCTGATCATGCGCCATGACACTGGGTCGCCCATGTCTTCTCCTCGAGCCCGATCGACTGCCGTTCCAGGCGGAGATTACGCCTTTTCCCTCCCGGACCCGCCGGGCCGGAAGTTCTCGAAGCGCGGGGCGTACGGACCACGTCGTCGAACCTCGGCACGCCATCTCAGCCATCGGTAGGGATGTCGAACCCAGCGGACATCGATTGGCTCGGTCGTACGGAACCAGCTAAGCGGAAGCCCGAACGCACGTGGCTCGGTTTCGTCCATCGTCAGCCGCTTGTTGCCGGACTCGACAGGCATGCTCGGCACAGGCATGCCCGGCACGGGGCGATCCGGTTGATCCGCTTCTTCGTTCACGTCTCTACCGACGAAGGATATGGCTCGGACTCACCGAGAAGGGCCGGGATACTGGACGGCATCCCCCACCGTGTTCGAGGTCCGACCTCTCAGGCGCGCAAGTGCCGCTCGATGGCCTGCTCCAGCTCACGCGGTTTGAAGCCGAACGGCCCTTCGCCGCCCTGATAGGCGATCCGGCCGTCGGAGCCGATCAGGTAGAGGCGGTCGGGCCAGCCGCCGTACGCGGAGGCCACGGCGTTGTCGACGCCGTCGATGACAGTGAGCATCGTCAGCTCGAGCTTGACGGCGCAGTCCGAGGCGACCGCGCGCCTCTCGTCGTCCGTGGCCGGCTCGTGCACCGCGATCCCGGAGCGGCGGTTCTCCGGGAGGATCCAGCCCTCCTCGGGATGCGCCTCGCGGATGTAGACGACCAGGAACGCCACGCGGTCGGCGTACCGCGCTGCCAGTCCCTCGAGCGTCCCAACCTGGGCGCGGAAGGGCGGTCAGGTGTACGACCCGAAGATCAGGACGACGGGCTGGGCGTCGAGGAGCGAAGCGAGCCGGACACTCCCGGCACCGTCGATCCGCGCCAGCTCGAACTCGGGCGCGCGGTCGCCCACCGTGACCTTCGCCGTCATCAGGTTGCGGTAGTCCTCGCTTGCGATCACGTCCTGAAGGGTCAGCGGCGAGTCGCTCGGCGCGTTGCCGCGGCCGTGCCGGATCTGTGACGCCACCATGCCCGGGACCGACCAGCGCGGGTCGACGGGGCTGCCCCGCGAGACTGTCCGCATGTAGTCGAGAATCTCGCGCGGACTCGGCACGAGCCGGATGGTAGAGGGTCAGTGCCCCGTGGCGGAGAAGTGCATGTAGTCCTTGGTCGAGCCGGTCCACGAGCCGCCCCAGCCCCAGCCCGCGTCCTGGAAGACCTGGACCACGGCGGGCGTCACCATGCCGCGCCGCACGTTCGAGCGGTCGAGGTAGGACAGAGCCGTCCGGTCGCGAGTCATGCCGCATCCCACGTACGGGTTCTCGACGGGGTTGAGGTCGACGGCCTCGCCGTAGGCGTGCTCCGACCAGTTGCCCGTGCCGGTGCTCGCCGTGCTCGTGCAGGGCGAGGCCACCGCCTGCCGACACTCGAACGAGGCCGTGACGTCGCCGTCGCGCGGCCGCCCTGCAGAAGCTCCGTACGTGTCGGAAAGCGCCATGTGATGGATCGGGAAGCGCATCGCGTACAGCTGTCCGAACACCCGCTCGAGCCGCACCGCCGACGAGGCATTGACGACGAGCTGACCGGCGTGCGGTACGCCGTCGAACCCCAGGTACCGGACTGTGAGCAGCCGGAGCTGCGAGAGGGTGACCGGACAGCCTGCGTGCCACTCCTTCGCCGAGACGACCTCGCGGCGCTCGGCCGCCGAGAGCGGGCGGACCGAAGCGTGAAGAGCTGCCGGCCACGCGAGCGCGCCGACGACGGCTGCCCATACGACGAGACGCACGACCCAAGCATCGCAGACCATTCGGGCCGGCGTGAATCCCAAGGACGACGACGGCCTCGAAAACGTAACCATTCGCGCTCGACCGGAGGGTTATGCTCCCGCCGGCGTGCGCTCGATCGTCTTCATGACAGACTTCGGGCTCGAGAGCGAGTGGGTCGGGATCTGCCACGCCGTCATGTGCAAGGTCGCGCCCGAGAGCCGGGTCATCGACCTCTCCCACTTCATCGAGCCGCTCGACGTCGAGGGCGGCGCGCGGATGCTGACGGACTCGCTCGCGTACCTCCCCGACGATGCCGTCGTCCTCGCGGTCGTCGATCCGAACGTCGGGAAGGACCGTGACGTCGCGATCGAGACGGGAAGCGGGCGCGTGCTGGTCGGGCCGGACAACGGCCTGCTGTCATCGTCGTGGGCGGCGTCGGGCGGCGCGCACCGGGCGGTCGAGATCACCTCTCCCGACGTGATCCTCGGCCCAGTCGTCGCGTCGTTCCATGCCCGCGACGTGCTCTGCCCCGCGGCCGCGCACCTGGCCGCCGGGATGCCGTTCGAGAAGCTCGGCGGGGAGTTCGACCCCGGCTCGCTCGTCAGCCTCGTCGTCCGCCGTCCGCAGATCGAGCCGGGGAAGATCCGGTGCGAGGTGATCGACCACAACCGGTTCGGGAACATCCAGCTCAACGTCCGCGCCCTCGACCTCGGCACCGCGGGTCTCGACGGGGTCCCGCGCCTCGCCGTGGAAGGGCTCGTCGGCTGGGTCGAGGCACGCCGCGGCGAGACCTTCGCCGACTTCGCCCCCGGCGAGTACGGCGTGATCTTCGACCCGCGCGGCTGGCTCACGATCGTCCGCGGCAACCCGGGTAACGCGATCCAGGATCTTCGGCTCTCCGTCGGCGACATGGTCTGGATCACCGCCTCCGAGGACTGGGAGCCCGAGGCTCAGTCAGCCTAGGAGCAGTCGGGCGTAAGAACCACGGGCCGCGTAGAGCTACGATCCGGCCGGGTGCTGGGGAGCGGGAAACACGCCAGGCGCGATGCGCTGGAACAGGTCCCGCTCTTCGCGGGCCTCGACCGGGCTGACCTCGACGCGGTCGAGCGGATCTCGGCCGAGGAGGACGTCCCCGCCGGCGAGGTGCTGATCCACGAGGGTGAGCCGGGCAAGAGCTTCTTCGTCCTGCTCGCCGGCGAAGCCGAGGTCGATCGTGACGGCGAGATCGTCAACCGACTCGGGCCGGGTGAGTTCTTCGGCGAGATCTCGCTGCTCTCCGACCGGCCCACCACCGCATCCGTCACCGCGAGCGGCCCCGGGCGCGTCCTCGTGATCGCGCCGCGCGACTTCCGGCTCCTGCTCGAGGAGGTGCCGCTGATGCAGATGAAGGTGATCCGCGCACTCGCCGACCGGCTGCCGGACGAGTTCTACTGGCAGGCGTGAGCCAGCGAATGATTGCCGCCGTCGGGCGGCGACACGAATCAGCTTGCGGCCGCGGCGCGCGGCTTGCGGTTCGGCAGGTGGATCGCCCGGCCGAGAGCGACGAGCCCGGCCTCCTTGATCCCCTCCGACAGCGTCGGATGCGGCGCCATCCCGTCGGCCACGATCTCCACCGTCGACTCCGCGTCGATCGCGACCACGCCGGCCTCGATCAGATCGGTCGCGTGCGGGCCGACGATCACCACGCCGAGGAGCTCCCCGTACCGCGTCTCGTGGATCGACTTCACCCAGCCGGCCGTCTCGTCCTGCATGACCGCGCGGGCGTTCGCGACCCACGGGAATCGGCCCACCGCGACCTCGTCGCCGTAGGCCTCGCGCGCCTGGGCCTCGGTCAGGCCGACGCTCGCGACCTCGGGACGGGTGTAGATGGGCCGCGGCACCGCACGGTTGTCGACGACGGCGTCGTGCCCGCAGGCGTTCTCGGCGGCGACCTCGCCCTCGCGGAACGCGGTGTGCGCGAGCTGCCAGTAGCCGGCGCAGTCGCCGACGGCGTAGATGTGCGGCACCGAGGTGCGCCGATGGTCGTCGGCCGCGACTCCCTTGCGCGTGTCGAACGAGATGCCGGCGGCCTCGAGGCCGATCCCGGAGACGAGCGGGGCCCGGCCGACCGCCACGAGCATCAGGTCTGCCTCGATGCTCTCGTCGTCGCCGTAGCGCACGACGAGGCCGGAGTCGACCTCCTCGACCGTGGTGCACTGCTTGCCGAGCTCGAGTGTGATCCCCTGCTTGCCGAACTGCCTGGCGAGCTCCTTCGACGCGTCCTCGTCCTCCTGAGGGATCAGGCGGTCGAGCATCTCGATCACCGTGACCTCGCTCCCGAAGGTATTGAAGATGGACGCGAACTCGCAGCCGATGATCCCGCCGCCGAGGATGGCGAGCCTGCGCGGAACCTCGGTCTGGGCGAGGAGCCCCGTCGAGTCGACGCAGAGCTCCGAGTCGAGCCCGGCGATCGGTGGGAGGATCGGGAACGACCCGGTCGCGACGATTGCCGAGGTGAAGGTGATGTCCTCGGCACCCTCGACCCCGAGCGTGTTCGCGTCGCGAAACGCGCCCTTCCCCTTGACCCACTCGACGCCGTTCGCCTTGAAGAGCGAGGCGACTCCGCCGGTCATCTGGGCGACGACCGCGGCCTTCCACTCGTTCGCCACGGGGAAGTCGAGGCGCGGCTCCTGGACGGAGACCCCGAGCTTCGGGAACGAGTCGCGGGCCGCGTGCAGCCAGTGCGCGGTCTCGACCCACGCCTTCGTCGGGATGCACCCGATGCGAAGGCAGGTGCCGCCGAGCTCCGGCGCGGACTCGATGCACACGACGCTCGCTCCGAGCTGCGCAGCCGCGGATCGCCGCCGTGTAGCCGCCGGGCCCGCCCCCCAGGACTGCAACGTCGTAATTCATCTCTGTGACGATCCTATCCTCGGCAGAATGGGTGCCGATGAAGCTCGAGGGCATCCACCACGTCACCTGCATCACGGGGAACGCGCCGGCGAACGTCGAGTTCTACGCCGACACGCTGGGCCTGCGGCTCGTGAAGAAGACGGTGAACCAGGACGACCCGACCGTCTACCACCTCTTCTACGCCGACGAGAAGGGGAGCGCCGGGGCCGACATCACGTTCTTCGAGTACCCGGGCGCCGCGCCCGGCCGGGCCGGCGACGGGATGGTGCACCGCATCGTCTTCCGTGTCGCCTCCGAGGAGGCGCTCGACTTCTGGGCCGAGCGCGCTCAGGGTGAGCGGCAGTACGGCTCGGTCTTGATCCACGATCCCGAGGGCCTTGCGCTCGAGCTCGTCGTCGACGGGTCGGGCGACGAGCCGCTGATCGCGGAGCATCCCGAGATCCCGCGCGACATGGCGCTCCGCGGCTTCGCGGGGGTGCGCGCGTACTCGTCCGACTACGGCCGCAGCGCGATGTTCCTCTGGGGCCTCGGGTTCACGCCCGGCTGGGAGTGCCGCGGCGAGAAGCGCGGCGGCTTCTACGTGTACGACGACGCGCCGGAGGCCCGCGGGCTCCCGGGCGCGGGGACCGTCCACCACGTCGCCTGGGCCTCGCGGATCGAGGACCACGAGGCGTGGCAGGAGAAGGTCGCCTCGATCGGCGGCCGGCCGACTCCGATCATCGACCGCTTCTACTTCCGGTCGATCTACTTCCGGGAGCCGAGCGGGGTGCTGTTCGAGATCGCGACGCTCGGGCCCGGGTTCACCTCCGACGAGCCGCTCGAGACCCTCGGCCAGCGGCTGTCGCTCCCGCCCGACTTCGAGCAGCTTCGTCCCGAGCTGGAGAAGCGCCTCACTCCGCTGCCGAGCGTGCGGTGATCTACGTCGAGCGCCCCGCACTGGGCGAGGCCGACGCCGCGCTCGTGCTCGTGCACGGCCGCGGAGCGGGCGAGCACGACCTCATGGGGCTCTTCGACGCGCTCGATCCGGAGCGACGGCTCCACGGCTACTCCCCCCGCGGGCCCCTCTCCCTCCCGCCCGGCGGCGCCCACTGGTACGCGGTGCACGGCGTCGGCTTCCCCGACCCCGAGACGTTCGCCGAGGGGTTCGCCGCCCTGGCCGGGTTCGTCGACTCGCTGCCGTACGACCGGTTCGTGATCGGAGGCTTCTCACAGGGCGCGGTGATGAGCTTCGCCGTCGGTCTCGGCCGGGGCCGCCCGCGCCCGCTTGCGGTGATCGGCTTCTCGGGGTTCGTCCCGATCGTCGAGGGCTGGGCGCTCGGCGAGGCGCCGTTCCCTCCCATCGCGATCGGGCACGGCGCGTACGACCCCGTGATTCCGATCGAGTTCGCCCACCGGTCGCTCGAGCAGCTTCACGCGGCCGGCGCCGAAGTGCTGTACCGCGAGTCGCCCATGGACCATGCGATCGACCCGGCCTTCGTGGCCGAGCTCGTCCCGTGGCTCGCGGAGGCGGTCAGAGCGCCCGCCGAAGCGTGAGCGTGTCCCCCGCCTCGCTCACCTGCGCGAACCCCTGCTCGCGGAGCAGTTGCTCGTCGGGGTGGCCGCGCTGCACGGACGCCGACAGGGCCGGGTAGCCCTCCTCTTTCGCTCGCTCCAGAAGCGCGGCCACGAGCCGCGTGCCGATCCCCTGCCCTTGCCGCGCAGAGATGACGACGGCCGTCATCTCCGGTGTCTGATCGTCGACGAACCCGAAACCGGGACGCGATGCCGGGAAGAGCCTGTACCAGGCCGCCCCGACCGGATGGCCGCCCTCCGACGCGATGAGCACCGCGTCGCCGGGGCGACCCCATGCGTCGACGTAGTGGTAGATCGAGATGTCGAAGGTGTCGAACGCGGCGACGTGCCAGCCGTAGGCGAAAGCGAGCAGCGAGCGCAGGAACGGAAGATCGAGCTTGTCCCCGCGCCGGATGACGACGTCACTCACAACGCCAGTGCTGGATCCTCGAGGAAGGTCTTCACCGTGCGGAGGAAGTCTGCGGCGGGCGCACCGTCGACGGCACGGTGGTCGACCGTCAGGGTTACCGCCATCATCGGTCGAACGACGACCTCGCCGTCGAGCGCGACCGGCCGGTCGATGGTCGCTCCGACCGCGAGGATCGCGGCCTGCGGCGGGTTGAGGACGGCGCTGAACTGCTCGACGCCGAACATGCCGAGGTTCGAGACCGTGAAGGTGCCGCCCTCGAGATCGTGGAGCTTGAACGCTCCGGTGCGGGCAAGCTCGACGAGCTCCGCGCGACGCCTCGCAACCTCGGCGAGAGAGAGCCGCTCGGCCGAGCGGATCACGGGAACGACGAGTCCCTGCGGCGCCGCCACTGCGAGGCCGATGTTCGCCGACGGGAACCGGAGGAGCGCCTCTTCGGTGAACTGCACGTTGACGTCGGGGTGCCGCTGCAGCCCGCCTGCGCAGACACGGACGATCAGATCGGTGACGGTCGCGCGAACGTCGGGATCGAGCTCGCGCGACCGCGCGATCAGCGCGTTCGCGCGCGTCATGTCGGCGGACACGGTGAGCTGGAAGACCGGCACCTGCCACGCCGCCGTCAGGCGGCGGGCGATCGTTCGGCGGATGGTGGTCAGCGGCGTGGCCGTTTCCGCTGACGCGGAAACGGCTAGTTGGGCAGCGGCGGGCTCGATCGGAGCGGCGGGAGCAACAGCAGCGCGCTCCACGTCCTCGGCCACCACCCGTCCGTCCGGACCGGTGCCCGTGACGGTGCCGAGATCGATGCCGCGCTCGCGCGCCATCCGACGCGCGAGCGGCGAGGCCTTGACCCGTCCGCCGACCTCCTCGCCGGCGCCGTTGATCACACCCCTGAATTCACTGGCCGGGGCGGGCGGCTCGACCTCTGCCGGCGGGGCCGGAGCCTCCGAGGCCCCACTAGCCATTTCGGACGGGACGTCCGAAATGGCCACGGCCTCCCCAGGCTCGCCGATCAGCGCCACGGTCACCCCTACCGGCACTTCGCCCTCGGCCACCGCGATTCGCAGGAGCACACCGGTCGCCTCCGCTTCGACCTCCTGGGTCGCCTTGTCGGTGTCGACCTCGAAGAGCGGCTCGCCCTTCTCGACGGAGTCGCCCTCGGCCTTGAGCCAGCGGACGATCGTGCCACTCTCCATCCCCTGCCCGAGCCGCGGAAGCTTGACGTCAGTGGCCATCAGGCGCGCGCCACGGTCTTCTCGATCGCCGCAAGCACGTCGGCAGGCTGCGGGACGACGTACTGCTCCATCGCCGGCGCGAAGGCGAGCGGTGCGAACCTCGCGCCGACCCGCTCGATCGGGGCGTCGAGCCAGTCGAACGCCTGCTCCTGGAGCACCGCGGCGACCTCGGCCCCGAACCCCATCCGCGTGACGGCCTCGTGGGCGACGACGGCGCGGTTCGTCTTCTTGACCGAGTCGACGAGCGTGTCCGTGTCGAGCGGCTGCAGCGTCCGAGGATCGACGATCTCGACGGAGATGCCTTCGCTCTGGGCCTCCTCGGCGGCTTCGAGCGCGCGCTGGACGAGCGGCCCGGTCGCGATCACGGTGACGTCCTCCCCCTCGCGAACGACGCGAGCCTTGCCGAGCGGGACGGGCTCGAGCTTCTCGGGCACCTCGCCCTTCACCGGGTACAGGAGCCTGTGCTCGAAGAAGATCACGGGGTTGTCGTCGTAGATCGACGACCAGAGGAGGCCGTGCGCATCGGCGGGGCTCGAGGCGAACACCACCTTCAGGCCGGGTATGTGGACGAGCCACGCCTCGAGCTGCTGCGCGTGCTGCGCACCGGGGGACCAGCCGGCGCCGCCCTGCGTGCGGATCGTCAGCGGCACCTTGAGCTGCCCGCCCGACATGTAGCGGAGCTTTGCCGCCTGGTTGACGATCTGCTCGAGCGAGAGCGTCAGGAAGTCCTCGTACATGATCTCGACGACCGGGCGCATGCCCTGCATCGCGGCGCCGATGCCGGCGCCGACGATCGCCATCTCGGAGATCGGGGTGTTGCGGACGCGCTCGGGCCCGAACTCCTCGACGAGCCCCTGCGTGACGCCCATCGAGCCGCCCATCTCGGCGATGTCCTCGCCCATGACGAACACGTCCTCGTCGGCGCGCATCGCAGTTGCGAGGGCGTCGCGAACCGCCTCTCTGTAAGAGATCTCGGGCACGTCAGGCGTAGATGTTCTTGAGTGCGTCCTCAGGCTGGGGGTCGGTCCCCGCCTTCGCGAACTCGACTGCGGCCTCGACGATCCCGGTGACCTCTTCCTCGAGGGCGTTCCACTCGTCCTCGGAGGCGTGGAGTCTCTCGCGGAGCAGCACGATCGGGTCGTGCGCAGCCGCCCTCTCGCGGTCTTCCTGCGAGCGGTAGACCTGCGGGTCGCCGATGTAGTGGCCGTGCATCCGGTAGGTCTCGACGTCGAGGAACACCGGGCCCCGTCCCGAGCGGACGTAGTCGAGCGCCTCCGTTGCCTTCTCGTAGACCTCCTCGACGTCCTGGCCGTCGACCTTGATCGAGTACATGTCGTAGGCGAGGGCGCGCTTGGACATGTCCTCCCAGACCGGGGAGTGCTGCCAGCCTGGCGTCGACTCGGCCCAGGAGTTGTTCTCGCAGACGAACAGCGTCTTCGTCTTCCAGAGCTGCGCGAGGTTGAGCGACTCGTGGAAGGTGCCGGTGTTGGTCGCGCCGTCGCCGAAGAACGCGACCGCCACGCGAGGCTCGTCGCGCAGCTTGAACGCGAGACCCGCGCCAACGAGCGACGGGAGCCCACCACCGACGACCGCGTTGGCGCCGAGGTTGCCGCGCTCGACGTCGTACAGGTGCATCGAGCCGCCGTAGCCGTGCGAGCAGCCCTCGATCTTGCCGTAGAGCTCGGCCATGAGCGCGTTCGGTTGCGTCCCGCGTGCGAGCGTGTGGCCGTGCGCGCGATGGGTCGAGCCGAAGACGTCGCCGTCCTCCATCGCCGCGCAGACGCCGACCTCGGCGGCCTCCTGCCCGATCGCGACGTGCAGGAAACCGGGTAGCTCGCCTGCGCGGAATCGCTCCTCGACCTTCTCCTCGAATCGCCTGATGAGGAGCATCTCCTGGAGGAAGTCGCGGAGCCGGTCCTCCGACACCGCACGCTTCTTCTCTACCTTCGCCACCGCTCTGAGTGTACGTTCTGCGGCGATGGCGCTCGTGAAAGACTGGCAGGACCTCGAGGCGCAGCTGCCGGCGCGGTGGGCCGAGGCGCGGATCGGTCTCACGCTGGAGAAGGACAGTGAGGCGGAGCGTGCGCTCGAGCTGCTCGCGCCGCTCCAGCCGATGCGAACCGCACCAGGGTCGGTGTCGATCCGGATCGCGCGCACGGCGGCGGCCGAGGGGCCGAGCGCCGAGTCGCTGCGGCGGGCGCTCCAGCGGCTCGACGCCGAGCGGCTTCACGGGCGGCTCGAGATCATCGCGGCCGACGAGGGGCCCGCCCCCGTGGAGGCCGGCGGGTCACATCTCCCGGAGTCCTGGGATGCGGCCGTCGCCGCGCTCCCCGCCGACTGGAGCGACGTCCTCGGCGAGATCGAGCTCGACTCCTCGGACTACGTCGAGCCGGCCGCGCTCAACCTCGCGCCGATGAACCCGCGTCGGGTCGGGAACACGCTGAGCCTCCAGTTTCGCAGCGCACGGCTCTTCGGCTACGGCGCCTCGCCGGGAATGGTGCGCCGCTGCCTCGAGCGGTGCGATGCCGTCGGGATCACCGGGCGTGTCGAGGTGCTCCGGGTGCTGTCCGACAGCCGCCCGGTCGGCACACAGGGACCCGTGTGGCAGATCGAAGGGCGGATGGTCTGAGAGGCTTCGCCGCGACCTGGGCAGCGCTCGCGGCGGTCGCAGTCCCCGTCGCACTCGCCGGCGGCCCGGCGTTGCGCCAGGACAACGTCCCCGTGTACGGCGTCGCGCTGAAGGTCCCGAAGCCGTGGATCGGACTCGACCCGGCGAAGATGAAGCAGCTGCAACTGGCCTACGCGGTGGCCGACCCGGCGGCGGTCGGCGGGTTCCATGCGAACCTCAACCTGCTCGTGACGCCGATCCCCGCGGGCACGCCGATCCGGAGCTGGCTGCTCGGCAACTCGGGGAAGAAGTACCTGGCGATCGGGACGCTGAAGACGGTGAAGATCCACGGCCAGACCGGGCTCGTGTACGAGTCGTCGAAGCTCGAGGTGAGCGGCGGGATCCCCCTCTACACGCTCGAATTCGCCTTCAACCACAACGGCAAGGCCTACCTGTTCACCTACACCGCTCCGGCCAGCGCGAAGACAAGGTTCTCGCCGGTGTTCAAGGCGTCGGCGGCGACGATCGACTTCGTCGTGACGCCGCCGATCTCGTAGAGCGTCAGCCGCGAAGCTCGGCGCCGAAGCGGTCGGCGAGGGCGTCGACGATCGCGTTGCGCAGGCGGGCCGCGTCCTCGTCGGTGAGGGTCCGCTCGGCCGACTGGTAGGCGACCGAGAAGGCGACCGACTTGCGCCCGTGGCCGACCTGGTCGCCTCGGTAGACGTCGAAGACGCGGATCTCGCGGAGCTCGGCGCCGGCGGCCTCACGCGCTGCCTCGACGAGATCGCCGACCGGTACGTCCTCCGCAACGGCGACGGCGATGTCCTGCCTGACGGCGGGGAAGGTGATCACGTCCCGGTACGTCACCGGGCCGCCGACCGCGGCGAAGAGGCGCCCGAGATCGAGCTCGAAGACTCCCCACTTCCCTTCGAGCTCGCGCGGATGAAGCTCGCCGAGGATGCCCGCGCCCGTCGTCGCGGACTTACCCGGATGGAGCAGGGGGTGCTGGGCACGGGTGAACTTCGGCTCGACCTTGAGCGAGCGGTGCAGCGTCTCGACCACACCCTTGACGTGGAGGAAACCGCCTTCGGTGATGCCGGCGACGGTCGGGCGCTCGTCCGGCAGGTCGTTGCCGGGGAGGTAGATGCGCGCGATCTCGAAGAGGGCGATCCCTCGCGCGCCGGCGTCGATGTTCCGGCGCGCCGCCTCGACGAGGCTCGGGAGAAGTGAGGTGCGGAGCGCGGTGAGCTCGACCGAGATCGGCTCGGGGAGCTTCCACGGCGTGTCGTCGTCGGGCCTGAGGCTCGGGGTGTAGACCTCTGCGAAGCCGAGCCCGGAGAGCACGTCCTCGACCTGGCGGCGAAGCTGCTGGTCACGGGTGAGCAAGCCCTTCATCTCACGGCGGGCCGGGAGCGTGAACGGGACGTCGTCGAGCCGGAAGCGCGCGATCTCCTCGACGACGTCGATCTCGCGGGTCGTGTCGCGGGCGCGCCACGTGGGTGCGACGACGCTGCCGCCGTCCCGGCCGTAGCCGAGCTTCTCGAGAAGGGCGTACTGGTCGTCGGACGGCGTCTCGATACCGATGACCGCGTCGGCCCGCTCCGGGCGGTAGGGAATCACCGGCCGCGACGGCAGCTCGCCCTGGACGTCGCTCGCCGCCGTCCAGCGCGCGCCGGTCAGGTCGAGGACGAGCGACGTTGCCAGCTCGGCGGCAGGGCCGGCGAGGTAGGGATCGACGCCCTTCTCCCATCGATTCGAGCCCTCGGTCCGCAGTCGGTGCCGCTCCGAGGTGCGGTAGATGCCGTACGGCTCGAAGTTGGCCGCCTCGAGGAGGACCGTCGTCGTGCTCTCGCCGATCTCGGTCTCCTCACCGCCCATGATCCCGGCGAGCGCGATCGCACGGTCGGCGTCGGCGATCACGAGGTCTTCCGGCACGAGGTCGCGCACGATGCCGTCGAGGGTCGTCAGCTTCTCGCCGGGCGCGGCCCGGCGCACCACGATCTGCCCGCCCTGGAGGGTCGTGAAGTCGAAGGCGTGGAGCGGGTTCCCGAGCGCGAACATCACATAGTTCGTGATGTCGACGACGTTCGAGATCGGCCGCTGGCCCGCCAGGAAAAGGCGCGTTCGGAGCCACTGCGGCGACGGCCCGATCGCGACATCCTCGAACAGGTGGCCCACGTAGCGCGGGCAGCCTCCGAAGTCGTCGATCTTTATCGCCACCGTCGCTTCGGGACGTGCCTGGGGGGCCGCGAAGCGGCCTGTCCGCGAAGCGGACCCGGGGAAGGGGTCTGGGGAAACCGGGAGGTTTCGCCAGCGGCCCGGCGGCGCCGTCATCTCTCCGAGCGGCAGGTCGTAGAGGGTCGCGATCTCGCGGGCGAGCCCGTAGACGCTCTGCAGGTCGGGCCGGTTGCCGGTCGCCTCGACGAGGAGGACATGGTCGACGAGCGGAAGCACGTCCGCGAGGGGTGTGCCGGGCTCGGTCTCGGGGAGCAGCATGATCCCCGAGTGCTCGCCGCCGAGGCCGACCTCGTCCTCGGCCAGGATCATCCCGTCGGAGACCTCTCCGCGCACCTCACGGCGATCGAGCTCGAGGCCGTTCGGGAGCGTGGCGCCTGGGAGCGCGACGCCGACCGTGGCGCCGACGCCGAAGTTCCAGGCGCCGCAGACGATCGAGCGCGGCTCGCCCTCGCCGACATCCACCTTGGTGATCTGGAGCCGGTCGGCGTTCGGGTGCTTCTCGGCCTCCACGACCTTGCCGACCTTGAACAGACCGAGGTTGCCGTCCGCGTCGACGACGCCGTGCGCCTCGACGTCCTCGATCTCCGCCGTCGTGACGGAGAGGCGCGACGCGAGCTCGCCGAGCGGCATGTCCATCGCGACGTAGTCGCGAAGCCATGAGACCGGGACGCGCATCAGAACTGGCCCCTGTTCAAAATTGACGCAGCACGCGGAGGTCGCCCTCCCACAATGCGCGGATGTCGGGGATGTCGTGGCGGAGCTGAGCAGTGCGCTCGAGCCCGCAGCCGAACGCGAACCCACTCCACTCCTGCGGATCCAGGCCGACGTTCTCGAAGACGCGTGGGTCGACCATGCCGGCGCCGCCCATCTCGATCCACCCCGAGAACTTGCAGGTGCGGCAGCCCGACCCGCCGCAGATGCCGCACGACACGTCGGGCTCGATCGAGGGCTCGGTGAACGGGAAGAAGTGCGTGCGGAAGCGGACGCGCCGCTCGGGGCCGTAGAGGGCCCGCATCACGTGCAGGAGCGTCCCCTTCAGGTCGGCCAGCGTGAGCCCACGGTCGACGGCGAGCCCCTCGAACTGGTGGAAGATCGGGTAGCGCGTGGCCGTGATCGCGTCGCGCCGGTACACACGCCCGATCGAGACCATGTAGATCGGCGGCTCCTTCTCCTCCATCTCGTGGATCTGCGACGGGCTCGTCTCCGTGCGGAGAACGTGGTCGTCGTCGAAGAAGAAGGTGTCGCGTGGAGACCGGGCCGAGTGCGTCGGCCCGAAGGCGAGCTTGTCGAAGTTGTACTCGACGGTCTCGACCTCCCGGTCGTCGCGCACCTCCCAGCCGAGGCCGAGGAACGCGTCCTCGACGGCGCGCCGCACCTGCGTGATCGGGTGCAGGTGGCCGAGCGGTAGCTCCTCACCCGGGAGCGTGACGTCGATCACCTCCTCGCGGAGGCGGCGGTCGAGCTCCTGGCGCGCGAGCTCACGCTCGCGCGCCAGTACCGACTCTTCGAGACGTAGCCGGATGCCGTTCAGCAGCATCCCGGACTCCCGATCGCGGACCTCGCGCAGCGCGAGCGCGAGCGGCGCCTTGCGCCCGAGGTAGGCGATCCGCACCTCTTCGAGCTCGGGAATCCCCGGCGCGGAGGCGGTCGCCGCGAGCGCCTCCTGCTCGTATTCCTGCCAGTCCGCCATCGAGCGAGCAAGATAGCGGGATGTCCGCCTACGACAGGATCGCGAGGCTCTACGACCCGTGGTCGGCGAGCGTGGTCGAGGACGTCTCCTTCTACCTCGAGCGGGCGCGCCGCTTCGGCGGCCCGGTCGTCGAGCTCGGCGTCGGCACGGGGCGGATCGCGATCCCGATCGCGGCCGAGGGCATCAAGGTGATCGGCGTCGACTCCTCCGAGGGGATGCTCGCGGTCGCGCGGGAGCGGGCCGAGCTCGCGGGCGCCGAGCTCGACCTCCGCTACGGCGACCTGCGCGACCCACCGGTCGAGGGCCCCGTACCACTCGTGCTGGCCCCGTTCCGCTCGCTGCTGCACATGGAGACCGAGGCGGACCGGCTCGCCGCGGTGCGCGCGGTGCATCGCCTCCTCGGGCCGGGGGGCCGCCTCGTGTTCGACGTCTTCAGCCCCGGCCCCGAGGACATCGCCGATACCCACGGCCGCTGGCTCGAGCGAGAGCCGGGCATCTTCGAGCGGGCCGACTGGAACGAGCGCACGCGGACGCTGATCCTGCGGGTCCGCGGCGACGGCGTCGAGTCGGAGCTGTCGCTCGCGTGGATCTCGGTGGGCGAGTGGCGCGAGCTCCTCGGCGCCGAGGGCTTCGTCGTCGAGGGCCTCTACGGCTGGTTCGACGAGACCCCGTGGGCCGGCCACGAGGACTCGATCTGGGTCTGCCGCAGACGTGACTGAACGAGCGTCTTGCGACGTTCCCCCGGCGGCGTCATCCTTGGACCATGGAGGAGCGCGATGTAGCGTTGATTCTCACCATCCTCGGCGACATCCGTGCCGACGTCGAAGCGATCCGAGAGGAGGTGGTGGAGGACGATGGCGAAGAAGAGGAAGAGGACGCAAGCTGAAGACGAGGCATGGGATGAGCGCACTCGCCGGATCGACGAGCGGCTCGGCGGAATCTTCGCGACGACGACGTTCGACGAGCGGACGCACATGATCGAAGCACGCATTGCCGAGTTGGAGGCGCGAGCCGCAACGAAGGCGAGGGGTCAGAGCTAGCCGGGAGGCGCTGGGCGGTTCTGACGGTGCCATTCGTGGAGCGCGATCGCGCCCGCCGCGGCAACGTTCAACGACTCGCGTCTCGATCGGGATCGTGACCTCGAGGTCGCGCTCCACCTCGGTCGGCAGCCCTTCGCGCTCGGCCCCCAGCAGGAACGCCACCTCCCCGCTCAGGTCGGACTCCCCGAGCGGAACGCCGCCGTGCGCGATGAGCGCTACCCGCTTGTAACGCAAGTTGCCAAACGGCACCAGCGGCACGCTCCAGATCGCGCCTGCAGAGGCTCGCAGCGCCTTCGGCCCCGTCGGATCGGCGCACCCGTCAGACAGCGCAACCGCCGCACCGAATGCGCCCGCCGTGCGGATCAGCGTCCCGACATTCCCGGGGTCGGCGACGCGCCAGAGCGCCAACGCGACCGGCCGCGGCTCCACCGCCGGCAGATCGCCGCGCCGGTAGACGCCGACTACCCGCGGCGGATGCGCAGCCGTCGAGACCTCGGCGAGCAGCTCCGCCGAGACGTTCTCGCCGGCGACGAGCAGCTCGACGGGCTCGGCGGTTGCCGCCGCGACGAGATCCTCGCCCTCGCAGACGAACAGGCCGAGCTTGTCTCGCCAACGGCGCTCGTGCAGCTTGCGCACGAGCTTGAGCTTCTCGTTATCCCGGGAGGTGATTACTGCGGGAGTGCCGCTTTGGCCTGGTCGGCGAGCTTCCCGAACTGCTCGGGATCGTGCACGGCGAGGTCGGCGAGCACCTTGCGGTCGAGCTCGACCTCGGCGGCCTTGAGGCCGGAGATGAACTGGTTGTAGGAGAGCCCGTGCGCACGCGCGCCCGCGTTGATGCGCGTGATCCACAGCCGGCGGAACATGCGCTTGCGGTTCTTGCGGTCTCTGTAGGCGTAACTGAGCGAGTGCTCGACCTGCTCTTTTGCGTAGGTGTAGTTGGTGCTCTTGAGGCCCCAGTACCCCTTGGCCTGCTCGAGGACCTTGCGCCGCTTCTTGTGGGCGTGGACGGAACGCTTGACGCGCGCCATCAGCGATCACGCTTCCCGAGGCCGAGCATGGTGCGGACGGTCTTGTCGTTGGCCTTCGAGACAGCCTGGGGCTTACGGAACGCCCGCTTCAGCTTCGGCGACTTGTGCTCCAGATTGTGGCTCTGACCCGCCCTCCGGCGCAGGAGCTTCCCCGTTGCTGTCACCCGGAACTTCTTCTTCGCTCCCGAGTTCGTCTTCTGTTTCGGCATCTTTCTTCACTCCTGCGTTCTTTGTCGGCGCCATCACCATCGTCATGTTGCGGCCTTCGAGGAGCGGTTGGGTCTCGATCGTCCCGAGCTCCTTCACGTCCTCTGCGAGCCGCATGAGCAGGTCACGCCCGCGATCCGGATGCTCGCGCTCGCGGCCCCGGAACATGATCGTGACCTTGACCTTCGCCCGCTGGTTCAGGAAGCGGATGACGTGGCCTTTCTTGGTCTCGTAGTCGTGGATTCCGATCTTGGGCCTGAGCTTGATCTCCTTGACGTGGATCTGAGTCTGGTTCTTGCGGGCCTGTTTTGCCTTCTGCTCCTGCTCGTACCGGTACTTGCCGTAGTCCATGACCTTGGCGACCGGCGGATCGGCCTGGGCGGCGACCTCGACGAGGTCGAGTCCCTTGCCGTAGGCGTACGTGCGCGCGTCGTCGATCTGCTTGATCCCCAGCTGCTGCCCTTCCTCGCCGATCAGCCTGACCCGCGGCGCGCGAATCGATTCGTTCACGCGCGCCTGCGGCTCGGGGCGGCGCGGCAGCTCGAATGACCCTCGCCTCGGCCTCAAATGTGCACTACCAAGCTCGTAACGTCCTCCTGTGCTCGTTCAGCCAAATTCAACCTGAAACACAAAAACCGCTGACAAGCGGCGGCGCTGAGGACCGTTTTCAACCCATTCGGTTGAACCTCCAAGGTCGGGCCCGGGAGGTGAGAGACGGTTTCGCCCCTACTTGTCAGGCCACAAGGGTAGCGAATTGCGCGAGGAGCTCGGCGACCGACTTCGTCGACTGCCCGCCGCCGTGCTCGCGGACCGCGAGCGCCTCGTCGGACTCCTTGTCGCCGTAGACGATCGTGAACGGGATCTTGGCTACCTCGGCGTTCCGGATCCGCTTGCCGACGGTCTCGTCGGAGTCGTCGACCTCCACCCGGTAGCCCGCGAGCTGCCTGGCGAGCGCACGGGCCGCCTCGTGGTGCCCCAGCCCGACCGGCAGGATCCGTACCTGCACCGGCGCGAGCCAGAACGGGAACGCCCCGCCGAAGTGCTCGATCAGGATCCCGATGAAGCGCTCGAACGACCCGATCAGCGCGCGGTGGATCATGACCGGCGTGTGCTCGGCGTTGTCGGCGCCCTGGTAGTGCAGGCCGAAGCGCTGCGGCATCTGGAAGTCGAGCTGGACCGTCCCGACCTGCCACGAACGGTCGAGCGAGTCGAGCATGTGCAGGTCGATCTTCGGCCCGTAGAAGGCGCCGTCGCCCTCGTTCACGACGTACTCGACCCCCATCGTCTCGAGGGCGTGCGCGAGGGCCGCCTCGGCCGCGTCCCACTCGTCGTCCGTCCCGAGCTTGTTGTCGGGGCGGGTCGAGAGCTCGACCTTGATCTCGAGGCCGAGCTTCGAGTAGATCGCGTAGCCGAACTCGAGGCATCCGAGCACCTCCGCCTCGATCTGCTCGGGCGCGCAGAAGATGTGCGCGTCGTCCTGGGAGAACATCCGCACCCGTAGCAGGCCGTGAAGCGCACCGGTGAGCTCGTCGCGGTGGAGCACCCCCGCCTCGGCCATCCGGAGCGGCAGCTCGCGGTAGCTGTAGGCGCCGGCGGAGTAGAGCGCGCAGTGCCCGGGGCAGTTCATCGGCTTGAGCCCGAACTCGCGGTTCTCGGACTCGAACGTGAACATGTGCTCGCGGTACTTCTCCCAGTGGCCGGAGGTGACCCAGAGCTCCTTGTCGTAGATCAGCGGGGTGCGCACCTCGACGTACCCGCGCTCGCGGTCCTCGCGCCGCCGCAGGTCCTCGAGAACGTTCCAGATCACCATCCCCTTGGGGTGCCAGAACGGCGACCCGGGCGAGACGTCGTCGAAGTGGAACAGGTCGAGCTGCGTCCCGAGGCGGCGGTGATCGCGCTTGCGCGCCTCGTCGAGCCGCGCGAGGTAGTCGTCGAGGTCGCCCTGACGGAAGAAGGCGGTGCCGTAGATCCGCGTGAGCTGGGTGTTGCGCTCGTCCCCGCGCCAGTACGCGCCGGCGAGCCCGGTGAGCTTGAACGCCTTGATCGGGCTCGAGTCCTGCAGGTGCGGGCCGCGGCAGAGGTCGGTGAAGTCCCCTTGCGTGTAGAGGGAGATCTCGCCCTCGGCCGTGTCGACGAGCTCGACCTTGTATGGCTCCCCCTCTTCCTCGAAGCGTTTCCGTGCCTCGTCCCGCGAGATCTCCTGGCGGTTGAACACACGGCCCTCGGCGATCTCCCGCTCGACCTCGTTCTCGATCCGCTCGAGGTCGGCCTCCGAGATCGGCTCGGGGAACTCGAAGTCGTAGTAGAAGCCGTGCTCGATCGGGGGCCCGATCGCGACCTTCACACCGGGGTAGAGGCGCCGGACGGCCTCGGCGAGCAGGTGCGCGCTCGAGTGGCGCAGCACGTAGAGCGCGTCGGCGTCGCCGGTGTCCCGCGTGGTCAGGAACTGCACCGGCTGCCCGTCCTGCAGGGGGAGCCGCAGGTCCTGGACCGAGCCGTTCGAGCGCACGAGCACCGCTTGCTCGGCGAGCTTCGGGCCGATGGCGCGCGCGGCGTCGAGTCCCGTCGCGCCGTCGGGGAGCTCGAGCTCGGCTCCGTCGGGGAGGGTCACCTTCATGAGCTGGATTGTGCCGACTGCTAGCCGGATCCGACCTCGAAGCCGGCGCGCCGGCACGCCGCGGCGACCTCGGGGGCACTGGCGTTGACGAGGCAGTAGTGCGCAGCCTGGTCGCCGCAGTAATGGACGGTCGCCCCGCCCACGGAGGCCGCGAACGTGGCGGTGAAGCAGCGGGCGCCGCTCGGATCGCCGCCGCGGGCCATCGACCAGACGATCCCGCCGACCACCGCGAGAACCGTCACGGCCCCGAGCACGGCCAGAAAACGCCGGTCCGTGCGGCGGAGCGGCGTCGAAAGACGTTCGGCCTGCCCCTCGACGGGCATCACGGCACTGTAGCGACGCGACGATCTTGACAGATTCCGATATATCGGATACATATCGTGATATGCACAGACGAGACAGATTCATGACGTGGGGTCCCGGGCCGTTCGGCCCAGGCCGGGCCCCGGTGGCCCGGGCGGCTTCGGCCCCCAGGGCGACGTGTTCTTCAAGATGCGCGTTCCGGGCCCAGGCCCGCGCGGGCGGCGCATGCGCCGTGGGAACGTCCGCTGGGCGATTCTCCTCCTGCTCTCGGAGGAGCCGCGCAACGGCTACCAGGTGATGCAGGAGATCGAGCAGCGCTCCGAAGGCGCATGGCGGCCGAGCCCCGGCTCGGTGTACCCGGCCTTCCAGCTCCTCGCCGACGAGGGCCTGGTCCGCGGAGAGGCCCGCGACGGCGGCAACGTCTTCGAGCTCACCGACGCGGGCCGAAGCTACGTCGAGGAGAACCGCGAGAAGCTCGGCAACCCCTGGCAGCAGGCCGGAGAGGGCATGCCCGAGGGCGTCCGCGAGCTGATCCACCTCGCGATGCAGGTCGGGGTCGCGACGCGGCAGGTAACCCACCACGGCAGCGAGGCCCAGCGGGCCGAGGCCGCCAAGGTGCTCGCCGACACGCGCCGCGCGCTCTACAAGATCCTGGCAGAGGACGAATAGCCATTTGCTCGATAGATCCGAGCAAATGGCTAGCGTCGCAGTGTGACACCGGCGTTCCTCGGATCAACAAGCGCCCACTAGATGAATCGGCCGGGTCCCCCGGCCGGTTCATCCTGGCATTCGTAGACGCCTTCCGGTCGCGCTGCAGGGGCGCGACTACTTCCTGTTCTGGTCCTCGCTCGTCTCCGAGAGCCTGGGCGTGAACATGGTCGCCGTCGCGATCGGCTGGCAGGTGTTCTCGATCCGCCACTCGGCGTTCGACCTCGGGCTGATCGGGCTCTGCGAGTTCCTGCCGATGCTCGTGCTCGCTCTGCCGGCCGGCCAGCTTGCAGACCGCGTGCCGAGGCACCTCGTCTTCGCGGCCGCGATGGGCCTCACGGCGCTCGTCTCGCTCTTGCTCCTCGGGGTCACCATCAACGGCGCGAACGAGCTGTGGCCGTTCCTCGCGCTGGCGGTCGTGACGGGCGTGGCCAACGTCCTGGCGTCGGCGTCGGCGCGCGCACTCGGCGTGACACTGGTGACGTGGGAGCTGCTTCCGAGCGCCGTCGCCCTTCGCTCGATCGCGTTCCAGGTGGGAACGATCGCCGGCCCGGCTCTCGGCGGCGTCCTCTTCGCGATCCGCCCCGAGATCCTCTACATCGTCGCCACGGTGCTCATGGCCGTCGGCACGGTCGAGGTGCTGCTCATACACGAGCCCCGGACCGAGCGCGACGGCTCGGCTCCCAGCTGGTCGACGTTCCTCGGAGGGGTTCGATTCATCCGCCGGACGCCGGTGATGCTCGGAGCGATCACGCTCGACCTGTTCGCCGTGCTGTTCGGCGGCGCCGTGGCGCTGCTCCCGCTGTTCGCCAAGCAGATCCTCCACACCGGCCCGGTCGGGCTCGGGATCCTGCGCAGCGCCCCTGCAGTCGGCGCTCTGCTCGCCGGGATCATCGTCGCGCGTCGTCCACTCGCCGGCCGCACGGGGTCGACCCTCCTGGTCGTCGTCGCGACGTTCGGCGCCTCGATGGTCGTCTTCGGCCTCTCGAAGACGCTCTGGCTCTCCGTCGTCGCCCTGGCGGTGAGCGGCTTCGTCGACATGATCAGCATGAACATCCGCTCGACGATCGCAGCCGTTGCGACGCCGAACGAGCTTCGGGGGCGCGTGAACGCCGTCGAATCGGTGTTCATCAGCGCCTCCAACGAGCTCGGCGCGTTCGAGTCCGGCGTCGCGGCGGCCCTCCTCGGAGCGGTTCCCGCAGTCGTCCTCGGCGGTGCCGCCACGATCGTCCTCGCCTGTGTCTGGCGCTGGGTCTTCCCGGACCTCGCGACCATCGACCGCATCGACGAGCTCCGGCCCGAACCGGCGAGAGTCTCCGAGGCTGCCCTGTAGGGTTGGAGCACATGGCGAGCGTTCGCATCCCCCCGATTCTGCGGCCCGAAGCGGGCGGTAACCGGCAGGTCGAGGTCGACGGTGCGACCGTCCGCGAGGTGATCGACGCCCTGATCGCGACCTACCCGTCGCTTCGCGAGCGGCTCCTCGACGGCGACGAGCTCCCGCAGTTCCTGAACGTCTTCATCGACGGCACCGACGTCCGCCTCCTCTCCGGGCTCGACACCGAGGTCTCGGGCGGCGCGACCGTCATCCTGCTGCCGGCGGTCGCGGGCGGCGCCTCTCACTTGCCGCAGTAACGGGACCCCGCTAGAGTCAGTTCAGTTCGGTCGCCGTAGACCGGACGCGGGCAACGAGGCCACAAGACCTATCTGTTCGGGTCTTGGGGCCTTTTCGTCGTGGTCCAGTGCTTCGTCAGCGCCCCGTGCCCGGCTCACCGAACGTCGGAGAAGAAAGGAGATCGGCTTGCTCTTCGAAACCGTGCTTCCATACCCAACCTGGCTGAATCCGGGCGACAACGCCTGGCAGCTGACCGCCGCGACCCTCGTCGGGCTGATGAGCGTCCCCGGCCTGGTCGTCCTCTACGGCGGCGTGATGCAGAAGCGCTGGTCGGTGAACAGCATGATGCTGGCCTTCTCCGCGTTCGCCGCCGTCCTGATCGTGTGGGTGCTCTACGCCTTCAACATGGGCTTCGGGAACCCCTGGCACGGCCTCTCGGACAACACCTCGAGCTTCTTCGGGAGCTTCATCGGGCAACCGGGGCCGGTGTTGAATCACACCGCGGAGCAGGCCCAGGCCACCATCCCACTCGTCGGCGGCCCGCCGTGGCACTTCCCGCAATCCTCGCTCGTCTACTTCCAGTTCGTGTTCGCGGCGATCACGCCGATCCTGATGCTCGGGTCGATCCTCGGCCGCGTGAACTTCAAGGCCTGGCTCGTCTTCGTCCCGATCTGGATCTCGGGCGTGTACGTCGTGAACGCCTTCCTGATCTGGGGCGGCGGGTACTTCGCCCACAACGGCGCCGTGGACTTCTCCGGCGGGTACGTGATCCATCTGACGGCGGGGGTCGCGGGCTTCGTCGCGGCGGCGGTGATCGGCCCGCGCCTTGCCCGTGACCGCGAGATCGACGCGCCGAACAACCTCCTCATGGTCGCGACGGGCGCCGGGCTCCTCTGGCTCGGCTGGAACGGCTTCAACGGCGGGGATCCCTACTACGCGGGTGCCTCGGCCTCGGCCGCCGTCCTGAACACGAACCTCTGCACCGCGGTCGCGTTCCTCGTCTGGGTGATCTGGGACTACATGACGGGGCGCAAGCCCTCCCTGATCGGCAGCGTCAACGGCATGATCGTCGGCCTCGTCGCGATCACCCCCGCAGCCGGGTTCGTGAACGGCTACGGCGCGATCCTGATCGGCGTGATCGCCTCGTCGATCGTGTACGTCGCCTACAACTACGTGAGCCGGCTGCGGCCGTTCCGCAACGTCGACGACACCCTCGGGGTGATCTACACGCACGGCTTCGCGGGTCTCGCCGGAGGCCTGCTCGTCGGCGTCCTCGCCGACTCGCACATGGCCGTGTACCTCAACCCGGACGGCACACCGTGGTTCTCGGCCACGGGCAGCGCGCACCTGCTGAAGTGGCAGGCGCTGACGGCCCTGTGGGTGATCGTGTTCACGGCCTGCGCCACCTTCGTCATCCTCAAGCTCGTCGGCCTCGTCATCCCGCTCCGCATGTCCGAGAAGGACATGGAGGAGGGCGACATCGCCATCCACGGCCACGAGGTGTACCCATCCGACATCCCGTCGCTCGGCTACCCGGGCGGCGTCGGCGGAGGCATCCTCGGCTCCGCGGGAGGCACCGCCACGGCACACGAGCCCACCGTCGGCTGACGAGATGGCGACGAAGTTCATCGTCTCGTACGACGGGACGGACAACGATCGCGACGCGCTCGCGCTGGGCCGCCTCCTGGCCCGCGCGGGCGCCTCGCTCGCCCTCGCCTACGTCCGCCACCAGCAGGAGGCGGGCGGGCGCGAGGCGCTCGCAGAGCACGACGCCGAGGCGCTGCTCGCAGGCGGTGCCGAGTGGCTCGGCAACCCCGAGGTTCCCAGGTTCGTGGTTCTCAGCGCCTCGACCCCCGACGGGCTGAAGGAGCTCGCCGTGAAGGAGGAGGCGCAGGGGATCGTGTTCGGCTCCGCCTACCGCACGACCCCGGGGCACGTCTATCCCCAGCAGTCGGCCGAACGGCTGATGGAGCGCGGGCCGCTCGCGGTCGCGCTCGCACCGGCTGGCTTCGTCGACCACGCCGACGACGCGATCACCTCGGTCGCCGCCGTCGACGAGGAGGGCGACTCGAGCGCCGCGCAGACGGCGGCGTCCCTCGCCGCCAAGCTCGGCGCGACGGTGGAGGCTCGCCCGAGCCCGGGCGCCGGGCTCCTCGTCGTCGGCTCGAAGGCGGCTGCCGACGAGGGAACCGTGCTGGTCAGCGCGGCCTCGGCCTACCTGATCGAGCTCGGCCGCTGCCCGACGCTCGTCGTGCCGCGAGGTGCGCCGCTCGCGTTCTAATCGCCCATGCCGACGAAGTAGACCTCGTCCGCGCCGTGCCCGAGGCGCTCCAGCACCTCGGGCGCGGCCGGCGAGTCCAGCGAGAGCACCATCACGGCCTTGCCGGCCTCGCGGTTGCGCGATACCGCCATGTTCGCGATGTTCACGCCGGCCTCGCCGAGCAGCGTCCCGACCCGGCCGATCACGCCGGGAACGTCGTCGTAGCGGAGGACGACCATGCGCGGGGCGAGCTCGATCTCGACGTCGAAGCCGAGGACCGAGACGAGCCACTGTCGGTGCTCGCGGCCGATGGTCGTCCCGGCGACGCGAAGGTCGCCGGCCGACACCGCGATCAGGTTCGTGAAGTCGCGCGACGAGCGGCGGCGCTGCTCGACCACCTCGATCCCGCGCTCGGCCGCCACCAGGGGCGCGTTGACGTAGTTGACCGGCTGGTCGACGCGGCCCCGGAACGCACCGTTCAAGGCGGCGAGCGTGAGGAGGCGCGTGTCGTGCTCTGCCAGCTCGCCGTAGTACTCGAGCGTGATCCGGCCCGGCTCGCCGTGCGCGAGCTCGAGGGCGAACCGCCCGAGGCTCGCGGCGAGCGGTAGGAACGGCCCGAGCACCTCGAGGTCCTCTGCACCGATCGACGGGATGTTGACGGCATTCGTGACGAGCCCGCCTTCGAGCGCGGCGGCTACCTGTTCGGCCACGATCAGGCCCGCGCGGTCCTGCGCCTCGTCGGTCGAGGCTGCGAGGTGCGGCGTCACCACGAGGTTCGGCGCCTCGAGCAGCGGCCCGGAGTACGGCTCCTTCGAGAACACGTCGATCGCCGCGCCCGCGAGGCGGCCAGACTCGAGCGCCTCGACGAGCGCCGCCTCGTCGACGAGCTCGCCGCGCGCCGCGTTGATCAGACGCGCGCCCGGTTTCATCTTGGCGAAGGCCCCGGCGTCGATCGCCCCGCGCGTCTCGTCGTTCAGCGGCAGGTGGAGCGTGATGAAGTCGGAGCGCCCGAGCACGCCGTCGAACGTGTCCTGCTCGACTCCCGCCTCCTTGAAGCGCTCGGCGGAGACGAACGGGTCGTAGGCGACCACGTGCATCTGGAGCCCGAGGGCGCGGCGGGCCACGAGCTGGCCGATCCGCCCGAATCCGAGCACGCCGAGCGTCTTCTCCGCGAGCTCGATCCCGCCCCACTTCGACCGCTCCCAGCGACCCTCGACGAGCGCTGCATGCGCCTGCGGGATGTTCCGCGCGAGCGCGAAGAGCAGGCCGACCGTGTGCTCGGCGGCCGAGACGATGTTCGACTCGGGAGCATTCGCAACCACGATCCCGCGTCGCGTCGCCGCCTCCACGTCGACGTTGTCGACCCCCACGCCCGCGCGGCCGATCACCTTGAGGTTGTCAGCGGCAGCGATCAGGTCGGCGGTGAGCTTCGTCGCCGACCGGATGACGATGCCGTCGTAGCGGCCGATGATCTCCGCGAGATCGCTCGTCGAGTCGACGTCGACGTCGAAGTGGGCGCGTAGGAGGTCGACCCCGGGTTCGGCGATCTCCTCGCGCACGAGAACCCTCGGGCGGTCGGCCATCACGCAAACGTAGCGGAAACCCGCACCATTGCTGCAAAAGGTGAAGCATCAAGACTGTACCGACTGAAGTGTCATAACTGTTCGAAATGAAGTGGATCGGACCCGCTTGACATCTCAAGACTTTACTTTTTGTAGCCGAGTGGGTAACGTGGCCGCGATGGTGGGCACAACCCTCCTTCGCCGGACCAGCGCATGAGCGCCGTCGAGCGGCCGAAGCGCGAGAAGCCGCCGGTCGACTGGGACCTCGTCCTCAAGCGGAACCCGGTCGAGCGGCTCAAGCGCGAGAAGGCGCCGCTCGGGATCCGCGACGAGCTGCCGGCGCTGATCGCCCAGGGCTACGAGAACGTGGCCGAGGAGGACGTCGTCCGCCTGCAGTGGTGGGGCCTCTACCACGACAAGCCGAAGATCGGGACGTTCATGCTGCGGATCAAGGTCCCGTCGGGCCAGCTGACAGCGGCCGAGCTGCGGACGATCGGCGAGGTCTCGAACCTGTACGGCAAGGGCGACGGCGAGCTCTCGACCCGGCAGAACATCCAGCTCCACTGGCTCGAGCTCGCCAAGCTGCCGGACATCTTCGCGCACCTCGAGCGCTCCGGGGTGACCACCGCCGGCGGCTGCGGCGACACCGTGCGCAACATCACCGGCTGCCCTGTCCAGGGGATCGCTGCCGACGAGCTCTTCGACGCCTCCCCGGTCGTCACCGCGGCCGCGGATCTCTTCTACGGAAACCCCGACTGGGCGAACCTCCCCCGGAAGCACAAGTACTCGATCTCCGCCTGCGCCGACCGTTGCAACGCGCCGGAGATCAACTGCATCTCACTGATCGGGACGGTTCACGAGGGCCGCGAGGGCTTCGCCGTCATCGTCGGCGGCGGGCTCTCCTCGGTGCCGCGGATCGCGCGCGACATGGGCGTCTTCATCCCCAAGGAGGAGTCGAACGAGATCCTCGGCGCGATCACGAGCGTCTGGTCGGAGGATCTCGCCTACCGCGTCTCGCGTGTGAAGGCGCGGCTCAAGTTCATGGTCGACGACATCGGGGCCGAAGGCGTCCGCGAGCGCGTCGAGTCCAGGCTCGGCCGCAAGCTCGAGGACTACACGCTGCCGCCGATCGAGGTCGAGCCCTCGCACCACCTCGGCGTGCACGCCCAGAAGCAGGAGGGGCTCTCCTACATCGGCGTCCCGGTCCACCTCGGCCTGATCTCGGGCGACCAGATGATCGCGATCGCCGACCTGGCCGAGAGCTACGGCGGAGACATCCGCCTCACCCGCCAGCAGAACTTCATCGTCACGGGGATCCCGAACGACAAGGTCGCCGAAGCACGGGCCGCGATCGAGGAGATGGGCTTCCCGCTCGACGTCAACCCGGTGCGCGGCAACTCGATCGCCTGCACCGGCGAGCCGCACTGCAACTTCTCGGTCGCCGAGACCAAGACGCGGCTCGGGTCGCTGATCGAGCGGCTCGAGGAGCGCTTCGGGACGGAGATCGCCGACCTGCGGCTCCACCTCGACGGCTGCCCCCACGCCTGCGCGCAGCACTGGGTCGGCGACCTGGGCTTCCAGGGGACGACGGCGCGCGACGAGGGCGGGGTGCGGCGCCAGGCCTACGACATCTTCGTCCGCGGCGGCCTCGGGCCCGAGCCCGCCATCGGCACCTCGCTGTTCCGGCGCGTCCCCACCGACGAGCTCGACGCCGCGGTGCAGGGACTGATCGCCGGGTGGATCGACCGGCGCGAGCCGGGTGAGAGCTTCCAGGCGTTCACCCGCCGCGCAAGTGACGAGGAACTGGGAGAGCTTGCCGGCCTCGAGCCGGCCAAGAGGCGACAACGCGACGAGGAGGAAGCTGCGTGAGTGTTCAACCGGAGGTTGACCAGAAATGAGCACCTATGAGTTGATCGACGAGCTCGAAGCGGGCGAGCTCTCGATTTCGTTCGAGGGGGAGGAGCCCGAGGCGCTCCTCGAGTGGGCGATCGACCGGTTCGCGCCGGGGCTCGCCATCTCGACCTCGTTCCAGATCGACAGCGTCGTCCTGATCGACATGGCCTACGAGATCGATCCCACGATCCCGGTGTTCAGCGTCGATACGGGCAGGCTGCCCGCGGAGACGTTCGAGCTCGCAGACAGGCTCCGCGCCCGCTATCCGGGGCTCCGGCTCGAGCTCATCGAGCCGGATCCCGAGGAGATCGGGGCGATGACCGGCAAGCACGGCGTCGACCTCTTCAAGACCTCCGTCGACCTCCGCCTCCTCTGCTGCAACCTCCGCAAGGTGCGCCCGCTCACGAAGCACCTGCACTCGCTCGATGCCTGGGTCACGGGCCTCCGCCGCGACCAGTGGGCGAGCCGCACGAACATCCGCAAGGTCGAGATCGACCACGACCACGGCGCGATCGTGAAGCTCAACCCGCTCGCCGAGTGGACCGAGGACGAGGTCTGGGACTACGTCCGCGAGCGCGAGGTGCCCTACCACTCGCTCTACGACAAGGGCTACCGCTCGATCGGTTGCGCGCCGTGCACCCGCGCGATCGCCGACGACGAGCCGAGCCGGGCCGGCCGCTGGTGGTGGGAGACGAACGCTCCCAAGGAGTGCGGGATCCACTGCTCCATCGAGAGCGGCGGGCTCGAGCACGAGCTGCACGCGCTCCTGAAGGACGCCGCGCATTGAGCGAGGCCATCCGCGTCAGCGGCGACGCCGCCGAGGTGTGTCGCGCCGAGGCTCAGGCCGTGCTCGCGATGGTGCAGGACGAGCGTCGCCGCGGCCGGCTGGCCGACGTCGTCGCCGCCGTCGACGGCGGCGAGGTCGAGGGCGCCGACGCAGACGCGCTCGCCGAGCTGCTCGAGCTCGGGCTCTCGACCGGACGCGTTCGGGCGATCTACGGGCCCGAGGGCGAGCAGGCCGCGCTCGCGCTGTTCCGCAGGCTGCCGCTCGGCAAGGAGCTGACCCAGTCGGCGCGTGACCTGAACGAAGCGCTCGGCGCGCTCGAGGGCCGCACGATCGAAAGGATCTCCGTCAACGCGGTCGGACCTGGAGAATATGGAGTGACGATCTCGACGCAGGACTACGAGGTCGTGCTTCGGCTCGGGAGAGCCGGAGCCCGTCTAGCGACGATAGGAGCATGAAGGACCAATGACGTACATCATCGGCGAAGCCTGCATCGACGTGAAGGACCTCTCGTGCCAGAGCGTCTGCCCGGTCGACTGCATCCACGAGGCCGATCGCATCCTCGTGATCGATGCGGAGGAGTGCATCGACTGCGGCGCCTGCGAGCCCGAGTGCCCGGTCGAGGCCATCCTCCCCGAGGACGCGATCCCGGACGACTGGGAGCCGTTCGTGAAGATCAACTACGCCTTCTCCCTCGAGAAGACCGACCAGGGCAAGGACGAGATCAACGTGCTCGTCCAGTCCTATGCGGACGAGAAGGGCATCGTCCCCGACTCCGTCGGGGACTAGTGGAAACCCGCTTCTACATGGCCTGCCTGAACCTCGAGGGGCGGCGGTGCCTCGTCGTCGGCGGCGGGAGGGTCGGGTACGAAAAGGCAGCAACGCTCGCCGAGTGCGGCGCGGCGGTGGTCGTCGTCTCTCCGGAGCTTCACGAGTCGTTCACCGGCCTCGAGATCGAGTGGGTCCAACGCCCTTACCGGTCTGAAGATCTCGACGGCGTGTTCCTCGTGGTCGCCGCGACGTCGGATCGCCAGGTCAACACTAGAGTTTTTCGCGACGCGGAGCGGCGCGAAAAACTCTGCAACGTCGCGGACGTGCCGGAGCTCTGCAACTTCATCCTCCCGGCGGTCCACCGGCAGGGGCCGATCGCGGTCGCGGTGTCGACCGGCGGGGCCTCGCCGGCGCTCGCCAAGCGGCTGCGCTCGGAGATCGCTGAGCTCGTCGGGCCCGAGCACGCCGAGTTGGCCGAGGAGCTCCGGGCGATGCGGCCCGAGGTGAGAGAGCGCTTCGCGACCTACGAGGAGCGCCGCGACTATTTCGAGGAGATCGTGGAGGCGCGGCTCGGATGACCGTCTGGCTGGTCGGCGCAGGCCCCGGAGATCCGGGGCTGATCACTGCGAAGGGCCTGGATCTGATCCGGTCGTGCGACGCGCTCGTGTACGACGTGCTCGTCTCGCCCGAGCTCGTCGACGAGGCGCCCGACGACGCGCTTGTGATCCCGCGCGAGGACGTGCGCCAGGCGGAGCTGAACACGCTGCTCGTCGAGCTCGGCCGGCAGGGGCTCGAGGTCGTGCGGCTGAAGGGCGGCGACCCGTTCGTCTTCGGCCGCGGCGGCGAGGAGGCCGAGGCGCTGGTCGCCGCCGGCGTGGCCTACGAGGTGGTTCCCGGCGTATCGGCCCTGTCGGCCGTGCCTGCCTCGGCCGGGATCCCGGTCACGCACCGCGGTGTCTCGGCACAGGTGACGCTGGTCTCCGGGCACTCCGCATCGGGCGAGGATCTCGACTTCGCCCAGCTCGCGGGAACGCCCGGGACGCTCATCGTGTTCATGGGCCTCGCTCATCTCGCCTCGATCGCAGGCGGCCTGATCGCGGCAGGCAAGGATCCGCACACACCGGCGGCGGTGGTGTCGCGGGGCAGCCTTCCCGACGGCCGCTCGGTGAGCGGTGATCTTCGCGAGATCTCGGCGCTGGCCGAGGGGCTCGAGTCGCCGGCACTTCTGGTCGTCGGCGACGTGGTCGCGGTCGGCGCACGGCTCAGCCGTTCGCGGCAGCGCCTGGCGCCGGCGTCCTAGCGCCGAAGCGCCGGAGCGCGAGTCCGGATCGTTACGCGAGCGCCGCGGTGTCGAATCGAGGCGGGTGGGCGGCCTCGTAGGCGGCGATCCGGTCCTCGCGCTGGAGCGTCAGCCCGATGTCGTCGAGGCCGTTCACGAGCATGTGCCGTGCGAACGGGTCGAGCTCGAACGGGAGGCGAAGGCCCGAGGGGTGGCTGATCTCGAGCGCCTCCAGGTCGACCGTGAGGTCGTTCTCGGACGCGACGGCGTCCTTGATCCGGGCCAGCTCGTCCTCGCCCAGGACGATCGGCGCGATCCCCGTCTTCGTCGCGTTCGACCAGAAGATGTCGGCGAAGCTCGGCGCGAGCACGATCCGGTAGCCCGCGTCCTCGAGCGCCCACGCCGCGTGCTCCCGCGACGAGCCGCACCCGAAGTTGCGCCCGCTGACGAGGATGGACGCGCCTTCGTAGTCGGGCCGGTTGAGCTCGAAGCCGGGGTCCTTCCGCCAGTCGTAGAAGAGGAACTCCCCGTAGCCCGAGCGCTCGATCCGCTTGAGGAACTGCTTCGGGATGATCTGGTCGGTGTCGATGTCGGCGCGGTCGAGGACCGCGACCCTTCCTGTCACCTGCCGTAGCTCCCTCACCGCGGACCCAGCTCCCGGACGTCGGTGAAGTGGCCCGTCACGGCGGCGGCCGCTGCCATCGTCGGGCTGAGGAGGTGCGTGCGGCCGCCCGCGCCCTGGCGGCCCTCGAAGTTGCGGTTCGACGTCGAGGCGCAGCGCTCCCCGGCCTGGAGGGTGTCGGGGTTCATGCCGAGGCACATCGAGCAGCCCGCCTCGCGCCACTCGAAGCCGGCGCTCGTGAAGACACGGTCGAGGCCCTCGGCTTCGGCCTGCGCCTTCACCTTCGCCGAGCCTGGCACGACCATGGCGCGGACGGTCGGCGCGACCTTGTGGCCGTTCACCACGGTCGCGGCGGCCCGCAGGTCCTCGATGCGCGAGTTCGTGCAGGAGCCGATGAAGACGCGGTCGACGGGAATCTCGGCGAGCGGCGTCCCGGGCTCGAGATCCATGTACCGCAGGGCACGCTCGACCGTCTCGCGTTCGGCAGGGTCGTCGTAGGAGGCCGGGTCCGGAACGCGGCCGTCGATCGGCGCGACCATCGCGGGGTTCGTCCCCCACGTCACCTGCGGCACGAGCGCCGCGACATCGATCTCGACCTCACGGTCGAACACGGCGTCGTCGTCGGACCGGAACCCACGCCACTCGTCGACGGCCCGCTCCCACGCCGCTCCCGTCGGCGCCGCGGGGCGCCCCTCGACGTAGGCGAAGGTGGTGTCGTCGGGCGCGATCATCCCGGCGCGGGCGCCGGCCTCGATGGACATGTTGCAGATCGTCATGCGGCCCTCCATCGAGAGCCCCTCGACGGCGGGCCCGGCGTACTCGATGACGTGGCCTGCGCCGCCCGCGACGCCGATTCGGCCGATGGCGCCGAGCACCATGTCCTTCGCGGTCACCCCGAACGGGAGCTCGCCGCCGAACGAGATCCGCATCGTCTTCGGCCTGCCCTGGAGCAGCGTCTGGGTCGCGAGGACGTGCTCGACCTCGGACGTCCCGATCCCGAACGCCAGCGCCCCGAAGGCACCGTGGGTCGAGGTGTGGGAGTCCCCGCAGACGATCGTCATGCCGGGCTGCGTCAGCCCGAGCTCGGGGCCCATCACGTGGACGATCCCCTCGCTGCCGCTGCCGGTCGCGTTCAAGGGCACCCCGAATGCCTCGCAGTTCACCTGGAGCGCGTCGAGCTGCGCCTTGGCGATGGTGTCGAGGATCGGCCCGCGCTCCGTCGGGACGTTGTGGTCCATCGTCGCGACCGTCAGGTCGGTGCGCCGGACCGGCCGGCCGGCCAGCCGCAGCGACTCGAACGCCTGCGGGCTCGTGACCTCGTGCACCAGATGGAGGTCGACGAAGATCAGCGCCGGCTCGCCGGGGCGCTCGTCGACGATATGCGTCTCCCAGATCCGATCGAACAGCGTCCGCCCTGCCATCAGTGGTCTCCCGTCCCCATCAATGGTCTCCTGTGGCTGCGTAGCTGCCGAAGATCCGCACCTCTCTGGTCCACTCGCGCATCTCGGTGAGTGCCTGCTGCAGCTCGGGATCCTGCGGGTGGCCGTCCATGACGATGTCGAACCTGTACCGGAAGGTCGAGTGCAGGATCGGCCGCGAGACGAGCTGCACCAGGTTGAGGCCGTGACGGTGGAACGGCCCGAGGGCGTGGTACAGCGAGCCGGGCTGGTGGTCGGTGACCATCGAAAGGGCAGTACGCCAGCGGGGCTCTCGCTGGATCCGGGTATACGGTGCAATCCCGACGAAGCGCGTGAACGCCGTGTGGTCGCCGACGTCCGGTGCGATCACGTGGAGACCGAAGTGCGCGGCCGCCTCCGCGCTCGCGATCGCCGCCTCGGTGGGATCGTCCGACTCGGCCACCTCGCGGGCGGCGTCGGCGGTGGTCGCGGTCGCGATGCAGCGCGCGCCGATCGTGTGGACGAGGTCGCGGCACTGATCGAACGCGACCGGGTTCGAGCGCAGCGTCGCGACCTCCGAGAGCTGGATCGGCGAGCGTGCGACCAGGCAGTGGACGATCGGGAGCGTCACCTCGGACACGATCGAGAGCGGCGCCTCGTAGAGCAGGTCGTGGGTCTCGGCGACCGGGCCGTGGAGCGAGTTCTCGATCGGGAGCACCCCCATCGCGATGTCGGCCGCGACCGCCGCCTCGACGACGGCGATGAAGCTCGGAAGCGGCGTCTGCGTCGACTCGGGCGCAAGGAGAAGCGACGCGGCGCCGCTGTGCGATCCCTCCGGGCCCGGGTATCCCACGTTCACGCCGCCACCTCGGAAGCGAGGGCGCGCAGCACGGCCGAGCCGAGCTCCGAGGTCGTCGCGGTCCCGCCGAGGTCGGGCGTGGGCGCCGTCTCCATCGCCGACGTGACCGCGGCGGAGAGCGAGCGCGCGAGCTCGGGCTCCCCGAGCGAGTGCTCGAGGAGGAGGGCGAGCGACCGGAGCATCGCGGTCGGGTTCGCTGCCCCGGTGCCGGCGATGTCGGGCGCCGAGCCGTGGACGGGCTCGAAGATCCCGGGGCTCGAGTCGCCCAGGCTCGCCGACGCCGCGAGGCCGAGCCCGCCGGTCACCGCCGCGGCGACGTCGGAGAGGATGTCGCCGAAGGTGTTCTCCGTCACGAGCACGTCGAACGACGCCGGGTCAGTCACAAGCTGCATCGCGACGCTGTCGACGAGCCCGTGGCGCAGCTCGACGCCGGGATAGTCCGCGGCGAGCTCCGACACGACCCGCCGCCACATCCGCGACGTGTCGAGGACGTTCGCCTTGTCGACCGAGAGCAGCCGGCCCGAGCGGCCGCGCGCCAGCTCGAACGCGCGCCGGGCGACCCGCTCGACCTGGTCGGGGTGGTACTCGCACGTGTCGAAGACCGTGCCGTCGTCGCGCACCCCGCGGGCGCCGAAGTAGAGTCCGCCGACGAGCTCGCGGACGACCAGGAGGTCGACGCCCTCCCCCACCGCCGGCCGTAGGTTCGCGTAGACGTCGAGCTCTCTGCGGATGCCGAGCAGGCCCGCCTCGGGGCGCACCGGGCCACCGTCCCACTTCGGGCCGCCGACCGCTCCGAGCAGCACCGCGTCGGCCGAGCGACAGGCCTCGAGCGTGTCCGCGGGGAGCGGGTCGCCGACCGCGTCGATTGCCGCCCCGCCGAAGAGCCGCTCCTCGATCTCGACGTCCAGCGGCAGCGCCTCGAGCACGCGAACCGCCTCGGCCGCAACCTCGGGCCCGATCCCATCTCCGGGCAACACGACGATCCGGCTACTCATGCCAAGCCGTCCCGCTCCGGCGCCGGCAAGCCGGCGCCTGCGACAGAAGCCGCGCGCGTCCAAAGACCGCGGTGACACTGGAGCCTCCGTCAAGCCTACGGCTCACCGTAGAGCTCCTTCCGCGTGAGCCCGAGCACGAACTGGACGAGCTCCGCGACGCCGTCGTCCGACAGCGGACCCTCGTTGCGACTCTGGAGCCCGGCGATCATCGCGTCCTCGCGCCCCGGGTCGCGCACCGGGATCCCCGTCGCGCGCTTGTGCTCGTGCAGGGCGCGGACGAGCTCCAGCCGGCGGTTGACCGACGCGAGCAGCGACACGTCGATTGCGTCGATCGCTTCGCGGGCGTCGGAGATCCCATCCGTCACGCGGTCACCCCGAGCTCTTCGAGAAGCGCGTCGGCGTCGGGCTCGATCTCGACGACCGCCCCGGTGGCGTCGGCGAGCTTGGGCGTCTTGAGGCCGGTGCCCGTGACGAGTAGCACCACGCGGTCCTCCGCACCGAGCTTGCCCCGTGCGACAGCCTCGCGGAGCGCTCCGACCGCGCAACCGGTCGCGCCCTCGCCGAAGATGCCCGCGGTCTCGGCGAGGAGGGCGATGTTCTCGCCAACCTGGTCCTCCGGCACCGAGTAGATCCCGCCGCCCGTCTCCTTGGCCCGCTGGACCACGAGGTCGCCGTCGGCCGGGTTCCCGATCGCGATCGACGAGACCTCCGACTGCGGCCGCACCGGCGTCACGCGCCTGTCCTCGGCGAACGCCGACGCGACGGGCGCGCAGCCCTCGGCCTGGCCGCCGAAGAGCTTCGGCACGGGCCCGGTCGAGAGCTCGAGCCGGCGGAACTGGTCGAACCCGAGCCACACCTTCGTGTACATCGCCCCGGAGCCGATCGGCATGACCACTGCGTCGGGCGTCTCCCAGCCGAGCTGCTCGACGATCTCGAAGGCGAGCGTCTTCGAGCCCTCGGCGTAGTAGGAGCGGAGGTTGACGTTGACGATGCCCCAGTCCACCTCGCCGGCGAGCTCGCTCACGAGGCGCGAGCAGTCGTCGTAGCTGCCGTGGACGGCGTAGATCGTGGCGCCGTAGATCGTCGTCGCGCGCACCTTCTCGGCCTCGAGCCCGGCGGGGCAGAAGATCAGCGCCCGCTTGCCCATCGCGGCCGCCCGTGCCGCGACCGCGTTCGCGAGGTTCCCCGTCGAGGTCGCAGAGAGCGTGTCCAGGCCGAACTCCGTCGCCTTCGCAGCCGCGACCGCCACGACGCGGTCCTTGAACGAGTGCGTCGGGTTCGAGAGGTCGAGCTTGAGATAGACCTCGCCCAGCCCGAGCGCGGCGGCGAATCGCGGCGCGGGGACGAGCGGCGTGAACCCGGGACCGCGGTCGGCGTCCTCGGGCGGGACGGCGGGCAGGAGGTCGGCGTAGCGCCACAGGGAGATCGGCCCCGCCTCGATCCGCTCCCGGGTGACGATGCGGGCGAGCGCGTCCCAGTCGTAGACAGGTTCCAGCGGCCCGAAGCAGCGGGCGCAGATACCGTTCGCGACGGCCGGGTACTCGCTCTCGCAGATGCGGCAGCGCAGGACCTCAACAGGCACGGGCGTACTCCTCTCTCGGGCGACGATGCAATTTCGGCGAATCCACGATCTCCCCCCTTACGTCTTCGCGACGGTCGACCAGCTGAAGCGAGAGCTCAGGCGCGAGGGCCGCGACGTGATCGACCTCGGCTTCGGCAACCCGGACATTCCCTCGCCCGGGGTTGCCGTGGAGAAGCTCGCCGAGGCCGCCGCCAAGCCGGTGAACCACCGTTACTCGGCGAGCCGCGGGCTCCCCAACCTGCGCGAGGCGGTCTGCGAGCGCTACCGCGCGAAGCTCGGCGTCGAGCTCGATCCCGACGTACACGTCGTCTCGACGATCGGCGCGAAGGAAGGGCTGGCGCATCTGATGTGGGTGCTGCTCGAGGGCGGCGACAGCGCGGTCGTCCCGAGCCCGAGCTACCCGATCCATCTCGTCGCGCCGCGGCTCGCGGGCGCCACCGTCGTGCACGCGCGGTTCCAGGACGACGACCTGCTCGCGGGGATCGAGGAGGCCGTCCGCGCCGCGCAGCCGGCTCCACGAGTCGTCATCGTGTCGTTCCCCCACAACCCGACGACGGCGGTCGCGACTCCCGAGCTGATGCAGAGCCTCGTCGACATGGCCCGCGAGCGCGAGTTCGTGCTCGTCCACGACTTCGCCTACGCCGACATCGCCTTCGACGGCCACCAGCCCCCGTCCGTGCTCGCGGCGGAAGGCGCGCTCGACTGCGCCGTGGAGCTGTACAGCCTCACGAAGTCCTTCTCGATGGCCGGCTGGCGGATGGGCTTCACGCTGGGCCGCCCCGACGTGGTCGCGGCGCTCGCGAAGCTCAAGTCCTATCTCGACTACGGCACTTTCCAGCCGATCCAGATCGCCTCGATCGTGGCGCTCCGGGAGGCTCCCGACTATCCCGACGAGGTGTGCGAGATCTACCTCCGCCGCCGCGATGCGCTCGTGTCGGGCCTTGGCCGCGCCGGCTGGGAGATCGAACCGCCGAAGGGGACGATGTTTGCCTGGGCGCCGATCCCCGAGCGCTACGCCGAGCTCGGCTCCCTCGAGTTCGCGGTGATGCTGGCCCGCGGCGCCGACGTCGCCGTGAGCCCCGGCATCGGCTTCGGCCCGGGGGGCGACGAGCACGTCCGCTTCGCTCTCGTCGAGAACGAGCAGCGCATCGCCCAGGCGACCCGCTCGATTCGCAAGCTGCTCGCGGAATAGCCGCAGCGTCAAGAGGTCACCGCCCCTTCGGAGGCCGAGCTGACCTCGGCCGCGTACTTGGCGAACACGCCGCGCGTGTAGCGGGGCGCGGGCGGCGTCCAGGCTGCGAGCCGAGCCTCGAGCTCCTCGGCCGGGATGTCGAGGTCGAGTCGGCGGGCCTCGACGTCGAGGGTGATCGTGTCGCCGTCGCGCACCGCTGCGAGTGGGCCGCCGCGGAACGCCTCCGGCGCGATGTGGCCGACCATCAGGCCGTGGGTCGCTCCCGAGAAGCGGCCGTCGGTGATGAGCGCGACCTCGTCGCCCAGGCCCTCGCCGACGAGCGCGGCCGTGACGTGCAGCATCTCGCGCATCCCCGGGCCTCCGGCTGGGCCTTCGTAGCGGATCACGACCACGTCGCCGGGCTCGATCGACCGGGCCTTGACGGCCGCGAAGCACTCCTCCTCGGAGTCGAACACGCGGGCCGGGCCGCCGTGGCGAAGTCGCTCGTGGCCGGCGAGCTTGACGACGGCCCCTTCCGGAGCAAGCGACCCGCGCAGGATCGCGAGGCCGCCGGTCGGCTTGAGCGGAGTCTCCCAGGAGACGACGACGTCCTGGCCGGGAGTCTCCTCGACCTCGGCGCCAACCTGGGCGAGCGTGCGGCCGTCGACCCCGCGGGAGCCCTCGTGCACGACCCCGGCCCCGACCAGCTCGCGCACGACGAGCCCGACGCCGCCCGCCTCGTACATGTCGGTCGCCACGTAGCGGCCGCCCGGCTTCAGGTCGGCCACGATCGGCGTGCGCTCCGCGATGGTGTCGAAGTCCTCGAGCTCGAGCGGCAGGCCCGCCTCGCGCGCGATCGCGAGCAGGTGGAGGACGCCGTTCGTCGAGCCGCCGGAGCCGGCGACCGCGGCGATCGCGTTCTCGATCGCCTCGCGCGTGATGATCTGGCGGGGGCGGATGTCGTCGCGAACGAGGGTCATGACGAGCTCGCCTGCCTCACGCGCCGCCTCGGGCTTCGACGGATTGGTCGCCGGGATGCCGGAGAGCCCGCGCGGGCTGATGCCGAGGAAGTCGATCACGAGCGCCATCGTGTTGGCGGTGAACTGGCCGCCGCAGGCGCCGGCGCCGGGGCAGGCGACCGACTCGAGCGCGTGCACCTCCTCGTCGGTCATCCGGCCGGCCGCGCGCGCGCCGACGGCCTCGAAGACGTCCTGGATCGTCACGTCGCGGCCCTCGTAGCGCCCGGGGGCGATGGAGCCGTTGTAGAAGACGAGGCCGGGGATGTTCAGCCGCGCGAGGGCCATCACGCCCGCGGGGATCGTCTTGTCGCACCCGACGAGGCAGACGAGGCCGTCGAAGAGGTGCCCCTCGGCGACCAACTCGATCGAGTCGGCGATCACCTCGCGCGAGATCAGCGAGGCGCGCATCCCCGAGGTGCCCATCGAGACGCCGTCCGAGACGGAGATCGTGTTGAACTCGATCGGGGTGCCGCCGGCAGCGCGGATGCCGTCCTTCACGTGCTTCGCGAGGACGCGCTGGTTGAAGTTGCACGGCATCGTCTCGATCCAGGTGGTCGCGACGCCGACGAGCGGCTTGGCGAGGTCTTCGTCGGTGAACCCGACGGCCTTCAGCATCGCGCGGGCGGGGGCGCGCTCCCAGCCGTCGGTCAGCGCGGCGCTGTGGCGCTTACCGGGATCTGTGGGCTGGTCGTACACGCTCATGCAGTCGCTCCGATCGGCTCGTGGACGGGATGGGTGCCGCGGTCCGCGATCGCGAGCGGCAGAACCTGGGCGCGAAGGAGACGCTTCCGGAGGTCGCGCACGACGCCGTCGACGCGATGCGGCTCGGCCCAGACGACGACCGAAGGGCCCGAGCCCGACAGCGTCACCCCGGCGGAGCCCTCGACGGGGCGCTCGCGCAGCTGCGCGAGGAGCGGAGCGTCGGCGAGGCGGTACGGCTCGTGCAGGCGGTCGTGGAAGGCGGCCGCGAGCAGGTCCGGGTCGCCTCCCGCGATGCCGGCGCCGAGCAGCGCGGCCTGCGCAGCCGCGGCTGCGGCCTCCTCGTGGGTGATCGTCTCGGGCAGCCGCTCGCGGGAGGCCTTCGTGCTCACGCGCCCCTCGGGCACGACCACGATCGCCCCGAGGGGGAGCGACGAGGCGATTCGCTGCATCCGCCTGGTGCGGCCGTCAGTCCAGGTGAGGCAGACGCCTCCCTCGAGCGCCGGGACGAGATTGTCGGCGTGCCCCTCGAACGGCAGGCACAGGTCGAGCACCTCGTCGAGGCTCGCATCGCGGCCCGCAGCGATCAGGCCGGCGACGACGCCCGCGGCGACGGTCGCAGCGGACGAGCCGAGCCCGCGCTCGAGCGGGATGCGGTTGACGAAACGGAAGCTGAAGCGCTCGACCGGCAGCACACGGGCGAACGCCTGCAGCGCCAGATGCGTCTCGTCGGCCGGCAGCTCGTCGACACCCTCGCCTTCGAGCGTGACGAGCGGCACCCCGAAGTCGGCCGGCTCGACGTGGAGCTCGTTCCACAGGTCGAACGCCGCACCGGCGCAGTCGAACCCGGGCCCGAGGTTGGCGGTCGTCGCCGGCGCGAGCACGGTGAACCTCACCGGCCCACCTCCGCGAGGATCGACTCGACGGTCGGCTCGACGAGGGTCGCCGGCTCGGTGAGGACGTCGACCGCGGCCGTGTCCTTCAGCCCGTGGCCGGTGAGGACGCAGACGACGGTGCTGCCCGGCTCGAGGTCGATCGACGAGAGCGCTGCCAGGCCGGCGGCGGACGACGGCTCGCAGAAGATGCCCTCCAGGCTGGCGAGGTCGAGCCACATTCGCGTGATGTCCTCGTCGGTGACCGCCACCGGCTCCACGCTGTTGTCGGCGACGAGCGCGTCGACCTCGGCGAGGTGCGCGGGCTCGGCGATGCGGATCGCCGAGGCGAGCGTCGTCGCTCGTTGATCGGAGTACGCCGAGATCATGCGGGGCCGCGCGCCGTCCTCGGCGAAGCCCCTGGCGTAGGCGACGGTGTTCCCCCCGCCGCCGTACGGAAGCGCGAGTACGTCCGGCGCCCGGCCGAGCGCCTCGTCGATCTCGAACGCTGCGGTCTTCTGGCCCTCGATCCGGTCGGGGTTGAGGGAGTTCACGAGGACGTGGCTGCCGCGCTCGACGAGCTCGAGGCAGCTCGCGAGCGCCTCGTCGAAGCTCCCGCGCACCTCGAGCACCCGCGCACCGACGGCCCGCGACTGCGCGAGCTTCGCCATCGCGATCGCTCCGGCGGGGCACAGCACGACGGTGGTGAGGCCGGCGCGCGCCCCGTAGGCGGCGGCCGACGCGGCCGTGTTGCCCGTCGACGCGCAGACGATCCCGTCGGCGCCCGCCTCGACCGCCTTCGACACGGCGACCGTCATCCCACGGTCCTTGAAGCTCCCGGTCGGGTTCATCCCCTCGTACTTGAAGTGCAGCTCGACCCCGAGCCTCGGGCCGATCGCCCGCGACGGGATCAACGGCGTCGACCCCTCGCCCAGCGTCACGACGGGCGTCGCAGCTGTGACCGGCAGCCGATCGCGCCAGCGTTCAATAACCCCATGGTCGCTCATGCCCATCCGAGGTCCGCCACTCCGCGCTCCGACACGACCGGGAAGGGCAGCGGCGCGTGCTGCACCTCGTCCATCGCCGCGATCGCCGCCAGCGCCTCGTCGAGGCGGCCCTGCGACGTTTCGTGCGTCACGACGTGGAGCGCGGCGCCGGCGCCGTTCTGGTGCTGCAGGAGCCGCGCCACGGACACCTCGCGCTCCGCCAGCGCCTCGGCGACGCGCGCGAGCACGCCCGGCCGGTCGACGACCGACAGGTTGAAGTAGAAGGGCGAGCGGTTCTCGCCGGGCTCGAGGCGGGGAAGGTTCCGCCAGACCGGGTCGTTCTGCAGGAACCCGGTTCCCATCGTCCCGATCACGCTCGCCATGTCCGCGATCACGGCCGACGCCGTCTCGATCCCGCCGGCGCCGGGCCCCTCGAGCGTGATCTCGCGGATCGCGTCGCCCTGCAGCATGACCGCGTTGAACGCGCCTTCCACGGCGGCGAGCGGATGATGCCGGTCGACGAGTGCCGGGCCTACCCTGACGTCGACCTTGCCTTCGAGCAGGCGGGCCATCCCGACGAGACGGATCACCATCTCGAGCTCGCGCGCTGCGGCAACGTCGAGCGGTGTGATCCGGTCGATCCCGACCACCTCGACGTCCGCCAGCGAGTACCGGGAGTTGAACGCCACCGTCGCGAGGATCGCCATCTTCGCCGCCGCGTCGGCACCCGATACGTCGTCGGTCGGGTCGGCTTCGGCGAACCCGCGCGCCTGCGCCTCGCGCAGGGCCTCCTCGTAGGTTGCCCCGCCCTCCATCTCGGTGAGCATGAAGTTCGTCGTGCCGTTCACGATCCCGAGGACGCGGTGGACGTTCGTGACGACGAGCGACTCGCGAAGGACCTTGATCACCGGGATCGCGGCGCACACGCTCGCCTCGAACCGCAGCTGCACGCCCGAGGCGGAGGCGGCGTCGAAGAGCTCCGCGCCGCGCCGGGCGACGAGCTGCTTGTTCGCGGTGACCACGTTCTTGCCGCGCCGCAACAGCTCGAGCACGAACTCGCCGGCCGGCTCGACTCCGCCCATCACCTCGGCGACGATCGCGATGCCCGGGTCCTCGGTGATCTCGCGCACGTCGGTCGTCAGCACGCCTGCGTCGGGCGCGAACCCGCGCTCGCGCTCGAGATCGCGGACGAGCGCCTTGACGAGCCGCAGCCGGTGGCCGGTCGCGCGCTCGATGTCGCCCGCCTGCTCGTTCAGCAGGCGGTTGACCGCCGACCCGACGGTGCCGTACCCGAGCAGGGCGACCGGGACGTCAACCGACGCCATGCGCCTCCGCCGGCCGAGCCGCAAGCGCCCTCAGCCGCTCACCGACCTGCTCGACCTCGGTCGCCGCCAGCTTCTTGCGAGCCTCGACCAGGCTCGGGCTGCCCTTGTCCATCTCCGCGATCCATTCCCGTGCGAACGATCCGTCCTGGATGGCCGTGAGCACGCCCTTCATGTTCTCCTTCACGTGTGCGTCGACGACGCGCGGGCCGACGGCGATCGAGCCGTACTCGGCCGTGTCGGAGATCGAGTAATGCATCCGCTCGATCCCGCCCTCGAAGATCAGGTCGACGATCAGCTTCACCTCGTGCACGCATTCGTAATACGCGAGCTCGGCCGGATAGCCGGCCTCGACGAGCGTCTCGAACCCGGCCTCGATCAGCTGGGTGAGACCTCCGCACAGGACGCTCTGCTCACCGAACAGGTCGGTCTCGGTCTCGTTCTGGAAGGTCGTCTCGATGATCCCCGCGCGGCCCGCGCCGATCGCGGCGGCGTACGCCAGGGCCACCTCGCGTGCCTGACCGCTCGCGTCGTTCGCGACGGCGATCAGCGCCGGCGTCCCGTAGCCCTCCTCGTACAGGCGACGCACGATGTGCCCCGGGCCCTTCGGCGCGACCATGATCACGTCGTGGTCGGCGGGCGGGACGATCCGGCCGTAGTGGACCGAGAAGCCGTGCGCGAACAGCACCACCGCGCCCGGCGAGAGGTTCGGCGCCACCTCGCCCGAGAAGATCGCCGCCTGCGGCCCGTCCGGGACGAGCATCGAGACGACCTGCGCGCCCTTCACGGCCTCGGGGACGTCCTTCACGGGGAGCCCGGCGTCGTAGGCCGCCTCGCGCGACGAGCTGTCCCGGCCGGAGCCCGACCTCGACCTCGATGCCGGAGTCGGCGAGGTTGAGCGCGTGCGCGTGCCCCTGGCTGCCGTAGCCGAGAATCGCGACCTTCCCCGTCAGGAGGCTCGTGTCCTGCGTCTTGATCACTTCTTCCATGGGTGTCCTTTCGCTTACGAGACGGCCGCGGGTGTGGTCCGCGATGGGCGCGGGCCGGGCCGGCGCAGGCCGATCCGCCCGGTACGGGCGAGCTCCTTCACGCCGTGCGGGCGTACGAGCTCCTCGAAGGCGTCGAGCTCCTCGGGCCGGCCGACGATCTCGAACGTGAGCGCGTCGCGGCCGATGTCGGCAACACGGGCGCCGAAGACCTCGCCGAGCGCGATCAGCTCCGCGCGCTTGTCCGGCGGCGCCCCGACGGTGATCAGGCCGAGCTCGCGCTCGACCGACTCACCGGGACGAAGCTCGACGACGCGCAGGACGTTGACGAGCTTGTGCATCTGCTTCTCGATCTGCTCGAGCGAGTGCTCCGAGCAGTCGACGCGGAGGGTCAGACGCGAGATGTCGGGATGCTCGGTGGGCCCAACCGCGAGGCTCTGGATGTTGTAGCCGCGCCGGGCGAACATCTGGGACACGCGCGCGAGCGCACCGGGCTTGTTCTCCAGCTCGACGGAGACCGTGTGATGACTCACAACATGCTCCTCTCGGGCTCTTCTGCGCTCTCGTCGGGGAGCTCGATGATGTCGACGCTCGCGGCGCCCGCGGGCACCATCGGGTAGCAGTTCTCGTCGGGGTCGACCCGGGCGTCGACGACGGCCGTGCGGCCGCAGTCGAGCGCTGAGGCGAGCGTCGCGTCGAGGTCGTCCTCGTTGTCGACCATGAACCCGGCGGCACCGAGCGCCTCGGCGAGCTGCGCATAGTCGGGCACCTGCTTGGTCAGATGCGTCTCGGCGTAGCGCTCGGCGTAGAACAGCTCCTGCCACTGGCGCACCATCCCGAGCCAGCCGTTGTTGATGATCACGACGACGATCGGCAGGCGCTCGAGCGCCGCGGTCGCGAGCTCCTGGCAGGTCATCTGGAAGCAGCCGTCCCCGTCGACGCACACGACCGTCGCGTCGGGGCGGGCGGCCTTGGCGCCGACCGCAGCCGGCAGGCCGTATCCCATCGTCCCGAGCCCGCCGGAGGTGATGAACGTGCGCGGCTTCTCGCACTGCAGGTACTGCATCGCCCACATCTGGTGCTGGCCGACGCCGGTCGTCCAGACGAAGTCGCCGTCGCGCTCGCCGGAGAGGTCGCGCAGCCGCTCGATCACCGTCTGCGGCTTGAGCACGCCCTCGGCCTTCCTGTACTTGTACGGATAGAGCGCGCGCCACTCTTCGAGCTGGGCATGCCAGGCCGTGCGGTCGACGCGCTTCTCGGCCTCGATCGCCTTCACGTCGCGCGTGAGCTGGGCGAGTGCGAGCTTGAGAGGGCCGACGACCGGGATGTCCGCCTCGCGGATCTTCCCCACCTCGGCCGCGTCGATGTCGAAGTGGATCACCTTCGCGCCGGGCGCGAACGCCGAGACCTTGCCGGTGACGCGGTCGTCGAAGCGGACTCCGACCGCGACGATCAGGTCGGACTTGTTGAGCGCCCAGTTCGCGTACTTCGAGCCGTGCATCCCCGGAGCGCCGTAGTTGAGCGGGTGCGAGTCGGGGAGACAGCCCTTGCCCATCAGCGTGACCACCGACGGGAGCCGCGCCGCCTCGACGAGCGCGAGCAGCTCGGCGGACGCGTCGGCATTGAGGACGCCGCCCCCGGCGTAGACGATCGGCTGGGAGGCCTCCGCGATCGCGGCCGCCGCCTCGCGCACCTGGCGCTCGTGCACCCTCGTGGGCGGGCGCCAGCCCGGCAGGTCGGGCTCGCTCGGATACGAGAAGTCGAGCTCACCCTCCTGCGCGTCCTTCGCGATGTCGACGAGAACCGGGCCGGGACGGCCCGTGCGGGCGACATGGAAGGCGCTCTTGATCGCCTGCGGGATGTCGCGGGCGTCCAGGACGAGCCACGAATGCTTGACGATCGGCATGGTGATGCCGGTGGCGTCCGTCTCCTGGAACGCGTCGGTCCCGATCAGGTTCGAGCGCACCTGCCCCGTGATGCACACGAGCGGCGTCGAGTCCATCCAGGCGTCGGCGATCGGCGTGACGAGGTTCGTCGCACCCGGGCCGGAGGTCGCCATTGCAACGCCCACCCTCCCGGAGGCGCGCGCGAACCCCTCGGCCATGTGCCCGGCACCCTGCTCGTGCCGGGCCAGCACGTGGCGCACGGTCGTGCCGCGCGCGATCGCGTCGTAGGTGGGAAGGATCGCCCCGCCGGGGATCCCGAACATGACGTCGACGCCCTCCGCCTCGAGCGAGCGCAGGATCGCGTCGGACCCGAGCATTCTCGTCATCTTTCGTCCTCTCTGGATGTGTTCACGCTGACTCGTCGGACTTTCGGTTGCTCCTACAGTGCCTTCTCACGGGTGATCGACGCACCTCTCCCGTCTCGGAGTGGGCGTCTGCGGCGTCTGAGGCCGCGTGAGCAACATCCTCCCCCTAGCGGGGGAGAATCAGGAGGGTCACCACGAACATCCCCGGCTGAGTTACAGCAACTTCTGGGGAGAAACCAAAGAGATGCGTGTGACCGCGCATGCGCAAACCAGTCTGCCCAACCGCGCTTGCGCTGTCAAACAGGGCGTCAGACAGAGGTGTTGGACAGAGGTGTCAGACCCGCGCGCGCGGGACCCGCTCGACGTGCTCGTGGTCGTGCTCGTCGATCAGCCAGTCGTGTCCGAAGCCGCGCATCGCGTCGATGATCGGCAGCATCGCCATGCCCTTCCGGGTCAGGTTGTACTCGACACGTGGCGGCGACTCCGGATAGCTGTGGCGGCCGACGATCCCCTGCGCCTCGAGCATGTGGAGGCGCTCCGACAGCGTTCGCGGGCTGATGCCGGGGCAGGCGTGCTCGAGCTGCGTGAACCTGCGCGCGCCCTCCGACAGGTCGTGGACGATCAGCGCCGTCCACTTCGAGCCGATGAGATCCGAGGTCGCGGCGACCGCGCAGGTGAACGCGTCGTGGACGTCGTTCATCTTTCGCGCCATGTCGCACAGTTTACGCCGCCGGGTGGTTGAGATGCATCAACGCGTGCGTAGTTTCCCGCACGGCTGCTTATTTCTTTCCGATCGGGAAGTGGCTAGTAACCGCTCGCGTGGGCGCTCTTGTAGACGAACGTCGCGATGTCCGCGATCTCACTCGTCGTGAGCGTCTTCCCGTACCCCGTCATCCCCTTGCCGCCCTTCGTGACGTTGGCGACGATCAGGGCGTAGCTCTTCTTCGTCGTGTCGAGGTCGGGGCCGATCCCGGACGGGGACATCGCGTTCGCCGCCGCGAGCATGTGGCAGGACCCGCACGAGTGTTGGATGAAGAGCTTGCGGCCGTTCTTCGCGTTGCCCAGCTTCGGCGGCGTCGTGGTTGCGGCGGCGGCGCCGGCAACGACTGCGGCGGCAAGAAACGCTGCCGGGAGCGCCTTCATGCCTGTAGTTCCTACCACGCGCCCGAATGTTTCAGCAAGTTCTAACGCCCGTCTTACTCCGCTCTAAGGATCCGGAGTCAGGATCAGCTCATCGTGATGCAAGCCTCCCCGCACCCTCCGACGCGCGGCTTGCTTCCGGAGCGGCGCCCGCCATATCGGGCGCCGCGCACTCTCCTCACCCGCCCGCGGGCGAGCCGACTCCATACGGCTCGCCCGCAACCCTTCCGTTGACCGCACGTCAGACGCGGTTGCTGCCCGGGCCCGTCGCCCCGCACGGTGCCGCGGAGGCGACGGCCCCGGCAGCCACCGCGTCCGGGTATCCCGGCTCCGTCGAGCCTACGCCGGCGACCTCGCTCCGATGACCACCGCCGCGTGGAGCGGCGTCGAGGTTCTGCCTGAGGACTTCCGCCGGCCGTCCCGAAAGTCCACCATTAGCGGAATGGCGATCCTCGTTGTCGACGACGACCAGGCTGTGCGCGACGCGCTCCGGCGCGCCCTGACCATGCAGGGCTACGACGTCGACCTCGCCGCCGACGGCGAGGAGGCGCTGCTGAAGCTCCGCTCGCACCCGAACGCGCACGATCTCGCGATCGTCGACATCCTGATGCCGCGGCTGGACGGGCTCGAGCTGACGCGCCGCCTGCGCACGGACGGCAACAAGCTGCCGATCCTGATGCTGACCGCCCGCGACCAGGTCTCCGACCGGGTTGCGGGGCTCGAGGCCGGAGCCGACGACTACCTCGTCAAGCCGTTCGCGCTCGAGGAGCTCGTCGCGCGGGTGCGTGCGCTTCTGCGCCGCCTCGGCTCCGACGACGAGCCGACGACGCTCACCTTCGCCGACCTCGAGCTCAACACCGGCACCCGCGAGGTCACGCGCGACGGGGAGGAGCTCGCGCTCACCCGCACGGAGTTCGCCCTGCTCGAGCTCTTCCTGCGCAACCCGAGGCAGGTGCTCACACGCTCGGTGATCTTCGACCGGGTCTGGGGCTACGACTTCGGCTACGGCTCGAACTCGCTCGACGTCTACATCAGCTATCTGCGCAAGAAGACCGAGGCAGGCGGGAAGCCACGCCTGATCCACACCGTCAGAGGTGTGGGGTACGCGCTGCGCGAGCCGTGAGCCTGCGCGCGCGTCTCGCGCTCGGGTCGGCCGCGGCCGTCGCCGTCGCGATCGTCGCCTCGTCCATCACGGTCTACTTCCTCGTCCGCAGCGAGCTGCGCAGCGAGATCGACAACAGCCTTCGCAGCCAGGCGGTGCAGATCCCGCAGCTGCCCGGGCGCGGTCTCCAGGTGCGCGTGGCGCCACACCAGTACGCGATCTACATCGCGGCCGACCCGTTCGGCGGGCAGTTCCAGTTCGTCGACAGCAACGGGAACTCGTACCGGCCGCAGGAGTTCAACAGCCTGAACCCGCTGCTCCCGGGCGTCTCCGAGGCCCGCCTCGTTGCGGCGGGAAAGGCCGGCGGCGGCTTCCGCGACGCGCGGCAGGGCGGAACCCACCTCCGGATCTTCACGACCCAGCTCTCGCCGCCGACCTCCGGAGAGGCCGGGGCTCGCACTCCAGGTCGCCGCCAAGCTGACCGACGTCGACAACGAGCTCTCGCGGATCCGGCTCTGGCTCCTGCTCGTGGCCGCCATCGGCGTCGGGATCGCGGCCGTCTCCGGGTTCCTGGTGGCGCGGGCGACGTTGCGACCGCTCCGCGAGCTGAGCAAGACCGCCGAGCGCGTCGCGGCAACGCGCGACCTCTCGGAGCGGATCGAGGTGGAGGGCACGGACGAGCTCGCGACCCTCGCCCACACCTTCAACGCGATGCTGGTCTCGCTCGAAGAGGCGCAGCAGCGCCAGCGCCAGCTCGTCCAGGATGCCTCGCACGAGCTGCGTACGCCGCTGACGAGCTTGCGGACGAACGTCGAGGTGCTCGCGCAGAGCGATCGCCTGCCGCCCGGGGAGCGCGAGCACCTGATCCGCGACGTGGTCTCACAGCTCGAGGAGATGACCGAGCTGATCGGCGAGCTGACCCAGCTCGCCCGCGGCCAGGAACAGGCCGAGCCGCTCGAGGAGGTCCGTCTCGACCTCGTCGCCGAGGAGGCGATCAGGCGGACGACCCGCAACCACCCGGACATCCCGATCGAGGCCGACCTCGCCGCGTGGACGGTGGTGGGGCAGCCGGCCGGCATCGAGCGCGCGATCGCGAACCTGCTCGACAACGCGGCCAAGTGGAGCCCCGCCGGCTCCCCCGTCGAGGTGAAGCTCGAAGACGGCGAGCTGACCGTGCGCGACCACGGGCCGGGAATCGCCGCTGAGGACGTCCCCCACGTCTTCGAGCGGTTCTACCGGGCCACCTCGGCGCGGTCGATGCCCGGCTCCGGGCTCGGCCTCGCGATCGTGCAGCAGGTCGCCGAAGCCCATCACGGCTCGGTCGCCGTCGAGGAGCCGCCCGGCGGAGGCGCACTCGTCCGGCTCCGGCTCGGCGGGCGGAACGGCGACGACGCCGACGGGACTTCTTAGCCGCCTCTTACTCGCTGTCGGTTTCCTAGGCAAGCGCGATGTTCTACCTCTCGTACCTCCGCAGCGAATTGCTTCGCCGGAAGGGGCGGACGATCCTCACGGTCGCCGGCCTTTCGATCGGCGTGGCGCTCGTGATCGTGATCTCGTCGCTGACGAGGGGGCTCGACCATGCGCAGAAGACCGCGCTCGATCCGCTCTCGAGCATCGGCACGGACCTGACCGTCACCCTCTCGCCGCAGACGCAGGACACATCGGGGGGCGCGTTCGGTGGTGGCGGCGGCGGCGGTTTCGCGGGCGGCGGCGGCGGAGGCTTCGGCGCGGGTCGTGAGCTCATCCAGGCGAACGCGTCGGCCATCACCGACCTCTCGAAGCTCGGCAAGCCCGGGACGCATTTCGTCCAGGACTTCTTCCTGCCAGGCACCCAGCTCACCTTTCCGCAGAGCCAGGCGAGCCAGATCTCGAAGCTCTCCGGTGTCTCGGCCGTCTCGACGGGCCTCGTCCTCTCGGGCGTCCACCAGGAGGGGACGGTGCCGAAGATCGTGGCGAAGCTGAAGGCGGGCGGCCAGCGGCTGACGATCACGGGACGCGTTCGGTTCCAGCCGACCCAGGCCGAGCAGGACAAGATCCGCGCCTGCGTCGAGAAGCTTGCGGCCCAGAACGGCGGCACCGGGGGAACGGGTGCCGCCGGCGGCGGCACAGGCACCACGGGCGGCGGCGCCGGCGGACGGCTCGGCGGGGCGGGCGGTCGGGGCGCAGCCCCGGGGGGCGGCGGCTTCGGCTTCACCCGCGGCGCCTTCGCCCAGTGCCTGCCTCCGCAGTTCCGCAACTTCCGCCGCACGGTCACGACCCCCCAGCAGACGATCCAGCAGATCGTCAACCCGCCGCAGACGAACATCAAGAGCTCGAGCTACACGATCGCCGGCGTCGATCCCTCGCAACCCGGGATCGGCCTCGTGACGCCCTCGCTTCTCTCGAGCGGTCATTTCTTCTCCGGAAGCGGCTCCGACGAGGCGCTCGTGGCCGACTCGTACGCGAGCCGCCAGGGGCTGAAGGTCGGGTCCAAGCTCGACCTCGACAAGACGACCTTCAACGTCGTCGGCCTCGTCAGGCCTCCTCTCGGCGGCCAGACCGCCGACGTGTACGTCCCCCTCTCCCAGCTCCAGACGCTGGCGGGCCAGAAGGCGCTTGCGAACGTGATTCTCGTCCGCGCCTCGAGCGGCACGTCGGTCGGTGCCGTGCAGAAGCAGATCGAGCAGCTCTATCCGAACGCACAGGTTGCGAGCGCGAAGGACGTCGCCGACCAGATCAGCGGGTCGCTCGTAAACGCGTCGAACCTCTCCCACCGGCTCGGCGTGGCGCTCGAGATCCTGGCCGCGGTGGCCGCGTTCCTGCTCGCGATCTTGCTCACCCTCGCCTCGGTCGGGAAGCGGGTCCGCGAGCTCGGGACCCTCAAGGCACTCGGCTGGAAGCAGCGGCTGGTCGTCCGGCAGGTGGTCGGCGAGTCGCTCGCCCAGGGCGCCGCGGGCGGCCTGCTCGGAATCGCACTCGGGATCGTCGGGGCCCTGGCGGTCGGGGCGTTCGGCGTCACCCTCTCTGCGCATAGCTCGGTGGGCGGGGCATTCGGCTTCGGGGCCCTCGCCCGGACTGCGAGCGACACCGTGAAGCTCGATGCGCCCCTCTCGGCCGAGATCCTCGTCGCCGGCTTCCTGCTGGCGCTGATCGGCGGCCTGCTCGCCGGCGCGGCCGGCGCCTTCAGGGCTGCGCGGCTGCGCCCCGCCGACGCGCTGCGGGCCGTCGAATGAGCGTCCAACCGGAGGTTGGCCAATGAGCACGGCCGGGCATCTGTACGAGACCCGAGACGTGCAGCGCGAGTTCAGCAAGGGCCCGCTGCACGTCCGTGCGGTCAGCGGCGTCAGCATCACGATCGAAGCGGGCGAGTTCGTCGCGCTCGAGGGCCCGAGCGGGTCGGGGAAGACGACGCTCCTGCAGCTCCTCGGGGCGCTCGACCGGCCGACGGGCGGCGAGGTCATCTTCGAGGGCCGCGACCTCGGGAAGCTGCCGGACGGGCAGCTCGCCGAGCTTCGGCTCCGCGCGTTCGGCTTCGTCTTCCAGCAGTTCAACCTGATCCCGACGCTCACGGCGCTCCAGAACGTCGAGCTCGCACTGGCTCCCACCGGGGCAGGAGGCGACGAGCTTCGCGACCGCTCGAACGCGCTCCTCGGAGAGGTCGGCCTCGCCGACCGCGCCGAGCACCTGCCCGGACAGCTCTCGGGCGGCGAGCAGCAGCGCGTCGCGATCGCGCGGGCGCTCGTGGTCGAGCCGCGGGTGATCCTCGCCGACGAGCCCACGGGCAACCTCGACTCGAAGACAGGCGCCGACGTCATCGAGCTGCTCGCAGGCCTCGCCGCGCAGCGCGGGGCGACGGTGATCGTCGCGACCCACGACGCCGACCTCGCCTCCCGCGCGCCGCGCCGCCTCGCCATGCGCGACGGGGCTCTGGCGGCCGCCGTCGCGTCTTAGAGAGTTCTTACGGTGCTCTCAGCCGGGACTTAGCGACCACGGGCGAAGATGGATCGCAGCGAACCGAAAGGATCTTCGACGATGACCTCTTCCAAGCGAAACATCGCTCTGACCGCCGCCGGCGTCCTGGCCATCCTCGCGCTCGGCGCGGGAGCGGGCGCAGGCGTCTATGCCTCGGTCGCCCCCGGCACCACGACGGTCGTCCGCGACGTCGGCACGAGCGGCGCGCTCGAGAACGCCTCGGCGACGAGCACCGCCATCTCCGTGCCCGCGGTCTACCAGCAGACGCACAAGGGCGTCGTCGACATCACCGTGACGCAGTCCGGAGGCTCCTCGGCGTTCGGCGGCTCCCAGGCCGCCACGGCCGAGGGCTCGGGTTGGGTGTACGACTCGAAGGGCGACATCGTCACGAACGAGCACGTCGTCAGCGGTGCGACCTCGATCACCGTCACCCTGTGGAACGGCAAGACCTTCAAGGGGCATCTCGTCGGGAGCGACAGCTCGACCGACCTCGCCGTCGTTCGCATCTCCGCGCCTGCATCGATGCTGACCCCGCTTCAGGTCGGCAACTCGGACGCGGTGCAGGTCGGCAGCCCGGTCGTCGCGATCGGCAGTCCGTTCGGCCTATCGGAGACCGTGACGAGCGGCATCGTCAGCGCGCTCGGCCGTTCGATCGACGCGCCGAACAACTTCACGATCGTAAACGCGATCCAGACCGACGCGCCGATCAACCACGGCAACTCGGGCGGCCCGCTCCTGAACTCGGCAGGTCAGGTGATCGGCATCAACGCACAGATCCAGAGCTCCTCCGGCGGCAGCGAGGGCGTCGGGTTCGCGATCCCGTCGAACACGGTTCGCTCGACCGTCTCGCAGATCGTCGCCGGTAAGACCGTCGCACACGCGTACCTCGGCGTCCGGGTGGGCGACTCGCTCTCGCCGCTCGGCGCAACACTCGCCCAGGTTCTGCCCGGCACGCCCGCCGCGAAGGCCGGGCTCGAGTCGGGCGACGTGGTCGTCAAGCTCGACACCAAGGCGATCCAGAGCGCCGCCGACGTCTCGTCGGTCATCGACGGCAAGAAGCCGGGCGACACGATGAAGGTCACCTACGTCCGAAGCGGGAAGACCGCGATCGCGACCGTCACTCTCGGCACGAGGCCCTCGTGAGCTCACGCGCCAAGGTGATCGCAGGCACCGTCACTGTTGCCGTCCTGGCGGCGGGCGGCGCGGCGTTCGCGGCGGTCAAGCTGACCTCGACCTCGCACACCGTCTCGGTGGCGACGGTGACGGCCCCGTTCAGGCACGGCGTCGGGACCTATGGGCTCGGCGGCGGCCGCCTCGGCGGCCGCGGCTTCGGGGGCGGCCTCGGCCCAGGCGACGACGGCGGCGCGGGCGGCGGGCTCGGCTTCGGCCTCCGGCGCTTCCTGGACGGCGGCATGACGGCCGTCGCCGGCTACCTCGGGCTCTCGGCGACCCAGCTTCAGGCCGACCTCGCGAACGGCCAGACGCTCGCCCAGATCGCAAGGACGCAGGGCAAGAGCATCGACGGCCTGCTCGCCGCGATGACGGTTCAGGTCAAGAAAGGCCTCGACGCCGCCGTCGCCGGCGGGATGCTGACGCAGACCCAGGCGAACCAGCTCGCCTCCAGGCTCGCGGCCCGCATGAAGGACATGGCCAACGGCGTCCGGCCCCAGCGTGGGTTCGACGGCGGCCCCGGCGGCCAGAGCGGCGGCGGGACCGGCTCCTTCGGCTCGAACGCCTAGCGTTCGAGCAGCTCGCGGATCGTCTTCGCCGAGAGCTGCGTCTTCTGGATGAACCCGAGTGCCGGGCTCGCCGAGATCAGCTCCGCGAGATCCCGCTCGGAATGCGTGGAGATCAGGATGACCTCCGTGGACGCGGCGGAGCCGTTGCTCAGTTGTCGCGCGAGCTCGAACCCGTCCTCGTCGCCGAGGTCGATGTCGACGAGGGTCACGTCGGGGCGGAGCTCGGACACGAGTCGAATCGCCTCGGCGCTGTCGGCCGCGACACCGACGACGTCCAGCCCCTCGCGCTCGAGAAGCGACGTGGCGTTCTCCAGGAAGAGTCGATTGTCGTCGACGATCAGACAGCGCACCTGCACTCTGTAAGGATCCGCGATCGCACCCCCGTCGCGCGACCCCGCTACCGGCAATCTTTAGGGCTTGGGCCGGGAGGTCTCGAGCTCGACCGGCAGCTGAGCCTCGATCTCCGTGCCTTCTCCCGGCCGGCTCTCGACGGTGATCGACCCGCCGAGAGCCTCGACCCTGTCGGTGAGGCCCACGAGTCCCGAACCGCGGGCCGGATCGGCACCGCCGACACCGTCGTCGCGAATCGAGAGAACGATGCGGCCGTCGCGCTGCTCGAGCGAAACGTCGATCCGCGTCGCATCGGAATGCTTCGCCGCGTTGGCGAGAGCCTCGGACGCGACGTAGTACGCCGCCACCTCGACCGGCTCGGCGAGCCGTGCGTCGGTCTCGATGTCGAGATCGACGGCGATCGGCGAGACGGCCGCGAGCGAGCGGAGGGCCGCGCCAAGCCCACCCTTCGAGAGGACGGCAGGATGGATTCCCCGCGAGATCTCCTGAAGATCCTCGACCGCCTCGGCCAGCCCGCGTGCGACCCGCGAGAGCTCGTCCCGGAGGTCCTGCCGGTCCGGCGGAACGTTGGCCTCGGCGGCGCGCACGGCCAGTCCCAGCGAGACGAGCCGTTGCTGCGTCCCGTCATGGAGGTTGCGCTCGATCCGGCGGCGTGTCTCGTCCGACGTCGTGACGATGCGCCTCCGGGAGGCGGCGAGCTTCGACTTGCCGTCCGCGTTCGCGATCGCGATGCCGACGAGGTCGGTGAACTTCTGCAGGCGCTCCTCGGTGTCGGCCGGTAGCTCCGTCCTGCTGGGGACGATCACCGCCCCCCAGAAACGGCCGTCGACGATGATCGGGCTCGCGACCATCGAAGCGACGCCGAGACGCTCGAACGTGTCCGCGAGAGCGGCAGATCTCTGCCTGAGCCTCTCGTCGGCGCGGACCGCCCGCCTCGAGCGAAAGACCTCGTTCGCGGCCTCGGGATCGTCGAGAGCCCAGGCGGATCCCACCTCGACTCCCTCGACGCCTGGCCCGATGGCCACGGCCACCAAGCTTGGAGGGGCGGTCTCGAGGCGGCCGACGACGGCGAGGTCAGTGGCGAAGAGGCGGCCGACCTCGGCGGTCACGGCGGAGAAGATCTCCACCGGTGCTGCGCCGTACGCCACGAGCGTCGCCACCCGCCTCTGTGCAGCCTGCTCCTCGGCGAGCTGGACGATCTCCCCTCGCGCCTCAGCGTTCGCGACGGCCGTCGCGACGAGGTCTGCGAACTGGGTGAGACGCAGCTCGGTTTCGGGCGGGAACCGTTCAGCTCCGGTCACGAAGATGGCTCCCCAGACTGCGCCGCGCACCACGATCGGACAGCCGACCGCAGACTCGATCCCGCGATCCAGCGCACTCCGGGCGACCGGATCGACGACAGCCGAGTAGTTGTCGATCCGGTACGACTGCCCGGTTCGGAGGACGATCGCCGCGACGCCGTCGCCGGCGGGGTCGGGGACGAAACGCGTTCCGACCGGAAAGACGTCGGCGATCGTCTCACCCCAGCACCCGACGTTGGTGACGACTCCATCGGGGTCGTTGCGCACGAGCGTGCACTCGACGCCTCCGAGCAGACGGCCGGTCTCTTCGGCGACCTTGGCGAAGACCTCCTCAGGGAGGCTTTCTTCGGCGATGAGCGTCGCCACCCGCCTCAGGGCCGCCTGCTCGTCAGCCAGCTGATCGACCTCGGCGCGCGACTTGGTGTTGGCGATCGCCGTCGCAACCAGGTCGGTGAAGGCGGCCAGTCGCTCCTCGGCGCCGGGTGGAAACGTTTCGGGACGCTCCGTCGCGACGAGCATGACGCCCCAGACGCGATCCTCGACGATGATCGGGGCGGCGATCGACGAGCGCCAGCCGTACCGCCGCGCGATGTCCGCTGCCTCCCCCGTCGCGTCGTCGTACCCGTCCATGCGCGCCGGCTTACCGGTCTCGGCGACGAGCGACAGCACATTGTGCCCGCCGATCGCGGACCGAGTCCCGACCGGCACACCTCCACCTGAGGCGCTCCAGTTGCCGATCGCCGTCGCTACCCCGTCGTCGTAGCGGCCGACGACCGTGATGTCGGTATCGAGCAACTTGCCGACCTCCATCGCGACGGCTTCGAAGACGTCGGTCGACGGCGCGTCGCGGGCGACGAGCGTCGCGACGTGCCTCAGAGCGGCTTGCTCGTCCGCGAGGCGGGTCAGACGTTCGCGGGCTGCCGCGTTCGCGATTGAGGTTCCGATCAGTTCGGCGAAGCGAACGAGACGGAACTCCGTCCCGGCCGGAAGCGGCTGCTCGCGATCGGTCCCCGCGATCAGCACACCCCACAGACTGCCGTCGGCGAAGATGGGCGCGCCGACCGCTGATTGCATTCCGGCATCTCGGATGAGCACCCCAAGGTCGCTCGTCGCCGTCTGAAAGCTGTCGATCCGCACGGGCGCACGCGTCTCGAAGACCTTCCCGCCGACCGTGTCGGGCGGGATCGGAAACCGGCTGCCGATGAGAATGTTGGGAGACGCCAGCACGACGAGCGATCCGTCCTGCTCGTAGCGGTCGATTCCGATCATTGGCAGATCGGTCACATCTGAGACTTCTCGTGCGACCGCGGCGAACAGCTCCGCGTCGGGTGCACCCCCAGCGACGAGGGTGGCGACCCGACGGAGCGCCGATTGCTCGTCTGCGAGCCGGCGAACACGGTCACGCGCCTCGGCGTTCGCGATCGCGGTTGCGATCAGCTCCGTGAACGCGGCCAGACGCGCCTCCGTTTGGGGCGGAAGCGGCTCGTCGCTGTGCTGCCGCCCGACGGCGACCATGCCCCACACGCTGCCCTCGACCACGATCGGGGCGGCGACCGCCGACCGTACGTCCGAGATCCTCGACGCCTCGGCTATCGGCCCGGACAACACCTTCTGGTCGACCCGGGCGGGCCGAGCCGCTTCGAAGATGGCAGCATTGATTGTCCCTTGGCCGGGCGGCCACCGACTGCCGACCGGGAAGCCGGGGTCGTTGTGCGATGCCAGCACGACCGAGGAGCCGTCCGGCAGGAAGCGTGAAACGCTGCAGGAGGAGACTCCGACCACCGCCGCGGCCTCCACTGCGACGGCGGCGAACAGATCCGTAGGCGCCGCACCCTCCGCTACCAGAGTGGCGACCCGGCGTAGCGCCGCCTGCTCCTCGACGAGCTGTGCCAGCGCCTCGGCGTCGCGTGCCTCCATGTCGCGCCTCCAAAGTTAGCGAGGGCAGATCTCCTTCGTATTGCGGCGCAAGGGTCGTCAGCAAGCGACGAAACGCTGCCCCTCAGGTCGAGACGAAGTAGGCGTACGAGTCGTAATAGGCCTCGAGCGCCTTCTCGGGGAGGGTTTCGAGGACGAGGCGAAAGCCCGTCACGATGTCGCGAACCTCGATCCACGTGCGGCCCGACGAGCGACTCCAGAACAGGCTCACCTCGGCGCCGTCGCTCTGCCTGACCGCGAGATCGAGACCATCGCCCGGCAGACCGTCCGACATCTCCTCGACGGGCGCAACGCGTGTGCTCCTGACGCCTCGTCTCCTGAGCACGATCGGCACCCCTACCCGAAGTAGTGGGCCGCGAGGAACGCAACGGCGATCACCAGCACGACGATCGGAAGCAGAAACAGGGCTACCTCGAGGATCGCGACGAGCGGAGTCGCAGAGCTCTCCCCTTCGACTTCGAGCCGGTGAAGATGATGTGCCTCTGCTTCCACGCTGTGTCTCATGACCGCATGGTCGATCGCACAGCCCCACCATGCATCGGCGCAATCACCGACGCGTTGCGTTGCTCTGCGCACGGAGCCGAGCCGTTCCCGTACCGGCTGGCACCCACTCGTTGGGAGGCTAGCCGGCTGGTCGGGCCGGGCGGGAGGACGTAGCCTTGAACGGCCTTGAACGTCGTCGCCACGTCATCGAACACCCGCGGTCGAGTCGTTCTTGCGGAGGACGACATCCTCTTGCGCGAGGGTCTCGCGAGCCTGCTTGGAAGGTCCGGCTTCGAGGTCGTCGGTCAGGCGGGCGACGGGAGCGAGCTCCTCGAGCTCGTACGTGAGCAGAGGCCCGAGCTCGTGATCGTCGACATCCGGATGCCGCCGACGAGCTCGACGGAAGGGCCTCGATGCAGCGCACGCGATCCGCGACGAGTTCCCGGACACGGGGATCCTCGTCCTTTCAGCACATGTCGAGATCGAGCACGCAACGGAGCTCCTCGCGACGGGGGAGCGCGTGGGCTACCTGCTGAAGGGACGCGTCCTGAACGTCGACGAGTTCCTCGCCTCTCTCGACCGGATCGCCGCGGGCGGATCGGTGATCGATCCTGGGCTCGTCCAGACGCTCGTCAAGGCGCGGCGAGGCGACGACCCGCTGTCGACGCTCACCGCGCGCGAACGTGAAGTGCTGGCGCTGATGGCGGAGGGGCGGTCGAACGCGGGCATCGCGAGCCAACTCTGGCTCGCCGAGGGGACGGTGGAGAAGCACGTCCGTCACATCCTCGCCAAGCTCCAGCTGCCCGAGACGAAAGACGATCACCGCCGCGTGCTCGCGGTCGTCACCTTCCTCAAGCTCAGGAAGGAAAGGGTCTAACCCTAGGCGGCGGCGACGGGCGCCTTGCCCTTGGCGAGGCCGCCCGAGGTGACCGAGACGATCTCCGCCGCGATCGCGAGCGCGACCTGCGCCGGGTCGCGGCCGCCGAGATCGAGGCCCGCGGGACCGTGGATCCCGGCGATGTCGTCCTCGGTGAAGCCCTGCTCGATCAGCGCGGCACGTCGCCGCTCCTGGGTGCGCTTGGCGCCGATCGCACCCACGTACCGAGCGTTGCGGCGCAAGGCCTCGGCGATCGCCGGGATGTCCAGCCGCTCCTCGTGGGAGAGCGTCACGACGACCGTGCGCTCGTCGATCCGGTCGGCGACCTCGTCGGGCCAGGCCTTGACGATCTCGTCCGCGCTCGGGACTCGCTCCGGGCTGGCCAGCGCCGGACGCGCGTCGACGACGGTGGTGCGCCAGCCGAGTTGCTTGCCGTAGGCGCAGAGCGGCTCGGCGGACGCGGCGGCGCCGAAGATCACGACGCGGAGCGGGCCCTCGATCACCTCGGCGAAGACGCCGTCGTCCCGAAGCCCGGTCGCATCGAGCACGCCGCGCTCGAGTCGCTTCTCACCGGTGGTGGTGTCGGTATAGAGCGTTCCGTAGCCGTCCTCGTCGAGCAGCGCCTGCACCTCGCGCCAGAGGGCGGGATCGGCCTCCTCGACCCAGACGTCGATCTCGCCGCCGCAGGAGAGGCCGACTTCCCAGGCCTCGCCGTCGGTGACGCCGTAGTGCACGCGGCGAGCCTCGCCGCCTTCGAAGACCTGCTTCGCCCGCTCGACGACGTCGGCCTCGACACAGCCGCCGGAGACGGATCCCGTGAAGGATCCGTCCTCACGGACGATCATCTTCGCGCCCGGCTGCCGTGGCGCCGAGCGGATCGTGTCGATGACGGTCGCCAGCACGACTCTCTCGCCCGTGCCCGTCGCCTCGATCACGTCGAGATGCTCGTCCACCACGGGCTTAGCGTAGCGCCATGCGTTGAGATGATGCCTCTTGCAAGGGCGGCCCGATCTTGCCGCCTCGCCTCGAGCGGCCGGCGGCCCTGATGGCGCGGGCGTATGCCTCGGCCGCGGTCGCGGCTCCGGCCATCACCTCGCCCGTGGAGCGCATCTCGGGACCGCGAGTGGCCGCGCCGGGGAACCGCTCGGCCGGGAACACCGCCTCCTTCGCCCACGCGCGCGACGGCGTGGCGCGCTCGGGCAGGCCGAGCGCCGAGAGCGGCTCGCCGAGCAGGAGGCGCACGGCGTGCTCGACGAGCGGCACGCCGGTCGCCTTGGCGACGAACGGCACCGTCCGCGACGCACGCGGGTTCGCCTCGAGGACGAAGAGCTTCCCGCCCGTGAGGGCGAGCTGCAGGTTGACGAGACCGCGCGCGCCGAGCCCGGCCGCGATCCGGTTCGCCACCTCGCGGATCTCGACTTCGAGCGCCTCGGTGACGGACGGCCCGGGGAGGACGCAGGCCGAGTCGCCCGAATGGACGCCCGTCGGCTCGACGTGCTCGAGCACGGCGGCGACCCACGCGCTCTCCCCGTCGCAGAGGGCGTCGACGTCGAGCTCGAGCCCGCCCTCGAGGTAGCGGTCGACCAGGCAGGGCCCTTCGACTCGAAGCTCGTCGGCCGAGTGGGCGACGTGCATCCCGCGGCCGCCGATCACGTAGTGCGGGCGGACGAGCACGGGGTAGCCGAGCCGGTGGGCGAGCTCGCGCGCCTCCTCGACGTTCGCGGCGACGCCCCACTCGGGCGCGAGGTCGCCGGCGAGCTTCGCGAAGCGGCCGCGGTCCTCGGCGAGGTCGATCGCGGCGAGCGGGTCCCCGAGCAGCGGCACCCCTGCTGCCGCCAGCGCGGGCGCCAAACGCAAAGGGGTCTGTCCCCCGAAGGAGACGGCGACGCCGACGGGCTGCTCGAGCGCGCAGACGTCGAGGACGTTCGTCTCCACCAGCGGCTCGAGGTACAGCCGATCCGAGGTGTCGTAGTCCGTGGAAACGGTCTCGGGGTTCGAGTTGACGAGCACCGCCTCGTACCCGAGCTTGCGGAGCGCCTGCGCGGCGTGGACGCAGCAGTAGTCGAACTCGATCGCCTGCCCGATCCGGTTCGGGCCGCCGCCGAGCACGATCACTGCGCGCCCCGACGGCTCCGGGCCCTCGTCCTCGCCCTCGTGAGTGACGTAGTAGTACGGCGTGTGCGCCTCGAACTCGCCCGCACACGAATCGACGGCCAGCCGCCTTGCAGGCCTGCCCAGAGGTGTCCGGTCTGGATCGATCAGGACGACCTCGCGCAGCCGATCCGCGAAGTAGGGATGTATCCCGGGTAGGTCGAGGTCGCGGCGCGCGCACTCGAGGAGGTGGTCCCAGCGATCCGGCACGGGCTCGCCGCGAGCGCGACGAGCTCCACGTCGTCGGCCGGCGAAGTCGACCGGCGGGATCTCGCGTCCTTCGAGCGCTTTCAGGAACGCCTCGCGGAATGTCCGTCCCAGGCCGAGCGCCTCGCCCACAGCACGCATCTCCGCACCAAGGACGCGCTCGGCCCCTGGGAACTTCTCGAAGTCGAACCGAGGCGCCTTGATCGCGACGTAGTCCAGCGCCGGCTCGAACGCGGCGGTCGTCTTCTGCGTGATGTCGTTCGGGAGCTCGTCGAGCGTGTACCCGACCGCGAGCAGCGCGGCGAGCTTCGCGATCGGGAAGCCGGTCGCCTTCGAGGCGAGCGCCGAGGAACGTGACACGCGCGGGTTCATCTCGATCACCCGCAGCTCGTTCGTCTCGGGATGGACGGCGAACTGGACGTTCGCCCCGCCGGTCGCCACGCCCACTGCACGCGCGGTCGCGAAGGCAGCGTCGCGGAGCTGCTGATAGACGGGATCCGGCAGCGTCTGCTGCGGCGCCACCGTCCAGGAGTCGCCCGTGTGGACGCCCATCGGGTCGAGGTTCTCGATCGAGCAGACCACGACGGCGTTCCCGCGCGCGTCGCACATCACCTCGAGCTCGTGCTCCTGCCAGCCCGCCAGGTACTCCTCGACGAGCACCTGGCCAATCGGGCTCGCTCTGAGCCCAGCTGCGATCGCGTCACGCAGGCCCGATTGGCTAGTGGCGACACCTCCTCCGGTGCCGCCCAGCGTGAAGGCGGGGCGCACGATCGCGGGCACCGGGAAGTCGACGTCGGGCGAGTGGGCGACGATGCTGCGGGGCGTCGCGATGCCGGCGCCGTGGGCGGTCGCGCGGAAGAGCTCGCGGTCCTCGGCGCGCCGGATCGCTTCCAGATCCGCTCCGATCAGCTCGAAGTTGAATTCACCCGCGAGCGGCGCGAGCTCGACCGCAAGGTTGAGCGCGGTCTGCCCGCCGAGCGTCGGCAGGATCGCGTCGGGCCGCTCGCGCTCGATCACCTCGGCCACTGTCTCGGGGTCGAGCGGCTCGAGATAGGTCGCGTCGGCCCACTCGGGGTCGGTCATGATCGTGGCCGGGTTCGAGTTGACGAGGATCACGCGGTAGCCCTCGCGCCGCAGGACGCGGCACGCCTGCGCTCCCGAGTAGTCGAACTCGCACGCCTGGCCGATGCGGATCGGCCCGGAGCCGAGGATCAGGATCGAGCGAAGGTCGGTGCGCTTCGGCACGTCTGCGCCAGGCGGTCGAAGAAGGGCAGGGCGTCGAGCGGCCCGGGCGAGGCCTCGGGATGGAACTGGACGCTCTCGAACCCGTCCCCCGCAAGCCCCTCGCAGGTGCCGTCGTTGAGCGAGACGTGGGAGAGATCGCCGTTCGCGGCGACCGCGAATCCGTGGTTCTGGACGGTGACGAGAACGCGGCCGGTCGCGACGTCGCGGACCGGATGGTTCGCACCGCGGTGGCCGAATGGAAGCTTGAAGGTGTCATGCCCGAGCGCGAGCCCGAGCAGCTGGTGGCCGAGGCAGACGCCGAAGAGCGGCACCCGGCCGAGGAGCCGGCGGATGGTCTCCACCTGGTCCGTGAGGACGGCCGGGTCGCCGGGCCCGTTCGCGATCAGCACGACCTTCGGGTCGGCCTCCATGATCGCGTCCGCATCCCAGGAGCCCGGGACGACGTAAGCCTCGAGCCCTGCGCCGGCAAGCCGCTGCGTGATCGAGCGCTTGGAGCCCAGGTCGACCACGACCACCCGGGGCCCGGCCCCGACCGAGAGGGGCTCGGTCGCGCCCACCTGGCGATCGAGCGGCCTTCCGTCGATGAACGGCTCCGCAAGCGCGCGCGCATGGAGCTCCTCCACGCGCGCGTCGCCGAGTGCGCAACGCAGGACGCCGCCGTCGCGGATCTTCCGGACGAGCGTCCGCGTGTCGACGCCGGTGAGCGCGACGACACCCTTGCCGCGCAGCCAGCCGGCAAACGCGGGCCGCACGTCGCGCATGACGACCCCCTCGCACTGCACCCGGTCCGACTCCATCCGTGCCTCGTCGACGCCGTAGGTGCCGATGAGCGGATACGCGAAGCAGAGCACCTGCGCGACGTAGCTCGGGTCGGTGACCGCCTCCTCGTAGCCCGTCATCGCGGTCGTGAAGCAGGCCTCGCCCGACGCGACGCCGGGGGCTCCGGCCTGGATACCGCGGAAGACGGTGCCGTCCTCGAGGACGAGATGGTGCATAGATTCCATCTGGTGTGCATAATACGCACATCGTGCGCACCGCTGCCATCCTGGGCTCCGCCGGCTACACCGGGCAGGAGACACTCGACCGCGTCCTCGCCCATCCCGGGCTCGAGCTGATCGCGCTCGGCTCCGAGACGCTGGCCGGCCGGCCCGCCCACGCCCTCCACCCCGGCCTGAACGGCAACCTGCCGATGTTCACGCCGAACCACGAGGCGGCGGCGAGCGGCGCCGACGTCATCTTCCTCTGCCTCGGGAACGCGGAGGCGGCGGCGTTCGAGGCGCCCGACGGCGCGGTCGTCGTCGACCTCACGGGCGTCCACCGGCTCACCGACCCGGGCGACGCCGAGCACTGGTACGGCCTCGTGCCCGGCGCGTGGAGCTACGGCCTGCCCGAGGTGCATCCCGCCGTGGGGCGGCTGATCGCGAACCCCGGGTGCTACGCGACCGCGGCGCTGCTCGCCCTCTTCCCGCTGCGCGAGGTAGTCGACGGCGACGTCATCGTCGACGCGAAATCGGGCATGACGGGCGCCGGGCGCACGCTCAGGGACAGCTCCCACGCCGGCGCCGTGCTCGAGAACTTCGCGCCGTACGCGATCGGGGCGCATCGCCACAGCGCCGAGATCGCACAGGAGCTCGGCTTCCAGGTCTCGTTCGTGCCTCACCTGCTCCCCGTCCGCCGAGGCCTGCTGGCGACCTGCTACGCCCGCACCGACGCGGATGCGCGAGCGCTCATCGAGGAGGCCTATGCCGACAGCCCGGTCGTGCGCGTGCTGCCGGAGGGGATGGAGCCGGAGATCGGTCGCGTGCAGGGCACAGACGCGGCCGAGATCGGCGTCTTCGCCGACCACTCGACCGGGATGACGATCGTCATCTGCGCCGAGGACAACCTCGGCAAGGGCGCCGCCGGGCAGGCGGTCCAGAACGCGAACCTCGCGCTCGGGCTCGAGCCCACGGACGGCCTGAGGTTGGGGAGCGTGTTGGTGTGAGCGTGACTGCCGCCAAGGGATTCGTGGCCTCGGGCGTCGCCGCCGGCATCCGGCGCCGCGACCGCCGCGACCTCGCGATCGTTCGCTCCGTCCCGCACGCCACCGGGGGCGCGATGTTCACGCGCAACCGCGTGCAGGCCGCATGCCTGACGGTGAGCCGCGAGCACCTCGCGCTCGCCGACCCGCAGGCGGTCGTGATCAACTCGGGCGTCGCGAACGCGGCCACGGGCGAGCGCGGGAAGCTCGACGCCCTCGCGACCGCGGCCGAAGCCGCGCGGCTCCTCGACCTCACCTCCGAAGAGGTGCTCGTGCTCTCGACCGGCGTCATCGGGGCCCGGCTGCCGCTGCACAAGCTCCTGCCCGCGCTCGATCCCGCCGTCGCCGGGCTCGCCGAGGACGGAGGCCCCACCGCCGCCGAGGCGATCATGACCACCGACACGGTGTCCAAGGAGGCCGTCGTCTCGCGAGGTGGCTTCACCGTCGGTGGGATGGCCAAGGGCTCGGGGATGATCCATCCCGACCTCGCGACGATGCTCGCCGTCGTCACGACGGACTACCCGCTCGAGCCGGGCGAGGCGATCGAGTTCCTCCGGCCCGCGGTGGAGAGCTCGTTCAACGCGATCTCGGTCGACGGCGAGCCCTCGACCAACGACTGTGTGATCCTGCTCGCGAACGGGGCGAGCGGCGTGTCGCGGGACGACGAGGTGTTCGCGGCCGCGCTCGGCGAGGTCTGCTCGGAGCTCGCGCGGCTCGTCGTCGCCGACGGCGAGGGAATCACGGTGCTCGCCCGGATCAACGTGTCGGGTGCCGTCGACGACGCGCAGGCGAAGGCGGTCGCGCGCCGCATCGCCACCTCCCCCCTCGTGAAGACGGCGCTCTTCGGGCACGACGCAAACTGGGGCCGCGTGCTGATGGCGGCCGGAAGCGCGCCCTGGAACGGGGGCTATGCGACGGTCGAGCCGGAGCGGATCACGCTTCTCTACAACGGCACCGTCGTGCTCGACCGGGGTGTGCCGACGGACGTCGAGCCTGACGTCTCCGGGCCCGAGTGCACGATCGAGCTCGATCTGGGCCTCGGCGAGGGCGGTGCCGGCTACCTGACCACCGACCTCTCCTACGACTACGTCCGCATCAACGCGGACTACCGGACGTGATGGTTCTGGTGAAGGTCGGCGGAGCCGTGGCTGGACGGTCGGCCGAGGCCGTCCTGGAGCTCGCGAAGGCCGACGCGGTCTGCGTCGTCCACGGCGCGGGCCCGCAGATCAGCCTCGAGATGGAACGCGCAGGCATCCCCGTCGAGTTCGTCGGCGGCCGCCGCGTGACGACCGCAGCGGGGCTCGAGGTGGTCCGCCGGTCGTTCGCCGCTGTCAACGCCGCGCTCTGTGTCGCGATCGGCGAGCGCGCAGTGCCCCTCTTCGGCGAGGAGATCGGGCTCGAAGCCGACCCGGTGACCGAGCTCGGCCTCGTCGGCGAGGCACGCCCGTCCGAGCTGCCCGCGATTACCGATGCGCTCGACGCCGGGCGGATACCCGTCGTCGCCCCGATCGCGGTCGGCCCACTCAACGTCAACGCCGACAGCGCCGCCGCCGCGATAGCGACCGGCATCGGCGCCGATCAGCTGCTCTTCCTCACCGACGTCGACGGCCTGATCCTCGGCGGCGAGGTGGTCGACCGGATCGACGTCGCAGAGGCCGAGGAGCTGATGGCGACCGGCACCCTCGATGGCGGAATCATCCCCAAGCTCCGCGCCGCGGTCACGGCCGCCCGCCACGGCGTCCCCGCCTTCATCGGCCAGACGGAGGTCCCTGCGATATGAGCGTTCTCACCGGCACACCGCTCCTGCCCACCTACGCCCGCTTCCCGGTGACGTTCGTCGACGGGGAGGGCTCCTGGCTGATCGCCGACGACGGCCAGCGCTACCTCGACCTCGTCGCCGGGATCGCGGTCGTGAGCCTCGGTCACTGCCATCCGGCCCCGCTCGCCGCCGCGCGGGAGCAGCTCGAGCGCCTCTGGCACGTGTCGAACCTCTACTCGACCGAGCCGATGGAGAACCTCGCGCGGCTCCTGTCCGACCGCTTCGGCGGCGCGCACGCGTTCTTCTGCAACTCCGGCACCGAGGCGGTCGAGGCTGCGATCAAGTGGGCGCGCAAGTCGACCGGGAAGACCGAGCTCGTGGCGCTCGAGGGCTCGTTCCACGGAAGGACGATGGGCGCCCTCTCGATCACCGGCCAGCCCCCGAAGCGGGCCCCATTCGAGCCGCTCGTGCCAGGCGTCCGGTTCGCGACCCCCGGGACGCTCGCCGGTGCGGTCGGGCCCGAGACCGCCGCGATCTTCCTCGAGCCCGTGCAGGGCGAGGGCGGCGTTCGGCCGCTCTCGACCGAGACGCTCGAAGAGGCGCGCGAGCTCGCGGACGAGTACGACGCGATGCTCGTGTTCGACGAGGTGCAGACCGGCATCGGCCGGACGGGCGAGTTCTACGCGTGGCAGGCCCACGGCGTGCGGCCCGACGCGATCACACTCGCGAAGGGCCTCGCGAACGGTCTTCCGATCGGCGCGCTCCTCGTCTCGGACGCGGCTCCGACGGGCTTCGTGCCCGGCGACCATGCGTCGACCTTCGGCGGGAACCCGGTCTCGTGTGCCGCGGCCTGCGCGGTCGTCGAGGCGATCGACGACGACCTGCTCGCCCACGTCCGGGCGATCGGCGAGCGCTTCGCCGTACAGCTCCCGGAGACGCGCGGCTCCGGGCTGCTTCTGGCCGTCGAGCTGCACCGCCCGGCAGGGCCGGTCGCGCACGCCGCGCTCGAGCACAACCTCCTCGTCGGAACGGCAGGCGAGACCGCGCTCCGCATCACCCCCCCGCTGACGATCTCCGAGCAGGAAGCCGACCTGGCCATGGACCTGCTCCGGGAGACGCTGGTTTCTGGAGGACCACGGGGTTGACCACGAAGCTCGAGCGCCAGGCGGCGATCGTCCGTCTCGTCGAGGAGCGCCATCTCGCCACGCAGGCCGAGCTCGCCGATGCCCTCCGCGCCGAGGGCATCGACGCCGTCCAGGCCACCGTCTCCCGCGATGTCGCGCGCCTCGGCCTCGTCAAGGTGCGAAACGGCAGCGGCCGGCTGATCTACGCACGGCCCGGTGCCGCCGACCTCCGCCGCCTCGAGCAGCTCGCGACGGCGCTCCGCAGCTGGGCGGGCGTGATGATCCCGACCGGCAACCTCCTCGTCATCCACACGCCCCGCGGCTTCGCCGCCGCCCTCGCCGACGCCATCGACGACGCGAGCCTGCCCGACGTCGCCGGCACGGTCGCGGGCGACAACACGATCCTCGTCGCCGTCCGCGACGGCTCGAGCTCGACGGAGCTCGCCGGTGACTTCACCCATTACCTCGAGAGGGACGAGGCCCTCTGAGCGCCATCCTCTCCTCGCTCCCCGTCGGCGAGCGTGTCGGCATCGCGTTCTCGGGCGGTCTCGACACTTGCTGCGCGATCGCCTGGATGCGCGAGGGCGGCGCGATCCCCTGCGCGTTCACCGCCGACCTCGGCCAGTACGACGAGCCGAACATCGCGGCCGTGCCCGAGCGCGCCCGCGTCTACGGCGCCGAGCAGGCGCTCCTCGTCGATTGCCGTGACGCGCTCGCCCGGGAGGGCCTCGCTGCGCTCCAGTGCGGCGCGTTCCACATCCAGACCGCAGGCCGCCGCTACTTCAACACGACGCCGCTCGGCCGTGCCGTCACCGGGACGCTGCTCGTGAAGACGATGCAGGAGCATCACGTCGAGATCTGGGGAGACGGCTCGACCTACAAGGGCAACGACATCCAGCGCTTCTACCGCTACGGCCTGCTCGCCAACCCGACGCTACGGATCTACAAGCCCTGGCTCGACAGCAGGTTCGTCGCCGAGCTCGGCGGCCGCACGGAGATGAGCGAGTGGCTCGAGGCGAAGGGACTGCCCTATGGCACCTCGGTCGAGAAGGCCTACTCGACCGACGCGAACCTGCTCGGCGCCACGCACGAGGCGAAGGACCTCGAGCTGCTCTCGACGAGCATGAAGATCGTCGAGCCGATCATGGGCGCCGCGTTCTGGGACCCCGACGTCGGGATCGATCCCGAGACGGTGACGATCGCCTTCGAGGGCGGCCTCCCGGTGCGGGTCGGCGACCTCGAGAGCAGCGACCCGGTCGCCCTCGTCGGCAAGGCGAACGCGATCGGCGGGCGCCACGGCATCGGCATGTCCGACCAGATCGAGAACCGCGTGATCGAGGCAAAGAGCCGTGGGATCTACGAGGCGCCGGGCATGGCGCTCCTTCACATCGCCTACGAGCGGCTCCTGACCGCGATCCACAACGAGGAGACGCTCGAGCAATACGCCCGGCAGGGCCGGCGGCTCGGACGGCTGCTGTACGAGGGCCGCTGGTTCGACCCGCAGGCCCTGATGCTGCGCGAGTCGCTCCAACGTTGGGTCGCTGCTGTCGTCTCGGGAAACGTCACCCTCGAGCTGCGGCGAGGGGACGACTACACGATCCTCGACACCGAGGGCGAGGCCGTGACCTATGACCCGGAGCGGCTGAGCATGGAGCGCAGCTCCACCGCGTTCACCGCAGCCGACCGCATCGGCCAGCTCGCCGTGCAGGTCAACGACATCGCCGACACGCAGCGCATGCTCGAGACGCAGCGGCGCCTGCGACTCGCCCCGCCGCCACCGCCGTCGGACCCGCTGGAGCTGGGCGGATGACACTGTGGGCGGGCCGCGTTGGGACCGGGCTCGCCCCCGAGGTCTGGGAGTTCCTCCGAGCGCAGGACGACGAGCTGCTCCCCTACGACGTCCAGGGGACGCTGATCCACGCCCACAGGCTCGCGGGCGCAGGGATCCTCACCGCAGTGGAGCTCGCCGAGATCGAGGAGCGGCTCGCGGCGATCACGGTCGACGACCTCGAGGCGACCGACGAGGACGTCCATTCGGCGATCGAGCGGCTGCTGGGCGAGACGGGCCGGAAGATCCACGCCGGCCGGTCCCGCAACGACCAGGTCGCGGCCGCGTTCCGCCTCTACGTCTCGCATGCAGCCGCGGAGACCGAGGAGGCGCTTCGGGCGCTTGCCCGCGCGATCCTCACCCGCGCCGAAGCAGAGGCGGTGACGCCGATGCCCGGCTATACCCACCTTCAGCGCGCGATCCCGGTGACCCTCGGCTATCACCTGCTCGCGTGGGCGGAGATGCTCGAGCGCGACAGGATGCGCCTCCGCTTCGCCGGCGCGCAGGCGCTCCACTCGCCGCTCGGGTCGGGTGCGCTCGCCGGCTCGACGCTCGCGATCCCCCCGCCGCCCGACCCGATGCGCAACTCCATCGACGCCGTCGCCGATCGCGACTTCGCGCTCGACTACCTCTACGCCGTCGCGCTCCTCTTCACCCACCTCTCGCGGATCGGCGAGGAGATCGTGCTCTGGACGACGACCGAGTTCGGCTTCGCCAAGCTCCCCGAGGATGCGGCGACCGGGTCTTCGATGATGCCGCAGAAGCTGAACGCCGACGTGGCCGAGCTCGCGCGCGGGAAGGCCGGGACCGCGATCGGCCGTCTGACCGGGCTCCTCGCGACCGTGAAGGGGCTCCCTCTGGCCTACAACCGCGACCTGCAGGAGGACAAGCCACCGGTCTTCGCCGCCCGCGCCGACGCGAGAAGCGCGCTCGACGCGCTGTCCACGCTCGTCAGCGGCCTCATGTTCGACCGCGAGCGGATGGCGGCGGCCTGCGCCGACCCGCTGCTCCGTGCCACCGACGCCGCCGAGGCTCTCGTGCGGGACGGGTTGTCGTTCCGCGACGCCCACGAGCAGGTCGCCTCGCAGGTACGGGCCGGAACGTTCGAGCCGCCCGCCGAGTCCGCGCCCCGGCTCGGCGACGTAGCGGCGGCGGTCCAGGCGGCGAAAGAGCGTTGGCTGTGAAGTCCCCGCTCCCCGTCTCGCTGTCCGGCCGCGACCTCCTGCGGATCACCGATCTCGTCCCTGCCGAGGTCGAGGCGATCCTCGACCTCGCCGAGGAGCTCAAGGGCGATCGCACCCCCAGGCTCCAGGGGAGGACGCTCGGCCTGATCTTCGGCCAGCCCTCGACCCGCACGCGGATCTCGTTCGGCGTCGCGATCGTGCAGCTCGGCGGCGGCTTCGTCACGCTCACCCCGCAGGAGATGCAGCTCTCGCGCGGCGAGTCGCTCTCCGACACGGGCCAGGTGCTCTCGCGCTACCTCGACGTGCTGGCGATCCGGGTCCTCTCGCACGAGGAGCTCGAGCAATGGGCGGACGCCTGCTCGATCCCTGTGGTCAACGCGCTCACCGCGGTCGAGCACCCCTGCCAGGCGCTTGCGGACGCACTGACGATCCGGCAGCGCTTCCGCTCGCTCGAGGGTGTCCGGGTCGGGTGGGTCGGCGACGGGACGAACGTGCTCGTCTCCCTTGCCCACATCGCAGCGCTCACCGGTATGGAGGTGACTGCAGCTTGCCCCGAGGGCTACGACCCGCCCGCCGGCACTCCGCTGGCGCTCGTCCGCGACCCCTCGGAGGCCGCCGCAGGCGCCGACGTCCTCGTCACCGACATCTGGGTCTCACTCGGCGAGGAGGATGAGCGCGACCGGCGGCTATCCGATCTCGAGCCGTACCGGCTCGACGACCGGCTCCTCGAGCTTGCGATGCCAGAGGCGATCGTTCTCCACTGCCTGCCGGCGCATCCGGGGGAGGAGATCGCCCCCGGCGTGATCTACGGCGACCACTCGGCCGTCTGGGACGAGGCAGAGAACAGGCTTCACGTGCAGAAGGCGCTGCTCGCGCTGCTCCTCGACTGACTCCAGGGGGACAAAGCGCACCGGTTCGTGCTTCTCTCCGATTCGCCGAGCCACGATCCCCGTAACCTCATGGGTGGATGGGCTCCGACTTCTTCCTGTTCGGGACGACGTTTCTGGCGAGCGCCGTCGAGTGTGTCGAGGCGCTCACGATCGTGCTCGGCGTCGGGGTCGTCCGCGGCTGGCGCTCTCCGCTCATCGGCGTCGCCGCGGCGACGGTCGTGCTCGCCGCCCTGGTCGCCGTCCTCGGGCCCGCCCTGAAGCTGATCCCGATCGAGACGCTACGTCTCGTCGTCGGCGGCCTGCTACTCGTCTTCGGCCTGCAATGGCTGCGCAAGGCGATCCTCCGCTCGAGCGGCTTCAAGGCACACCACGACGAGGGTGAGGCGTTCAGGGAGGAGCAGAGCCGGGCGACGTCGGAGGACAGGTTCACCGGTGACGGGATCGACTGGTACGCGTTCACCGTCTCCTTCAAGGGCGTGCTGCTCGAAGGGCTCGAGGTCGTCTTCATCGTCGTCACCTTCGGTGCGACGCAGGGCCGGATAGGCCTGGCCGCAGCCGCGGCGGCAGCCGCGCTCGTGGTGGTCGTCGCAGCCGGATTCCTCGTCCGCGGCCCGCTCGAGCGCGTGCCCGAGAACCGGATCAAGTTCGTCGTCGGGCTTCTCCTGAGCAGCTTCGGGATCTTCTGGAGCGCCGAGGGTGCCGGCGTCGACTGGCCCGGGGACGACCTCTCGATCATCGGGATCCTCGCGTTCCTCGGCGCCGTCTCGGCGCTCTACGTGAACCGCCTTCGCACGCAGCGCGTGCCTGCGGTCTCGGAGGCGGGCGCGTGAAGTACCTTCGCTCGTTCGGGCGGTTCTGGTGGGACTTCATCATCGGCGACGACTGGCGCCTCGCTGCCGGCGTCGTGGCCGGGCTCGGCGTCGCCGCCCTGCTCGCCCACCGGGACGTCGCGGCGTGGTGGGTGATGCCGGTCGCGGTGGCTCTGACGCTCGCCTGGTCGCTCAGGCGCGCAACGCGGTGACGATAGGGTCTCGGCCGATGAGGGTCGTGCAGTGAACCCGCCCCAGGCAGGGATCTTCGCGCTCGGCACCGCCTCGCACGCCTACCTCGAGCTCGACGTCGCCGTCGGGCGCAACGGGCCCGACCTCGTCGCCGCGCTCGCCTCGCTCCGCGAGCCGAGGACGACGATGGGCGGCGTCAACCTCGTCGTCGGCTTCAGGCCCGAGCTCTGGGCAGCCGCGGCGCCCGACGACGCGGTGCCGGGCCTCGAGGGCTTCAACGACGACATGGTCGGAACCGACGACTACACGATGCCGGCGACCCAGCACGACGCAGTGCTCTGGCTGTCGGGGAGCGCGTACGACGTCGTCTTCGACACGGCCCGCTCGGCGATCGCGGAGCTCGACGGCGTCGGGTCGGTGGCGGAGGAGACCTCGAGCTGGCCCTACCGGCACGACCTCGACCTGACCGGGTTCATCGACGGGACCGAGAACCCGACACTCGTGGAGGCTCCCGACGTGGTGGTCGTCCCCGACGAGCAGCCGGGCGCGGGCGGGACGATCCTGCTGCTCCAGAAGTGGTCGCACGATGCAGACGCCTGGGAGTCGCTCGGCGTCGAGCACCAGGAGGCCGTGATCGGACGCCGCAAGGCAGACAGCGAGGAGCTCGACCCGAAGGCGGCCGACTCCCACGTCGCAAGCACCGACCAGGACGAGCTCGGGAAGATCTTCCGCCGGAACATGCCCTACGGCACGGTCACCGACCACGGGACGATGTTCGTCGGGTTCTGCAACGAGAAGCGGCCGCTCGAGACGATGCTCGAGAGCATGGCCGGCTTGAAGAACGGCACACGCGATGCGCTCACCCGCTTCACGCAGCCTCTCACCGGCTCGTACTACTTCATTCCGTCGGTCTCCGCGCTCGTTCGGCTGGGGTAGGCTGGCCGGACATGTCGACGGCGGAGCACCTGGACGGCCACCATCGGAAGACCCTCGAGAAGATCTTCGAGCACCCACCGAGCAGGAACCTCGAGTGGCGCGAGATCGAGTCGCTCCTCGAGGCGGTCGGCACCGTGACGAGGGAGCACAACGGGAAGCTCAAGGTCAGCGTGGGCCCGGAGACCGAGGTGCTCCACCCACCGCACGGCAAGGACATCGACGTCCAGACCATCGTCGACATCCGGCGCATGCTCGGAAACGCCGGCTACGCCCCGGGCAGCCTCCCGGTGCTCGAGGTCGAGGAGCTCGGCGACGGCCCGCCGCGCGACCAGGGCGACGGACGCTGGGGCGCCCCCTGACGACGCGGCGCTGACGGACGCTCAATCCAGCCCGAAGGCCTCGCGCAGGACCTCGAGCTGGTGGTGCCGGCTCGGGGCCTCGTTGTCGAGCGCCTCGAAAGCCGAGATCGCCTTGGCGGTGTCGACGGATCCGCCCTCGTTGGCCACGATGTCCTCGAGGCGAAGGCGGAACTCGTCCACGGTCGTCACCTCACCCGCCACGACGTCCCCGTAGAGCACGGTGAGTGAGGTCTCCTCGGTCATCCACGGGATTCTTCCCGACACATCCGCTCGGCATGGTGAACATTTGGTGGCGGTTCGTTCGCTAACTTTCGACCCGGTCCGACGCCTTAGATCGGGCGCCCGCTGTCAGTCCGCAGGGATGTCACCCCCCGGATGCGGTTGCGGCGGGCGCCTGATCACCGGGTGCGCCGAGGGCGTCAGAGGGGCCAGAACACAGGGACGACGAGCACTGCGACGAGCCCGTAGAGGACGAGGAGCGGCAGACCCAACCTCCAGTAGTCGGCGAACCGGTAGCCGCCGGGCTCCATCACCATCAGGTTCGCCGGCGTCGCCACAGGGGTCAGGAGCGCCGCGGCCGCCGACACCGTCACGCACATGAGGACCGGCCGTCCGGAGACGTGCAGGTCAGCCGCGGCGGAAACGGCGACAGGAAAGACGATCAGCGCGGTGGCCATGTTGCTGATCAGCTGCCCGAGGACTGCGGTGAGGACGAAGACCCCGAGGAGCAGGGCGTAGGAGCTCGAGTCGCCGACGACGTCCACGAGCGCGTCTGCGAGCTTCCCCGCGGCCCCGGTCTCGGTCATCGCCGTCGACAGCGGGATCATCCCTGCGACGAGAACAACCGTTGTCCAGGAGACTGCCTTGTAGGCGGCCTCGACCGTCAGCACGCGCGTGACGACGAGCGCGATCGCAGCGAGGAGGCCGGCGACCGCCGGCGGCACCGCGGCGGTCGCGAGGAGCACGACCATCGCCGCGAGGATCACGAGCGTCCGGCGAGCGCCCGGCCCCAGCGGCACGGCCTGGCTGCGCACGAGCTCCGGCCGATCGACGACGAGGACCTCGGGGTCGTCGAGATGCTCCTCGAGCGCGAGCCAGCTCCCGGCGAGGAGCAGGGTGTCCCCGACCGCGAGAACCGCTTCCCCGGGGATGTCCTCTCCCTTCCGCTGCACGGCCTTCACGACGAGGTCGCCGCTCTCGGTGACCATCCCCGCGAAGACCCGGTCGCCCACGAGCATCGACCGGGGCGGGATCATCACCTCGGCGACACCCGCGCGCCTGGTGAGCTCCAGCTGCTCGTTGGCGAGGCCGTACTGGTCGACAAGGGTCCTGAGGTGGGCGGAGAAGTCGCGGGAGCTCGAGCGGGCCGCGCGGTTCGGGAGGAGCTTCGGCCCGAGCAGCACGATGACGGCGACCGTCCCCACGACAAGGGGGATCCCGGCGAGCGCGAACGAGAAGTACCCGAAGCCGCCGCCTGCGTGATCGTGCGCGTACTCGGAGGCGACCACGTTCACGGGGGAGCCGGTAAGGGTGAGCAGCGACCCGGCGTGCGCGCCGAAGGCCAGCGGCATCAGGAGCTGCGACGGCGGGCGGCGCAGGCGAACCGCCGTGACCACCATCACCGGCAGGAGGGCGGCGACCGCGCCGTTCACGCTGATCAGCGCCGTGACGACGGCGACGAGCAGCAGCATCGAGACGACGAGCCGGACGCGGCTCTCCCCCACCCGCGAGATCAGCAACTCCCCGGCCCAGGTGGTGACGCCGGTCCCATCGAGGCTCGAACTGACGACGAAGAGCGCCGCGATGAACACGACGGCCGGGTCGCCGAACCCGGCGAGCGCGGCGTTCAACGGGAGGACGCCGGTCGCCCAGAGAGACAAGGCCACTCCGAGCGCCACGACGGCGACCGGGAGCTTGTCGATCACGAAGATGACGACCACCGCTCCCAGCACGAGGAAGGTGATCGTGGTGTGGCTCATGGGCGGTCGGCCCGCCCGAGCCTAGGTATGGACGGGAGATCCGGGCCCGAGAGGGATCCCGATCAGGTACCAGGCGACGAAGAACAGGATCCAGGCGATCGAAAGGATGACCGCGTATGGCAGCATCAGCGAGACGACGGTGCCGATGCCCGCGTCCTTCTTGTAGCGCTGAGTGAAGATGACGATCAGCGGGAAGTAGGCCATGAGCGGAGTGAGCACGTTCGCGGGTGAGTCTCCGACGCGGTAGGCCGCGAGCACCGTCTGCGGTGCGACTCCGAGGCGGATGAAGAGCGGGATGAAGATCGGCGCGAGGAGCGCCCACTTCGCGATCGCCTGCGGGATGATCAGGTCGACGACGATCGTAATGATGATCAACCCGATCAACAGCCAGACGGCGCCGATGTTCATGTCTTCGAGCACGTCTCCGAGCTTCACTGCAAGCACGTCGGGGATCCTCGAGTAGTTGAAGTAGGCGATGAACTGAGCGATCAGAAGGAAGAGGAAGAGCAGGCTCGCGAGCCCCGCCCAGGACTTCGTGATCGTGTCGATCACCTGCTCCTTGGTCGTGATCGTCCGCGCGCCCTTCCCGAACGCGAGGCCGGCCGCGAAGAAGACGATCGTGATGATCACGATCAGGCTGTCCATGAAGGGCGAGTCGCCGATGATCTTCCCGGTCTCCGCGTTGCGGAGCGGGGCCCCCGGGATCGCCGTCAACAGGGTGATCGCGATGAGGACGGCGAGAGTCGCGATGCCCGCGTAGCGCATCCCGCGGGCACTGTCCTCGGGGGAGATCTCCGGCGTCTCGTCCGCGGTCTGGATGCCCTCGCCGGCGTCGGCCGGGTCCCAGACGCCGAGCCGGTTCTCGACCAGCTTCGCGGTGATGAACGTCATCACGAAAGTGACGAGGATCGTCGACCCGATGCCGAAGTAGAGGTTCGCCGCGAGGTCGATGTGCGCGCTCGCGCTGCCGGCCGCGTCGTTCGTGATCTCGGTGAGGACGCCGTCGAGCGGTGTGATCAGGAAGTTCACCCCGAATCCGGCGGCGACACCGGCGAACGCGGCCGCGATACCGGCTAACGGGTTTCGGCCCACGCTCTTGAAGGCCACGGCCCCGAGCGGTATCAGCACCAGGTAGCCGGCGTCCGAGGCAATGCTCGAGAGGACGCCGAGGAGCACGATGATGAAGGTCAGCGTGCTTCGTGCGGACACGCCGACGAGCTTGTGTATCAAGGCGGCTATCAGCCCGGCCGCTTCGGCCAGGCCGACGCCGATCATCACCACCAGGATGATCGTCACGGCCGCGAAGTTCCGGAAGTTGCCGAGGAACGAGGTGAAGAGGTATGCGATGCCGGAGCCGTTCAGGAGCCCCTGCACCTTCGTCGTCTCGGTGACCACCTTGTCGTACTCGTCGGCCGGGACCGGCGTCGTCGGCCCGACGTAGACCGGCTCGGTCGAGCCGCCGTAGTAGGTCTCCTCGGCCACCGCCGGAGGCGTCCTGACGACCTCGTAGGTCGCTTGGACGTCGAACCAGTAGAGAACCTGCGAGAGCACGATCACGGCGCCGCAGAGCGCGAGGAAGAGGATCGCCGGATGCGGCATCTTGTTGCCTGCGCGCTCGATCTTGTCGAGCATGCGCTCGAGGAAGGTGTGCTCCGGGGGCGCCGCGGGTGCCGCGGCAGACGAGTCGTTCATGCGGCGCCCTTTGTTGCGGCGTAGAGGCCGAAGAACTCTGCTTCCGCGAGGACAGCCTTCTCGAACTCGTCGACGAGGACGCGCTCGTTGGGGGCGTGGATGTTCGCGAATCCGTCCGTGGTTCCGAGAAGCAGGATCTCCGCTCCGGGCACGGCCTGCTGGAACGCGTTGACGAGGGGGATCGAGCCGCCGGTCGCGATCATCACGGGCTCGCTGCCCCAGGCGCGTTCGAGCGCCTCCCGAGCCGCGTCGTAGGCCGGGCCCGAGGTGTTGGCCGAGAAGCCGCTTCCGATCGCGTCGGCGTGCACGGTGAGCTCCACGCCGAATGGCTTCAGCTCTTCGAGATGACGGATGAGCGCCGCCTGCGCCTCGGCCGGGTCCTGCTGGGGATGGACGCGCATGCTGATCTTCGCGCGGGCGTAGGGGACGACCGCGTTCACAGCCTTGTCGACGGGAAGCACGTCGATGCCCGTGACGGTGACGGCCGGTCCCGACCAGATCCGCGACCCGAGCCCGCCTGTCCCGAAGAAGGGGACTCCGTCGAGCACCTCGGCGAGCTGCCGGAACTCCTCGTCGGAGTACGACGCGCCCGTCCACTCCTCACGGCGCATTCCCGGCACCGCGACGTCTCCCTTCTCGTCGTTCAGGCTGGCAAGCGCGTGCAGCAGCGCGATCAGCGCGTCCGGGGCAGCACCGCCGAACTGGCCGCTGTGCTTCGGGCCGGCGAGCGTCCTCGCCTCGACGGTCACCATGGCGAGCCCGCGAAGCGCCGTCGTCAGGGTCGGAACCCCGGGGCGCACGCTCCCCATGTCCCCGATCACCATCGCGTCGGAGGCGAACAGGTCCGGGCGGGTCGAGGCGTACGGGATGAACGCGCCGCCGCCGACCTCCTCCTGCCCTTCGATCACGATCCTGATGCCGACGGGCGGCCTACCGCCCCACGCCCGGATCGCACCGACGTGCATGAGGATGTTCGACTTCGTATCGGCCGCGCCGCGACCGTAGATCGCCCCGTCGCGCTCGGTCGCCTCGAACGGAGGCGACTCCCATTTCGCCTCCTCGCCAACCGGGACGACGTCGTAGTGGCTGTAGAGCAGGACAGTCGGGGCGCCGGGCGGCGCCGGGATCTCGCCCAGCACAACGGGGGCCGTCGCATCGAGCTCGAGGTCGCGGAGGTTCTGGACGCCCGCGCCGCGGAAGAGCTCGACGACGGCATCGCGCGCCTGGAGCAGCGGACCGTGCGTCGACTCGGGGTAGTCGAGGGCGGAGATCGAGGGGATCGCGACGAGCCGCGCGAGCTCCGCCTCGAGCTCGGGCATCAGCGACCCGACGGTCGCCGGCAACGCGTCATGCGTGATCTCGGCCATCCGTCCCTCCTGCCGGTGACCTACGGGGCGCAGCGGACTCTATGCGAAAGCCACGTCGAACGCTACGGGGCGGAGACGAAGAGATCGAGCCCCAGCCGACGCGAGACGAACCGCGCGACGTGACGGCCTTTGACGCTGTTCCCGGCGGAATCGAGCCGCGGGGCGAAGGTCCCGAGCGCCCCCTTCCCGGGTGAGACCGTGACCATCCCGCCGCCGATGCCGCTCTTCCCGGGCAGCCCGACGTCGCAGAGCCAGTCGCCGGAGGTCTCGTAGAGTCCCGCGGTCGCCATGGTCGCGAGGGTCAGCCGGCAGGCAGTCTCACCCACGACCGGCACGCCGGTGAGCGGATTGACCCCGCCGTTGGCGAGTGTCGCACCCATGATCGCGAGGTCGCGTGCCGAGACGCTCAGCGAGCTTTGCCGCGTGTAGAGGTCCAGCGCCTCGTCCGGGTCGCAGTAGAGCCGGTGACGCTCCCGGAGCAGGTCGGCGAGGCTTCGGTTCCGGTAGTTGGTGGCCGAGGCGGAGCCGTAGACCTCCTCGTCGAGCGCGAGCGGACGTCCCGCGAATCCGGAGAGCCCCGCGAGGATCCACTCCCAGCGTCCGGCGGCCGAATCTCCGTGCGCGAGGCTCGCGGTCGCGATGGCGCCCGCGTTGACCATGGGGTTCGTCCGGCCGTCGTCGCTTCGCTCGACCGCCTCGAGCGAGTTGAAGGGCCGGCCGGTCGCGTTCACCCCGACCCGATCGCGAACCTCGTCGGGGCCTCGCTCCTCGCATACGAGCGCGAAGACGAAGGGCTTGGCGACGCTCATCATCGCGAAGGCGACCTCGCCGTCGCCCGCCGTGTATTCGGCGCCTCCCGTCCCGACCACGCTCACGCCGAAGAGCCCGGGGTCGACCCGCGCGAGCGCGGGGTACACCCGAGAGAGCTCGCCTTCCACGTCGTCCCGGTAGCGCTCGTACGCCTCCTGGACGGCATCCGACACGACCTCGGGCGGCGGCAGCGCCCCGGTCGAGACATACCCGATCTCGTTCCCGCCGTTCATAGCCTGGTTTCCGGATCGCATACGCTAGCCCGGCTTGAGCGAGCTGGTGGCAGCCGGAGTAGCGATCCGGCGCGGGTTCAGGTTGTTCGCGGCGCCGCCCGGGCAGCCGCGCGCGCGTCGCGGAACCGACGTCGTGCTGCTCGTCGGCTCGCTGATCGCGGTGGCGATCGCGACGGCCGCGAATCCGCCCTCCGCCTTCGAGCGCTCCCTGCAGCGGCTCCTCGCGACCATCCCGCACTGGCTCGGCCCCGTCTGGGGGTCCTTCGAGGACCTGGCGTGGTTCGTCGCAGTTGCCCTGGTTGTGCTGGCACTCGTCCGGCGAAGGTGGTTCGTGCTCGTGCAGGTCGCCGGCGCTCTCGTGATCGGGGCTGTGACGGCCCTCGTCGCGGCTCGCCTCGCCCTCGGATCGTGGCCGGACCTCGGTGACGCGCTCTTCGGCACCTCGCGTGCCCCGCGTTTCCCGGGAGTGAGGCTCGCGGAGGCGACGGCGGTGATCCTGACGGTGGCGCCGCACCTGATCCGCCCGCTCCGGACGCTCTGCCGGTGGGTCCTCGTCCTCGGCGTGGTCGGCACTGCGGCCGCCGGGAGCGCGACGCCGTCCGGCACGATCGCCTCGATCCTGATCGGCGTGATCGGCGCGGCGGGGATCCGGCTCGCGACGGGCACCTCCATCGGGCGGCCCGAGATCCCCGATGTCGCGGCCGGCCTGGTCGAGCTCGGGGTGAACGCCAGGGAACTGGAGGTCGCCGAGCACCAGGCGGCCGGAGTATTCCTCGTGAGAGGGGTGGATGCCGAGGCTCGGCGGCTCCTGGTGAAGATCTACGGCCGCGACGCGTACGACACCCGGTTCCTGGCAAAGCTGTGGCGAAGCGTCTGGTACCGAGGGAGCGTCGCGCGAATCGCGATGACGCGGCTCGAGTCTGCCGAGCACGAGGCCTTCGTCACCCTCCTCGTCGCGAACGGCGGTGTCGCCACGCTCGACGTGGTCACTGCGGGCTCGACCGCCGACGACGACGCCCTCCTCGTGCTGCGCGGCGAGGCGCGGGCACTCCGCGCCCTGGCCGAGGCGGAGCTCGACGACGATCTCGTCCGGGCGGCCTGGGCGGCGCTCGGCCGCCTGGAGGCACTTCGGGTCGCACACGGGCGAATCGACCCGAGCACGGTGGCGCTCGTGGGGCCCGAGGTCGGTTTCGTCGACTTCTCCGACTCGACCGTCGCACCCGATGACCGCAGCTTCTCGGCGGGGCGCGTCCAGCTTCTGATGACGACCGCGAGCCTCGTCGGGAGTCGGCGGGCGCTCGACGGCGCGATCGAGGCCCTCGGTCGGGACCAGGTCGGAAGCCTTCTTCCCTACCTCCAATCGGCCGCTCTCGGCGCCCCGCTTCGCCGGGCCCTGAAGGCCGCGGGCATCGACGTCGACGACTTCCGCGAGCAGGCGGCGACCGAGCTCGCGGTCGGGGCCCCGGAGCTCGCGCGGCTCCGCCGGGTCTCGGTGCGAGCGGTGGTGCAGATCGCACTAGTCGGCCTCGCTACCTACGCGGTCCTCAGCGCGGCAGGCGGCGTGGACTGGAGCGAGCTCACCTCGACGTTGAGCGACGCCGCCTGGGGATGGGTCGCCGCCGGGTTCGTCGTCGCGCAGCTTCCGCGCATCGCCCAGGCGGTCTCGACACTCGGCTCGGTGCCGGCCGAGCTCCCGTTCGGGCCGGTGTACGTCATGCAGCTCGCGACCGGGTACATGAACCTCGCGCTGCCGTCGAACCTGGCGCGGATGGCGGTCAACGTCCGCTTCTTCCAGCGTCAAGGGATCAACCCCGCGACCGCCGTCGCATCCGGGGTGATCGACTCCTTCGCCAGCACGGCCGTCCAAGGAGTGCTGCTCGCCCTCCTGCTCATCTTCTCCGAGTCGTCGCTCGCCCTCGAGGCGCCGTTCCCGTCCGGCGGGACGAGGACCCTGCTCTGGATCCTCATCGGGCTCGTGGTCGCTGCCGTGATCGTGTTGCTGGTCGTCAGGCGCATTCGCCACGGGATCGTCGACAACGTCCGGCGCTGGTGGCCGGACGTACGCCGTGCACTCGATGCCCTCCGTTCCTCGGACAAGCTGGCGCTGCTCGTCCTCGGCAGCCTCGCCGCGGAGGTGCTCTTCGCGATTGCGCTCGGCTTCTTTGCCCGCAGCTTCGGATACCAGATCTCGATCGCCGAGTTGCTCGTCATCAACATCGGGGTCTCACTGCTCGGGAGCCTCGTCCCGGTGCCGGGCAACATCGGCGTCGCCGAGTTCGGCCTCACGATCGGCCTCGTGGCGGCCGGGATGACCGACGAGGCTGCGCTCGCTGCAGTGCTCCTCTACCGGATCTCCACCTTCTACCTCCCACCGCTCTGGGGCTTCGGCGCGATGCTCTGGCTTCAGCGCAACAAGTACCTCTAGTCCGTGACGGCCTCGACTACGAGGGTCAGTTTTCTGCGCCCGACGACCTCGACCGTCTCTCCCGCATCCGCGCCGGCCGCGCAGTACGCGCCCCAGATCTCGCCGTTCACGCGAACCTGACCGGCGGGCCGGCATGCGGAGACGACCGTTCCCCTCCCTCCCACGAGCGTCTGGGGACCCACGGCGGCCCGGTGCGTGCGGACGCGCCGCTGCCAGAAGAGGACCTCGCCTCCGAAGCAGACGAGGCCGGCCGCGAAGCCGACAATGCTCCACGGCCACGGGAGCAGGAGCAGGAGCACGATCGCGACGACGAGGAACACCGCGCAAGCATAGGGCCGCTACCCCTGGACGGCCTCGCCCGTGCGCCGGCGGTGAACGACGGCGTTGAGGAAGGCTGCGCCGACCGCGAGGCGCGCCTCTACGTAGAGCCAAACGAGCAGAACGGCGGCCGTGCCGAACGCCCCGTAGGCCTCTTCGGCCCGGCCGAGCCGTGGCGCGAAGTAATAGACGACGACCACCGAGACCACCTGGTTGCCGATCCCGATCAGGACGGCGCCGGGAAGGAGATCACGGAGGCGAACAGGTGGATGGGGCAGGAACCACATTGCGACGAGCGCCAGCCCCATCACGAGGAGGACGCTGAGGACGATGCCGATGACCGCTCCCGCCCCGACCTGCGCGCGAAGCCAGGCGACGGCCACGCCGGAGGCCGCGCCGACCACATAGACGACGTTGAAGAACAGGATCGCGAGGAGCGGGCGGCGGATCTTCGCCGGCTCGAGCCCCCAGGCCAGCGAGAAGGCAAGGACCAGGGCCCGCAGCGCTCCGAGCGTGAACCACGCGAGCGCGACGATCCCGAAGGGGATGAGGATGTAGATGTCGCGGCTCCCCTCGGTGAGGGCCTTGGCGCCGCCGCTTGCCGCGGCAGCGCTGATCCCGAACTTGCGCGCTTCGTTCTCCAGTCCCTGCTCGCTCACGTCGACCCAGAGCGAGAGGAGCGCGGCGACGACGAGCCCGAACGGCACGAGCCAGAGGAAGAGGCGGAACGCCACACCGGCTTCGATCAGCGCTCCCCCGACCCGGCGCTCGGTGGCCAGGACCTCGTAGACGAGCTTGGAGCCCGGCACTCGCTCCGTCTGCCGCCGTGCTTCCTCGGCCAACGCCGGCAGAGCCTCGATCCTGGAGCGGATGGACACGTCCCGACAGGGAGTCTGTCAGACTCGGCTCCCGGTGGCGCACTTCGGGGACGGGAGAAGATGGGCCGCGCGATAGGCGACGTGCTGCCGGTCGCGGTCGCGATCGCCGTCTTCCCCGTCCCGATCATTGCAGTGGTGCTTTTTCTCGGCTCCGAACGCGGACAGGCGAACGGCGTCGCCTTCGTCCTCGCCTGGCTGGCCGGGCTCGCGGGAGTCGGAGTGATCGTGCTCTTGCTCGCCGGAGAGGCTGATGCAAGCGACGCGGGCGAGCCCACCCGTTGGGTCGACGCCGTGCTTCTCGTTCTCGGTCTGCTACTCCTTGCCGCTGCCGTGAAGGGATGGGTCGGTCGCCCCCGCGACGAGGAGGAGGCGCCGATGCCGGGCTGGATGCGCTCGATCCACGGCTTCAACACCGCCAAGGCGGCAGGAGCAGGCTTCGCGCTCTCGGCACTGAATCCGAAGAACGTGCTGCTCGTTGCTGCAGGCGCCACGGAGATCGCCGGCTTCGGGCTCTCCGTGCCGAAGCAAGCGGCCGTCCTGGTGATCTTCGTTCTGCTCGCCTCCGCGGGCGTCCTGACCCCGCTCCTCTACTCCCTGGTCGCGGGCGACCGGTCGCACGAGCCGCTCGAGGCGCTCCGTGGCTGGATGACCCGCAACAACACCGTGATCATGTCCGCGCTCTGCTTGCTGATCGGCGCGAAGCTGATCGGCGACGCGATCTCCGGCTTCTCGAGCTGAGCCTCCCGGTCCGACTACGGGACGCGTATGTCCCGGAACTCGCGCGCTCGTCGGGCGTCCCGCCGGCTCAACTCCGCCTCGCGCACCGGGACGACGATCGACCAGTGGTGTCCGACCGGACAGCGCTGGACCCTCCACCAGCCGAGCCGGATCGACTTGACCGAGACGCCGGGGATCCAGATCGTGGTGAAGAGATGACCCCGCCGGCAGCGCACCACGACGTTCCCGGGGATGTCGTAGCCCAGCCGCCGCGCGACGAGCGTGCCGGCGACGTTGAAGACGACGGCGGCGGCGAGGGCCTTCCGCTTCCGCTCGGAACGGAGCACCTCCGCAGTATGGCTCAGGAGCCGTGGGCTGCGAGGATCCGCTGCTCGCGTTCACGGGAGAGCGTCGGACGCTGCGGCCCCGCCTCGCGCGCCCACGCGAGCGTGTCGAGCACAGTCTGCTCGAGCGGCCGCAGCTCGAGGCCCGCCGCGAGCGCGCGGTCAGTGCGCGCCTGCATCAGGCCCTCGAGCTCGGGGCCCGGCGCCCAGAGCGGGAGCTCGGTCCACGGCTCGACGCCCGCGGCGAGCACCGTCGCGTCGTCGACCCACGAGAACCTGCAGTCGGCTCCGAGCGCTGTTGCCGCGCGGTCGAGCAACGCGCCGAGCTCGAGCCGTTCGGCGGGCCCGGTCGCGTTGAGCGGACCGCCGGGGCCCCGCCCGGCGAGCTCGACCGTCCACGCGGCCAGGTCGCGTGCGTCGACGAACTGGACGGGCCGCCCCGGCTCGCCGGGCGCAAGGACGTCACCGCCCTCGGAGATCCGTACGGGCCAGTAGGTGAACCGGTCGGTCGGATCGTGCGGTCCTACGATCAGGCCGGCCCTCACGCTCGTTCCCCGGTCGCCGAACACCTCCTCGACGACACGCTCACAGGCGGCCTTGAGCCCGCCGTACGCGGCCCCGACGTCCTCGGTGAGCGGGTCGTCGACCGTCGCCAGAGCCGCGCTCTCGTCGTACGGGGCGCTGTGGTCCGCGTAGGCCGAGATCGACGAGATGAACACGTAGCGCCCGGCGGCGGCGCGCAACAGCTCCGCCGACTGCCTCACGATCCGCGGCACGTACCCGGAGGTGTCCACCACGCCGTCCCACTCCCGCCCAGCGAGCGCGTCGAGCGCTCCGTCGCGGTCGCCGACGAGCGCCTCGGCCTCCGGGTGGAGCGCCGGATTCGTGCGCCCGCGCGTGAACGTCGTGACCTCATGGCCCTCCTCCAGGGCCGCTTCGACCACATGGCGACCGAGGAAGACCGTGCCGCCGAGCACGAGGAGCTTCATGGCGACACCATGCCTGTCAGGAGGCGGCGGCCGCGAGCGAGCGAGCGATGAAGCCCTCCAGCCGCGCGAAGTCGCCGACGTTCCTCGGGGTCAGCCTCGGTTCGGCGTGGGCGAGCGCCGAGGTGACGGTGATTCGGACGCCCGTGACCTCACGCTGGAGGGCGAGCGACTCCGCGACCGGGAAGTACTTGTCGTGCGGAGCGGTGGCGATCTCGACCGGCGCCGAGAGGCCCCCGGCCGATCGCAGCGGAGAGAGCGAAGCCACGACCTGTCGCAGATCGTCCGGGAGCGCCGCGAAGAGGCCGTCGAAGCGTTCCGGGTCGCGGTTGACCAGGAGCGCCTGTGTGGCGGCGGCGTCCGGGCCGAGCGATCTGCACGGCGTGTTGCGAAGACGGCTGAGCGGATCGGGTGATGTCGGATCGAGGCTGTCGAGGGCTCGGTCGAGGGCCTGGGCGTCCGGCGTCGGGTCGAGGCTCCCGACCAGCGACCGCGCGACCCCGACCGGCAGCTCGGGCGGCACCGGGTAGGGGCCCCGTCCATCCGGGCCCGGGTACATCCCGGTCGTCGCCAGCATCACCACCTTCTCGAGGTCCGTGAAGGGAGCGATACATGCGACGACCGAGATGCGAGTCGAAAGCCCGGGCGTGGCGGCGGTGAGCAGCGCGAGCGTTCCTCCGACCGAGACACCGACCAGGGCGATCCGGCCGTCGCGGGTCTCGGCCGAGTCGACCGCCCTCACCGCGGACTCCACGGACGCCTCGACCGTCGGAAGGGAGAGCTCGCCGGCGGCGACGCCCGGTAGCTCCGGGATGAAGACGATGTACCCCGCTCGTGCGAGCGAGGCTGCGAAGCGGCGCACGCCGGGGTGAGCCCGGCCGTCGGGCGTCGCGCCGTTCACGAACATCACCGCCGGCCAGGGAGGCGCCGACCGCGGGCGCACCGTCACCGCCGGCCAGGCGCCGAGAGCTCCGTCCTCGGCCTCCGGGCCAGGCGAGCGTCGCGTCCCCGGGAGGTCGAGCGTCCGGGCGAGGACGCGGGCTGCGCGCACGTGGGAGCGCAGGGGTGCGAACGTTCTAGTGCGGCCCGAGGCGAACAAGGCGGCGCCGCCCGAGGGCGAAGATGACCGATCCGCCGACACCGATGATCGCCGCGACGAGCGCGGTGCTCGTGAGGAGCAGTCCCGAAGCCAGCGAGAAGTTGACAGCGGCGCGCGTCGGCACTCCGAGCGCGAGCAGTACGCCGGACGTCGCGCCGACGCCGGCGATCGCTCCGCCGGCGGTGATCGGCAGGATCGACGCGGCAGCGGCGAGGCAGAGGATGATCAGTGCGAACGTCGGGGAGAAGCCGACGCCCAGCGCCCAGAGCAGGAGCGTGCTGCCGAGTGCCCGCATCAGCCAGCAGCACAGCAGGAAGCCGCCCGCGGCGACGGTCGATCCTGTGCACGCCGCGCTTCCGCCGACGCGGTCACAGATCCCTCGTAGCCGGCTCGATCGCGCGAGCAGCGGCAGACGCGCGATCCTCGGGCCGAACGTCAGCATCGCGATGCAGCCGAGGCAGAAGAGGACGACGACCGTCAGAGGCGCGCGGAAGATCGCACCCGACGTCACGAAGGCGGCGATCGCGAGCGGGAGCATCGCGACGGCGTCGACGAGCCCGAGAGCAAGGATCGACAGCGCGATCGCCTCGAGCCCGAGCCTCACCCCGCCGAGCCGGCGGAGCGTCGCGACCTTGACGAGGTAGTCGAGCCGGAACGGCAGGATGACGCCGCTTGCCGCCGCAGCGCCACACGCTGCGAGGCACCGGCTGCGATCGGGTCGAGACGCGGCGGGGAACAGGCGCTGCCAGCCGAGCGCCCTGAACACGAAGCTCGCGAAGTAGGCGCAGGCGGCGCCGACCACGAGCTCCACCTGCGCGCCGTCGAGCGGCCAGCTCGTGCCGGTGATGCGCCGGGCCACGAGGACGGCTGTGGCAAGACCGAGCCCGCACACGCAGGTCGCGAGGGAGCGCTGGAGGGTCGACGACGGCCGCCTCATGCCTGCGGGAGCACGAAGAACGCGACGGTCGTGTATTGGCAGGCGACCGCAACGATGACGAGAGCGTGGAAGACCTCGTGGTAGCCGAAGATCTCGGGGAAGGGATCGGGCTTCCGTCGCACATAGACGAGCGCTCCGACCGTGTAGGCGATTCCGCCGGCCGCGAGCAGCGACGTCGGGCCGAGCCCGATGCGCTGCAGGATCTGCGGCATGACGATCACGGAGACCCAGCCGAGGGCGACGCAGGTGGCAGCTGCGACCCATGGAGGCGCGTGCGGCCGGAACAGCCTTCTCAAGGTCGCCGCGAGCGCAGCGCCCCAGACGACGGCCAGGATCGGCAGCCGCCAGGCGGGTTGAAGCACGAGGAGCGCGAACGGCGTATAGGTGCCGGCGATCAGCACGTAGATCGACGCGTGGTCGAGAAGCGCGATCCACCGCATTCGCTCCGCAGTCCACCGGCGGCGGTGAAAGAGGCTGCCGCTGCCGAGCATGAACGTGACGCTCGCGGCGAAGACGGCGGCGCCGACCTGTGCGACGCCGGAGCGGGCGTGAAGCACCAGCAGGACTCCCAGGGGCAGCGTTGCAAGAAACGCGCCGAGGTGGGTGACCCCCCGGAAGCGAGGCGAGACAGCCTGCGGCGGGCTCGTGGTTCGACTGTCGAACGTGCGCGCACCCAAAGACGACCTCCAGCGGCGAGGGCCTGGCGCCGACCGCAGAGCCGGGCCGGCTGTTCAGAGCTGCATCCCGCTCACTGCTGAGGAGGGCACGTCTGGCCGCGCGATTTCGTGCACGCCGCCACGGTCACGGCGCCTCGGTTTCGGACACCGCCGGACTCGAGGGTACCACGCCCCGGGCGATCACTCAATCGCATGCAAGCTCGGCGAAATCGTCTACCGTTTCGGGGGCGCCACCGTCGCGCCGCGACACGGATCCTCGAGTTGAAGTCCGACGACCAATCCCTGCACCTCCGAGTGCTGATCGCCAACGAGAAGCGAGAGCGGCTCGGTCTGCTCGCCCAGGTCGTCGCCGACCTCGGCCACGAGGTGATCGCCCGGGAGATCGACGTCGCGGAGGTCGGAGCCGTGACCGCACGCGAGCGACCCGACGTCGCGCTCGTCGGTCTCGGTCTCTCCTCCCAGCATGCGCTCGATCTGATCGGAGAGATCGTCCGCGAAGCGGCCTGTCCCGTCATCGCGATCCTGTCGGCGGAGGACCCCGCTTATGTCCGCCAGGCCGCCAAGCGCGGGATCTTCGCCTACATCCTGAACGACGAGCCGCAGGGGCTCGCCAGTGCCATCGACATCACCCTGCAGCGGTTCGCCGAGTACCAGAGCCTCCAGGGCGCGTTCGGCCGGCGGGCCGTGATCGAGCAGGCGAAGGGCATCCTCATGGCCACTCAGGGCATCAGCGCCGACGGAGCCTTCGAGCTCCTTCGAGAGCACTCCCAACGCACCGGGCGCAAGCTGGCGGAGGTCGCCGACTCGGTCGTCGAGAGCCACCTCCTGCTTTCACCGCCGGCCGGTGATCCGGGGCCGCGTGTCGGATCAGGGTCTCGACGCAGGCGCAACCAGCCGTAGCTACATGCCCATCGCGTGGTACCCGCTGTCGACGTACAGCGTGGTCCCGGTGACGTTCCGCGCGTCGTCCGAGAGCAGGTACGCGGCGGCGCCGGCGACGTCTGCGGCGTCGATCGGGCGGTGGAGCGGCGAGCGCTCCTCGACGATCGACTCCATCGTCGGGAAGCCGGCGATCGAGCGCGCGGCGAGCGTGCGAACGGGGCCGGCAGAGACGGCGTTGACACGGATGTTCTTCTGGCCGAGGTCCCACGCCAGATAGCGGACGCTCGAGTCGAGGGTCGCCTTGGCGACGCCCATCACGTTGTAGTGCGGTACGACGCGCTCCCCGCCGAGGTACGTCATCGTCACCACGGACCCGCCGCCCGCCGCCTCCATGAGCGGCTCCGCGGCGCGGGTGCACGCGACGAGCGAGTAGGCGCTGACGTCGATCGCCATCCAGAAGCGGTCCCGGGGCGTGTCGGTGAAGCGGCCTTCGAGATCCTCGGCCGCCGCGAACGCGACCGAGTGGATCAGCAGGTCGAGCTGCCCGCCGAAGATGTCCGAGACCTCGGAGAAGACGCGTGCGACATCCTCGTCGGAGCGAACGTCGCACGCCGTGACGAGCGGGCATCCGATCGACTCGCCGAGCTCGCGGACGTTTCCCTCGATGCGCTCGCCCTGGAACGTGAACGCGAGCTGCGCCCCGCCCTCGACGAGCCGCTGTGCGATCGCCCAGGCGATCGAGCGCCGGTTGGCGACGCCGAGAACCAAGCCGCGCTTTCCCTCGAACGACGGAGTATTACTGGATGACACGGGGCGACTTTAGTTACTACGCTCGCGCCGGATGCGTGTTGCTGTCGTCACCGGGGCCTCGTCGGGGATCGGCGCCGCGCTCTGCCGACGCCTACGCGCCGACGGCTGGCATGTCGTCGGCATCTCACGTGGCGCGGCACCCGATGCGGACGAGCACGAGGCCTGCGACGTCTCGGACCGCGGCGCGGTCGAGGAGGTCGCCGCGCGCGTGCTCGAGCGCCACCCCCGCCTCGACCTCCTCGTGTGCAACGCGGGAGTCGCGGGACGGCAGGACTTCCTCGTCGCCGAGCCCGAGACGATCGAGCGGACGATCGGCGTGAACTACCTCGGCGCCGTCTGGACGCTCCGCGCCTTCGGGCCCGGGCTCGGGGTTGGCTCGCATCTGGTCAATGTCGTCTCGGTCGCCGGGCTGATCGCGGTCGGCCCGTACTCGGCCTCCAAGCACGCTGAGCTCGCGTTCTCCCGCTCGGTCGCCGTCGAGCTCGCCGCCCACGGCGTGAACGTGCACACGGTGTGCCCCGGCTTCGTCGACACGCCCGGGTTCCCGCAGAGGCATCGCTTCCGGGGGCTCGCCTACCGGATCCTCGTGGTCCCGCTCGACCTCGTCGTCGACCGCATCATGAGCGCGATCGAGCACGACCGCCGCGAGCTCGTCGTCCCCCGCTGGTACCTGCCCGCCGTCTGGCTGCAGGCGCTGGCCCCCGGCCTGTTCGCCCGTGCGCGGGCCCGCGTTGGGCCGCGTGACGGCTAACCGAGCGGCGCGAGGTCGGAGCCCTCGCCCTCGAGCGCGCGCTGGAGCGCCGGAAGCAGATCACCTGCGACGAGACCGGCCTGCGGGGAGACGAGCCGCGAGGCGATCCCATGCAGTACCGCGCCCGCGCCGGCGGCGAGCCGGGCCTCCATCCCCTTCGCGAGGAACGCTCCGATCACACCTGAGAGCACGTCACCGGTGCCCGCCGTCGCGAGCGAGGGCGCCCCGTAACCGGAGACCAGCACGCCCTCTCGTGGGGAAGCCACGAGCGTGTCGGCGCCCTTCAGCAGCACCGTCGCCCCGAACCTCGACGCCGCTCGCCGCACCGACTCGAGCCGGTGCGCGTCGACGTCGTCGGCCTCGGCCCCGACGAGACGCGCGAGCTCGCCCGAATGCGGCGTCATGACGGTGGGCGCCGAGCGCTCGAACGGCTCGAGCTCCCAGAGGCCGTCGGCGTCGAGGACAACCGGGACGGGGAGCTGCTCGAGCGCTATCCGCACGAGATCCCGGGTGCCGTCGCTTCGCCCGAGGCCGGGGCCCAGCACGACCGCGTGGGCGCGCTCGGCCAGCTCGAGCACCGCGTCGGCCGCCCGGGGAAGCAGCCGTCCCGCAGCGTCCTCGGGAAGCCCGCGCTTCACCGCCTCGAGCAACCGTGACTCGAGCACGGGAAGCGACGACTCCGGCGCGGCGACCGTGACGTAACCGGCGTCGGCCCTGAACGCTCCCAGAGACGCGAGCATCGGTGCCCCGGTGAGCCCGCGCGAGCCGCCGACCACGAGCACCGAGCCTGCCCGGTACTTCGTCGACTCCGCACCTTTCCGCGGAACGGTCTCGAGAATCGTCGCGTCGAGAAGAGAATGCTCGTGGCCGGCCTGCTCGAGCCCGATCCAGGCGACGTGCACGGATCCCGAGTGGAACCTGCCCGGCGCGACCGCGAGGCCGACCTTGGCGGCACCGAAGGTGACCGTCTCCGTTGCACGAACCGCTGCCCCAGGTACCTCGCCGGTGGAAGCGACGACGCCCGAGGGCACGTCCACCGCGACGACGGGCTTCCCGGCCCCGTTGATGCGCTCGATCATGCGGGCGACGTCCTCGTGCGGCGCATCGCGCAAGCCGATCCCGAGCAGCGCGTCGACGATCACGTCCGGGCCCTCGAGGTCGCCGAGGCCGTCGACGAGGGCGACGTCGCGACCGCGCTCGCGGAGGACTCGCGCGCAGACCCGCCCGTCGCCGCCGTTGTTCCCGCGTCCGCACACCACGGCCACCCGGCCCGGGAACCGCTCGATGATCAGGTCGGCCACGGCCGTTCCCGCGCGCTCCATCAGCTCTTCGAGCGATCCGGAGTGCGCCTCCTCGGACGCGCGAGTCTCTTCGGCGGTCAGCAGCGGCTGGAGGCCGTTCACTGCGCCACGACCACCGCTACCGCCGCGGCCAGCTCACGAGAGTGCGTCATCGACAGCTCTATGCTGCCCGCCCCGATCCGTTTCGCAACCTCGGCCGTCCGTCCGCTGAGATGGACGCCGGGCTTGGGGCGGCCGCGGATCTCGATCTCCCGCCAGGTGAAGTACACCCCCGACCCGAGCGCCTTCCCGACGGCTTCCTTCGCGGCGAACCGCCCGGCGTAGTGCTGAGCGGGGTTCGCCTTCGAGTCGCAGTACTCCCGCTCCGCGTCGGTGAAGCATCGAGACCGGAACCCGTCGCCGTGGCGGTCGAGTGCCCGCCGCACACGCTCGATCTCGATGAGGTCGATCCCGACCCGCGGCCCTGCGTTCATTGGGAGCCTCCACCGAGCCTACGGCTCCTGCTCATGGATTCTCCTCCAGCCAGTCGGGCAGCTGCGCGATCGAGGAGACGATCCCGTCGGGGATGATGCTCGCGTGGTCGAGGTCGTCCGGCCGGAACTTGCCGGTGCGGACGAGAATCGTGCGCATGCCGACGGCCTGCGCGCCCCCGACGTCTCCCTCGAGGTCGTCGCCGACCATCCACGTCATCTCCGGGTCCGCGTCCAGCGCCTCCATCGCCGCGCCGAAGTACGTCGGGCTCGGCTTGCCGAGCACGGTCGCCTCGATCCCCGCTGCGTACTCGAGCCCGGCCACGATCGCCCCGGCGTCGAGCCGCGGCCCCTCGGCGGTCTGCCACCACCTGTTGCGGTGGAGGCAGTAGAGCTCGGCGCCCGCGAGGAGCTCGAGGAACGCGCGGTTGAGGTTCAGATACGAGTAGATGCGGCCGGGCTCTTCGGTCTCGTCGGCGCCGCCGACCAGGACCGCGTCGGCATTCATCCCGATCAGCTGCATCCCCTCCAGGTCGTCGAGGATCCCGGGCATCGTCAGGGCGAGGACGCGCTTGCCGGCGAGCACCCGCGAGGCGACGCCCCCGGTCGTCTGGAGCTCGTCGTCCTCGAGCGTGAAGCCCATCGTGCGCAGCAGCCCGGCGAGCTCGCTCCGCGGCATCGTCGTCGAGTTCGTCACGAAGCGAAGACGGTGGCCCTCGTCGCGAAGACGGCGCACCGCGTCGACGGCGCCGGGGATCGGATCACCGGAAACGTGCAGCACACCATCGACGTCGAGCAAAATCGCCGCCATGGAGGTCGAGTCTATTCGGTCGGAAGTCGCCTTCCGCGTCTCCAGGTCGAGCGGTCCCGGCGGGCAGCACGCCCAGAAGAGCTCGACGCGGGTGGAGGCGCTCTTCGACGTGGAGGGCTCGACGGGGCTCTCGGAGGCCGAGCGGAAGCGCGTGCTGGAGCGTCTCGGGCCCGTCGTCCGCGCCATCGCCCAGGACGAGCGCTCTCAGGCCCGGAACCGCGAGCTTGCGACCCAGAGGATCGTCGACCAGGTCGCGGCGGCGGCGAAGCCGCGTCGCAAGCGCCGAAAGACCGTACCCACCTCCGCGTCGCGCGAACAGCGTCTCGAGGAGAAAAAGCGCCGAGGCGGCGTCAAGCGCCTGCGGCAGCCGCCAGATCCGGACTAGATGTTCCGGTGGTTGCGGACGACGTCGTCGTGCCGCGAATCCGCGCCGTAGAAGCCGGCCAGGACACAGAGCACCACGAGCCCGATGAGGAAGGCGATAGCGAACATGTCCTCATTATCGACAACTGATACCATTAGAGCAACTCCAGTTCTAACTGATATCCATCAATGAACGCGATCAAGATCAAACCCGGTTCCGACTCCTGGCTCGGCGTCGAGCTGCGCCATCTGGCCGCTCTCGACGCGCTCGAGACCGAGGGCTCGTTCGGCCGCGCGGCCGGCAAGCTCGGGTACACGCAGTCGGCGGTCAGCCAGCAGATCGCAACGCTCGAGCGCATCGTCGGCGAGAAGCTCGTCGAGCGGCCCGGGGGGCCGAGACCGGTCGCGCTGACCGAGGCCGGGCAGCTGCTGCTGCGCCACGCACGCGTGATCGTCTCGCGCCTGCAGGCCGCCCAGTCCGATCTCGCGGCCCTCTCCGCAGGCGAGGCCGGCTCTCTCCGCGTGGGGATCTTCCAGAGCGTCGGGGCGAAGATCCTCCCGGAGGTGATGCGGCGGTTCGCCGGCGCATGGCCGAAGGTCGACATCGAGCTTCGCGAGTCGCACTCGGACAACGTCCTTGCCGACCTGGTCGAGCGCGGCGAGCTCGACCTCTCCTTCGTGCAGCTCCCGCTCGACAACCCCTCGCTCGAGACGGTCCTCGTCCTCGAGGACGACTACGTCCTCGTCACTCCCCGGGACTCGAGCCTGGCCGCCTCCGGCCGGATCCCGACCCTCCGCGAGATCGTCGAGCAGCCGCTCATCGGGTACCGCAACTGCCGCGCCACCGAGATCGTCGTCGAGCAGCTCCGCTCTACCGGCCGCGAGCCGCACTTCGTGTTCCGCACCGACGAGAACGGCGTCGTGCAGGGCCTCGCGGGCGCGGGGATCGGGGTTGCCATCCTCCCGCGTCTCGCAGTCGACCAGAACGACGAGTCGGTCCGGATCACCGACCTCGGCCCGCGGCTCCCCCATCGCCAGATCGGGATCGGCACGGCACAAGGACCGCTACCACTCGCCGGCGGCGAAGGCGTTCCTCGCCACCGCGCTCGAGGTCGGGGCCGAGACCTCCGCCTCCCTCGCGGCCTGATCACACAGCGCCCGTTCCGCGGCGGGGACGGGCTACTCGACGGTGACCGTCTTCGCCAGGTTCCGCGGCTGGTCGACATTCAGGCCGCGGAGGCGGGCGATGCGGTAGGCGAGAAGCTGCAGCGGGAGGATCGCGAGGGCTGCCTGCAGGAAGGCCGGCGACTTCGGCACGTAGATGACGTCGTCGGCGTGGTGCTGGATCTCCTCGTTGCCCTCGGTCGCGATCGCGATCACGTGGGCGCCGCGGGCGCGGGTCTCCTGGATGTTCGACACGACCTTGTCGTAGACGGTGTTCATGTGCGTCGCGACGACGACGACCGGCGTGCCCTCCTCGAGCAGGGAGATCGGGCCGTGCTTCATCTCCCCCGCCGAGTAGGCCTCGGTCGGGATGTAGGAGATCTCCTTCAGCTTGAGCGCGCCCTCGAGCGCGACCGGCAGGCCGATGTGACGGCCCAGGAAGAGGAAGAAGGGCTCGCGGTAGAAGCGCTGTGCGATCTCGTCGATCGGGTGGCTGCGCCGAAGGAAGCGCCGCATCTTCTCGGGCAGGCGGTACACCTCGTCGAGGATGAACTCGATCTCCTCGGCCGGAAGGGTGCCGCGGGTGCGGGCGAGCTCGAGGCCGATCAGGTACATGAGGCCGGTCTGCGCGGTGAAGGTCTTCGTGGCGGCGACGCCGACCTCGAGGCCGGTGCGCGTGAGGAGCGAGGAGTCGACCTCGCGGGTGATCTGCGAGCCCATCTGGTTCGTGATCGCGACGGTGCGGGCGCCCATCTCGCGCGCGAGCTTCATCGCCTGGATCGTGTCGCGTGTCTCTCCCGACTGGGAGATGCCGATCACGAGGGTGTCCTCGTCGATGACGGGGTTGCGGTAGATCCACTCGCTCGCGATGTCCGGCTCGACCGGCACGCGACCCCACTCCTCGATCACGTAGCGCCCAACGACGCCCGCGTGGTAGGAGGTGCCGCACGCGACGATCACGACGCGGCGGAGCTCGCGGAGCTCGTCCTCGTTCAGGCCGAGGCCGTCCTGGACGAGGATGCCGTGGCGGACGCGGTCGCCGATCGTGACGTCGAAGCCCTCGGGCTGCTCGTAGATCTCCTTGAGCATGAACGTCTCGTAGCCGTCGCGCTCGGCGACCTCCTCGTCCCAGTCGATGCGCACCTCTTCGAGCTCGACGGGGCTGCCGTCCTCGGCGCGGATCACGCGCACGCCCTGTGGCGTGACCTCGACGATGTCGCCGTGGCCCGGGTAGGAGACGCGGCGTGTCTCGGCGAGGAAGGCGGAGAGGTTCGAGGCGAGGAAGTTCTCGCCGTTGCCGTGGCCGATCACGAGCGGGGTCTCGCGGCGCACGGCGACCAGCTTGTTCGGCTCGCCGTGGTGGATGACGACGAACGTGAAGTGACCCTCGAGGCGGCCGTAGACGGTGCGGACGGCCTCGAGCAGGTCGCCGTCGTAGACGGTCTCCAGCAGGTGGGCGACGACCTCGGCGTCCGTCTCGGAGCTGAACTCGTGACCGGAGGCCTCGAGCTCCTGCTTGAGCTCGCGGTAGTTCTCGACGATCCCGTTCAGGACGATCGCGAGGTGCCCCTCGTCGCAGCCCGTCAGCGGGTGCGCGTTGTCCTCGTTCACGCCCCCGTGGGTCGCCCATCGGGTGTGCCCGACGCCGGTCGTCGCCAGCGAGCCGTTCGTGCCGGCGGCTTCCTTGAGGTGCGCGAGATTCCCGACCGCGCGGACGTACTCGAGCCCGTCGTCCTCGAGAAGCGCGATGCCCGCCGAGTCGTAGCCGCGGAACTCGAGGCGCTCGAGACCCGTGATCAGCAAGTCTTTGGAGGGGCGACTACCGACGTACCCGATGATTCCGCACATAGGTGGCTTGCTCCTCTCTAAGGACGCAAAAAGCCCGGCCTCTGTCGCAATCGCAGGGTCGCGATTCCTGCACGCGAATCAGCCGAGCTCACTCTCGACAAGCGATGCGATGGTAGCACAGGCCCTTCTTGCCAACTCACCGTCTCTGGCCTCCACGAGGACGCGAATGAACGGCTCCGTGCCTGACGGACGGACGAGAACGCGACCGTCGTCGCCGAGCTCGGCGCCTGCGCGCTCGACCGCTTCCTGCACGGGCCGGGTGAGGACCTTCGACGCGACCCGGACGTTCTCCTTGCACTGCGCGAAACGGTGGAGATCCGACGTTGCCTCACTCAGGGTGCGCCCGCGGAGGGCCGTGCAGAGCATGAGCGCGGCGGGCAAGCCGTCGCCGGTGACGTGGTCTGCGAGGTGGATGATGTGGCCCGACTGCTCGCCGCCGAGGACCCCTCCCTCGCGCTCGAGCGCCTCCAGCACGTAGCGGTCGCCGACATCGGTGGTGACGACGCGGATGCCGTTCTCCCGCATCAGGGCGTGGAACCCGAGGTTCGTCATCTGCGTGACCGCCACCAGGTCGGGGTGCTGGTCGAGGGCGAGGATCGCGAGGATCCCGTCGCCGTCGACGACCTCACCGTGCTCGTCCACCGCGATCAGGCGGTCACCGTCGCCGTCGAATGCCAGGCCGAGCGCAGCCCCACGAGCGACGACCGTCCGCTGCAGGAGCGCGGTGTCGGTGGCGCCGCAGCCGACGTTGATGTTCGTGCCGTTCGGGGCGTTCCCGATCGCGTGCACCGTGGCCCCGAGCCGCTCGAACGCGTCGACCGCGATCCCGGAGCAGGCCCCGTTCGCGCAGTCGAGCACGACGTCGAGGCCCGAGAGATCCTTGCCGAACGTGGAGGTGGCGAAGTCGACGTAGGCCGCCGCGACACCGTCGTCACGGGCGATCGAGCCGCGGTCGGGGGCCGGCGGCGCGTCCAGTAGCGCCTCGATCGCCTCCTCGTCGGCGTCGGAGAGCTTGCCTGCGCGCAGAAAGAGCTTGACGCCGTTGTACTCGGGCGGGTTGTGCGAGGCAGTGATGACGGCGCCGAGGTCGAAGTCGACGACGCGCAAGCCGACCGCCCCGCTCGGCAGCACGCCGCCGAGGACGACGTCGGCCCCGCCCGAGGCGAGTCCCCCCGCGAGCGCAGCCTCGAGCTCGGGGCCCGACCCGCGGGTGTCGCGGCCGACGAACACCCGTCGCGCACCGCTCCAGAGCACCGCAGCGCGCCCGAGCCGCTCGACGAGGTCGGCAGTCAGGAACTCGCCTGAGACCCCGCGAACACCATCAGTCCCGAAGTACCGGCGAGCCATCCGCGGGAGGTTAGTGATTCGAGCGCCGGCGGCAGAACTCCCACCCTCGTCCGGGCGCCCGATCGCTACAACTTCGTCGCGATCGCCTTGCCGAACGCTGCGCGCGTTGCCTGGTTGACCTTCTTTCACGGGCGCGCGCATTCGCGAGGTACGGTCCGGGCGGTGTGGGACAGGAGAGAGACCGCGCGGGAGTGGGACGCCGGCGGTGGCGCCGGGCTTCCGACCCGGGTCGAGCAACAAGAGATCCTTCTTGCCTTGCTCCGCGAGGCGGGAGTCGGTGAACGCGTCGTCCTCGATCTCGGCGTCGGTTCCGGCCTCGTCGCCGAGGCGGTACTCGATGCGCTGCCTGAGGCCTCGCTCGTTGGAATCGACTTCTCAGAACCGATGTTGGAGCTTGCGCGGGAACGCCTCGATCGCTTCGGGCCGCGCGTGCACCTCCTCCAGCAAGACCTCGCCGATGTAGGCGACCTCGTGCTGCCCACTGGACGGTACGCCGCTGCCTTTTCGGTCCAGACGCTCCATCATCTCTCCGACGCGGACAAGGAGAAGGCCATCGCCTGGTCAGCGGGCGTCGTGGAGTCCGGCGCGCTGATCGTGATCGTCGATCGTGTCGCCGTTCCCGAGTCGCTGTTTTCCGCGTGGGCAGCCATCTGGCGGCGAATCGACCCTGCGACGCCTGCAACCTATACGGAGTACGAGGGACAACTCGCTCGCGGCGGCGACCGACCGGCAGACGCGCACGACCAACTCAGCTGGCTTCGGAACGCTGGGCTCGACGCAATGTGCCTTCACGCCTACGGCGACCGCGTCGTCCTTGTCGGCCGCAACCCGAATCCGTGACGTGACGAGGCTGGCCTAGCCAGTGCCGCGCACGCGTTCAAGGTGCTTCAGCGTGAACGTCCCAAGATCGAGCACTCTTGGCAGAGCATCCCGAGGGAGGGGATTATTACGCCCGACCACCGCGGTTACTCGGCCTTTACCGCTTCGAGAACTGAGGCGCCTTGCGCGCCTTGTGCAGGCCGGCCTTCTTGCGCTCGACCTGGCGGGCGTCGCGGGTCAGGAAGCCCTGACGCTTGAGCGTGACGCGGAAATCGGGGTTGACTTCGACGAGCGCGCGGGCGATGCCGTGTCGGATCGCGCCGGCCTGGCCGGACGGGCCGCCGCCGTGCACGCGGACGCGGAGGTCGTACGAGCTCGTGAGCTCGGTGGTCTCGAGCGGCGAGAGGATCATCTTGCGATGGGTGAGCCGCGGGAAGTAGGTGTCGAGATCCTTGCCGTTGATCCACGTCTTCCCGGTGCCCGGACGCAGGATGACGCGGGCGACGGAGGTCTTCCGCTTGCCGGTGCCGAGATACTGAGCGGGGCTCGACATCAGAAGGGCTTCGGATCCTGCGCCGTATGCGGATGATCAGGGCCGGCGTAGATCTTCAGCTTGGTGAGCTGACGCGCGGCGAGCTTGTTCTTCGGAAGCATGCCCTTGACCGCCTTCCGCAGTACTTCGGTCGGGCGGCGCTCGAGCTGCTCGCGCAGCGGGCGAACGCGGAGGCCGCCGGGGTAGCCGGAGTGCCGGTAGTAGAGCTTGTCGTCCAGCTTGTTCCCGGTGACCGCGATCTTCTCCGCGTTGACGACGACGACGAAGTCGCCCGTGTCGACGTGCGGGGTGAACTGCGGCTTGCCCTTGCCGCGCAGCCGGTCGGCGATCTGCGTCGCGAGACGCCCGAGCGTCTGCCCGTCGGCGTCGACGAGGTACCACTCGCGTGTGATCTCGCCCGGCTTGGCGCTGTAGGTCTTCATCGTAAGAACGGCGAACTTACGTCCGCCGGGGCACGATGGTACCAGGTCAAACCAGGGTTGCGAGCCCCTCGGCGAAATCGGAGGCGCCGCCGCGGGAGGGGTGCCTGACGTAGGAGCCGCCGAACGCATCGTGGGCGATCCGGCCCACGGCGACGACCCGGCGCCCGTGCGCGAGCTCCCGGGCGAAGCAAACCCCTGCCTCGATCTCGGCACGCGTCGGCCGGCGGTTGGAGCGGGCGTCGCCGGGATGGGTCGGCACCACGTTCCAGAGAAGCACGTCGCCGGCGAGGCCGAGCTCGTCGAGCGTGCGGTGGACGATGGTGGCCGTCGCCTCGGCGGGCCCCGCGCCGGTGAGCTGGCGCTCCGACGTGAGCGGGATCCCCGAGACCCTGGCGCCGCGATAGCCCGGTGCCTCGGCGACGAGAAGGACCGGGGCGTCGCGACGAGCCTCGAGGTAGCCCGAGAGCCGTGAGCGCAGAAGAGCGGCCCGGTCGCCGTCCCGGTAGAAGTTGAACGTCCCCCCGATCCTGGCGGCGGCAAGGCGCTCGATGAAGCCCGACATCACGATCCGTACTCTGACCGACGGCGGCCAGCCGGCGCGAGACGTCGCGGCGCTCATCGCCGGGTTCCTCGACGGCGCCGAGCGGTCGCTCGAGCTCGCCCAGTACGACTTCGACCTCGGGCCCGAGACGGCCGCGATCGTCGGCGATGCGATCCGCCGGGCGGCCGGCCGGGGGGTCCGGATCCGCCTCGCCTACAACGTCGAGCACGCCCGGCCTGTGCCGGTTCCGCCCCCCTCCGCGCCCGACGAGGAGCTGATCGAGTCTCTGCCCGTCGAGGCGTTCCCGATCGCGGGTGTCCCCGACCTGATGCACCACAAGTACATCGTCCGCGACTCGCGCTCGGTCTGGACCGGCTCGACGAACTGGACCGACGACGCCTGGGAGCGCCAGGAGAACGTGATCGTGGTCGTCGACTCACCCGACCTCGCTGCGACCTTCCACCGCGAGTTCGAGCAGCTCCTCGGGGCGGGGACCGTCGCCGAGACCGGGCGCATCCCTCCGGAATGGCACGACGGCATCCGGGCGTGGTTCACGCCCGGCCACGGCGAGGATCTCTCGCACCGCGTGGCGCAGGCGATCGGCCGCGCGCAGCGCCGGGTGAGGATCTGCTCGCCGGTGCTCACGACGCCGCCCGTCCTCGGAGCGCTCTCGAGCCTGATCGCCGCCGGACGGGTCGACGTGGCCGGGTGCATGGATGCCCCGCAGATCAGGGACGCCGCGAGGCAGTGGCGCCTGGGCAGGGGACACTGGAAGGTGCCGCTGCTGGAGCTGATCGCCGGGCGGTTCTCGGCGAAGGCGTCGACTCCGTACGGCGCCGGCGACGTCCACGACTTCATGCACGCCAAGGTCACTGTCGCCGACGACACCGTCTTCCTCGGCTCGTTCAACCTGTCCAGGTCGGGCGAGCGGAACGCGGAGAACATGCTCGAGCTCGAGGACGCCGGACTCGCCGAACCGGATGGCGGCGTTCGTCGACGGCGTCCGGGCCCGCTACACGCCGCTCGTGCTGTGACCGAGGAGGTAGAAGACGTCGACGACCTGGTCGGGGGAGGTCTCGTCGAAGTGGCCGTACACCTCCCAGCGGGGCCCGAGCCGTTCGAGCCCGCGCTGCTCGCACGTGGCGACAACGGCGTCGTGGGCCGCGCCGATCTCGTCATAGCTCCCGACGAGCCTCACCGTCGCTACCCGCCCCGCCGGCAGCGCCGAGCTCGTCACGCGCCCCTTCCGCTCGAACGGGCCCGCCGCCTCAACCCCGACCTCGACGTGCGGGACGTCGTCGAGGTAGAGCATCACGTTCCGCCCCGGCTCGAGCTCGTCGTCGCCCCGGACGGTGTCCCAGACCTCGGTGAGGAGGGCGCGCCAGAGCTCCGGGAACTCCTGCCAGGTGGTCGCTTCGGCGATCACCGCCGTGGGGCGCTCATCGACGTTCAGCAGTGCGACGTCGCCGATCACGGCGACGTTCTACCTCACGGCTATGCCGCGACGATCCAGAGGAGGCCGCGTCTACGCGACGCCGGTCGTGTTGAGGTCGAGCTGATGCGGGACGGTGACGACGTAGGTGTTCGGCGACTTCGCCTCGCCCGCGCCGATCAGGACGGTTCCGGTCGCACCCGAGAAGGCACCAGTACCGTGGGTGATCGGGATCACGGTCGTGCCGTCCTTCCGGGTCACGAAGGGGCCGGCGTAGGTGATCGTGCCGATCTTCGGGAAGATCACCTTCACGAAGATCTTCGTTCTTGAGCCTCCCGTGGAGGTCAGCGTGCCGATGTCGTACCCGACGGGTTTTCCCGTCTTCTTTCCGAATTGCGGCTTGCGGTTCATGAGGAGATCCCGGAAGGCGACGTAATCGCCCTTGCTCAGCTTGCCTTTCGGCTGGAGGTCGTGGTCGGTTCGCTCCGTGATCCACGAGGTGAGTTGGATCGTCACGGTCTGCGTCCTGCTTGCCTGTGCACCCGAGACGACCAGGAGCGCCGCCAGGCAACCCGCCGGCAGGGTCATGATCCGCATGCTTCCATTCTGCCTTCCTGGAGGGCGAACGGGAACCCCCCGCCGGAGCTCAGGCGGCAGGCCCGCTCGGGCGGGCGAGGCGATAGGTGTTCGCGACCCGCTTGGATCCCGAGCCCACGAGCAGCGTTCCCTTGTAGTGCGCGTACGCGCCCGTGCCGCCCGTGACCGGGACGACGAGGCCCTGCGGGCTCGAGTAGACCGAGCCAGAGAGCGTGAGCGTGCCGCGAGGGAGGATCGCCTTGCCGTTGAAGGTTGCCGTGTGGGCGCCGGTGAAGGTCATCGTGCCACTGTCGGAGCCGATCTCAGCCCCTGCCTTCTTCCCGAACTGCGGAGCGGCGTTGACGAGCTTGTCACGGTAGACGATCGTGTCGCCCTTGCTCGCGCCCTTCGGCCCGATGTCGTGGCTGACCGTCGAGACGGTGACGGAGACGACCTTGATCTCGAGCGTGGCGCCCGCCGCGATCCCCGCCGGCAGCGCCGCGAAAGCGAGCACAGCGGCGCCGAAGAGCCGGCCCCTCATTCCCACTCGATTGTGGCAGGCGGCTTCGAGGTGACGTCGAGGACGACCCGGTTGACGGCCGGGATCTCGTTGACGATCCGCGACGAGACGAGCTCGACGAGGTCGTACGGGAGCCGCGCCCAATCGGCTGTCATCGCGTCGTCGGAGGTGACGGCCCGGACGACGATCGGGTAGCCGTAGGTTCGCGAGTCCCCCTGGACGCCCACCGACCGGATCGCGGGGAGCACGCAGAACGACTGCCAGAGCCCCCGGTAGAGGCCGGCGCGACGCACCTCCTCCTGGAGGATCGCGTCGGCCTCGCGGAGGGTCTCGAGGCGCTCCCGGGTGACCTCGCCGATGATCCTGATCGCCAGCCCAGGGCCCGGGAACGGCTGGCGCCAGACCATCCGCTCGGGCATCCCGAGCTCCTCGCCGACCCGGCGCACCTCGTCCTTGAAGAGGAGTCGCAGCGGCTCGACGAGCTTCATCTTCATGTCGGCGGGGAGGCCGCCGACGTTGTGGTGGCTCTTGATCGACTCGGCCACGCCGTCGTCGCCGCCCGACTCGATCACGTCAGAGTAGAGCGTCCCCTGCACGAGCCACTTGACGTCCGAATCGCTCGAGCCCCGAAGCTTGCGAGCCTCGTCCTCGAACACGCGGATGAACTCCTCCCCGATCCGCTTGCGCTTGTCCTCGGGGTCGGTGACGCCCTCGAGCCTGGCGAGGAACCGCTCCTCTGCCTGCACGTGAACGAGCGGCACGCGGAAGTGGCCACCGAAGGTCTCCACCACCTGAGCGGCCTCGTCCTTGCGGAGCAGGCCGTGGTCGACGAAGACGCAGGTCAGCTGGTCGCCAACCGCCTTGTGGACGATCAGCGCGGCGACGGCGCTGTCCACGCCGCCGGAAAGGCCGCACAGCACACGATCACGGCCGACGCGCCCGCGGATCCGTTCCACCTGCTCCTCGATCACGGCGGCGGGCGTCCAGGAGGGCGAGGCGTCGGCGACGCCGTAGAGGAAGTTCTTGAGAATCGCCTGACCGTGCGGGGTGTGAACGACCTCGGGGTGGAACTGGATCCCGTAGAGGCGGCGGACCGGGTCCTCGAACGCGCCGATCGGAGTCGTGCTCGTGGACGCGGTGACCTCGGCACCCCGCGGTGGCGCCACGACGGAGTCGCGATGTGACATCCAGACCGTCTGTTCTTCCGGGAGGTCGTGTCCGAGCGCTCCGCGTAGCCGCAGGGCAGCCTTGCCGAACTCGCCTGCGCCGGTGCGGTCGACCCGGCCGCCGAGCTCGAGCGCCATCAGCTGCATGCCGTAACAGATGCCGAGCGTCGGAACGCCGAGCTCGAAGATCGCGGGGTCGCAGTGCGGCGCGCCCTCCGCGTAGACCGAGGCGGGACCACCGGAGAGGATCAGCGCAGAGGGGTTTCGCCTGGCGATCTGGGCGGCGGTCGCCCGGTGGGAGACGAGCTCGGAGTACACCCGGGCCTCGCGGACGCGCCGTGCGATCAGCTGCGAGTACTGCCCGCCGAAGTCCAGCACGAGCACCGGCCTCTCCTCAGGATGGAGCTCGGGCCGGAGGGGTACGACCTCAGGATCGCCGATAGTTGGGCGCGTCCTTCGTGATCGTGATGTCGTGCGGATGCGACTCGCGCAGGCCGGCGCCGGTGATCCTGACGAAGCGGCTTTGCTTCATCGCGTCAATCGTCGGCGCTCCGCAGTAGCCCATGGCCTGGCGGACGCCGCCGACGATCTGGTGGACGACGCCGGAGAGCTGGCCCTTGTAGGGGACGCGCCCCTCGATGCCCTCGGGGACGAGCTTCTCGACATCCTCGACGTCGCCCTGGAAGTAACGATCCTTCGAGAATCCGCGCGCCTTCATCGCACCGATCGAGCCCATGCCGCGGTACTCCTTGTACCGCTCGCCCTGGGAGTAAATGACATCACCAGGCGCCTCGTCGGTGCCGGCGAGGTACGAGCCGAGCATGACGGTGTCGGCACCCGCCGCGATCGCCTTCGCGACGTCGCCGGAAGAGGAGATCCCACCGTCTGCGATGACCGGAACGCCTTGTGGGCCTGCCGCCTCCGCGATGTCGTGAACCGCGGTGATCTGCGGCACGCCGACGCCGGCGACGATCCGCGTCGTACACGAAGACCCAGGCCCGATCCCCACCTTGAGCGCGTCGGCACCGGCGTCGATCAACGCCTCCGCGGCTTCCGCGGTGGCGATGTTTCCCGCGATCAGCTCGAACTCGCCTCCGATGTCCCTGATGCGCGCGACCATCTCGATCACGCCACGAGAATGGCCATGAGCCGTATCGACCACCAGGACGTCAGCGCCCGTCGAGAAAAGCGCTTGCGCCCGCTCGAGCGCGTCGGGCCCGACTCCGACCGCGGCACCCACGCGGAGCCGTCCCTGCGCGTCCTTGGTCGCGCCGGGGAACTCGATTCGCTTGGAGATGTCCTTCACGGTGATCAAGCCTCGGAGGATCCCGTTCTCGTCGACGACGGGGAGCTTCTCGATCCGGTGGCGGTGAAGGAGGCTCTCGGCCTCGGCGAGCGTCGTGCCGACGGGCGCGGTCACGAGGTCGCGCGAGGTCATCAGCGCCGACACCGGCTGGCGGACGTCCTTCTCGAAGCGGAGGTCACGGTTCGTGAGGATCCCGACGAGCCGGCCGCCCTCCTCGGTGATCGGTACGCCGGAGACGTGGTAGTGCTCCATCAGCTCGAGCGCGTCGGCGACGAGCGCGGTCGGCTGCAGGGTCAGCGGCTCGACGATCATCCCGGACTCGGAGCGCTTGACCTTGTCGACCTCGGCCACCTGGTCGGCGATCGAGAGGTTGCGGTGGACGATCCCGATGCCGCCCTCCCGGGCGAGCGCGATCGCCATCCGCGCCTCCGTGACGGTGTCCATTGCCGCCGAGACGACCGGGATCTCGAGCACGATCGTGCGGGTCAGCCTGGTCGCCGTCGAGACGTCGTTCGGGAGCACGGCGGACTCGGCCGGCACGAGCAGGACGTCGTCGAAGGTAAGACCTTCCTTGCCGAACTTGTCACTGAAGACCCTGTCGGAACGGTCGAGCGCGGAGACGTCCAGGCGCTCGACTCTTCCGATCTCCATCCGGACACGATACCCGCGGAGGCGGCGGGGCTAGACAGGCACCTCGGCGAGCTCGGTGACCGTTACCCCCGCCTGGAGACGGGCGGCCTCGCGGGGATCGAAGTTCCCGGCGCCGAGCTCGAGCACGGATGCGGCACCCGCGGCGACCGCTTCGCGCAGGCACTCCTCGTGCCCGCGCCCGGCGTACCAAGCGGCGAGGAAGCCCGCGAGCAGAGCGTCGCCGGCACCGACCCGCGACACCGGCTCGAGCCTGGGCGAATCGACGCGGTACCGGTGCACGTCGCGGTCCTGTCGGAGCAGCGCGTAACAACCGCCCTCGGTCGTGACGATCACGTTCCGCGCGCCACGGTCGGCGATCGCCTCGAGCGCGAGCACGAAGTCCTCCTCGTCGTGGAACTCCTGGCCGACGAGCGACTCAGCCTCCGCCTGGTTCGGGGTGACGAGCAGCGGCTCCGCCTCGACTCCGATCCGTAGGGATTCCCCCTCGCAGTCGAGCGCCGAGGGGACGTTCCGCCGCGCCAGGTCGTGAATGGCCTCGGCGTAGAAGTCCTCGGGCACGTCGCGCGGCAGCGACCCGGCGAAGACGACGAGGCGCGCCGCACGCGACAGGTAGCGAAGCTTCGCGTCGAAGAGCTCGAGCTCGTCGGGCCTGACGACCGGCCCCCACTCGTTGATCTCCGTATAGCTCGAGTTCGTGGGGTCGACCACGGCCGTGGTCGTGCGCGACTCGCCCTCGATGCGCACGAAGTCGTTGAGAATGGCCTCGCCGGTGAGCCGCTCGACGATCCTCAGCCCGGCCTGCCCGCCGGCGAGGCCGGTGGCCACGACCGGAACGTCGAGCTGCTTCAGGGCGCGGGCGACGTTGATCCCTTTCCCGCCGGCGAGCGGAAGGCCCGCGCTCGCGCGATGCCTCTGCCCCCGCTGGAAGTTCGGCACGGTGATCGTGCGGGCAAAGGCGGCGTTGAGCGTGACCGTGACGATCATGGAGTGACCAGGCCGACGACGTTGTGGACTGTACGTGCGGCGTACCACCTCATGCGGCCCGCGAGGCCCGGCTTCGAGACCGAGCGGGGCGCGACGAGCGCGCGCGACCCGAGCAGCCGCCCGCCCGCGTAGATCTGCACCTCCCCGAGCCTCTGCCCTTGCCGGACGGGTAGCGACGCCGCGGTCGGGGCGACGACGCGCTCGGTCAACGGGACCCCGATCCGCACCACGCTCGAGAGTGGCGCCGCGGCGACGAGCGGGAGCGCCTCGCGGCCGTAAGGAAGCTCGACACGTCGCGTACCTATGGCCGCGTGCGACCGCATCGACACGGCGGTACTGGTTCAGCCCGTAGGCGAGCAGCCTCTGCAGGTCGGCGTTCCGCCGCGAGCGCGACGGGCTGCCGAGGATGGTGGCGTAGATCGTCGTGCCGTCGCCGTGTACGGCCGCGACCTGGCTCCAGCCCGCGTCGTCGGTGTGTCCCGTCTTGACGCCGAAGACTCCCGGCACGACTCCGAGCAGGTCGTTCCACGTGTGGAGCTCGCGGCCGTCGGCGAGCGTCGCGGTGACGTGGCGGACAGCCGTTCGCACGGCCGGGATCGCCATCGCGACGACCGCAAGCCGGGTGACGTCGCGAGCGCTCGAACGCTCGCCGGGGGCGTCGAGGCCGTCGGGTCGCACGAAGTTCGAGTCTGTGAGACCAAGTGCCTTCGCCTGCGCGTTCATCAGCCCCGCGAACGCGGAGAAGCTCGAAGCGGTCGCGAGCGCGAGCGCGTCGGCGGCATCGTTGGCGGACTGGATCAGGGCCGCGTTCACGAGATCGGCGACGGTGATCTGCTGATGGGGCTCGAGGTACGCCGACTCCTGGCCGACTGCGGCGGCGCGCGGGTCGACACCGACGATCTGGGAGAGCTTCAGGTGCTGGAGGGCGACGATGACGGTCATCAGCTTCGTGATCGAAGCGATCGGCGTCTGGTAACGGGCTTCGTGGGAGGCGAGCACGTCACCGGTGACGGGGTTCTCGACGAGCCAGGAACGGGCATCGACGCTCGGTGCCGCCGCGCCCGCGGTTGCAGCCAGGCAGCACGCCGCGCCGGCAACTCCAGCGAGGGCAGCCCTCATGAGAGCCGCAGGCGTTCGCCGATGAAGAGTGCGGTAGGCGAGACCTTCGGGTTCAACGCGAGGATCCTGGCCTGAGGGATCCCGGTCCTCGTCGAGACCGCCTCGATCGTGTCACCGGCCCGAACGACGTAGGTGCGGCGCAGGTGATGGGGCGGCGGCTTCAGCGCGGCCTGACGAACTACCGGTGCCGGTGGCGCCGAGGCGTGGTGGCCGCTGCTTCGGACCCCGCCTCGCACCATGGCGACCGTGATCGTCACGGCGACAAGCAGTGCCGCCGGGCCGGCATAGGCCCGCCAGCGCCCGCCAGGGATCGCTACCACCCCGAGACGGCCCATACCTCGTTCTTCAGCCTGGCCGCCTCGGCCCCTGCCGCAGCACGGAAATCCTCGCCGGAGTCGCGGAACGAGTAGGTGACCGAGCGTGAGGCGTTGACGAGGGCGCTTGCCGGGCCGCTCGTGAACGCCCGCGCGAGGTCGCCCGGCCGAGCACCCTGCGCGCCGACACCCGGCAGCAGCAGGATCGTCTGCGGCATCAGCTTCCGCGCCTCGCTGACCGCGCGCGGGTGGGTCGCGCCGACGACAGCGCCGACGGCCGACAGGCCGTGCTCGCCGACGAGGTCGGCGCCCCAGTCGGCCACGAGCGATGCGACCGCCTGCCAGGCCGGCCGTCCGTCGGAAAGGGTCATGTCCTGCACTTCGCCGCCCGCGTTCGACGTCTTCACGACGCAGAAGATCCCGGTGCCGTAACGCCGTGCCGCGGACAGGTAGGGCTCGACCGAGTCGCGCCCCAGCCAGGGGTTGACCGTGAGCGCATCCGCAACCGGCTCCTCTCCCTCGAGGTAGGCGGCCGCGTACGCGCGGGCGGTCGAGCCGATGTCGCCGCGCTTGCCGTCGGCGATCACGAGCAGCCCTGCGCGGCGTGCGTAGGCGCACGTCTCGACGAATGCCCGCATCCCGGGCGTGCCGAGCGCTTCGAAGAACGCGAGCTGCGGCTTCACCGCCACGGCATGGGGGGCGACGGCGTCGACGATCCCGCAGCAGAAACGGGTCACGTCGCCGCGAAGCTCGACGGGGAGGAGATCGGGCCGCGGGTCGAGCCCCACGACCAGCTGGCTGCGCTTTCTCTCGACCTCGGCGGCGACCCGGTCGCCGAAGGTGAGCGTCGCGACAGTCATCCGCGACAAGACTAGACGCCCGACCCGACGCGGCCGCAGGGGCCTGCCCGGTGCCAGCCCGACAACGAGCGAGGGCCGCATCGTGCGGCCCTCGTCAGTCCATCGGTGAAGCCTCGGCTACTTGAGCGCCGCCTTGAGCTGGCTGCCTGCGCTGAACTTCGGGACGGTGGTCGCGGCGATCTGGACGCGCTCACCGGTGCGGGGGTTCACGCCCATTCGAGCAGCGCGGGCGGCTGCCGAGAACTTCCCGAACCCCGTGAAGTTGACCGAATCGTCGGCCTTCAGTGCTTCGGTAACCGACTCGAGGAACGCATCGACGGCCTTCCCCGCATCGCGGTTGGACAGGCCGCTCTTGCCTGCGACCTTCTGGATGAACTCCTGCTTCGTCAAAGCTTCCTCCTGGTTGGGGTGCCGAATTCGTCAGACCTTGGGCGAAACCCTAACAACCCCGTCGGATATCGCTCAACCATGCGGGGTCGGAGCGGCCTCGCGCACCTCCGAGGAGAGAAGGAGCGGACGGAGCCGGACCGCCGCCCTGGCGAGCGCGTCGGCACCCCCCTCCTCGCGGTCGACGACGCACACGACGGTCGAGACCTGAAGTCCTGCTTCGCGCAGAGCCACGACCGCCTCGAGCGCGGCGCCGCCCGCCGTGACGACGTCCTCCACCAGGCAGACGCGCTCACCCGGCTCGAACACGCCCTCGATCCGGTTGCCGGTGCCGTATTCCTTCGGCTTGTTGCGGACGATCACGAACGGCAGGCCGGAGTCGAGCGATGCCGCGGCCGCAAGGGGGACGGCCCCGAGCTCCGGGGCTGCGAGCCGGACCGCGTCGGGCTCGTGCTCGGCGACGGCGGCCGCGATCGCCTCGCCGAGGGCGGCGAGCAGGTCGGGGCGGGTCGAGAAGCGGTACTTGTCGAGGTAGTAGTTGCTGCGCCTGCCCGACCGGAGCACGAAGTCACCCTCGAGGAGTGCCGCCTCGCGGATCGCTGCAGCGAGCTCCTGCACGGTTAGCCGGGCTGCGAGAGGACGTCGTGGGCGAGCGAGAGCAACCGCTCGGCGTCGGCGGAGCCGTCGGGGATCGACACCATCGAGCCGTCGGCCGCATACAGCTCGACGCGCTCGATCCGGCGTGCCGAGCGGCGGCGGTACATCACCGTCCCGGCGAGCGTGCCCAGGACGAGGAGCAGGAATGTCATCGACCTACGCAGAGGTGTCCGCCCTTCTGCGCCGGCCGGCCTGGGCGCGCTGACCCGAGCCGTTCGCGGCCTTCTTCGGTGACGGCGAGACGGCGCCGTCGATGCTGCCGAGGCAGTGCTTGAGGTCGTAGAAGATGAGCCCGACTGTCGGATCGGAGCGTGTCGTGGCCGCGATCAGCCGGCCGTCCTGGCGCACCGCGAAGACACTGCCTTCGAGCGTCGAGACTTCGAGCTGGGAGAGCTCGGAAAGCCCGCGCGACCGTGCGAGGCGGTCGGCCTCGTCGAGGAGCGGCATCAGGGACGCGACGAAGCGCTCGGCGCGGACGGGCTCACGCGCGGTCGCGGCGAGGAGCGTCCCGTCGCTGTCGAGGATCGCAACCTGATGGACCTGAGACGAGATCTCGGTCAGGTCGGCAAGCGCCTGAACGGCATCCATCAGGTGAGCATACTGCCGCCCGTCACGGGACGCGCCGGGCCTCGACCGCCTCGGCGAGGGCGTGGGCGGCGCGAGCGCGGTGCGAGTTCCGCCGCTTCCAGTCGTCTCCGATCTCGGCGACCGTGCGGGTGTCGCCGGCGGGGATGAAGATCGGGTCGTAACCGAAGCCGCCCGTGCCGCGCCGCTCAGTGGCGAGCTCTCCTTCGAGGACACCCGCGCCCACTAGCCATTTCGCCGGAAGGCGAAATGGCCACGAGCTCCGTCACCATCCGGGCGCGCCGCTCGGGCTCGCCCTCGAGGCGCGCGAGCAGGGCGTCCGCCTGATCGAGCCCGGGCGCCCACCGGGCCGAGTGCAGCCCGGGCGCACCGTCGAGCGCGACGGCCTCGATCCCGGAGTCCTCTCCGAGCACCCACGCATGCGGGTCGGCGTGCTCCCGGCCGAACCGGGCTTTGATGAGTGCGTTCTCGTAATAGGTCTCGCCGGTCTCCTCCGGGTAGGCATCGGCGTCGAGCGCCTCGAGCTCCCAGCCGGGAAGCGCCTCGCGAAGCTCCTCCAGCTTGTGCCGGTTCTGGGAGGCGAGCACTGCTTTCATAGCTCGGGTCAGTCGCGGGGGACGTCGATCGCGTCTCGCTGGACGAGCGCGAGCTCCTCGATCCCGCCGGCGGCGAGGTCGAGCAGCTCGTCGAGTCGCACGCGGTCGAACGGCACGCGCTCGGCGGTCGCCTGCACCTCGACGAACTGGCCCTCGCCGGTCATGACGACGTTCAGATCGACGTCTGCCGTCGAGTCCTCGGTGTACTCGAGGTCGAGGAGCGGCTCGCCGTCGACGACGCCGACCGACACGGCGGCGACGGAACCGCTGATCGCCTTTGCGAGGCCGAAGCGGTCGAGCGCGCGGGTGAGGGCGACATAGGCGCCGCAGATCGCGGCGCAGCGGGTCCCACCGTCGGCCTGGAGGACGTCGCAGTCGAGATGGACGGTGCGCTCGCCGAGGGCCTCGAAGTCGATCACGCCGCGGACGGCGCGCCCGATCAGCCGTTGGATCTCGACGGTGCGCCCGCCCTGCTTCCCGCGAGCGGCCTCGCGGTCGGTGCGCTCGCCGGTCGAGGCCGGGAGCAGCGAGTACTCGGCGGTGACCCACCCGCGGCCGCTGCGATAAAGCCAGCGTGGGACGTTCTCGACGACGCTCGCGGTACAGAGGACGCGGGTACGCCCCTGCGACCAGAGCACCATGCCGTGCGGCTGCTCGAGGAAGAGAGGGTCGGCGACGACCGGCCTCAGCTCGTCGGGCCTGCGTCCGTCACCACGCGTCATGCGGCGAGGCGCTCCAGCTCGGCGACCGACACGGGCTTCACGTCGCCGAGCGGCAGCTGCAGGAACCGCTCGCCGAGGCTCGCGAAGAGCTCGGGATCGCCGGTCGTGAGAAAGCGGTAGGCACCTTCGCGGCCGGCGGCGTTCTCCCAGCCCTTGCGGCGAAGCGTCTCGTCGACCTCGCGCGCAACCTCCTCGGCCGAGAAGACGAGGGTCACCTCGCGCCCGAAGACCCGCTGGAGAACGGGCCGGATGAGCGGGTAGTGGGTGCAGCCGAGGATGACGGTGTCGCAGCCTGCCGCCTTGATTGGCGCGGCGTATACGCGGACGGCGTCGACGGTCTGCTCTCCCGCCTCGATCAGCGGGACGAGGTCGGGACACGCGACGGCGGTGAAACGCACGCCCGCGTCGAGAGTGCGGACGAGGGCCTCGTAACGGGCGGCGGCGACCGTCGCCTGGGTGGCGAGTAGGCCGATCCGGCGGTTCCGAGTGGCGCGGACCGAGGCGGCCGCCTCGGGCGCGATCACGCCGACGACCGGGACGGCCAGAGAGGACTGAAGCGCAGGGAGCGCGGCCGAGGTGGCAGCGTTGCAGGCCACGACGATCACCTTCACGTCCTCGCGCTCGAGGTAGGCGGCGATCTCGTGCGCGAACCGCGCGATCTCGGGGAGCGGCCGCGGTCCGTAGGGGAGCCGCGCGTGGTCGCCGAGGTAGACGAAGTCCTCGTGCGGCATCGTGACCAGGCACTCGTGGAGAACCGTGAGGCCGCCGACGCCGGAGTCGAAGACACCGATCGGCCTCGAGTCCATCCGGCGATTCTATGCTCGGGGGGTGACTGCGCCCGTTCGGATCGGCACGTGCTCGTTCGCCGACGACGCGCTCGTCAAGCACTGGTACCCCAAGGGGCTTCCCGCGAAGGAGCGCCTCGCCTGGTACGCGGAGCACTACTCGGCGGTCGAGGTCGACTCGACGTTCTACCGCGTGCCCGACGAGCCGATGGTGCAGGGCTGGGCCGACCGGACGCCCCCGGGGTTCGTGATCCACATCAAGGCGTTCGGGCTGATGACGCGACATCCGGTGCGGCTCGAGCAGCTGCCGCCCGATCTGCGCGAAGGGATGCCGCTGGACGAGCGGGGCCGCGTCGACCGGCCGCCACGCGAGCGCCGCGCGATCGTCTTTCGCGAGTTCCTCACGGCGCTCGAGCCGCTCCGGCAGGCGGGGAAGCTCGGCGGGATCCTCTTCCAGCTCCCGCCGTACATCGTCCCGAAGCCGTCGTCGTTCGACTACCTGGAGTGGGCGCGAGACCAGCTCGGCGATGACGAGATGCTCGTCGAGTTCCGCCACCGCGACTGGTTCGCCGAGGAGCGCCGCGCACAGGTGCTCTCGTGGCTGGAGGAGCGCCGAATGTCCTACGTGACCGTTGACGCTCCTCGTCGCGAGGGCGGCAACGTGCCGGAGACGGTCGTCGCCGCCACGAGCCCGCTCGCGTATGTCCGCTTCCACGGCCGCAACGCCGCGACCTGGAACGTCCGAGGGGGCGGTGCGGCGGCCCGCTTCGACCATCTCTATACCGAGGACGAGCTCTCCGAGTGGGTCGAGCCGCTGCGAGAGCTCGCATCGGGCGCCGAGCAGGCCTACGCGTTCTTCAACAACAACAACCAGACGAACGGCGTCGCGCAGGCCCCGGCCGGTGCCGAGCTTCTACGGCGCTTGCTCGAGGAGCAGGGCGTGCCCAATGCCTGAGCTCGGAATCGGATGGGCGACGGAGATCGCAGTGCTCCAGCTGTCGGGCTCGAGCGTGGAGGATCGAGGCGACCACCTGGTCGTCCGCTCGCCGCGGAGCCCCTCGTACCACTGGGGCAACTGCGTCCTCGTTACCGACGCCGACGCCGCCGACGATGCGGGCCGATGGGTCGGGGTCTTCGGCACTGCCTTCCCGTCGGCGACGTGGATCGCCGTCGGCCTGACTCGGATGCCGGACGACCCGGAGCCCTGGCGTGAGCACGAGGTTGCGCTCCAGGCGCTCGAGGTCCTCGCGACGCGGAGCGTGCCCCGCGACGCCGCTCCGCCGGAGGGCTACAAGGTGCGGCGCCTGCGCGGCGACGACTGGGAGGAGACCGTCCGCTTGTCGCTGGCCGAGAACGAGCTCACCGGGTCGTTCGACCCGGCGACCTACGAGCCTTTCGCCCGATCCCGGGCCGCGGTGGCCCGCGCTTTGTGTGAGGGCAATGCCGGCGTCGTTGCGTACTTTGGGGCCTTTGCCGAGGGAGAGCTCGCCGCCTCGCTCGGCGTGGTCTGCTGTGGCACGACGGCGCGGTACCAGAACGTGCTCACGGCTCAGTCCCACCGCCGGCGAGGCCTCGCGTCGCACCTGGTCGGGAGGGCAGCCCGGTGGACCGCGGACCAGGGGTGTGGCAGGTGGGTGATCGTCACGGAGACGACCAACCCGGCAGGCCGCGTCTACCGAAATGCCGGCTTCGAGCCCGAGGGTACCTACGTCCAGGCCCATCGCCCTCGACCTACGTGAGGATGGACGCTCGACGCCTGGCCGCGATGGACATGTGGGGTACCGCCGGGTCGCTCCGGCGCCGGCGCATGATCCGGGCCGAGTTCCTCAATTACGTTCCCTTGGCGCTCCACGCGCGGTCCCTCTCGAGGCCCGGCGCGCTCGAGGCAGAGCTCACGGGTGTCGTCGACCTGCGGAGCGAGCTGCGCAAGGCGGGTGCGCAACAGTTCTGGATCGCGGTCCCGTTCGCGGTCGCCGTAGCGGCCGCTGCAACCGACGTGGCAGCGCGCAGACGGTGACGCCTTCGGCATGCGAGTGCCAGACCTCGTCGACTTCGTCGCAGCGAACGAGCCGCGACTGCTCGCGTTCAACGAATATGCGAACGAGGACGGCTCGGAGGTCGCGGTCGTTCAGATCCACCCGGACGCCGACTCGATGGCGTTCCATATGGGAGTCATCGCCGAGCGCGCAGCCGCCGCGTACGCCGAGACGGTCGAGGCGACGACCAGCATCCAGGTGTTTGGCATGCCGACCACCGATGTCCTAGAAATGCTGGAACGCCAGGCCGGGGCGGGAGTGCCGCTGAGCGTCAAGCAGGCCCACCTCGGCGGATTCACGCGCTGACCGGCGAATCGGGCGATGCTACGCCGGACCAAAGGAACACCGAGCCGGTGGCGCTTTCGTCCGCCGTCTCCACTGACCGTCCGCCCTGGGTCTTGCGACCTTCCGCGTTCAGCCTCTGGAGTCGACATCGCCCTACTTGCGCTCCGTGCTCGGTGAGGAGGCGAACGTACGCAATGGCCATGGCCGACGCAAGACCTCGAGTCGCCGGACGATCGCTCTTTGCGTGAACTTTCAACTGCGGCGGAGTAGTCGCCGCCACAGGCTCGGGCCCCGAGGCTGCGTCTTTCGCCACTCGTCGTAGCTCACGAGCCGCCCCTGCTCCCGGGCCTTGGCAACGCAGGCCGTGTGCGCGTGGCGGCGCCGGCTGGTGTCTCCCTCCGGCGCAATCAGGATGTGCGGGCTCATCGCATGGAGCAGCCCGCCGCAGAACGGACAGGTATAGCTCGACCCCTTCAGGTTCCGCGCAGGTCGGAGCGCCCACCACCGCGCCTGCGGAAGTCTCCGTCTCCGGGTCATCCGAACACCAGCCTGAGCATGCACGACCGGTTGGTACGTTGGCGCCGTGCGTGTGCTCTCCGTCGATCACGGGCCGCTCGTTCGGTCGGAGGTCTTCGGCGACGTCATCACGTCCGAGGGTCACGAGCTCGTCGAGTGGGAGATCGGTGCCGCCGCGCAACCGGCAGGTGACTTCGACGCCGTGCTCGTGCTCGGCGGCCACCAGAACGTCGGCGAGGAGGACGAGCATCCCTGGCTCGAGGACGAGTACGAGCTCCTGCGCAGCTGGGTCGCCGACGAGATGCCCCTGTTCGCGATCTGCCTCGGTGCGCAGACGCTCTCCCACGCGTTCGGGGGGCGCGTCGCGAAGCTCCGCGAGCAGCAGGCCGGGTTCGCCCAGGTGTGGCTCACCGACGAGGGCGCGCGCGACCCGGTGATCGGCGTCCTCCCCCGCCGGTTCGAGGCGCTCGTCGGGAACGGCTACGGGTTCGATGTCCCGGACGACGGGGTCGAGCTGGCCACCTCGGAGCTCCAGCCGCAGGCCTATCGCGTCGGCGAGCGCGCCTGGGCCGTGCAGTTCCACCCGGAGGCGCGCAAGAGCAACGTGATGGAGTGGTTCGCCGAAGACGACCGGGTCGGCACTCTCCCACGGCCGCTCGGCGAGCTCGAACGCGAGCTCGAGGCGAAGATCGACGGCTGGCATCGCCTCGGCCGCGACCTGTGCCTGGCGTTCCTCGCCGAGGTGGACCTCACCCGCGGCGCTTGAGGCGGTGGCCGCCGGCTGGGGGAGTCGGCGGCGATTTCACGACGAGGCCGCTCAGCCGCGCGTATCGCGGCGGTAGCAGGGCGAAGAGGGCGAGCGACAGCGGCAGGCGCGTCTTCGCATGCATCTCGGCCGAATGCCTCCACCCGCCGGTGAACCCGATCAGGTCGGCGCTCGGGTTCAGCTTCGAGATCGAGTTGAACAACCGCGCCGTCTGCCGTTGCTGGTCGATCACGATCGCATCCTGCTTGCTCCACCAGAGCTGGAGCGGAACGTGCGAGAACGCGATCGCGCGCGCATACGTGAGCGGGCTGCGCAGCTCGTAGGCGTACCGGGCCCTGCGCGGAGACCCGCCGAGCTCAGCGCGGGCGAGCGCCTGGAGCGACCGCCCGACCGAGCCGTTCCACAGCTTCCGGCAGCTCTTCGAGCACCCGAGGTGCGGGAACTCGTGGTACTGGAGCGACAAGTTGACGACCGGGTCGAAGGCGGCCGCCCCGGCAAGCAGGCGCGGATGGCGGGCGACCAGCAGGAGGGTCTCCTGGCCACCCATGCTCCCTCCGACCGCGTACACACGGTGCGCGTCGACGTGCACCCACCGGAGCGTGAGCTTGACGATCTGCGGCATGCGGGCGAGGTCGTCGATCTGGCCGGCCGAGCCCCACGAGTAGTTGGACAGGAGGCGGCCCTGGCCGTCCGGGCTCACGACGCCGAAACCCCCGACCGCCGGGAGCTGGCCCCACAGCTTCAGGTTCCCCCGCCCGGACACGCCGCGTCCGTGCGGGGAGATCACGAGCGGGATCGGCGGGGCATGACCCGGCCGGTACGAGCTCGGGAACGCAACGAATGCAGCGCGCCGCGCGCCGTTATGGGCCCGGTAGGCGATCCTCCAGATCCGGACCTTGCCGACGACGACCGAACGCGACTTGTCGGCCGAGCCGAGCGCGCTGCCCGACACGCACATCGCCGCCACCGCAGCCGCGAAGGCGAACGTAAGCCCCCGCCTCACGGGGCCGCACTCTACGTGGTCCGCACGAGCAAATCGAGCGGGGCCGTCACCCCCGAGAGGTCGATCGTGCCCGTCGCGCGGTCGAATGGGCGCGGGGGCGTCACGGAAACGACGTGACGCCCGGCGGGCAGCCGCAGCCGAAGGAGCACCTTCGGGGCCGGCGGTGCGGTCAGATGGACGCGGACCTGACGGACTGACGCGGCCAAGGTGTACGACACCGGCCCGAACCGGGTCGGCGCGCCCGTCACCGCGATCCGCTTCCCCGCGCCGAGCCAGCCACGGGGAGTCGCGAACGCCAGCCCAAGCCCCGAAGCCGTGTCCTGCACGAGCATGAGTCGCAACGTCTCGAGGAACGAGTCGTTCGCCGTCGCGTTCGGCGGAAGGTACATGGCGCGGAAGCGCAGCCCGTCGAGCGGTGCGACGCTCGCGGCCTCGCCGGCGACGAACGTATTCGGCGTCATGCCCGCGGCGAGCTGGCCGTACAGGCTGAGCACGAGCTGGTCAGGCTGATCCTGGGCCGCCAGGAACCGCGACATGTTCACGCCGTACACCTGGTCGGTGCCCGACATGCGGGGGTTCGAAGCGGGCCCGTACAGCGAGAACGCGGAGGCGCGCACCATCCCGAGCAGCCGCGATCCGTGCGTGAGCACGTAGCGCAGCGCGCCCTGCGCCTGCGGGCTCCCGGGCGGAAACAGCCCCGACGCGAGGGCATACGGGGCGACGAGGTTCCAGTAGCTCCCCGCCCGCGACTCGGTGACGGTGCCGTACGGCTTCTCACCCGCGCCGAGGCTCATCGGGAGGAAGAGCGAGCCGCCGTCGAGCCGCCGCTGCGAGCGGGCGACCGCCCGCCGAAGCGCGGGCGCAAGCCGGGCGGCGACACGCTCGGCGCGCTCCGCATAGCCCGGATACCCGGCGTTCCGCCAGGCCGAGGCGATCGCGAGCAGCCCCTCCCAGGCAACCGCCTGGGCGTGCAGGCCGGAGACCGGGGTCTTGATGTCCGAGGAGAACTGTTCGGGCTCGAGGAGCCCGCTCCGCTGCTGGCGGCGCGCCAGCGCGTTCACGTAGCCGGCGAGGACGGGAGTCACGCCGGTGAGGAAGCGATGGTCGGCTGCGAGCCGGTCGCAGACCGCGGCAGCGAGCAGTTTCTCCCCCATCGTCCAGCCCGGATAGGGCGTTTCCCGGCGGGTGGTCGAGACCCGAACGATCGCTTCGCCGACCGCCTCGAACCCGAGCTCGGCCATTACCTGCGCCTGGTCGAGGCTCTCCGGGAACGACGCCTCCTCGTAGGCGTTGCCGATGCTGTAGCGCCACGAGAGCTCGAGGTTCTGGACGAGCAGGGCACGCTGCGCGTCCATGACGTAACGCTCGGGCACGTCGAGGCTTGCACCCTCCGCGAGCCGCGCACGCCAGTAGGTGCCGACCGACGCGCGCGCCTGGAGGTACCGCCGCGCATCGAGCTGCCAGGGGCGGGATGGGGCGGCGGGCGCGAGCCAGGCCGCGTACGCGGTCCCACGGAAGACGAGCGAGCTTCCGGTCCAGCGAGCTCCAGTTCCGAACACGAGGTATGTCCGCGAGCCGTGAACCAGCCGGTTGCCCGACCTGCGGAGGCCGTGAACCGTCGGCGTGAGCCGGATCTCGCCCGGCCCGGTGACACGGACGAAGCTGACGAGCGACTTCGTCTCCGGGACGCGAGCGGCGAACGACTCCTGCGTGTACCCGGAGTAGCGGGTCTCCAGGATCGGCAGCCAGCCGTCGGCGAGCCTCGCCGGCGTGAGCCGGGCGAGGCAGGCCCCGTAGGGCCCTCCGCCGACGGACACCTGGAGCGCACTGCCCCCGACCCGCTGCGAGACGATCTCGCTGCCGTCGGCGACGTGGAGCGCCACGGTTCCGGCGCCGAGGGGGCCGTCGGGCTGCGCGAACGGCAGGTAGTAGACGCCGCTCCGGGTCAGCGGCCGCCGGCCGGCCGACCGGGCGTACAGCAACGGCGCCAAGTGCCCGCTCGCGCCCGGAAGAGTCGGGCCCGACCTCGACTTCAGCAGCTCGTGACCCCAGAGGTCGCCACGCGACGCCAGCGCCGACGCTACGCGTGCGGCGTACGCGGAGCTCGCGTGCGGAGGCGCGCAGGAGCCTCGCGCTCCTGCCGGCGAGCCGAGCGAGGCGAACGCGGCGAGGAGTGCCCCGCCGGAAGCCGCCAGGACCGCGACCCTAAGCGTTGTAGTCGGCCGGGTTGTAGCCGACGCAGGAGGCGAGTGAGAGCACGATCGCGGCGGGCGGCAGCGGCGTCTGCTGGAGCAGGGACTCGAACACGGGCTTCCATCCCTTCGTGTGCCGGAAGAAGATGTAGACGGTGCTACCCGACTCGAAGCTCGCCACCCCGCCGGCCCAGCTCCGGTTCACGCGTGAGACACAGAGGGGTGAGAGCGAGAGCGCATTCTTGGAGTACGGGGTGAGGTCGCTCGAGCGGAATCCGGCGAGAATCCCCTTCCGCTCCACCTTGGTCGCAGCGCGGGCGTGCAGCGCAGGGGGCGGCGGACACGAGACGTTGAAGAGGTCGCGCGCGACCGGCGCCGGCGCATAGACACACGCGCCGTCGGCAGGAGCTTCGAAGTCGCGCGTCCAGAGCACCTTCCACTCGCCCTTCGCCATTCCGAGCAGGCTCGAGTGCAGCGCCGAGAAGCCGTTGTTCGCGAAGCCCCACTTCATCGAGGCGAAGCTCGGGTTCGCCGTCGAGACGAGGACCTTCTGGATCGCGACGTTGCCCTGCTCGCTGCGCATGGCCGCGACGATGGCGGCCTTCTGGGACGGGGTTGGCGTCCGGGCAGCAGCCGCTCCGCCTGCCGCCAGGGCGGCGAGGAGAACGAGAACCGCAGCTCCAGCCTTCACTCGGGTCACTCGGGTCGCGTGCTTTCGGAGTTCTCGAGGGGCAAATCCGTCCGAGACCACTCGTGCCACGAGCCCGAGTAGTTCCGGGCATCGTACCCGAGCCCCCGGAGAATCTGCACCGCAGCCGCCGAGCGCGACCCGCTGTGGCAATAGGCGACGATCTCGGCGCCGTCCGGCAGCCCGAGCCGGTCGCGCAGCTCGTCGTCCGGGTACAGCATCATCTTCTCGACGCGGAAGTGCATCGCCCCGGGAATGTGCCCCTGGCGCGGGTCGCATGCGTTGCCCAGCGTACCCTCGTACTCCTCGAGCGAGCGCACGTCGAGCACGGTGACCTCGCCCAGCCGTTCCACCAGCTCCTCCAGGTCGATATCGGTCATTTCAGGCCGCGGACGATCTCGAGCTCGGCTGCGACGGGCGGCCGGGCGGTGAGCTCCCAGAGCCACGCCTCGACCCGGTCGGGGAGCGTGACGTCGTACAGCTCCCGCAGCCGCATGACCCACGGAAGGTAGGCGAAGTCGACGAAGAGGCTCTCCCCGATCGGCAGCACTTCGAGCCGCTCCGGAACGGCGTTCGCCTCGCCGCGGCGAAGCGCGTAGTACTCGTCGCCGAGCAGGTCGTCGAAGCGGAACACGTCGAGCCGGGCCCGGGCGCGAGCCTCGCCGCCGGAGGGAAGGAGCGACGGCTCCGGGAAGCGCTCTTCGAGGTACTCCATGATCACGCTCGACTCCGGGAGGTTGAACCCGTCGTCGAGCACCGGCACCTTCCCGGCTGGATTGAGCTCGTAGAGCCACCCGGGCTTGTTACCGAGATCGATCTCGACCGTCTCGTAGGCAACCGCCTTCTCCGCCAGCGCGAGCCGCACGCGGGCGCAGTAGGGGCATCGCGCGGCATCGACGAGCTTCAGCCGTCGACCTCCAGCCCCATGACCTGCGCAAGCTCCGTGTAGAGCTCCTCGGCCGGCGGAAGGTCGGCCGGCGACGACGCCGTCCGGGCGACGCGGCGCACTTCTTCGCGATCGGCGCCCGTGAGACGCGCGACCAGGGTCGGATTCACGGCGAGCGCGAGCTCGTCGCTCATGTCCAGATTCTCGTAATAGGCCGGGACGGACAGGTACTCGTCGACCATCCGGCCGCGCTCGTAGAGGCGCAGGCGCACGACGGCGCCGACCTCGAGCGCGAGCGCGACGACGACGGCGCCGAGCCGGTCGGACAGGTCGCGGGCGAACCGGGCGTGGGCGTCGCGGTCGGCGTCGAAGACCGGGTCGAGGATGCGGATCCAGCCGCCCGAGGCATCGCGGACGGTCGGGTCGTCGAGCCTCGGCAGGAACTGCGCGACCGCACGCTCGACCGAGACGCGGTCGTCGGTCTGAACGTGGGTCGAGGCGTGCGAGGGACCCGCGGGCGCGTTACCCAGGCGCAGGTCGAGCGCGTCGAGCGGCTGCGCCATCACGATCTCGACCGGCTCGAACCCGAGCCGCCGCCACACGCCTTCGGCGAGCTCGTTCGTGGTGAGCACCTCGAGAGAGAGGTACGTGGCCCCTGCGCTGCGGGCCGCATCGGTGCAGGCGCGGAGCAGCGCCTTGGCGACGCCTTGCCGCCGGCCCGACGGCCGGACGTGGACCGTCTCGACGTGCCAGCGTCCCGCCTCGACCGCATCGGCGTCGAGGAAGCCGACGAGCTCACCGCCGTCCTCCGCGACAAAGGCGGCGCCTCCGCCGGCGATGTGCTTCTCGATCTCGGCCCAGTCGGCGTCCCACCCGTCGGGCGCGAACCCCTCGGGCTCGGGGACCTCGGACACGAACTCCGTCCAGAGCTCGTGGATGGCGTCCTTGTCGGTGGGGGCGGCCGGGCGGATGTTCACGGCATGCGGGAGGCGGTCAAGAGGTAGTGGGCCGAGAGGTTCTGGAACGGGTCGAGGCGCTTTCCGAGCTCGTACACGTCTGAACCGTAGAAGAGATCGACCGCCTTCCGCAGGGCAAGATCACCTGCCGGCCACGCCTGCGGCCGAGCGAGGTGGCGTGCGAGGAACCATTCCGCCGTCCACGCCCCGATCCCGCGGACGGCGATGAGGCGGGCGCGGACCTCGTCGTCGGGAAGCGCTGCGAGGGCGGCGAGGTCGACGTCGGAGCGCGCAAGCCCGACGGTGTAGGCCGCCTTTCCCCTCGAGAAGCCGAGTGCGAAGAGCTCGTCCTCGGTTGCAGCCGCGACCCTCTCTCTCGTCGGAAACGCATAGACGGCCCCGACGCACGTGCCGAACCGCTGGACGAAGCGGCTGCGAATCGCGAAGGCCGCGTTGAGCGAAACCTGCTGCGCCGTGATCGAGGCGACGAGGCTCTCGAACGGATCGGGCGAAAGCGGCGGTCGGAACCCGTCGAGGCGCGGGACGATCTCTGCGAGCACCGGCTGCGACGAGGCCCAGGTCGTGAAGGCGTCGAGGTCGAACGGGAGCCCGAGGAGCCTCTCGACCACCGGCCGGCTGAGATCGTCGAGCGGCTCGACGTCGACCCCGCCGCTCGCGGCTGCGATCCGCACCTCGCGCCCGCCGACCGCGCGGTGAAGCGCGCCGTCGACCCAGAGGTTCGCGAGGTCGGGCCCGAACACCCGGAATCGCTCCGTGGAGAGCACGAAGTCGTACGGGTCAGGAAAGGGCAGCAGCAACGTCGTCGAGAGTCTCGAACGGCTCGTACGGGGTCCCCTCGCGCTCGAGCTCGGCGGCGAGCCAGCTGCGGGCGAAGATCCGCTCGGAGGCAAGCGCGGCGCAATGGTCGGACACGCCATCGCCGACGTACACGAGCCCGGGCCCGCCGGGAAGCGAGCGGCGCTTGCACATGTCCCCGCAGACCGGGCAAGGCCCCTCGTCCCGGAAACGCACGCGCCAGCCCTCCGCGAGCGGGTCGGCGCCGTTGCAGCGAACCTCGAGCGCGAGGCCCTCGCGCTCGAGTACCGGTGCGATCAGCTGCGGCAGCCCGCTCGAGACGATCACGGGCCGGAAGCGCTCAGCGAGGCGGTGGAGCCCCGGCCGAACGCGGACATGCCCCACCGCCCACGCCGAGACCTCCTCGGCGGGCGCGCGGATCGAACCAACCTCGGCGGCGAGCGACTCGCCGTAGGAGCCGTGGCCGGCACCGAGCACCCTCGGGTCGCCGAAGGTGCGGACCGCATCGACCAGCGAATCGGAGACGGTGCAGGTTCCGTCCCAGTCGAGCACGAGGTTCACCGCCTGAAGCTAACCGTGGCAACCGAGGGGCCGTAGCGTCTACCATGCCCTGCGGAGATCGTCCCGCCCGTTCACGTCGCCTCTCGATGTCAGCCACCCGCCTTCCGATCGTGCGCGCCCTCGCCCTCGCAGGGCTCGCGGTGCTCGGGCTCACGGTCGCGGCGACCGCCGGCGCACGCCCGTCGAGCACCGTCCAGGCCGACGACGCGGCGCCCGCGTGGTCGCCCAACGGGAAGACGATCGCGTTCGCGAGCCACCCGGGCGGCGAGGGCTACGGGAGCGCGGGCGGGAACTGGCAGATCTACATCGTGAACGCCGCCGGCGGGTCGCGCCGAGCCTTGACGAGCGGCGGGCTCGACAGCATCGACCTCGCCTGGTCGCCCGACGGGAAGCACATCGCCTTCTCGCGCGTCGCCGGCGGGCAGGTGATCACCGGCGGCCACGTCTACGTCATCAACGCCGGAGGCGGCAGTCAGCGGCGCCTCACCAGCGGCGGCGGCGGCTACGACGAGTTGTTCAACTGGTCACCCAACGGGAAGATGCTCGCGTTCGACCGGATCACCGACGGCGTCGGCGCGATCTACGTCATGAACGCCAACGGCGGCGGCCAGAAGAACCTGACGCCCTCCCCGAACGACGACGACTACTGGGCCGTGTGGTCCCCCGACGGGACGAAGATCGCGTTCGACCGCACCGGCGCCGAACGCGCTCGGCGACATCTGGGTGATGAACGCCGACGGCTCGGGGCAGAAGCGGCTCACCGCGAGTCCCGGTGACGACCTCGGCTCCGCCTGGTCGCCGGACGGGAAGAAGATCGCGTACCAGTCGAACCGCACCGGCAAGTACCAGATCTACCTGATGAACTCGAACGGCGCCGCGGGCCTGCGCCTCAGCCATACGTCCGCCGACGCCGAGGCGCCCCGCTGGTCGCCGGACGGCACGAAGATCGCCTATCAGGCGCAGGTCGGCGGCAACTACGAGATCTTCGTGGTTGGCGCCAACGGCTCGGGCACGCACCAGCTCACGACCGTGCCGTCCGACAACACCGACCCTGCGTGGTCGCCTGACGGCAAGAAGATCGCGTTCCTGAGCAAGCGGGACGGCGGAGACAGCGTCTACGTGATGAACGCGGACGGCTCAGGCCAGAAGCGCGTCGCGTAGCTGCCCCACCTGGTTGCGCAGCACGCCGATCCCCTCGGCCTCGAGCTCGACCACGTCTCCCGGGCTCAAAGGCGGGCCTGCACCGCCGTTGACCCGGGCCAGCAGAAGGTCGCCGGGCCGAAGGGCCGTGTTGCGCGCGGCCCCGGCGACGAGCTCCGGCCAGCGGTGGACGAGCTCGCGAGTGTCGGCGCCGCAGCGCTCCTCGCCGTTCACCCTCGCAACGAGCCTCGTCTCCGCGAGCTCGTCCGGGGTCACCAGGAAGGGGCCGAGCGACAGCCCGAAGTCGCTGCTCTCGCCGGGCCCGAACCCTCCGGACCGCTCCGCCAGCGCGAGCTCGCGCGCCGTCCAGTCGTTCGCGACGGTGTACCCGCCGATCTCGCCCTCCGCGCCGATCATCGCCGCGAGCGCGAGCCCGTAGTCGAGCTCCTCGACGCCCTCGGGGTAGGGAAGCTCCGCCTCGGGCCCGAGCACCGGGAACGGGCTCCGGAACGAGTAGAACGGCGTCTCCGCCCGTTCGAACGGTGTGAACACCCGGACCGCCGGCGGATACGTCACGGGGGCGAGCAGATCGCAGTCCGCGAGCCGGTACCCGGCATGCTCGCGCGCCGTGCCGCCCCCGGTGAAGAACGCCTGCAGCGTCTGCGCGGCGAGCTGCACGATTCCGTCCCCGACGACCTTCCCGGGCCAGCCACGCTCGAGCTCGAGCTCCTTCGGCGTGAACATGCACAGCCTCATCCGGGCACGGGCTCGGTGTGCACGACGACGTCGGCGATCTCCGGAGCCTCGGCCCGGATCTGCGCCTCGATCTCGCTCGCCCGCGAGTGGGCATCGTCCAGGCTCGTCCCCGCGTCGAGCCCGAGCGTCAGAAACGCGACGAGCCCCGCGTCGGTGCGCAGGAATCGAAGCTCGCGCGGCGCCGACCCCGTGGCGTCGCGAACGATCCGCTCGATCGCCGGTGCGTCGCCCACGACCTCCTCGCCCTCCAGCGGCTCCGTCAGCGGCTCGAGGTGGGTCTGGACGGCGTCGAGGCCTGGCACAGCCTCTCGGATGGCGGCCTCCAGGTGCTCGGCGGCGTCGTGGGCCTCGGCGAGGGTCATGGCGCCGGGAAGCTTGACGTGCAGCGAGAGCTCGTTGCGCCCGTTGACGTCGACGAGGCTGACGTTGTGGATCTCCCGGACCGCCGGCACCGCGGCCGCGGCGGCGTGGACCCGCTCGCGGAGGTCGTCCTCGGCAGCGGGCTCGACGTGGACGACGATGTCGGCGCCCGGAAGCGTCCGCTCGACGGCCGCCTCGACCGCGTCCGCCGCCGCGTGGCCCTGGCCGACACCTGCCGAGGGGGCAACGCCGATCACGACGTCGGCGAACTGCCGGCCTCCCGCCTGCCGCATCCGGAGACGCCGCAGCTCGACGTCGGGCCCGAGCGCCGCGATCGCAGCCCGGGCCGCATCCTCGGCGCCGGCGGGGGCACGGTCCATCAGCACGTCGACGTTGCGGCGCATCAGCCGGGCCGCCGCGAACAGTACGAGAACCGCGACGAAGAGCGCCGCGATCGCGTCTCCACCCGGATAGCCCGCGCGCGCGAGGAGGAGACCGGCGAGCACGGCCACAGAGCCCGCCAGGTCGCTGGCGAAATGGAGCGCGTTCGATGCGAGCGCGGCGCTGCCGGTGCGGCGCGCGACGCGCCACGAGACGCTGGCCCGGCTGGCGTCGATTGCGATGACGACGAGGACTGTGACGAGGACGTACCAGGTGACGTCAACGGTCGGCTTCGTCGAAGCGGTGAGGCGCTCGATCGCGCGGAACCCGATGAACACGCTCGCGGCCGCCAGGAACGACGCCTCGGCGAGCGCGGCGAGGTGCTCGGCCTTGCCGTGCCCGTACTGGTGCGAGACGTCCGCAGGCCGACCCGAGACGCCCAGAGCGAGGAAGGTGAGAAGCGCCGCGACGAGGTCAGTGCCCGAGTGAACCGCCTCGGAGACGAGGCCGAGGCTGTTCGCCGCGAGCCCGACAGAGAGCTTCAGCGCGACGAGCGCGGCTGCGGCCACGACGGACAGCAGTGCCGTGCGGCGCTGAGGGCTCATTCCAGCTCGTCCAGCGGCCACGCGAGAACGTCTTGCGAATCGGCGCAGAGCGCGTGGGGCTCGCCGTCGAGGAGAAGCGGCGCGATCGTTGCAGCCCCTACGGTGCAGCGGGCGCGCCGCAGCGACCAGGGGCCGTGGCTCAGCTCGGCGCGGTACAGCCGGCCGCCGTCGGCGGTGTACAGAGCGTGGCGTTCTGTGAGGAAGTGGTCGAGCGTCCCCGGCGCCGGGGTGAATGCCCCGCCCTCGGCGACGTATCGCGCCCGGAACGCGAGCCCGTCGCGGTCGACGTCGACTTGCCCGGGCCCGACCGACATCCGCGCCCTGTACGCGGGCAGTCGAAGCGAGCGCTTGGCTGCCTCGACGAGCGCCTGCTTGCTCCGTTCCACCGAGAACAGCCAGATGCCCGGGCGGCCGTCGAGCGAGACGTAGGTGCACACCTCGAGCTGCGGCCCCGACGAGAGCCCCGGCAGCGGCGGGAGGCCCCGCATCCGGAGCGCCTCGAGGCGGCAGGCGACGAGACCGAGCCACGCCTCGCCGTCGTACGTGTCGACCGGAAGCCCCGGCGGCAGCTGACGGGCGAGCGCGTCGAGCCCTACGGGCCAGTGTGCGAGGAGGATGTCCCGCCTCGTCTCGGCCAGGGCCCACCCGCCGGCGCTCGCATCGGCGAGCTCCTGCTGGCGCGAGACGGAATCGAGCATGTCGCTCACACCAGCATTGTCACTCGCCGAGCACGACGACCGGCTCGCCTGCGTGAGAGCCGCGCCGCTCGATCACGATCCCGAGCGCGATCCCGACGCCGCCCGCGATCTCCAGCGCGTTCAGCGTCTCCGAGAGCAGCACGACGGCGAAGGCAACCGCGAAGAACGGCTCGAGGTTGGCGAAGAGCGTCGCCCGTGACGGCCCGACCCGGTCGATCGCCGTGAACCAGAGGATGTTCGTGAGGAAGAGCGGCCCCACCACCGCGAACGCGAAGGCGAGCGCCATCGTCCAGCCGAACCCGTCCAACGTCTGCGTCGAGAGCTGTGGGATGCTGACGAGCGCGAGCGGGACCCATCCGATCGGCAGGACGATCGAGCTGATCCGGAAGGGTGAGTAGCTCCGCATGAGCGGGGTGATCGCAACCGAGTAGGCGGCCCACGTGGCCGCGGTCGCGACCGCCAGGAAGTCCCCGAGCAGCGCCCCGCCGAGACCGCCGCCCGCCCCCGCCGCGATCAGCGCGACACCGCCGAACGAGACGGCCGCGGCCACCCAGAACGCCCTGCCCGGGCGCTCGAGCCCGACGAGCGTCGCGAAGATCCCGGCGAAGATCGGCGTCGTCCCGAGGACGAGCCCGACGGTCGAGGCGCTCGTGAGGTGCGTCGAGGTGACGAACGACACCTGGTTCAGGAAGATCATCGCCGCCGCGATCAGCACGAAGCGAAAGTCGCGGCGCTCGATCCGGAACGAATGCTCCCGGAACCACGTGTACGCGACGAAGAGCAAGATCGCCGCGAAGTAGCGGACAGTCCCGTAGGCGAGCGGCTGGAACCCGTTCGTGACGACGTACCGCGTTACGGTGATGTTCAGGGCCCAGAGAAGGACCGTCGCGAGGAGCATCAGGTCGACCGCAGACACCCTCCTCACCCAACCGACACTACCGAGCCGGTTAGGCTTGGCCCCGATGACGCGCGAGCCCACCCGCGACGACGTCGACGCCCTCGTCGGCCCGGCCACGCCTCACTTCGCCTATCAGCTGCGCGCGCGGGTGCGCGAGCTCGTCGCCGGCCTTCCGGATGACCATGACGTGCGGCGATACGCGGAGGAGAAGATCGAGCTCCTCGACCGGCTCGGCCACGCCTCGTCGAAGGCCGAGGAGGGCCCGCGCGAGGCCGAGTCGCGCCCCGGCTGGGAGCAGATCCCGAGCGCTGCGCCGGCGGACAGCCCGCTCCCGCGAGCGTGAATGTCCTCGTCACCGGCGGCTCGCGCGGTATCGGCCGCGCGATCGCCCTCCGCTTTGCGCGCGACGGCGCGGACCGCGTCGCGATCGGCTATCTCCGCAACGACAAGGCGGCCGAGGAGACCGCCGAGGAGCTCCGCGCCGCCGGCACCGAGCCGGTGCTCGTCCGCGGGAACATCACCTCCTCGCGCGTGCTCGACGAGGTCGCCGCGCTCGGCCCACTCGACGTGCTCGTTCACAACGCCGCCTCGGGCGTCCTCCGCGACGCGCTCGACACCGAGGAAAAGCACTGGGACTGGACGCTCGGCGCGAATGCCCGCGCCCTCCTCGCGCTTGCGAAGGTCGCGGCGCCGTCGATGCCGGCGGGAAGCTCGATCGTCGGCATCTCCTCGCTCGGGTCGGTGCGGGTGCTCCCAGGGTACGCGCTCGTCGGCGCCTCGAAGGCTGCGCTCGAGGCCCTCGTCCGATATCTCGCGGTCGAGCTCGCGCCGAGCGGGATCCGGGTGAACGCCGTTTCCGGAGGGGTGGTCGAGACGGGCGCGCTCGAGCATTTCCCGAACCGCGAGGAGATGCTCGCGTTCGGCCGCGCCAACCCGGTCGGGCGGCTCGTCGAGGCCGACGACATCGCCGGAGCCGTCGCCTTCCTCTGCTCGCCGGACGCCGAGATGGTCCGCGGCCAGGTGCTCGTGGTCGACGGCGGCTTCTCGCTCACGCCCTAGCGGGCTTTCCCGGGGCCGGGCATACTGGCGCCGTGGGAGCTCGGGGGACTATTGCGGCCGCACTCTTCATCGGCGCACTCGCCGCTGCGCCTGCTGCGTTCGGAGCGGACCGGGGCAAGGACCGCCCGCCGACGCACCTCACCAGCGACTTCCAGGCGATCTGGATGACCGAGTGGAGCGCCTGCTGGACGTCGTCGATGACGCGCATCTCGCACGCCCTGCACATTCCGGTGAGGTCCAGCATGACCCCGCAGCAGGCTGCGAACAAGCTCTCGAAGCGCGCCGTGAAGTTCCTGTACGAGACCCGCGAGGAGCTCGCCGCCGGCGCCGACGGCTGCCGCAACGGCATCCTCTGGCGCTACTACCACCCGCCGAGCTAAGACTGGAAACGGGGAACGCGAAAGCGTCGCAGCGTGTCAGCGGCGACGTAGCCGGCGATCTTCGGGTTTTCCTGGAGCCGCCGGAGGGAGTACTCGTACCAGTGGGTGCCGAACGGGACGTAGACGCGAAGGCGGTGGCCGGCGCGGACGAGCTCGTCGCCGCGTGAGCCTCGCACGCCGAGCAGCATCTGGAACTCGACCTGGTCCGGCGCGAGGCCGCGGGCCGCGATCCGCTCGAGCGAGGCGCGGATCAGCTGCTCGTCGTGGGTCGCGATCCCGACGTAGGCGCCCTCGTCGAGGAGCGCGTCGAGGGCCGCGAGGTAGCTGCCGCGGATCTCGTCGGGGTCGTGGAACGCGATCGAAAGCGGCTCCGCATAGATCCCCTTGCACAGGCGGACGTTGGCGAGACCCGCGGCGTCCGCGACGGTGCGCCGAAGGCAGGCCTGGAGCACGACGCCGGCATTCCCGTAGCCCGCCGCCGAGAGCTCGCGGTAGAACCGGAGGGTCGCGTCGGTCGTCGAGGAGTCCTCCATGTCGATGCGAACGAAGTTGCCGCGAGCCGCGGCGTCGGCGACCACGGCCTGGAGGTTCAGCAGCGCGAGCTCCTCGTCGAGCTCGAGCCCGAGCCCGGTCAGCTTGATCGACACGTTCGAGTCCAGCCCCTCCTGCTCGATCCGTTCGAGGACGCGGTGATAGGCGGAGCGGATCTCGTTCGCCTCGCTCGCCCGGGCGACCTCCTCGCCGAGCACGTCGATGGTGGCCATCTTTCCCTCGGCGTTCAGCCGCCGGACCACACGGACTGCGTCGTCGAGGCCCGGCCCCGCGATGTAGGGCGCCGATAGCCGGCGGACGATCGGGCGCGGCACGGCCGGAAGCACCCGGACGATCGCGCTGTCGATGCGCGTCACCGCAGGACGGGCGTCAGGACTCGCGCATGAAGCCCTGGCGGGCTGCGCTGACGAGCGCGACGGCCTCGGGGAAGAGGACCCGCATCGCGTCGCGGAGGGCGATTGCCTGCTCGTCGGCGCCGCCGGAAACCGAGATCTGCGACAGCGCCGCGGAGGTCAGCTCGACGGCGGTGTTGAGGGTCAGAGTCGCGAACTGCTCGCGCTGAGCCTCCTGTACCGACTCCGCCTGTTGCTCGGCGAACTCGCGAAGTCCCTTGAGGAGATCCTCCGGGTCACCACCGAACATGCCAAAACCGCCTTCCATCGATTTCCACGTTAGCGCAGGGGCACCACATGCCGGGCCTCGACCTCGGCGACGAATGCCTCGACGGTTCCGGACGATGCGGCGAGCGAGGCCGAGAACGGCGAGCCCTGCTCGCCGAGCGCCGTCTCGAGCTCCCGCGTCCGCGCCCCGACCTCGTCGAGGTAGGCAGGCGAGGCGACGATCGGCGGCGCACCGATCGCGCGCTCGAGCGCGAGCGCGGCCTCCTCGGCCTCCTCGATCCCCGGCGGCTGCTCGGTCATCCTCACCTCCGCGAGCCGCGAGCGGAGCTCCTCGAGCTGCCCTCCTCCGGCGAGCTCAGCGGCGAGCTCGCAGATGACGACGATCGAGGCGACCTCGCGCACCCGTTCGCGCTCGGCGACCGGCTCGAAGGTCGCGTCGAGGACGAGCCAACTGCGGTCGTCGCCCGCGCCGAAGGCCACGAGGTACGAGCGCCGGCCCGACGCAGGCTCGGCCGCGAGCACCGCGCCCACCTCGCCGTACGCCGAGGCCGCGGCCGCCGCGCGCTCGAGATCCTCGCTCAGCGCCACGCGAGAAGCCTAGACTCGCTCCGATGGAGGCCAGGGAGCTGTTTGCGCCGATCGGCCCGACCTACGAGCGCTACGCCACGCTGCTCTCGTACGGCCAGGATCCCCGCTGGCGCCGGTTCCTCGTCTCGCGCATCGAAGCCGGCCCGGGCGATCGCGTTCTCGACGTCGCCACCGGAACCGGCATGGTCGCGCGCGAGCTCGTCCGCCAGAAGGGCTGCTCGGTCGTCGGCGTCGACCAGAGCCCGGAGATGCTCCGTGAGGCCCGGGCACGGTCGAACGGCGGCATCGAGCTCATCGAGGCGAGCGCCGAGACCCTGCCGTTCGCGGACGGCGAGTTCGACGCGCTCACCTTCACCTACCTCATGCGGTACGTGGCTGACCCCGCTGCCACGCTCGCCGAGCTGGCGCGTGTCGTCCGGTCGGGCGGGACTGTGGCAGCCCTCGAGTTCGGGCTGCCGCGCGGCGTCTGGCGGCCGCTCTGGGAGCTCCATGTCCGAGCCGTGCTGCCAGGCGCGGGGCTCGCGATCGACAGCGGCTGGCGAGAGGTGGGCTCGTTCCTCGGCCCGTCGATCCGGGGATACTGGGCGGCCTGGCCGCTCGAGCGCCAGCTTGCTGCCTGGCGCGATGCCGGGCTGGAGGACGTCGAGGCGAGAAGCCTGTCGGTCGGAGGCGGGATCGTCACATGGGGACGGAAGAGGTAAGGCCCGCGTTCTACGCCCTCCGGGGCGGTGGATGGCGCGACTACGTCACGCTCATCCACCTGCCCTACACGGCGTGGAACCTCGCCTACGTCGCGATCGGAGCCGCGATCGCGCCGGTCTTCCACACCGACCGGATGGTCTGGACGATGGCCGCGTTCGCGCTCGCCCTCGGCGTCGCCGCGCACGCGCTCGACGAGCTGAACGGCCGGCCGCTCCGGACGAGCATCCCCGGCGGAACACTCGTCGCGCTTGCGGTCGTCTCCCTCGCCGGAGCGTGCGCGATCGGGATCTGGGCCGCCTCCTCGTGGGGGTGGGGCCTGCTCGCGTTCGTCGCCGGCGGGGCATTCCTCGTCCCCGCCTACAACCTCGAGTGGTTCGGCGGCCTCTTTCACAACGCCTGGGGGCTCGCGCTCGCCTGGGCGGCCTTCCCGGTGCTGACCGCCTTCTACGCACAGGCCTTGACTCTCAGGGCCGAGGCGATCCTCGCCGCCGGGTTCGCGTCGTTGCTCATCGTCGTCCAGCGCACGCTCTCGACGCCCGTCCGCCATGCCCGGAGGTCGCTGGGAACGCTCGAGGGCGTCGAGCCGATGGAGCGCGCGCTCCGCATCCTGCCCCTCGCGGTGATCCTGCTCGCCGCCTCGCTCGTGACCGCGCGCCTAACCTAACCCTGTGACCGTCGCCCTCATCGTCTCGATCCTGGCCGCCCTCGCGGCGTGCGCGGCAGCGGCCGCGGCCTTCGTCGCACTGCGTCGCACGCGCGAGGCCTCGAAGAGCCTCGACGACGAGATCGAGCGCGGCAAGGCGCGGTTCGACGCCGTCGTCTCCGCCGAGTCCGAGCGCCGCGCGGACGAGCTCCAGCAGGCGCTCGCGCTCGCCAGGTCGCAAGCCGCGTCGGCCCTCGCGGAGGAGGAGCGCCGCATCGTCGAGGAACGCCGCCGCGATGTCGCCGAGCGCGAGCGGGACGCGACCGCGAAGCTCGGCGCCTCGCTCGCCGAGGTCCAGCGGTCCGTCGAGCAGCGCTTCGCCGACTGGGGCGCGGAGGTCGCGGGCCTGCAGCAGGGCCTGACGGGCGAGCTGGAGCGTGTCGGCGCCCGGCAGCAACAGCTCATGGCCGCGGTCGAGGCCAAGATCACCGACCAGTCCGAGCGTCTGGAGAGCACGCTCGACGAGCACCGAGCGCGCGTCGCGAAGATCCGCGAGGAGCTCGACCGCTCGATCGACGAGGTCGCAGCGGCGGTCGCGGCCGACCTCGAGAGTCACGCGGCCGAGCGGAGGCGCGCGCTGCACGAGGTCGCCGAGCGCCTGCGCCGCCGCGAGCGAGAGCTCGGCGAGCAGATCGAGCGCGAGCAGGCCGAATCCTCGCAACGCATCGGCTCCCAGCTCCAGGACATCGAGCGCCGCTCCCTCGAGCAGGTGCGCCGGGTCGTCGACCGCGAGTCGCAGCATCTCGCCGAGGCAGCCGCGACCCAGTTCGACGAGACGATCCGCACCGCGCGCGAGGAGGCTGCCAAGCGCCTCGGCCGCGAGCTCGATCTTGCGGTCGAGCGCTTCGCCCGACAGGCCGACTCGGTGCTCGCAGAACGGGTCGAGGCAGAGCTCCGGGTGTTCGAGGCTCGCCTCGCGGAGATCTCGCGGCGAGTCGACTCCCTGTCCACCCGCTCCTGACGAATCGCGGTTACAGTGAGAGCGCGGGCCCGAAGCCAACTTTTCGAGGCAGGGTTCGTCTAGAGAGAAGCGAAGAGGCCGATCGAGAATGGCACAACAGACGACCGAGATCCCACAGTCGGAGAACGAGAAGGTGGTCTCCTGGCGCCTTCACGTTCTGATGGAGGCCGGCTACCCGCAGGAGCTTGCGAAGAAGATCGCGACCTCCGAGGCCGATCTGCACCACGCCGTCGAGCTGATCCTTGCGGGCTGCTCGCACGAGACTGCGGCTGAGATCCTCCTGTAGCGGACTAGCATCGACCCGGTTGAGGTCGAGAACACAGTGAAGGTCGAGAGCACGCTCGTCGACGGCCGCAAGGTCTTCACGGTCCGCGCGTTCAACCAGGGGGTCTCCTCGTGGCTCGAGCGGCTGCCGACCCTGTGGGTCGAGGGCGAGGTCACCGAGCTGCGCCGACAGCAGCAGTGGGCGACCGTGTATTTCACGCTGAAGGACCCCGAGAACGGGGCGTGCCTCGCGGTGCAGATGAAGCGCGGGCTGTTCGACGGCCTGCGGCTCGGCCTGGAGAACGGCGAACGAGTTCACGTCTACGGTCGCCCGGAGCTCTACGAGCAGCGGGGGGACTTCCACCTCCGGGCGCTCTCGATCGAGCGGTACGGGCTCGGGGCGCATCTTGCCGCCCTCGAGAAGCTCAAGCAGAAGCTGGCCTCCGAGGGGCTCTTCGCAGCCGAGCGGAAGCGACCGCTTCCCCGGATCCCGCACCTGATCGGCCTCGTCACCGGGAACGACGCCGCCGCGAAGCGGGACGTCCTGACGGCGATCACCACGAGGTTTCCGCCGGCGCACGTCGTCGTCGCCGAGACGCTCGTGCAAGGACCGAAGGCGGCTGCGGCGATCGCTGCGGCCATCTCCGACCTCGCCGCCCGCGGCGCCGACGTCATCGTGGTCGCCCGTGGCGGGGGCAGCTTCGAGGACCTGCTTCCCTTTTCCGACGAGCGGCTCGTGCGGGCGGTCGCTGCCTGCGCGGTGCCGGTCGTGAGCGCCGTCGGGCACGAGCAGGACACCCCCCTCCTCGACCTCGCTGCGGACGTCCGTGCCTCGACGCCGACGGCCGCCGGACGCCTCGTGGTGCCCGACCTGGCAGCGCTCCGGGCCGCGCTCGACCGCGCGCGTGCCGGGCTCGAGCGCGGTACCCGCCGCTCGCTCGACCGCCATGCCGCGCGGCTCACCACCTCCCACGAGCGGCTGGGCCGCGCACCGACCCTGGCCCTCGAGCGGCGCGCCGCCCGCCTCGAAGCCGTCCACGGCCGGCTCCGCGCGCTCTCGCCGCGGGCGACGCTCGAGCGCGGCTACGCGATCGTCCGATCCGGGGAGGCACTGGTTCGGGAGCCGCCGCGATCGGGGACCGAGCTGGCCGTCGAGGTGGCGGGCGGGCGGTTCGGAGCGCGGTCGGAATGAGCGAGCCCACGTTCGAGGAGGCCCAGGCAGAGCTGGAGCGAATCGTGGAGCGGCTCGAGCGGGGCGACGTCGAGCTCGAGGAGCTGACGCGCCTGTGGGAGCGCGGCGAGGAGCTCTACCGGCGGTGCGCCGAGCAGCTCTCGGCGGCCCAGGGGAAGGTCGAGGAGCTCGCCCGCCGTCTCGGAACCGAGCCGGACGCCTCCTGATTCCGCCAGAATAGGGGCATGGCAGCCGAGCGGATCACCGAGAAGCCCGACCTCACCCCGGTCCTGGGCGAGCTCGACGCGGAGCAGGCAGAGGCGCTGACCTCGAAGCTCGCCGGAGCCGACGAGCGGATAGCGGCGCTTGCCGACACGCTGAACGAGCGGGGCGGGGTCGGGTTCACCACCGAGGGGGTCGTGCTCGAGCGGGAGTGGTCGGGCCAGGCGCTGATCAAGGTGCTCGTCGAGAACGAGAAGCGGAACGTCAGCTTCGCCGCCGAGCTCCGCCCGCAGAACTTCTTCGGCGACGAGGAAAACCCGTGGCAGCCGGGCCGTCCTCCCATGGTGATGTCGACCGAGGCCTGGGACGTGGCGGGCGAGGTCTCGGTGCGCTTCAAGACCCGGGTCGGGGGCCGGCCGTACACGATCCAGGAGCAGGTCGTCGAGCTCGACGAGAAGCGATACGACGACGCAGGTGAGGCGGTCGACGCTTTCGTCGCGGCCTGCGACAAGCTCGTCGAGCTCGCGCTCTCGAAGGAGCCGAAGGTCGCCGGCTGGAAGCCCGACATCCCTGAGTCGGTCGGGGCGCCGCCGGTTGTCTGATGGCCGACGACTTCAGAGTCACCGTTCTGCTCGACGACGGCTCCGGCGAGGGGCTCGGCGAGCGGCTCTCGGAGTACGAGCACGAGCTCGAGGAGGAGGCGAAGGCAACCCTCGGCGAGGCCGTGGCCGTCAGCGCCGACGGGCCGACCGTCTTCCTCTACGCGGATACCCTCGAGGCGGCCAGGAGCGCGCGCGACATGGTCGCCGGGATCCTCGAGCGCGAGGGGCTCACGGCCACGTTCGCCCTCGACCGCTGGCACCCGCTGGCGAGCGAGTGGAAGCCGGCCGACGAGCCGCTGCCCGAGAGCGAGTCTGCGCGAGAGGCCGAGCTCGACGAGCGCGAGGCCGTCGAGGAGGCCGAGTCACGCGAGACGGGATACGCCGAGTGGGAGGTTCGACTCGACCTCGCAAGCCACGGCGATGCCGTGGCGCTTGCCGAGCGGCTCGAGGGCGAGGGCGTCCCGGTCACACGGCGCTGGACGTACCTGCTCGTCGGCGCGGAGAGCGCGGAGGACGCGAACGAGCTCGCCGAGCGGCTCGCTGCGGAGGGCCCCGAGGGGATGAAGGTGCAGGTGCAGCCGGGCGGCGAGATGGTGTGGGAGGCCGCGCCGCGGCGCTCCAGGATCTTCTACTTCATCCCGAATCTCTGAGAGCGGCGGCGCGCTCGGGCGGGCCGACCTCGGGCTCGGGCGACTCGTGGCGCTCCTCCTCCGACTCGATGTCGCGCAGCGTCGCGAACGAGATGCCCTCGCGCGCGAGGAACACCGTCCCGATCCCGATCCCGACCGAGGCCTCGATCAGCTGCAGCCCGATTCCGAACGCGAAGCCCTTCGCGTAACGGACGCCGTACTGCGCGAGCGAGACGGCGATGGCGGCCTGGACGAGGCCGATGTTCCCGGGCCAGAACGGGATGATCGTGACGACGTTCATGATCAGCAGCACGAGCCCGGCGGCGACGAGCGGCTCGTAGATCCGGAAGCCGCGCATGGCCGTGTAGACGGCGAGCAGCTGGCACACCCAGCCGAGGAGCTGGAAGAAGGCGGCGCCGGCGGCGGCGAGCGGCCTGCGCATCACCGCGAGCCCGGTGCGCCCGCGGGCGAGGAGGAGCTGGACACGGCCGATCCCGTCGTCGAGCGCGCCCGATCGCACGCGCGCGCCGAAGATCGCCGCGACGAAGAGCGCCCCGCCGACCCCGAGGACGACGACGATCGTCATCACCGCCCAGTGCGGCAGGTCGGCGAAGCTCAGCACCCAGACCACGAGGAGCGTGGCGGGGATCAGGTCGAACATCCGGTGGGCGAAGACCGTGCCGAGCAGGGTCGCCCAGATGCCTTTCCGTCCGGGCATCCGGCGCGCGAGCACGGCGACGCGCGCGACCTCGCCGACACGTCCCGGCAGCACCGCATTGGCGAACAGGCCGACGCAGAACGCCGAGAAGACGCTGCGGAACTGAGGGCGCGGTGCTTCGACGGCCTCGTGGATCACGATGTTCCACGCGATCGACCGCGCCAGTACGGAGAGCAGGTTGAGCGCCACCGCGACGGCGATCCAGGGCCATACGACCGTCGTGAACGTGTGACGCACGAGGTGCCAGTCGGGCCCGCGCCACCAGATCAACGCGACCGCGATCGCGATCAGCCCGAACGGTACGAGCGCCCGCCACCACCCGCGTTTCATGCGGCCACGCGCTCGTAGATCGCCTCGAGCCGCCCGGCGATGTCCGGCCACGCGTATCGCTCCTCGGCGAGGGCCCGCGCCGTCCGCCCCATCTCGATCCGTCGCTCCTCGTCGGCCAGGAGCGCCACGACTGCATCGGCGAGCGCGTCCGGATCTCCCGGCTCGACGAGCGTGGCGGCGCCCGGGACGGCGACGTCCGCGAAGCCGGGAATGTTCGAGGCCACCACGGGCGTGGCGGTCGCGAACGCCTCGACGAGCACCATCCCGAAGCTCTCGCCGCCGATCGCAGGCGAAACGAAGACCTTCGCCGAAGCCAGCTCACGTGTCCGCACCTGGTTCGTCACGATCCCGAGCACGTCGATACCCGTCTCGTCGAACCGCATCCGGGAGTGAAGCAATCGGTACTGGAGCGGATCCGTCCCGATCAGGCTCAAGCGCGCTCCCGTGGCCCGGTGGATCTCGGGCCAGGCGCGGAGAAGCACCGGGAGGCCCTTGCGCGTGTCGTGGCGGCCGATGAAGACGATCTTGTGCTCGCGACCGGCCGGATCGAAGTGCTCGGGGACGACGACGCCGTTCGGGACGATCTCGAAGCCCGGTCCGAGCCACTTCTCCGCCGACTCCGCCGCCATCCGTGAGACGGCGATCCGCTGATCTATGCGGTCGAGCAGGAAGCCCCACACGGGGATCCCACCGCGCATCCACCCGAGCTCGCCGGCCGCGTGCCAGGTCGCGACGACAGGGCACTTCGCGAACGCAAGGGTCGCCGTGCAGATCGCCGGTGTCATCGGCTCGTGCAGGTGGAGGACGTCGAAGCGCTCCCGTGCGAGCGTCTCGCGGATCCTTCCGATCGACCTCGGCGAGAGGACGATATTCGGGAGCGATCCGTTCGCGGGCACGACGATCGAGCGGCCGACCGGGATGATCCCCGCCGGGAGGTCTCCGTGGCGCCCGCTGCGTGGGTGAAGGAGGCGCGTGGCGTGTCCCGGCGGGTCGTGGCCCATCAGGATCGACACATCGTGGCCGCGGTCCCTGAGCGAGGCGGCCTGGTTCTCGGCGTGCTCGACGACACCGCCCCAGTACGACCAGGAGAACGGGACGACGATCCCGACCTTCACGCGTAGGCCGCCTCGAGCACCGGTGCGAGGCGCTCGACCCCCTCGTCGAAGACCTCGTCCGAGACCGCGAGCGACAGGCGCGCCCACCCGGCCCCGCTCGGCCCGAACCCCTCGCCCGGTGCGAGCGCGACGCGGTGCTCGGTGAGCAACTGCTCCGGCGTGAGGCCCGGCGGCAGCCGCAGCCAGACGTAGAAGGAGCCCTCGCAGACGGGCGGCTCGGGGAGCACCGCCGCGAGGCGATTGCGCCGGCGCTCGTAGGCGGCGCGGCGCTCCTCGACGCTCACCTGCGGCCCCTCGAGCGCGGCGATCGCGGCCTGCTGCAGCGCCGCGAGGATGCCCACCCGCGAGTGGTCGCCGATCACGTTCAGGCGTCCGACGATCTCGGCATTCCCGAGCACGAACGCGATCCGCCAGCCGGCCATTCCGTAGGTCTTGGACATCGTCCAGAGCTCGACGCCCGCGTCCTTCGCCCCGGGGGTTGCGAGGAAGCTCTCGGGCGCGCGCCTGTCGAAGACGAGGTCGACGTACGCGGCGTCGTGGACGATCACGGTGCCGGTGCGGTCCGCGTAGCGCACGGCGGCCTCGAAGACTCCGGGATGGGCGCAGACGGCGCAGGGGTTCGAGGGGAAGTTGAGATACAGCGCCGCGGCGGGCTCGAGCCCCTCGAGGTCGGGCTGCCAGCCCGTAGCCGGGTCGAGCGGGACGAGGCCGAGGTCGGCTCCGGCGAGCGCGATCCCGGAGGGATAATCGGGGTAGTACGGGTCGGGGAGCAGGATCGTCCGGCCGCCTTCGCCGAGCACCAGGGCGAGCTCGAGGAGGGCCTGCTTGCCGCCGGGGACGACGGCGACCTCCCGCTCCGGGTCGATCTCGACGCCGTACTCGGCGCGGTACCGGTTCGCGATCGCGGCGCGCAGCGCCGGGAGCCCGCGGAAGGGCGCGTAGCCGTGACCGTCCGGCCGGGCGGCGGCCTCCTTCAGCGCGTCGACGACGTGCGGCGGCGGGCCCACTTCGGGGTTGCCCCGGCCGAGGTCGACGACCGGCGGGCCGCCGTCGGCCGCCGCCGCGGCGATCCGGCCGAGGAGCGCGGCGAAGTACTGCTCCGGTAGGCGGTCGAGCCGCCGCGGGCGCGGGCGCCCCTCACCGCCTCTCTCGCGCATCAGCCGATCGTACGTGGCGGTGCCGATGCGGGCGTCCGACCGGGAGGTCGGCGCTCCGAAGCCTCTTGACTCCGTCCGCAGGACTCTCTACCGTGGTGACGAACACACGTTCGTCCTCGGTTTCGACTGACAGCTTCGTCCCCAGCCCCGACCGCTCCCACGGGAGGCCAAATGCTCACCGACCGCCAACAGCAGATCTGGAACTACCTCGTCGAGTACGTGGACCGGCACGGCTACCCGCCGACGGTGCGTGAGATCGGCGAGGAGGTCGGCCTCGCCTCGCCCTCGACCGTGCATGCCCACCTCGCGAACCTGGAGCGCGCAGGCCTCTTGCGGCGCGACCCGACCAAGCCGCGGGCACTCGAGCTGATCGGACGTGAGCGCGCAGCCGAGGGTGCAGACACCGGCTCCGTGCGTCTCCCGCTCGTCGGCGAGATCGCAGCCGGCGCGCCGCTGCTCGCCGAGCAGAACATCGAGGACTACATGACGTTCCCGAGCTCGACCCGCGGCGACTTCCTGCTCCGCGTCCGCGGCGACTCGATGATCGAGGCCGGCATCCTCGACGGCGACCTCGTGATCGTGCAGCGGTCACAGGAGGCGCGAAACGGAGAGATCGTCGCGTGCCTGGCCGGCGACGACGAGTCGGCCGACGAAGCCACGGTCAAGACCTTCTACCGCGAAGGTGGCCGCATCCGGCTTCAGCCCGAGAACTCCACCCTCGAGCCGATCTACGCCGACTACGTCCAGATCCTCGGGAAGGTGGTGGGGGTCTTCCGTGAGCTCTGAGCCCGGGAACCTGTTCGCGTTCACGCGGACGCTCGACCAGGAGCTGGCAGCGCTCCTCCGCGGGGCCTCGCTCGAGTGCGTCGTCTGCGGCGAGTTCGTGATGCACGCACGCGCCGGAGTCGTCTTCTGCCCGGAGTGCGGGGCGCAACTCGGGACCGAATCCGCTCTTTCCGACAGTCCCGAGCTAGAATTCTTCACGCAGGCCGGGTGACCGCGGTCCTCGCCTCGGCGGGGATCGAGGAAAGTCCGGACACCGCAGGGCAGGACGCTGGCGCAAGCCAGGGGGCGAAAGCTCACGGAAAGTGGAACAGAGAACAGACCGCCTTTCGACGGGCCTCCGGAGCCGTCGAAAGGTAAGGGTGAAACGGTGGGGTAAGAGCCCACCAGCGACCGCGGCGACGCGGCGGCTCGCCAAACCCCGTCCGGTGCAAGGCGAACAGGGCCCGCCACGAGGCTGCCCGCCCAGGGCCCGGGTAGCTGCAAAGAGGGATGGTCACCCCCGACAGAATCCGGCTTACAGGCCTGCTACGGGAAAAGCCCTGGAAACGGGGCTTTTCCTATGGTCCTGTTCGCCGGCGACTCGTCAGGTTCGCTCGAGGCGGGCCTGACGGCGGTCTCTCTGGAACCGCTCGGCGCGGTCGCCCGGCGTGGCTCTTGGGCCGTACCGGCTACGAGCCGCTCCGCGAGACGGAGGCTAACACGCGATGGGCCTGCGACGACGAAGATGATGCTCGGGCCGGGGTGCGATCGGTGCGGTGCTCGAGCCCCGCTCGGGACACGAGAAGCAGCGCATCGTCGTCGCTGAGCGCCATGCCGTGCGCCTCGGTCGCATGTCGTTGCACCTGCGTGACCAGGCCCTTCTCGTCTGAGGCACGCGCCTCGCACCCGCACTCGCACCGAAGCACCTCCTTCACTTCGCGGTGAGGCTACGACGGCATCTCAAGATCGAGACAAGCCGGCGTCAAGAAGGCGGCAAGAAGCCTTCAGCCGCGCCCGCGGGTGCCGCCTCCGCCGAGGAGGTCCATCGGTGCCCGGACCGTGCGGTCGACCGCGGCGCCGCGAAGCTCCGGCGCGAGACCCGATGCTCCGCGGCCGTCCGTGATCCGCAGGATCGTGAACGGGGCCGGCGTCATGTCACCGTCGCGATCGAAGCCGAAGCTGCCGAAGACGCCGCTTCTCGTCCTGCTCCGGCGGATCTGGTCGAGGACGGACGCTCTCGTGCCGTCGGAGCGGGCGATCGCGTCGACGACGACCTCGGCGGCCTCGAGGGTCTCGGGCAGATACGTGCCCGAGGGCACCGGGCCCCCCGCCCGGGTTTGCTCGAACGCCGCGACGAGGCGCCGCCCCGCCGGGGTGAGGCTCTGGGTCACGGCGAGGGGCAGGCTCACGTAGATGCCGTCGGCCGCTGTGCCGGCGTCCTTCAACGTCTCCGGAATCGTGAGGAACCCGTCCCCGACGATCATCGTGAAATGGGAGCCGAACCGGCCGCGCAAAGCCTGAATCAGACCGCCGGCCTCGGAGCCGAAGCCGGCCAGGAGGACGCCCTGCGCGTTCGTTCGGGCGACGTCCGCCACGACGTCGGCGTAGCTGCGTGCCTGGGGATTCCAGACGGCCGATCGGACCACCGTGAGCCCGAGGTGGCGCGCGGCGGCCCGGAATCCGCGCGCGAGAGCGTTGCCGTACGTCCCGCCGTCGGAAAGGACGTAGACGCGGCTCAGGCCGAGCTGCCTCGCCAGAACCGCCTGGCCTGCCCCCTGGAGGTCGTCCGGCGAGGCGAGGCGGAAGTAGTTCCGCACGCCGGTCGGGTACAGGATCCGGGGTTCGCCGGCCAGGCCGCCGGGGTCGGCGCGGGTCAGGCTTGGAGAGGTGTTGACGGGGCTGACGATCGCGACGGCGCCGGAGGGCGCCCGGTTGGTGACGGGGATCTCGACGCGGGCGCAAGAGGAGTCGTAGGGGCCGATCACCGCGACCAGCTTCTTGGCGGCGCCGAAGTCGCGCGCGTTCGACGCGCACTTGAAGAAGTCGGAGCTCTGAGTCCGGGCGGTCGAGTCGTCGCAGGACTGGTATCCGACCGTGTAACGGCCGGCGCGGAAGGCGTGCGACCGGAGAACGAACCGCACGGCGGCCGCGAGTGTCGGCGCCACCGACGGGCCCTGCAGCGGCAGATCCGAGACGACGAGGACGTCGGGATTGGCGACCGCCGACTCGACCGGGCTGCAGTCCGCGACCGGTAGCGCTCCCTTGCCGGTCCCGCCGGCGACGCTGGCCCAGATCGTGCCGTCACCGACCGCGAGACCCTGCGGTGTCCCGGCGAGCTGGCGGGTGGTGGTGACCTTGTCGGTTCGCGGGTCGATCCGGCTCAAGGTGCCGTTCGCGATGTTCGCCGCCCACACCGCGCCGTCGTGGAAGGCGACCTGGGTCACGCCGAAGCCGAGCGGGATCGTCCGCTCCACCGGCTTGGGCCCCGGGTCGATCCGCCAGATCACGCCGTCGTAGGGGTCTGTCGCCCAGATCGACCCCGCCCCCACGGCGATACCGACCAGACTTGACGTGTCGACCGGCAATGGTCTGTCCGACCCTGTTTGTGTGCGGGTCGACGCTTGCGACGGCCGGCGCGCCGCCGATCGAGGTCACGAACCAGACCCCGGCGTCGCCGACCGCGATCGCCATGGCGAATGCGTGCTCGACGCGCGCGACCAACGACCCGGTGGCGGGGTCGATTCTCGAGATCGAGCCGTCCGGGTCGACGGCCCACACGGCACGCCGCCCGACGGCGATCCCGCTCACGCCGAAGGTGTGTGCGGGCGCGTCGTCGCCTGACGGCCCGGGAAGGCGAGCCGTGTTCGTGACCGCGGTGGACGCCGGATCGACTCTCGAGACGGCCACGGTCGCCGCGCCGCGTTCGATCAGGCCTTTTCCGGCCGAGGCGCTGCCGACCCAGAGCGCGCCGTCTCCGGCAGCCAGGTCGGTCGGCTCGCCGGTCGCGGCGAACGTCTTCACGACCCTTCGCGTCGCAGGATCGATGTGCGTGATCGTCCGGTCGTCGGCGTTCAGGACCCAGACCCCGCCGGCTCCGAACACGACGTTCCCCGGTGTGGTGCCGACACCCGTATACGAGAGGTGCTCTCCGGTCGACGCGCCGATCGCGGCGACCTCGTTGCCGCCGCGCGCCTGCGGCGTGCCGCCGCCCGTGACGGCGAGCACCGCGGCGGCGCCGGCCGCAAGCACGCAGCCCCCAGCCACGAGCAGCCCGACCCGGCGTCGGTGCCTCCGCCCCGTCCGGCCGGAGGCGGGGCGTGCCGATCGCCGTTCGGGCTCGCCCTCGGGAACGACGAGGGAGGGTGAGCCAGGAGGCGGCGCCTCCGGCAGCGGCGCCGGCGCGGCTTGGGCGGCAGGCGCTTGGAGCAGGTCCCGGTAGACCGACTCGGTCTCGGGCGACGGGTACGCCCCGAGCTCCTCGGCGAGGAGCCGCCGGCAACGCTCGTAGACCTGGAGCGCCTCGGCACGGTTCCCGGCCGCGACGTGCGCCTCCATCAGACGCCGGTATCCCGTCTCGCGAAACGGCGCGAGCACGATCGTCTGCTCGGCCCACTTCGCCGCCGCCGGTGCGTCACCTGAGCGGAGGTACGCATCGGCCAGCGCGGTCAGCGCACGGCCGCGGAGGTCGGCGAACTCACGCCGCTTCTCCTCGACCCACACACCCTCTTCGCCGGGCAGGAAGGGCTGCTGTACGAGCGATGCGGCCAGCGCGGCTGCGCCCTTGGCCCGACCCAGATCGCCCGCCGCGAGCGCTTCCTCGGCTTCCTGCGCCGCGTTCGCCGCCGCGATGACGTCGACCCACGCTCCGTCGGGCAGGTCGAGCCGGTAGCAGCCGAAGGCGCCCGTCAGGGCGTTCACGCCGTCGCTTGGCCCGGGGAGCAGGCTGCGAACCTTGCTGACGATCACGGTCAGCGCCTTGTCCCAGCTCGGAGGCGGTGCCTCGCCCCACAGTGCCTCCGCGAGCTCGTCCCGCGGTACCGGTCGGCCTTGTTCGGCGACGAGGTAGGCGAACAGGAGCCGGCCCTGGCGCCCCGGAAAGCGTGCCTCGTCGATGACCACATCATCGACCTCGAGTGCGACCCGACCCGCGAGGAAAACCTTCAGCTGACACCTCCCAACGTTTCTCTTGCCAGCATCTTGCCTGGATCCTGCGGCCCCCACCTAGCCTCGCCGCATGGAGTCGTGGACAGGCTGATTCACTGCGACTGCGGGTTCGAGGCCCGCGGCGCGGACGAGGAAGGGCTCGTCGCGGAAGTCCGTCGCCACGCGTTGGAGGCGCACGGGATGGCGCTCTCGCAGGACGAGGCGCTGGTGCTCGCCTTTCGCGCCGAGTTGGCCGACGAAACGCCGACCACGACCCCGCACGACGCGACAGCTCGAACCAACGAGGAGGAGAGATGAACCGCAGCACAGGCGATGCCGTCACGCAAGGAGTAGCAATGAGATCGAGAATGGTTCTTCTGTCCATTCTCTCAGGGGCAGTCGTCCTGGTCGGCGCCGGGTCGGGCGTCGGAGCGACTCCGCCGACCACCCAGTGCGCGCCGGCAGCCGGCTTCCCCGCCGCAGCGACGCCGGTCGCCTTCTGGAGCACGGAGGCACGGTGTGCGATCGTGCCGGCCGGCCCGGGCGGGAGCTTCGGTTCGGAGAACTTCGGAAACAAGTTCCCGGGCGAGGCGGCCGTGTACATGGGCATCGTCCACGTCGCCATCTACGACGCCGCGGTGGCGATCGAGGGCGGCTATCAGCCGTTCGCGATCGCGCTCAGCGCCCCCGATGCTTCCCCCGAGGCGGCGATCGCGACGGCGACGCACGACACGCTCCTCGGCCTGCCCGCGCTTGGCCTGAGTCCCGCCCAGCAGGCGATTCTCGACGGCGATTACGTCGCGTACATGAACGCCGTCGCCGACGGCCCGGCGAAGGAGAGCGGCATCGAAGTCGGTCGGAAAGTGGCCGCAGCCGTACTCGCGCTGCGCGCAAACGATGGGCTCGACAAGAACCCGACCGTCGCTGACCTCGACCCGCCCGCGCCCGGCCCCGGCGTGTGGCAACCCGCGCCCGGGGCGGTGCTGGGTCTTCGCCTGCCCGGAGTGAGGCCGCTCGCGCTCACGAGCGCATCCCAGTTCCGGCCGGGCGCACCGAACGCGCTGACCAGCCAGGCGTACGCCGACGACCTCAACCAGGTCGAGCAGCTCGGCAGGGTCGACAGCACGACCAGGACGGCCGAGCAGACCACCCAGGCGCTCTTCTGGACCGACCACGACATCCGGCAGTGGAACGACGGCTTGCTTCGCCTCGCGAGCGAGCGCGGCCTCGATCTCGTCCAGACCGCCCGTATGCTGGCGATGGCGCACGTCGCCGGGGGGGACGCGATGATCGCCTGCTTCGACGCCAAGTACCACTACTGGGGCTGGCGTCCCTACCAGGCGATCCCGCTGGCCGACACCGACGGCAACCCGGACACGGTGGCCGACCCAAGCTGGCTGCCGCTCGCGACGACACCCAACTTCCCCGAGTACCCGTCCGCGCACGCCTGCGACAGCACCGCCGTGGTGGCGGCGCTCGACGCGTTCTTCGGCACCGACGATGTTCCGTTCACGCTCGACAGCCGCATCACCAACACCACACGCCACTACGACCGCCTCCAGGACATCGTCACCGACGTCGACCAGGCCCGCGTCCTCGTCGGCTTCCACTTCTGGAGCTCCGACCTGCAAGGGTCCGTCCTCGGGCGCGAGGTCGGCCGCTACGTCGCCGACCACGACTTCCAGCCGTCGAGCAACGGCAACATGGCCTGCTCGAACTTGCAGCTGAACGCGACGACCGTCAACGGCAACCTGACGGTCGCGCCGGGCAGCTGGTGCGATCTGGTCGACGTGACCGTGAACGGCAACCTGAAGGTCCAGGGTGGCAGCGGCCTCCGGCTCACAGGCTCGACCGTCCACGGCAACGTGCAGGCGCAGGGCGTGACCGGGGCCGGTGATCCGCTGAGTTCCGGCGCGAACGTGATCTGCGGCAGCACGATCGACGGCAACCTGCAGATCCAGTCGAGCGGCTCGAGTTCGCCGTGGCAGATCGGCGGCTGCGGGCCGGTCACGGTCTCCGGGAACCTCCAATTCCACTTCAACGCCGGCACCGGCAACACGATCGTCCAGACCACAGTGCACGGCAACCTGCAATGCCAGGGCAACCACGACGTCAGCGGCAGCGGCAACACCGTCAACGGCAACCGCCAGGGGCAGTGCGCCCGGCTCTGACTCGGCGAGCACGACGGCCACGAAGGACTCTCCTGAGGGGAGGCGCCTCCAACGGTGAGGCGCCTCCCGCTTCTGCTCGTGTTCGTGCGACGGGCGCGGTGCTCTCGCCTGTGGTGCGGATCTCGCGGGCGAGAGCGTCGCCGCACGACCGCGGCGTCGCTGGCCGGCGAATGACCTAGAGCGCCCCGCTCAAGCGATCGGAGAGGCTCGCTTCGCTATCGCGCCTTCGCGACCCGCCACTCGACCTTCTGGCCAAGTGCCGCGGCAAACCGCTCAACGGTCGAGAACTTCGCATCGATCTCGCCGGCCTCGAGGCGCGCGACCGCGGACTGCGACGTCCCCATGCGAGCGGCCACGACGGTCTGCGAGATGCCGAGTTCCTCGCGCTTCGTGGCGAGCTCTCGCAGCAATTGCCGCCGGCGGAGCGCGGCTTCGACGAGCTCGGGGAACTCCGCATTGCGGGCGCTGCGCTCGTCGACGATCTCGTCAAGGAAGTCCTGTCGGTTCGCCATGCGCTTCACCATAGCGTCGACGGCATCTCATCGCTGAGATGGTGCCTCGACCCGCCGCCGCCAATCGGCGAGCCGTCTCTCCGCGAGCTGGATTTCTCCGGAGGCGTCTTCTGGGTTTTCTTGGAGAAGCCCTCGCGGGCGAGAAGAATCTGGCTGCGCTGGCCCTCGGTTGCGAACAGGATGCGGAATGTCTCACGCTCGCCGTCTGCTCGCACCTCGTAGATCTCGCCTCGAAGATGGCGCGCGCCACGAGCCCAGTCTCCCGCACGTCCTTCATCGCTGCGACGGCCGAAGCAGCGTCGACGTCCGTGAGTCCGTCGATGAACTCCTCGATCGGCCGACGGCCTGCAGCCGTCCGATAGTCGCGCCACCGGCGCTTCGTCTCGGGACGACTCAGAGGGTGCTGAACGCAGCGGACGATCGGCGACCCAGCGGAGCCGTTTGATCGCGCCGCGCAGGTCAAGAGCGTTCACGCGCGTATAGCGCTGCGTCGAGTCGATCTGCTTGTGACCGAGCAGCTCCTGGATCTGGCGGCGGTTCGCGCCGGCGTGGAGAAGTTCCGAGGCGAAGACATGCCGGAGCGTGCGCGGCGTGACGCGCTTGCGCTCGTTCACGCCGCTCGCCTCGGCATAGTCGCGGAAGAGCTGGCTGAACTGGGTGACCTGGAGACGCCCGGTCGCGCTCCGACTTGCCGTCGAAATGCCGCTCCCATACCTCGGCCCGACCGGTGACCGCGAGCAGGCGCTCGAGCTGGCTCATCGTCAGTACGTCGGGCAGCGCCTCGCGCTTCTTCGGCGTCCGCAACGGCAACACCGGATCGCGGAGCAGCCGCTCATCCTCGACCAGGAAGCGGAAGAAGAGCTTCAGCGCCGCGGTCGTCCGCGCCTGACTTGAAGCCGCCGGTCGCCTGTTCTGCTCACTCGCGAGGAACGCGCGCAGCTGAGTCACCTTCACCTCCGCGAGCTCTTCGATCTCCTCACCCTGCGGGTAAGCCAGGCACGCCGAGACATCACGCTCGTACGCCGAGCAAGTCATTGGGGCAAGACGCGGCTCCGAACTGCAAAAGCGCAGGAAATCGGGCAGTTCCTTCCCTGCCAGTTCGCTCATCGATCCTCCTTGGGCAGCCTTCCGGCCCGCGCACGGGCGAGCTGTGGCGTACTCAGGCTTACAGGCCTGCTAACGGAGAGCCCCGCCCAGCGGGGCTCTCCCGTTTCCGTCGGCAATACTGGACGGATGCTCGTCGTCCCGCCGGAGCGCCACCTGCTTCGCGCCCGAGACCTCGTCGATGCCCGCTACGCGGAGCCGCTCGCCGTCGATGACCTGGCTCACGCCGCCGGGCTTTCGCGCGCCCATTTCAGCCGCGAGTTCCGGCGGGCCTTCGGCGAATCGCCCCACGCCTATCTCCTGACCCGGCGCCTCGAGCGTGCCGCGGCCCTCCTCCGCTCCACGGATCGCTCCGTCGCATCGATCTGCTTCTCGGTCGGGCTGCGCAGCGTCGGCTCGTTCACGACGAGCTTCACCCGGGCCTACGGGATGACCCCGACGGCGTACCGCGCCTCGTTCCCGCCGGCCTCGCGGTACGCCCGGATCCCGACCTGCGTGCTTCGCGCACACGCCCGCCCGCAACACCGCACGTTTCGAGAAGACGCCTGAATCGACCCCGACCTAGCATCGTCTCGACGATCCAGAGACCAAAGGAGTGACGATGATCAAGATCTCGTTTGCGGGCGTTTGGGTGCACGATCAGGACGAGGCGCTCGCCTTCTATACCGAGAAGCTCGGCTGGGAGGTGCGGGCCGACGTGACGCTGCCGGAGCTCGGGAACTACCGGTGGCTGACCGTCGGGCCGCCGAACCAGCCCGACATCTCCGTGCTGCTGAACGCCATCCCCGGCCCGCCGGTGCTCGACGAGACCACTGCCGGTCAGATCCGGAGCCTGATGGCAAAGGGCTGGGCGGGGAACGTCCTGCTCACGACCGACGACGTCCATGCCGACTACGAGCAGCTGCGGGCACGCGGAGTCGAGTTCACCGAGGAGCCCGAAGAGCGGCCCTACGGGATCGATACCGCGTTCCGCGACCCGTCGGGCAACCAGTTCCGCCTGACGCAGGTTCGCGAGCCCGTCCCGGCCTGAGCGTCGATGTCTGCGCTACGGAAGAGCCCCGCCGATGCGGGGCTCTTCGCTAGTCGGCAAACAGCTCGACGAGCTGCTGCGGGCTCACGTTGCCGCCGCTCGCCACGAGCGCGACGCGCTTCCCGGCAAGCTCCTGCCGCTGCCGTAGCGCGGCGGCGAGAGGCGCCGCGCCGGCGGCCTCGATCAGGTTGCGCGTCGTCTCGATCATGTGTCGCTGGGCGACCCGGATCTCGTCGTCGGAGACCAAGACGAAGTCGTCGAGGTGGCGCTGGAGGATCTGCTGCGGGAGCTCGAACGGCACCCGGGTGGCGAGGCCCTCGGCGAACGTGGCCATCTCGTCCTCGACGGGGCGCCGCTCCTTCCACGAGCGATACGCGGCCGGCGCCGCCTCCGACTGGACGCCGACGACGCGCACCGCCGGGTTGACGGCCTTCGCGACGATGCAGCAGCCTGCGGCGCCGCTCCCTCCGCCGATCGGCACGAAGACGACGTCGACGCGGGGCTCCTGCTCGAGGAGCTCGAGCATCTCCGTCCCCACGCCGGCGATCAGCAGCGGCTCGTTCCCGGAGTGGATGTACCGGCCCGCGCGTTCACGAGCGAGCTCGTCGCAACGCTCGCGCGCCTCGTCGAAGTCGCGGCCGCCGAGGATCACCTCGGCTCCGAAGCCGCGCATCGATGCGACTTTCACCGGGTTCGCGCCCTCGGGCGCGCAGATCGTGGCCGAGACGCCGAACAGGCGCGACGCGTAGGCGATGGACTGCCCGTGGTTCCCCGTCGACGCGGCGAAGACGCCGTGCTGCCGCTCCTCGGCCGAGAGCTGCGAGACGAGGTTGATACCGCCCCGGACCTTGAAGGCGCCGACCGGCTGGTGGTTCTCGTGCTTGACGAGCACCGTCGTCCCGACCAGGTCGTCGAGCGCGGGGTATCCGTAGAGAGGCGTCGGGCTCAAGTGCGGTGCGATCCGCCGGCGAGCGTCGAGCACGTCGGTGAGGGTCGGCGGCTCCCACTCCGGCATCTCGCGAGCGTATCGCCGCCGCGATAGGCGTGACCTGGACGTTCCCGTAGCCTCTCCGCATGCGAAGCGCACGGACGCTGGCCGAGTTGATCCAACAGGCGTCCGAGAAGATCGACGCGGTCCTGACGCCTCGCGACGCTCGTCGGCGGGCGTCTCGGCGTCGCATGGCGCGAGGCCGGGCTCCCGGTCGCTGAAGCGCCACCCCCGCCGTCACGCGGTGACCTCCCGGGTATGGGCGGCCCGGACGGGATCTGCGGATGACGGCACCCGAGGTCACGCTTCGTGTCGCGGAGCCGGCCGACGCACCCGCCATCGATGCCCTGATGAAGCAGTCCGCTGCCTCGCTCTTTCCGGCGTACTACGACGAGCGGCAGACCATGAGCGCCGTTCGGTTCGTCGCCCACGCCGACGCAATGCTCATCGCGGACGGCACGTACTTCGTGCTCGAGGTGGGAGGCGAGCTCGTCGGGTGCGGCGGGTGGAGCCGGCGCGACCGCCTCTACACGGGGAGCGGCGAGTCCGAGGACGACGGTCGCCCGCTCGACCCGGCGACCGAGCCTGCGAAGGTCCGTGCGATGTTCGTCCGGGCCGACTGGACCCGGCTCGGCCTCGGCCGGCGGATCATCGAAGAATGCGAGCACGCCGCCAGATCGGAGGGCTTCCGCCGGCTCGCCCTCCTCGCGACGCTCCCCGGCGTCCCGCTCTATGCCGCCTGCGGCTTCGAGCCGGGCGAGGAGATCGAGGTCGCGCTCGAGGACGGCGTTCCCCTCGCCTGCGTGGCGATGGAAAAGGCGATCTGAACGACGAACGCCTGCGAGACTCGGGCGTCAACGCGACCCGCAAGGGGGTTCCATGTCCGGGTCACGGCAGGGCGAGCCCGTATGTCCTGATCGCGGTCCCGGCCAGGACTTCCGGGTCGTCGCCGACGATGGCGATCGCGTCGCCGTACTCGGACGCGAGGAGGCACACCGGCCAGTCCGACCCGAACATACAGCGCTCTGGGCCGAACCAGTCGAGAGCGCGCTGCACCGTTGCGTCCGGCTCGGCCTCGGTGAAGAGGCCCGAGAGCTTGCACGTCACATTCGGGAGCTCGGCGAGCGCCGAGACCCCTCGCGCCCACACGTCACGACCCGAGGCCGGCGCCTTCCCGGCATGGTCGAGCACGAAGCTGAGATCGGGATGCCGCCTTGCCGTCTCGACCGCGGCGGGAAGCTCGCGGGCGCGGACGAGGAGGTCGTAGGCGAGCCCGGCCGCCGCGACCGCCGCCAGCCCCCGCTGCACGTCGTCGCGCAGGAGCCACTCCGGATCGGCCTCGTCGTGGACCTGGTGCCTCACTCCGACGAGCGGGCCATCGAGCTCGCCGAGCTGCCGGGCGATGTCACCGGTGAGATCCAGCCAGCCGACGACGCCGAGCAGGGACGGCGTCTCCTTCGCCAGCGCCAACAGGTCACGAGTCTCGTCGAGGTCGTGACGAGCCTGAACGACGACCGTGCCGGCGACGCCGTGCGCGCGGAGCAGCGGCTCGAGGTCGCCCGGGCCGAACCGCCGTCGCAATGGCGCGACCTCGTCGGTCATCCAGGGATAGTCCGCGGCCGCCGGGTCCCAGTAGTGCTGGTGGGAGTCGATGATCACTGGAGCTCGCTCCAGAGCGCGTCCGGCACGTGGAGTTTCGAGAGCTGTACGTCGTCGGTGACCTCACCGGGGGTGCGGCAACCGACGAGGACGGTGACAACGGCTGGGTGCCGTAACGGAAACTGGAGCGCCGCAGCGGCGAGCGGGACGCCGTGGCGCTCGCAGATCTCGCGGAGCCGCGCCACGCGCGCGACGACCTCGGGGGCTGCGGATCTCGTAGTCGAACGTCGTCCCGCCGGCGATGACCCCGCTGTTGAAGACGCCACCCGCGATCACCGCGATCCCGCCCGCCTCGCACAACGGGAGCAGCTCGGCCTCAGCCGTTCGGTCGAGCGCCGTGAACCGGCCGGCGACGAGGAAGCAGTCCGGGTCGGCCTCGCGCGCGAAGCGGCAAAGCACCGCCGGCTGGTTCGCTCCAATCCCGATTGCCCGCACGACCCGCTCGTCGCGCAGCCGCCGCAGCGCACGGAACGAGCCCGCCAGCGCCTCGTCGAAGTGGTCGTCCGGATCGTGGACGAAGGCAATGTCGACGCGGTCGAGACCGAGCCGGCCGAGGCTCTCCTCGAGCGAGCGAAGCGTTGCATCATGTGAGAAGTCGAAGTAGTCGACGAGCCCCGGCGCCCCACCCCAGGTCGACCTTCCGGTCGAAGGAGGCGGCCGACCTTGGTCGACACGGCGTACTCGTCCCTCGGCCGGCCGCTCAGAGCGCCACCAAGCCGACGCTCGGCAAGCCCTGCGCCGTAGCGCGGCGCCGTATCGAAGTAGCGGATCCCGAGCTCCAGGCTGAATCGACCACATCGCTCCGCCGTCTCGTCCCGACCGCCTCGTACAACCCGCCGATGGGGGCTGTCCCCAGGGCCAGTCGCCCGAGCTGGATCGATCCGCCGCGGTCGAGAGGGACGTCCTCGGCGGGGTCGAGATGCTCTCGCAGCCAGTTCTCGTTGGTCGCGATGTGCAACAGCGCCGATGGCGGGCGAGGTCGGCGTGCCCTGCCGCGATCGCCTCGTAAATGCCGGCGTGCTCCTCGCGGGCCTGGTCGAGTGCGCCGCGATCGGCGATGCCGTGCCACAGGCGCGCGCGGACGGTGCTCGTCGAGAGGCTGCGGAGCAGCGCTCTGAGCACGCCGTTCCCGGGAGCCCGGGCGATCACGTCGTGGAAGGCGGCATCGGCCTCGACGAGATCGTCGGCGCTGTCGCCGGCCGCGATCATGCGGTCGAGCTGGCTCGAAGCGGCGCTGCTGACCTCGGTGTCGCCGCGCTGGGCGGCGAGGGCTGCCGCCTCCGGCTCGAAGTACGCGCCGTACCTCGAACAGCTCGAGCACGGTCCTTCCCTGGAGAAGGTGGGTCGCGGAGAGCGTCGGCTCGAGAGCTGACCCGGGTCGAACTGCTGACGTACGTCCGTCGCCCTGCCGGACCTCGAGGACCCGCGCCTGCGAGAGGGCCGCACGGCCTCGGCAGGGAATTCGGCGAGAGCCCGAGCTCCTGGCCAGATCGACTTCCCTGGGAGGCGCGTGCCGGGCCCCCGAGGCGCCCGTCGTGACCAGCTCGCGGATCCGCTCGATCGCATCGTCGGTGACCCGCGCCGCGAACGCTGGCCGAGGAGGTTATCTCCGCCGGCGATCCCGATGCTTTCTTTAAAGATCGGGATGATAAGAGGGATCTAGACCCACGGATTCA
>CAWDGP010000005.1:0-231556 GCA_963801905.1 uncultured Actinomycetota bacterium | reverse complement strand
CGGAACACGCCGAGCACGAAGTCGAAGGGCTGCGTGGGTAGTGCCCGGTGAAGAGGATCGCGAACCAGGCGATGACCACCGAGACGACGGCTGCGAGCCAGAGGAAAACGAGCAGGATGTGTAGGGATCGCGCAGCGACGTGCGGCAGCCAGCGGTTTAGGCCTCCTTGGCATCCGGGTAGGGAAAGTCGAGCGTAACCGCCTGGTGGTCGTCGGTGGAGGGTAGGCCGTCCATCAGGGCTAGATAGACGCGGATCCGGGTCCAGAACGGCGATTAGCTCCAGGTTCCAGTCGAACCACCAACGAGGGTACTTCGTCGGAAACAGGATCATCAGGAGCGGGGCGAGAAGATACTCGCCCGCGCCGCCCACGATTCTCCAGCCTTGCTCGCCGGCCGCAGAGGTGCCTTCGTTGCCGATGGTCGATGCGAGGATGAGGTATCGGGATCGCGACGATCAGCCGAAACGCCGTCGCCAGCCGATTGAGCTCGCGATCGGGAGTACACTCATGGAGAACTGCACCGGATACGCCGGCCCGCTCGTCGTCTCAGTGCTTGACTCCTATAGCTGCCACCCCCAGTCGTTCTAAGGGGCGTCTCGACGAGGCCGAGATCACGCCGCAAAACGTAGAGCAAGAACAGGCGCCGGACATCCTGCTTCTTCACCACCGGGAAGCGCGAAGAGCGCGGGGGCAACCCGCGGCGGCAACCGCCCCCGGCGAGCAAGCGCGCACGGCGCCGATAGGCGGCGGCCTTGCGCTCGACCCTGGGCCCGCCCCGGAAGGATCTCGTGATGGCCGGGATGCTGTACGACGAAAGGCAGGGAGCGCAGCTCACAAGCTACGCGACGACCGACATGACCGCTTCAGCGCGAAGAGGTGCGCGCCGGTCGCTTCGAGCATCAGCCGGTGAATCGATCCTGGACCCTCGTTCGGGCCCGGGTTCCTCGCCGTGCTGGCTCGCACAGAAGGTCGGTGCAACCGGCCGGATCGTCGCGCGGATATCAGCTCGACATGAACTCGATCGCCTCAAAGCGGGTCGAGGCCGCCGGAGTCGGCGACCGGGTCGACATCTTCGAGGGCGACGCGACCGCGCTCGCGTTCTGGAGACGCCACGTTCGACGCCGCTGTGTCGATGCAGGTCATTGAGTACCTCGCCGAGCCGGACGCCGCGCTCCATCAACTAGTCCGTGTCCTGCGACCCGGCGGAAGAGTCGTGATCATCGACACCGACTGGGACTCGCTCGTCTGGGCAGCGACGGATCGCCGCCGCGCCGCGCGGATCGCGGCCGCGTGGAACGAGCATCTGCCAGACCCCTACCTTCCGCGCCTCGCCGCCCCCGCCTCCGCGGCGGGTCAAAGAACCGGTCGTCCCGACCAACACGGCGTACGACGTCACGACCTTCAGCTACAACATCGCCCCGCTCATCGCCGCATTCGTGCCCGGGCGCGGAGGCGTCTCAGAAGACGAGGTAACCGAATGGCTCGAACGACCTCGCAGAGCTGCAGCACCAAGGGCGGTACTTCTTCAGCGTCAATCGATACCTCTTCGCCGCTTCAAGCCAACAGAGCGGCGGCCCGCCCTCCGCCACCGGTCTCTGACGATCGGCTCCCGCGCCTGGCGATCATCCCTTACGCCCGACGGGGTACGGCCCTCCCCCGCAGCGCGCGACCGGCCGTTGTGACCTCGATGCGTACCGCCTCCGAGCGGTCGAGCCATCCCAGATTTTTCCCAGGTCAGAGGTCGGTAACTCGACAGAACGGCGCAGAACGTCTCGGCCCTGACCGAGCCAGAAACCCTGCGTTCGTGCCGCTTCCATCACGTCGGGTCGCCCTGTCATGTTCCTCGGTCGGCCTGCCACGCCGGAGGCCGCGGGTTCGAGTACCTTCGCTCGAGGGCGTGACGCAGGGCTGTCCCGAGCATCAACACTGCGCGGAATCCTTGGGCGCTCGCCGTAGTCGGCCCCGACCGCGTCGATCCGCGGCCGGGACCCGTGCAGGAACTACGCCGATACGGGCACCGGTGTTGCCTCGATGACCGTCGCCGGCTCCTCGGGCTCGAAGCGCGGGAGCCACTGGAGCCAGCCGGGGAGGTACCAGTTCCGCTCGCCGAGCAGCTTCATCGTTGCCGGCAGGAGCACGCCGCGGACGAGTGTGGCGTCGATCAGGATCGCGGCTGCGAGTCCGACGCCGAACTGCTTGAAGATCAGTATCGAGAGAGTCGCGAAGATCGAGAAGACGGCGACCATGACGATTGCCGCGCTCGTGACCACGCCGGCGGTGGACTTGATCCCGTACGCGATCGCGTCGTCCATGCTCGCGCCGCGATCGAACCTTTCCCGGATCCGGCTGATGATGAAGACGTGGTAGTCCATCGAGAGCCCGAACAGGATCACGAACAGGAGCAGCGGCGTCACGGGATCGATCCCGGCGGTGGAGCTGAAGCCGAGTAGACCCTTGCCGATGCCGTGCTGGAAGACGAGCACGAGCACGCCGTAGGCGGCGGCGACCGAGAGCAGGTTGAGCACGATCGCCTTGATCGCGACCACGATCGAGCGGAACGCGACCAGCATCAGCACGAACGCGAGCAGCAGCACGAAGCCGACCACCAGTGGCAGCTTCGATCTCAGCTGGTCCTTCGCGTCTTTCCATTCGGCGGTGAGCCCGGTGACGCCCGCCTGGACGTTCGGGAGCGCGCCGACGGTCTCGAGGAAGGACGTCCTCGCGCAGCGCCGCGAGGCTGGCGTTCGACTGGGCGTCGGTTCCCTTGCCGAGGATCGGGATCGTGATGTTCGCGATCGTGTGGTCGTTGTTCGTCTCGATCGTGATCGGCCCGCGTGCGCGGCCGGTGGCGAGTGCTGCCACCTCGAGCCGACCGATCGCCCGGCGCACGGCCGGCGCATTGACGTCCGGCGCCTGCACGACGACGTTGGCCGGCAGCGCCGCGCCGGGGAACGCCTGCTGCATGCGGTTGTAGGTCTTCACCACGTCGAGCGACTTCGGGAACGTGTCCGGGCCGGGCGTGGCCATCCGCATCTGGAGGGCCGGGGCGGCGAGTGCCAGCAGCAGTCCGCCTGCGATCACGGCGGAGAGCAGCGGTCGGCGCAGGACGCGGTCGACGATCGCTCCCCAGACGCGGCTTTCGCCGGTGTCGCTGCGCAGGCGGCTGACGAACGGAACCTGAAGCCGGTCGACGCGGTCGCCGAGCTTCGACAGCAGCGCGGGGAGCACGGTCAGCGAGCCGATCATCGCGAATGCGACGACGATCATCGTCGCGTATCCGAAGGAGGCGAACGTGGCGTCGCCGGTCAGGAACAAGCCGGACATCGCGACCATCACCGTGAGGCCGGAGATGAGCACCGAGCGGCCGGAGGTGGCGGCGGCGGCCTCGAGCGCGGCGCGCTCGCTCCGCCCGGCAGCCCGTTCCTCTCGTTCGCGCCGGAGGTAGAACATCGAGTAGTCGACACCGACCGCGAGCCCGACCAGCAGCACGACGGCGAACGCTTCAGGGGCAAGCGGGAGCAAGTGGCTCGGTAGCGCCGCGAGCCCGAAAGTCGCGAACACCGCGGTGAGTGCCAGCAGCAGCGGGATGCCCGCGGCCACGAGCGCGCCGAACGCGACGACGAGGATGATCAGCGTGAGCGGGATCGAGAACACGCCCGCGCTCTTCAGGTCGTGAGCGAAGGCGGTGTTGACTGCTTTGGCCGCGCTCGCACCGCCGAACTCTCCGACGAAGAAGCCCGGATGGGCGCGTTGCGCGTCGGCGACGCTCTTGAGGATCGGGTCGAGCTTGTCCATCGCCTTGGTGCTGTCGCCGCGGATCTCGAACTCGACGAGCGCGGCATGTCCGCCCGCTGCGATCTGGCCTGCGTTGGCCGGGTCGAGCGGTGAGCGGACGTTTTGCACGGCCGCCACCGTCGCGAGGCGGGTCACGACGTCCTCGACGGCTGCGTCGAAGGCGGGGGTGCCTGCTCGAAGCGAGCTGCTCTGGATCAGCACGCTCTCGCTCGCGGGCACCTTGAACCCTGCGTCGAGGATCCTGTCCATGCGGCCCGACTCGCCGGGGCCCGCCTTGGTCGGATCGGCCTGCTTCACGCCGACCTGACCGCCCACCGCGAAGGCGACGAGCACGAGCGCAAGCCAGCCGAAGGTGGCGGTCTTCCAGTGAGCGGCGCTCCAGCGGCCGACGCGGGCCGCGAGGTTAGGGCGGCGCTGCGGCGGGCGGGACTGTTCTCTCGCCTGACATCGGTCGTTCGTGCACCAAGACGGTCTTCATGGCCAGCTCCTTTGCCGAGGGATCTTCCGGCTGTGAGCTTCCTCTGGGCGCGGGGCTGCGGCTATGGACCGAGCAGGTTTCCGACGGTGTCTCTAGCGGGTGTCTTCGGGTGCGTCTGGACACACCCAACGCATGTTCCAGCCAACGGGAGTAGGGTTCACGAGGTCGGTGCTCGGCGCTGATATCCGGAGGTCAGCGACGGCCGGCAGGAGGTCGTCGGTGGGCAGGAAGGTTCGAGCTTCAGCCGGGTCACGCCGCAAAGGCGCGCCCGAGCGGTGAGTACGGCGTTCTCTCGGCGGAAGCTCCTCCTCGCCGGTCTCTGGTTGACCGCGGCGGCCGCCGAGTGGGCTGCTCTGCGCCCCGTGATCTTTCAGGAGCACGTGAGGCCGGAGGTGGTGCTCTATCACGTCGTCGGTGGTTCGTTCGCTGCCTGCGGGTTGCTCGCGTGGCATCGTCGGCCGGAGAGTCGGGCGGGTCCGTTGATGGTCGTGACGGGACTGCTGTTCTTCGTGCACGGAACGCTCGGCCGGCTCCATTCGTCGTTTGCCGAGACGGTCGGTATTGCGGTTTCGAACTGGTGGGTCATCACGTTTGCCGCGCTTCTGGTCTGGTTCCCGGGAGGTCGGCGTCGGTGGGCTGCGAGCGAGAGATTCGTGATCGGCGCCTTCGTTGTCGCCGAGGTCGTGCTCACGCTCGTGTGGATGCTGTTTGCCGAGATTCCTCGCAACCTCGCGCTGGTCTGGCCGAACCCGCACGTCGCGACCTCAATCGACAGAGCGGCCAGCTTGCTCGGGTTCGCCGCGGCGATTTGCCTGGCGATCCTTCTCGTTGCGCGGTGGCTCAAGGCGACGCGCCCTGTCCGCCGTGCCAGCGCTCCGGCCGCGGCCGGAGCGCTCACCCTTCTGTTCCTGGGTGGGCTGATCCTGCAGGCGGTGTTCACGGCAGAGCAGTCGCCCTATCTCGTCTGGCCGACGCTCGTGGGTCTGGTGCTGGTTCCGGTCGTGTTTCTCGCAGGTGTGTGGCGGATGTGGGTTGCGCGGGCCGCGGTTGGAGACCTGTTCGTCGATCTTGGCTCGATGGGAGGCCGACCGCTGCAGGCCGCGTTGGCGAAAGCGCTCGGGGATCCGACACTGACCCTGGCCTACTGGCTTCCGCAGTTCGGCTCCTACACCGACAGCGACGGCCAGAAGCTCGAGCTTCCCATCGACGATGACAAGAGGCTCTTGGCGGTGGTGGAGCAGGACGGTGAGCGTGTCGCCGCGATCGTCTATGACTCGTCGCTGGCGGAAGAGCGCAAGCTGCTCGACGCCGTCGTCGCCGCCGCCGGGATCGCGCTCAAGAACGAACGGCTGGGAGCTGAGTTGCGAGCCCGGGTGAACGAGCTGAGCGCGTCGAGGGCGCGGATCGTCGGCGCCGGCGACGAGGAGCGCCGCCGGCTCGAGCGAAACCTGCACGACGGCGCGCAACAGCGACTCGTCGCGCTCGGCATGCAGCTTCGCCTGCTCGGCCCTCGAATCCGGACCGACCCGGCGGCAGCGGAGGCACTCGTCGCATCAGCCGCCGCCGAGCTGGCGACGTCGGTTGACGAGCTTCGCGAGCTCGCGCACGGCATCCATCCGGCTGTGCTCGACCACGGGCTCACCGTCGCGCTCGAGTCGCTCGCCGCGCGCTCGACCGTCGTGACGGCTGTGTCGGTCGATCTGTTCGAGCGCCTCCCCGAAGTCGTCGAGGTCGCTGCCTATTTCGTCGCCTCGGAGGCGCTCGCGAATGTCGCGAAGCACGCCCAGGCGTCAGCGGTGCAGATCACGGTCTCGCGCGGCGCCAAGGGCGCGCTGGTCGAGGTAGCCGATGACGGCGTCGGTGGAGCCGACGACGCCGGCGGATCGGGGCTGCGCGGTCTCGCCGACCGCGTGGAAGCGCTGGGCGGTCAGCTTCGCATCAGCAGCCCGCTCGGGGCGGGAACGACGATCTCGGCGGTGATCCCGTGCGCGTCGTGATCGCCGATGACAGCCTGCTGATCCGCGACGGGCTCGCGTCCTTGCTCCGCGACGCCGGTGTCGACGTGGTCGCTCAGACCGCCAGTGCCGACGACCTGCTCCTCAAGATCACGAGCTACCAACCCGATGTCGCGATCATCGATGTCCGGATGCCGCCAACGCACACCGATGAGGGCCTGCGTGCCGCCGAGGAGATCCGACGGCGCTACCCGGATGTCGGGATCCTGATCCTTTCGCAGCACGTCGAGGTTGGGATCGCGACGCGCCTCCTCTCCGAGTCCGCCGCCGGGATCGGCTATCTCCTGAAAGACCGCGTCACCAATCTCGAGGACTTCACCGCCGCACTGCGCCGGGTCGCCGAAGGCGGCTCGGTGCTCGACCCGCAGATCGTCTCGCAACTGCTCACAAAGGGGCGCAGCGCGGACGACCCGCTCAACCGGCTCACGCCGCGCGAGCGCGAGGTGATCGAACTCGTCGCCGAGGGACGCTCGAACAAGGGCATCGGCGAACGGCTCGTGATCACCGAGCGCGCAGTGCAGAAGCACGTGACCTCGATCTTCATGAAGCTCGGGCTGCAACAGAGCGACGACGATCATCGCCGCATCCTCGCCGTACTCGCCTACATGGCGCCCAGCAAGAACTGAACCGCGACCAAGGGTGCGCCTAGACGCACCCTCGAGACGCGGGCGAGCGCCACCGCGGGACGCCTGCCGGATCCATAGCCGCAGCGGAGCCGTCACCGCAAGCTCCGTCGAGGACGAACACGCCTCGACAAGGAGCCGCCATGAAAACCGTCTTGTTGCACGACCAGCCGCTCTCCAGCAACGGCAAGGGAACCGTCGCAAAACGGTTCGGACGCGGCCGGATCACCGGTCTTGCGCTGATCGCACTCGTCACGCTCGCGCTCGGCTACCTCCACTTCGCCGGCGGCTCCAAGTCCGTCTCCGTGCCTGCCGGCGCGCATGCAGGTCAGTTGACGCTCAAGAGCTGCAACTACACGACTGAGAACGGCACCTCCGCCGCGGATTGCGGGACGCTCGTCGTGCCCGAGAACCGCCATGATCCGAAGTCGCGCCTGATTGCGCTTCCGGTTACGCGGATTCGTGCCCATTCGGCACACCCGGGTGTCCCGATCTTCCGCCTCCAAGGCGGCCCCGGTATCACCAACATGGAGTTCCCGGACGCGAGCCGTTTCAGCGACGAGCACGACGTCGTGCTCGTCGGCTATCGCGGCGTCGACGGATCGACCCGGCTCGACTGTCCGGAGGTGAGCTCGTCGCGGGAGCACTCGCGTGACCTCCTCAGTGAGCGGTCGTTCCGCGCCGACGCCGCGGCGTACCGGTCGTGCGCTGACCGGCTTCGCAGCAGCGGTGTCGATCTGGCCGGCTACTCGATCCCCGAACGCGTCGACGACCTCGAACTCGCCCGTCGCGTCCTCGGCTACCGCCGGATCGACCTGGTCAGCGAAAGCGCGGGCACCCGCACCGCGATGATCTACGCCTGGCGCTACCCGAAGAGCATCCACCGCTCGGTGATGATCGGCGTCAATCCTCCCGGCAACTTCCTCTGGGACGCGAAGACAACCGGCGAGCAGATCCGTCGCTACGCGACGCTGTGCGCTCAGGACACGAGCTGTCGTAGCCGGACGCCGGATCTCGCCGCGTCGCTGAAGTCGTCGTTCGCTCACGTTCCCGGTCACTGGCTGTTCCTGCCGATCAAGAAAGGCGACGTCAGAGCCGCCGGGTTCTTCGGCCTGATCAACGAGACCTCCGACGGCGGCGGCCCGATCGCCTCGCCCCTGACGATCGACACCCTCCTCTCCGCCGACAAGGGCGACGCGAGCGGCGCCTGGTTCCTGTCGCTGATGGCGCAGCTCGTCTTTCCGCACGCGCAGGTCTGGGGCGACGTGGCGGCGATCGGTCGCAGCGACGCGACGTACGCGAAGCGGTTCTTCGCGTCGGGAGCAAACCGTGGATCGCTGATCGGTTCTCCCGGCACCGACCTGATCTGGGCCGGCGGCCGCATCCTCGACGCCTGGCCCGCAAACCCGGACGAAAACGAGTACACCCAGGTGCAAGACTCGAACGTCGAGACGTTGCTGATCGGCGGCAACCTCGACTTCGCAACGCCGCCACAAAACGCGACCCGCGAACTCCTGCCTCACCTCGCGAACGGCCATCAGGTCGTGCTCGTCGAGCCTCGGCCACGCCGACGACTTCTGGTCGTTCCAACCGGCAGCCAGCACCCGTCTGCTCGACACCTACCTCGACAGCGGCAAGGTCGACACGTCCCTCTACACCCGCAACAAGATCGACTTCAGCCCGAGCTTCAGCCAGGGCGCGATCGCCAAGATCGTCCTCGGCGTCCTGCTCGGCCTCGCAGCACTGACGGTGCTCTCGCTGCTCTGGATGTCGGTTCGCCTGTGCCGCCAGGCAAGCTTCGGACGCAAAGGGAGCGCCGCGGTCCGGTCGCTGCTACGCCGCCCTCCTCGGAATCGGCGGCTGGTGCCTCGGCGCGCTCGTCGTCCTGACGGCACTGCCGACCGTTCCCGTCGACGATCAGGCACTCGCAGTCATCTCGGTCGGCGTGCCCGTGGGACTCGCCGTCTACTGCGGCTGGCTGAAACACGACTCGCTGCCGCGTGATCAAGATCGTCGGGGCTGCCGTCGCCCTCGGCGCCGCGATCCTCGGCGCGTGGCTCGGCTACCACGTTCCCGCGACACCGCTCCTGGGCGCGGTGACAGGCGCACTCGGCGCAGTTGCGGCAGCGAACCTCGGCTTGATCGCCCTCGACGTCGCACGGATCGGCGAGCGAACCGCGACAGTTCCGTCCGTCGCCGTTCCGGCGGTCGAACACTGACCCCGGAGCCCACTCCCGGGCGTGCGCAAGCGCGCGAGTCGAGACGGGGGTTAGACGCACCCACAGACGCCAGCCGGACCCACTGCCCGACGGCCGTCCCGGTGGGAGCCTTTCTCGATGTCCGAGCCGACCAAGCCGAACGGAGGACCACCGATGACCCGCATGAACCGCCACGTTGACGCCTATCTCGATCCCGACGCCCACGAGAGCCACTCTTTCGACCGAAAGACGCTGGTCGTCAGCGCCGCCGGCGCGCTCGTTGCCGCCGCGCTCGGCGGCTCTGCGCGCGCCGCCCACGTCGCATCTTCGGCCGGGCCTGCTGCTCGTGCGCAGTTCGATCCCGCGCTCGCACATCGGCTCCAGCAGGTGCTCGACGACGTGGTCGCAAGCTCGGGCGGGAAGGTCCCGGGAGCGATCCTGCACTCGGAGCGCACCGGCCGCGGCAGCTGGACAGGTGCGGCTGGGCTCGGTCGGCTCGACCCGAACGTCGCCATGCACCCGGGCGATCGCTTCCGGGCCGGCAGCATCGTGAAGCCGTTCGTCGCCACAACCGTGCTGCAGCTCGTCGAGCACGGCCGCTTCACGCTCGACACCGCGCTACCCGACGTGCTCCCCGCCGATGTGGTCGACCGCTTCCCGACCGCACCCAGGATCACCCTTCGGATGCTGCTTGGTCACCGAAGCGGTCTCGCCGACTGGAGCACCCCGGCCACCGACGTCGCCGCCGCCCGTGATCCCGCCAGGGTCTGGAAGGTATCCGAGTCGCTCGATCTCGCCGCAGCGAAGAAACCTCTGTTCGCGCCGGGCACACGCTACGCCTACTCGAACACCGAATACACGCTTCTCGGGCTGGTCATCGAGCACGCGACCGGACGCAGCTGGCAGCACGAGGTGACCGACCGCGTGATCAGGCCGCTCGGGCTCGGAGCGACCGTGCTTCCGGCCGCCGGGAACCGCTCGTGGATGGGCCCCTATGCGCACGGCTACCTCGAGGTGAACGGCAAGGTGTTCGACGTCAGTAGCGTCGATCCGTCGATGGCGGGCGCCGCCGGCGGGCACGCCCTCATCACCACCGGCGGCGACCTCGTCCGCTTCCTCGACGCGCTGCTCGCCGGCCGCCTATTCCGGCGCCCCGAGACGCTGCGACAGATGCTGACCTTCGCGCCCGCACCCGACGTCGGCGGCCAGGTCGGCTACGGCCTCGGGATCGAACGACGCGTCCTGCCCGGCGGCATCGAGCTGATCGGCCATCTCGGCGGGGCGGGCGGCTACTACGCCTACGTCGGCCGGATGCCACGCCAACAGGTGACGTTCGCCGCCGCGATGAACAGCTCGGCCGATCCCTCTCTCCTCCTCTTCCCCGTATTTCGGACTCTCGCCGACGCACGCTGAGCATGGGTAGGTGCAGCTCCTTCGACTCGTGAACGAGCGGGGAGGCCGGTGCCATCCGAGGCATCGGCCTCCTCGCACACCAAGCACGGCGAGTGGCGTCTGACGCCAGAGGGCGCGTGCTGGGGCGCCCGGCCCTGCTTCGTCGACTGCTTCAAGGGTGCGGCGCAGGTTCTGGTGGTGGCCGGCCATCTGGCGTGCGATGAGGCGCTTTGCGAGCGGCTAGCAGCAGCCGCAGCACGCCGGGCAGCTCACCCTCGGCGACAAAGTCAACTCGCGTTCCTGCGCCTCGGCCACGAACGACCACGTGCCGTCGATGGGATACGGCCCCTCGACGATGTGCGCGTGCACACGCGCCGGCCGGTCGAACTCGGTGAACTCGACGATCTGCTCGAAGTCCTTCCCGCGTGGGCCCTTCGTGCGCTCGCGGACACGTGTCAACGCCCCGCCGAGCTGCGCGAGCAACTCTCGTATTACTCAAGTGGAAGACGGGGACTTCAAGACTCATCCGCAGACCGGCCCCGGCGGCTGGAGGTGCTTGTCGTACCCCGGGGCGCCGAGGCGCCCGAGCGGCCAGTAGACGAGGATGACACGCGCGAAGATCGCCTTCCGCGGCACTGGGCCGAAGTCGCGGCTGTCCTGGACGGAGCTGCGGTTGTCTCCGAGAACGAAGTACTGATCTCGACCGAGGTGGCTGCTCTGGAAGGGTGAGGTGGGGATCTCGTCGGCGATCTTCCCGTTGACGTAGACGCGTCCGCCTCGCCCGACGATTGTGTCTCCGGGGATACCGATGACCCGCGAGGTGAGCGCGATGCTGCGTGCGCTCGGATCGGGGGTCAGCTGGTCTTGGGCAACGCGGCGGGTGTGGATGGCGACGATCTCTCCGCGGTGAGGATCGCGGAAGTGGTAGGTGAGCCCTTCGGCCATCCAGCGTGCATTGCAGGCGGGGATCGTGGGAGCCATACCGGAGGTGGCTCCGGAGGTGATCTGGTTGAGGAGTTGAGCCCGGTCGAGCATCACAACGAGCACGAAGAAAGCGATCAGGCACGCGACGACGACCAGCAAGCTCATGAGCCATCGTCGGAGAGGCCCGGCTCGCGACGCGTGGCCCGTGCCGACCGGGCGTCGGAATCGAGTGAGTCGACGCGCCAGCTGCGGGCCCACGGCAGCACCGGCCAGGGCGAGTGCGAACGGCAGAAGGTCCGGCCAGCTCTGATTGTTCGCGAACAGAGCCTCGGTGACGAAAACCCCGATCGCAAAGCCGACGGTGAATCCAACGATGCGCGCGAGCAACACCAGCGAGACTCGCAGCACCCCAGAACCCTGTCAACTGCTACGGCTGGAGGACCTCGACGGATCCAGGTAACCGAACCTCAACCATTCCCAGTCTCCGCCCGACGCGCCTGGGCCCCGGCCTGCTCGATAGCGACGGTCTCGACGTCAGCATCTTCGAGGTCGAGCCCGCCGGCTGCTCGGCCTGACAATGCGGTAGCGCGTTCAACCGATCACACGGCTTACCAACGGGCCGGACCGCCGACGCCAGAACGACGCCACCCCGCACCCCGACATGGTCCATCAGACACCGCCAACCAATACCCAAAACCGACACCACACCGAGACATCTCGTCTCTTGCCTCTTCCGATGCGTAGGGATGGCATCACGCCGAGCGCGCGGGAAAAACCCGCAGTTCGTTGTCTAGCTTGGCACCAACGCGCAGACACAAATCGGACACATCAGAAACAACACACGCGACGTCTAGCGACGCATCGCTCGCGCTCAGATCGATGGGATTTGCAGGAGAAAGCGAGTCGCGGATGATCGCGCGTGACGCTTCAGAACCTCCATGGTAAGGAGGGGGTCGACGGTTCGAGTCCGTCAGAGGGCTTTCACTTATTGCCTGCTCAGGGCCAGCTTTTGTTGTCGTATCGGACGAGGCTCGGCCTTTTCAGCGTCCACCGGACGTCCACGAACGTCCACCGCCTCGGCGGTGAGGGTGTCGAGGAGGCGGATCGCGTGCTCGCGGCCATCGCGGGCGAGGTGGCCGTAGTGGCGATCGATCATGGTCAGGCTATGCCCGCGGAGATCCCGGATCACAGCTCGCAGCCCGTTCGCGGCGGAAGAGCCTGACCCGTCACTCGCCTCCTGGGCAGGCAAGGTGAATGGTCTACGGGAGATTCGGAGGCAGAAGCACCTCGGCGGGAGCTCTCGCGTCCGGCTCACCCCAGTCGACGACCGCGTCGTGAGATCGTAGGTCGCCGAAGGCCCCGCCTGCCACGGGGCCTTCGTCTGTGTGCTGCGTCGGTTGCTCGGGCTCAGCTCTTTGTGACCGTGAACGAGATGAGACGGCGGGCTGAGATTCCGGCGAGCAGGTCTTCGCCGTTCTTGCGTGCCCGGATGAACATGACGAGCAGTTGCTGCTTCTTGCTGACGGGGAAGCCTGGCAGGGCGGTGAAGTTCAGGTTTGCCCAGCCGTCGGAGCCGGTGGTTGCTTCAGCCGGGACGTTGAACATGTTGTACGGAACGGCGGTCACATACACGAGTGCTCCTTGCACGTTGCCCCCGCAGCCGCTGATGTGGACGCGCACGGTCATCGAGCGCGTGCCGTACGTGATCGGCGAGGGGTTGACCTGGAACGCGTCGATGTTGAGGTGGGCGGGCGGCGACATGTTCGCGATCGGGACTGTGCCGCCGTTCGAGGCGCAGCCGTTCGAGACCGGCGTCGTGGTCGTCGTGGTCGTGGTCGTCGTTGTGGCTGCGGCGATCACGGCCGTCTGGGCCGACTGGGTCGTGCCCATCCCATCCGCGTTCTTGGCGGTGACCGTGACGCGCATCGTGTTGCCCGCGTTCGAGCTGACGAGCGTGAAGGTCGAGTTGGTGTTGTTGGAGACGCCCTTGCACGCTCCCCCCACCGCGTCGCACTGCCTCCAGTCGTAGGTGTAGGAAATCGGCGCAGTGCCAGTCCAGGTGCCAGGGTTCGCGGTCAGCGCCTGGCCCACGGTCGTCGTGCCGGAGATCGTCGGCGGGGCGCTGTTGGTTGGCGCCACCGCGTGCCTGGACGTACTTCCGTTCGCGGCGCCTGCGGCGAGCGCGGCCACCACCATCGCGGCGATGACCGGTGCCAGACGTGCCAGCCTCGAAACCATGCTGCCGCTGCTCTTCCGTGCCTGCCGCCGGTTCGCGTATCTCATATCTTCCTCCTGTGTCTGCGTCCCAAAGAGGACTGCGCGCCGGGGGCTCCCGACGACCCCGTATATAACCGGCCCCGCCGCGACGGCCGCCTCACCCGGAGCAGGGACGGTCGTGGCTAGGACCGACGACGGCTCCATCGCCCGTGCGACCGTGAGCCCGTGACGAACCTCTCCCGCAGATGGTTGCCCAGCTTCGGCCTTGTCCTCGCCTCGCTCGTCCTGTCTGTCGGCGTGGACGCTTCGGCCGCTGGTAGCTCGGATCTGACCGGCAAGATCTGGGCGCTCGGCTCCCTGGGCACGGCGAAGCCGGTGCCCGGTACCGCCGGCACCATGCAGTTCGCCGGCCGGCAGGTCTCCGGCTCGACCGGCTGCAACTCCTACAGCGGCGGCTACAAGGCCGGTCTTCGCTCGCTGAGCATCGAGAAGCCCGTCGCGGTCACGCTCAAGGCGTGCGCTCCCGCCGTCTCGTCCCAGGAGCACGCGTTCCTCTCGATGCTCGAGTCGGTGAAGCGCTATCAGATCAGGAACGACACGCTGACGTTGCGCGGATCGGCCGGGCGGACCCTTGCCGCCTTCGAGGTCGTCCCCCAGGAGCTCGCCGGAACGAGCTGGAACGCCGTCGCCTACAACAACGGCAAGCAGGCCGTCACGAGCGTGCTCGCCGGGACGCACCTCACGGCAGTGTTCTCGGCCGGGGGGACGGTCTCCGGCAACGCCGGCTGCAACAGCTACGACGCCACCTACCACGCGACGCCACCCGGTATCTCGCTCGGGCCGATCGCCTCGACGAGGAAGTCGTGCAGCACGCCGGCAGGGGTGATGACGCAGGAAGCCGCCTACCTCGCGGCGCTCCAATCCGCAGCCACCTACACGACCGACGGCTCCAGGCTCGAGCTGCACACGAAGAGCGGCGCGACCGCGGTCGACCTCGAACGTCGATAACCCCGCCCGCGGCCTTCCGCCCGGCGGCCACAGCGTCAGCCCTAATCCTCGAGGCTGGGATGGTGAATGGTGATGGTGGCGTAGAGTCGTCGCGGTGGTCGGCGTGGGTCGCTGTCGGCGTCATTTCCCGAGCTTGGCCGCGCTCGCCTTGTATCTGGCGGTGACGTTTCTTCTTTTCGCGCTGCCGCTCTTGGCGCATCCTGGCAGGACCTATCTCGGTAGTGGTCTCGATCCAGAGATTTACATTTGGTCGTTCGCGTGGTGGCCGCACGCGGTGTTGCACGGGATGAATCCGTTTGTTTCGCATGCGGTCTGGGCGCCCGATGGTGTCAACCTGGCCTGGACGACGAGCGTTCCGGGGCTTGCGTTCCCGTTCGCGCCGCTCACGCTGGTCTTCGGCCCTGTTGTGGCGTACAACGTTGCCGCGGTTCTGATGCCTGCGCTTGACGCCTGGACCGCGTTTCTGTTGTGCCGCTACCTCACCCGTTCGTGGTGGCCGTCTCTGCTGGGCGGATACGTGTTTGGGTTCTCCGGCTACCTCGTCGCTCAGGAGGAGACGAACCTGCATCTGACGGCCGTGTTCCTGCTTCCGGTCGCTGCGCTCCTGGTAGTGCGGTTCCTCGACGGCGACCTCGGCGCTACGGCGTTCGCTGTCGGGTTCGGCGGGCTGCTGGCGTTCCAGTGCTACCTCTCGACCGAGATCCTGTTCACGCTCACCCTCGCGCTGCTTTCCACGCTCACGATTGCCTACGTGCTCGTCCCGGCGGCTCGTTCGGGTTTGCGGTCTCTTCCGCTGCCGTTGGCGGGCGCCTACGCGCTCGCGGGGGTGATCTGCAGCCCCTTCATCTACTTCGCCGTGCGCGGGTTCCAGCCAAGGGCGCTGCTCCCGCCGGACCAATTCACGGCCGATGCGCTCAACTTTCTCGTCCCGACCACCGCGCTCGGGAGCTGGTGGACGCACGGGCTCGAGCGCTCGTTCCCCGGGAACGGCTCACAACAGGACGCATATCTCGGCCTGCCGCTCCTCACGATCGTCGCGTGGTTTCTCTGGTCTCGTCGGCACACGCCGAAGGGGCGTTTCCTGGGCGCTTCGTTCCTGCTCGCCGCGCTGGCGAGCTTCGGCGATTGGCTCACCGCGGACGGACACCGGCTGCTGATGCTGCCCTGGGTCGAGCTTGCCCGCCTCCCCCTCTTCAACAACGTGATCCCGTCACGGCTGGGCGTTTATGCGGCGCTCTCCGCCGCCGTGATCGCGGCCACCTGGGCTGCCGAACCGCATCGGCCCGCCTGGCTGCCGGCGCTCCTCGGCTCCCTCGCCGTCGTCTCTCTCCTCCCTGATCTTGGCTTGCACGCCTGGGCGACCTCGCCTCGAGTGCCCGCCTTCTTCACGACGGGCGCCTACCGCAGCTGCCTCCGTCAGGGCGAAAACGTGCTCGCCCTCCCCTTCGGCACCCTCGACGACTCGATGCTCTGGCAGACCGACAGCAGCTTCTGGTTCCGGCTCGCAGGCGGCTACCTGACCCAGGTGCCCCCAGACTCGTTCATGGAACCCACCGGCGTCAGGCATGTCGCCACCGAAGACCTTCCGCCGAAGCTGACCGCCGCCGATATCCACCAATTCGTCCGGCTCAAATCGGTCACAAGCATCGTCGTCGAAAAGCGTCGAAGCAGCATCTACCGACCCCTCCTCCACCAGTTCGGACCACCCGAGATCAAGGGCGACGTCCTCATCTACCGCCCCAACGGCGAGCTGGCAGCCAGGCACAATGCCTGTGTCGCCAACTGATCGACAAGCCCCGCGAAGCATATTCGCGGCGGTTTGAAATGAGAATTGCTGCGTTGTAGCGAGGTGGCCTGCTTGACCCGGCCAACAGACCTTCATCTCGAAGGAGTCGTCAGGATCAGTTGAGCCAGGCTGACACACCGCCGTGGTACGAGCAAGTGCCCGATCGAGTCTGCGAGTAACTGTATGTCCCGTCGGCGCAAATCGCGGTCGGCCCACCGGGAACAGAAGGGTCGGACTCGGGTTCGGGCCGGGAATGCACAGTTTCGGGGAGGTCGGCGTATAGCCTGGAGCCGCGTAGTTCGGAGTTGGAGCGGTGTAGCTCGGGACGGTGTAGGTCGGAGGCGGTCTGAGAGCTCGGCGGCGGCGTGTAGTTCGGGGCCGCCGGTACAGCCGAAGACCCTGGCGAGCGCTGAGCGGGCCGGTACTCACCGCAACCCAGGCACCCGCGCGAGCCGTCGCGCTTGTACGAGTCGCCGTCCGGGAACGGTTTCGCCTCGATCTTCTACCGCCGCTGGCGGCGCGCCGGCCGGCGCGCCGTTCGATAGCTCAGCCTGCGGCATCCCGGAATCCGATTTCGCAAACGTGGCGTAGCTCGGGCAAGAGGGAGTTCATATAGGGCGGGCTCCAAACGACTGGAGGTACGCATGTCACGGATTCGGATGTTCTCGGCGGTCACCGCCGTTTCAGGAGCCGCGCTCTACTTGTCACTCTCCGCTGGTGCACAGACCGCCGCGACGGTCGTGAACGTGACCGCCGGCAAATCCGGCTTCAGCTTCACGCTCTCGAAATCGACTGTGCCTCAAGGTGCGATCACGTTCAAGGTGAAGAACGCCGGCGCGTTCCCGCACGCGTTCAAGCTCTGCTCGAGTCCCAAGGGCGGCAGCGCCAACTCTTGTGCGGGAAAAGGCACACCGACGATCGCGCCGGGTGGCTCGGCGACCTTGACGGTCACAGTCACGAAGAAGGGAAGCTACGAGTACCTCTGCACCGTTCCTGGTCACGCAGCCAGCGGGATGAAGGGCGTCTTGAAGGTGACATAGAAGCGCTGCTGGCTCGGGCCCCAGAGCCGGGGCAAGCATCTCCAACTCGGAGGCGCTTCACGGCCGCGTAACGGTGCTCTCATCCGCTCGGAGGCACATTCGTCGGCGACGACGCGTACCCCCTCCCTTCCATCCAGGAGTCCTGCCAATCGAGGTGCGCTGACCGCCCGGGCCGGGGAGACTCACAGGTGATCCCCGGCCCGCGTTTCTCCGAACTCCTGCGTCGCTTGTCGCGCTCGAACCGGTACCGCGATGTGAAGGCATGGATCGCTGGCGCGGATACCTCGAGGACGGTCTGCGTCGAATGCGCGCCGCCGGCCTACTCCAACCCCACGCCGACCCCGAAATGATCGCGTTGTCGATCCTCGCCACGCTCCAAGGTGGGCTGCTACTGACCCAGACGATGCAGTCGCTCAAGCCGCTCGAGCGAAGGAATCGCGGCCGTACAGGCGATGTTCCGCACGCTCTAACCAGCACCGCCGCGAACTTACGGCAATAGGGTCGAGCACGTCCTTGCCGCAGGATTCGTCGCCGCACCCGATCGCGATTCACTAATCGTTGTTCGTTCTGAGAACAGACAACGAGCCGCGGGTACGAGACGGGTACATCAGGTTGAGCACGCGCGGGCACGCGCGGATACGATCGACACGTCTCGGAGGCTCGATTTGCAGGAAAAACGTGACCGCGCGTGCCCGGCCGTGCCCGCGAGTACCGCCCCTGAACCTCCATGGTAAGGAGGGGGTCGACGGTTCGAGTCCGTTAGAGCGCTTAGCTAAAGTGCCTGCAAATTGGCACTTTGTGGTAAGCGTTCAGCCCCTGCCTGTCAGGTGGGGCTGGGTGTTGGGTCGCCGCGGGCGTGGGCGGTGAGGACTCGGGTGAGGTAGTCGTAGAGCGACTGTTTCCGGAGGCGGCAGGTGACCGAGGCCGAGAGGAGTCGTTCGATCGTGCGTTCGCCGTGTTCTGATTGGCTGCCGTTTGAGAGCTTGCGGTAGATGACGGCGCCGCGGAGGCCGCGTTCGGCGTGGTTGTTGGTCGGCTCGACGTCTGGGGTGTGGGTGAAGGTCCAGAGCGCGGGCCAGCGTTTGAGGAGGTTGTTCGCGAACTGGCGGTGGTACTTGGTTTTCGTGCTTTTGCGGGAGGCGTGCTCGAGGAGCGCGCGGAGCTTGTCCTGTGGCGGCGCGGTCTGGGCTTGGAGGCGGGCCCTGTCGCCGTGTTGCTGGTAGGCCTGCCAGGCGGCGAAGAGGTCGTGCGTGACCGCGAGCGCCGCGGCTCCGAACTGTTGCTGCTCGGCCGTGCCTTCGCTGTGGGCGGTGAAGTCGCGGAGCAGGTGCGCCCAGCAGAGCTGCCGCCGGTGCGGGTCGAGGTAGTCGTAGCCGCCGTAGCGATCAGAGCAGACGATGCCGGCGAAGCGCTCACCGAGCAGCATCCTCGCTTCGGAGGCGTGCCGGCCGGGCGCGATCCGGAACACCGCCGCCTGGTTGGTCAAGACGCCCCACAGCGTTCGGCGACCGCCGGCGGTCTTCCAGCCCGTCTCGTCGATATTGACGACCGGCGCCGACTTGATCTGCTGTTCGAGCTGGGTGTAGGGGCCAGCGAGCGCCTCTCCGGCACGATGGATAACCGTGTCGACCGACCCGGTCGAGAGCTCGACCCCGAACAGTTCCCGGGCGAGTTCGGTCGTGTCGCGGCGCGAGACACGATTCCTGACAGCGAGCGTTACGACCGCTGCCTGTAGCCGCGGCCCGAACGCCGCCTGAGGCACCTCACGGGGAAGCTCGGCCCGTGTCCGAGCGGTACACCCGCGGCAGCAGACGCCGTGCAGCCGATGCTCGGTCACCCGGACCGCGATCGGCGGAAGCTCCGCGACTTGATGGCGCCACGGATCCGTCGCATCAACGAGCTCCGACGCACCGAAGACGTGCGCGCACGACTGGCAGCGCTCGGGCCAATGCTCGACGACCTCGTCCACCTGCTCTAGCGGAAGCAACCGCCGGTGCCTGCCTTCATGACCCGGCTGACCACCACGCCCTCGACCTGAAGACTTCCCGCCCGGACGCGGCGGCACCGACGGAGGATCCTGCGACGGCGGAAGCGACGAGTTCCGCGAACTCCGATTCAGCCGCCGTTCAAGCTCAGCCACCCGAGCTTCGAGCCGCTGATTGGCCTCGACCAGCTCGCCGATCCGCAACAACAACGCGATCGCGGTCTCGCGATCACCATCAAGGATCGCCTCAGCCTCAGCCCGCTCCACACAGAAACATTCGACGCCGAGCCAGAGGTCCCTTCCCCACCTGAACGCTTACACTTTGTGGTTGTCTGACTCACGAACACACGGACACATTCGAGACACAATATTTGGTACGCGGGACGCACAGCGACGTCTCGCGTCGTCTTCCGACACATCTTGGACAAGGGCGGTCGACGAGTTGATCAGGAGATCCCCCAGCTAAGAGACAACTTCTGTTGCCCCGGTTGGCGGAATCTTGACCCCTTCCCAACGGTGAGGAGCTCGCTTGCCCCAGGCGATTTGTCGCGCGACGGGTGGTCTTGCCGGGGAGAGGTGCCCGCCCGCTCCCTCCCCGGCGGAGTCAATAGCTCAGGGGACCAACCGCACATCCCTCGTCGTGCGTGTCAGCCAGCTTGTCTGGACCGCGACCGCTGTTCCCCGCCTGACCGGCGTCCGACGTATGGATCGTGGTCGGGACGCTGCTGCTCTTCGCATTCGGCGGAGGCTGGGCCTTGCGCGGCGACAGCGCACACAACCGACCGGCGACCGCTGGACTCGCCTGTGCGATCGTGGCCCTCGCCCGGGGTCTCGGCCTTCTTCGTTAGCGCGCCTCTTCCTCGGAGGCTTCGCAGTCAAGCTCGGCCTGAAAGGGGGCCCGACTCCGCGCGCCGTCGAGCGAGCAAGCAGCGCAGCCAGGGCGGACAACGATCGTTTCCGGCGACTTCAATCGCCCGCGGAGCGAGGTCACCGTCCGATGAGATGCGCGCGGGGCTCAGAGCTTGTAGACGAAGCGGCGTCGGGCCTCGTGGTAGCTGCGGTCTGTGCCAAAGAAGCACTCGCGCGAACGCGCGAGCTCGTCCGCACGGTAGGCCGCGAGCGGTTTGCGTTGCTTGTCGCGGGCGCGCGCGCGGCGCTTCTCGGCCAGCTCGGCGAGCCTAGTCGGGCTGGACGCCAGCTGCTCGGCGCAGCGGCGTACGCCGGCGTGGAACTGGTCGGAGGTGGCGCCGAAGGCGTCGTCGATTAGCCCGATCTCGGCCGCCCGGCTCGCTCCGAGCGGCTCGAACGGCGCAGACGTGAGCATGGCCGTCGTCCGATCGCCCACGCGCCTCGGCAGCAGGTAGGTCCAGTACTCGGAGCCGTAGAGGCCTCCCATGTGCCCGTAGTAGGGGTTGAGGACGACGTCTTCGCGCGCGAGGACGTAGTCGGCCGCGAGCGCGAACGGCACGCCGCCTGCTGCCGCGTCGCCCGTGAGCGCCGAGACCACGAGGTGCGAGTCCGTTTCGATCACTTCAAGTACGACATCGTCGATCGCCTCTAGATTCGACCAGGACTCGGCCGCCGGGTCCTCGGCTGCCTCGATCACGTTCAGGTGGATGCCGTTCGAGAAGAAGTCGATGCCGCCCATGAGCACGATCACGCTCGTCCGGCGGGAGCGCGCGAACCGGTACGCCTCGAGCAGCCTTCGGCACTGATCGGTGCTCATCGCGCCGTTGTAGAAGTCGAAGTGCAGGTAGCCGACTCCACGGTGCTCCTCGTAGGCGATCTCGCGGAACGTCCGCCGGGCGAACGGCGGCGCGTGCAGCGACGCGGGCAGCTCCGCGACGTCGAGCTCGTATCCGACGACCGCGAGCGCGCGCGCCGCGGGAAGCTTGAAGTAGCCGGGGCGCTTCAGCTGGCTGATCCAGACAGCCCCGTCGACCGTCGCGCGGCAGATCGCGCCGTGTCGCTGCGCGAGGATCGCGCCGGGTACGCCGCGCAACGTGTCCTCGCGGTGGACGTCGAAGAGATGGAACTCGATCCCGCCGAGACGGTCGAGCACGCCCGGGTGGCCCTCCGCGGCGCGAATACGGCGGACCACGGTCGCCGTCGAGTCCGAGCTCCAGTCGATCGCCCGGTTGGCCTGCCGGATCAACGGACGCGGGCGGCCGACTACGCTCGAATCGCCGTGATCGACCGGCTCGGGCGCCCGTCCGCCTGCGGCGACCAGCCTCACCGCATCGAGGACGGCCTCGACCGCGGCGCCACGGACCTCGTGGCGGTAGAGGCTGCTCTTCCCCGCTTCGCGCGTGCGGAACGTTCTCGACGCCCAGACGCTGCCGGCATCGATCTCGCCGGTCGCCTCCAGCACCGTCACGCCCCACTCCCCCATCTCGAGCTCGATCGCCCAGTCGAGCGAGGACGGCCCGCGGTCGCCCCTGGGGCCCGGGTGCACGATCAGGCAACGATGTCTGCTCCAGACGGATTCCGGGATGATCGACTTGAGCATCGGGCACACGATCAGCTCGGGTGTGTGGCCCGCCACCGCCGCCTCGATCGCCGCGCTCGAGTCCACGACCTCGACCGCGACGTCGTGCCCGAGGTCGGTGAGGGCCACGAAGACCCGCTGGCTGAGGCTGTTGTGGGCAGAGACAAGGAAGAGGATCCGCAGCGGCCGCTCGGCGCGCGGAGCGGCCGAAGCGAGCCGGGCGGCGCGAGCAGATGTGGCGAGGCTCGTCATGGAATCTCCAGTGGTCGCGGGAGAAGGGTCTGTGGTAACGAGCCCGGCGGGCCGTCGCGTGATACGAGCTGTTCGTCGTCGAACATCGCGAGCGCGAAGTTCGCTCCCAGTCCGAAAGCGTGCGCCTCGACTGCTTCCTCATTCCTCCGCCCGCGGCCCAAGCCCAGTCGACGTCGGAGCGGCAACGGACCCACAAGGGGATCGACCGCTCCTCCTGGTCCCCCGACTAGCCTCAGCGAATTCGTCTACTGTTTAGAGAACAGACAACGCAGCGCGGATACGAGACGGGTACACGAGAACGAGCACGAACGGTCACATGCGGGCACTAGCGACACACTACGAACGCTTGATTTCCAGGACAAACCTGCTCACGGATGACCGCGCGTGCACGCGGTTGCCGCCTCAGAACCTCCATGGTAAGGAGGGGGTCGCCGGTTCGAGTCCCTCAGATTACTTGCACAAAAGCCCTGCACATTGGCATGTTATGTTGCCCAAGATGGCGAGATCTTGATTCTTCGCGGGTACGAGACGGGTACATTTTTGGACTGGCGGGCACGGGCACACGCGACGTATCGCCACACGCGTGGAACGTGCTTGAGATACGCGCTCTTGACCAATCAATCGAGAAGTTCCTGCAAACAGGGGTCGGCGTTGTCCGCACTGGCGCGGCGCTGACTCCCTCCTTCGCTAGGGAGGGGGCCGAGCGTTCCCGTCGGCTTGGCTGGGGGACCACCGCGTGTCAGTCCGCACATTTCCCCAGGGGGCACGCCGTTGAGCCGCTGATCGCCGACGACCTGAAGCCGACGATCGGTATCTCGCGAACGCAGTGCAGCTCCGGTCCGGTCCGTCGGGGCGTGCGACGGCGACGCCTTCCCCGGCCTGTTCGAAGGCGGGGCGGAGTTGGTCATTCGTGATCGTCTCGAACTCCTCTTGCGACGGCAAGACGTTTACCACCCGCCAGCCGCCCTCGATGGGCCCGGCGAGGTGCACCCGGCCAGCCCTCGGGGAGCTTGTCCTGCGGGAACACCATGGCGATGACCTGTTCGTACCGCTGTTTGGTCGCCGCTGGGTAGGTCGATGATGACTGCGACTGACATTTCCGGCTCCTTCCTGGGTGAGGTCACTCAATCGATGGTGCGGTAGGCCCTACGGTTGTGGAGCCTCCGCTCCACCAGCTCTTGGCGAGAGCCGCGTACTCGTCAGCTGCGTCTTCCCAGGTGAAGTGGCCGGCGTCGAGGATGTCGAGCTTGCTGTTGGGTAGCCGCTCGGCGAGGAACTCGGCGTTCACCCGCGGCACCGCGACGTCTCGCGCGCCGGCGATGATCTGCACCGGCGTCTGGATCTCCTGTAGCAGGTCGCGTAGAAGGGGCAGCTCGGTCGGGTAGGCACGCACGTAGCGCATCGACTCGACGAAGCGGTCGCCGTCGTAGGCGGTGTGGTGGTCCCGGCGGACGAAGTCGGGCAGCGTGTGTCCCTCGATGCCGTTGAGGGCGCTACACAGATGGTCGGACGCCCTCACCTCGGGGGCTTGGGATTCATCGCGGCGCGGTAATACCGAGGAACCTGATCCGAGACATCCCAAAGTCGGTCCGGCCTCTCCGGCGTCAGGACCGGTTGATCTAAGGGAAGGGAGAAGCGATGGAAGGCACGCAGCTCGAAGGCTTGGTAAACGGCGTCCGCGACATGATCACGGTGAAGCGCGTCTATGGTGACCCGTTTGAGAAGAACGGTGTGACGGTGATTCCGGCGGCAGCGGTCCGTGGCGGCGGCGGAGGCGGCGAGGGCCGACGCGGCGAGGGAGAGACCGGTACCGGCGGCGGCTTCGGAATGACTGCGCGACCGGTCGGAGCCTGGATCATCGAGGACGGCAAAGTGACGTGGAAGCCCGCAGTGGAAGTGAACAAGATCATTCTGGGCGGACAGATCGTGGGGTTGGTGGCAATCCTCGTCGTCGGTCGCGTTCTCCGCGAACGAACCGGACATCGGCGACACGTGCTGACGGCGTCACACGTTCTCGGACTGATGGCGGCAATCCGTCGCGCGCGTCCGCCCCACTCTGGTACCTCGGGTCGATCGTTCGTCGGGTCACTGGCGAAACGTCGCGCACGATTCTGAGACCGCTTTTGCGTTGACAAACTGGACACCAGGTCAACAAACCTCCTGCAAAGAGGCTGTCGCATGAACCGGGTGAGGTCTGTCCGGTTGGGGGGTTGGCCGGTTCGTCGTTCGCACCAGCGATGTACCCGTCAAGCGACATCGACATGTAGAGCACTGAGGCAGACACATCGACCTCCTAGGGTCTCGAGCCAAGGTGGTTCAGCGTCGTCGATGAGTGGACGGCGCGGTGCCAAGAAACTCATCGGCGGCGCCCAAGCGCCCGCGAGAGGTGCCATAGGATTTGCGCCGTGCCGTTCACGCTCCGGAACCTCAAGGAGGATTTGGAGGACCTCGGTTCCAACTTCGACGGCGCGCCCGACCTGGAGTTCCGCGCCGCGACCAAGGCACTCGAACTCGAAGAATCCGGCCTCACCTACCAGCACGTCCCGCCCGGCTACCGCTTCCCATACGGCCACACACACAAGAAGCAGGAGGAGGTGTACGTGGTCGTGCGCGGGAGCGGGCGGATGAAGCTCGACAACGAGACCGTCGAGCTCAAAGAGTGGGACGCGGTGCGCGTCCCAGCCGGTACCTGGCGAGGCTACGAGGCCGGGCCGGAGGGCCTCGAGATCCTCGTCATCGGCGCCCCCAACCTCGGCGAAGACCCGCGCGAAGACGTCGACGGTCAGCGCGACTGGTGGTCTGACTAGGAACCACCAGGCTGCCACTCGGGCGCGAGCGACGGCGAACAGCTGCGCCGTTCAACCGCGGAACGCTGCTCGGCACACCCGTAGGGGCCAGTTCACGAATGACCCCTGGGCCCACCGCTCGAGATGAGACGGCGTGCAACAGCAATGACTCCACGGCTGACGGCATCGAGGGCAACCACACCCGCCAGCACGAGCGTCAAGACAACGGCGGGAGCGCCACCCTCCCGGTCGCCGTGGGCGCGTACGAACATGATTTCCGCGACGCCGAAGAGAACTGCGACGGTGAAGAGCGCTCGGCCGGGTTGAGAGAGCCGAAGCCAATGGCCGAGCCATCGCCAATAGCGTCGCAGCAAAGCCACGAGCGGATTCTAGGCCAGACAAACGAGCGCCACCCTCCCGCCAGTGTCCACGAATGAGCCCTGAGCGCACGATGACTCCGCCCCCGCGTAGAAGCCTGAGCCGACTTCATTGGTAGAACGATAATGTCTAGTGTTGATTTGACTAGATAGCTAATTTCTAGTATGGTGCCCTCCATCAAATCGAAGGAGGAGCACAATGACAACGACGATCGAGGCGAAGGGGCTGGAGAAGCGGTTCGGCAAGACCGCCGCCCTCGCCGGTTTGGACCTGGTCGCCGAGTCGGGCCAGGTGACGGCGGTGCTCGGCCCCAATGGCGCCGGGAAGACGACCTTCGTGCGGGCCGTGGCGACACTGCTGCGCCTGGACGCGGGCGAGCTCAGCGTCGCCGGCTACGACGTCCGTACCGACGCGCGGGCGGTCCGCTCGCTGATCGGCCTCGCCGGCCAGTTCGCCGCGGTCGAGGGAGCGATGAGCGGCCGCGAGAACCTCGAGATGGTCGCCCGCCTCTACGGGCAGGACCGGCACACGGCCAGGGCAAGCGCCGCACGGGTGCTCGAGCAGCTCGGCCTCACCGAGGCGGGCGACCGGCTCGTACGCACCTACTCGGGCGGGATCAAGCGCCGGCTCGACCTCGGCGCCAGCCTCGTCGGCACCCCCCGGCTGCTGCTCCTGGACGAGCCCACCACCGGCCTCGACCCGCGTAGCCGGATCGAGCTCTGGGACGCGATCCGCGCACTCGTGGAAACGGGCACCGACGTGCTTCTGACCACGCAGTACCTCGACGAGGCCGACCAGCTCGCCGGCCAGATCGCGATCATCGACCACGGACGCACGATCGCCGCAGGTACACCCGCGGAGCTGAAGCGACTCGTCGGCGGTGATGTCGTCGAGGTGCACGCCCGCCGCCGCGAGCAGCTGGCCACGGTCGCGCAGGCGCTCGCCCGCCTCGACGAGGGCAGTCCGCAGATCGACGAGACCACACGCCGCGTCACCGTCGGCGTCGCCGGCCGCGACGGGCTGATGGCGGCAATGCGCGCGCTCGAGTCGCTGCAGGTCGAGGTCGACGACATCGCGCTCCGCCAGCCCACCCTCGACGAGGTCTTCCTCGCCCTCACCGGCCACCACGCAGACACCAACACCCGGGCCCAACAGAAGCAAGCGGCCTGAGGGACCGGAAAGGAGACACACCACATGACGTCCATCGCTGCACCACTCGACCACGGCAGAGCGCGGGCCTCCACCGGGATCGTCTCGAGCACCCTGACGATCACCCGCCGGGCGGCGCTTCGCTACCTGAGGACGCCGCAGCTGATCGTGATGGCGACCGTGCAGATGTCGCTGTTCTTCCTCATCTACCGATTCATGTTCAGCGGCGCGATGCGCTCGGTCGGCGTCCCCTACGTCGACTACCTCGCCCCCGGCTTCATCGCCTCCGGAATCCTCTTCTCCGGGATCGGCGCCGCCGTCGCCATGGCCGACGACATGCAGGACGGCTTCGTCGACCGGCTCCGCTCCCTCCCGATCCCGCGCAGCTCGGTGCTCACCGCCCGTGCGATCGCCGACACCGCCATCCTCGCCCTCGCCGCCGCGGTCACCGTCGCGATCGCCTACGCAGTCGGCTTCCGCCTCCACGGCAACCTCGTCGAGGGCCTCGCGGCCTTCGGGCTGGTGATCCTGTTCGGGTTCGCGTTCGAGTGGGTGTTCATCACCCTCGGTCTGCTCGCCGGCAACAGCCAGGCAGCGCAGGCGATGGGGATGATCGTCTTCCCCTTCGCCTTCATCTCCAGCGCCTACATCCCCGTCTCGACCATGCCCGGCTGGCTGCAGGCCTTCGCCAACCACCAGCCCCTGACGCCGATGGTCGACACGATCCGCGCGCTCACCCTCGGCCACCGGGCCGAGGCGGTCCTCGGCCACCCGGCCACCCACTACCTCGCTCCGTCCCTCATCTGGACGGCCGCCATCCTCGCCGTCGCCATCCCGGTCGCGGTCGCCCGCTACCGGCGCGGCTAGAGCAACCACCGAACCAGCAAAGGAGAGAAACCATGACCGCAACGACCACAAACAGCGAGCAGATCCGCGCTCATCACCGCTCGATTCGCAGGCTTGGCGCCTGGACGAACGTCAGCCGCTTCGAGATCCGCGCCAGCCGCGGCAGCGTCGTGCTCGACCTGCTCCTGCCCGAGCTCGAGCCCGGCGAGATCACCGTCGAGCTCGACATCGACCACTCCACCGTCATCCTGCTCGTCCCCGACGACACCAACGTCGACGGCGACGAGCTCCGCCGCGTCGGACGCGGCCGCGTCAAGGACTGGACCGGAGTCGGCGCCCCCGACGGACGCACGCTCAGGCTCAGCGGCGAGATGCGCAACGCCGAGGTCCGCATCCACCGCGGCGGCATCGCCATCCTCCGCCTGCTCCTCTCGCGCGACTCCCGCAACGAGCTTCGCCGCGCGCACAAGCAAGGACACATCTGAGCACGATGTCCCTGACCGAAACTACCCTCTTGACCTATGGCCACGCCCCCGACTGACGGCGCAGCTGCCGAGGACGAGAAGACCGCCCAGCCCTCAGCGCTCGGCCTGCTCATCCTCTGGCAGCTCGTCGCCGGCCCCAACCACGCCTACGGGCTGCAGAAGTTGTTCACCTCGCAAGGCAAGGACCGGGTCGTCAACCTGCGCTCGCGCGCCAACCTCCAGCAAGCGATCAAACGGCTGCAGCGGCTCGGACTCGTCGAAGTTCATCAGACCGTGCGCGGCGATGGCTACCCCGACCGGATCGTCTACGCCATCACCGACGGCGGCCGAGAGGCCGCACGCGCCTGGCTCCGCGAGATGCTCACCGACACCGGGAGCGACTACCCCGACTTCCTCGCCGCCGTCTCGATCCTCTTCGGACTCGAGCCCGACGACGCCCGCGCCCAACTCGAACACCGCGCCGCCCAACTCGCCGAGAGGCTCGCGGACACCAACGCCCAGCTACAAGGCAACCCCGACCTACCCCGCCTCTTCCTCCTCGAAGAGGAATACCGCAAAGCCGTCCTCACGGCACAACTCTCCTGGCTCCACGCCGTGATCGACGACCTCCAATCCGGCCGACTCACCTGGAACCAGCAATGGCTCGACGAACTCTTCGCCGCCTACCACCCCGGGGAACCCGAAGACGCACCAGACGACTAGATCGGCGGAAAACCCCAGGAGCGCGGCGTTAGCTGATCTCCTCGGCCAGCCCGATCAGAAGTCCTTCGGGCCCCCGGATGTAGCAGAGCCGAAACACGTCTTCGTACTGGACTACTTCGCCGACGAGCCGCGCGCCGTGGGTGCGGAGCCGGGCGAGCGTATCGTCGAGGTCGTCCACGGCGAACATGACACGCAGGTAGCCCAGAGCGTTCACCGGGCCGTTCCGGTGATCCGCGACCACAGGCGGCGTGAGAAATCGCGAGAGTTCGAGCCGGCTGTGGCCGTCCGGCGTGCGCATCATCGCGATCTCGACGCGCTGGTCACCCAGTCCGGTGACCCGCCCTGCCCACTCTCCTTCGACCGTGGCTTGACCTTCGAGTTCGAGGCCGAGCTCGCGAAAGAAGGCGATCGTCGCCGGCAGGTCCTCGACGACGATGCCAACATTGTCCATCCGTTGAAGCGACATGTGCCCACTCTGCCCGGCGACGATCATCTGAACACGCGCTGACCTGCCCGAGTGTTGAGCAATGCACCCCGAGAGGCCGGAGGAACGGCAGTAGGATCTGTCGCCGTGGCGACGCCCGAGCGGTTCACCGCAACGGTCGAGGACGCCGCTCGGGGGCGAGCCCTAATTCGTATGCCGTTCGATCCCGATGCGGCCTGGGGTTCGAAGCGTCAACATCACGTCCGGGGCACGGTCGCAGGAAACAAGGTTCGGGGCCCGCTATGCCCTACAGCGGAGGGATGGGCGTTCGTACTGGGAGCCGCCTGGCTGCGGGACAATACGCTCCCGTCCGACCGGAAGGTGACCGTCGTGCTCGAGGCAGAAGGTCCGCAGAACGCAGACCTCGCTCCCGATGTTGCCGCCGCCTTCGAGTCCTCACCCGAAGCCGCGGCCTTCTTCGCCAGCCTTGCAACCTTCTATCGCAAGGGGTACTTGCGATGGATCGACGGGGCCTCCCGCCGACCCGAGATCCGCGCCCAGCGTGTACGTGAGCTCGTCGCCTATCTCGAGGAGGGCCGGAAGCAGAGGCCTCGCTGACCGACCGCGGGGCCGCGACCCGACGTCAATGGCGTCGGCTGCATCAGCGTTCACGAATCACGCCCGAACCTACGTGGCGGCCAGCGTCTAGGACTGGGCGAGCGGTCGGGAATGTCGCATGAACGGCTGAGGTGGTAGAAGCACGTCATGTCACAGCGGATCTTCGCTACCAGCGTCGCATCGGTCTACCCCCACTACCTGACGAAGGTGACGAAGAAGGGGCGAACAAAGGACGAACTGGATGAGGTCATACGGTGGCTGACCGGCTTCGACGCATCTGAATTGAGTGGCCGCCTCGCCAAAGGCACGACCTTTGAGGAGTTCTTCGCCGACGCGCGACTCAATCCGAATGCCTCGCTGATCACGGGAGTCGTGTGCGGTGTCCGCGTCGAAGAGGTCCAAGATCCGTTGATGCGGAAGATCCGCTACCTGGATAAGTTGGTAGACGAGCTCGCCAAGGGAAGGCCGATGGAAAGAATCCTCCGGGCGTAAGGCCTCGCCGACTCCCGTGTCGCCCGCTCGCATCGGCTCCCCCTCGTGAAGGCGATCAGCTGTGTCGACGTCATCGAGCGTCCACCAGGCGTCCCCGTCGGGGTTGGCAGCGGGACTGACCATCGTGGGTGGAGGCATCTACCTGCTCGCGCAGTACAGCGAGACCCGCCCGACGTGGATCGAAGCAATCGCGCACTGCAGCGGCGCGTTTTCATCGGGTGCGGGGTTTGCATGATCGGATCCTCGATCTCCGCCGCCGGCGATCGATGGCCCTCCAGGCGTCGAATTGACGTTCCGCGGCCTTTCAGCTTGGGTCGTTTCTATCGGGTGTGTTGGTTTCGTGGTGGCGTGATCTGGTGGTCGGGCGACTTGATTAGCTTCATGGTGATGTGCGAGTCGAGCTTGCTGACGCCGGGCGCGTCACCGAGTCGAGTCGAGACGAGGGCTTCGTAGCTTTCGATGCTGGCCGTGGCGACGCGTATGAGGTAGTCGGGCAAGCCGAACATGCGGCGTATCTCGGTCACCTCGTCGAGTGCGGCCACGGCCGTCTCGAACGCCTCGAACGTTGCCCGGTCCTTCTGGATCAGATCGACGTTGACAAGTACCTCGAAGCCGCGGTCCAGCGCGGCGGCATCGACGCGCGCCGTGTAGCCGAGGATGACTCCGTCGCTCTCGAGGCGCTTGACTCGGCGCAGACAGGGCGCCGGGGTCAGGCCGACCCGGTCGGCGAGCTCGACGTTCGAGATGCGCCCGTCGCGTTGAAGCTCAGCAATGATATTGCGGTCGATTGCGTCCATGTCCGTAATAATGGCGCAAAATCGCCGGTAATGCTGGAATCGGCAAGCGCAATGCGGACGCGAGCTTCTAGCCTGTTGCGCGTGAGCGCCGCTGTGACCTCCGAGCCTTGCGCCGGGCCGGCCGTGCCAGCGTCGAACGAGTTCGTTCAACGGCGTGCGATCACATGCGCGGCGGCCGGGATCGGAGCCTACGCCGCGCTGTTCGGTATCACCTTCGGTGCGGTCGCGACCGCATCGGGACTCAGCGTGCCTCAAGCGATGGTGCTGAGCACCGTGGGCTTCACCGGCGCCTCGCAATTCGCACTGGTTGGGATCGTGGCGGCCGGCGGAACGGCGCTCGCCGCCGTCTCTGCTGCGCTCCTGCTCGGGCTGCGCAATGCGTTCTACGGCCTTCCGGTCTCCCGAGTCCTGCGACCACGAGGTTTGCGCCGGCTCTGGACAGCTCACTTCGTGATCGACGAGACCACGGCGATGACCATCGCGCAGCCGAGCGCCCGGACGGGCCGATTCGCCTTCTGGGCCACCGGGCTCACCCTCTTCGTCCTCTGGATCGTCGGGACGCTGATCGGGGCTCTGATCGGGACCGGGATCGATACCTCGGCGCTCGGCTTGGACGCGGCCGCACCTGCCATCTTCCTCGCGCTCCTGTGGCCTCAACTGGAGCGCGAACGTAGCCGGGTCGTAGCCGTGACAGCGGTCATAGCGGCACTCTCCCTCGTGACAGTCGCCCCGCCCGGGGTTCCAATCCTCGCCGCAGCGAGCATCGCGATCCTCGCCGGGCTGATTCCCGACCGACAGCAACACGGCCGCGAGGGACGGTGATGGTCCTCTGGCTGGCGGTCATCACCGCCGCCGCGGGCTGCTACGGGCTCAAGCTCGCCGGGCTCTCGCTGCCGGAGTCGCTCGTCACCCACCCGCGAGCACTACGAAGCGCGGGTCTCCTTCCGGTGGCGATGCTCAGCGCCCTCGTCGTCACCGACCTCTTTGACAACGACCGGCACTACACCGCCGACTGGCACACCCTCGCGGGTCTCGGAGCCGCCTCGATCGCCCTCTGGCGCAAACGATCTCTGATCGTCGTCTTCCTCATCGCAACCACCACCACCGCCGCCCTCCGCACGCGCGCCTAGGACGCTCCTGACGCAGATCGAAAATCGTCGCCGCAGCGAGAGCCCTCACGGCATCGCCGGCACAGGCCTGACCGCAACGGGGATAGCGTTGTCAACATCGCAGACGAAGTGTGCGGATCGACCTCGATCTTCTCCGCAACGTCGTCCGGCGGCGCGGCTGCCTTGAACTAGAGCTACATCAGCCTCGAGACCGAGCAGAGCACGCCATGACTCCCGGCGATGAGCGATGTTCCACCAGATGATCCTCACCGAGCGGGCTCTTCCTCCCGTCCCTCTCGCAAGCCACCCGCGGGCGACGGCTCGGTCGGATCGGGCGTCTGCGACGGCGCGGATCGTAGGTCGCTCACGGGACGCGCCGCCCGACGGCGTGAACGCTGGACCGCGTGTGACACGAGTGCGACGGCGTACCTCTTCCTGCCGAGTGGTGACCTCGATGCTGCCACCCGCTTTTGTGCCAGGCGGAGCACGCCCGTCGTAAGGACAACTGACCGATCAGCCGTCGTCACCGCGCATCCTTTTCTCCAAGCTCGCGTCGATCTCGGCGCGCAGCCGATCCTCCTCGGCTTCGAGGCGCAGCCGGTCCTTCACCATCTTCGAGTGCAGCCGCTCTTCCTCAGCCTCGGCCTTCAACCGCTCGACCCGCCTTTGTGCGTCGCGCAGACGAAGGGTTTCCTCGCGCCTCTGCCTCGCCGCTGGCGTGTTCAGGCTTCTGACCCAGCCGACAAACGCGAGCACGGCGATCACCGCGATGGCGATGGCAAGCGCAGGCGTGCGAACCACAAGCTCGACCAGCCAGATCGCAGCCCCGAGGATCAGTAGGAAGACGAGGATGATGAAACAGCCGCCCATCAGGCGAACTCCGCTCCCGACAGCCCCGCGCGGTTCGGGTGTTTGCTCGCTGGATGGCTTGTTTGGAATGTGAGGCGGTAGGCACTGGGTGTTGTGCCGACGATGCGTCGGAATTGGGATCGGAAGTTCGGTGGTGAGCCGAGCCCGCTGTCGCGTCCGATCTGCTCGATTGGCTGGTCGGTTTGTTCCAGCAGGCGGCGTGCGTGGAGAATGCGCTGGTGGAGCAGCCATTGCAGCGGGGTTGAGCCGGTTGCTTCTCGGAAGCGGCGGGCGAAGGTGCGGCTGCTCATGTGGGCGCTCTCCGCAAGTTGCTCGACGCTGATGACGCTGTTCAGGTGTTGCAGCGCGTACTCGAGGACCGGTGCGATCGCCGAGCCGGGTTGGGTCGGCGGGATCGGGGTGTCGACATATTGCTGTTGGCCGCCGGCGCGATGGGGCGGGACGATCATGCGGCGGGCGATCTCATTCGCGATCTCTGCGCCGTGGTCGCGGCGGACGAGGTGGAGGCAGAGGTCGATGCCGGCGGCGGTGCCAGCGGAGGTGAGGATGTCGCCGTCGTCGACGTAGAGGGCTTCCGGGAGGACCTCGATTGCGGGGTAGCGACGCTGAAGTTGGTCGGCGTGCATCCAGTGCGTGGTGGCGCGGCGGCCGTCGAGGAGGCCGGCGGCAGCGAGCACGAATGTGCCGGTGCAGATCGAGAGTAGCTCGGCGCCGTCGCGGCGGGCGGCCCGCAATGAGTCGAGCAGCGGGGCGGGCGGCTGTTCGTCGACGTCGCGCCAGGCCGGGATCAGGACGATGTCCGCCTTCCGCACCGTGTCGAGGCCATGGTCGCAGCTGATCGTCAGACCGAGTGCCGCCCGCAGCGGCTGCGCCTCGCCTGCGCAGACCAGGAACTGGTAGCGGGCCTCGAGCCCGGCGTAGGGGTAGGCAAATACGTGGTAGGCGAGCGCGAGCTCGGTCAGCGAGATCTGGTCGTAGGCGACAGCGGCGATCGTACGCATGGCGGAAATCTATCGTAAGTAGACGGTTCTGCCACTTTCGAAAGCGGCCGACCACGGGCACGCTTGCGACATGACCGTTCTGCAACCCCCAATCGCGGCCGCCTGGACTACGCGCCTGCAGGCGAGGGCACCGTGGATCGCTCTCATCGCCGTCTACGTGGTCTGGGGCTCAACCTACGCGGGCATCCGCGTCGCCGTCCACGCCTTGCCCCCGTTCACGATGGCTGGGCTCCGTTACACCCTCGCCGGCCTCTTCCTCTATCCGCTCGCGCGACGGCGCGGGCCGCGCCCGAACGCGTGCAGCTGGGCACTCGCCGCGCTGATCGGCGCGCTCCTGCTCGCCGGCGGAAACGGCCTGCTCAGCCTGGGCGAGCAACACGTTCCCTCCGGCATCGCGGCGCTGCTCGTCGCCACCGTTTCGCTCTGGCTTATCGTGCTGGAGCGAATCGTCCGTGGCGTTCGCGTCAGCCGCGGCGCGCTGATCGGGTTGCTTGGCGGATTCGCCGGGGTCGCGGTGCTCGTCGCGCCGTCCAATTCAGCCGGGGTGCCGCTCGGTGGCGCGATCTTGATCCTCGTCGCCTCCGCCTTCTGGGCCACCGGCTCACTCGTCTCGCGCAGCCACCCGCTCGGCGTCGACCCGATCCTCGGCACCGCAATGGAGCTCCTCGCCGGCGGCGCGCTCCTCCTCTTGATCGGCGGAGCAAACGGCGAATGGCAACACCTCCATCCCGCCGCCGTCACCCCGCGCGTCGGCTTCGCCTTCGCCTGGCTCGTGGTGCCCGGCACGCTCGTCGCCTTCAGCGCCTACCTCTATGCGCTACGCACCTTGCCGACGGCAACCGTCGCCACCTACGCCTACGCCAACCCGGTCGTCGCAGTGGCAATCGGCGCCCTCCTCCTCGGCGAACACCTCCACCCCGGCGCGCTCATCGCCGGCACGATCATCGTCGCCGCCGTCGCCCTTACGATCACCGACCAAACGCGAAAACACCAGCCGGGAAACGCGCCTCAGCAAACGATCTCGAGCTCGCCGAGTTCGCGCCGCTGGCACAGCCTACGATCACGATCCTGATCGAGTGGTTTCATCATCCTCACCTCCAGACATCTGACGGTGAGCTCTTACCCCGCAACGGGACACAGGAACGCTTGGTGCCGGGTCTGCCCGCCGGGCCGGCGTGTTAATCGGCGCTCTCCGAGAGGTCGGCCAGCCGGGTTTCGAGGAAGCGGCGACGACGAGCGGCACGAGTCGGCCGCTCGCGAGGAGCGTGTTCAGTCGCGGGAGGACCTCGGCGAAATCGGCGCGTGTGAAGGTATCCGGTTCGGCGAAGGCCGGAGGCATTCTGGCAAGGTCAGCGGTCGTCCGAAACCGCAACACAAGCCCCCCGAAGACGATGCCCTCCTTTGGGATCGACAGCTCGACCAACGATTCGAGTACCTGGTCGCGGAGTAACGGGTGGTCCACCACCGCAGTGTTGCAGGGGGCCCACTCCAGCCCCACTCGGTGCGCCTTCTCCCACTGCGCCGTCCCCACGATCGGCAATCCCCACAAGTAAGGAGTATCGCGGCGCGCCCGTCGTGCAGGTCGTACAGACCATCGATCGCATCCCGCGCTGGCAACCCGAACCGTAAGCCGCTACAACGAACAGAAGGAGGAAAAGAAGATGGCCGATCCCGCGATTGCTCCTCAGCTATCCGAGCAGGAACTGTCCGAGTTGCTTACGTTGATCAAGGGCGCCGACACCGTTGAGCTGAAGCTGAGCGTGCCGCTATCCGACCGGTCCAAGGCGGGAGCGGCGTTAGGGGTGGATCCCCTGGACGGCGAAATTCGGCAGGTCTACTTCTTCGACACGCCTGACCTGACGCTCAACAAGAGCGGTGTCGTGGTTCGTGCTCGCCGGGTGAAACGGAAAGGCGGACGACTCGGTCGTGAAGCTGCGGCCCGTGGTGCCCGACGACCTCTCACCCGAGCTGCGTCGCTCGGAGAACTTCGGGGTCGAAGTCGACGCCATGCCGGGCGGTTACGTGTGCTCGGGCTCGATGAAGCACGCGATTGGGGCGACAGAGGTCAGGCAGGCGGTCACGGGCATACAGCCGGTTCACAAGCTGTTTTCGAAGGAGCAGAGAGCGCTGTATGCCGCGCACGCTCCCGAAGGGCTCGGGCTTGACGACCTCTCGATCCTCGGCCCGGTGTTCGTGCTCAAGCTGAAGTTCGAACCGGAAGGGTATGGCCGCCGGCTCGTCTGCGAGCTGTGGCTCTACCCGGACAACTCGATGCTTCTCGAGCTGTCGACGAAGTGTGCACCCTCGGACGCATTCCGGATCGCCGCCGAGACAAGAGCCTTCCTGACCGAGCACGGAATCGACGTCTCTGCCGAGCAGGAGACCAAGACCAAGAAGGCACTCGAGTTTTTCTCCCAGCAGCTACAGGCAACGGACCACTAGCGGCTCTCCATCAGCTAGAGCGACGGGCGTTGAACCCTCGTTGGACGCCCCATCGAGTATCCGGCACTGAGTGTCAGCTATCGGTGTTCGCGGGAGGCGTGATCGAATCCCGTATGGCCCTTGCTGCTCGAATCTGAGCCACGTCTTTGCCTTGGATACGTGGGTCAGGCGTGCCGGGAGTGCAGGGGGCGTGTAGTGAATACCGCGGTGATACCCCGCGACGCTCCGCGCCGGTCGCGACCGTTATCGGTCAGCGGCGGCGGCGATCGCGGATCCCATCATGTACAGGCCGCAGGCGATGAAGAACGCGCCGCTTCCGTGCGCGATCACCTCGAGCCAGGTCGGCCCCGTCTCGCTGGACTGCGCGAGCAGCCCGCACCGGGGCGACGACGTTCACGCATCAGCAGAACACCGCCCGATCAAAGGTCCGTCTGGCTGCACATGCACGTCGTCTTCAACAGCTGCCTCAGCGAATCATCGCCGGCCGCCATGAGCCTCGACCGGATCCTCGGCCAGGATCGCGTCGATCTGGGCGGCGGCCTGCGTCAGGCCCTCCTCCATCCCCATGGCGGCGAGCTGCTCCATGGCCTGGACGGTCGGAAACTCGCTCTCGATCGACATCCGGGTCTTCCCGCCGCCGATCTCCCGGATGGTTACCCGCGCGGTCGTCATCGGGAGCTCTGTGTTTGGCGTGCCGTCCTCGTTCGCGAAGCCATCGCGAAAGACGAGCCGATGCGGAGGCTGCACCTCGTCTACGTCCCAAAACCCGCGGGGTTGATCGCCCTCCGGGCCGGTCATGTGGTACTCGACGCGGCCGCCGGAGCGCAGGTCGTGAGCATCGACCGTCGCTGGGTACGTTGGCGGTCCCCACCAGCGCTCGAGCTGTCGCGGATCGGCCCATAGCTGCCATACCCGCTCCGGTGAGGCGTCGAACTCGGCCTCCACCGTCAGCGTGCGCGACTGAGGGTCCTTGCGGATGGCGGTCACGGTCATCGGTCTACCTCCTTTGGCGAGTCGCTTATGAGCTGGTTCATGCGCTCGACGCGCTCGCGCCACAGCTCCTCGTAACGGTCGAGCAGACGCCGCGCCACGCGGAGTCCCCCGACGTTGGTGCGGACGACCTTCCGCCGCCCGATCCGATGCTTGCTGACGAGGCCGGCCCGCTCGAGGATCGCGACGTGCTTCTGCACCGCGGCGAAGCTCATCGGGTAATGCGCGGCCAGCTCGGAGACGCCCTCCTCCCCGTCCATCGCGCGGCGCACGATGTCACGCCGGGTGGGGTCACCCAGGGCGCCGAAGATGCGGTCGTGGTCGAGGGCGAGCTGCATTTGTACAACCATACGGTTGTATAAACTCTCTGTCAAGTGCGGAAAGAGCCGCCTTCTCGTTCAGGCCTGAAGCGCCCTCACCGCACCGCGCCCTCCAACTTGGTTCACCAGACGGCAACCACGCGACCGACGAGGGCGACACCCGTGCCATGGCGGCGCTGCGCGACGCCGGCTTCCGCGAGGTGGGAACCATCTGGCAGGTGCTCTCCAATCGCGTGCTGATGGCTGTTCGTTAGCCCTGCGCCGCTTCCTGTCGAGTTGTTACGTGCGCCTCTGGGACTGGCAACGGAAGCGACCAGAGGACCACCCCGGGCTCGCCTGCCGAGATCGTTCAGGGTCTCCTACGGTCCACAGCTGGTCACTAATCAGGTGGAGAGCCAGCTTCGGCCAGGCTCTCCACACGGCCCGCCGGTCACGCTACGCCCCGTGAGCGCGTTCGCCGGTTCCGGACCCTACTTGCGAGACCCAGATGGCCACCTGATCGAGGTTCCGAGTCGGAGCGTCAGTAAGAATCGCCGGGTAAGCGGCGCTAACGATCGCGATGTAGCAGGCGCACGGGGCGCCGACTCGGCGAGGGGGGTGGGTGACGTGGACTCAGGTCGCGGAATCCGGGGGCGCAAGGATCGTGTCGAGCCGCTCGAGGCTTTCGGCCGGCCAGAGCGCTTCCCGGTCGTAGTAGACCTCGAACGTCGGAACTGACTCCGGAATCGTGATCCAGCTCACCTTCGACCTCGTGAAGATATGAACGTCCGGCGTAACCCCTAAGGGCTGATCGAGCGTCCCCGCGCGCACGTAGCGGACTTCGGGCCGTCCGTACTCGCTGAACACCGCCACCTGGCAGTCCGGACAGCGGAAGATCCGCTGCGTGCTGCCGTCGTCGCGCGGGACCTCGACCGGCTGCGGAGCACCAGCGAGCAGCGCCACCCGGTCGGCCTCGATCATCAGGTTGATCACAAACGCGCTTCCGGTCTGCCGCTGGCAGTTCAGGCAGTGGCAGCAATGGATGAAGAGCGGAGCAGAACCAAGCCGGTAACGAACCGACCCGCACGCGCAACCCCCTTCACGAAGAACACTCATGATCTCCTCTTCTTCGACCGCGACGGGACGGAGTCCAGAATCGACAAGACCATCCCCTGATTCCACCGTTCGATCCTATGTCGCCGGTCGGGCCTCTCAAGTCTCTTGGAAGCGGTCGACGCGGCGGCATGCGGCCGCGAGGATCTCGACACGGCGCGCGGCAGCGACGCTGGTCGTCTGCTCGCGGCATCTCCGAACGCAGTAGCGCTGGGCCACGCTTGACGGTGGTCACGCCTCGTCCGAACGGGCACGATTCACCGACGAGGACCGGCTCGGAACGTACTCGAACCAGTGGAAGTCGGCCGGCACGGTCGACCTGAGGCCGCCGCCTGTTGCGACGAGGCCGATCATCGCACCGGTGAAGTGGTGCCTGCCGCTGCTCCTCAGGATCGTCTCCGCCGAGAGCGCCGTCGTCGGTACGCGTCCCAGCACACGGAGACTGCAACCGGCACCGCCGCTGAACGAGTAGTGGCGAGCCGTTGCCTCCACGGACAGCGTCACCGGCCCTCGGTCCAACTTCATCGTCCCGAGCGTCCGGCTCCGTCCGTGCAGCGTCCGGACGAGCCTGAGCTCACGAGCGCCCTCGCCGAGCCCGACGAGGAGCGCGACGTGGAAGTCCTCGTTCGCCCTCACGCAGAGTCCCGCCTGTTCGCCCGCGCGCTGCGGCTCGAACTCGACGAGCGTGTGCGCCGTGAGCGCGAGGTGCCGCTGGCGACGGCACACGAGGGCAGGAGACGAGACGTCACCGAGAGACGCGGGCAGGCCCCAGAGCCGGAGGCAGCCCGACCGCTCTCGCAGAGACCAGCTGCCGCGCGAGGGGTTGCGGACGAAGACCCAGCCCGGCGAGAGCGAGCGGGCGGCGAAATCGTCGCGCTCGGCCGACGCGGCTGGTGCCGAGCGTCGAAGCGACGGCCCTTCCATGTTCAGCTCGAGCGGCGGCATGTGCGGCCAGCCGTCCGTGCCCCACGTCACCGGCGCGAGGAACGTCTCGCGGCCCAGGTGGTGGTTGCGGCCCGCCGCCGGGCGGATCCCGAGAAGCACGGCCCACGTGCTCCCGTCGTCGAGCTCGACCAGGTCGGCGTGGCCGGTGGCCTGGATCGGGTGCCGGGGACGGTCGCGGTGGGTGAGGAGCGGCCCGTGGGGCGATGGGACGAAAGGCCCGTACGGCCGGCCGCTCCGCGCCACGACGACGGAGTGGCCGTAGCTCGTGCCGCCTTCCGCCGTCAGCAGGTAGAACCAGCGGCCGCGGCGATACAGGTGCGGCGCCTCGGGCCAGATACCGCCGGTGCCCCTCCAGATCACGCGCGGCCTGCGGGCGAGGGACGGCACCCCGCCCGACCACGCGAGCTCGGCCTGGTAGACGAAGGGATGATCGGGGTCGGCGCCCTGACCGTTGCGGGTGTAGTACACGCGGTCGGCGAGAAACGCGAGGGAGGGGTCGATCCCGTCGGAGTCCAGCCAGCAGGGGTCCGACCAGGGGCCGCGCGGATGCTTCGCGGTGACGAGGAAGTTGCCGCGGCCGGCCAGCGTGGTCACGAGATAGAACGTGCCGTCGTGATGTCGAAGCGTCGGCGCGTAGATGCCGCCTGAGCTGCGCACGCCGCGCAGATCGAGCTGGCTTCTCCGCGTGAGCGCATGACCGATCTGTCGCCACACGATCAGGTCGCGGCTGTGGAGGATCGGCACGCCCGGGAAGTATTCGAAGCTGCTGCATGCGAGGTAGAAGTCGCTCCCGACTCGACAGATCGTGGGATCCGGGTGCATCCCGGGGAGGACCGGGTTCTCGAACTCCACGCGGCGAGGGCTCAGCCCTTGACGGCGCCGGAGAGACCACCGACGATGCGACGCTCGGCGAACAGGAAGAAGATGAGTGCCGGGATCATCGAGAGCGTCGTGAAGGCGAGGACGCCGGCCGTGTCGGCGCTGTGCTCGGTCGAGTAGTTCGCGGCTCCGAGGGGAAGCGTCCAGTGGTTCGGGTTGCTCAGCACGAGCAGCGGAAGGATGAAGTTGTTCCAGCTCAGGATCACGGTGAGGATGATCACGGTCGTCAGCGCGGGCCGGCAGAGCGGAACGAGGACCCGGAGGAAGAACGCGAACCTCGTGCACCCGTCGATCGCCGCCGCGTCCTCGAGCTCGGCCGGGACGCTCCGCATGAAGGGGCGCAGGATGATGATCGTGAGTGGGATCGCGAAGGCCGCCTCGGGGAGCGCGACGCCGAGAGCCGAGTCGTCGAGGTGGAGCTGGCGAAGCAGCAGGTACAGCGGCAGCGCCGCGACCGCGATCGGGAAGAGCAGCCCGAGCGTGAAGAACGTGAAGATCACTTCACGGCCTCGAAAGTCGAAGCGGGAGAGCGGATAGGCGGCAAGCGCGCTGACCGTGACGACGAGCGCGGTGGCGATCGCGGCGATGATGGTGCTGTTCCCGAGCTGGCGCCAGAACTCGGCCGAGGTGATCACCTCGACGTAGTTGTGCGTGACCCAGGGGTGCGGCATGCTGACCGGGTCGAACGCGAGCTGGCCGGTGGTCCGGAAGCCGCTCAAGGCCACGTACGCGATCGGGACGACCACGATTGCTCCGAGCACGAGCACCGCCACGTAGATGGGCGCGTTCGAGTACGGCGCGAAACTCCGGCGCTTCGAGGCGACGGCCGCCATCAGCCGGCCATCCGAGAGGTCCCGCCGGCCATGTCCTTCCGCAGGACGAAGATCTGATAGAGGATCGAGAAGACGAAGCAGATGAAGAAGAGGATCACCGCCACCGTCGTCGCGTAGCCGATCCGGTAGCTGTTGATCCCCTGGTCGATCATGTAGGTGGCCATCGTCGACGACGAGCCGGCGGGCCCTCCGGCGGTCATGATCCACACGAGATCGAAGAGCTGGATCGACCCGATGATGGCGAGGAACGCCCAGATGCGGATCGTCGGCCCTAGCAGCGGCAGGGTGACGTACCGCAACGTTGCCCAGTTCCTGGCGCCGTCGATCGCGGCCGCTTCGTGCAGCTCGCTGGGAACTCCCTGCAGCCCCGCCAGGAAGAGGATGATCCCGAAGCCGATGTACTTCCAGGTGATGACGACGAAGAGCGTGTAGAAGACGAGCCCGAGGTCGGCCAGCCAGAGCTGGACGAGACCTCCGAGCCCGACCGCCTTCAGCCCCGCGTCGACGAGGCCGCCCGGCTGGAGGATCTGCAGGAAGACGATCGCGGTGATCGCCTCCGAGAGGACGTAGGGCGCGAAGAAGACGAGCCGGATGAACCTGCGGCCGCGCATCGGCCGGTTGAGAAGAAGGGCGATTCCGAGTGCGAGCGGAAGCTGGATCGCGAGTGAGAGCGCGACCAGGATCGCGTTGTGCGTCATCGCCTGCCGGAACGCGGGGTCCCCGAACGCCGAGCGGTAGTTGTGGAGACCGATGAAGTCGGTCAGCGGGCCGAGCCCGTTCCACGAGTACAGGCTGTAGTGCACCGCCTGAATCACGGGCACGATCACGAACACGACGTACAGGACGACCGCGGGGCCGATGTACAACCCGATCCGGAGCCATTTCCGCCCCAGACGTCGGACGGCCGGCCGCCTCCGCAGGCGGCCGGCCGTCAGGGTTTCGGCACTGGTGGCCATGCCCTCTTCTCAGCGCTGACGGTTATTTCTGTTTCGCAGCCCCTGCGATCTTGCCGACGACCTGCACGGGGGTCGCCTTGCCGGCGAACTGGTCGGCGATCGCGTTGTCCAGCGCCTGTCCGATCGCTGCCGAGTACGCCTGGTCGAGGTAGAGCTGGATGAACGGCGAAGCCGAGCGGAACCCGAGCACCACTCTCAGGTTTGGATCCTTCACCGAGTTCTCGGTGCCCCTGAGCACGGGCAGTCCGAAGTTCGTGCTGCCGATGCGCTTCTGGACGCTCGGGCTGTCGACGTAGCTCAGGAACTGCGCGCACGCCGGCTCTGGAGCCTTCCACGAGCAGGCGAAGCCGTCCCCGCCGCCGAGCAGCGAGCCGGGAATGGCCTTGCTGCCGGGAACGTTCGGGAACGGGAACCACCCGAGGAAGCTCGGGATCGTGTTGTTCGGGGTGAGGGGCTGAATCACCCCCGGGTTCCAGTGCCCCTGCAGCTCCATTGCGGCCTTGCCGTTGCCGAGCAGCCCGGCCGAGCTCGTCGCGCCCTGCTGAGCGGGCGTGGCGAGGAAGCCCTCCTGGAACGGCTGCATGTCGATCAGCTGCTGCGTGTATTGACCGGCCTTGACCCAGCATGGATCCTTGAAGTTGTACGTGACCGCCGAAAGCTGCATCGTCGCCTTGCTGCAGAGCTTCGTCGCAAAGTAGTCCCAGTAGAAGGCATCCGGCCAACGATCCTTGCTTCCGATCGCGATGGGCGTGATGCCCGCCGTCTTCAGCTTCTGGACGTCGGCGGTGAACTGGGGCCACGTCTTCGGCGGTGACGTGATCCCGGCCTTCGCGAAGAGATCCTTGTCGTACCAGAACCCGACGACGCCCAGGCTGTACGGGATCGCGTACTGCTTGCCGCCGACCTGCCATCCGGCGGCGGCGCCGCCGATGTTCTTGATCCACGGCGAGACGTACTTCGTCACGTCGGCGACCTTGCCGGCCTTCACCTGGTCGACGAGCCCTCCACCGCCCCAGTTCTGGAACACGTCCGGTGGGTCGTTCGACTGCAGGGCGAGCGGGATCTTCGTCGTGAACTGCTCGTTCTGGAGCGGGACATCCTGGATCTTCACGCCCGGGTGGGACGCCTCGAACTCCTTGGCCACCTGTGCCCACAGGGCCTTCCCCGCCCCCTGGTTGGCGTTGTTCCACCAGACGAGAGTGACGTTGTTGTCCTTTGGAGCCGCCAGGACAGCCGAGCTCGAAATCAGGGCTGCTGCGCCCACCAGACCGAGCCCGGTTAGCGCAAGTGCCTTCCAGCGCTTCATCGCATTACTCCCTCCTCCGCGGGTCGGCGCGATCACCGTCGACGGCGCTCCCCACGGGCCCGTTGCCTCATCGCGGCGCCGAGTCTTTCACACCGGCCGAGGTTCGTCAACCGATATCGATATCGGTTTCGAGATGGGTTAGTATCGCGCCGTGACCGAGCGGAGGTTGACGATCGGCGACGTCGCCGCCGAGGCCGGCGTCTCTGTCGCGACCGTGTCGAAGGTGATCAACGGCCGCTGGGGCGTTGCCGAGGGGACCGAGGCGAGGGTGCGGGCGGTGATCGAGGATCTCGGCTACCACTCGAGCCTCGTCGCCCAGAGCCTGCGGAGCCGCCGGACGAACGTGATCGGTGTGCTCATCGTCGACATCGAGCCGTTCAGCGCGGAGCTCTTGAAGGGCGTCGCACGCGCGGTCCACGGGACGGGGTATGAGCTCGTTGTCTTCTCCGGCTGCGGTGCCGACGACCAGGTGGGGTGGGAGCGCCGCTACCTTTCGAGGGTCAGCGGCACGCTCTGCGACGGGGCGCTGCTCGTGACCCCGAGCAGCATCGACGTCACGTTCGGGGCGCCCGTCGTCGCGGTCGACCACAACGCCGGCTCCTCGACGCTCCCGAGTGTCGATTCGGACAACTTCAACGGAGCCGTCACGGCGACCGAGTATCTCCTCGGCCTCGGGCACCGCCGGATCGGGTTCCTGGCGGGACGCGCGGACCTGGAGTCGGCCCGCCTGCGGAAGCGCGGCTATCGCCACGCGCTCGAGACCGCAGGCATCGCGGTCGATCCCGCGCTCATCGGCGCGGGGGAGTTCCAGCAGGAATCCGCCGAGGACGCCGCACGGCAGCTGCTCGCGAACGGCGGCAACCCCACCGCGATCTTCGCGGCGAACGACGTCTCGGCGCTTGCCACGATCTCGGTCGCGCGCACGCTCGGGCTTCGCGTGCCGGACGACCTCTCGGTGATCGGGTTCGACAACGTCCCGGAGTCGGCGCTCAGCGATCCTCCGCTGACCACGATCGAGCAGCCGATTCAGCAGATGGGCTTCGACGCGACCCGCCTTCTGATCGGGCTGATCGAGGGTGAGCCGGTCGCTTCGACCCATACGCGGCTGCCCACCAAGCTCGTCGTCCGCGCCTCGTGTGCAGCAGTCGAGCAGACCCGATGACCGTCACACGGATCGACAGCGTCACGCCGGCGTACCGTGACCCGGGGCGGTCGCCGCAGGAACGGCTCGAGGACCTCCTGGCCACGATGACCCGCGAGGAGAAGGTCGCACAGCTCGGCAGCGCCTGGGTGTTCCAGATCGCGGAGGGCACGCGGCTCGCCCCCGGGCCCGCAGCCGGCGTCCTGCGCAACGGCATCGGTCACATCACGCGGATCTCCGGGGCGAGCTCACTTCGCCCCGAGCAAGCGGCGGAGCTCGCCAACGCGATCCAGCGCTACCTCGTCGAGGAGACCCGGCTCGGCATCCCCGCGATCGTCCACGAGGAGATCTGCTCCGGGCTGATGGCGCGCGACGCGACGGTCTTCCCGCAGGCGATCGGCCTTGCGAGCACCTGGGACCCGGCGCTCGCCAGGTCCCTGGCAGAGGTGATCGGCGGCCAGATGCGCGCCGTCGGCGCGCACCACGGCCTCGCTCCCGTCCTCGACGTGTGCCGCGATCCACGCTGGGGCCGCACCGAAGAGACGTTCGGCGAGGATCCATATCTCGTCGCCCGGATGGGCGTCGCGTTCGTGCAAGGGCTGCAGGGCGAGTCACTGCGCGACGGCGTGATCGCGACAGCGAAGCACTTCGTCGGGTACGGCGCCTCGGACGGCGGGATGAACTGGGCGCCTGCCGGCATCCCGCCGCGGGAGCTGCGGGAGGTGTACCTCCATCCGTTCGAGGCAGCCGTTCGGATCGGCCGCGTCGGCTCCGTGATGAACGCGTACAACGAGGTCGACGGCGTCGTCTGCACGGCCGACCGCGAGCTCCTCACCGGGATCCTGCGCGAGGAGTGGGGGTTCGACGGCTACGTGGTCTCGGACTACTTCTCGATCCGGCAGCTGGAGTCGTACCATCGGCTCGCGGCAGACGGCCAGGACGCGGCGGCGATGGCGATCGGCGCCGGGCTCGACCTCGAGCTTCCCTCCACCGATTGCTACGGCCGGCCGCTCCTCGACGCTCTCGAAGTCGGCGTCGTGAGCGAGCACACGGTCGACGACGCGGTGCGCCGCGTCCTCGGCGCCAAGTTCGAGCTCGGGCTGTTCGACGATCCGTACGTCGATGCGGCCCGGGCCGCCGACGCCGTCGGCACGTCGTCGCATCGCGCACTCGCGCGGACGATCGCGCGGAAGAGCATCGTGCTCCTGAAGAACGACGGCATCCTCCCGCTCTCTCCCGAGCTCACCTCGATCGCGGTGATCGGGCCGAACGCCGACACGGCCCGGAACCTGCTCGGGGACTACTGCTATCCGGCCCACGTGGAGTCCCTCCGCGAGGTGCTCGCGAGCGGCGGGAGCCCGCTGTCGTCGTCGTTCGAGACGCTTACCGAGCTCGAGGAGGCCGAGGCGCAGGGCCCGTCGGTCCTCGACGCGATGCGGCAGCGGTTCGGCCCGATCGTCTCGTTCGCCCACGGATGCGACGTGAGCGGGAGCTCGCGCGAGGGGTTCGACGAGGCCATCGGGCTGGCCCGCGCGTCCGAGGTCGCCGTGCTCGTGATGGGGGACAAGGCGGGGCTCGCCGAGGACTGCACGAGCGGGGAGTTCCGCGACCGTGCCTCGCTGGACCTCCCGGGCATTCAGGAGGAGCTCGTGCGCGCGGTGATCGGGACGGGCACGCCCGTCGTGCTCGTGCTCGTCTCAGGTCGGCCCTCGGCGAGCGAGTGGGTGCACGAGCACTGCGCCGCCGTGATCGAGGCCTGGTTCCCCGGAGAGGAGGGAGCGGTCGCCGTCGCGGAGGTCCTCGGCGGGGAGGTCAATCCCGGCGGGAAGCTCCCGATCTCGTTCCCGCGCTCGGTAGGGCAGATCCCGGTCTTCTACGCTCACAAGGAGTCGGGCGGCCGCTCTCAACCGGCGGGTGACTACGTCGACCTGTCTGCGACGCCTCTGTACCCGTTCGGTCACGGGCTCAGCTACACGACGTTCGAGCTCTCCGGTGCGCGCGTCCGGGAGCAGACGGTCGGCACGGACGGCGAGATCGTCGTCGACGTCGTCGCCGCCAACACGGGTGGCCGGCCGGGAGACGAGGTCGTGCAGCTCTATGTTCGCGACCCGCGGGCGAGCGTCACTCGGCCGGTACTGGAGCTCAAGAGCTTCGCGCGGATAGAGCTCGCTCCGGGCGAGTCGAGGACGGTCACGTTCCGTGTCCCCGTCGCGCAGCTCGGCTTCTACGACCGGGGGCACTCGTACGTCGTCGAGCCCGGCACGATCGAGGTGTTCGTCGGCCGGTCGTCCGACGACGTCATCGAGGCGGGCAGGGTGACCGTGACCGAGGGGCCCGCGGGACAGCGTCCGGCGAAGGCGTTCGACGGGTCGGTCTCGATTGCCTGAGGACGAAGCACTGACTCCCGTCGCGGAGGGAGGCGGCGGGCGGTCGTCGGGCGTCAGCCTGGACCACGTCTCGAAGGTCTTCCCGGGCGAGGTCAAGGCGGTCGACGACGTCAGCCTCGAGATCGGCGAGGGGGAGTTCATGGTGCTCGTCGGCCCCTCCGGCTGCGGGAAGTCGACGCTCCTGCGGCTGATGGCCGGCCTGGAGCAGCTGTCGAGCGGCTCGATCATGATCGGGGGCGTCGATGTCAGCGACACCGCGCCTCAGGACCGCGACATCGCGATGGTGTTCCAGAACTACGCGCTGTACCCGCATATGACTGTCTACGAGAACCTCGAGTTCGGGCTGAGGCGGCGGAAGGTCCCGAAGGAAGAGCGGGCGCGGAGGGTTGCGGACGCTGCGGAGACGCTCGGGCTCGACGAGCTCCTCGACCGCAAGCCGGCCGCCCTCTCCGGCGGTCAGCGTCAGCGCGTCGCGATCGGCCGCGCTCTCGTGCGCGAACCGGTTGCCTTCCTCATGGACGAGCCCCTCTCGAATCTCGACGCCAAGCTGCGGGTCTCGATGCGCTCGGCGCTCGCGCGGCTGCACGAGCGGCTCGGAGTGACGACGGTGTACGTCACGCACGACCAGGTCGAGGCGATGACCCTGGGGCAGCGAGTCGCCGTGATCCGAGACGGGCGGCTCCAACAGGTCGACACGCCGCAGACACTGTTCAACGCGCCGGTGAACCTGTTCGTGGCCGCGTTCATCGGCTCGCCGTCCATGAACCTGGTCGAGGCCGATATCCACGACGGGGAGATCCACTTCGGCGGCTACAGGATCCCGGTGCCGGCCGGTCGCGACGTCCCACAGGGATCCGTGCTGGTCGGGATCCGACCGACGGACTTCGAGCACACGGGGAGCGCCGATCCGAGCCTGCCGCGTATCCGCGTCCGGGCCGACATCGTCGAAGAGCTCGGTGCCGAGTCGCACGTGATGTTCCGGATCGATGCGCCGCGAGTGACGGCCGAGGCGGTCCGCGCGGCCGCAGACACACGTACGGATGAGGAGGCGGAGACGCTGTTCACCGACGACGAGCGCGCGGAGTTCACTGCGCGCGTCGACGGCCGGTTCCCGGTCGCGCCCGGAAGGGAGGTCGATCTCGCGGTGCACGTCGACGGCCTGCACTTCTTCGAGCCCGAGACCGGCAACGTGATCGACGTCGCCCGTCCGAAAGTGGGTCGTGCCGCCTCGCCGGCAGCCGCCCCCTCGGCCGCGTCGTAGGCATGCCGCTGTTCGACCTGCCTCTCGCGGAGCTGCGCACGTATCGCACTTCCGCGGTCGAGCCGCCGGGCCTGGACGAGTTCTGGACGCGCGCGCTGGCGGAGGCGCGCGAGGCGGCCACAGAGGTCGAGGTCGAGCCGTTCGGCGGGCAGGCCTACGGGCGTCTTGCTGCCTTCGACATCACGTTCAGCGGCGCCGATGGGGATCGGGTGAAGGCCTGGTACCTACGGCCCGAGGAAGCCGGCGAGGCGGAGCTTCCCTGTCGGATCACGTTCGTCGGCTACGGCGGCGGACGCGATCTTCCGGCGGCCCACGCCCTGTACCCCGCCTGCGGCTATGCGACCTTCGTCATGGACACGAGGTCACAGGGCGGGACTTGGTCGCGCGGAGACACCGCCGACCCGGGCGCAGGGGTTTCCGGGCCCGAGCATCCCGGCGTCATGACGCGGGGGATCGCGAGCCCCGAGAACTACTACTACCGTCGTCTCTACGTCGACGCCGTCCGCGCGGTGGAGACTGCCGCCGAGCTCCCCGGCGTGGATCGCGCGCGCATCGGCGTCGGAGGCGGGAGCCAGGGCGGCGCGCTAGCTCTCGCCGCCGCCGCGCTCTGCCCCCAACTCGTCCGGCTCTGTCACGCGGACGTCCCGTTCCTCTGCGACATCGAGCGCGGCATGGACGTGGCGTTCGACCCGCCGTACACGGAGCTCGTCACCTACCTCGCGATGCACCCTGAGCTCGACGAGCGGGCCCGGCTGACGCTGCGTCACGTCGACAACGCCCTGCTGGCGAGCCGCATCGAGGCACCGACGCTGATCTCTGTAGCGCTTCGAGACACCATCACGCCGCCGTCGACCGTCTTCGCGGCCTACAACGCAGTCCGGGGGCCGAAGGAGATAGTGGTCCTCCCGTACGCCGATCACTCACAGGTGCCGACGAGCCATGCCGAACGGCAGCTGCTCGATTTCGCCACCGAGTTCAGGAAAGAGCCGTGAAGATCGCGGGGCCGAGCCGCTCGAGGGGCCGGCTACCTGTCCCTAGCGGTAGCCCAGACGAATTCGTTGTCAGTTTTGAGAGCAGACAACGCGGCGCGGGCCTGCACCAGAGCACACGACTCGTAGCCTGGGAAGCAGAGCTCCGCCGCGACCGACAGACCTCTGCCGTCTCCCGGCGTCGGAACAGCAATCTCGGCCGGCTCTAGTCGGCCCGCCCCATTCCTTGTACGCAGCGCCCGCATGCGCGCTAAACGGGCATGCAGGCGCGAATCACCTGTCCGCTAGGTCACGGGTAGCTGACGACCTGGCTGGCCACGTCCGGGTTGGCGGAGCTCACCGGGCCGCCGGTGTCGTTGATGACGTGGTCGATGGTGCCGGGACCGCTGAGGTTGATCGTGAGCAGGTCGTGCATCTGGACGCCCGCTGTGTTCGGGACCTCGAAGGCATGCGACACGTGGATGTCCGGGTTCACGTTGGTGAAGATGTAACTGCCCATACCGTAACCCTGGAACGATTGCACGTTGTCGGCGACCTTGAAGGCCGCATAGCCGAGCACGCCGTCGTGCTCGTAGTCGGCCTGGGTCGGCGGGTCATAGGGCAGTTCGTTCTGGAAGAAGACGACCTCGCCGCCGTTGCCGTTCCAGATGACGTTGTACTTCTGGAAGTGCTCGACGAACAGCCCGGTCGCGGTGACACCGTCGCCGTTCACCACGAGGCCGGTGTCAGCGGTGTTGACGGTCCAGCCGACCGACCCGGCAACGCCGTGGTCGGCACGCCAGATCCACAGGTCGTCAAGGATGGTGTTGTCGCCGTTCACCTCGAGGGCGACGGTCGCCTTGCCGATGTGCGGTCCGCCGACTCGGAAGAACACGTCCTGCAGTCCCGTTGGGTCGGACGCCCGATTGTGCGGCACGCCGTTGTTGCCGTTCTTCGAGCCGATCTGCATCAGCACCGGCGAGTTGACCGGTCCGGCATCGACGAGGAGACCGGAGATGTCGATGCCGGTCACGTCAGCGGTGGTCAGGACCGAGTTGCCGTTGCTCGCTGTCAAGGTGGCCATGCCCAGGCCCGCTACCACCGTGTCAGCCCGCTTGACCTTGATCGTCGAGCCCACGTCGTAGACGCCGGGCGTTAGCAGCAGGTTGAGGCCCCGGGCGAGCGCGTCGTTGATCCTGCTGACCGAGTCGGATGGCGTGGCGACGAAGAACTGCGACAGCGGGATCGAGGTCCCGGCCGTGTGCCCGTTGGCCCACGTGGGGCCCACCGAGGTGGTTTGGGGTGACGGCACGAAGACGTTCCAGGCGCCCGAGCCGTCGATGTACAGGTAGGGCTTCTCCCTGCTCACCGGCGTCTGCGCGAGCGTCGTGTAGGCGTGGCCGTTGCCGAAGTCCTGCGCGGGCGCGGCGATGTCGCCAGAGAAGACCTGGTTCCACACGTAGTTGGACCAGCCGGCACCCAGGTCACTGTTTCGGACGTAGAACTGCTGCTGCGACCCGTTGAGCGCGCCACCCTCCAGCCGCGAATCGGACACGAAGCCGCCGCTGGCGAAGTTCGGGTTCTCGCAATACGGCATGAAGGTGGTGAAGTCCTTGACATCGACCCGGCGCATTGGAGCCGCCTGCGAAACCGCCCACATCTCGTTGCTGGTGTGGCAGCTGTCCGCGGTCGCGACGACATGGATGGTCAAGTTGGAAACGGAACGCCAGAAGATGTTCAACGCACCGCTGCCGTTCTTGCCGATGGCAGTCACGCCACCGTTGATGACGACGGCCGACGGATCCTGGCCCAGGCCGTCGACCTCGGTGTAATAGCCGACCGGGATGTCCAGCGGGTTGTTCTGGGACCCATAGGTACCCGGCTCGAAAAGCAGCGCATAACGCGCGGTGCCCATCTCGTTGTCGACCTGCTGGGCGTAGATGGCGTTGACCGCGGCCTGGATGGCGGTCTGCGACATGCTCGGGGTGAAGACACAGACATTGGGCCCGAACGTCGCGGTGACGGCGTCCGGACAAAGACTTGCCGATGGCGAGGGGTCCGCGCTCGCCCCCCCGGCTGTAGCGGTCATCGCTGCGGCCCCCAAGACCACCGCGCTGACAAGGAGACGAACCATTCGCTGCATCAAGGCACCTCACTGTGCGGAGAGCAAAACGGGAACATACGACAATTGGCCGTAAGCCTCGTCTCTGAAACCATGGGATGAACGCGCAAGAGTTCATCGTCGCCATACCGGAGCGTCTAAATCGCGCCTGAACTCCAACCCGACGAGGCGATCTTAGGCGTGCAGCCCGTGGACGAGATCCCCGCCGGTTGCCAGGGCCGCTCAGTCGACCACGCGGCCGACGTCCTTGTTCTCGGGCACGAACGCCGTCGTGGAGAACGTCGCTCCCTGCGGGTCGCGGAGCACGGTCAGGCGCGAGTACGGCGCGTCGACCGGAGCGACGAGCACCGTGCCGCCGAGCTCGACCGCCTTCGCTGCCGTCGCGTCGGCGTCGTCGGTCGAGAACGTGACGCTCCAGTGGGCGAGCGTCTCGGCGTCATTGCCGGCGATCGGGGTGATCGCCGCCACCACGTCCTCGAACCCCGCTGCGCCCAGCTCCGCGGTCCGTTCGCGAGTCCCAGGTGTGAGCTCCTCGAGGTAGTCGCCGTACGCGCGCAGAGTCCAGAACTCGCCGCTGCCGAGGTCGAGCGTCGCCCAGCCGAAAACGGCGCCGTAGAAGCGCTTCGCCACCTCCCGATCGCGGGTGTTGAGGACGTTGAAGTTCAGCGAGCCCGGCTCGTTGACGATCTGGGCGCCCCTGTGCTCCCTCGCCTGCCAAACGCAGAACGCGGCCCCCTCCGGGTCGGCGAGCACCGCCATCCGGCCGGCGTCCATCACGTCGAACGGCTCGCCCAGAACGCGGCCGCCCGCCTCGCGCGCCGCAGCCGCCGCCCCGTCGGCATCCTCGACCCAGACGTACGTATTCCAGACCGCCTGCGGAGACGCTCCCTCAGGTTGCGATGACACCGCCGCCACGTCGCCACCGCGGAGGCGGGCGACCAGATACCTGCCCTGCGACCCCGCCGGCATCGCGTCCTCGAACTCCCATCCGAACAGACCGCCGTAGAATCCCGCGGCCGCGTCGGGGTCCGGCTGGGAGGTGTCGACCCAGCACGGCACTCCGGCGATGTAACCGTCTCGCTCAGGCACGGCAGCTCCTTCCGGTCGTTCTCAGTCGCCGCCCAGCCTAGCCCGTGCCGCCGCACCGACTGCCCAGGACGTCACGCGCCTCGGTAATGATCGCGTCATGCAGAGTGTGTACGAGGCTGCCGGCGGTGACGAGAGCCTGGTTCGCTTGGCCAAGGCGTGGCATGCCAGGGTAATGACCGACGAGGTGGTCAGCCACGCCTTCAGCCACGGCTTCCACCCCCAGCACAGCGAGCGGCTCGCCGCCTACTGGGCCGAGGCCCTCGGCGGACCGCACACCTACTCTGCCCGCCACGGTGACGAGACAGCGGTCGTGCGCATCCACAGTGGCAACGGCCCGCACGAGGAGATGGATCAGCGCGCCATCGCCTGTTTCGACCAAGCCCTAGAAGACGTCGGCCTCACCGACGAGCCGCTGCGGCAGGTGTTGCACGACTATTTCGCCTGGGCTACCACCACAACCATGTCGGCCTACCACGACTCCGCCGACGATGTACCGCAAGGCCTGAGCATCCCGCAATGGTCCTGGGATGGCCTTCAGCACTGAACCCGCGATCCCAGCCGCTCGACCCCAACATGCTTCGGATAAATCCTGGCCCGCACGCACGGCAGCCGACACGCACCAAGCGGCCCAGCTCGAACACGCTGCGCTCGGTCGCGCCACGAAACCCGGGCACAACGACACTCTCGCACTGATGCTCGACCTCGGCTTCCCGCTCGGCCGCGCCGCCGTCGGAAGCGGCGACCAACTGGATGATGATCCCGCCGCAGACTGGGTCGAGGCAGTCAAGACGCTTCTCGAGCACCACGCCTCCATCAGCGACATCACCTTCGTCCCCGATGATCCCAGGCCGCCGAGCCCCGAGGTCGCTGTTCTCCTCCGCGAGCAGATTGAGGCTCGTTCCGCATGAACGGCGGCAGCCTTCCGCCGGTTCGGCGCGCGAACGCCGAGGACGCACGCGCGATCGCAGAGCTGCTTCACGACTTCAACCACGAGTTCGACGAACCGACACCGTCAGTTGAAACGCTGGAGCAACGCATCGTGCACCTGCTCCGCGGAGGTGACACCCTCGTCCTGCTCGTCGGCGGTCGTCCCGACGGACTCGCCGTACTCCGCTTCCGCGACGCAATCTGGAGCAGCGGTCTCGAGTGCTACCTCGCAGAGCTCTACGTCACGCCCGCGCAACGTGGCCACGGACGCGGCCGCGCCCTCATGGAAGCAGCCATGCGTGAGGCCCGAACCCGCGGCGCAGACTCGATGGAGATCGGCGTTGACGAACCCGACCATGCCGCACGCCGCCTCTACGAAAGCCTCGGCTTCACCAACCGAACCGGCGGCGCCGACCACGCGGTCATGTACCTCTACGAACGCGACCTCTAGCAGTTGAGCGCGACGGGCCGGCTCGAGGCCGGACGAGACCGTGATCGCGATCCTGGTCTGCGGCCCCGACGGCCGAGAGTTCCGACCCGTTCGAGACCAGACACCGTCGATCCGACTCAGACAAGACCACTCACGGCGCTTGGAGGTGGAGCGGCGCGACCGCGGCAACGGATCACGGACGGTTCTGGACGGCTGACGCTCAGCCACCCGAAACGGCCGCCGACGCCCCTGCCCCCGCGGCAACCGGGGCAAGCGGCTTTCAGGGAAGATGAGCGGGTGGAAGGTCAGCCCAACCGACTCCCGATTCCAGTTCGAGAGATCGACCGTGCACGCGGTGGCGTTCGGTGCTGAGTCGATGATCGACGAGGAACTGATCGGCTTCGACGCCCGCGAGGCTGGCGAGTACGACCCGCGCTGGGACGACAAGCGACGCCAACGCTTTCTCTTGCGACACGAGGTCGCCCGACCACTGTCACTTGACCTCGACGTCTGGCCGACGATCTTCGATATCGGCTCGCTCGAGACGACATCCAGGTTTCCGCCTGGAACGAGGCCGCGAGGCGCGCCCCTTTGGGACAACCTCGGCCTCATGAGGGGAAACCTGGAGGAGCAAGGCGCCGATCCCGCCGACATGGTGCTTGTCGCAGTGGGGTGGTTGCCTCTCCCAGGCTTCCGCGATCCCGCAGTGGTGAGCCCGTACCCGCCCGGGGTCGGGGGCCCTTACCTGCTGGAGCCAGCCGAGCCCGAGCAGCCGGAGAGAAGCTGGGATCTGCTCGGCTACGACGTGGCAGACGGAGGGTGGTTCAGCGGACTCAGCAATTGCGGATACACGCCCGCAGAGACCGATAGGTTGCGCGAGATGTGGGGCCCAAAGCTCAATGAACACCACTTGTTCCGCGATCACCGTTCTGCGTCCGCCTTCGTCGAGGTCACGAACGCGCGCGTTCCGGAGCACGCGCCCTTCCACGTCTACAGCCTGTACCGCCTCCAATAACGCCTCAGGCGGTGCGATCGTCGGAGCTCTGGTCGGCGTGCATCTCGTCCACGGAACGGGATCGCCGAGCGAGATAGCCGTCGCCCGCGCGAGTGTCCCTTGCCGTACCCGTGGGACTCGTTCCCGGAGCCGAGCGGAGAGGGGACATCGCCATCGTGGGAGGTCGGGAAGCTCCGCACGGTGATGGTGCACCGGCCCGATCTCGCCCACGAGCGCGCGCGTGCGCAATAGTTGCGAATCGTGGTCGACGGGCCTGCCGAAGTGCTCGTGGTCGGGGCCGGGATCGTCGGGCTCGCGATCGCGCGCGAGCTGGGGCAGGCCGGCGTTGCGGTCACCGTTCTCGAGCGGGAGGGGATCGGCGCCGGCGCGTCGGGGGTTCAGCCCGGTGGCGTCCGACGGCAATGGGGCACGGCGGTCAACTGCAGGCTTGCGTGTGAGTCGTTTGCCTTCTGGCAGATGGCCGAGGAGCGGCTCGGCGCACGCGTGCCCTTCGGCTTCCGTGCGTGCGGCTACCTCTTCACCGCACACTCACAGGACGTGCTCGACCGGCTCGCCGCGAACGTGCAGATCCAGCAGGAGGCGGGGGTGCCGTCTCGCATCGTGTCGGCGGCGGAGGCGGCCGAGCTCGTTCCCGGCCTCGATGCCTCGAGTCTCGCGGGCGCCGCGTGGTGTGCGAGCGACGGCTACTTCGACCGGCCGCAATCGGTGGTCGAGGCCTTCGCGGAGGGGGTGCGGGTGGTCTCTGCCGAGGTGGTACGGCTCGAGGCTGACGGTGCGGGGTGGGTTGCCGTCCTCCACGACGGAGAGCGGCGCGGCGCGGACGCGATCGTCGTGGCGGCCGGCGTCGCGACCTCCGGGCTCATCGGGCCGCTCGGGATCGAGCTGCCGATCGAGCCGGAGGAGCGCTTCCTCTTCCTCTCCGCGCCGATCCGAGAGCGGCTGCTCGAGCCACTCGTGGTCTCGGCGGAGCTCCGCTTCGCCGCGAAGCAGCTCGGCAACGGCCGGGTGCTGACGAGCGACCTCGGCGCGGCGGGGGATCCCGAGACAGGGTTGCCCACGTGGCAGGCGAACGTGCGAGCGGGGATTCGCACCCTCGTGCCGGCGCTCGAGTACGTCGACCTCGGCATCGTCGTGCAGGGGATCTACGACGCCACGCCCGACCGGCAGGCGATCCTCGGGCCACTTCCCGGTCTCGACGGGCTCCACGTCGCTGCCGGCTTCAGCGGCCACGGGTTCATGCTGGCGCCGGCGGTTGCGCGCATCGTGGCCGGCGCGGTGCTCGGCGGCGAGGCCGATCCCGCGCTGGCGGTGCTCGACGCGGCCCGGTTCGTGGAGGACCGGCTCGTCCCCGAGCCTGCGATCGTCTGATGTTCCTCCAGCTCCTCGCGAACGGCCTCGTCACCGGCTCGGTGATCGCGATCGCGGCCGTCGGAGTCTCGGTCGTCTACGGCATCCTGCGCATCGTCAACTTCGCCTACGGGGACGTGATGGCGTTCGGCGCCTTCACCGCCTACCTCTGCAACGTCACCTGGCACCTGCCGCTCGTGCTCTCGGTGGTGCTCGCGATGGCCGCGACGGCGCTGCTCAGCGTGCTGATCGAGCTCGTGCTGTGGCGTCCCCTGCGTCGGCGGCAGGCCGGGTTCATGAGCCTCTTCCTGGCCTCGATCGGGCTCGCGCTCGTGCTCCGCGAGGGCATCTTCCTCGGCTGGGGACCTCAGTCGCGCGCTTACCGGATCGACCCCTACAAGGTGTACGTGATCGGATCGGTGCGCCTCTCCGGCGCACAGGGCGCGGCGATCGTCGTCGCCGTCGCGTCGATCGTGCTCGTCGCGCTGATGCTCGGACGCACCGACCTCGGTCGCGCGATGCGGGCGATGTCGGACGACCGTACGCTCGCCCAGATCGCGGGGATGGACACGCGGCGGATCATCATGGCGACCTGGATCCTCACCGGCGCCCTCGCCGCGCTGGCCGGGGTGCTGTTCGGGCTCGTCGAGTCGTCGTTCGACCCGAACTTCGGCTTCCAGCAGCTCCTCCCGGTCTTCGCCGCGGTCGTCCTCGGCGGGATCGGCAGCGCCTACGGCGCGCTCGTCGGCGGCCTCGCGCTCGGGCTCGCGATGGAGCTCTCGACCTGGAGCGGCTTCGCGGGCGGCGTCAACCCGGTCTACAAGCCGGTCGTCGCCTTCGCCCTGCTGATCGTCGCCCTCCTCCTGCGACCGCAGGGCCTCTTCGGAAGGGCTCGGACCGCGTGAGCACGATTATCAGCGGCGACTTCTGGGCCTTCGTCGGCGTCGTGGCGGGCATCTACACGCTGTTCGCGCTCGGTCTGCAGATCCAGTTCGGCTTCACCGGCCTCCTCAACTTCGGGCAGGTCGGGTTCATGGCGATCGGCGCGTACACGATGGCGATCCTCACCGTGAAGGAGGGGATGTCGATGTGGCTCGCCGCCTTCCTCGGCGTCGTCGCAGCGGCGCTCGCCGGGATCCTCGTCGGGCTGCCGACGCTCCGTCTGCGAGCCGACTACTTCGCGATCGTCACGATCGCCTTCGGGGAGATCGTCCGCTACGTCGCCACCAACCAGGACGGGCTGACGGGCGGCTCGCAGGGCACGATCGCGCTCGGCGGGATCGACCAGGCCAGCCGAGTACGACGGCGAGTGGATGCGCTTCTCCTCCTGGCTCGGCGGCCGGCTCGGGATCTCGAACAAGGACGTCGTGATGCTGCTCGTCGTCTGGGCAGTCGCCCTCGCCCTCCTCGCGCTGACCGCAGCTCGCCGTGCGGACGCCGTGGGGCCGCCTGCTCAAGTCGATCCGCGACGACGAGGACGCCGCCGCCTCGCTCGGTAAGAACCCGTTCGCCGTCAAGCTCCAGAGCCTCGCGCTCGGCGCCGCCCTCGCCGGCCTCGCCGGGTGCTTCTACGCCTGGCAGTTCTCGTTCTTCAGCCCCGACGACTTCCAGCCGCTGCTCACGTTCTTCGCCTGGATGATCGTGATCCTCGGCGGCACCGGCCGCGTCTGGGCCGTTCCCGTCGGCTCGCTGCTCTTCGGGATCCTCTTCGCCGGCACGCGCTTCTTCGGCTTCCCGCCGTTCTCGTGGCTCTCCTCCGACGATCGCGCCTACGTGCGGCTCATGCTGATCGGGCTCGTGCTGATCGGGCTGATGCTCTTCCGGCCCCAGGGGATCCTCGGCCGGCGGGAGGAGATGGTGCTCGAGTGAGCCGCGAGCATGCTCGAGGTGCGGGAGGTGAGCCGCTCGTTCGGCGGCGTCCGCGCGGTCGACGAGGCGAGCTTCGCGGTCGAGCGCGGCTCGATCACCTCGCTGATCGGCCCGAACGGCGCCGGCAAGTCGACGCTCTTCAACATCGTCGCCGGGCTACCTGCGCGGCGACTCGGGCTCCGTGCTCCTCGACGGGCGGCGGATCGACCGGCTGCCGCCGTACCGCGTCGCGAGGCTCGGGCTCGTGCGCACCTTCCAGACCGCGCGGGCGCTCGGCCGGCTGACCGTGCTCGAGAACGTCGTCCTCGCCGCACCCGGCAACCCGGGCGAGCGGCTCGGAGGCACCGTGTTGCGCCGCCGCGCGAGCCGCGAGTTCGAACGGCGCGCCCGCGAGCGGGCGCTCGAGCTGCTCACGCTCGTCCGCCTCGACGGCCTCGCCGGCGATTACGCCGGCACGCTCTCGGGCGGGCAGCGCAAGCTGCTCGACTTCGCGCGCGTGCTGATGACCGGCCCCGAGCTCCTGCTCCTCGACGAGCCGATGGCGGGCGTGACGCCGGTGCTGCGCGAGCAGCTCCTCGGCCACATCCTCGACCTGCGCCGCGAGGGCGGCATCACCTTCCTGCTCGTCGAGCACGACATGGACGTCGTGATGCGCGCGAGCGACCGCGTGATCGTGCTCGCGAACGGGCGCGTGATCTGCGAGGGCACGCCCGACGAGGTGCGCCGCGACCCGCGCGTCATCGACGCCTACCTCGGCGCGCACCCCGAGGCCGTGGCGTGAGCGAAGCGCTCCTGGAGGCGGAGGGCATCGAGGCGGGCTACGGCGCCGTGCTCGTCCTTCACGGCGTGCACGTCCGGGCGGAGCCCGGCGAGATCGTCTCGATCATCGGGCCGAACGGCGCCGGGAAGTCGACGCTCCTCAAGGCGCTCTACGGCCTCGTCAGCGTCCGCGCCGGCCGGGTCTCCCTCCGCGGCGCCGACGTGACGCACCTGCGGCCCGACCTCCGCACCCGGCGCGGCCTCAACTTCGTGCCGCAGCTCGCCAACGTCTTCCCCTCGCTCACGATCGCCGAGAACCTGAAGGTGAGCGTGCTCGGCCTCCCTCGCGCGGAACGCCGCGCCGCGCTCGCGCGCACCTTCGAGCTCTTCCCGCTCCTCGCCGAGCGGCCGCGCCAGCATGCGGGCACGCTCTCGGGTGGACAGCGCAAGCTCGTCGCGCTCGCCCGGGCGCTCGCGACCGGCCCCGAGCTGCTCCTCCTCGACGAGCCCTCGGCCGGCCTGTCGCCGACCGCGATGGACACGGTCTTCGAGCAGCTGCTCGAGATCAACCGGCTCGGGATCGCGATCCTGATGGTCGAGCAGAACGCTCGCCGCGCGCTCGCGATCTCCCACCGCGCGCACGTGCTCGACATGGGCCGGAACGCGCACGAGGGGCCGGGCGCCGAGCTGCTCCACGACCCGAAGGTGGTCGAGCTCTACCTGGGCGGGATCTCGTCGACGAGCGCCTCGAGCTCGACCTCGACGAGCGCTCCGGGCGGGATCAGCCCACCGCAGAAGTAGGTCGTGTTCGCCGGGTTGACGTCGGCGAAGACCTCACGGTGGGCGTCGGCGGCGCCGCGCCAGTCGGCCTCCGGCACGAGGATGATCCGGGTCCGCACGACATCGGCGACGGCTGCGCCGAGCTCCCCGGCCGCCGCGACCGCGCGCTGCAGCGCAGCGAGCGTCTGGGCGCGGCAGTCTCCCGGGTGGAGCGCCGTGCCGTCCGGGCCGAGCGCCGCCGTCCCGCTGACGACGACCCACGGCCCGGCGCGCACGGCGCGGGAGTAGGCGGCGGCCTCCTGGAAGCCGCCGCCCTCCCTGACGCGCGCGCGGATCAACCGCGGAACGTGACCGTCCTCAGCGTCGAGATCTTCCCGTTGCCGTCGTTCTGCCAGATCTCGTAGACGGCCGAGCCGATGTCGCCGTTCTTGTCGAAGTCGACCGGGCTGAACGCGCCCTCATAGTCGATGTCCTTGCCCGCGAGGAGCGCCTTGACCCCCGTCGTGAGGTTCCGGAACGTGACCTTGATCCCCGGCGGCCCCGAGACCGGGATCAGGTTCGCCTTCAGCCTCGCGTCGGAGGCCGAGCAGCCCTTGACCGCCGCGAGGAACGCCACCATCGACGCGTCGAAGGCCGTGCCCTCGAAGCCGGTGTAGGGCTTCGCGCCGTGCACCTGCGTCTTCCAGAGCGCGGCGAACGCCTTTCCCGGCCGGGCCGCCGGCCGAGCTCGCGGCGGTGCCGCGCAGCCCGTCCACCGGGCTGCCGATCGCCTTGAGCACGTCGCCGTTCCGCAGCGCCTCGGTCATGAACGTCTTCTTGGGGTCCCACTGGCCCGTCCGGACGAGCGAGGGGGCGAACTTCTGGAACGTGTCCGGGAAGTCGATGATCACCCAGCCGGCCGGGCTGCCGGAGACGAGCTGGCCGGCCTCGGTGTCGAAGTTCGCCTGGTTCGGGTTCCAGAGCACGGTCTTCCCGACCTTGCCGCCCAGCGCGACGTACTGCTTCTTCACGAGCGCCGCCAGCGCGGTGCCGAAGGCGTCGTTGCGCGCGCCGATGTTGAGCACGCCCTTGTTGAACGCCGACGCGGCCGCCTGCGCGAGCACCTTGCCCTGCAGCGAGTCGGACGGATACAGCCGCCAGAGGAGGTTGTGATCCTTGATCGTCGAGATCTGCGGCGCGCTCGCCGTCGGCGACAGCGTCACGATCCCGTCGGGAATCGTCACCGACTGGGCCATCGGGATCGTCGCCCCCGAGGCCATCTCGCCGATGATCACGTTCGCACCCTGCGTCTTGATCAGCTTCGTCGCAGCCTCGACCGAGGCGCTGGCCTGCGTCTGCCCGTCCTCGGAGCCGACGACCTCGACCTTCGCGCCCGTCATCCCCGCGGCGGCGAGCGACTTGTTCTCGAGATCGACCGCGAGCTTGACCGCGCGATCCATGTTCCCGCCGTACGCGGCGAGGTCGCCCGTGAAGGGCAGGACGTCGCCGATCTTGAGGTCGAATGCGCACGACGCCGGGCTTACGACGGCGCGTGTCACCCCCGCGTTCGCGGTCAGGGCCGCCGCGGCGAGCGCGCCGAGCCCGACGAGCGCGGCGGCGATCGAAATCCACCTGCGTCTCACTTCGATTTACCTCCGATCATGCTGCTTGGACGGAACGAGGTAAGAGTGGACGATTCGCGATCGTGATGCAACCGGCCTCGGCCGCGTCAGGGCCCGCGCAGTTCCCGATATGAACTGCCCGACATTCGTTGTTGTCTGTCTCAAGAACACACGGACACATTCCGGGACACATACTTGGTACGCGCGACGCACGGCGAAGCCTCGCGTCGTCTTCCGACACACCCTGACGCGCGCAAGTTCGCGCGGCTTCGCGCCGGCGGTCTGCTCGAGGCGATCCAACTACTCGACGAGAACCACCTCGCACTGTGCCGCGCGCTGCACTTCACCGTCGACGTCCTCGCCGAACAGTCGCCCAAAGAACCCGTGATGGTGGGCGCCAATCATGATCCTCGACGCGCCGTGCTCAGTCGCGGCGTCGACGATCACCTGCGCCGGGTCGCCCACGCCCCACACGCACACGGCAGAGACTTCCGCCTCGTCCAAGCGCTTCCTCGCCCGCTCGATGATCTCCTGTACGCCGCCGAGCGGATGCTCGAGATCCGGAAGCTCGATCGGCGGCCCGAACTCGTACAGGCCCGAATCCGAGGGCCCGAAACCCGCAGGCGACGCATATTGCATCGGCGGGAGCTCCTCGGCGACGACCACGATCAGCTTCCCGCCGTCCGCCTTGACGGTCTCGATGGCCCGCTCCAGCGCTCGGGCCGAGCGCTCCTGGCCGTCGTATCCGACGACGACGGTCTCCATCGGCAAAGCATCGCAGATCATGTGGTCTGGCGCGATCAGGAACGCGGCGCTCACGTTTTTGGCTCTACTCCCAAAGTTAGAGGTATTTAGCGCACCCGGAACTGATGCCCGATGTAATCTGCGCCATGAGCAACGCGCGCGATCTTCCCGTCGCTTTGTCTTACGGCGGCGCCTCCCCAATGGCTACGGCGGCCGCGCGTCTCGGTACCTTCCTCGTCGAGCGCAGCTTCCTCTATGGATCGCGTTGACGCGGTCGTCGTCGGCGCCGGGGTGGTGGGCCTCGCAGTGGCGCGCGCGTTGGCGCTGGCCGGACGCGAGGTCGTGATTCTCGAGGCCGAGGACGCGATCGGCAAGCATACGAGCTCGCGCAATTCGGAGGTCATCCATGCCGGGATCTACTACCCGCGGGATTCGCTCAAGGCGCGCACGTGCGTGGAGGGTCGGCAGCGTCTGTACGTCTATTGCGCCGAGCGCGGGGTGCCGCACCGGCGCTGCGGCAAGCTGATCGTCGCCACCGACACCGCGCAATTGGAGGAGCTGGAGGGCATCCGACGGAAAGCGCATGCCAACGGCGTCACGGATGTCGTGCCCGTGAGCCCGGCGGAAGCGCTTGCGATGGAACCGGAGTTGCATTGCGTGGCGGCCCTGCACTCGCCCTCAACGGGGATCATCGACAGCGACGCGCTGATGCGCGCCTACCTAGGCGATGCGGAACGCGCCGGTGCAATGCTCGCGTTGAAGAGCCCGCTCACGAAGGGGGTGGTGCGCGCCGACGGCATCGAGCTGCACGTCGCGGGCGCCGAGCCGATCCTCGCCACGCAGGTCGTGAACGGCGCAGGTCTGCGGGCGCCGAGCCTCGCGCGCCGCATCGAGGGCTACCCCGCCGAGCTCGCGCCGCCCGAGCTCTACGCCAAAGGCAACTACTACACGCTCACGGGCGGCTCGCCGTTCTCGCGCCTCGTCTACCCGGTTCCCGAGCCCGGAGGCCTCGGCGTGCACGTGACGTTCGACCTCAGCGGGCGGGCGCGCTTCGGCCCGGACGTCGAATGGATAGACAAGATCGACTACACGGTCGATCCGCGGCGCGCCGAGCGCTTCTACGCGGCGATCCGGCGCTACTGGCCCGCACTCCCGGATGGGGCGCTGGGGCCGGACTACGCGGGAATCCGCCCCAAGATCACGGGGAGCGGCGCACCCGCGGCGGACTTCCTCGTGCAAGGCTCGCGGCAGCACGGAGTACCGGGCTTGGTGCACCTCTTCGGTATCGAATCGCCCGGGCTGACCTCCTCGCTGCCGCTCGCGGACGCGGTGATCAGTCACCTTCGGTGACCCGCTCGGTTGAGCGGAATTGCGGGAGAACTGAGTCGTACCGTCTCGCCCACGCTCCGGTTGTGGATCGCGAATCCCGTCTCGTTGAGCGCAGCGGCCGGGGCTAGCTTTGTAGCGGGTCGATGAGCGCGCAGCGATGGTTTCAGCGTCGGCGGACCGGTCTTGGCTGGCAGCCGGCGGCCTGGGAGGGCTGGGCGATCACGCTTGTCGTGGTCGGTGCGGTGGTCACCGTGGTCGTTCTCCTCCGCGGCTCGTCCGCGCGCATCCCGGTCGTGATCGCGATCCTCGGGGTCTACGTAGTCGTCGCGCTCGCGACCGGCGGCTCTAGGCCCGGCGCGGTTCCTTCTCCCGACGAGCGCCCGAGCGAGGCCGAGAGCGACGCGGGCGTCGGCGGGGACGCGCAGCGGCAGGCGCTCGCCACGCTCGCCGCGGGCCCGTCCGCGACGGCCTCGCTCGGTGAGCCGGCACTCGTCGTCGAGCACTTGACGAAGCAGTTCGGCGAACGTCTGGCGGTCGACGACGTCTCGTTCACCGTCGGCGCCGGCGAGGTCTTCGGGTTCCTCGGGCCGAACGGCGCCGGCAAGACCACGACGGTGCGCATGCTCGCCACCCTGATCGCGCCGACCTCGGGTCGGGCACGCGTCGCCGGGGTGCCGCTCGAGGCAGCAAACGGCGTCGAGGTACGCAAGCGGATCGCGGTGATGACGGAGAACCCGGGCCTGTACCTGCGACTGACGGTCGCCGAGAACCTGGCGTTCTTCGCCGGGCTCTACGAGCTGGCAGAGCCCGAGAAGCGGATCGGGCAGGCGCTGGCGGCGGTCAACCTCGCCGGCCGCGCCGACGATCCCTGCGGCAGCCTCTCGAAGGGCCTCCGTCAGCGGGTCGCGCTCGCACGCGCGCTGCTGAGCAACCCGGCGGTCGTCTTCCTCGACGAGCCGACCTCCGGTCTCGACCCGGTCGCGTCCCGAGACGTGCACGAGTTGATCGACGGCCTGCGCGAGCGCGGCGTCACCGTCTTTCTCACCACTCACCGCCTCGAGGAAGCCGAACAGCTCTGCGACCGAGTCGCCATCCTCAACACCAGCCTGCGCACGATCGGCCGCCCGGACGAGCTCCGCGACCGGCTCTTCACGAAGACGCTGCTCGTACGCACCGCCGCCCCACTCGCTTCCCCGGAAACGGTGTTCGCCGTCGCCGGAGTCGACGGCTGGCACGCCGACAACACGACCCGCTACGAGCTCACCGTCAGCGACGCGCGCATCGCAGCGCCCGCGGTCGCGCGCGCGCTCGTCGCTGCCGGCGCCGATCTCCTCTCGCTCGCCGAGGCCCAGCACACACTCGAGGACGTCTACCTCGAGCTCATCGCCGACGACCCCGAGGCGAATCAATGAGCCTCAAGCGGGTCGGGTCGGTCGTACACAAGGAGATCCGCGAGTTCCGGCGCAACCGCTTCGTGATCGGGACGATGGCCGTGCTCCCGCTTGTCTTCCTGATCACGCCGCTGGTCACCATCTTCAGGACGCCCGAGTCGGCGTCCGCCTCCCAGGTGCGTGCAGCCTTCGGAGTCATCTCCCTGTTGCTGCTGATCGTGCCAGTCGTGCTCCCGCCGGTGATCGCGGCATATTCGGTCGTCGGCGAGCGCGACCAGGGAACCCTCGAGCCGGTCCTCACCACCCCCGTTCGCGGCTCCGAGCTCCTGCTCGGAAAAGCGGTCGCGACGTTCCTGCCCACCGTTGCGCTCGCCTACGCCCTCTACCTCGTCATCCTGGTCAGCATCCGGCTCGCGGCCGCCCACGTCGTCAGCGACGTCGCCTTCCACCCGCCCCAGCTGCTCGCCCAGCTCCTCTTCACCCCACTCCTCGCGCTCTGGTCGATCTGGGTCGGCATCGGCATCTCCTCCCGAGCCACAGACGTCCGCGTCGCGCAACAACTCGCCACCCTCGCAAGCCTTCCCCTGCTCGCCTTCACGTCCCTCATCTCCTTCCAGGTCATCACTCCCTCCGTTCCGCTCGCAATCGGCCTCGCGCTGGCCCTCCTCGCGATCGACGTCGCCGGCTGGCGTATCGTCACCCGCCTCTTCGACCGCGAACGTCTCATCACCGGCCACCCGAGCAAGAGCACCCCGAGCGAACAGAGCTAGACGGACGGCGACTGACTGCCCGCAACCCGCTACCCGTGCCACAACGGTCTCACAGTGCCCGCGGCTAACGCCGGAGCAGGACGGGCACCTGGCCGCGTCCGTCTCGACGACCGCCGGCTCCTGCGCCGAGCCGCCCTATGCGGCTCTGTCGAATGAACGAAGCCCTGTGTCGGCGACGAAGGCGGCGATCGCTCGTGCCAGCCGCGCTCCGCTTGGCGCCTCGTGGTTCCAGAGCGCGACCGGGGAGCCGTCGGGCCCCGCGAGCAACGATCCGGCCGTCGACAGGCCGAGCGCGCGCGCGGCTATCGCGTCCAGCCGCTCCACGGCCACCGGTGGCGAGCCTGAGCGGTTGCTCGCCGGGCACTCGTCGCAGGCGGGCCCGGCGAACAGCGTCAGGCCCTCGGTGAGCAGGTCGAGCGTCGACACGAGCTGGCCGTTGCGCGGCAGCCAGACGTGGGCGACGCGGCCTCCGATGTCCGAGTTGAGGCCGGCGGCTGTGCTGAGGATCGAGCCGTCGGTACGCGCGGAACGCAGTGTGTTGAACTCCGCCACCGGCCGGCGCTCACGTTCGTAGCCCTCGAGCAGCCCGTCGTGCGCCCAGCCGCGGAGAACCCAGGCCAGTCTCCAGCCGATGTCGAACCCGTCGCGGATCGCGGTGTTGAGGCCGGTGCCGCCGCGCGGTGTCACACGGTGCGCGGCATCGCCGATCAGGAACGCGCCGCCGTCTCGGAATCGCTCGGCTAGCCCAACCCCGAACGCGACCGGCATCGCGCGCTCGATCTCGACCGGCAGACCGGCGACTCCGGCTGACTCGCGGATCCGCTGCGCGAGCTGGTCGTGCGTCAGCGCCTCGCCCTCGCCGGCCTCGGCGTCCCGGTCGACCGCGAACACCCAGCGGTCGGGCTTGCCTGCAGGGATGAAGCTGCTTCCGTCGCCGAGGAAGTAGATGCCGTAGCGGTGGTCGCGAACGACTTCCCAGAGCGGCGCGCGGAACAGCACCGCGAGCCGTTCGGCGAGTCGCATGTCGCCCTCCGACGAGATGCCGAGCGCCTCCCGCACCCGGCTTCGGACGCCGTCGGCGCCGACCACGTACCGGGCGCGGATGCGGCGGCGCTCGCCGGTGCCCTCGAGTGTGAGCTCGTGGCCTCCGTCGGCTTCGCGCGCGAGCGAGAGGAGCTCTACGCCCCGCTCGAGACGCACGCTTCCGAAGGAGCCGAGGTGCTCCTCGAGCATCGGCTCCAGCTCGTCCTGCGGGAGGCAGGCGGGAGACGTCGGGCTGACCAGAGCTGCTTGCCCGCGCGTCGGCAGGCCAACCTCCACGGGTTCGCCCTGGTCCGCCTCGGCGAGTGTCGGGCACGCCCACGCCTGCCATTCGACGTCGATCGAACGCTCCCACGCTTTCGCCTCGAGGCCCCAGCGGCGCAGCAGCTCCATCGTGCCCGTGCTCGCCACGGTCGCTCGCGGCAGCGTCGAGCTCGACGGCCGTCGCTCCACGACGAGCGTCTCGACTCCGTACGAACCGAGTGTCACGGCGCTCGCCAGACCTCCGGGGCCGGCGCCCACGACCGCCACCTCGAACTCCTCCCGAACCATCGTTCCCCCTTTCATCGGACACTGTGTTCAGCGAAGCCTAGCATTCGATCGGACGCTATGTCCGACGAAGGTACGATTCGCGACGCCGTGACAGTTCGGTCCTACGAGCAGCGCGTGCGAGCCGAGGAGGCCGAGCGCACGCGCATGCGGATCATCGAGGCGGTCTTCGACCGCCTGCGCGCCGCGCCGGCCGAGCCAATCGCGATCGACCGGATCGCCCGCGCGGCTGGGGTCGCACGGTCGACCGTCTACGCGATCTTCGGCTCGCGAGCGGGGCTCTTCGATGCCGTCGGTCGCGAGCTCGCGGCACGCTCGGGTTACGAGCGGCTGGTCGATGCCAAGCATCAGCCGGACGCGCGCGACCACCTCCGTGTCGGCTTCCGTGCCTCGACCGAGATGCTGGCCGCGAACCGCGAGATCTACCGGGCGCTGCGCTCGATGGCGCAACTCGACGAGCAGGCCGTCGGCGGCGTGGTGGCACGGATGGACGAGGAGCGGGCCGCCGGGATGGCCCGGCTGACAGGACGGCTCGCCGCCCAGGGCGCGCTCCGCGACGGCCTCGGCGCCGAGGACGCCGAGCACATCCTCTGGGTGCTGACGAGCTTCGAGAGCTTCGACCTGCTCTTCACGGGCCGCGGCCTCTCCACCGATCGTGCCGTGGAGATCCTCATCGACACCGCCGAGCGGGCCCTCTACGCGGAGCCCTACAGCCCGGCGTCGCGCTAGCCCGTCTGCGCGGATGGTGCCGGGCGCGACCCTCGCGGCCCGATCAGGAGCCGCCCGTCATCGATCCGTGGCTGCCGACGCTTCAGCGAGTTTGTGTCGCGCTTAGGTGGGTGAGCACGGCGAGGACGCGGCGGTGGTCGTCCTCGCTTTCAGGCATGTCGAGTTTCATGAGGACGTGGCGGACGTGGGCCTCGACCGTGCGCTCGCTGAGGTAGAGGCGCTTGGCGATGCCTGCGTTGGTGAGGCCTTCGGCCATCAGCTCGAGCACGTCGCGCTCGCGGTCGGTGAGCTGAGCCAGCGGGTCGTGCCGGCCTCGGGTCGAGACGAGGCTTGCGACGACCTTGGGGTCAAGCGCCGATCCTCCCTGGGCGACGCGGTCAGCGGCGGCGAGGAACTCGCCGACTTCGAGCACACGGTCTTTGAGCAGGTAGCCGAAGCCGCCGAGTGTGACGAGTTCGACCGCGTGGGTCGTTTCGATGTGTTGCGAGAGGACGAGCACGCCGAGGCCCGGGTGGGTCTCCTTGATCTCTTTCGCGGCTTGCGCACCCTCGTCGGTGAAGGTCGGCGGCATCCGGATGTCGAGGACGACGAGGTCGGGATCGTGCTCGGCGATCGCCGGCAGCAGCCCGCGTGCGTCGCCCAGCGAAGCCACGACCTGGTGTCCACGGTCCTCGAACAGACGCCCGAGTCCCTCGCGAAGGAGAACCTGGTCTTCGGCGATCACGACACGCACGGCAACTCCGCGGTCAGCGTCGTGCCCGCGCCGGGGGCGCTCTCGATCCGCAGGGTGCCGCCGAGGGCGGCGATCCGGTCGGAGAGCCCTCGCAAGCCCGACCCTTGCCCGACGATCGCGCCTCCGACGCCGTCGTCGGCGATGGAGACGACGAGCTGTCGGTCTCGCCGCGCCGCGCTGAGGAGGAGCTTGGTGGCGTTGGCGTGCTTGACGGCGTTGGTGATGCCCTCGCAGCCGATGAAGTAGGCCGCTGCCTCGACGTCTCGGCCGAAGCGCTCGCCCGGCGCCTCCACCTCGACAGGTATCGGCGCTCGGCGGGCGAGCTCGTGAAAGGCAGGCGCCAACCCTAGGTCGAGCTGCGACGGCGGGAGCCCGCGCGCGAGCTCGCGCAGCTCGTTGACCGCGACGGCGAGCTCGGCGACCGCGCTGTCAAGGGTCTCCCTGGCGCGCCTCGGTGACGCCGATCCGAGCTCGTGTTGGGCGTGACGGAGGGTCAGCCCGATCGAGACGAGCCGCTGCTGGGCGCCGTCGTGGAGATCGCGCTCGATCCGGCGACGCTCGTCGTTGCCGGCGGCGACTATCCGCGCACGCGAGGCCTCGACCTCGGCCAGCTGGCGTCGCAACTCGACGCGCAATCGCGCGATCTCGATCGCAAGCCCGCCGGCTTGGACGACCCTGCCGAGCATGGTGGGATCTTCTTCGCTCGTGCGATCGTGGAGCACCATCCCGAGTGGCTGGCCAGCACGCTCGACCGGGATCCGCTCCCGCCCGTCGTCCGGGAGGTCGGCGACGGCCATCCCGCGTGCGTCGACGTAGAGCTCGCTCTCCGGCAAAAAGAAGAGGAGCCCCAGTCGCGGATCCGACAGCACGTTCCGAAGGACTCCCTCCACCTCCTCCGGCGCAGCGCGACCGGCCCGCAGATCCTCCAGGAAGCCGCCCATCCGCCGCAACGCGTCGAAGCGGGCGCGGTTGAATCGGCGATCGACCGCGTCCTGCACCCGCGCGCGCAACGGGCGAAAGGCGACCGCGACGACGAGCGTGGCCGCGGAAGTCGCCCATCCTGACCCCCGCCCGAGCGCCGTCCCGAGCAAGACGACCGTCACTGCAAACGCCGCCGCCAAGATGACGGTGACCGCAAAGTAGACAAGCGTGCGGTTGACGACGACGTCGATCTCGTAAAGGCGGTAGCGGAGGATCGCGACTCCGGCGACAAGAGGAACGCTCGCAAAGCAGACACCAACTACGGCGATCCGGGCCTGCAGATGTCCCTCCGGCCAGATGAACCACGTCGCCAGGACCAACGCGGCCGCGGCCGCAGCGATCGAGCCCACCGCAAGCACGAGCTTGAGCTGCTGACGCTCTAGGCCACGCGCATGCCGGAGGCGCACGATCATCGCGGCCGCGCCGAGCCCGATCCCGACCACCACGAGAAGCCAACCGGCGAGGTCGACCGCATTCATCACCCCACGCGCACCGGGAAGGCCAAACGGGTTCGATACCTCCGCGAACGGCTCGGCGTAGCGCCCGGGACGCAACGTCCCAGCGAGCACGAAGAACACCATCCCGAGGACGAGGCTCGCAAGCGCCGGTCGCCAGCGTCGCGAGGGTAACCGCCCGTCCGGAAACAAGAGCAGCGAGAGACCGAGCAGTGCCGCGGTCGTCTCGCCGGTCACGGTATTGAACACCGTGACCCCTCGCACGCCAGGGAGACGGTGGATCGCGTGGAGGCCGACGTCGGCGTACTGCCAGCTGAAGAGCTGGACGCTGTTGGCAAGGCCCGTGAGCAAGAAGATCCAGCCCATCCTGTTCTCCGGCACGCGGCACGCGACTATCGCCCCGACCGAGGCGAAGGTGAGCGCAAGGATCAGGAACGAGAGGCCGCCGAACCCGGAGAAGATGTCGCTTGGCAAGACGCGGCCCGGACCGATTCCCAGCAAGATCAGCGTTGCGACCGCCAGCACAACGCAGAGGCACCAGATGAGCGCCGCGACTCGACGCGCAGTCAGGTTGCCGCCTCCTGCGGCAAGGCCGACCCCGGGTGGAACGGTGCCGCGCCCGCGATCCCGACGCGCAGCTCGGACGGCCGACGAGGCGAGTTTGCCCATCGCAGTGGATTGTCGCCCAGCGATCTCTGCGCCGCCAGAGCGCTAGTACTGCAGCGCAGATAGGTACTGGCGCTGAGGCAAGTCGAGCACTGCCGCCGATGACGCCCCCGCCGCTCGCTCGTAGCGTCGTAGCCAGAAGAACGGCACGACTACTTCGAAAGCGAGGCAGACGACATGACGAACGCGAAGATCGAATCCCTCCGACGGGGCGCCATCGTCGGCATGGTCGGCGCAACGGCGACCGCGATCAGCGGCCTGGTCGTCCAGGCGGTCATCCAGCCGGCGACCAGCGTCTCGGACAAGATGTGGAGCTACCCCTTCTCGAGCTCCGCGCTCATCCCCATGTCGATCCTGGGGGCGCTCTTGCATCTGCTCGTCTTCATCGCTGTGCTCGCCTTCGCGCGCAGCGGCCTCGCCGGCCCGAGCCGTGCCGCGCGCATCGGCCTGATCCTGGCGCTGGCCGGCACCGCGCTGCTCTTCGTCGGCGAGCTCGCATCGATCCCGGTCCGCGACCAGCACGTCGACGACACAGGCGCGACGATCGCAGCAGCGATCTTCGGCATCGGCGGGGTGCTCTCCGCGGTCGGGTTCGTCGCTGCGGGCCTGGCCACGGCACGGGCTGGGCTCTGGCACGGCTGGCGGCGGTTCACGCCGCTCGCGACCGGGATCTCGATCGGCGCTGTGCTCGGCCTCCAACTCGTCGACGCGCTCGATGCCGGCATTACCGTCTACGGCCTCTGCCTACTCGCGCTCGCTGTCGCCCTCTACACGCAGCCGGTCCCGTCCTCGACGGCAGCGCTGCGGCTGCGGCCCCAGGAGCAGGGCACATGAGCGACACCTCCACACCGAGTGCCACGGCGGCCAGGCGGCACGGCGCAACCGCCCCGATCGACATCCGGCCGCAACGCCGGCGCGGTTGGAGCCAGGTCCGCCGGTTCGTCCGAAGCGGGGCCGATTGGCTGCACCTCACGTTCGCCTCGGTAATCGTCCTCGGGGTCTTCCTGCAGGTCTACTTGATCGGCGCCTACATCTTCGGCGCCGGCCAGGGAGCACTCGACGCGCACCGAACCACGGGCTTCGCCCTGCAAGGCCCCGAGCTGTTCGTCCTCCTCACCGCGCTCGTCGCCGGGCTACCCCGGATCGACCTGTTGCTCTCGTTCCTGGTCGCGATCATCGGCTTCGTCCAGGCCGGCCTCGCAAACGCTCACCAATGGGTTGGCGGCCTCCACCCGCTGCTTGCCCTCGTCTTGCTCAGCCTCGCCGCGGCGCTCGCGTTCCGCGGGCTCCAGCGCCACCGCCGACCTGCCCCATGACCGCCCACTCTGCGACCCTGGCAAGGGCGACCAACCCCCGGAGCGTTCTACTCATCGTCTCTTCCCGCGTGTGCTGATTGCATCGGCACCGGTTCTCTACCGAGCGTGCATCAGGGGCAGAGTCCCTGGTGCCGGGGTTGGTTGCGGTGAATTCGGCACAGCCCCCTGACCGGCGATGCGGTTGACCATGGCGTCGGCGGCCGCGAGACCCGCCGCGATCCGGTCGTCGCCGGACTGGCCCAACACGACCCCGGTGATCGTCGTCCGCTTGCCGTCGATCCAGCGGATCGCCCGGAAGGCGAAGCAGCCGCCGGCCGCGTCGTCCGAGCCGGTCTTGACGCCGACAAACCCGTCCTGCCCGAGCAATGTGTCGGTGTTGTGCACGGTGCCGGCGACCGGCAGCGTCGCGCTCGGTGTCGCGACGATGCTCGCGAACACCGGCAGGCGCATGGCCCGATCGACGATGCGCACCTGCTCGGCGGCCGTCGACACGGTTGCGTCGTCGTAGCCGCTCGGGTCGGTGTAGCGGGTGTGGCTCATGCCCAGCGACCGTGCGGCCGCATTCATCCGGGCCACGAACCGGTTTACGGAGCCGGCGTCCCATCGCGCCAGAACCGCGGCGATGTTGTTCGCCGACGGCAGCAGCAGCGCCTGCAGCGCCTGCCGTTCGGTCAACTGCTCTCCGGCCGAGATGGGCACGACGGACTCGTCCTGTCCGGCCCGGCGGTCGGTGTCAGCGACATCGGCGTCGGTGAGCGTGATCGTCGGACCGTCCTGGCCGACCTGGAGCGGGTGGTCACGGAGCACGAGATAGGCCGTCATCACCTTCGCGACGCTGGCGATCGCGGCCGCGTACTGGTTCGGCCCAGCCTGGATCTGCGACTGTCCTATTTGGACAGCCGCCTGGCCATATGTCGGCCACACCGTGCTGGGCAGCGCTTCGCCAAGCACACCGCGCTGCTGACTGCGAACGACGTCGTTGGGTGATGCGGCCGTCGACGGCGACGGCGCCAGCAACTGGGAGCCGAGGGCTGCGGCGATCGCCGCGATGACACCTAGCAAGCCCGCGACAAGGATCCCGGAAGTCCGGCCGGTCGTTGTTCGTGCTGGTTTGCTGTAGGTCATGCCTCCAGTCAAACGAGCGTGGTGTTGCCAGCACGTATGGGGTTTTCGATATGCCGGCGATATGCGCCGGCTCGTAGCATCTGGAGCGTGCGCGTGTTGATCGTCGAGGACGAGCCCTATATGGCCGAGGCCATCCGCGATGGGCTACGCCTGGAAGCGATCGCCGCCGACATCGCGGGTGACGGCGACACCGCTCTGGAGCTGCTGCGCTTCAACACCTACGACATCGCCGTCCTCGACCGAGACATCCCCGGACCCTCCGGCGACGAGATCGCCGAACGCATCGTCGCCTCCGGCAGCGGTATGCCGATCATCATGCTCACCGCCGCCGACCGGCTCGATGACAAGGCCACCGGGTTCGAGCTCGGCGCCGACGACTACCTCACGAAGCCGTTCGAGCTCCAGAGAGCTCGTGCTCCGTCTCAGAGCGCTCGACCGCAGGCGCGCCCACCACAGGCCACCCGTGCGAGAGATCGCAGGTCTCCGGCTGGATCCGTTCCGCCGAGAGGTCTACCGCGACGGCCGCTACGTCGCGCTGACCAGGAAGCAGTTCGCAGTGCTCGAAGTCCTCGTCGCTGCCGAAGGCGGTGTCGTCAGCGCCGAAGAACTCCTGGCGCGAGCGTGGGACGAGTTCGCAGACCCGTTCACCAACGCCCCGCGCATCACCGTCTCCGCACTGCGCAAACGGCTCGGGGAACCCTGGATCATCGCCACCGTGCCCGGCGTCGGCTACCGCATCGACACGCAACCAGACACCGAGCCCGAGGGAGAAGAGCATGGATAGAGCCCCCGGGTTTAGCGTCCGCCTCAAACTCACCCTCAGCTACGCCGGCTTCGTCATGCTCGCAGGCGCCTTGCTGCTCGCCGTCGGGTACGTGTCCCTTTCCCGTGGTGTGCACCCCGGTGTGATCTTCATGGTGCGCAGCCACGCCGATCTCCTGCGCGATTTCGCTCCGATCGCGGCCATCGTGATGGCATTCCTGCTGGTATTCGGTCTGCTGGGAGGGTGGCTTCTCGCCGGCCGCATGCTCGCTCCCCTGACTCGCATCACCGACGCCACACGCGTGGCCGCGAACGGATCGCTCTCCCACCGGATCGAGTTGGAAGGCCGCAAAGACGAGTTCCGCGAACTCGCCGACAGCTTCGACACCATGCTCGCGCGGCTCGAAGCACACGTGGCCGAACAGCAGAGGTTCGCAGACGAACAGCAGAGATTCGCAGCCAACGCCTCCCACGAACTGCGAACGCCGCTAGCGGTCACTCAGACACTCCTCGACGTCGCCCGCAAAGATCCAAATCGCGACAACGCCGAGCTTGTCGACCGCCTCCAGCTCGTCAACACCCGAGCGATCGACCTCACGGAAGCACTGCTCCTGCTCAGCCGCGCCGACCAACGATCCTTCACCCCAGAACACGTCGACCTGTCCCTCGTGGTGGAAGAAGCCACCGAGACGCTCCTCCCCCTCGCTGAACAACGCGGCCTCACCATCGATACCTCCGGCGACATCACCCCCGTCATCGGCTCACCTCCGCTCCTGCTGCAGATGGCCACGAACCTTGTGCACAACGCGATCGTCCACAACCTGCCCGAGCACGGCACCGTGTGGGTCACGACCAGCGTCCAGCCCACGAGCGCGGTTCTCACTGTCGAGAACACCGGCGAGAAGCTCACCCCACAGCTGGTTTCCATCCTTGACGAGCCGTTTCAGCGCGGCAGCAGACGCATCCGCACCGACCACGCAGGTGTCGGCCTCGGCCTGGCAATCGTCAAGAGCATCACCCAAGCACACGACGGAACCCTCACCCTCACCCCCCGGGCCGCCGGCGGGCTCCGCGTCACCGTGCAGCTACCGGCCGCAACACCGCACCCACGACGCGTTAGCCAGCCAGCGAACGGTTTGGGGACAGGTCTTGGGGACAGGTACCGGGTTCCTCAGGGCCGCCCAGGGCATCTCGAGCAAGAGATCGACAAGAGCCGCGAAGGCGCATAGATCCACGGCAGGCCATTCGGCCGGGCGAAGCCCAGTGGCAGCCGGGAAGATCACCGTCGGCTGCGCGACGCCGAGCTCGACGTCGTTTCTGCCCAGGCGTCCCAGTCCGTCTTCCACACGGCGGGCCCCATCGTACCCGCTAACGCAACGCCAGGGAACCGACCAGGGGTTTTTCGGGTGCGAAGGGGCGTTCGAAGCAAGACCCTGTCGGAAGCCCGCCGATGGGCCGAGACCGAAGGAGGCGAGAGATGTCGGACGCGAGTCTTTGTGAACGAGCGGAGTTCGACGCAGTCGCGGCTGAACTTGCGCGATCGCTTGACGACTTCAAGGTGCCCGAGCCGGAAAAGGGGGAGGTTCTCGCTGCGTTTGCCGCGCACAAGAGCGAGGTAAACGCGGGATACACCGGGTAGCCGCGGGCAATGCACACGATCGCCTTCGGCAGCTTGGCGATCGTTTCGGCGGCGGCGCTGGCGGCTCCGCTGGCCCTCGCGCTGGTTGCGAGGATTCGGTTGCCGGCGATCGTGCTCGAGATCGTGCTCGGCATCGTGATCGGGCCTCAAGTGCTGGGTTGGGTTTCGATCGATACGCCGATCCGGGTCATCAGCCTCCTGGGGCTCGCCTTCCTGCTTCTGCTCGCCGGGCTCGAAGTCGAGTACGAGCGCTTTCGCGGCCCGTTGCTCCGCCTCACTGCACTCGGGTACGCGATCTCGTTCGGACTCGCGCTGCTGATCGGTCTTGGCCTACACGCAAGCGGGCTGGTCAAGTCGCCGCTTCTTGTCGGCATCGCGCTGTCAGCCACCTCGGCCGGGATCGTGATTCCGGTCCTGAAGGACGCGGGTCAGGTTGGTACGCCGTTTGGACAGCTCGCAGTCGCGGGCGCCTCGATCGCCGAGATCGCGACGATCGTCTTGCTGTCGCTCTTCTTCTCGGGCGAGGCCGGCGGCATCGGTGCGAAGCTGGTTCTGCTCGGGCTGTTCGGGCTGTTCGTGGTCGCGGTCGGCGTGGCCGTGCTCGGCGCCGAGCAGTCGATGCACATCTCGGGAGCGCTCGTGCGTCTGCAGGACACGACAGCGGAGATTCGCATCCGCGGAGCGTTCCTCTTGCTCACCGTCTTCGTCGTGCTTGCCGAACGACTCGGCCTCGAGGCGATTCTCGGCGCCTTCCTCGCCGGTGCGATCGTCAAGCTCGTCGACCGCGACCAGGCGATGACCCACCCCGAGTTCCGCCGGAAGCTCGAGGCCGTGGGCTACGGCGTGTTCGTCCCCGTCTTCTTCGTCGCGACCGGCGTGAGCTTCGACCTCGACGCGCTCTTCGCCAGCGCGACGAACCTCGCGCGCGTACCGATCTTCCTGGCAGCGCTGCTGATCGCACGCGGATTGCCCGCACTCGTCTACAAACCCCTCACCACCCGCACCCAGACGATCGCGGCCGGCCTGCTACAGGCAACCTCGCTCAGCTTCTTGATCGTCGCCGGCCAGGTCGGCGTCCAGCTCGACCTCCTCCGCCCCGCCGTCTACGCGGCGCTCGTCGCAGCCGGACTCCTCTCCGTACTGCTCTTCCCTCTGACTGCCCTGACGCTCCTCGGCACCGTTCCCGTCGAGCAGGGGCCCCGAGATCCCGGCGGGGGCGCCGCGCGGAAGCTCCGTCAGGGGGAGCCTAGTCCGGCGTCCAGCCGGGAAAGACGGCCCGCAGCCCTGCCTCGACGCACGCGCGGTCGTCGTCGCCGCTCGCGCCGCTTGCCCCGGCCGCGCCCAGCACGCTCTCGTCGTTCCGGATCACCACCGAGCCCGGGCCTGGAATGAGTGGTAGCCGGACGAGCCGGCTCACCGCGTCGAAGAATCCCTCGTGGGACGCGCGGCTGGCGGCGAGCCGCTCGCCGTCGCGGTGCCACAGCGCCGTGCCGGCTGCTTTCGCTTCGGCGATCTGCGACGAGAGCGGGAACGCGCCGTCCATGCGGCCGAGCGCGACGAGCAGTCCGCCCTCGTCCACGACGGCGACGGCGATCTTCCAGCCGTTGGCCACTGCGTGGACATGTGCGGCAGCGATAAGCCCCTGGGACTGAGCGAGGCTCAGTGGCATTGTCGCCAAGTATGAGCGGTGGTCATCGGGAGCTAGGGGGCGTCGTCGCGCCGCGCGGGGCCTTCGGTCGCGATGAACATGGCGATGAAGTCGTTGACCGAGAGTAGCCGGAGTATCCAGCGGGCGGGGATCGGGACGAGGCGGCGCGGCGGATCGGCGAACCGCTCGGGGTCGACCAGCGTGATCCTTCGACGCCGGGTCTCGATCACGCAGCCGCCAGCGGCCAGGACGTTCTGCACCCAGTCGCTCTCGGCCCCGTAGGTCAGCGCAAACACGTACCGACTCCCGTCGCGGAAAACGTTCACGGGCGTGCGATACCTCCGTCCGGATCGGCGTCCGGTGTGGTTCACAATCGCGAAGCCCGGCATCCACCCCGCGATGCGGAGCGTGATCCGATTCGTGAACCGCTTGTTCCAGCGGGCTACGCGTTTCGGAATGGGCACGAGTCGCGCCGTCCCGCTTTCAGCAGGTCTCTCAACCTCCAGGATTCTCGCGGATTCTCGATGCGGACGCGGTGGATTTCGGCTGGCCGAGCGTTGGTGAGGCGAGCTGTCGACCCGAAGGATGGTGTCTTTCAGGATCGCGCAGCTTTGGATCGACGTGACGCGATCAGCTTCCTGACGAGCGTCTTTGGCAGTGGACGATCGACGGGGAAGTGCAGTGCGCTCTTGGTCATCGTGTACCCCTCGAGTTCGCTTTTGAGCTCCGGCAGCACCGAGCCGCTGAAGGGGAGATAGCTGAGGTGGTCTTTGAAGGCCGCGAAGCCGGCAACGATCTGGCCGTCGACGCGAAAGGCGGGGACCTTGTACGAGATGACCTGTTCGGCGTCGGGGACGATTTCGAGGATCGTGCGCCGCAGCGTCTCGAGCGTGCTGCGCTTGGGCTCCTCGATCCCTCGGAGATACTCGTCGACGTCTTCGGCGGACAATCCTGACCTCGCTTTGAGTGGTCGATTCAACGGGCCGTGTTGCGCGCTTTGAGTTTGCGCCAGCCGCCGACGCGGTTGTTGGCGATGACTTCGTGACTGCTGTGAGCACCAACGCCGTCCCGCCTCAAACTAAACGGCGACGCCGCCGCGGCTCACACCTGACCGGGCGTCGCCCTCAAAGGCAGGGACCGCCTTTCCACGCGGCCGGCGCAGGAAGTCGACGACCAGGTCTGTCGTCGCCTGCGGCTGCTCTTCCGTGATCCAGTGCCCGCAATCCGGGATGATCGCATCTTCGACGTTATCGGCGACACACCGGATTACCGCGCCGATCATAGGGCCGAATGTAGCTTCGCCACCGAAGGCCAAGACCGGCATCTGAAGCTTGCCCTGCGCCAGGAACGTCCTGTTGTCGGCCGCATCCTGGCTGAACGCCCGGAACTGGGCAAAGCTCGCTCGCATCGCGCCGGGTTGCGCATAGAGCGCCGCATAATGCTCGCGCTTCGCTTCATCAAACCGCTTCGGGTCCACGGAAAGGTCGTTCCAGAAGCGGTCGAGATAGATGCGCTCGCGGCCGGCGACCAGGCGCTCCATGTCCTGACCACCGAAGCCAAAGTGCCACATGGCCGGATCCTGTCTGATCTGATCCCAGGCTCCGACGCCGGGCAGCGGCGCATCGATCGCCACCCATCGGCTCACGCGCTCGGGGTGGGTGGCGACGGCTGCGAAGCCGACCATGATGCCGATGTCGTGCGTCACCAATTCGGCCGTACGCACACCCAGGGCGTCCAGGACACCCCACACGTCCGCCGCCTGATTCTTCTTGTCGTAGCCGCCGTCAGGCTTCGACGAGAGGCCCAACCCACGCAGGTCGGGCGCGACAACCATGTGGTCCTCGATGAGCGCGCTCGCCAGATGACCCCACATGTCGCCCGTTGTGCCGAAGCCGTGCAGCATGACGACCGCTGGACCATGCCCGCCGACGCGTACGTGGATCCTGGCGCCGTTGGTTTCGATCTCACGCGACCGCATACCGGCCGGGAAGGGGTAGATGCCATCCTGATGTCCGTCGTCGTTCATCGCTTTACTCCTGGTTCGAAGGGAACATGACTCCGACGGCGAGGACGGCCGGGGAGATAGACAGCGTCGCGCACGGGTTGCTCTGTCGCGCCGGTGGATGTCCTGGCCGATACCCTGGCCCGCGCCGCGTAGGCAGGGAACAGCGACGGGACCAACGGAACGCCGACCTTCTTCATCGACGGGCGTCGCCACTACGACGCCTACGACGTCGACAGGATGTCGCGGGCCGTACGCGCCGCCGGCGCGCGAGCCATGTTCGCCGAGACCTGACCCTGACCAGGGGACCTGACCCGGACGTACCCGGGCGCGAACAGGCGCACCCTGGGGCAATGTCGAGCCACACACGTCATTCCGTACACCGGAAGCAGGAGCGTCATGTCCTCAACAACGATGGCTGCGCAAATCAGGCTCAATCGAGTTACACCTTCACACTGTCGAGTCGTACTCGACAACCCACCGCTCAACCTCATGGGTCCGGAATTCGTTCTACAGATCCGAGACATCGTCACGGAGCTCGAGAACGACGAGCGAGTGAAGGTGGTGGTCTTCGAAAGCGCCGTCGACGGCTTCTTTCTGAATCACTCCGATTTCCTCGCGAACTTCGAGGATCTGACGAGCATCCCGCAAGGCCCCACCGGGCTCGAGGCATGGCCCGATGTCCTGGTGCGCTTGACGCGCGCCCCGTTCGTTTCGATCGCGCTGATCCGCGGGCGGGCGACCGGCAACGGCAGTGAGCTCGCGCTCGCCTGCGACATGAGCTTCGCCAGCCGGGAGAAAGCGGTCTTCTCGCAGTGGGAAGTCGGCGTCGGCCTCGTCGCCGGTGGAGGGCCGATGGCGCGATTGCCGCGAGTCATGGGACGGGCACGCGCCCTCGAAGTGCTCCTGAGCTCAGACGACATCGGAGGGGCCGATGCCGAGTTCCTCGGCTATGTGAATCGTGCGCTACCGGATGCCGAGCTGGGCGATTTCGTCGGAGCACTCGCAAGCCGGATCGCTTCGTTCGACAAGTGGGCGATCGCCAACACCAAGCACCTCGTGAACGAAGCCAGCCTGCCGCCCGACGTCGAAATCAGAGCGGGCTGGGACGCCTGCATGGCCTCCGTCAGGCGTCCAGCGGCGCAGGAAAGCATCAAAGCCCTCCTGGAGCAAGGTCTCCAGCAACCCGGAGACTTGGAAAACCGGCTCGGATTCCACGTGGGACAGCGCAGAGCCGAGCGCTGAAATCCGAACGGGCCCGTCTCACTCTCTGAAAGTATTGCAACCCCTGCGACGCTGGTTCTATTCCGGTCCGTGCCCGGACCCGGGTCGCTCTCGACGTCAGAGGGCGTCGGGACGTTTGCGCTGATCGAAGCGCACAGGCGCGCCAGAGAGTCAAAATCGTGCTGCGGATCGAGAGGGGTAGACCATGCGAACACCAGAGGTACTCGTGACAGGCATTGTCTTCGGGGAGCAGCCGCGTTGGCACGACGGCCGCCTCTGGTTCTCCGATTGGGGAACACAGGAGGTCATCGCCGTCGACCCAGACGGCACCGGCGAGGTCATGTATCGCGGCTCGTCGTTCCCGCTCTGCGTCGACTGGCTGCCGGACGGACGACTGCTCGTCGTCGACACGAGCACGGCTCGACTGCTCGTACACGAGGCCGACGGCACGCTCGACACATACGCCGATCTCCGACAGGGCTCGGACCCGCCGGCCGGCAACGAACTCGTCGTCGACGGCCGCGGCAACGCCTACGTGAACGGCGGCGGCTTCGACATGATGGCCGGCGAGCCGTACGCGCCAGGCGGCGTGGTGCTGGTCACACCGGACGGGACGACCCGGCAAGTCGCCGATGGGCTCGCCTTCCCCAACGGCATGGCCGTGACCGGGGACAACCGAACCCTGATCGTCGGCGAGTCCTACGCCAGGCGGCTGACCGCCTACGAGATCGCCGACGATGGCACGCTGACCAACGGTCGTGTCTGGGCCGAACTGGGCGACGGAGTTCCCGACGGAATCTGCATCGACGTCGAAGGGGCCGTCTGGTACGCCGACGTGCCGAACAAGCGCTGCGTCCGCGTCCACGAGGGCGGCGAGCTCCTCGACACGGTCGAGCTCGACCGCGGCGGTTTTGCCTGCGCGCTCGGCGGGCCCGACCGACAGACGCTCTACATCCTCGCCACCGAGTGGAACGGTCCCGAGAACATGTTCAGAGGCGAGAGAACCGGACAGCTACTCACGGTCGCAGCGCCCGCGGCAGCGGCAGGTTGGCCGGGGAGATGAAGATCTGCAGTCTCGCCCGACCCGGCGCAACAGGATGGGGCAGCGGCAGCCACAACGGGCTCGATCAGCGCAGCGCGCTCAGACGCCTTTCGAGCTCGGCCCGTTCGACGGCGTTGCTGCTGAGCTCGATCGCCTGCTCGTACGCGCGCGCAGCGCGCGTGCTGTCGCCTGCGCGGCGGAGCAGCTCGGCGTGGGCTGCGTACAGCGGCTGGTAGTGCTCGAGGGTCGAGTCGCCGAGCAGCGGCTCGAGCAGCGCCAGGCCGGCGGCGTGCCCGTCGGCGAGGCCGACGGCGACCGCCCGGTTGAGCTCGATCACCGGCGAAGGGTTGAGCCTGACCAGAGCGCCGTACAGCTCTGCGATCTGCGCCCAGTCGGTGGTGTCCGCGTCCGGAGCCTGGATCTGCAGGGCTGTGATCGCGGCCTGCAGCTGGTACTCGCCGGGATGCCGCAGTCGCACGGCGCGCTCCAACCTCGTGAGGCCTTCCCGGATCCGGCCGTGATCCCAGAGCGACCGGTCCTGTTCGTCGAGCGCGACGTAGCGGCCGCTCGGATCCACGCGGGCCGCACGGCGCGCGTCGTGGAGCAGCATCAGGGCCGACAGCCCCCAGACCTCGGCGTCGTCGGGCATCAGCCGGCAGAGGAGCTCGCCGAGCCTGATCGCCTCGTCGCACAGCTCGCCGCGCACCAGCTGATCGCCCTCTGTCGCGGCGTACCCCTCATTGAAGATCAGGTATACGACCCGCAGCACGCCGCGTAGACGATCGGGCAGTCCGTCGTCGGCCGGCACCCGGTAAGGGATGTGCGCGTCGGCGATCTTGCGCTTCGCCCGCACGATCCGTTTCCCCATGGTCGGCTCCGCGACCAGGAAGGCGCGGGCGATCTCGCCGGTCGTCATCCCGCCTAGCGTTCGTAGCGTGAGCGCCACGCGCGCCGACAGATCGAGCGCCGGGTGACAGCAGGTGAAGATCAGCCGCAGCCGGTCGTCGACGATCGAGGTCTCGTCGTCCATGGGTAGCTCCTCCTCGTCCTGAGCCTCCACGCGCGTCAACTCGGCCAGCCGCTCTGCGCGATCCGCCACCGACCGGTCGCGACGCAGGCGATCGATCGCCCGCCGCCGCGCCGTAGTCGTGATCCACGCCCCGGGATTGACCGGAACTCCGTCACGCCGCCACGCCGTCACGGCCGCCTCGAACGCGTCCTGCACAGCGTCTTCGGCCAGCTGGAAGTCGCCGGCTTGCCGGATCAGCGTGGCCAGCACGATCGCCCGCTCCTCGCGAAACGCGCGCGCGACCGCGGCCGAGACCGGGTCGGCCGCCGTGTTGACGCCGCCGCTCATGCCATGTCTCTGACCGCCTCGTCGGGCAGGTCGGCGCCGGCCTCGCGCGACACGTTCAACCACTCCTCGGCCGACATGATCGGGCGCACCTCGATCGTCCCGTAGCGCGCGGCCGGCACCCGCGCGGCCTGCTCGAGTGCCTCGTCGAGGTCGGCGCACTCGAGGATGTAGTAGCCGGCCAGGACCTCCTTGGTAATCGCGAACGGGCCGTCGGTGAGCTCGGCCTCTCCACCGCGCACGCGCACCGACGTCGCGCTTTCCGTGGAATGCAGACGCTGGACGCCCACCAGCAGCCCCGCCTCCCGCAGGCTGCGGTGCAACTCCACGAACAACGGCATCTCCCGCTCGCGCTCGGCCTGCTCGGCCAAGTCGACCTCCGGTTGGTACACCAGCAGCATGTATTGAGCCATCGCCCCTCCAGCGTTCGTCGTCTTCGCCGCACCTAGGCACGCCCTCATCATTACGTCGCCGCACGCCGTGCCATTTGGACACCGCGTCGACCCGGCAGCGGCGAGACCTGTCCAAATCGTCCTCCCTGCTGCGACGTCTTCTCGAGGCCAATCCCTCGAGCCACAACAACGACGCAAAGGAACCAGAGGGGAGACAGAAATGAACGCGGTGACAATCGAAGGCAAGTCGATTCTCGTGACCGGCGCCAACCGGGGTCTCGGGCGGGCGCTCGTCGAGGAAGCGTTGAGGAGAGGCGCGACGCGGGTGTATGCCGGGACGCGCCGGCCGTTCACTCATCCGGACGAGCGCGTCACGCCCCTGACCCTGGACGTCACGGTTCCAGCGCAGGTTCAACGGGCCGCGGAGAAGGTCGCATCACTCGACATCCTCTTCAACAACGCCGGCGTGGCGCTGCCCGACGAGTTGAGCGATCGCGCCGCGCTCGAACAGCACCTCGCGGTCAACCTCTTCGGCACCTGGGCCGTGACGGAGGCCTTCCTACCCCTACTCACGCGGACCGGCGGAGCAGTCGTGAACGTTGTCTCCGTCGCCGCTCTAGCCGCCGTGCCCGTCCTCCCGGCCTACTCGATCTCGAAGGCGGCCGCGTTCTCGCTCTCCCAATCGCAGCGAGCCCTCTTCGCGGGCCGGGGCGTGAACGTGCACGCCGTCATGGCCGGCCCGATCGACACGGACATGGTCCGAGACCTCGACATCCCGAAGACCTCTCCCGAATCGGTCGCCCAGAGCATCCTCGACGGGGTCGAGCGAGGGGACGAGGAGATCTTCCCCGACCCGATGTCCGAGACGATCGCGGAGAGCTGGCGTACGGGTGCCGGCAAGGCGCTCGAGCGTCAGAACGCGGCGCTCGTCGCAGTAGAGCCCGTCGCGGCATGAACCACGATCCAGGCCCAACGATCTTGCGACCAAGAGGAGAGAACGACATGACTCAGCAGATGACCGATCGCAGAATCGGAACACGTGACGACTGGCTCGCCGCGCGAGAGCGGCTGCTCATCCGCGAGAAGGAGCACACCAGGCTCGGCGACGAGCTCGCCCAGCTTCGACAAGAGCTGCCCTGGGTGCGGGTGGAGAAGGAGTACAGCTTCGAAACAGATGACGGCGAGAAGGCACTCGGCGAGCTCTTCGACGGGCGCTCCCAGCTGCTCGTCTATCACTTCATGTTCGGCCCCAGCTACCAGGCCGGCTGCCCGGTCAACTCGTCGATCGCCGACGCCGTCGACGGCGTGCTCCCGCACCTGCATGCCCGAGACGTGTCGTTCGTCTTCGTCTCCCAGGCCCCGCTGGAGAAGCTGCAAGCCTTCAAGCACCGCATGGGCTGGAGCTTTCCCTGGGTTTCGTCCGGACACACCGACTTCAACTTCGACCTCGGCTTCTCACACACCGAGGAACAAGGCCGCGAGGCTGTCGCGAAGATGACCGGAACCGGGCTACCGCCGATCGTCGAGCACAACGCCCGCTCTACGGGCACCGACGTCGCGGGCTACCTCACCGAGAGCCCCGGGTTCAGCACGTTCGCACGCGACGACGACACCGTCTACCACGCCTACTCGACGACGTGGCGTGGATTGGAGTTCCTCATGAGCTACTACCCGATCCTCGACCGCGCACCGAACGGCCGCGACGAGGGCGAAGAGTGGCAGCTCTGGATCCGCCGCCACGACGAATACGAGAGCGACTGACGCGCGCCGAAGAAACGTGCGTGCTCACGAGGAGCGAGGCGCACTGCGTTCATATGCCGGCTTCGAGCTCTCGGCGCAGCCCGGCCAGTCGCGGCGGTCCCGCCACGGCGTCGAGCAAGGCATGAGCCCGTTGACGATCGCCTTCGATCGAGAGGTCCCCAGCTTGCTCGATCTCGGAGGCGGGGGCACCGAGGATGAGTGCCCTCAGTCCGGATCGGCTCAGCTCGATCGTGGTGTCCGGATCGCTATCCGGGGCGGGATGGACCCGGCCGCCTGCAACGTCGACTCGGACCTCCTCGTCTTCCACGCGAACCTCGTAGGCGCCGTTTGCCTGGCGAGGGAGCGCCGTGGCGCCGACGAGCAGCGAGGTGAGCGGGACGCGGGGCGGGATCTGGGACGGGTCGGCGGGCAGCCTGACCCGGTCAGCTCCCCAGTGCCCCAGCGCCGCGAGCACGGGCCGTAGCTCCTCGCCGGCGTCGGTCAATTCGTAGCGCTGCGCTCGCCCCTTCCCGATCTGGCGCACGACTCCGTGCTCCTGGAGTGTTCGCAGGCGCGCGGCCAGGATGTCGGTTCCGATGCCGCCGAGGCCGGCCAGCAGCTCGGAGTAGCGGCGCGGGCCGAGGAACAGGTCGCGCACGATCAGGAGCGACCAGCGCTCGCCGACGACGTTGAGCGCTGCACCGACGGGACAGAAGGACTGGTATGCGAGCGGAGACGCCACTTCCTGAAGTATATCCGATTTGACTTGGATAATCCAAGCTGATAGGACTTGGATCATCCAAGCGTTCCGACGAGGGAGCGCCAGTAAAGACAGACACAGGGGGACTGAACACGATGCGCCGACAATCTGCAGCACCCACGAGCCTCGCTCCGCAAGCCGACGCGGCGATGCTCGAGAGACTCGCGTCATTCGTGCACAGAAACCGCCGCCGTGTGCTGCTCGTCGCTGTGGCCTGCATCGGCGTCGCGGGCGTGTTCGGGCTGGGGGTTGCGAAGCGGCTCGGCCCGTATGGCGCGACCGACCCTTCGACCGAGTCGGTCCAAGCGACGAACCGATATCAAGCTGCTACGGGACGCCAGATCGATCCCGGGGTGATCGCGCTCGTGACCACCGGAAATGTCCACAGCGCGCGTGCCGAGCGCCAGGTCCGCCGGGTCGAGGCGCGCCTGCGCGCGAGTCGCGACGTCGCTGCCGTCTCGAGCTACTACGACAGCCACGACGCCGCGATGGCCGCCCGCAACGGGCGCTCGAGCTACGTCGTCGCGTACTTCAGGCCGAGATCAGACTCGAGAATCCAAGACGACGCCCAGCGCCTGGAGAGCCGGTTCGCCGCTGACCCCAACGTCGAGCTCGGCGGAGACGCGATCGCGGGCGCGCAGGCCAACACGCAGGTGGGTCACGACCTCGCACGCGCCGAGCTTCTCGCGTTCCCGCTCATCTTTCTGCTCTCCTTGTTGTTCTTCCGTTCGCTCGTCGCCTCGCTGCTGCCGCCACTGCTCGGAGGCCTGGCAATCCTGGCGACCTTCTTCGCGTTGCGGATCGTCTCGAGCTTCACCCACCTGTCGGTGTTCGCGCTCAACATGGTGACCGGCCTCGGGCTCGGGCTCGCGATCGACTACAGCCTCTTCATGGTCTCCCGCTACCGCGAGGAATCCGCCGTACACGGCTTCGGCGTCGACGCGCTGCGCCGCACGCTCGCGACCTCGGGCCGGGCGATCGTGTTCAGCTCGCTCACGGTCGCCGCCGCGGTCGCGTCACTCGCGATCTTCCCGCAACTGTTCCTTCGCTCGATGGGGATCGCCGGCGCGCTCGTCGCGCTGATCGCAGCCGCCATTGCGCTCGTCGTCCTGCCGGCGATCCTCGCCCTGCTGGGGCCGCGGGTCAACGCGCTCGCCCCGCAGCGACTCCAGCGCGCCGCCGAACGCGACGCGCGGCCGGACGAGTCAGGCTTCTGGTACCGACTCGCCCAGTTCGTGACCCGCCGCCCAGGCCGGGTCGCCCTGCTCAGCGCGGCCCTGCTGATCGTGCTCGGGATCCCGTTCACCTCGGCCAGGTTCCTGCCCGTCGACGCCGGCGTGCTGCCCGCAAGTGCGAGCGCCTACCAAGTCGACCAGGCGCTCCACGACGAGTTTCCACCAGGGCGCACGGCGCCGCTCGAGATCGTCGTCGGCGCCCCCGCCGGATCGCCGCAGCTGAGCGCCTTCGCGGACAGGATCCGGGCCCTCCCAAGCGTCGCCGCGGTTGCGCGCCCGCGACCCGCCGGGCCCCGGCTCTCACTGCTCGACGTCGCTCCGTCGGCACCGACGTACAGCACCGATGCAAGACACCTCGTCAATGCCGTGCGCGCGCTGCCGGCGCCGTTCTACGTCGGCGTCGCGGGGCAGACCGCAGGGTTCGTCGACCTCGAGCACAGCCTCGGAACTCACCTGCCGCTCGTACTGGCGGCCGTGATCGCCTCGACGCTCATCGTCCTCTTCCTGATGACCGGCTCGGTCGTGCTCGGAGTGAAAGCGGTACTCATGAACGTGCTCAACCTGAGCGCCGTCTTCGGCATCCTCGTGCTGCTCTTCCAGCACGGCCACCTGCAGGGGCTGCTCTCGTACCGAGGCAACGGCGCACTCGACGCAACCCAGCCGATCCTCCTCTTCGCGATCGGGTTCGGCCTCGCAACCGACTACGCCATCATCCTGCTCTCCCGGATCAAGGAGGCACACGACAGCGGCATCGACAACAGCACAGCCGTCGCGATCGGCCTCGAACGGACCGGACGGATCGTGACCGCCGCCGCGGTCCTGTTCGCAGTGGCGATCGCCGCATTCGCAACCTCGAAGCTCGCCTTCATCAAAGAGCTCGGACTCGGGACGGCACTCGTCGTCCTGATCGACGCCTCCATCATCCGCGCCCTGCTCGTACCCTCGCTGATGGTCCTGCTCGGCAAATGGAACTGGTGGGCGCCGCCGCCCCTGCGGCAGCTCTACGCCCGCACATCAGGCGCTCCACGCAGCCAAGGACGGCCGGCCTACGTGACCACAGAATGAACCTGGCCCAGCCCGGGCTACCGCTCCGGGCGCGTAAGCCCGCTGCGTGCGCCGTCGAGGAAGAACGAGGTGAGCGTCGCCGCGGTCTGCTCGATCCCGAGCTCGCGCTGGAGGCTGTTGTGGAGCGCACCGGTGATGCTGCTCGCGAAGAGCTGGAGCTGGGCCTCCGCCGTGAGGTCCGTGCGCAGGACTCCTTCGCGGATTCCTCGTTCGAACAGGTCGCGCAGCGGCTTTCCGAGGCGCTCGTCCGAGTCGTCCTTGTCGGGCTTGACGCGCTCGCGGACGAGGACGACATAGCGGTCCCCGACCGTGAGCAGGACACGGGCGAGCCGCTCGATCCCCTCGGCGACGGTCGCGTGCTCGATCCCGGCGTCGGCGACCCGCTCGGCGATCTCGTCGAGCGCCTGGGCGGCAAGAGCGGCGAGCAGCGCGTCGCGCGTGGGGTAGTAGCGGTAGAGCGTCGCGCGGCCGACGCCCGCGGCGGTCGCGATCTCGCTCATGCTCGCGTCGTGCTCGGCGAGCAGGTGCGCCGCGGTCTCGAGGATCGCCGCGCCGGTCCTCAGGTTGAGAGGCGCGGTCACGGGGAGAGCCTAGCGCAGGTGTGAGACATCATTGTCTCGTTTATGATACATATGTGATTGCCCTCTTCGACTTGACGCAAAGGAGTCCCATGCCCGTCGTCGCCCGCCTTGCCTCGTTGAACCTCGATCGTTGCGCCGCACTCTGATGCGGGCGATCGCAAGCTGGTGCGTGCGGCGCCGCCGCATCGTGGTCGCTGCCTGGCTCGTGGCGCTCGTCGCGCTCAGCGTGATCGCGCACGGCGTGGGCTCGAGCTACAAGGACAGCTTCAGCCTTTCCGGCACGCAGAGCTTCGACGCGCTGCACCTGCTGCAGAAGGTCGCGCCGAAGGCGTCCGGCGACCGCGAGCAGATCGTGTTCGCAGTCGAGCAGGGCAAGGTGACCGACCCGGCGGCGCGCAGCCGGATCGAGGCGATGCTGAAGCAGGTCGGGGCGCTGCCGACGGTGGCGTCGGTGGCGTCGCCGTTCGCGCCGGGCGGCGAGGCCCAGATCGCGAGCTCCGGTCAGGTCGCGTTCGCGAACGTGACGCTCGCGCGGCAGGCGATCGGGATCACGAAGAGCGAGGCGAAGGACTTCGTCGGCACGGCCCGTGCGGCCGACGGTGACGGCCTGCAGGTCGAGGTGCAGGGACAGGTCGCGAAGGCCGCGAGCCAGGGAAGCGTCAACAGCGTCGGCTTCGGCGCCGCCGCGGCGCTCGTCGTGCTGCTGCTCGTGTTCGGGTCGCTGCTGGCCGCCGCGCTGCCGCTGCTGACGGCCGGCATCGCGCTCGGGAGCTCGGTCGCGGCGATCTCGCTGCTCTCGCACCTGATGGGCGTCGCGTCGTTCAGCTCGGAGCTGGCGCTGCTGATCGGCCTCGGCGTCGGGGTCGACTACGCGCTCTTCATCGTCGTGCGCCACCGGCAGGGGCTTCAGCGCGGCAAGACGGTCGAGCAGGCGATCGTCGACGCAATCGACACCTCCGGCCGTGCGGTCATGTTCGCCGGGATCACCGTCTGCATCGCGCTGCTCGGAATGTTCGCCCTCGGCGTGAGCTTCCTCTACGGCGTCGCCGTCTCGGCGAGCGTCGCCGTCCTCTTCACCGTGGCCGCGGCGCTGACGCTGCTCCCGGCGCTGCTCGGCTTCTTCGGGACGAAGGTGCTCGGCCGCAAGGCGCGCCGCAGGCTCGCGGCCGGCGAGCTGACGACGAGCGACGCGTCCGGCGGCTGGGCGCGCTGGGCGGGAGCGATACGCGACCGGCCGGCGTTGATCGCCGGGCTCGCGGCGGCGCTGATGCTCGTGTTCGCGATCCCGTTCTTCTCGATGCGCCTCGGCTCCGCCGACGCGGGCTCCGATCCGTCGAGCAGCACGACGCGCCAGGCATACGACCTGCTCGCGAAGGGCTTCGGGCCCGGCTACAACGGCCCGCTCGAGCTCGTCGCGCAGGTCGACGGCCCCGAGCAGAAAGCCGCGTTCGCGAAAGTCGTCGCCGCCGTGGCCGCGACCGACGGCGTCGTCCGCGTGGGCCCGACCAACGTGATCGCGGGCGCCGCCGGCAAGCCGGGCGTCGCGATCGCCGACGCCTACCCGAAGGGCTCGCCGCAGGACGCCTCGACGACCGACCTGCTCCACCACCTCCGCGGCCAGGTCGTGCCCGACGCCAGCGACGGCAGCGGCATCGACGTGCTGATCGGCGGGCAGACGGCGATCTTCGACGACTTCTCGACCGTCCTCAGCCACAAGCTGCCGCTCTTCATCGGCGTCGTCGTCCTGATCTCGTTCCTGCTGCTGATGGCGGTCTTCCGGAGCCTGCTGATCCCGGTGATCGCGGCCGCGATGAACCTGCTCGCCGCCGCGGCGTCCTTCGGCGTCATCACCGCCGTCTTCCAGTGGGGCTGGGCCGCGAGCCTGCTCGGCATCGACAAGACCGGGCCGATCGAGGCGTTCGTGCCGGTGATGATGTTCGCGATCGTGTTCGGCCTCTCGATGGACTACCAGGTGTTCCTCGTCAGCCGGATCTACGAGGAGTGGCACCGGACCGGAGACAACCAGCTCGCCGTGACGCGCGGGCTTGCCGCGACCGGCCGCACGATCACCGCGGCCGCGGCGATCATGATCCTCGTCTTCGGCGCGTTCATCCTCGGCGGCGAGCGCGTGATCATGCTCTTCGGCCTCGGGCTCGCCGGGGCGGTGCTCCTCGACGCGCTCGTGATCCGCATGGCGCTCGTGCCCGGCCTGATGCTGCTCACCGGCAAGGCCAACTGGTGGCTGCCGAACTGGCTCGACCGCGCCCTGCCGCACCTCAACGTCGAGGGCGACGCGCACGACGGGCCGCAGCCGCGCGCAGAGCAGCGAACGCACACGCGCGTACCGATCGGCGATCCCGCGCCCGCCGACACAGCCGCCTGAACCTATCCGAGCCTCGAGATCGGGGTCAACAGATCGACGGAGCCGTCGAACTGCCAGAGGGGATTTGGTGCATCACCCGTCGAGGTGTGGACCTGGAAGAAGCCGTTGACTTCCTGTGGCCCGTCACCGTCCGCGACGTACCGCCCGTCCTCGAGCTCCTCCGCGACCAGGCCGGCGAGTGAAGCCTGGCTGACCGGTCAGAGACCGCTCACGCGTCGACCCCGACGTCCTCGCGGCGAAGCACGCCGAGTAGCGTTCCGTCGGAGCGGGTGACGACGATCCGCGTGAGCCTCTGGTCGCGCATTCGCTTCGCGATCGCCTCGAGTCGGGCGCTGGGGCGGATCGTTCGCGGTCCCGGCATCATCGCGTTCTCGACAGTTGTCTGTTGATTCGTCGGGAGAGCACTCAGGACGAGGAGGCCGAGGACGACCCCGCGATCGTTTGTGACGACGCAGACGTCCCAACGCTCGCGCACCCGCGTCGCGACGTCGGCGACGGCCTCGTCGAGGCTGCATGTCGGCGCGTCGGTCGCCATCACGCTCGCGACACGCGTGCGGCCGACCCCGGTCCCCTCGAGAGGCAGTCCATACGAGCCCCAGTCGGCTTTCCCCCCTGCGTAGTGGTAGACGTGAGGGAAGCCGAGGCTTTCGAGCCGCGACGCGGCTCGCGGGCTCAGGTCTCACTGGTAGTCATAGCAATAGGCGATCACCGGCCTTTGCCGGTCGAGCGCCTCGGCCGTCTCCCCGTCGAGTGTCTTGAGCGGGATGTTGATCGCGCCGGGTAGATGCTCGTCTTCGTAGTCGTCGCGCGGCAGGACCTCGACGAGCTGGGCCTGCTCTTCGCGCAGCAGCCGCTGCACCTCTTCCCGGTCGACCGGGTTGGGCATCAGGAGCCCGCCCTGGTGTCGGAGCTGCCCTGCTCGGTCGTGAACACGCGAGTCACCCGGGAAAGCATGCACGTCATCCGGAATGCACGCGGATCATCCGAACGCAAGGGACGGCATGGCTTGCATGCATTTGTCGTAAACTTGCAGAATGGCTGGAAAGCTTGCAGACGTAGCCAAGCAGGCCGGGGTCAGTGAAGCGACGGTTAGCCGTGTCCTGAACGGGAAGCCCGGGATCTCCGATTCGACGCGGGCCGCGGTCTTGACGGCCCTCGACGTGATCGGGTACGAGCGGCCGACGCATTTGCGGGTCCGCCGGGCGCGGATGGTGGGGCTGATCGTGCCCGAGCTGCAGAACCCGATCTTCCCCGCCCTGGCCGAGGTCGTGGCCGGGGCTCTCGCGCAGCGGGGTTTCAACGCGGTGCTGTGCACGAGGACCGGAAGCATGTCCGAGGCTGAGTACGTTGAGATGCTTCTGGAACGACAGGTGTCGGGGATGATCTTCGCCGGCGGGCAGTATGCGGAGGCCGACGCGCCGCACGACCACTACCAGCGCCTGTTGCAGCTCCGCCTTCCCGTCGTCCTTGTCAACGCGGCGGCCGAGCATCTGGATTTTCCGCGCGTGTCAACCGACGACGCGGTGGCGATGGAACAGGCCTACGCCCACCTCGCATACCTGCGACACGAACGGATCGGGCTGATCCTCGGACCGCCCGACCACGTCCCTTCGCTGCGAAAGCTGGCGGCGTTCGAGGTCGCCGTGAGGGGCGCCACCGGTGAGGATCTGCCTGAAGAGTTGGTCGAGCGAACGCGTTTCTCGCTCGAGGGTGGCCACGCCGCGGCGGGCAGGCTCATCGCCCGCGGTGTGACCGGAATCATCTGTGCGAGCGATCCGCTCGCGCTCGGCGCGATTCGGGCGGCGAGGCGTGCGGGTCTGTCGGTTCCGACCGATCTCTCGGTGATCGGCTACGACGACTCGACGTTCATGAGCTGCACCGATCCTCCACTGACCACGGTCAGGCAGCCCATCGAGGCGATCGGCCGGGCTGCGGTCGAGATACTGGCGGGACAGATCGAGGGCTCCGTGGTCTCGGCAGACGAGCTCTTCTTCGAGCCCGAGGTCGTGGCACGCGGGTCGACCGCGAACGTTCCGGAACCCGCACTGTCGCGGGTCTGACCCTTCCGAGCCTCGAAGAGTGAACGCTCCGATCGGCGGCACCGTGGCTGTTATGCCTGTATTGATCGATAATCTGCACGATTTTGTCTGATACTTGCAATCGATTGTTCGATCTGCCATGCTCCGCCCGTGACGCAGACGGAATCACCGGCGACGGTATCTCCCTCGCCCGACCGGGACACCATCGGAGCGGTCGGCGCCCAGACCGCCGGCCGGCCTTGGTGGCGCGAAGCGGTCGTCTACCAGATCTACGTCCGTAGCTTCGCCGACGCGAACGGCGACGGGGTCGGCGACCTTGCCGGCGTCAGGAGCCGGCTCCCGTACCTGCGCGAACTCGGTATCGACGCGCTCTGGTTCAACCCGTGGTACCCCTCACCGCTCGCTGACACGGGCTATGACATCTCGGATTACCGATCGATCGATCCCGCGTTCGGGACGCTCGAGGAGGCAGAGCAGCTGATCGCCGAGGCGCGCGCCCTTGGAATCCGGACGATCGTCGACATCGTCCCGAACCACGTCTCGAACGAGCATCCGTGGTTCCGGACGGCAATCGCCTCGGCGCCGGGATCGAGCGAGCGGTCGCGGTTCTGGTTCCGGCGCGGCACCGGTCAGGACGGCGAGCAGCCTCCGAACGGATGGCAGTCGATCTTCGGCGGCTCCGCGTGGACTCGGACCGTCGAGGCGAACGGTGAGCCCGGCGACTGGTATCTGCACCTCTTCGCGCCGGAGCAGCCCGACCTCAACTGGGAGAACGAGGACGTCTGGGACGAGCATGAAGACGTTCTGCGGTTCTGGTTCGACAGAGGCGCGGCGGGCGTCAGGATCGACTCGGCCGCGCTGCTCGTGAAGGATCCCGAGCTTTCGGAGGAGCGCGCCGACAGCCGCCCGAGCGAGCATCCGTTCACCGATCGCGACGAGCTGCACGACATCTATCGCCGCTGGCGCGCGATCGCCGACAGCTACCCGGAGCCGCGCGTGCTCGTCGGGGAGATCTGGCTTCCGGACGCGGAGCGGCTCGCGCGCTACCTGCGGCCCGACGAGCTCCACACAGCTTTCAACTTCGACTTCCTCGCCTGCCCATGGGAGCCGGGCCCGATGCGCGCCTCGATCGAGTCGGCGCTCGCGACCCATGCGCCGGTCGACGCACCGGCGACCTGGGTGCTCTCCAACCACGACGTGACGAGACCGGTCACGCGCTACGGCCGCGCCGACACCGCGTTCGCGTTCGAGTCGAAGCGCGAAGGCACCCCGACAGACCTCGCCCGCGGAACACGGCGCGCTCGGGCAGCCGCCCTCCTCGCGATGGCGCTCCCAGGCTCGATGTACATCTACCAGGGCGAAGAGCTCGGACTGCCCGAGGTAGAGAACATCCCGTCCCACCGTCGACAGGATCCGATGTGGTCGCGATCGGGAGGCGTCGACCCGGGCCGGGACGGATGCCGCGTGCCGCTCCCGTGGTCGGGCACGAAGCAGCCCTACGGCTTCAGCCGTGACGGAGCCGGCCGTCCCTGGCTCGACCAGCCCGACGACTGGGCGCAGCTCACGGTCGAGGCTCAGAGCGGCAAACCGGCCTCCATGCTCAACCTGTACCGCGCCGGGCTCCGTCTGCGCCGCGAGGCGCCGTGGGGTGCCGACGGAACGGTGCGCTGGATCCCGTCCGATGACGAGGTCCTCGCCTTCGCACGCGGAGCGCGGTTCGTGTGCGTCGTCAACTTCGGTCCGAATCCGGTTGAACTTCCGGTCGGCGCCGACGTCCTAATCGCCAGCGACGTGCTCGACGGAGGCTCGCTGCCGCAGGACACCTCGGCCTGGCTACTCCAGGCCGACAAGCACGGTCCGTTCGAGATGAGGTCTTCACGGACGGAGCACAGCATCGATTCAGGCCAACGAAAGGAAGGACGATGAAGTCCAATGGAAGGGCGATGAAGTCCATGCGGGCGGGAGCGACCCTCGCCGTTGTGAGCCTGCTCGCCGTCTGTGCGGGCTCGATCTCCCGTGCCGCCACGAGCTCGTCGCAGACGGTCACGATCAGTGTCGCATCCCTCATCCCGGGCAGCACCAAGGCGGCAGAGCAGCAGTTCGCAAATCAGGTGGCCCAGTTCGAGAAGGCAAACCCGTCGATCAAGGTCAAGTCGGTCGAGTACCAATGGACCGGCCCGACGTTCGCGGCGAAACTCGCAGCCGGGACGTTGCCGACCGTCTTCACCGTGCCGTTCACCGACGCGCGGACGCTCGGCGACAACGGACAGCTTGCCGACCTCACCAGCGAAGCCAAGGCGCTGCCGTACTTCGCGAAGTACAACCCCGCGGTCATCGCCGAGGGCACCGACTCGAAGAAGCAGGTGGTTGCCCTGCCGACCGCGGCATACGCGCAGGCACTTCACTACAACCGCAAGCTGTTCGCGGCTGCCGGGCTCAACCCGAACAAGCCGCCGACGACCTGGGCCCAGGTCCAAGCCGACGCCAAGGCCATCGCTGCGAAGACCGGCATGGCCGGCTACGCCGAGATGGGCAAGGACGACAACACCGCCGGCTGGATCCTGACCACGCTCGTCTACGCGCTCGGCGGACGGATGGAGAGCGGGACCGGGACGAAGGCAGTCGCGACTCTCAACAACCCGCAGACGATCACCGCGCTGAACATGCTCAAGAAGATGCGGTGGACCGACAACTCGATGGGCTCGAACTTCGACTACGGCTGGAGCGACATCAACCAGGCGTTCGCAGCCGGCCAGGTCGGGATGTACGTCAGCGGCTCCGACGTCTACACGAACCTCGTCCAGGCGAGCAGCATCGATCCGAGCATCTACGGCCTCGCGCCGATCCCGCTGGCGAAGAACAAGAACGCGGGCGTCCTCGGCGGCGGCACCCTCGCAGCCGTGCGGCCTGACGCCGACGCGGCGACGCGGGCGGCGGCGATGAAGTGGATCGACTTCTACTACGAGCAGCCGCTGATCAACAAGCCGCAGGCGATCCGCAACGCGAAGACGCTCAGCGACTCGAAGCAGCCGGTCGGCGTCCCCGCCCTCCCCATCTTCAACAAGGGGCAGTATCTCCTTGCGAACAGATGGATCAAGCCCTACGTCAACGTTCCGCAGAAGCAGATGCTCCCGTTCACGACCGGGATCTTCTCACAGACGCTCGTGGCCGAGCCCGAGGCGTCGACCCAGAGCGTGTACCACTCCCTCGACGCGGTCGTCGAGGCGGTCCTCACGGATCAGAACGCCAACGTCACGCAACTCCTCCAGCAGGCCAACAGCACCGCGCAGGCGGCGATCAAGCAAGGCATGTAAGCCGTCGGCCGCGGGTGGCGCCCGGACAACGGGCCCACCCGCGGCCGGGCGCCTGGCGAGCGAAATGGCAACGATCGATCCCGTGACCTCGACGCTCGAAAAGCCGAAGCATGCGTCGATGAGCGAGCCGAAGCGGGCGCCATCGCGACGGCGCGTTCGCCGCACGCCCTTGACGTGGGTCCGCCACGGAGGGCTCTCGACGCTTCTCTTCCTGCTCCCGACCTTGCTGATCTTCGGGGCGTTCTCGTGGTACCCGATCGTGCGGACGGTGATCATGTCGCTGCAGCACACGAACCTCGTGACGCAGCCGACCTGGGTGGGGTTGCAGAACTTCGCGACCGTGATCCACGATCCGCTCTTCCCGATCGCGGTCAGGAACACGATCGAGTTCGCGCTCCTCGCCCTCCTCTTCGGCTATCCGATCCCGCTGATCGCAGCCGTCCTGATGAGCGAGGTCCGCAACCGCCGCGGGGTCTACAGCGCGCTCGCGTACCTCCCTGTGGTGATCCCGCCCGTCGTCGCCGTCCTCCTCTGGAAGACGTTCTACGACGCGAGCCCAACCGGAGTGTTCAACACCGCCCTCGGGTGGGTCGGCCTCGGCCCCTACCCGTGGCTCCAGTCGCAACAGACTGCGCTGCCGTCCCTCGTCCTGGAAGCGACCTGGGCGAACGCCGGCGGCACGGTGATCATCTACCTCGCCGCCCTGACCGGCGTGAACCATGAGCTGTACGAGGCGGCCTCGGTGGACGGGGCAAGCCTCTGGCGGAAGATCTGGCACGTCACGCTGCCACAGATCCGGACCGTCCTGCTCGTGACGATGATCCTCCAGATCATCGGAACGGCTCAGGTCTTCCTCGAGCCGTACCTCTTCACTTCCGGCGGACCGGCCAACTCGACGTTGACCGTGCTGCTCCTGATCTACGACTACGCGTTCGGCAACTCGCTCGGCGGCGACTACGGCGCCGCGACCGCCCTCAGCCTGATGCTCGCCGGGTTCCTGGCGCTGTTCTCCCTGGCCTACCTCCGGGCGACACGGTCCTGGAGCACCGAATGATCGCCTCCCCCCTCCGCCGACGCTCGCGGAAGAAGTCGGACACAGGACAGGCACTCGTCACCCCCACCGATTGGCGCCGGCGTCGTGTGCGCTACGGGCTCGGGACCGCGCAGGCCGTCCTTCTGGTTCTGCTCGTCGTCGTCGGCCTCGGACCGCTCCTCTGGCTCGCAAAGTCGGCCATCACGCCAACCCAGGACACGATCTCGCACCCGATGGCGTTCTTCCCGCACGGTTTCGCCTGGAGCAACCTCTCGCGGGCATGGACCGAGGTCGACGTCGGTCGCTACTTCTGGAACACGATCGTGATCGCGGTCGGGTCGTGGCTCACGCAGATCGTGATCGCGACCACAGGGGGGTTCGCGCTCTCGGTGCTCAAACCGAAGTACGGCAAGGTCATCATGGCCCTGCTCCTGACCACGCTCTTCGTCCCGGCGGTCGTGCTGCTCGTTCCGCTCTACGTCGAGGTCGTGCATCCGCCGCTGATCCACCACTCGTTCATCGACAGCTACTGGGCGATCTGGCTGCCGGCCGCGGCCAGCGCCTTCAACGTCGTGCTCGTCAAGCGCTTCTTCGACAACATCCCACGCGAGATCTTCGAGGCGGCGGAGATCGACGGATGCGGCCCCTTCCGCCTGTTCGTGTCGATCGTCCTGCCGATGTCGAAGCCGATCCTTGGTGTCGTGTCCGTGTTCGCGCTGCTGGCCTCGTGGAAGGATTTCCTGTGGCCCCTGCTCGTACTGACGAACCCCGACAAGCAGCCCCTGTCGGTGCGCCTGCCGACGATCCAATCCCAAACGGAGCTCGGCGTGTTCCTTGCTGCGATGTTCATCGCCTGCCTGGTACCGATCGCCGCCTTCCTCATCTTCCAGCGGACGTTCCTTCGTGGAACGGGGCTCGGCGGCGCGATCAAGGGCTGACACGGCATGGCGTCCATTCGATTCGACGAGGTCACGAAGGTGTACGCGGACGGGACGCGGGCGGTCGACTCGCTGAGGCTGACCGTCGCCGAGGGCGAGTTCATGGTCCTCGTCGGTCCATCCGGCTGCGGCAAGACGACAGCGTTGAGGATGGTTGCAGGACTCGAAGAGATCAGCGACGGGACGATCCTCGTCGGCGACCGCGCCGTCAACGACGTCTCGTCGAAAGATCGCGACATCGCGATGGTCTTCCAGAACTACGCGCTCTACCCGCACATGACGGTCGCGGACAATCTGGCATTCGGCCTGAAGCTACGCCGGCTCTCCAGGGTCGAGATCGACCGCCGCGTGCAAGCAGCGGCGGCGGCCCTCGACCTCGAGCACTGCCTCGCGCGAAAACCACGCGCGCTCTCGGGCGGCCAGCGTCAACGGGTCGCCCTCGGCAGGGCGATCGTGCGCGAGCCGGCTGCCTTCCTGATGGACGAGCCACTCTCCAATCTCGACGCCGCGCTTCGAGTACAGACGCGCGCCGAGATCCTCAAGCTCCAACACAGGCTCGGAACGACCACGATCTACGTCACCCACGACCAGGTCGAAGCGATGACGATGGGAGATCGCATCGCGGTGATGAGGAACGGCGTCCTCCAGCAGATCGGCACTCCCGAGGAGCTCTACACCCGCCCGGTGAACGTCTTCGTCGCCACATTCATCGGGTCGCCGTCGATGAATGTGCTCCCCGCCGACACGATCGCCGTCGGCGGCGCGGGTACCCTCGCCGGCTTCCGGCCGGAGCACATCCGGCTCGGAGCGAACGGGACTGCATCTGCGACGTTCGACGCGGTGGTGGAGGTCGTCGAGTACCTGGGCGACGAGCAACTCGCCCACCTCCGCCTGGGAGAGCGAGGCCTCGTCGCAAAGCTCCCGGTAGAACCGCGCCTCCAGGCCGGAAGCCGGATCGCGTTCACCGTTCCCCTCGACAGGATCGTGCTGTTCGACGAGCAGACGCAAACGACCACCCGCTGGAGCGCAGCGGCCTAGCCACCTCGCCGCGCACGACCAGCCCTGGGCTGATCAGCTAAAAGACGTTGATGCACGACGAGCAAAGATCTCTGGAGGAAGGGCTGCTTGCGGGGCGTGACTACGCCGCGCGGGTTTCCGGTGACCGCGCCAAGCTTCGCCAGGTCGCCCAATCCCACAACGCCGAGGACACCCGAGCCGCCATCGACTGGAGCCTGATCGAGGGCCGCGACGAGGAGCAACCGGTGGCGTTCTGGAGTGGCTTCGTGCACGGCGTACGCGAGTTCCTCGTCGACGAGGCCGCGACGCCCCCAGAGCAGCAGAACGACGGCGCCTGACTCGACTCGTCCGGCCGGTCTCCCGTCTCAGGCAGCGGCCGACTTGGCCCCAACGCCGTGGCGGGCGACCACACGCTCGTAGTTGAGACGCATCAGCTCGATCACGTCGTGTACGTCCTCCACGCTTTCGATCCGGCGTGCACCGAAGCCCGGCTTGTCAGGGAAGACCGGGTGGTAGTCGATCCGTCCCTGCTCGTACAGCCGGGTCCAGACCGCTTTCGGAAACCCGAAGTGGGCGACGCCGTCGCCGTGCAGGTGCCCGATCTCCCGTCCTCCAACGTTGAAGGCGAACTCTCCGCGCCTGCCGGGGCCAGCCACCACGCCCGGCCACGACGTGAGCTCCTCGGTGATCTGCTCGCTCGCCCTCTGCCCGTTCGTCACGTCTACCTCCTTGGCGTCTCTCTGAAGAACCACTCGCCCTCGTGTCAACGACAAGTCCGCCGCCTCCATTTCCGACGGCTCCGCGGGCCGGCCAAGGACGAGGCCGGGACTCCGGCCGGGGTTCACACAGGCGCGAAACGCACGCGCGGAGCGCATCTTTCGCTCAACGCTGTCTAACTCACTGGAGGACAAATGGTCATTCTTCGTCAGCAAATGCGTGCAAAGCCCGGCCGGACCGACGACGTCCTGGCCGCGCTCGCCGCGATCGTCCCCGGCGCGCGCGCGACGCAGGGCGTCATCAGTCTCGACATCGCACGCGACCTTCTCGACCCGGACTCGTTCGTCGCGACCGGCGTCTACGAGGACGGCGCGGCGCTCGAGCGGCAAGAGTCGACTCCCGAGGTCCACAACGCGATGGCGATGTTCTCGGAAGCTCTCGCGGCGCCGCCCGATCGAAAGATCTACGACGCCTCGCGCGACCCGGCGCTCGTCTGAGCTCCTCGACGGCAGCGTGACCCCTCAGGGGGTCACGCCGCCACCGCCGTCGGCTTCGCCGCGATGAACTCGAGCAGAGCGCCGTTCACCTCGTCGGGGTACGTCCAGCCGATGTTGTGCGGGCCGCCCTCGACCGGGACGAGCATGCAATCGTCGATCAGCGCCGGCAGCCGCGCCGACGTCGCCTCGAATGGGAGGAGCCTGTCCTCGGTGCCATGCAGAACGAGCACGGGGACGTCGATCTTCGGCAGGTCACCGCGGAAGTCGGTCAGCCAGGTGTCGATGCACGCGTAGGTCGCGAACGGGGACGCGCCGGCCGCGACGTTGAAGCTCGCCTGCCAGGCACGGTCACTGATCCGGCTGCCGCCGAGCACGTCGACGTTGTAGAAGTTGTTGAGGAAGTCCTCGAAGAACGCGTAGCGGTCCTTGACGATCGCCGCCTTGATGCCCTCGAAGACGTCCCGGTCGACGCCCTCGGGGTTGTCGGCCGTCTTGAGGAGAAAGGGCGGGATCGACCCGAGGAGCGCCGCCTTGCGCACGCGCTTCGAGCCGTACGTCCCCAGATAGCGGGTGACCTCGCCGGTGCCCATCGAGAAGCCGACGAGCACGACGTCGGTGACGTCGAGGTGCTCGAGCAGCGCGTTCAGATCGGCTGCGAAGGTGTCGTAGTCGTACCCGACGGTCGGCTCGCTCGAGCGACCGAACCCGCGACGGTCGTAGCTGATCACCCGATAGCCGCTCGCGAGCAGCTCGCGTTCCTGACGCTCCCACGAGTTCCCGTTCAGCGGGTAGCCGTGGATCAGAACCACCGGCCGGCCGCTGCCGTGATCCTCGTAGTGGATCTCGATCGGAGCATCGTTCTCGGTTCCAACAGCGATGCGTGGCATCTCAATTTCCTCCGTTTCCTGTCCGCCTTGGTGCGGCCATGCAGCCAGCTTGCGCCTCGGGCAGTCCCGATCGCGCCCAGGAAATCCCGGGTCGCTTGCCCGGTTTGGGGAATCGGCGGCTAGGCCGGCGCGCCGGCGCGGGCGGCGTCGGGCAGCTTGTCGCGCAGCTGCATGCGGGAGCCGACGCCGAGCTTCGTGAACACCTTGTGCAGGTGCCACTCGACGGTGCGCGGGCTGAGGAAGAGCTCAGCGCCGATCTCCTGATTTGTCTGCCCGTGCGACGCGAGCCGCGCGATCTGCTCCTCCTGCGCGGTGAGCTGGCCGCGTGTCTCGTCCGTCCGCTTGCGCACTTTCTCGCCCGTCGCGAGGAGCTCGCGGCGCGTGCGCTCGGCGAATGCGTCGGCGCCGAAGCTCGTGAACATCTCATAGGCGGTTCGGAGCTGTTCGCGGGCTTCGATCCGGCGGCTCTGACGCCGCAACCACTCGCCGTAGACCAGGTGGGCGCGTCCGAGCTCCGGCCGGAGCCGCGTGCGGCCGAGCCTTGTAATCGCCTCGAGATAGAGGGCTTCCGCCTCCTCGTCCTCGCTCACCAGCGCCCGCGAGCGCGCCACGATCCCGAGTCCCCAGTCGGATCCGCTCGCGCTCGGGGCCTCGACGAATCGCTCAAGGGCCTCGGCGGCACGGTCCGAGTTCCCCCGACGGACGTAGGCCTCGATCAGCTCGGCCAGCGCCCAGTGCGAGATGTAAAGCTCGGGCGCCGCATCGCTCGCCTGCTGCGCCGCGACGATCGCCTCTTCGTACCGTCCGAGCCCGTTGAAGAGGACAGCGGTTGCCCAGCCGCCGAACTGGACGGCGACGCCCTCGCCGCCGGCGGTGGCGTTCTCGATCGCCGTCGAGAGCAGCGCGGAGGCCTCGGGCTCGCGGCCCTGGTAAGCCGCGAGCAGCATTCCGCCGTACGAGGCCATGCGGATGCCCGTCGCGGCGGCAACCGCCTCAGCCTCCGCGATCAACGAGGCCGCTCGCGTGAAGTCGCCGCTCCACGTGACGACGATGCCTTTGCCCTGTAGGGCGGTCGCGAGCTGCGCGAGCGCTCCAGCCTCACGGGCGAGCTGCAACTGCCGAGTAATTACGTCATCCCAGCCATCCACGTCCCACAGCGCACTGGCCGCAACTGCGGCCAGTCCCCCGAAGTGCAGCGCCGTCTCATCGTCGCGAAACGCGCTCACCGCCTTCCGCAGCGTCGGCGCCGCCCGTCTCAGTCCCTGCGCAACCAGCTGCGCGAGGCCCTCGAGCAGGAGGTCCGAGGCAACCGATTCGTGTGCCGGCGGGGGAGCAGAGCACACGGCCCGCGAGACCTCGGCGAGCGTCAGAGCACTCACGAGCTCGCCTCCAGCGACGGCGGCGCCCCACGCCTCTAGATAGGTCTCGCGCGCAAGGTCGATGTCGAGCGGCTCGAGCTGCCTGGCCGCCTGAAGCAGCTGCGCAGCCCCGATCCCGAAGCTGGAGACCGAGGCGATCCGTCCGCGCAAGAGATCGACGCGTGCGCGCTGAAGCTCGTCGAGCGGGTCCGCTTCGGCCAAGGCCAGCACAGCTAGCGCCGCGTCGAACGAACCGGCCTCGAAGCTCGCTTGTGCCGCCGCCAGCGCGCGCTCGGCGCGTAGCGCCGGGTCGGCGGTCAGTGCGGCGGCGCGCTGAAGAAACGCAGCTCCGGCGGCGATCCCGCCACGAGCTCGAGCTCGGTCTGCCGACAGCTCGAGCTCGCGAGCAACCTCCTCGTCTGGTGCGAGCGCGGCATGAGCCCGATGCCAGGCGCGACGATCAGGATCACGCGCTGCATCGATGGCCTCTGCCAGCGCCCAATGCGCGTTTCGACGGCTGTCGGCTGAGGCAGCACCGTAGATCGCCGACCGGAGCAGTGGGTGGCGGAATGTGACTCGCGCACCGACGGCGATGAGATCGGCTGTTTCGGCCGGAGCCGCCGAGTCGATCGGAAGACCAAGTACGGCAGCGGCATCCCAGAGGAGGATCGGATCGCCGGTCGGCTCGGCCGCACCGAGGAGCAGGAGGCGTTGCGTCTCCTCGGGAAGCTGGTCGACCCGCCGCCGGAAGCTTGCCTCCACACGGTTCACAAGCGGGAACGAATCCGCCACCGCGAAACCGCCGGCGAGACTTGCCGACGAGACACCGCGAGGCAGCTCGAGCAACGCGAGTGGGTTCCCGCGTGCCTCCGCGATGATCCGCTCACGGACCCGTTCGTCGAGCCGTCCTGGGGTCGACGATGCGAGCAACTCGCGTGCGTCGTCATCCGATAGTCGCTGCAAACGAAGCTCCGGCAACCCGGCTAGCTCGGTCGGCTGGTCCTGGTCGCGCTCTGCGAACAGCACGATCACCGACTCCGCCTGAAGACGTCGAGCCACGAACGACAGCACCTGAGCCGAGCAGCGGTCGAGCCAGTGCGCGTCGTCGATGACGCAGATCAGCGGCTGCGAGTCGGCGGCGTACGAGAGCAGCGTCAGCGCCGCGAGGCCGACCAGGAACGGATCGGGTGGCGCGCTCGAGCTCAGGCCGAACGCCGTTCGCAGCGCGTCACGCTGCGGCGGCGGTAGTCGCTCGAGGCCTTCGAGCAGCGACACACAGAGCTGGTGGAGCGCTGCAAACGGAAGCTCCATCTCCGACTCGACGCCAACGGCGCGAACGACCGCGCAACCCTCGCCCTGGTCGGCGACGTAGTCGAGCAGAGCCGTCTTTCCCATGCCGGCCTCCCCGCGTAGAACGAGTGCGCCGCTCTCTCCTCGGCGCACCGCGTCCAGCAACTCATCGAGCCGCGCACACTCGACGGTGCGGCCACGAAGCGATGGCACCGAGGCCCCAGGCACGAGCACGAGCCCGGGCGACCCAGGTCTTCCTGTCTCGGTCTCGCTACGGGCCGGGACGTTGCTCACCAGTGGTCCAGTAAGCCGCCCCCACGACAAGTCAAGGCAGGAGTGGGAGAATCGCGATCTCCTCCCGATTGGCGGCCCGTGGCTCAACGACGGCTCACGGCTTTGCAGGAACGAGATCTGGTGATCGCGGCCGAACGCGGCGACGCCGGTGCCTGCCGGAAACTCGTCGAGACGTTCCTGCCGGCGATCGGCGATGTCGCCCGCGGTTTCAGGAACAGCAGGGTCGAGCGCCTGGAGCTACTGCAAGAGGGCGTTGCCGGCCTGCTCCTCGCTGCACGACGATACGACGCCACGCTGGAGACCCCCTTCTGGGCCTACGCGTCGTTCTGGGTCCGCAAGGCGATGCAGGAGCTCGTCGCGGAGCTCACACGACCGGTGGCACTCTCGGATCGCGCCGTCCGCGAGCTCGCGCAGATCAGGAGAGCCCGCAGCGACCACCTCCAGCTGCACGGCGTCGACCCCAACAGCGACGAGCTCAGCCGTGCGACCGGCCTGACTCCTACGCAGCTGGAGCGCCTGGAGGCGACCGAGCGGACACCGCGCAGCACGCAGGAACAGGTGACCGGCGGGGATGACGCCACGGCGACCGTCGGCGACACCATCGTCGATCCGACCGCCGAGCAGGCCTACCAGCAGGTGCTCGATGCCTTCGAATTCCGTGACATGCGCGACCTGACCGACCAGCTCGACGAACGTGAGCGCTTCGTGATCCGCGCCCACTACGGGCTGGGCCAGGACGCTGAAACTCTCGGCGACATCGGCGCCCGGCTCGGAGTGACCGCCGAGCGCGCGCGGCAGATCGAAGCGGGTGCGCTCGGCAAGCTGCGGGCAGCTCTTTCCGAATCCGCTCCGCCCGGAGGAGCTGCGACTTGAACGCGGCGTATCGGTTTACGAGAGGTGGCCCTGGAATCCGGGCGAGACGGGCGGCATCACGCGACCATGCTTGCCGTGCTCGCCGCCACGGCCTCGCGAATGACGCCTGCGACGACGTCCGGATGCGAGAGCTGCACGAAGTGCGAGGCGCCTTCGACCTCTGTCACATTGGAGCCGGCACGACCGTACGAAAAGCGGTGCAGCGCGGGAGCAATCGGAAGATCTGCGGTCCCGAACACGCCCCAGGACGGCTTCACGTGCCAGGCAGCAGCGGCGGCCGAGTCCTCGAACGCCGATGTCATGAGCGGACGTTGGGCGTGCGCCATGAACGCAGCGTCCGCGCCCGGGACGTCGGCACAGAAGATGTCGTGGAAGCGCTGTGGGTCGACTGACACCTCGACGCTCCCGTCGGGCAGTTGTGTCGGTTCGAGGAAGTTGCCCATCGCCAGCGATGGAAAGCGCGCCTGCAGGTCGGTGATCGACTCGCCCTGGTCCGGCGCGAATCCCGCCACGTACACGAGGCCGACGACCTTGTCCGAGGTGCCGGCCACAGTGATCACGCACCCACTGTAGGAATGCCCGACGAGCACGACGGGGCCATCGATGTGGTCGATGACGGCTCCGAGATACGAGGCGTCACTTGCGACCCCGCGAAGGGGAATCGCAGGGGCGAGAATCGTGTACTCGTCGCGGCCGAGGTGGTCGAACACCGAGCGCCAGCTCGAGGCGTCTCCGAAAGCGCCGTGAGCGAGAACGATCGTTGGGTTAGACATTGGGCTTCCTTTCGCTGCGAGGGACAGGGTGGACTCCGGGTTCAGTCTTCGCGAGGCGTTCCGCGATCGCCCCCGTCCTTTCCCTGGTCGCATCCCGGGCCGTAGCTGCAACCGGCGGACACCAGGTGACGTGACCCGGAGCTTCCTAGGCGCGAGCGTGCGCACTCCGGGGCAATCTCGAGGCATATACGCCATTCCCTACACCCGAGCCAGGAGCGTCATGTCCTCAACAGCGATGACCGCACAGATCAGGCTGAGTCGAGTTACGCCCTCACACTGCCGAGTCGTACTCGACAACCCGCCGCTCAACCTCATGGGCCCGGAATTCGTTCTACAGATCCGAGACATCGTCACCGAGCTCGAGAACGACGACCGAACGAAGGTGGTGGTCTTCGAGAGCGTCGTCGACGGCTTCTTCCTGAATCACTCCGACTTCCTCGCGAACTTCGAGGATCTGACGAGCATCCCGCAAGGCCCGACCGGCCTCGAGGCATGGCCCGACGTCCTAGTACGTCTGACGCGAGCCCCGTTCGTCTCGATCGCGCTCATCCGGGGGCGGGCGACTGGCAACGGCAGCGAGCTAGCCCTCGCCTGCGACATGAGCTTCGCCAGCCGAGAGAAAGCGATCTTCTCGCAGTGGGAAGTCGGCGTCGGCCTCGTCGCCGGCGGAGGGCCCATGGCGCGATTGCCGCGGGTGATGGGTCGAGGACGCGCCCTCGAAGTGCTCCTGAGCTCAGACGACATCGGAGGCGCCGATGCCGAGTTCCTCGGCTACGTGAATCGCGCGCTACCGGATGCCGAGCTGGACGATTTCGTCGGCGCGCTCGCGACCCGGATCGCGTCATTCGACAAGTGGGCGATCGCCAACACCAAGAACCTCGTGAACGAAGCCAGCCTGCCGCCCGACGTCGAGATCAGAGCGGGCTGGGACGCGTGCATGGCCTCCGTCAAGCGACCGGCGGCGCAGCAAAGCATCAAAGCCCTCCTGGAGCAAGGTCTCCAGACGCCCGGAGACTCGGAAGATCGACTCGGCTTCCACGTGGGACAGCTCAGAGCTGAACGCTGAGATCCGAACCGCCCATCACTTCCTGAAAGGAGGCACACGACCATGGACTTGCTCACCATCGCAAAGAACATCGCTGACCGCGTCGAGGCCGAGTCGGCAGGACAAGACGTGCCGGTCGCGGTGACCGTCATCGACATCCACGGCAACGTCGTTCTCACCCACCGCATGACCGGAGCGCCGGCCTTCTCCCTCGAGCTCGCCGAGCGAAAGGCCTACACGTCCGCCCTGATCGGCGTGCGGACGGCTGACCTCGTCCCCCTCGTACAACCAGGCGAGGCCCTCTATCCGCTCCTCGCCGTCGCCGGCGGCAGATACTCCGCGATGGGCGGCGGTGTGCCGCTCACCAGCGAGGGCCAGGTGATCGCCGGCGTGGGAGTCAGTGGCGGAACGACGGAACAGGACATTGCCATCGTCGAAGCGGCAATGAAATGAGTCGTGGGCGCCGAGCGCCTTGCTTGGGCACCTTTGCCCTCTGGCTGTAGCCGGACGGTCGCCTCGTGATTGAAGGCTGGGAGAGCTTCGGAGTCGTTATCGGCGCTGCGAGCGGTGCGTTGATCGGGCTTCTCTTCGTGGCGATCTCTCTGAACTCCAGCCGTATCGCGAATCATCCGGCGCTCTATGGCTTCGCGACGCGGACGCTCGTGCTCTTCGCGATCCCACTCGTCGCTGCGATTCTCGTTGTGACGCCACGGCAACCGGATTGGGTGCTCGGCGCGGAACTGATCGTTCTCGGGATCGTCGCGGGCGCCGCCTTGGTTCTTGCGGGGCGAGGCCACGTGAGCGAAGACGCAGGCCTCGAGTCGCGTTTGGCACGTACGCTCGACCTCACGACCCCGACCCTCTCGACCTCTTTGCTGACCGAGATCGCCGGGGTCACCCTGATCGTCGGTGGAGGTGGCCTGTATTGGCTCGTTCCGGCGCTCATTCTCGCCCTCGTCGGCGGGATGTTGACCGCGTGGCTTCTCCTCTTGCGACTCCCGTCTGAGCCATGAGAAGTCGGGTGCGTCTTCTCACACGAAGGCTGTCGTCCGAATCCGACTCGTAGTGCACGGCCTCGGGCTCAAAGCAGAGACCGGGTTTCAACGCGCCTGGCGCACGAAGTCGACGACCAGGTCCGTCGTCGCCTGTGGCTGCTCTTCCGTGATCCAGTGCCCGCAGTCCGGGATGATCGCCTCCTCGACGTTATCGGCGACACTCCCGATGACCGCGCCGATCAGAGGGCCGAAAGTGGCATCGCCACCGAAGGCCAAGGCCGGCATCTGAAGCTTCCCCTCCGCAAGGAACGTCGCGTTGTCGGCCGCGTCCTGGCCGAACGCGCGGAACTGGGCAAAGCTGGCTCGCATCGCGCCGGGTAGCGCATAGAGCGCCGCGTAATGCTCGCGCTTCGCTTCGTCAAACCGCGTTGGGTCCCGGGAAAGGTCGTTCCAGAAGCGGTCGAGATAGATGCGCTCGCGGCCGGCGACCAGGCGCTCCATGTCCGGGCCGCCGAAGCCGAAATGCCACATGGTCGGATCCCGTGTGATCTGCTCCCAGGGCCCGATGCCGGGCAGCGGCGCATCGATCGCTACCCATCGGGTGACACGCTCGGGGTGGGTGGCGGCAACTGCGAAGCCGACCATGACGCCGATGTCGTGGGTCACCAGATCGGCCGTACCCACACCCAGCGCGTCCAGGACGCCCACCACGTCCGCTGCCTGATTCTTCTTGTCGTAGCCGCCGTCAGGCTTCGACGAGAGGCCCAACCCACGCAGGTCGGGCGCGACAACCATGTGGTCTTCGATGAGTGAACTCGCGAGATGACCCCACATGTCGCCCGTCGTGCCGAAGCCGTGCAGCATGACGACCGCCGGCCCATGCCCGCCGACGCGTACGTGGATCTCGGCGCCGTTCGCTTCGATCTGACGCGACTGCATACCGCCCGGGAAGGGGTAAATGCCATCCTGATGTCCGTTGCTGTTCATCGCTTTGCTCCAGGTCTGTAGGGACCGCGGGTGATTTCGTGTTGCAGTCTGCGCTCGTCGTTCCGCGATCGCCCCAGTGGTCTCCCCGGTCGACATCCCGGAGTCTCGAGGTGGGATGGATCCGCCCAAACAGAAGGGCCTAACGACTTGAAACCGCGGCCTACCGTCTTACTACAGCTTAAGCGGGCACGCAGAACGAATCCTGGATCGACGACCGATGAGCTCTGACCACACATCACTCCGGCACAACGCCCTCGTCTACGAGTCGACCGACGAGTACCTCAGGCGCGCAGTGCCGTTCCTCAAGGACGGCATCGAGGCTGGCGAAGGAGCGATCGTGGCGCATACGAAGCCGGGGCTCTCGATGATGCGCGAGGCCCTCGGTCACGAAGCCGCGCATGTCACCTTCGTCGACGTCAGCGGCGCCTACACGCGGCCGGCGCGAACCCTCGCCGCCTACCACGAGGTCTACGTCGAACAGCTGCGGAAGACCCCGACGCTGCGCGCAGTCGCCGACGTCCAGTTCGGGCCTGATCCCGCCGAGTGGGACATGTGGACGGGGTACGAGGCGGTGTTCAACCGCTCCTTCGGGCACCTGCCGGCGTGGGTGCTCTGCTCCTACGACGCGAACGACACCCCGGACCCGGTCATCGAGGGCGTCTGGCAAACGCACCCCGAGGTCGTCGCCGACGACAGCTGGAACCAGAGCGACCACTACGAGGACCCCGACCACCTCCTCCGTCGCATCACGCCGGTGCCGGCGCGGCTCACAGGGCTGCGGCCGATCCCATTCGGCCGCGGCGCCGAGGAGCTTCGAGAGCAGCTCGCCCGGGAGCTCGCCGCCGACGAGATGAGCGATTCACAAGCTCTCGACCTGCTGCTCGCCGCGACCGAGATCGCGAACAACGCAATGCAGCACGGAGGCGGCATCCAGGAGGTCCGCGTCGGACGCGTCCGAGGACGATTCGTCTGCGAGATCGTCGACCGAGGCGACGGCTTCGACGACCCCGCAGCCGGCTATCTCGCGCCACACGAGGGCATCGGCACCGGCCTCTGGGTTGCGCGGCAGCTGACCTGGCAGATCGAGTTCTTCCAGTCGCCGACTGGATTCACGGTACGCATCTGGCTCTAGAGAGGGGCGGGGTCACGAGACTAGGTACGTCTCGTAGACGACGCTCCCCGGTCGGCGGCCGCCGACGCTGATGAAGACGCCTTTGTTCATCCAATCGAGCCGCGCCGACGCTGTCTCGATCTGAGTCGAGGTGCGAAAGGTGTACTCGCTCGGATCGACGTCCTCGCCGCGGGCGAGACGTGCGAGAACCTCCGCACTCCCGTGGCGCACACCCCGCGATCGCACGTAGAGGAGCGCACCGTCATCGGTCTCGAGCGTGTAACGGATGTCTGCGAGAGCGGTGCCGTCCGGCAGGACGATCTGCCAGTCGGCGCTCACCCCCGGCAGCAGCTTCCCGTTGAGCTCGGGCCCCGCGAACGTGCCGCCGGTCTGGGGGACGATGCGCCGGTGCCCCTGGCTCACGTCGCCGAGGTCGAGCGGCTCGCCGAGCGTGGCCTCCAGACGGTAGACCAGCGTCAGCCGAGGTTCGGGCAGCGCGTTCATGGCCCGACCGGGTTCGGATCGTTCGGATGCGGCGCGAGCGGGATCATCGTGATCTGCAGCCAGTCGGCCAGAGGCAGCGCATGCAGCAGGTCGCCGAGTGCGGCCTCGCTCTCGGCACTGTAGAGGCCGAGGACCAGCCCGTCGTTCGCGACTGCAGCCCGCCTCCAGATGCGGTGAAGATGGCCCTGGTCCGCGAGCCTTGCCGTCGCGGCCGACTCCGCACGCGTGCGCTGCTCGATCTCGCTCTCGGGGGTTCCCTCCGGAACCTCGAGCTCGAACTCGACGAGGAACTCCATGACCTCCTCCTTCCTCTCAGACGGTACGTGCTCGGTGCTGCCGCGCCCCACGCGGGCAGCACCGAGCGACCGTGTCATGGCTTCGACGTGATCTTGGTGCCGGCGGCCGAGACGACCCACCAGCCTCCGCCGAAGTGAACGAACCCCTGGCCGTTGACCTGCCCCGCCTTCTTGTCCTCCGCGAAGAAGTAGAGCGGGTGGCCGGCATAGGTGACCTGCAGCTTCCCGTCCTTGCGCTTCGTGGTGCCGAGCAGCGACGCCTTCAGGCCCGACGCGACGCTCGGCTGGGTGGCGATGAGCGGCGGCCAGTAGGCCGCGCACTGTCCGTAACAGCCGCTTGTGGCGCCCTTGTCGGCCGTGAACAGATAGAGCGTCCGCCCGTTCGCGGCGACGAGCACCTTGCCAACCGCCGTCGGCCGCAGCGAGATGGTCGACGTCTTCGACGACGCAACGGCTGCCGCTGCCACCACGCTCGCCGCTGCGAGCACCGCGAGCCCTGTGAGCTTGACCTTTCCCATGGTTCTCCCCTCTCGAGTAGGTGGTCATCCCGCTGATGCCACCGGTTACGTAGAGGTCAGGGTCGCCCTGCTGGGCGGGAGTTGCGCCTGTTGCAGCCCCGGTCGTAGCCCCGGTGTGAGCGCTCCTACCGGCACGGGCGACCGCCCTCGACGCGCAGACCGGGGGGCCGACCCGGGCCTCCATGGGCGCGACGTCACGGGTAACGCGCAAGCCTGAAACGTGATCCCCATCGGGGGGAGCACCTGAAAGGAGCCAGGGATGTCCAATCACTTCAGTGCAGCGATGCTCAAGTTCCCGGGGGACGACGCCCGCCTGGACTTGACCGATCTCTTCCTGTTCGCGTCGCCAGAGGCCGCGGGCAAGACGGTTCTGATCTTCAACGTGAACCCGTTCATGACCGGCGCCGACTTCAACCCCGAGGCGGTCTACCGGCTGAACGTCGACAACGACGGTGACACGCAGGCCGACGTTGCCTTCTCATTCGTCTTCTCGGAGTCGAGAGACGGCGCGCAGACCGGGACCGTGTATTACGCAACCGGAAGCCAGGCTCGGGAGCCCGAGGCTGTCGGCGAGGTGCTCATCGAGGGCATTCCCGTCGGCTTCGACGCCATGGCGAAACCCGTCGAGGCCGGTGCGTGCAGGCTGTTCATCGGCGTCCGCAGCGATCCGTTCTTCGCCGACGGCGAGGGCGCGTTCCACGACTTCAAGTTCACGGGCGACGACACGTTCGCCGGCAAGAACGTCCTCTCGATGGCGATGGAGGTGCCCAACGAGATGCTCGGCACGGGCCCGGAGATCGCGGTCTGGTGTACCTCGAGCGTGCATCGCGATGGAACGCTCGTGCAGGTCGACCGGTACGGGAACCCCTCGTTCAATCCGTTCTTCGTCGACGAGCTGAAGAACAAGTTCAACGCCGGACATCCGGCCGATGACGTCGCGGGGTTTCTCGAGCCCTGGTCCGAGCTGCTGGAGAGTCGCGGCTACCCGCCCGAGGTCGCCAGAGAGACGGCCCTCACCGTCCTTCCCGACGTCATGCACTACAACCGCACGCGGCCCGCGCATTACCCGAACGGCCGTGTCCTCATGGATGACGTCTACGACATCCGCATGGCGTTCCTGACGTACGGACAGGTGATCTCGGACGGCGTCGAGCCGCACGACGACTACATGAGGGAGTTCCCGTTCCTCGGCTTGCCGAACGCCCAGGCGCCGACCGAAGAGAAGAAAGACGCGTTCCTCTCGTCCGAGCAGTAGTGCCGTGTTCTGGGCATCGCTGAACAGGGGAGAGCGCCGGACGGTCGCGGGCATGGTCTCGGCCGTGGCGGGGTTGCACGTGCTCGGCTTCGCGGCGCTCTTCGCGTTCGCCGGGCCGGGCCGCTACCACCTCGCCAAGGCCGGGATCCCGGCGATCGGGCTCGGCGTCACCGCCTACACCCTCGGGCTGCGGCACGCATTCGACGCCGACCACATCTCCGCCATCGACAACACCACACGGAAGTTGATGGCCCAGGGCAAACGGCCGTTGAGCGTCGGGTTCTGGTTCTCGCTCGGGCACTCGACGATCGTCTTCGCGCTCGCCCTCCTGATCTCGGTCGGGGTGCGCTCACTCGCGGGGCCCGCGGGAGGCGAGCACTCGACGCTTCGCCAGGCCGCCGGGTCTGTCGGCATCGCCGTGTCCGGAGGGTTTCTCTATCTGATTGCAGCGATCAACATCGTGGTCCTGGTCGGCATCCTGAAGGTGTTCCGCCAGATGAGAAACGGCCGGTACGACGAAGCCGGCCTCGAGCGTCAGCTCAACAGCCGCGGATTGATGAATCGTCTCCTCGGCGGGCTCACGAACGCCGTTTCCAAGCCGCGGCACATGTATCCGGTCGGGTTGCTGTTCGGGCTCGGGTTCGATACAGCGAGCGAGGTCGCGCTCCTCGTGATTGCCGCAGGCGCCGGGACCGGTGGACTGCCGTGGTACGCAGTCCTCTGCCTGCCGATCCTCTTCGCCGCCGGGATGTCGTTGATGGACTCGATCGATGGGTCGTTCATGAACTTCGCCTACGGGTGGTCGCTCTCCAAGCCGGTCCGGAAGGTGTTCTACAACCTCGCGATCACGGGCCTGTCCGTGGCGGTGGCGCTGGTGATCGGCACGATCGAGGTCGGCGGGCTCATCGGTAGAGAGCTCGACCTCTCCGGGTCGTTCTGGAACTGGTTCGAGAACGTCGACATCAACGCCCTCGGGTTCGTGATCGTCGGCCTGTTCGTCGCTTCGTGGGTCATCGCGCTCGCGATCTGGCGGCTCGGGCGGATCGAGGAGCGCTGGACGGCGCGCCTCGAAGACTCTGGGGCCGCGGACTGAGGCGCGCCGATGGAAGCGGTCTCCTACATCCTGAGCCCCTCCGATCGGGCCCGCGCGATCTTCAAGGCCTTCGACAGCGAGCAGGTGGAGCTGCTGGCCGGGTTCATGGCCGACGACGTTCGGTTCCGTCTCGAGAATGCGCCCGTGGCCGTTGGCAAGCCCGCTTTCGTCCATGCGTTCAACAGGTTCCTCGACTCGGTCATGGGCTTCTGGCACGACGTCGTCGACGTCTGGGTGGACGGCGAGATGCTGGTCGCAGAGCTCGAGGTTCACTACACGCGTCTGGACGGAAGAGAGGTGACCGTTCCGGGCTGCAGCATCTTCCGCCTGCGTCACGGGCTGGTCGCGGACTACCGCAGCTACATCGACACGACTCCGGTCTACAGCTAAAAAAGATTCAGCCGATGGTTCGTGGCTCTGTGCTGTCGTCAGTCCAGCTGGACGTCGTCGAGAGCGCGTAGACCACGAGCACCCCCAGGATCAGGGCCGCAAATGCGTACCAGGGCGCCGTGCTGAAGAGCAGGAAGCTCTCCACGATCACCAGGATCGCCCAGAGGTAGCCGATCACGCGCCCAAAGGTGTGTCCGGCGAGCAGCGAATAACCGCCGCCGAGCGAGAGCGCCGCGATCACGAGCTCCCAGATGCCCAGCGCGGCGGTGTGCCGACCGAAGGCCCCGCCGTAGACGTCGGCGATTCTGCTGCTGTTGGCAAGGAAGTAGATGCCGGAGATGGCCTGCATGACGCCGACGGCGAACATGACCACCGCGGCGAACGTGAGCCAGCCGGGGCGGTTGAAGCTCGAAACAACGCTTTGTGTTGACATCGATCCACCTTTCAGTTAGTTCATCCGCTCAAGCATTCCCGCGGCCGCGGGCCGGGCGCGTCCGCCGTTCACCCGATTCGTTGCGGGCCACCACCGAAACAGCGCTTGCTGGAGGCCCGCCTCCACGAACCCTCCTCGCCCATCAGAGGGCTACCGGGGACGTAACCGTCGTCGCCTCCCGCTCGTCCCCGACCAGGCCAAGCGTGCGATCGACGCCTCGACGCCACGCGGCGACACCGTCGAGGCGCTCGTCCGGCGTGATCTGGGGCTGCCAGCGACGTGTGATCGTGTAGTTCGCGCGCAACTCGTCGAGCCCCGACCAGAACCCCGTCGCCAGGCCGGCGGCGTAGGCGGCACCCGTGGCCGTGATCTCGGCGACGGCTGGGACTGCCACGGCCGACCCGAGAATGTCGGCCTGAAACTGCATCAACAGGTCGTTCGCGGTCATGCCCCCGTCGACTCGCAGCTCGTCGACCCGCTCGACTCCCGTGTCGGCGAGCATCGCCTCCACCAGGTCGTAGGTCTGGTAGGCAGACGCCTCCAACGCCGCCCGCGCGATGTGCCCCTTGCTCGCAAAGCGAGTGAGGCCGACGATCACGCCTCGTGCGTCGTCGCGCCAGTACGGCGCGAACAGGCCCGAGAACGCGGGGACGAAGACCACACCTTCAGAGCCGTCGACCGAGCGCGCGAGCGCCTCCACCTCACTCGCGTCGTCGATGATCCCGAGGTTGTCGCGGAGCCACTGGATCAGCGCGCCGGCCATCGCGACCGAGCCCTCGAGTGCGTAGACCGGACGCGCATCACCGAGCCTCCACGCGACGGTGGTGATCAAGCCATGCTCGGACATCACAGGCTCGTTCCCGAGGGTGTAGAGCAGGAACGCCCCCGTGCCGTACGTGTTCTTCATGTCACCGTGGTCGAAGCAGGTGTGGCCGAACAGCGAGGCCTGCTGGTCGCCGAGGACGCCCGCGACGGGCACGCCGGAGAGGTCGCCGACCGCCGTCCCGTACACCTCGCTCGACGAGCGGATCCCGGGAAGAAGCGCACGCGGGATCTCCAGGAGCTCGAGGAGGTCGTCGTCCCAGTCGAGCGTGTTCAGGTTCATGAGAAGGGTGCGACCGGCGTTCGTCGGATCAGTCGCATGCACCCCCCCGTTCGGGCCACCGGTCAGGTTCCACAGCAGCCACGTATCCGGCGTGCCGAACAGGAGGTCCCCGCGCGTCGCCGCGTCGCGCCTGGTCGAGTCCTGGTCGAGCAGCCACGAAAGCTTCAGGGCTGACGAGTAGGTCGAGATCGGCAGGCCGGTCTGCGCCTGGAACCGGTGGATGCCCCCGTCGGCGGCGAGCGCGTCGACGGCGGCCGCGGTGCGCGTGTCCTGCCAGGTGATCGCCGGTGCGACGGGGCTCCCGGTCCTTCGATCCCACAGCACGACGGTCTCGCGCTCGTTCGTGATCCCGATCCCCGCCACGTCCGCCGGCGACGCACCCGCTGTCTTGAGCGCCTCGTGGATGCACTCCTGGGTGCGCTGCCACACCTCGGCCATGTCGAGCTCTACCCAGCCTGGCTGCGGGTAGAGCATGGTCTGTTGGCGTTGTGCCGTGGCGACGGGGACCCCTCGCGCTCCGAAGAGGATGCAGCGGGTGCTGCTGGTCCCGTGGTCGATGGCTGCCACGAACCGGGCTGCCACCGCTCAACCGTTCTGCTGGGCCGTCGCTGCAGGTAACTGCGGTGTCGCCGTTCGTCCCGTTTGCCTCGAACGGATCCGCAGCCGCTCCAGCAGGCGCCTCTGCTTCCAGAAGGCGCTTTGCCGTCTGGAGGTCGCGCAGGGCGTCGTCGCCGAGGCGTGGGTACTGCGGGTCGATGTCGATCAGCGCCTGCGCGATCACCGCCGCGGCGGCGATGCGCGCAAACCACTTGCGGTCCGCCGGGATCACGTACCACGGCGCCCAGGCCGTGCTCGTGTGGCTGAACATCTCCGAGAACGCCTCCTGGTAGTCGTCCCAGGACTGACGCTCCTCGACGTCGTGGGAGGAGAACTTCCAGTTGTGGTCGGGAAGATCGATGCGCCTCAGGAAGCGAGCTCGCTGCTCCTCGCGCGAAAGGTTCAGGAAGAGCTTCACGATCCGGAAGCCGTTCTCGGAGAGATACCGCTCCCAGTCGTTGATCGCGTCATATCTGCGCGCCCAGACGTGATGCTTGCGCGTCTCGACCGGAAGCTTCTCCCGGAGGAGGTTCTCCGGATGCACCCGGACGACGAGCACCTCCTCGTAGTGCGACCGGTTGAAGATGCCGATCTCTCCGCGCGCCGGGAGCCGCTCCTGATACCGCCGGAGGAAGTCCTGATTGAGCTCCGCGTCCGACGGGACCTTGAAGCTCTCGACCCGCACCCCCTGTGGGTTGACGCCGCTCATCACGTGGCGGATCGTCCCGTCCTTTCCGGCCGCATCGAGTGCCTGAAGAACGACCAACACGCCATGGGTGTCCTGCGCGGCCAGTCGCGCCTGGTACTCCGAAAGCAACTCGATCCCGCCCTCCAAGAGGTCGGCACCGTCCTTCTTCTTCTCGATCCCGGCCTTGAAGCCCGGGTCGAAGTCCTTTGCCAGCTTCACGCTCGAGCCCGGGGTCACCCGGAAGGGCTCGATGAACTTCGGGATTCGTTTGGTGATGTCGTTGTCGTCTGCCATCCACGAAGAATCTGCGACGTGGACGATTCGCGAATCGGCGCGAACGCAGATCGACTGCGTGAAGGCCGCAGCGAGCGGTCGGGACGAGCTAGGAGTCTTGTGGGTGGTACCGGAGCCCGTCGAGCGCGAGCTCGAGCAGGCGCTGCTTCTGCTCGGGGTCTTCGGTGGGCACCATCGCGATCGCGCCGACCATCCGCACGACGTCGACGAAGTTCGTGTCGTCGCGGACGACGCCGGCGCGTTGTGCGCGTTCGACGAGGGCGGTACCGGCGCCGATGATCGCAGGTGCGACAGGTGAGCAGGACGTCCGAGTTCGGATCCGTCTCCATCAGCGCCTCGTTGAGCGCGCGCTTGGTTGCCGCGAAGCCGACGTACTGATGCAGCCACTGCGAGAGCGCCTCCCACGGCGGCAGCTCCGCCAGGTCGGCGGCTGCGCGCGCCATGGCCTCGACCTCGTCGATGTACACGGCCTCGAGAAGCGCCTGCCGCGTGGGGAAGTGACGGTAGAGCGTGCCGATCCCGACCCCGGCCCGCTCCGCCACCTCCTCGAGCGGAGCCGACGTGCCCTTCTCGGAGAAGAGCGCGCGCGCGGCCGCCACGAGCTTGTCGTGGTTCACGCGCGCGTCGGCGCGCTGGTGGCGCTGCGGATGGATCTCGGTCTGGCTCATGGGATTTGACAAACGGAGGTTACCTCCGTATAGTAACCGGAGGCTTGCTCCGGATGTTTCGGAGGTCGCCTCCACTTTAGCGCAAGGACCTGCCTGGAAAGGAAGAAATATGCATGTAGCTCACACAACGTCACGGAAAGCGGCCGGGTAATGCGTCGGGGACCCCTTGCCGGCCAGTACATAGCGGTCGCGGCGATGGTGATGCTCGCGCTGATCCCGTACCTCGCCCTCTCAGCGGCGCTCGGCCCGCTGACGCCGATGATCGGCGAGCAGTTGCACATGAGCGCGCAGACGCTGAGCCTGAGCGCCGGCCTGGCGAACGCGGCCTATGCGGTGGGCACGGTGCTCGCCGTCCAGTTCGCCATGCACCTGCCGCAGCGCAGGATGCTGGTCGGCTACGCGGTGCTGCTCGTGATCGGCTCGATCCTCGCGGCCTCGGCGCAGGGACCCTGGATGTACACCGCAGGTCGCGTGCTCCAGGGCCTGAGCACCAGCCTGCTCTTGATCGCAGCGGTGCCGCCGCTTGCGATCGGCTTTCCAGCGCACAGGCTGCGCGACACCGCGGTCATCATGAACATGTGCATCTTCGGCGCCGTGGCCCTGGGCCCGTTCATCGGGGGGCTGCAGGCCCAGGCGAACGGGTGGCGCCCGTTGTTCTGGATCGTCGCCGGGATCTCCGTCGCGGCATTGGTGCTGGCCGTACTGACCTTCGAGGACGCGCCGCCCGCCAACCTCGACGCGCCGCGTGACGTGCCTGCGATCGCCCTGGCCGCCATCGGTTGTGTGGCCGCGTTCTTCGGCGCCTCGCAGCTCACGAGCCACCGCTTCCTCGATCCCGTGGTGATCGTGCCGTTGCTCGGCGGCCTTGCGACGATCGTCGCGCTGGTCGTCTACCAGTACCGCGCCAAGCGGCCGCTGTTGACGGTCCGCACGATGCTCACGAGCACGATCCCGGTCGCGGGAATCGCCGTTGCGCTGTTCGCCGCGGCCGCGTCGGTCTCGGCCACGGTTCTCACCGCCGCTGCGCTGGCCGGTCACTACAGCCCGCTTCACATTGGCGTCCTCTACCTCCCCGAGGTCGCCGGCGCGGTGATCACCGCCGTCGTGCTCGGGCTGGTCATCAGGAAGCGCGCCATGCACTACCTCCCGTTGGCCGGGATGCTGTTTCTCGCCGCGGGGATCCTCGTCTTCGCCGTCCATGTGCCCTCGAGCCAGGCGGCCACCCTCCTCGGCTCCGGGCTGACCGGAATCGGGCTCGGGGCGACGGTGGCACCTGCCTTGTTCGTGGCCGGCTTCTCGCTGGCGTCAGCCAACCTGCAGCGAGTCTTCGCGATCGTCGAGCTCTTCCGGGCGGTGGCGGCATTCATGATCGCGCCGATCTTCGTGTACTTCGCCGCGAACGTCGGCAGCAACTCGGATGAGGGGACGCAGATCGCGCTCTTCGTGGGTTTCGGCCTCGCCGTCGCCGGCGCGGTCGTCGGCGTGGTTCTCTACGCCCTCGGCGGCGCCCACCCGCAAACCCCCGACCTCGACCTCTTCCTCGCCGGCGAAAAGCCGGCCTGGTACTCGCCGCCGCTGCTGGCAAGGCTGCGGCGACGCAGGATCATGACGACCCACGTCGCGACCGAAAGCGCAGACTGACATGACGACTCAAGAAGGCCCGGCCCTCGGACCCGTCCTCTTCGCCTATGACGGCTCCGAGCTCGCCCAACTTGCGATCGAGGAGTCGGGGAGGCAGCTGGCGCCCGGACGCGATGCCCTCGTCCTCTGCGTCTGGCAGCCCGCCGACGTCGGATTCGTCCCCGTCGACAAGCAACACTTCGACGCCCAGAATGCGACCGAGGTGAAGGAGGCCGCACAACAGACCGCTGCGCATGGATCATCGCTGGCGGAGAAGGCGGGGTTCCGCTCGCAGAGCATGGCGGTCGAGGCAGCGCCGACCTGGAAAGGGATCGTCAAGACCGCCGAGGAGCACGACGCGAGCCTGATCGTGCTCGGCTCGCACCGGCGGAGCGGGCTCGCAGGACACCTGATCGGCAGCGTCGCCGCTGCCGTCGTCAACCACTCGAGACGCTCCGTCCTCGTCGTGCACCAGCGATCCTGAACCGAGGGCTAGGCTCGTTGGATGCTCGAGCTCGACACTCCGCACGGACGGGCCCGAGCGCACCTGCGTCCGGTGGACTCGCCGGTCGCGGCACTCGTTCTCGGCCATGGCGCCGGCGGCGGGATCGATTCGCCCGATCTCGTCGCGGCCACCGAGGGCGCCCATGCCGCGGGGCTCAGCGTCGCGCTCGTCGAGCAGCCCTACCGGGTAGCAGGACGGCGCAGCCCCGCTCCGGCGAGCCAGCTCGACGCGGCTTGGACGTCGGTCGTCCTCGAGCTCCACGAGGGCCCACTCAGCGGCCTGCCGATCCTGACCGGCGGCCGCTCCTCCGGCGCCCGCGTCGCGTGCCGCACGGCCGCCGACACCCAGTCGGTCGCCCTCGTCTGCCTCGCGTTCCCCCTCCACCCGCCCGGCCGCCCCGAGAAGAGCCGGCTCCCGGAGCTCGACGCCGTCAATGTCCCCACCCTCGTGGTGCAGGGCGAGAAGGACCCGTTCGGGACGCCGCCGGCCGGCTCGGATCGCACAGTCGTCCGCGTCCCGGGTACCCACTCGCTCAGAAACAGCGCCGCTGTTGCGGCCGCCGTCTCGGCCTGGCTGACGACCACCTGGCCTCGGCTAGCGTGGCACTGATGGGGAACCTGGTGACGCTCTCGGACAACGATCCGACAGCGGCCGGGCTCCTCGCGGCCGTGCGCGCCGGTGATGTAGACCAGCTGAGAGGCCTCCTGCGGACAACCCCGACCTGGCGACGGTGAGACTCGAGAGGAGGGGCGGAACGCGCACCGCGCTCCACGTGGTCGCGGATTGGCCTGGTTACTTCCCCAACGGCCCCGCCATCGTGAAGCTGCTGCTCGATGCCGGCGCCGACCCCAACGCCGCCACCACTCCCGCACCTGCCGAGACGCCCCTGCACTGGGCGGCCAGCAGCGACGACTTCGATGTTGCGGTGGCACTGATCGACGGGGGCGCAGATCTCGAGACGCCGGGCGGATCGATCGGAACGCCCCTCGACAATGCGGTCGGATACAGCTGCTGGAACGTCGCTCGCCTACTCGCCGAGCGCGGCGCGCGAGTCGAGAAGCTCTGGCACGCGGGTGCCCTCGGCATGCTCGACCGACTGGACGACCTGCTCGCCCGCGAGACCGACCCGAGACTGATCTCACAGGGGCTCTGGCACGCGTGCGCCGCAGGTCAACGCCGCGCCGCCGAGCGCCTGTTGAACGCGGGCGCCGATCTCGACTGGGAGCCGGACTACGCACAAGGCACAGCGCTGGATGCCGCCGCGGGTCTCGGCACTCAACGGGAGAACGTGATCGAATGGCTGCGATCCATCGGCGCTCGCTCGGCCCAGACGCCCGAGTAATGAACACGGCAGACACGTTTTTCGTCCTATCCGCAACCGTTCTGCAGCGCCTCTGAGGCGACTGGCGAGGCGAGCGAAGACGATGCCGCTGCGTGTCGACTAGCCGTCACCGCGACGCCGAGTGGACCGGGGCGCCGGACCCGCTCCTCGGCCCGCTCGGCCGAGCGTCCGCCGCGGGCTCGTCCGCGAGCGTCACGACGGTCCTCGTCGCGCTCGCCGCGAACGTGCTGGTGGCCGTCGCGAAGACCATCGCCGCGACGATCACGGGGTCCGCGTCCATCCTCGCGGAAGCCGCGCACTCGTGGGCGGATACGGGGAACGAGGTGTTCCTGCTCGTCGCCAACCGGCGGTCGCGCCGCCCGCCGGACGATGCGCATCCGCTGGGTTACGGGCGAGAGGCCTATGTCTGGGCCCTGCTCGCGGCGCTCGGACTGTTCGTCGCCGGCGCTGTCCTGTCGATCACCCGCGGTGTGCAGGAACTGATCAGGCCGATACCGGCCACCGACTTCGGCGTCGGCTACGCGGTGCTCGCGGTTTCGTTCGTGCTGGAAGGGATCTCCTTCCTGCGGTCGGTCCGTCAAGCGAAGCCGACGGCTCAACTGATGCAGCGCGACGTCATCGAGGAAGTCATGGCGACCTCGGACCCCACCCTCCGCGCCGTCTTTGCCGAAGACTCGGCCGCGCTGATCGGCCTGGTCATCGCCGCAGCCGGCCTCGGCCTGCACCAGCTGACCGGGTCCGCCGTTCCGGATGCCATCGGGTCGATCCTTGTCGGGCTGCTGCTCGCGGCGGTCGCCATCTACCTCATCGACCGGAATCGGGAGCTCCTGGTCGGTGAAGAGGCGGACCCCCGGATCCGTGCCGCGGTGATCCGAGCGCTTCTGCGGGAGCCTGAGGTTGCCCGCGTCACCTATCTGAGACTGGAGATCGTCGGCCCGAGAGTGGTCTCCGTGATCGGCGACGTCGACCTCGTGGGTGACGACACCGAGTCGCACCTCGCGGTTCGGCTCCGGTCGCTCGAAGCGAGGATCGCAGCGTCACCGGCGGTAGCCGGCGCCGTGCTCAGCCTGTCGGCGCCCGACGAACCGTCGTTGGTCCCGTGATCGCTCGCCGCGTGCGGGCTTGCGGCCTGAAGGGACTGCGTACTTCGCGCGCGCCGTCTGTGCAACCTCCGATGCCTCGATCTCGCCGTCACGTGAGCATGACGTGATCATCGAGCGGCCAAGGAGGGTGACCCATGACTGAGACGACAGACGCGAAAACGGCAGTGACCCCGACATCGAGTGCGCAGGTGACGAGCGCGGTCGAGGGGAAGGTCGTGATCGCCTACGACGGGTCGGACGAGTCTCGCCGCGCTATCGACGTGGCCGCGCACTTGTTGGGCCCACGGCCGGCCCTCGTGGTCTTCGTCGGACCGATGCCCGAGGCAGAGGGTGACGCCGTGCTCGTCGGCGATCTCGGTGTGGGCGACTACGAGGCGATCGCCGGCGACGAGGAAGCTGCGCGCGAGCGGGCGGTCGAAGGTGCAGAGATCGCGCAGAAGGCTGGGTTCTCGGCCGAGCCGAACAGTGTCCTCGCCTCGCCTGCCTGGATGGGAATCGTCGACGCCGCCGATAGGGTCGACGCACCCGTGATCGTCGTCGGCTCCCGCGGCCTCAACCGTCTTCGTCAAGATCTCGAAGGGAGCACGTCATACGACCTTGCCCGGCATTCCGGGCGCCCGGTGCTGATCGTGCCGCCGGCGAGCCGATAGGCTCGCGTTCGGCCTCCCTTCTGCGAGAGCAATCATGCGAGTGGTGACCCCGCCGCTGTCCCCGTTCGTCGATCAGCTTCCGGCACCGTCACGGCTGGTCGCAGCGGAGCACGACGGCCGGCTGACCGTGCGTATCCGCACCGGCGAGCACCGCTTTCACCGCGACCTTCCCGTGTCGCGGATCTGGGGCTTCGAGGGGGTGGTTCCGGGCCCGACGATCGAGGCCGAACGCGGGCAGGCTGTCACGGTCGAATGGCGCAACGAGTTGGAAGGAGCCTTCCCCGTCTCGGCCACCGTCGCCCCTGAGGCGACCGACCCCGACGGCGTGCCCGTGCAGTGCCTTCCGGGGCTGAGCGGTGGTGCGCCGGACGAGCGCGCGGCCGCCCTGACCGGTCACACGGTCGTCCACCTCCACGGGGGCCTCACACCCGCTTCGGACGACGGGTGGGCCGAGAACCTGTTCGCCCCCGGCCAGCCCGCCCTCTTCCGCTACCCGATGAACCAGCGCGCGGCGCAGCTCTGGTACCACGACCACGTGATGGGAACGACCAAGTTCGACGTCTACGCCGGGCTCGCGGGGCTCTGGATCGTGCGTGACGAGCGGGAGCGCGACCTAGGGTTGCCGGAAGGGCCGCCGTTCGAGGTCCCGCTGCTGATTCAGGACCGCAACTTCGACCTCGACGAGCACGGCCGGCTCACCGGCCGGCTCGTCCACAAGACCGACCCCGAGGTCATGGAAGCCTTCGCGCCGTTCACGGTCGTCAACGGCAAGGTCTGGCCGGTCCTCGACGTGCGACCCGCGACCTACCGCTTCCGCGTGCTCAACGGCTCCAACGCCCGCACCTACCGGCTGGTGCTGTTGCGCGACGGTGCTCCGGAGCACGGCCGGATCACGCAGATCGGGACCGACCACGGGCTCCTCCGCGAACCGGTGCCGATTCCGGCAGACGGGCTCGTGCTTGCGTCAGCCGAGCGTGCCGACCTGATCTGCGACTTCTCCGATCTCGCACCCGGGAGTGAGCTCACAGTCCTCAACACCGCCGCCGCACCGTTCGACGGCTCCTCGTTTCCCGCTGCGGACGCCGAGAATGCCGCCGACCTCGAGAAGCTGCTCCCGTATCCGCAGGTGCTGCTCTTCCGTGTCGTCGGCGAGGCCGTGAGACGCATCTCGATCCCGCGGGAGCTTGCGACAGACTACGAGCCTCCGGCGGCGGAGGCCCTCGCCGCAGCGCCCCGACGGGCGATCGCGCTCGTCGAGCGTGAGCTCGAAGGGGAGCCGAACATGCTGACGATGCGGGAGCTCGGGATCGCTGCCGGTTCCGACAGCGGTCCGCGGGTACGCGTCGTCGACGGCGGCGAAACCACCGACTACCGTGTCGTCGCCGCCCACTTCGAAGACACGACGACGTTCTTCCCGATGCTCGGCGAGTACGAGGTCTGGCAGCTGATCAACCTGACCGGCGACACGCACCCGATCCACCTCCACCTCGACCCGTTCCAGATCCTCGCCCGGCGGCCGATCAGCTACCTGATCCCCGACGGCGGCGTCGGCGACCGCGACCTGGCGGCCACCGTCACCCTCGAGCGCGCCCCGGGCGACGAGCTCGACCACTCGATCGACGACAACGAACGGGGCCTCAAGGACACCGTGCGCGTCAATCCGAACGAGATCGTCGAGATCGCCGTCCGCTTCACCACCTACAGCGGCCGGTACATGTACCACTGCCACATCCTCGAGCACGAAGACCGGGACATGATGCGACCCCTCGTCACGATGGCCCCGGACCTCATGCCGTTCATGGCCTGAGCGGAGCCGCGCCTAAGCCGGGACGAGTCCGACCCGCTCGTCGGCGCTGGGCCGGCCGAGAGCTCCCGCGGCCGGGTTGAGGATGATCACGTGGCTCCGTGCCCGGGCGGCGATGTGCGCGTTGACGCTGCTCGCCGCCGTGGCGTGGCGTGTCTCGGGCCCGAGCACGATCGCACCGGCGCCGAGGTCGCTCACGCGGCTCAGGATCTGCGCCGCGACGTCGGCGTGCGTGCCGTAGCTGTGCAGCAGCTCACCGGTGACGGGCACGCCGGCCTCGTCCAGCTCGGCGAAGCACGCCTCGAGCAGCGCCTGGGCCTGTGTGGGGCTCTCGAGGTCGGCTGCCTCCTCGCCGGCGAGCACATCCGTCTCGATCACGTGCACCACATGGACCGCAGCGCCGCGCGCGCGAGCCAGGGGCGCGGCGAGCGCGCTCACCTGGCGCGAGGTCTCGCCGGCGACGGCGAGCACCATCGGAGCCGCTCGGGCGGTCGTCGAGGTGAGGCGCAAAGCCGGGAAAGGCCGCTCGGTGATCGTCTCGCCGACAGGCCGGAGCGCGTCACGGTACGTCCACAGCACTCCGATGCCGATCGCCGTCATCGCAGCGCCGAGGTAGAACGGCGCCTGGACGCTGACGTGCTCGCCGAGCTTGCCGGCGACGAATGGGGCGACCGCGCCGCCACAGAAGCGAACGAAGCTGTAGGCCGAGGAGGCGATCGGCCGGGGGACCGGCGCAGACTCCATCACGACCTGCGTCATCAGCGTGTTCGTGATCCCGAGAAACGCGCCGGAGAGGACGACGCAGAGGATCAGCGCGGTCTGTGACGCGTGCAGCACGCCCATCACGACAAGGATCGCAGCGATCGCCGCGAGCGCCCCGCCGAGCCCGCGGACATCGCCGTAGCGGCGGCCGACCCGCGGGGCAACGAAGACGGCGAAGATCGCGAGCAACACTCCCCAGCCCGTGAAGGTGTACCCGAGCTGGTGGATGCTCAGGTGCAACACGAACGGCGTGTAGGCAAGCAGCGTGAAGAAGCCGAAGTTGTAGAAGATCGCGGTCAGTCCACTGCCGCGCGTCGCGCGATGCCGAAGCGCCAGCAGCGGCTCGCCGATCGACGTTCTCTCGCTCTTCGGCGGCGGCGGTGTCCGCTCCAGGAACACGACGATCGCGGCGAACGCGATGCTCATCAGGACCGCAACGCCGAAGAACGGGCCGCGCCAGCTGATCGCGCCGAGCTCACCCCCGAGCAGCGGCCCGAACGAGATGCCCAGACCGAGCGCAGCCTCGTACAGCACGACCGCACCGGCAACGCCACCGCTGGCCGAGCCGACGATCACGGACAGCGCCGTGGCGATGAAGAGCGCGTTCCCGAGCCCCCAGCCGGCGCGGAAACCGACGATCGCGCCGATGGTGTTCGAGGCACCCGCCGCGGCGCTGAAGGCGATGATCAGGACGAGGCCGGCCAGCAGCGTGCGCTTCGCACCGATGCGACTGGCGACGAAGCTCGAGACGAGCATCGAGATGCCGGTGAACGCGAAGTAGCTCGTGAACAGAAGCTCGACCTGGCTCGGCGAAGCGTCCAGGTTCTTTGCGATCGCCGGCAGGATCGGGTCGACCAGCCCGAGGCCCATGAAGGAGACAACGGCCGCGAACGCGACCGCCCACACTGCCCTGGGCTGAGACAGGAGCCCGCCGCCGCTGGGGGTCGCTGTGTCGGCGGTCACTCGGCTAGCGGTGGTCGATGGGCGACCGCGGCAAGCCGAGGAGCTCGAGCTTTCCGCGGACGCTCGGCGTGGACGACGAGCACCGGTATGGGGCTGTGGTGCACGACGTACTGGCTGACGCTGCCGAGGAGCGCGGAGCGAACCGCGCCGCGGCCGCGGGAGCCCGTCACGACGAGATCGTAGTGGCCGGTCGCGATCTGACGGATCAGCGCCTCCCTGATCGGCTGCTCGCTCAGCACCCAACGCACGGAAATGCCGTCGGGGACGCGTTCGCGCGCACGCCGGAGGATCGCTTCAGCCTCCACCTGGGCGTCTTGAACGAGCTGTGCGACCGGCACGCCGGTCGCGACGTACGCGGTCGACGGGACCTGAGACGCCGCGGTGATCAGCGTCAGACGCGCGTTCTCGCTTTCGGCGAGATCGATCGCCTCCGTCAGCGCCTGCTCGGCATCGGGAGAGCCGTCGATCGCGACCAGGATGTTGTGGAACATGACACCCCCTTGGATCGCTCTGCTTGACAAGCATAGCAAAACAATATAGTTTGTCAATATGAATTCGGCAACGGCGCCCTCTCGCTCCAAGCAGGTCGATTACGTCTCGAGCGAGCTGCTGCCCGGAGCGGCCTTGCTCACCCGGCTGCTCGTCAGAGAGCTCGGCGGAGACCTCTCGCGAACCGAGATCGGCCTGCTCAGGACCCTCGCCGCGGGCCCGCGGCGAATCACCGAGCTCGCCGAGCTCGAGGGCTTGGCGCAGCCGACGATCACGATCGTCATCAAGCAGCTCGAAGAGAAGGGGCTGGTGACTCGGAGCCGCCGGTCCGGTGACGGACGCGTGGTCCTCGTCGACTTGACAGGTAGGGGGAGCGCCGCCCTGGCGGATTACCGCGGAAGGCTCCGCGCCGTTGTCGGCGGGTACCTTGCCGAGATCTCGGACGAGCAGGTCGAGGCGCTGGCCACTGCGACCGAGACGCTCGCACAGCTCATCGATCTCCTGCAGCAACAACCCCGGCGCGATTAGCCGGGCGTAACCCGGGATGCCGGCCGGCTCGCTGCGCTCGAGGCTCGCGACCCGGCCGGCGTATCTCAGGAGAGATCAGTCTCCGGCCGCCACCACTGCGGGTTGGAGCTCGGCGGCAATTCGCGGACGGCCGAGGAGAGCGAGCGCGGCGACCATGCCGGCGGCGGCGATGAGAGCACACGCGAGGAAGGCCGACTGGAAACCGTGCGTCAGAGCCAGCAGCGGGTCCGCTTGGCCGTTCGCGGCGAAGAAGTCCTTCGTCCGCGTGACCGAGACGGTGGCGACTGCCGCGACCCCGAGCGCCGCCCCGATCTGGAAGGACGTGTTGGACAGTCCCGAGGCCAGGCCCGCCTCCTTCTCCGGCACGCCGGCGAGCGCGGCGATCGAGGCGGTCACGAACGCGAGGCCGACCCCGGGGCCGAACACGAGCAGCCCGAAGAACACGTCGCCGAAGTAGGTTCCGTCGACGGAGACCTGGGTGAGCAGGAGCGAGCCGAGGGCCATCAGCCCCATGCCCACCGCGGCGACAGGCCGGAACCCGATCCTGAGGACGATCGCCTGCCCCGAGATCGACCCGACGGCCGCTGCAATCGGGAACACGACCGACGTGAGCCCGAACTTCACCGCCGAGTAGCCGAGTACCTGCTGGGTGTAGAGGGTCAGGATGAACGGCATCCCGTAGACGACTGCCCCGAAGAAGAGCATCACGCTGTTCGCGCCCACAAGTGTGCGCGACCGGAAGATGCTCAGCGGCACGAGCGGCAACCGCTGGCGGCGCTCGATGAGCACGAACGCGACGAGAAGAGCGGCAGAGAGCATCAGGAGGCCGATCGTCTGCGCGCTCCCCCACCCCTTGCTCGGCGCCTCGACGACCGCGTAGACGAGCGCCACGAGCGCACCCGTGACCGTCAGTGCGCCGGCAGGATCGAAGCTTCGCTCTGCCGTCTCGCCCCGGCTCTCCTTGAGTAGCACCGGGCTGAGCGCGAGTGCGGCAATGCCGACCGGGATGTTGATGAAGAAGATCCACTGCCAGCCGGGGCCATCCACGAGGACGCCGCCGATGAGCCAGGCGGCCGTGGCACCGACTCCACCCAGCGAGCCCCAGATGCCGAGGGCCTTGTTTCGCTCCCGCCCCTCCTCGAAGGTGGTCATGATGATCGAGAGTGCCGTCGGCGTCATGATCGCTGCGCCGACGCCCTGGAGGGCGCGGGCTCCGATCAGTGCGGCCGGTGACCAGGCGAGCCCGCACAGCAGCGAGGCCGTCGTGAAGACGACGAGGCCGAACATGAACACCCTCCGCCGGCCGAGGAGGTCGGCTGCGCGCCCGCCCAGGAGGAGTAGGCCCGCGAACGTCAGGGCGTAGGCGCTCACGACCCACTGCAGGCTTTGCTCCGAGAAGCCCAGGTCGCTCTGGATCGACGGCAGCGCGACCGTCACGATCGCCGCGTCGAGGATGACCATGAAGAAGGCGCCGCAGAGGAGGGCGAGCGCCCACCAGCGGCGAGGGTCGGGTGTGGTCTGGGGCTCGACTGTGTCCATGTCTCCACTCCTTCGTTGCAGCTATCGATTGTTAAAACAGAGTGTGCTTGTTATATACAACTACGCATAGTCAGCGCAAGTGGATATATTTGGTGGATGAGATCCCGTACGTACGGCAAGGTCTGCGGCCTCGCTCACGCCCTGGAGCTCGTGGGCGAGCGCTGGGCGCTCGTACTCGTGAGCGACCTGCTCCGTGGCCCGAAGCGCTTCAGCGACCTGCAGCGAGGGCAGCCGCGGATCCCGTCGAACGTCCTCTCGGGACGGCTGAAGGAGCTCGAGGACGCCGGGATCGTCCGGCGGCGGGCACTTCCGCGGCCCGCAACCGGGGTCGGCTACGAGCTCACCGAGTACGGCCGCGACCTCGAGGACGTCGTCCTCCGCCTCGGCCTCTGGGGTGCGCGGTCAATGCCTGAGCCCCGTCCGGAGGACATCGCCACGGCGGACACGATGGTCCTCGCGTTGCGCTCCACGTTCCGCCCGGAGGCGGCGGGTGACCTACAGGCGGGTTACGAGCTTCGCTTCGGCGAGCTGGTCGTCCACGCGCGCGTCGACCACGGCGAGCTCGAGGTCGACGAGGGCCCGCTCCCGGACGCGGACCTCGTTCTGGAGCCCGGCGAGAGCTTCCATCCTCTGCTCACCGGCTCGCTCGACCCGGGCGAGGCGATCGAGAGCGGACGTGTCCGGATCGAGGGCAATCCAGAGCTCCTCGACCGGTTCGTCGAGGTCTTCCACATTCCGCCGCTGCCGGTGCCTGTTCCCGCCTGACGCCGTCCAGGCAGCAACGGCCGAAAAGGACACGTCTCCGAAGGACGTGTCTCGTACCAGGTTACGTTTCGAGAGCGTGTCGTGGACGCGGCCGGAACCGTCGATTCGGGCGGCGAAATCCCTGCAAATCGGGATGGCCAAACGGCCACGTCCTGTACCAGGTTACGTGTCGTGAGTGCAACGTAGGTGTGACGACTCGACTCCCGCTCGGTGCTTGGCGCCGCGGATGTCTCAGCCGTTCAGGTGTTGCCGGGCCAGGGCTCGTCGGCTGCGCCTTCCATCTGCGCGTTCGTCGAGGTCTCGCGCTCGACGTCCTCCGAGCCCATCGAGTCCGGGTCAACACCGGCCGGTGGCTCCGCCACGGGCTTCGCCCCCTTGACGACGTCCTCGGCCGTGGTCGTTTCGCGGCGAAACCACTGTTTGATCCGATCGAGGCTCGCGCTCACCGTTCGAACCGAACTCTAACCACGCGGGAGCGCCAGTACGAACGCCGTGCCCTGCCCCTGCCGCGACTCCGCCCACAGGCGGCCGCCGTTCGACTCGGCGAAACCGCGCGCGATCGCAAGCCCGAGACCCGCACCGCGCCCGCTCTCCTCACCCGAGCCGCGATAGTACGGCTCGAACACCCGCTGCAGCTCATCCGCCGCTATTCCCGGGCCGTGATCGATGACCCACAGGAGCACTTCGGTCCTCGTCTCTCGGAACCGGACCCGAACACATTCGTTCGCCGGCGAGTGGCGGAGCGCGTTCTCGAGCAGATTCGCGAGCACACGCTCGATCTGGTGGGCGTCGACGCGCACTGGAGGCAACCCCTCGTCCGGGAGTGAGACCTCGACGCGAGCTCTCGCTCCATCCACCGCGTCGAACGTCTGGAGGAGAATGTCGTCGATCGACCAGACCAGCCTTTGCGGAGCTACCGCGCCCGCCTGTAAGCGTGAGAGATCGAGCAGATTGCTCACCCGTCGCTCCAGCCTCTCTGCCTCTTCGACGATCGTGTCCACCAACTCGCGGCGGTCTTCGTGGTCGAGCGAGAGCTCGGTGCTGATGAGCGCAGTGGCCGACGCCAGGATCGCCGTCAACGGAGACCGCAGGTCGTGGCTGACGGCCCGTAGGATCGTCGTCTTCATGGCGTCGCTGCGCCGGAGGGCCTCCCACTCGCCCGGGCGCCTCTTCCAGAGGCCCGGGGCGGCCGTCATGACGCTAGGCAGCATCGCGCAAGATCTCCGGCTCCGGGCTCCGCGTGTGGAACTCGAGGCCTCTCGCCGCGGCGTGCGCGAAGGGATGGTTGAAGACCTCCAGCGCCGGCTCATGCTCATCGAGGATGAGCTCGAAGTAGTCGTCGCTCGCGGCATCGGCCACCGCGATCGTCACCAGGTTCGTCGCTCGGCTCCAGAGAAGCGCGACCGTGATGCCGTTGCTCTCGCGGGACATCAGCTCGGTCCGCCAGATCTCGTCAATGGGCTCCAGCATGGTGCGGTCCCTTCGGTGGTTTGCGAGTCGTAACACCCGAAGTGTGCGTTCCGGCGACTTGCCGCGACAGCCGACAAGCCCTGCTCTTGTCACCCCGTTGACCCGTCCCTCTGGGTACCGCCTGCCCTATCTACGAGGGAGGGGCTAGCGGTACTCGCCATCGGATACGCTGCCGGGGGGCCGCGGGTACGGCTCTGCGTCGGGGTCATCTGCCCGGGAGGGCCGTGATCCATCCTGACACCACGCTCGAGCAGGCCGCGCTTCGACGTATTGCCACGCTGGTGGCAAAGGGTGTGAAGCCCCAGGAGCTCTTTGCCGTTGTCGCCGAGGAGGTCGGGCGCGTGGTCGATGCGCCGTCGATCGCCGTCTCCCGCTACGAGCCCGACGCCACGGCGACTGTGTGCGGCACGTTTCCTGCACAGGGTCTGCTCTTCCTCACCGGGACGCGCGTATCGCTCGAGGACGCGAGCGTACTCCGGCTCATACGCGACCACGCCGACCCGGCACGCGTCGACAACGTCGCGGAGCTCGACGGCGAAATCGCCGACGCCGTCCGTTGCAGCGGCCTGTGCTCGAGCGTCGGTGTCCCGATCCTGGTGGCCGGGTGCGTTTGGGGAGCCATCGTCGCATCGGACACGGAGCGGCTGCCCGAGAACACCGGAGACCGTCTCGCCGAGTTCACGGAGCTGCTCGGAGCAGCGATCGCGAACTCGGAGGCTCGTGAGGCGCTCGCAAGGTTGGCCGACGAGCAAGCAGCACTTCGGCGCGTCGCGACGCTCGTCGCGCAGGACACCGCCCCGGCCGAGATCTTCGCGGCGGTCAGCGCCGAAGTCGATCGGGCCTTCGGCCTCGACCCGGCGACGTTCGACGTTGCGGTCATCGGCCGGTTCGAGCCCGGGCCGGAGCTCGTCGTCGTCGGTGTCTCGAAGAGCGTTGAGGTAGTCCCCCTCGGATCACGCTGGCCCACTGACGACCTCTTCGCACCGACCCACGTTCTTCAAACGGGACGGTCGGCCCGCATTCGCGCCGATGACGTCCTGTCGGCGGGCGGCGAGGTCACCGAATTCCTCCGCCGGCACGGCTACCTGTCGCAAATCGCCAGTCCGATCCTCGTCGACGGTCTTCTCTGGGGAGCAATGTCGGTCAACTCGAGGAACGAGCTACCGCGCGACACCGAGGAGCGGCTCGAGCGGTTCACGGAGCTGGTTGCCACGGCGATCGCGAATGCGGAGTCCCGGGAGACGCTTGCACAGCTCGCCGACGAGCAGGCGTCGCTGCGGCGCGTGGCGACGCTGGTCGCGCGCGGTGCGCAACCCGACGAGGTCTTCTGGGCCGTCAGCGACGAGGTCGGGCGCCTCTTCGGCACCCACCTCGCCGCCGTCGGCAAGTTCGAGCCCGACGGAGACACGGTCGTGTTCGTGGGCGCCGACCGGACGCAGGAGCGATTGGAGCTTGCCGACTTCTCGGCTGCGGCCGAGGTGCTTCGCACGGGCCGGTCCGCCCGGTCCGACGCGGCACGCTGGGAGTCGGCAGCAGGCGAGGCAGCCGAGCGCCTGCGGAGACTCGGCGTCGTCTCGACTGTCGCGAGCCCGATCGTCGTCGAGGGCGAGCTCTGGGGGACGATCCGCGTCGCGAGCACGGAGAAGCTCCTACCTCCCGACAGCGAGGACCGCCTCGAGAACTTCACCGAGCTGGTCGCGACGGCGATCGCCAACGCCGAGTCGCGTGACGCTCTCGCACGGCTCGCCGACGAGCAGGCGTCGCTGCGGCATGTCGCGACGATGGTGGCGCAAGAGGCGTCGCCTCAAGCTCTCTTCGAGGCCGTCGCCGAGGAGGTCGGCCGCCTGTTACCGGTTGGAAGCTCTGCGATAGGTCGCTTCGAACCGGATGGCAGCGTGACCACGGTGGCCTCCTGGAGCGCTGCAGAGCCTGTCTTTCCGACCGGCGAGAGGTGGCCGACCGAGGGTACGAACGCCGCTTGGATGGTGTTCCAGACGGGCCGCGCCGCTCGGATCGACGACTTCTCGGCCGCCACCGACCCGATCGGCGTCGCCGCGAGGGAGGCGGGCATGAAGTCGGCGGTGGGAAGCCCTGTCGTCGTCGAAGGCCATCTCTGGGGAGTCGTGACGGCTGCCTCGACCGAAGGGCCGCTTCCGCCGGGCACCGAGGCGCGACTCGACTCGTTCACCGAGCTCGTCGCGACCGCGATCGCCAACGCCGAGTCGCACGACGCTCTCGCGCGGCTCGCCGACGAGCAGGCGGCGTTGCGGCGCATCGCGACGTTCGTCGCGCAAGGAGTGCCGCCCGACGCCATCTTCTCCGCCGTCGGCGAGGAAGTCGGTCGCGTCTTCGGCTCGTCGATCGCCACGGTCGGCCGGTTCGAGTCCGATCCGCCGATGCTCGTCATGGTCGGCGTCGGAGCGGGCGGCGAAATGATCCCGATCGGGTCTCGCTGGGAGCTCGATCTGCGCATGCCCTCGGCTCAGGTCTTCCGCACCGGCCACTCTGTCCGTGTCGACCAGGTGGACTGGTCGGAGATCGGCGGTCGAGTGTCCCAGGTCGGGAGTCGTCTCGGCATCGTCTCCACCGTCGCGAGCCCGATCTTCGTCGAGCGACGTCTGTGGGGAGTGATGAGCGTCTCCGATGACAAGCGACTGCCCCCGGACGCCGAGCAACGCCTCGAGAAGTTCACCGAGCTGATCGCCACCGCGATTGCGAACGCGGAAAGCTCGGCGGAGCTCGCCGCATCGCGCCGAAGAATCGTGGGCGCTGCCGACGAGGCAAGGCGTCGGATCGAGCGAGATCTCCACGATGGAATCCAGCAGCGGCTGATCGCGCTGACGTTCGGCGCACGGGCGATGACTCGGCGACCACCGGACGAGATCGCCGCGCTCGCGGCAGGACTTGCGGAAGGCTTGAAAGAGGCGTCAGACGAGCTGCGCGAGGTCTCGCGCGGCATCCACCCGACGATTCTGACCGAGGCCGGGCTCGGGCCGGCACTCAGGGCGCTTGCGCGTCGTTCCGACGTTCCGGTCGAGGTCGACGTGACGCTCGACGAGCGGCTGCCGGCGCCTGTCGAGGCGGCCGCCTACTACATCGCCTCCGAGGCGCTCACGAACGTCGCAAAGCACGCGCACGCGAGCGTCGTCGAGCTGATCGCCGCTTGCGACGACGGCGTCCTGACGCTCGAGGTTCGCGACGACGGGGTCGGCGGTGTGGAGGCCGGGCGCGGCTCCGGCATCCTCGGCCTCACCGACCGAGTCGAGGCGCTCGGCGGAACGATCTCGATTGCCAGTCCTCACCGCGGCGGCACGAGAGTCTCCGTGCGACTGCCCACCACGGGTTAGGAACCGGCGCTACTGCGAGCCGAGAAACGCGATCACGGCCAGAACGCGGCGGTGATCGTCCGGTGCGTCTGGGAGCTGCAGCTTCTGGAAGATGTTCCGCACGTGCTTCTCGACGGTGCCCTCGGCGAGCCAGAGGACCCGGGCGATTCCGCTGTTCGACCGGCCCTCGGCCATGAGGGCGAGGACGTCGCGCTCGCGGGGCGTGAGCCCTTCGAGCGGGTCCCGCGCCCTGCGCGCCTGCACGAGCTCCGCAACGAGCGCGGGGTCGATAACGGAACCACCTGAGCAGATCCGCTCGAGCGTGTCCGTCAGCTCATCGACGTCTCCGATCCGCGACTTCAGCACATAGCCGATGCCACGGCCGGCGCCGAGCAGGTCCATCGCGTGCTCGACCTCGATGTGTGCAGACAGAACCAGGATCGCGACCTGGGGCAGCTCTTCGCGGATCATCCGCGCCGCGTCGAGGCCCTCGGTCGTGTGGGTCGGCGGCATGCGGATGTCGACGATCGCAACGTCCGGTTGCTCGCTGCGCACGAGCTCGATCAGGCCGTCTGCGTCGGCCGCCTGGCCGACAACGTCGTAGCCCGCCTCCCGGAGCAGAGCGGCGAGACCTTCCCGAAGCAGCACGTCGTCGTCGGCGATCGCGACCCGCTGCGCGCGTTCTGCCTGCCGCATACGGGAGGTTCTACGCCGTCCGGGCGTCGACCGCAACCGGCGGCGGGGCGTGTGTACCGGCTAGCGGTACTCCCTCATACCGAAATATCGACGTACAACTGGGGCGCTCTCCGTCTAGCGCAGAGGCCGAAGTGTCGGCGATCCTCGTGGTGCGATGACCGTACCGCCGCCGACCGTGCCGCTCACCTGTGTGATCGTCGACGACAGCCCGCAGTTCTTCGAAGCCGCCAGGCAGCTCCTGGCCGACGACGGGATCACCGTCGTCGGCTTCGCCGCGACCTCGGACGAGGCCGTCACCGCTGCGTCGGCTCTCCGACCCGACGTGGTGCTCGTGGACGTCGACCTCGGCACCGAGAGCGGCTTCGACGTTGCGAAACGACTCGCCGGAGCACCGCGCGGCGGGCCGCCGCTCGTCCTCATCTCGGCGGAGTCCGGGAGCGAGCTCGAAGAGCTCGTCGACGCGAGCGTCGCGCTGGGCTTCGTCTCGAAGACCGATCTCTCCGGGAACACGATCCGGGAGCTCCTCGCTCAAGCCGATTCTGGGGGGTAGCCGCCATGCCAGCAACAGCAACACGAACGTCGACCGAGGAGCAGCTCGCCGACCACGTCGTGCGGCTTGCTCGAAAGACCGAAGCACTCGACGACTTCGCAGGGCTTGTGGCCCACGACGTACGCTCGTCGCTCCTGGGCGCGCTCCGCGATGAGGATCCGCGCGAGGGACTGATGCGCGCACTCGGGCTCGTCGACTCGATCCTCGATGCGGTCCGCACCGACCCGGCAGCCACCGGCGTGGCGCGACTGGCCGACTGCGTGCAACAGGCGATCGCCGATCTCGGCGCTCGTGGCGTCGAAATCGTCTCCAGCGTCACCGGCGAGTTCCCGATGCCTCCGGACGCTCTCCGTCTCATCCTGCGTAACCTGCTCGCGAACGCCGTCGCGGCCGATGCCCGACGCATTCACGTCTCGGCTCTTGCCCGCGAAGATCAGTGCGTACTCGTAGTCGACGACGACGGCGTCGGGCTCGACTCGGCCGAGCTGTATGCCACCGGATCTCAGCTGGGGCTGCGCCTGTGCCGTCGCCTCGTCGAACGCTGCGGCTGCGTGCTCGAGCTCAGGCCGCGAGCCATTCGCGGAACACGCGCAATGATCGTCGCGGCTGGGGCTCCGAGATGATCCGCGTCCTCCTCGTCGACGACCACGCAGTCTTCCGCTCCTCCCTCCGGGTGCGGCTCGAGCAAGAAGACGGCATCGTCCCTGTCGGCGAAGCCGGAACTGCCGAGCAGGCGATCACGAGAGCGGGCGTACTCAAGCCTGACGTCGTCCTGATCGACCTGCTCCTGCCGCGCAAGAGCGGCTACCAGGCGATCCCGGAGATCCTGGGCGCGTCTCCGGAGACCCGAATCGTCGTCGTGTCGTCTCAGACGGGACCGACCCCTGTGCGGCAAGCGATCTCAGCGGGCGCCCATGGCTACGTGCCCAAGCGGGCAACCGACACGGAGGTGATCGACGCGATCCGCCGCGTCGCGGCCGGCGACCGCTACGTCGACCCCGATCTCGGCGCGCAACTCGTCGTCGCCGAGGGCGTGCCGGCGCTCGAGCCGCTCTCCGACCGGGAGCGCGACGTCCTCCACCTGCTCGCACTCGGATACACGAACCAGGAGATCGGCAAGAAGCTCTTCATCTCGGCGCGAACCGTCGACACCCACCGCGCGCACATCATGCGCAAGCTGCAGCTGAAGACCCGCGCCGAGCTCGTTCTCTTTGCGTTGTCGAACGGGCTGATCGGGGCTACCTGACGCCCGCGCCGGTCGACGCCGCTGCCGTCTCGATCAGCGCAGCGACCTCGGCCGGGTACGAGACCATCGCGACGTGGCTCGACGGGATCTCGACCGTCGTCGCGCGCATCCGCTGCGCGAACTGCCGCTCGACACCGGGCGGGATCGCCTCGTCGTTCTGAGCGACGAGGTACCAGGATGGCAGCGACTTCCAGGCCGGGACCCCCATGAGGTCGTCGAAGGCCGACATCGCCAGCGGCTGCTGGACGGCGTACATCCCTCGTGCCCAGATGACGTCCACGTCGGCCGCGAGGTGGTTGACGAAGTCGTCCTCCGAGAGCCAGCCGAAGCCTCGGGAGTCGGTGAACAGATGGGCGATCGCCCGCGCGCGCGGGCCGTCCGAGATGGACTCGCCCTGGTCGAGCGCGAATGCGGCGACATAGACCAGCCCGACGACGTTGGGGGCCTCGTCGCCGAGCGCCGTCATGATCTGGCCGCCGTACGAGTGGCCGACCACGATCGTCGGGCCGTCCTGGAGCTCGAGCACCTGCCGGAGCCGCGCGACGTCGTCGGCAAGCGAGGTCAGCGGAAACTGGGGAGCCCGTACCTGGAAGCCCCGGGTCTGCAAGCACTCGATGACGCCACGCCAACAGGAGCCGTCAGCCCAGGCTCCGTGGACGAGGACGACGTTGGAGGCCACGGCGCTCGACGCTACTCCCAGCTAGGTCCCGTCGTTTAGGTCAGTTGACTGCAGTTGCGCGTCACGCAGCCGAAGCTGGGTCCAGTGCGTCCCTCAGCTGTGTACGCGAGGTGATGCCGAGCTTCGGGAAGAGCCGGTAGAGGTGCGAGCCGACCGTGCGGTGTGAGAGGTAGAGGCGCTCTCCGATCTCTCGGTTCGAGAGACCCGCCGCGGCCAGCTGCGCGATCTGGAGCTCCTGCGGCGTCAGTTGCGCCCAGGCCTCGGGCACGCGGCGGCGCGGCGCTTCGCCGGACGCTCGCAGCTCGCGGCGTGCCCGCTCGGCGAAGCGGATGAGGCCGAGCGCGTCGAACGACTGCGCGGCCTCGCGAAGCGGCGCCCGCGAATCGGCCATGCGGTGCTGCCGCCGAAGCCAGGCGCCGTAGGCCAGCTGCGTTCGCGCGGCGTAGAACGGCCAGCCCTCTGCCCCGGCCCTCATCGCGCTCTCGTAGAGCGGCTCCGCGTTTGCCTCGTCGGCGAGGATCGCCTTTGCGTACCTGAGCTGCACGTCGAGAAGCGGGGCGCCGGTTCCCGTCGCAACCGCTTCCCACTCGCGCAGGAGCCGACCCAGAACCTCGAGGTCGCCGTTCCCTTGAAGGGCCGCGTCGGCGAGGTCGGCCAGCACCCAGCCTCCCACGAACTCCTGATAGGCGGCGTCGTTCGGGTCGAAGATCCGGAGCAGGTGCACGTACGCCTCGGAGAAGCGCTCGTGAGCGAGCGCGTTCCGGCCGCGTGCCAATGCGACCAGCGAGAGCAGTGGGTTCGCCCCGAGCGGCAGGAGCATCGCCTCGGCCGCGCCGATGAGTTGCTCGGCGGGGTCGTCCGCGCCCATCTCGACGGACGCGATCGCCTCGGCGAGCCGTCCGGCCGCGGCGTACCGAACCTGGCGGGTTTCCTCCGCCAGCCGCACGCTCTCACCTGCGGCAGTGATTGCCACGCGGGCCGCCCCTTCCTGGAGCTCGGACCACGCCTCGACCGCGAGCGTCTGTGCGAGCAGAGTGAGCCGCCCATCAGCACGGAACCCGGCGGAAGCGGCCCTGAGGAACGGGAGGGCCAGGTTGTCGGCCCAGACGGCGGCGGCGGCCGAGCCGACCTGGGACTGCTCTTCCGGATCGGTCAGGTCGAGCGGAGCCATTTGGGTGACGCGTCGAACGATCTCCGCGCCGCGACCGACGGGGTCGACGAGCGCCAGGGTCGCCAGCCGAGCTGGGTTGTCCGGCGCGACCCCGAGCTGCTCGACGAACTGCGCCACGTCTCGCCTCGTCTCCCGGTCGAGGTGCTCCCAGTGCGCACGAACAGCGACCGGTTCGAGCGTACGAAGCGCCTGGTCGTCATGGCCCGCTTCGGCGAGCTCCCGCGCGATGCCGACGAAGCTCCGGATCGTGGCGGGGCCCGACCAGGTCGGCTCGAGGACCTCGACGGTGAACGAGGCCAGCGCGCGCTCCTTCGAAGGCAGGCCGAGCCCTCGCGCCGTCCTGAGGAGCCTCGTCGCCTCGGTTGCACGGCCGAGCTCGTACGCGAGCCTGCCGGCCCCGAACAGGCGCAGCGCCCGCGAGCCTCGATCGACGGACAGCTCGGCAGCGCGTTCGAGCGCGGCAAGGGCCATGTCTCGTCCGCCGCGAAGCTTTGCCCGCTCGGCAGCCCCGTCCAGGGCCTTTGCGATCTCTTCGTCGGGTCGGGCTACTGCTGCGGCCCGGTGCCACACCCCGCGGTCGGGATCGTCCTGGAACGCCAGGGCGAGAGCAGCGTGCGCTTCCAAGCGCTCCTCCGGCGTCGCGGCCTGCGCCACCGCCGACCGGATCAGTGGATGCCGGAACCGGAACGTGCCGTTGTCGACCGTCCCGAGCCCGGCGGCCACCGCGGGCGCCCAGGCCGCGCCGCCCGCGAGCCCGGGAATCTCGCCGTGCTCCAGCGCCGCGAGCAGGAGCAAGCGGCGCGTTTCGCCGTCGAGACCGGCAAGTCTCGCCGCGAACGCCTGCTCGAGACGCGTCGGTAGCGGTAGGGCGCCGGGCGCCGCCGCTCCGTCGAAGCTCGCCGCCACGGCCGGAAGCTCGATCAGCGCGAGCGGGTTACCGGCCGCTTCGTCCAGAACTCGCGCCTCGAGGTCAGGTCCCAGGTTCGCCGCGCTTCGCTCGAGAAGGAGCCTCGAGGACGCCTCGTCGAGACCGCCGAGGTGGAGCTCGGGCAGCCCCAGCTCGTCGACCTCGCTCCCAATCCCTTCACGCACTGCGAAGAGCGCGATCACGGGCTCCAGCTCGAGCCGGCGGGCGACAAAGCCGAGCACCTCCGACGACGGCCCGTCGAGCCAATGGGCGTCGTCGACGAGGAAGAGCAGCGGCCTCTTCGTCTCGGCTTCGGTCAACAGCCCGAGGACCGCGAGCCCGACCAGGAACGGATCCGGCGCCTCGCCGCCGGTCAGGCCGACCGCAGTCTCGAGGGCACCGCGCTGCGGTTCGGGCAGGCGTTCGCGCGCCTGGAGAAACGGGAGCAGCAGCTCGCGCAACCCGGCGAAGGCGAACCTCGCTTCGGACGGGATGCCCGTCACGGAGACGACCGTCGCCTCCCGTTCGCGTGCTCGCACGGCAGCCGCCTCGAGGAGCGCGGACTTGCCGATCCCGGGATCGCCGCGGACGACGAGGGCGCCCCCGCGTTGCCCGATCCCATCGATCAGACCGTAGAGCTGAGCCAGCTCGTCGTCGCGGCCGAGAAGCTCGGCGACTCCCGAGTCGGCGCGGGTGCTAGCCGGGTCGATCACCGCCTCCTTCGCAGGCAACCGTACAGCGGCCGGTGGCAGCGGCGCCTCGGAACAGGCGGTCGCAGGTTCAGTCGAGCGACTTAAGCGAGCCCAGGGGCCTGGGCCTACCGTCGTAGCCGGATCAGCAACGACCTGAGGTTCCCGAGACCAAGGAGGCCTGATGAGCACACCGGCAGCGACAGCCGACACCGAAACCCTTCCCGCCTACGCTCCGGTTCCGCGATCAGCGCTCGGTCCGGCGCTCAACGAGCAGGGTTATTACGTCGGCCGCGTCGAGCGGAACCTCTACTGGGTCACCGACGGCACCTACCAGTCGGCCTTTCTCACCACCTCGGACGGTGTCGTCCTGCTCGATGCGCCGCCGACGATCGGGAACAACATCAGGCGCGCCGTCGACGAGATCGCTTCCGCAAACGGCGTCAGCAACAAGATCAACTACCTCATCTACTCCCACCATCACGCCGACCACGTAGGGGCATCGTCACTGTTCGAGAAGAACGTCACCCGCTTCGGTCACGAGGAGACGCGGCGACTGCTGCTCCGCGACGACGATCCGGCCAGGCCGCCGAACGAGGAGACGTTCCAGGACCGCCGCACCCTGGAGATCGGGGGCGAGCGCATCGACCTGGCCTGGCACGGCGCCAACCACTCGCCGGACAACATCATCATCCACCTGCCCGACCACGACACGCTGATGCTGATCGACATCGTCAATCCGGGGTGGGCACCGGTCTACGTCTCGAACCTGTCCGAGGACATCCCCGGCTACATCGAGGCGCCCGCGAACGCGCTCGCCTACTCGTGGAAGCACTTCATCGGCGGCCACGTCGGACGGTTGGGGACGCGCGACGATGTGAAGCTCCATCAGCAGTACATGGCTGATATCTCCGAGAGCTCGAGGAAGGCGATCGACGCGGTCGATCCCAGGCGCTACTACGCTCACTACGGCGAGAACAAGTGGGCCGCGGCCAGGGGCCATCTCGAGGAAACCACGCGTCTGGCCGCGGAACCGGTGATCGAGAAGTACACGGGTGTGCTCGCCGGCGCCGACATCTTCACCGAGAGCACGGCGTTCTGGGTGATGGAGTCGATCCGGCTCGATCTCGGTTACGGCTCGCAGGTGCATCCGTAGATCCCGCCGAGACGCGAATCACCGGAATCAGGTGATGCCCACTCGCCTGACCGTCAGCGACGCTCCGAGTCGTCCGACGCCAGAAAGAGCCGATGCCAAAATGACCCTGAAGCACGTGCGCGCTTTCCGAAGGCGGTCCATGAGCGGGCGGATTCGGATGCTCGGAGAACCGGCAACCCTAGAAAAAAAGGAGAGTCTGATGAGCACCCCGGGACTGACAGTTGACACCGAAGCCCTCGCCGACTACGCACCGGTCCCTAGATCGGCGCTCGGCCCTGCCCTCAACGAGCAGGGCTACTACGTCGGCCGCGTCGAGCGGAACCTGTACTGGATCACGGACGGCACGTACCAGTGCGCGTTCCTGACGACCTCGGACGGCGTCGTGCTCCTCGACGCGCCACCCACCATCGGGAACAACATCCAGCGGGCGATCGACGAGATAGCCGCCGCCAACGGCGTCAGCAACAAGGTCGAGTACCTCATCTACTCGCACCACCACGCCGACCACGTGGGCGCCGCGTCGCTGTTCGACCGGGACGTCACCCGGATCGGCCACGAGGAGACGCGCCGCCTGTTGCTGCGCGACGACGATCCCGGCGAGGCCGCCCAACGACGAGACGTTCGGCGACCGCCGCACGCTGGAGATCGGCGGCGAGCGGATCGACCTGGCCTGGCACGGCCCCAACCACTCGCCCGACAACATCGTCATCCACCTACCCGACCACGACACGCTGATGCTGATCGACATCGTCAACCCGGGCTGGGTGCCGATCTACCGGTCGAACCTGACCGAGGACATCCCCGGCTACATCGAGGCGCCGGCGAACGCGCTCGCCTACTCGTGGAAGCACTTCATCGGCGGCCACAACGGCCGGCTCGGCACGCGCGACGACGTGACGCTGCACCAGCAGTACATGGCGGACATCGCCGACAGCTCCAGGAAGGCGATCGACAGCGTCGACCCGACGAAGTACTTCGAGAAGTACGGCGAGAACGCCTGGGCAGCGCTGAAGGGGCTTCTCGACGAGACCGCCCGGACGGCCGCCGCACCCGTGATCGAGAAGTACACCGGCGTCCTCGCAGCCGCCGACGTCTTCACCGAGGACACGACGTTCGAGGTGATGCAGTCGATCCGCCTCGACCTCGGCTACGGCTCCTGGGTGCACCCCTGATGGCCAGCCTCCCCGTCCGTGACCCGGTCGGCGACCATCTCCTCACGCCGCAGAACGCGGCGCTCCTCGTGATCGACTACCAGCCGTCGCAGTTCGCAGCGGTTCACTCGATGGAACCTGATCTGCTGCTCGAGAACATCGTCTCGATCGTGAAAACCGCGAAGGCATTCGACCTGCCGATCGTCCACTCGACGATCAACGTCGCGACCGGACGCGGGCAGCCGACGGTGCCGGAGCTCGCGGAACTGCTCGAGGACGACCCGCCGATCGACCGGACGACGACGAATGCGTGGGAAGACGCCGAGTTCCTCGCCGCCGTGCGCGCCACCGGTCGGCGCAAGCTGATCCTGTGCGCCCTCTGGACGGAGATCTGCATGGCGTTTCCCGCCCTCGATGCGCTGAGGGAGGGCTACGACGTCTATCCCGTGGTCGACGCGATCGGCGGCACCAGCAAGGAGGCCCACCGCACCGGCGTCGAGCGCGTCGTGCAGGCCGGCGCACACCCGGTCACCTGGGTCGCCCTCGCCGTCGAGCTCCAGCGCGACTGGGCACGCGAGGAGACCGTGGCCGACGTGATCGACATCGTGCTCACCCAGCGGCTGCTAAAAGCATGAGTGTGGACGCTCCAGCCCGCAAGCAAGCCGCGACTGCAGATCCCGAGGCACGCGAGTTCCTCCGGAAGGCGGACCCGGTGCTCGCGCGGCTGATCGACGACCGTCCGGACTTTCGTCCCCGAGCCTGGATGGAGGAGCTTCCTCCGCTCGACGCTTTCGCAACTCTCATCTTCCAGGTCGCAGGGCAACAGCTGTCGGTCAGCTCGACCAGGGCGATCATCTCGCATCTGCAGGAGCGATTCGGAGGGCATCTTCCGTCGCCGGCCGAGCTGCTGGCGGCCGACCCGCAGGTGCTGCGCGACAGCGGCTTCTCCGCTCGAAAGGGCCAGACCTTGCGTGCGCTGGCGGAGAGGTTCGTCGACGGCCGTCTGAGCGACGAGGCGCTCTCGCGCATGACCGACGAGGAGGTCGAGGCAACCTTGACCGAGGTACCGGGAATCGGGCTGTGGTCCGCTCGCGGATTCCTGCTCGTGGCTCTCGATCGGCCGGACGTCTTTCTCTCGGGCGACCTCGCGCTCCGTCGCGCGATCCAACGAGCGTACGGCTTCGACCACGTCCCGACCGACGACGAGGTCGCCGAGGTGTCGGATCGCTGGCGGCCGTACCGGAGCCTTGCAGTGAGCTATCTGTTCGCATCCGAATACGACGGTCAGGCGTGACCGACTCGGTCGGGATCATCGGCGCCGGGCGCCTCGGGCAGGCGATGGCGCGGACCGCGCTGCGCGCCGGCCGCTCGGTCGTGATCGCCAACAGCCGCGGTCCGGAATCGCTCGCGTCGGTGGTCTCGGCGCTCGGCGAGGGAGCCTCGGCCGGGACGGCGGACGAGGCTTCTGCGGCCGGCATCGTCGTCATCGCCGTGCCCTGGGACCGTGTGCCCGACGCCGTGCAGGGTCTCGACTGGAGCGCTCGGCTCGTCATCGACGCGACCAACGACTGGGCCGCCGACGATCTCCGAGGGAGAACGTCGAGCGAGCTTGTCGCCGACCTCGTGACCGGTGCGCGGGTCGTCAAGGCCGCGAATACGCTCGGCGCCGACGTCCTCGGCTCCGATCCACGTACGGCCGGCGGTCAGCGCGTGCTCTTCGTCTCCGGCGACGATGACGAAGCGAAATCCGAGGTCGTTGCGCTTTTCCACGACGCGGGCTTCTTCCCGATCGACCTCGGCGACTTGAAGGCGGGCGGCGAGATGCAACAGATTCACCACCCGCTCGCCGGCGTCGACTTGATCCGGCTTCCGGATTGACGAGGGGCCGGCGGGGACCCCGAACGGCCTGCGCGCTTTCCGAAGGCGGTACGCGTGTGGGCCGATTCGGATGCTCGGAGAACCCGCAACCATCCACCGGTGATGCTCCGCCTGCGTAGTCGGAACGACGCCGCGGTCCCGCTTCCTTCCGCGCCCCGCCCGGACCGGCCCGTGCTCTTCTACAACCCCCGGTCGGGAGGCGGCAAGGCCGTGCGATTCGCGCTCGCCGACCAGGCGAAGGTCCGAGGAATCGAGCCGGTCGAGCTCGTTCCGGGCGACGACATGGCCACGCTCGTGCGCGACGCCGTGTCGCGAGGCGCGGACGCCCTGGCGATGGCGGGCGGCGACGGGTCGCAGGCCGTCGTGGCCGGGATCGCCTCGGAGCACTCGTTGCCGTACGCGTGCGTGCCGGCGGGCACTCGCAACCACTTCGCGTACGACCTCGGCGTCGATCGAGACGATGTCGTCGGCGCCCTCGACGCGTTCGTCGACGGAGCCGAGCGGGTCGTCGACCTGGCCGTCGTCAACGGCAGGATCTTCGTCAACAACGTCTCGCTCGGAATCTACGGCGACGCCGTCCAGCAACCCGGCTACCGCAACGCAAAGCTGCGGACGCTGCTCGAGACGATCCCCCAGGAGGCCGGCTCGCACGCCACCGAGCCCGAGCTGCACTGGAACGACCCGAAGGGCAGGCAGAGACAGGGTCACGCCACGGTGCTGGTCTCGAACAACCCCTACCGCCTCGAGGAAACCGGCTTCCCGGGTCGCCCACGCCTCGACGAGGGACTTCTCGGCATGGTGGTGGTCGACGCGCTCGAGAGCCCGCACCTGCCTCTCCCCGCGAACCCGCCCCGCTGGCGCGAATGGACGGCTCCGTCCTTCACGGTCGAGGCGGGCTCGGCAGTCGCCGCGGGAATCGACGGCGAGGCCGCGAGGCTCGAGCCGCCGCTGCGCTTCGAGACGCGGCCGGGGGCGTTGAAGGTGCGCGTCGCGCGGAGTCATCCCGGAGCGTCGCGACCAGCGACGGAGGCCGAGACGTGATCGTGCGGCGGGATGAGCCCCCGGACTGGCTGCTCGACGCCGGCCTGGTCGACGAAGCCGTCTACAAGGCGGTCACGGAGACGCCGACGCCGAGCCTCGATCGGGCGATGCTGCGGCTCACCGACGTGTCCGGGTATTCGCGGCTCTGGTTCGCCTCCGCGGCGATCCTCGCCGCCACCCGCGGGCCGGCGGGCCGGCGCGCCGCGGTCAGAGGCCTCGCCTCGGTCGGCGTCGCCTCCTTCGTTGCCAACCTCGTGCTGAAGCCGATCGCCCGGCGCCGTCGTCCGGACCCGAGCGAGCTCTCCGATTCACGCCGGGGCAGGGTGCCGGGCAGCAGTTCCTTCCCGTCGGGCCACTCGGCGTCCGCGTTCGCCTTCGCGACCGCCGTCGGCGGCGTGTTGCCGGTCGAAGCGATTCCGATCCGGGCGCTTGCATCCCTCGTCGCCTACTCGAGAGTTCACACCGGAGTGCACTATCCGGCCGATGTCCTCGCCGGGGCATTCCTCGGCACGACGCTCGCCCAGCTCATATCCCGGGCCCTCGATGGCCGGCTCTGAGGCTCGCCGGCGTCAACCCACTTCGACTCAAAGGAGCTTTTCCATCGATGGCCGTCCACACAGAGCTCACACCCTCCGAGGCCGCCGACCGGCTGGCGATTCGGGAGCTGTTCGACGCCTACGCTCACTGCGCCGACCGGCGCGACGCCGAGGGCCAGAAGGCGCTCTTCACCGCCGATACACGCTTCGCGGTCTACATGGACGGCGAGGGCAGCGAGCCGACCTACGTGCTCGAAGGACGCGAGTCACTCACGCCGGTGTTCGCCGATCTGAATCGCTACGAGGCGACGACGCACTTCAACGGCCAGAGCACCGTCACGCTCGACGGCGACCGCGCCACCGGCGAGAGCTACACGATCGCCCACCACCTCTTCACCGAGGACGGCAACCGCAACGTCATGATCGCCTCGCTTCGGTACCTTGACACGTTCGCAAAGATGGATGGCAGTTGGTACTTCGCCGAGCGGAAGCTCCTCCTCGACTGGAGCGAGACGCGACCGTCGACTCCGGGGACCTGACCCGAGTCGACGCGATCTGTCGGCCTCGGCGCCAACAGCCGTCACGGAGGAATGAATTTGTCGACACCCGCCAGCCCACTGCTCTCGTCAGCTCAACTCGCGACTCTCGCCGAGATCGGCGAGGAGCGCTCGGCACCCGTCGGCGAGCTCTTGTACCAGGTCGGCGATCGGACGTACCCGTTCATCGCGATCCTCGACGGAGCGGTTTCGATCGTCGACGCCGCCGGGAACGAGCTGATCAGGCACGGGCCCTCGGGCTTCCTCGGCGAGCTGAACCTCCTCTCGGGACAGACCGTCTTCGTCAACGCGCTCGTGGTCGAGCCCGTGCGGTACATCGCGGTCGAGCGCGGCGCGCTGCGCAGGCTCCTGAACGACGACGGCCCGCTCAGCGACCTCCTCCTCTCCACCTTCATCAACCGGCGGGAGGCGTTGCAGAGCGTGCAGGGGATCGGCATGGAGATCGTCGGCCCACACGGCTCCGAACCGACGATGCGCATGCTCGATTTCGCGCGCGCGAACCGGCTCCCCTACACCTGGCGTGAGACAAACCCGCCCGGCGGCGGCGCATTGCCGCTCGTGCGCCTTCCCGGCGGGGGCGAGCTGCACGGGCCGACCGCCGGCCAGGTGATGCGCGCTCTCGGGATCGGACTCGAGCTCGCGCCTCACGAGGAGGTCGACCTGCTGATCGTCGGCGCCGGCCCGGCAGGGCTCGCAGCCGCGGTCTACGGCGCCTCCGAGGGGCTCGACACCCTGGTCGTCGAGAGCACCGCCCTCGGCGGACAGGCCGGGTCGTCCCGTCGGATCGAGAACTACCTCGGCTTTCCCGCCGGGATCAGCGGCACCGAGCTCACGAGCCGCGCAGTCACCCAGGCTCGCAAGTTCAACGCCCGCACCGCGACGCCGTATCGCGCACTCTCCCTCGAACCGGGAAACGGACGTCACGTCGTGCGCCTCGAGGAAGACCGCGAGATCGCCGCCCGTGCCGTCCTGCTCTCGACCGGCGCTCAATACCGGCGGCTACCGGTCGACCGCCTCGACGAGTTCGAGGGACTGACCGTCTTCTATGCCGCCGGGGCGCCCGAGTCCCAGCTCTGCGCGGGCTCGCGCGTCGCGGTCGTCGGCGGCGGCAACTCTGCCGGCCAGGCAGCCGTCTGGCTCGCCCGGGGCGGCGCGCTGGTCACCCTCCTCCATCGCCGCGCCGATCTCCGCGAGACGATGTCCGACTACCTGATCCACGAGCTCGAGCGCTACGGCGTCGCGGTTCGCGACCGGAGCGAGATCGCGGCGCTCCACGGCGAGGACGGGCACCTTGCGGCGGTCACGCTGAAGACCGGCGAGCTCCTCCCCTACCGGTTCCTGTTCCTCTTCCTCGGCGCACTGCCGTGTACCGAATGGCTCGACGATACCGTGGGCCGCGACGGCAACGGCTTCATCCTCACCGGCGCCGCGGCCAACGTGGACAACCTGCTGGAGACCGACGTTCCCGGCGTGTTCGCGGCCGGCGACGTCCGCTCCGGCTCGACCAAGCGCTGCGCGACGGCCGTCGGCGAAGGCTCGATGGCGGTGCAACTCGTCCACGCGCATCTTTCCCGAACTCCCGCCGTCGAAGGAGCGAAATGAGCAACGTCGCGTGCACCCATCTCGACCAGATCGAAGTCCGCGAGCTGCCGGAGTCCGTCGACGGCTGCGAGGACTGCCTGCGGATCGGCGGCAAGTGGCTCCACCTCCGGATCTGCCTCACCTGCGGTCACGTCGGCTGCTGCGACGACTCGCCCAACCGGCACGCATCCGCGCACGCCCACTCCGCCTCGCACCCGATCATCCGCTCACTCGAGCCGGGCGAGGACTGGAGCTGGTGCTACGTCGACGAGGTGGCGTTCGTCGTCGACGGGATCCGCGGCAAGACCCGCATCCCGCCTTCGCCGCTCCTGCAGTAACTCCGGACTATCGGGACTGCGGTTCGGCGCGGACGAGCTGGTAGGCGACCGCGCCGAGGGCGGCGCCCACGACCGGGGCGAGGATGTAGAGCCAGAGCGCGTGCAGGTCGCCGCTGACGACCGCCGGGCCGATCGACCGGGCCGCGGGTGTCGGTGGCGACGGCGATGATCACGAACATCAGGAAGAAGCTGAGCACGAGCTCCCACAGGAACGACTGGGCCTGCGAGCCGGAAGGGAGTGTCGCTCCGACGTGAGCGATGTTTCCGAGCGAGCCGCGCAGGATCGCCGCCGCTGTCAGCGCTCCGAGGATCTGCGCCGCCCAGTAGACGAACGCCCGGGGCCAGGGGAAGTGGCGGCTGAGGGCGAACGAGAACGTGACCGCCGGGTTGAAGTGGCTCCCGAGATGTGGCCGACGGCGTAGATCATCGCCATGATCACGAGCCCGAAGGTGATCGCGACGCCGATGTGGCCGAGCTGGTGAGTCCTCGCGTCGACCATGATCGCGCCGCAGCCGGCGAAGACGAGCGCGAACGTGCCGACGAACTCGGCCGCCAGCCGACGCGCGAGCACCCGATCCGGCATCCGGTATGTCCGGTCAGCTCGCGGCCGGAGCCCGGCTCGCCGGGCAAGAGCTCAGCGATCAGCTCCTGTACACGCTGATCGATCTCGTCGCGGATGCGGCGAACCGTCTCCAGGTCCTGGCCGGCGGGGTCGTCGAGCTCCCAGTCCTCGTACTTCTTTCCCGGGTAGATCGGGCAGGCATCGCCACAGCCCATCGTGACCACGACGTCGGCGGCTTGCACGAACTCGTCGGAGAGCGGCTTCGGGAACTCCTGGCTCATGTCGACGCCGAGCTCGTTCATCGCCTCGATCACGGCGGGGTTGATCTCGGTTCCCGGCGCGCTACCTGCGGAACGGACGTGAATGCGTCCGGCCGAGCGAAGCGTGACGAGCGCTGCAGCCATCTGGCTGCGGCCGGCGTTGTGCACGCAGACGAAGAGCACCTCGGGCTGCCGCAATCATGGTCGAGCTCGGAGATATCGACGACGATCGATGCCGGCAATCATGTCCCCCTCATCGATCTCTGTCAATATGGGTCGAGGTGAAGACGATCTCGACGATCGCCGCTTCGTGCTCGCCGCTCCTTCAGGAACCGCTTGCGTGCGCAGGATGCCGATCAACTCGCCGCCGCGCTCAAGGTGATCGCCGATCCCGCTCGACTCCGGCTGCTCAGCCTGATTCAGGCGCAGCCCGGCCACGAGGCATGCGTCTGCCACCTGACCGAGCCGCTCGGCCTCAGCCAGCCGACGGTCAGCCACCACCTGAAGGTGCTCCTCAACGCCGGGCTCGTCGAGCGCGAGCAGCGCGGGAGCTGGGCCTATTTCCGCGTTCGCGAGGAACCCCTCGCCACGCTCGCGAGCTCCTCGCCTGAACCAGCCCTCAGTCGACATGCGAGCTGCGGCGTTCGAGCATCAGCACATCGCGCCACACACCGTCGTGCTTGCCGAGCCGTTCACGCCTGCCGACGAGGCGAAACCCGACGCGCTCGTGGAGGCGCAGGCTTCCCTCGTTCTCGGGGAAGATCCCGGTCTGGATCGTCCAGATTCCGGCCGCCTCCGTCGATGCCACGAGACGCTCGAGCAGCATCGCTCCGATTCCCTGTCCACGCTCGCGCGCAGCGACATAGACGCTGTGCTCGACGACACCTGCGTACACGCAGCGATCGGAGACAGGGCTTGCCGCGACCCAGCCGACGACTCGATCCGTCGCGAACCGCCACGAACCGGTGCTCGGCCAGGTGGGCCGCATCCCAGCGCTCCCAGCTCGGAACCTCGGTCTCGAACGTCGCGTTCCCTGTTGCGATCCCCTCTGCGTACACGCGTGCGACCTCGGGCCAATGCTCTGGCTCGAGCGCGGTGATCGTCACGCCTGCCACATCGACGGCCGTCAACAGCAGCCCGCGCTCGCTGCGGGCTGGATCACCGGCAGCCCGCGGGCTTCCGGCTCGCTCGTCTTCACCGCCTTGACGATCGCGCCGTGCATCCCGTCGGCGACGTCGTGAGTGAGCTCGACGGATACCTGGTCGAACCCGGCGGCCTCGAGTCCGGCCTCATACTCGCCCGTCGAGAGCGCGCCCGCGATGCATCCTGCGAAGCTCCCACGATCCGCCCGCTCGGCCGGAGTGAGCTCGTTGTCTGCGACGACGTCGCTGATTCCGATCCGCCCACCCGGCTTCAGCACACGCGCGATCTCGGTCAACACCTTCGCCTTGTCGACCGAGAGGTTGATCACGCAGTTCGAGATCACGACGTCGACCGTGCCGGCCGGCAGCGGGATCTCCTCGATCACGCCCCTGAGCAGATGCACGTTGGCTACACCGGCCTCCGCGACGTTGCGCCGTGCGAGCGCCAGCATCTCGTCGGTCATGTCCAGCCCGTAGACGACCCCGGTTACGCCGACCCGCTTGGCCGAGAGGATCAGATCGATCCCGCCGCCGGACCCGAGATCGAGCACGGTCTCACCCTCGCGCAGTTCCGCCACCGCCGTCGGATTTCCACAACCGAGCGACGCGAGCACGCCCTCTCGGGTAGCTCGCCGCGCTCCTCGGCGTTGTACAGCGCCTGTCCGAAATCCCCGACGCCGTGATCATCGACGCAGCACGACCCACCGCCGCAACCACAACCCTCGCCGTGGTCGCCGACGGCACGGGCCGAGTCCGCATATTGGCGCCGAACCTCCTCGCGAAGCTCCTCGGCACTCGAGCTCATCCCGCCACCCCCTCCTTGGTTGTCGCCCGCGCAGGACCAACCCTGGCCGCTCGGCGGGCGGCCCTACTGGTGGCGCCCGGCCTCGGTGTCGGCAGGGTGTCCGCTCGCGCCCTGCCCATCACGAGCTCGGCCGCCGAGGGGAGACATGCGATGCAGCGCTCGTTGATCCGAAACAAGCTGCTCGCTCCGCGATGCTCGACGAGCACGAAACACGTCTCAGCGAGCCGCCGCAGATGCTCCGACACGGTCGACTGCCCCACTTCGACCGCCGCAACGATCTCGCCCACAGACAACGGCCGCCGCTCGGCCGCGAGCAGATTCAGGATCTGAAGCCGCGTCGGATCCGCCAGGCAGCGAAACCAGCCCGCGAACAGCTCGGCCTCATCACGTGCAATCATCGCTCATCGACGATAGACGATCTATGCCACCAATGCAAGCGCGGGAGCACCGCAGGCGCCCCGTGCCGGTCTCGAACGTCGCGTCTCCCGTCGCGATCCCCTCGGCGTAGACGCGTGCGACGTCGGGCCAATGACCTGGCTCGAGCACGGTGATTGTCACGCCGGCCACCTCGACGGCCATCAATAGCAACTCGCGCTCGCCATCACACGATCAGGCCATCTCGTAATCCCGCGCGAGTCGCGCCAGCTCCACACGGGACTTGATCCCCAGCTTCGAGAACACGTGCCGGAGGTGGCTGTTCACCGTGTGCGGCGAGACGAAGAGGCGCTCGGCGACCTCCCTGTTCGTCAGCCCTTCGGCGACGAGCCGAGCGACCGCGAGCTCGGCGGCCGTCATCGCTGCCCAGCCGCTGGTCTCGGCCTCGGCCGTGACGAGGCGTCGTCGGACGCCGAGCTCGCGGAGGCGGCCGCGCACACGGCCGGCGTCCCAGGTCGCTCCCAGCTCCGTCCAGAGCGCGAGGCTACGACCGAGAGCGTCCACGGCGGATTCGCGGTCGGTCGCGGTGAGCTCCACGCCGAGGTCTTCGAGCGCTGCCGCCAGCTCGAGCCGCCGCGGGCTGCGATCGAAGAGATCGACCGCAGCCCGGAGGTCTTCCTCGTTCCGCTCGATCAGCCCGCGGACGTGAGCTGCCGCCGCCGCGATCGAGTGGATGCCCGGGTTCAGCTCCGCTCGCCGCCGACTGGCGGAGAGGGCGAGCTGCGCAAGCTCGCCGTCGGCCGTGGCGAGTGCGATGCGGACGAGCTCGACTTCGTCGGCGATGTCGAGTGGGAATCGCGGCAAGATCGCTCGCCCGTCGGAGCCGGTCGGCGCGCGCAGCCACACACCGGCCGCGTCGGCGTCCCCTTCGGACATCGCGAAGAGGGCGAGTAGCCACCCTGCGTGGCGCCGCACCGCCGGCGTGCCCTGATCGAGCATGACCTGGGCGATGCCGCCGAGGCGTCGAGCCTGGCGGGTGTCCCCCGTGTGGATCGCCAGCCGCCCGAGCGCGACGATACCTGCGGCCTCGAGTACGGAAGCCGCGTGGGTTCCGTCCTCGAGCGCGTACCGGCCCTCGAGTACCGCACGCGCCTCCGAGAGACGGCCGGTCCGCAGGAGCATGCGGCCGTGCCAGGTCTCGAACATCTGGTAGGCCCAGCCCTGGCGGTCGTGCTGGGCGGCGGCGAGGCCGTCGGCGGCGATCGCGAGGGCTTCCTCGTAGCGGTCGGCGGCGCTCAGCAGCTCGCCGTGCCACATGTGCGCCAGGCGGAGGCGCTGGTCGTCGCCTGCGAAGATCCCGTCGCGGTAAGCCGCCGTAATCAGCTCGTGTGACGGCCCGAAGCGGTCGTCGGCGTACTCGAGCGCGCTCTCGGCGACTCGGAGCGTGAACGAGGCGCGAGCGTCGTCGGCTGACTCGACCGCCGCGCGCGCCTCCTCGAGCAGTCCACGCGCCTCGTCGATGCGGCCGGCGGTGACGAGGTTGTGGAAGAGGCACGCAAGGTGGCGGGCGCGGAGGGTCTCCGGAAGGTCGGGGAGGCTCAGGGCAAGGCGGCCCGCGCTGATGCGGATCTCCGGCGAGATCGCGAACATGCCGGCGATGCTGAGCCGGACTTCTGCCTCCTGGAGGGCAGGAAGCGTCTCGCGGAGAGCGCGGTCCGCGAACGCGATCGCTTCCTCGCTGTTGCCTGCGATGTGCAAGGCGATCGCCGTCGTCCCGACGATCTCCCCGCGTTTCGGATGGTGGACCGGCGCGATCTCGATCGCGCGCTGACCGAACTGCGCGGCAGTGCCGGGATCGGTCGTGACCAGCGCCTTCGCAGCATCGAGCAGCGTCTCGATCGCGACCTCATCACCGACCTCGGCGCTGTCCGCGAGCTGCGCGGCGACTTCGACCGGCAGCGCGCCGGTCTCGAGCAGGACGACGGCGGCCTGGCGGTCGAGTGCGCGGCGGGCAGTGATCGGGACGCTGGCGCGGACGGCCTCGCGGGTGAGGTCGTGCCAGAACGCGAGCTTCTCGCCGCGCTCGACGAGCAGGCTCGCCTCGAGGAGCTCCCCGACCGGAGTCAACAGGTCCGACGCAGGCCGCCCGAGCGTGCGCGCCAGCTCGTCGAACGTGAAGGTGCGGCCGAGCGAGGCGGCAACTGTCGCAGCCTCGCTCGCATCGTCCGAGAGTCGCCCCAGCCGCTCCCGCATCTTCTGGTGCAGACGCCGGGGGAGCTCGCCGTCGATCAGCTCCGCGCGGCCGTCGATGACGCGTATCCGCGCCTCCTCCTGAAGCCCGAGGAGCGTCTCGACGACGAGGAACGGGCTGCCGCCGGCCTCCGCCAACTGCTGCAGAATCGACTCATCGGGCGGCGCAGCGAGGATCTCCGTGGCCACCTGGACGACCGCATCGTCGTCGAGTGGCCCGAGCGCGAACGCGCGGGCCCCGTCTCGCTTGAGCTGATCGAGCGCGTACACGAGCGGCGTCGATTCGCGTGGCGGACGCAGCGCGACCACCCAGGCGATCGGCAATCCCGTCAGTCGCGTCGGCAGCGTCCGGAGCGCCGCCACCGTGCCGCCGTCCACCCACTGGGCATCGTCGATCGAGATCAGGAGTGGCGAGTCGAGCGCCGCGCGCTCGAGCAGTTGCTGCAGATCGCGAAGCAGCCAGAACCGTTGCTCGGGCTGCGCATGCAGCGTGCTGAGCTCGCCGGGGTCGAGGAGCGGCTCGGTTCCGTCGAACAGCGCCGCCAGCAGCGGCGCAAGCTCGACCATCGTCTCGCTGGGATCGGCGGCGCTACTGCCGACCGTGATGCCGAGGCTGCGAGCGATAGCGGCGGTTTCCGCGAGCAGCCTGCTCTTGCCCATGCCGGCCGCGCCCTCGACGACGACTACCGATTCGGTCCCGTCCGAGAGACGTTCGAGCTCGTTTCGAATCAGCGTGAGCTCCGCGTCACGTCCGTGGAACTCCCGCGCAGCAACTGTCGGCATCGGCTCCCCCGCGCGAGCATACCCCCAGGCCGGTCGAACAGCTTTCAAATCGCAGGATCGTGTGATGCGCGCCGGCCCCGGCGTGACGACACTCCCGATTCGATCATTCGAACAAGGGGGAGCAGCAATGAACGGTCGGCCGAACATCGTTCTCGTCCACGGCGCCTGGGCCGATGGGTCCTGCTGGAGCGGCGTCATCGAACGCCTTCAGTCAGAAGGCTTCCGGGTGCGAGCGCCCCAGTTCCCACTGAGCGCGATCGCCGACGACGTCGCGCGCCTGCGCCAGGTCCTGGAGTTCCAGGACGGCCCGACGATCGTCGTGGGACACTCCTACGGCGGCCAGATCATCACCGCGCTCGGCGCCGATGCTCCGAACGTGGTCGGCCTCGTCTACATCGCCGCGTTCGGCCTGGACCAGGGTGAATCACTCGGCGCTCTGCTCTCGCAGGGGCCGGTCACGCCGTCACTCGAGCATCTCTTCACCGACTCGCGCGGCTACGGCTGGCTCTCCGAGGACGACTTCGTCAACCACTTCGCGGCCGACGTCGAGCCGGCCCAGGCGAAGGTCATGTACGCCGTGCAGCAGCCCCTGGTGTCCACGGCCTTCACGGACGTCGTGGGCGTCCCCGCCTGGAAGTCGCTGCCGTCGTGGTACCTGGTCGCGCAGAACGACGAGGCCATCCCGCCGGACGTCGAGCGCATGTTCGCCTCGCGGATGGGCGCGACCACCGTCGAGATCCCGTCGAGCCACGTCGCGATGGTCTCCCATCCTGCCGAGGTCGCCGAGCTGGTCGAGCAGGCGGCCGTTTCGGTGGGCGTCACGGCTGCTCGCTGACACACCTACCAGGAAAGGACTCCCTCGTGGCAACCACGGAAGAGCAGATGCGACCCGAAACACGGACCGGATTCCTCGACGCTCCGACCCGGCGAATCACGGCCGGCAACGCGATCGAGTACGCGTACCGCGACCTGGGTGAAGGAGAGGTACCGCTGGTCCTCTTGCAGCACTTCCGCGGCAACCTCGACAACTGGGACCCTGCGCTCGTCGACGCGCTCGCCGCGGATCGACGCGTGCTTGCATTCGACAACGCCGGCGTCGCCGCCACGACCGGCCGGACGCCGAGCACGGTTGCAGAGATGGCCCACGATGCCATCGGCTTCATCGAGGCGATGGGCGTTCAGCGGGTCGATCTGCTCGGCTTCTCGATCGGCAGCTTCGTCGCACAAGAGATCGCGCTCATCCGCCCGGACATCCTGCGGCGCGTCGTGCTTGCGTCCGCGGCGCCGCAGGGTGCCGCGGGCATGCACGGCTGGGCGCCGGAGGTGATCGGCGCCGTCGGCCAGCCGGAAACGAGCCCCGAGGGATACGTTTCCGTGTTCTTCGCCGCCTCGGACACCAGCCGCGAAGCGGGCCGGCAGGCCGCCGGGCGCATCTTCGGGGGAAGGACGACCGACCGGGACGAGCCGACGACGTGGCAGACCCGTCAGGCGCAGTACGACGCCGTGTGCGCCTGGGGTATACCGAATCACTCGCTGCTCGAGCGAGTTGCCGCGATCGGGCTCCCGGTGTTCGTCGCCGCCGGCGACAGCGACCCGATGATCCTGCCGCGCTACTCGCACCTCCTGGCGGGACTCCTCCCGGACGCGCGGCTCACGATCTACCCGGACTCGGCCCACGGCTTCCTCTTCCAGCACCACAGCCGGTTCGCTGCCGACGTGCACTCCTTCCTCGGCGCCGGCGACTGACGACGAGCCCCCGGCCTGGCTGCGAGGACTGCGCAACCGTTCCTGCATTCCGCGGAGGCGGGCAGACACGCGCGGGACGATCGTCGGCTTATCACTCTCCGGTCGTCGACGACCCCGTCGAAAGGAAGGTCGCATGCCTCGCATCTCCGTCGGAACCGAAAACGACAATCCGATCGAGCTCTACTACGAGGACCACGGAAGCGGCCGGCCGATCGTGCTGATCCACGGCTACCCGCTCAACTCCGACTCGTGGGAACGTCAGGAGCGCGCCCTGCTCGGTGCCGGCTACCGCGTGATCCGCTACGACCGCCGAGGCTTCGGCAACTCGAGCCGGCCCACGATCGGCTACGACTACGACACCTTTGCGGCCGACCTGAACACGCTGCTCGAGCACCTCGGGCTCGACGACCTCGTCCTCGCCGGTTTCTCCATGGGCACCGGCGAGGTCACCCGCTACCTCGGCAACTATGGCTCCGCACGCGTGCGCAAGGCCGTGCTGTTCGGGGCGATTCCGCCGTTCCTGCTCAAGACCGCCGACAACCCCGAGGGCGTCGACGGCCAGGTCTTCGAGGGCATCAAGGCCGCCGTCGTCAAAGACCGCTACGCCTACTTCAAGGACTTCCTGGACAACTTCTACAACGTCGACAAGCTCGCGCCGCAGCGGATCAGTGAGCAGGCATGGCAGGCGAGCTTCAACGTCGCCGCCGGCGCGTCCCCGTACGCGACCTACGCCTGCGTCGACACCTGGTTGACCGACTTCCGAGGCGACCTGCCGAAGATCGACGTGCCGGTGCTCGTGATGCACGGTACGGAGGATCGGATCCTGCCGTTCGAGTCGACGGCGAAGCGGTTGCCCGCCCTGGTCGCGAACCTGACGCTGATCCCGGTCGAGGGCGGCCCGCACAACATCGGCTGGACGTTTCCCGAGGAATGCAATGCGGCGCTGCTCGACTTCCTCGACTGAACTACTCGAGCCCACCGGGAATGAGCCGAACCACCATCGACGTTTCGATGTCTCAGGGGGCTTGGTATGGCAAGGAATACAGTCACCTACGTGGTCTCAGGTGAGTGTTGTTTCCTCGCGATGATGGGCTGCTGTTTTGCGCTCGAGCCTTCGTGGGTCGCCGTCAAACAAGGGCTCAGCTACTACGGAAACTACATCCCGACCGGCATTCCTTTTGTCATCGGCTTCGGCTCGTCGATCGCGCTGACCGGTTTGGGGGTCGCCCGCATCCGGCCGAGAGGCGCAACGGCGCAACGGTTTCGCATAGCGGTTCTCGCCGTGCTGGCGCTGATGGCCTGGGTACCTCTTACTCCCTATGAGCTCGACCTGGTCTTCGATTGGCTCCACATCGGCGTGGCCACCGTGCTCTTCTGCTCCGGCCTTGCGTTTGGCGGCTGGCTCGTTCTTCGGCTTGACGACCGGCCCACACGGTTCCTCTACGCGATCGAATCCGGAGCCGGGGTGGCGATCCTCACAGCGCAGCTCGGGATCCACGATTACATGATCCCGAGCGAGCTCGCCTTCCAACTGGCGGCCTTCGGGCTCATCGTCCACGGCACTCGACGACTCGTCCCGCCTTCGTCGCGTGCGGCCCAGGCTCAATCCAACGGGTAGTTCTGACGCCAGTGAGCCTCGGCGCTGTCGAGCACGGCACCAAGGCTTCGTCCCCGGATTCCGCGTCCGGTATCGAGGGTGTATCCGTTACGGGCCAGATGGGTCTCGGGCGAAGTGGGCCGCAGGGTGGCCTCGAAGAACCCGGGCCGTGTCTCGCGGACCCGAATCGTCACGTCGGGGAGCTCGCGAGTCTCCTCGGGAACCTGCGGCTCCGAGACCGGGTCGGACACTGGCTCAGCCCATCTCGATCGATACGGGCAAGCCGAGTTGCCCCATGCGCCGCAGGTGCCGGAAATGCGATGAGAGCGCGCCTGCGAGGGAGCGCTGAGTCGTGTATCGCACGCCGTGCTCGAGGCAATTTCGCTGCACGATCCCCGCGATCGCCGGATAGTGCGTATGCGGGACACCCGGGAAAAGGTGGTGTTCGATCTGGAAGTTGAGCCCCCCGAGCAGCCACGTCAGGAGGCGGTTGTTCGGACAGAAATCGACAGTCGTCTCGACTTCGTGAACGGCCCAGACGCGACGCTCGGCGATCAGCTCGTCGCGCGAGACGAAGGTTGCCTCCTCGACGCAGTGAGCCAGCTGAAAGGTCGTCACCATCACGAGGCTGAGGATCATCGTCCAGCCGATGTACACGGCGACGACGACCCACCACGGGAAGAAGAAGAGCGGGACGACGAGGGTCCAAGTGAAGAACACCGCCTTCCCGGTGATGAACGCGGCGAGGTTCCAACCACGCGGGAAACGCATGGTGGTCTGCGCGAATCGTCCGCGAATGAGCGAAACGAGATCGCCGGTCGTCTGCCAGCGGACACCCACGAGGGTGTACATCGGCCAGATGTAGAGGTGCTGGAACCGATACCACCGGCGGGGCTCTTGCGAGGGCGCAAACCGCGCCAGCGGGACCTGGCTCACGTCGTCGTCACAGCCGTCGACGTTCGTATAGGTGTGGTGCGACACGTTGTGCTTGAACCGCCACGCGTAACTGCTGAAGCCGAGCAGTGCATCGCCGGTCCAGCCGAGCAGATGGTTGTTCCGCTGCTTTCGGAAGTACGCCCCGTGATTCGCGTCGTGCTGCACGCACAACGCGGTCAAGATGAGGCCCATGGCGAGGCCCGCAAAGCACGCCGCGACCACAACGGGCTCGTGCGGCGCCAGGAGCAGGCACGTCCATGAGATCACCGTCGCCGCCAGGGCGATCACAGTCTTCGCGTAGAGCCGCAAGATCCCCGATCGGGACGTTCGTGGGTCGGAGAGATACAAGTGGACCTCGCGCCGAGTGTCCCGGAGGAACGCACCGCCGCCCTCGAAAGCAACCTTGCCGGCGCCCGCCACCGTGCTCTCGTTGATATGTGCCTCGCTCGTAGCCACCACCGGGGTCGAAGGTCCACGGCCGACATCAGTGCTCGGCCACACTCCGACCGACAGGGCTACGGGCGGAAAGCGGGGCGCCGCCTGCGTCGACTCCCCGTACGAAGGGCGCTCTCGGGTTGAACGCGCTCCGAGGAGGTTAGCACCCTCGCCCATGCCAGAGCTCCGGCGGCGGGCGGCGCGCATGCGGTAGAAACGCCTTCAGCTCGAACCGGCGAGGGCGAGGATGGCGTCGGCGAATGCCGCAGGGGCTTCCTGCGGGAGGTTGTGTCCGACGCCGCCCTCGATCGTCCGGTGCGAATACGGGCCTGCGAACTTCGTCGCGTAGGCACTCGGCTCGGGGTGCGGTGCGCCGTTGGCATCGCCCTCGAGCGTGATCGCCGGCACGGTGATGACCGGCGCTTTGGCGAGCCGCTTCTCCAGCTCGTCGAACTCGGCCTCGCCCTCGGCCAGCCCGAGCCGCCAGCGGTAGTTGTGGATCACGATCTCGACGTGATCCGGGTTGTCGAACGACGCGGCGGTGCGCTCGAAGGTGGCGTCGTCGAAGCTCCACTTCGGCGATGCTGTTCGCCAGATGAGCTTCGCGAAGTCCTGCGTATAGGCCTCGTAACCCGCCCGGCCGCGCTCGGTGGCGAAGTAGTACTGGTACCACCACTGAAGCTCGGCCTCCGGCGGCAAAGGCAGCTTGCCGGCCGCCTGGCTGCCGATCAGGTACCCGCTCACCGACACCAGTCCGGTGCAGCGCTGCGGCCAGAGCGCGGCGACGATGTCCGCAGTCCGCGCGCCCCAGTCGAACCCGCCGAAGATCGCCTTCTCGATCCCGAGCGCGTCGATCAGGGCGACGGCGTCGGCCGCGAGCACCGCCTGCTCGCCGTTGCGGCGAGTCTCGTCCGACAGGAAGCGGGTCGTCCCGTACCCGCGTAGGTACGGGACGATCGCCCGGTAACCGGCGGCCGTCAGCAACGGGACGACCTCGGCGTAGCTATGGATGTCGTACGGCCAGCCGTGCAACAGAACGACCGCGGGACCGGCCGACGGTCCGGCGTCGACCAGTCCGACATCGAGGACGCCCGCCTCGATCTGCGTGACGGGCCCGAACGTGTCCGTGGCGCTCATACGACGGCCGGCTCCGAGGACGTGACGGCAACGGCCTTCAGGATCACGTCGGTCACCGCCCGAGGCTGCGAGACCATGATCGGCAGGTCGTTGCGTGTTGCGTAGAGGCCGCATACGATCGCCCAATTCACCGATGCGAGCATACGGTTCCTCGAGAAGGCTGTGGCGATGTCTGACGTGGTCATCGGGGGCGACGGCAAGAGCCGGTGCGCCTGGGCCGGCGACGGGGACACGGCCGCCGTCCGCTACCACGACGAGGTCTGGGGGACCCGCACCCACGATGAGTCTGCGATGTTCGAGGCGCTCACGCTGGGCGTGTTCGAGGTTGGGCTGAGCTGGTCGATCGTGTTCGGGAAACGGGACGCGTTCCGTACGGCATTCCGCGGATTCGACGTCGCCAGGGTCGCGGCGATGACCCCTCGGGACGTCGACGGACTGGTACGGGATGCGTCGATCATCCGCAACCGCGCCAAGATCCAGGCCACCGTTGACAACGCCCGCGCGATGATCTCCGCCTCGCCGAGCCTCGTCGAGCTCGCGACCTCGTACGAGATCACCCGTAAGCGGGCGCCGCGGTCGATCGCCGACCTGCCCAAGTCGACCCCGGAGGCGGAGGCGTTCGCGAAACAGCTGAAGTTGCAGGGATACCGCTTCGTCGGACCGACGAGCGTCTACGCATTCATGCAAAACGTCGGCGTGGTCAACGACCACGTCCATGGCTGCTTCCGTGCGACCGACTACGTCGGCCCGAGCGCGTAGAGCACCCCCGCGCGTTGCGTAGGTCGCGCTGATGAGCCCTGGTGCCCGCGAGCCTCTGGGCGGCGCAGGTGGCCCAGAGGCTCGATCGTCACCCTCACCTAATGCCGCTTGTGGTGCTTGCCCGCGCCTCGGTGGTCGAGGTACGCGCCGGCGGCGACGGTCGCGAGCCGGCGTCCCCGGCCTCCCGCCGTGAGCCGTTCGGCCACGGACAGCAGCGCGAGCGTCTCGACGGCGCCCATCATCAGATGCCGGATCCGGCGGCGGCGGTGCCTGGCCCGTTGACGATCTTCGATGCGGCGTGCGATCGCGAGTGCTGCCGCCGCCACACTGTTCCCTCCAGATTTCATCGGATTCCTCCTTGGTCGTGGTCGTCGCATTCCGACGCTCAGGAAGCGACGCGGATCTTGTCGGCGACGCTCGTCACTCCCGGCGCCTTCCACACGGCCGCGATCGCGGCGTCGTGCTCCGACTTCGAGCGGACGGTGCCGTCGACCTCGACCTCGCCGTCGGTCGTGGTGACCGTCAAGCCGTTCGACTCGATCCGCGCGTCGCGGTCGAAGGCCTTCTCGATCGAGTCCCGGATCTGGCCGGAATCGGCCTGCGGGGTGGTCAGCTCGATGTAGTTGTCGACGTCGACGACACCGGCGACGTTGCCCGCGATGAACCCGGCTTCGTCCTTCTGGAACTGGTACCCGGCCGTGCCGTTCAACGTGACCCAGCCGTCGACGACCGTTACGCCGACGGTCTCCGGGATGATGCTGTCGAGCTCGAGCGCCCGCAGCACGTCGCCCCGGAGGTCGGCGTCGTCGCGGCCGTCCTTGGTCAGGATCCTGACCGCCAGCTTGTTGTCGACCGAGTCGACGCCCTTCACGCGTCCGGCGGCGTTCCCGGCCTCGCGCTTCTCGCGAAACGTCCCGACGGTACCGCGCAGCGTCGCGACGCCGTTCTCCACCGTGACGGCGACCGCCCGGTTGTCGACCTTCGGGTCAAACACGAGCTCGTCGTAGACGAGCTGCTGCACATCCTTGTCCGACATCGGACACTCCTTTCTGGTGGGCGTGATGCCTCGTCTCCGATCATCGGGGCACGCCGCGGCGCCGGGCATCGGCGTCCTGACTGAGCCGTTGCGGAAAGCTCGCGACCCACGTCTCCGCCGGCCGCCTGCGTCGTTTCCGCAGCGGCTCCGACAACGCTCCGATGCCCGGAGACCAGGACGCGCCGACCATTTCCGCAGTTTCCAAACGGTGGAAGGGAGTGCGACATGTCGGACGCCGAGTTGGTCGATGCCGTCATCCGTGAGCTCTACTGGGACCCGAAGCTGGACAGCTCGGCGATCGCGGTCTCTGCGGAGAGCGGCAGAGTCACCCTCAGAGGAACGGTCGGCACCCTGCACGAGCGGCGCGACGCGAGAAAGTCGGCCGAGCGCGTCTTCGGGGTCACCTCGGTCGACAACCGGCTCGAGGTGCGGCACCTCACCAAGCATCGCCGCGCCGACGCCGACATCCGCGGCGACGTCCTACAGGCGTTGATGCTCTCGAGCCGCGTTCCGCGAAGCGTCGACGCGGACGTCAGGCACGGCGTCGTGACCCTCACCGGAACGGCCCAGTGGCAGTACCAGCGCGACGAAGCCGAGCACGTCGCGTCCCGCATCCGCGGGGCGTCCGGGCTCGTCGACGAGATCGTCATCTCGAATCCGGTCCCGACCGTCGAAGACCTCGAGGACTCGATCGACGCCGCCTTCCGCCGCAACGCCGCGCTCGAGGCCCGCGATCTTTCGCTCGTCACGTCGAACGGGACGGTGACGGTCACAGGCGCCGTGGGCTCCCGTGCGGAGCGTGACGCCGCGATCGCCGCGGCCTGGGCGGCGCCGGGTGTCACCGACGTCAAGGACGAGCTCCGCGTGGAGTACCGGGAGCCGACCCGTTGACGACGAATGCGCTCCGCCTCGCACCTCGCCGGCTTCGCCGGCCACGGATTGCCTTTCGCAGGCACCGGAGGAGCGTCGACCCGGCGCTGCCGCTGCTTTCGGTGGCGGGTGCGGTCGGAGCACCCGTCGTGGACGCCACGGGGGAACACCTGGCCAGACTCGCCGACCTCGTCGTCCGCTGGGAGCCAGGCGAGACTCATCCGCCTCTCCACGGGGCGATCGTCCGTGTCGGCCGGACACACGCGTTCGTTCCGGTCGCCGCGATCATCGCGCTGAAGGCCGACGGCGTCGAGGTCGCAGGCGTCCTCTCCCGGCGCCCGGTACCCACGCATGAAGGACTGGTGGCACTCGCAAAGGACGTGCTCGACCGGCAGCTCGTCGACGTCGACGGAGTGGACGTGGTCCGCGTCTCCGATCTCGTGCTCGGCGACGGCCCGGACGGGTTCCGGCTCGTAGGATTCGACGTCAGCGTGAGAACGCTGCTGCGGCGGCTGGGCCCCCGCGGGCTCCGGGAAAGGATCGCGCCGGAGCGCGTGTACGACTGGGCGTCGGTCGGGGCGTTCTCGGTCAAGAACCCAGGCGAGGCCGGCTCGGTGCTGAGGCTGACGGAATCGTCGACGAGCCTGCGCCGGCTCGGCGACCGGGAGCGAGCGCTCCTCTTCTCCGACCTTCCACCGGCCGAGAGGCAGCAGATCGCCGACACGTTCGAAGGGGAGCCCCCGCGGTGACCGAGGCCGCTGCCCACGCGACACGCCCGCGGCGCCGCCCACGATGGCTGGCGCTGCTCGCAGTGGCCGGGCCAGGCCTGATCGCGGCGAACGCCGGCAACGACGCCGGCGGGATCCTCACCTACGCGAGCGCAGGAGCTCAGTTCGCCTACCAGCCCCTCTTCCTGCTCGTGTTGATCACCGTCGCACTCGTCGTCGTCCAGGAGATGTGCGCACGGCTCGGGGCTTACACGGGCGAGGGGCTCGGTGCCCTGATCAGGGAGCAGTTCCCGGTGCGCGCCTCGACGGGCGCGCTCTCGCTTCTCTTCGTTGCGAACGCCGGGCTGACGGTGAGCGAATTCGCGGGCGTCGGCGCCGCCACCGAGTTGATCGGAGTCTCGCGATACGTCTCGGTGCCGCTTGCCCTCGTCGTGCTCTGGGCGCTCACGGTGTTCGGCACCTACACCCGCGGCGAGCGCATCGCGATCGTCCTCTCGCTCGCGTTCCTGGCCTATCCGATCGCGGCGATCCTCGCTCACCCTGACGCGGGTCTCGTGGCCCGCGATCTGCTCACTCCACAGTTCCCGCACACGACGGCGTTCCTCGTTATCGCAGTCGCGCTGATCGGGACGACGATCACGCCGTACATGCAGTTCTACGTCGCCTCGGCCGTCGTCGACAAGGGGATCGGGCCGGACGGCTACAAGGCCGAGCGTGTCGACACGATCAACGGCGCGATCCTCTCCGACATCGTGAGCGCGTTCATCATCATCGCGACGGCGGCCGCGATCGGGGGCACCGGCCCGCTCGCGTCCGCCCACGAGGCGGCGCTCGCGCTCGTTCCCGCCGTCGGGTCGGCCGCCCCTGCGATCTTCGGAGTCGGCCTGCTCGGAGCGTCGCTGCTCGCCGCCGCGGTCGTCCCGCTCTCGAGCTCGTACGCGATCGCAGAGGCGGTCGGGGCACCCCGGTCGATCTCCGACAGCGTGCGGCAGGCGCCGCTGTTCTTCGGTCTCTTCACCGTCCAGCTGGTGGTCGGCGCGGCAGTGGCGCTCGCGCCCGGGAACCTCATCTCGCTGGTCGTGAACATGCAGGTCGTCAACGGCCTGATCACGCCCGTCCTGCTCGCCTTCGTGCTGATCCTCGCGAACCGGCGGAGCGTGCTCGGGGACGCCGCGAACGGCCGAGTGTTCCGCGCCGTGGCGACCGTCTGCGTCGTCTCGGTCGGAGCGCTTGCGCTCACGGTCGTGGTGCTGCGGGCCATGGGCAAGGCCTGACCGCCCGTTCGCGGTGCACGGCGCCGGCCGCGATGTGTGATTTACGCACCCGATCAGCAGCGGCACCGATTCCCGCGGCTGCGAGCTCTGGGACAGTCGATGGCGTCAACTCGAAACCGGAGGTCCGATGGACTCGCTATTCGAACAAGCCGGAAACACCGCCGGCACTCAGCTCAAGAAGATCCGGTGGGCCATTGGCATCGACGGCGTCCTGTCGGTCGCCTTCGGCGTCGTCGTCTTGGTCTGGCCCGGGATCAGCCTGTACGCGCTGACGATCCTCGTCGGCGCCTGGTTCGTCGCAACCGGCGTCGTCACCCTCATCACCGCTTTCAGCGGAATGTCCGGCGATGCTAGAGGCTGGGCCGTCCTCAGGTCCCTCCTCGACATCGTCGTCGGCGTCATCGTCTTCGTCTGGCCGAGCATCTCTGCTCTGGCGCTGCTTTACGTCATCGGCGCCTACGCGATCATCCTCGGGATCATCACGATCGGCGGAGCCTTCTGGCTTCCGTTCAGCGGCGGCGACAGCGCGTTGCTCGTCCTGACGGGAATCGCTTCGATCGTCTTCGGCATCGTCATGTTCGCGATGCCCGGCGACGGCGCCCTCGTGCTGCTCGCGCTGATCGCAGCGTTCGCGCTCGTGAGCGGCATCAGCGAGCTCGTGGTCGCGATCGGCGGCCAGCGCCTCCTGGAGAAGCGCGTCCAGAAGGCCTTCGCCCCGCCGAGAGCGCAGACCTCGTCGTAACGCACCTCTTCCCGCGGGCCGGCTTCGGCCGGCCCGCGCACCAGCCAAGGAGATTGGAACCGTGTCCACAGCCACCGAAACCAACGCCGAGGTCGAGCTCGACTCCCGCCAGGGAGACGGCCTCGAGGTGAGCCTGTACTGGAACCGCCGTTCCGGCCGCGTGTGGGTCGATGTGCACCACGCCCATAGCGGCGAAAGCTTCACCGTCGACGCAGATCCGGCGCGGGCGCTCGAAGTGTTCCAGCACCCCTTCGCCTTCTGCCTCGCGGCCGCCGCCTAGCACTCCCTCCCGCCGGCCATCTGACACCGGCCGTCCGCGCTGCGCGGTTGTCGCAGCGCTTCAGCGATCTCGCGGATTCAGCGGCCGGAGCGCCCGGCGACACTCGGCTCATGCTCCCACTCGCAGACGACGTACCCACCAAACGCTTCCCGATCGTGAACGTCACGTTGATCGTGGCGAACTTCGCGGTCTGGATCTTTTACGAGCTACCGCACCTGAACTCGTCCGTGTTCCACGCATCGTTCTACCCCTGCGCCGTGAACGGCTCTTGCCACGCGCCCGAGCCGTGGGGGATCAGCTGGATCACTTCGATGTTCCTGCACGGCAGCTGGGACCACATTCTCGGCAACATGCTGTTCCTCGCGATCTTCGGCAAGGCAGTCGAAGACGCGTTCGGGTCGCTCCGCTACCTGCTGTTCTACTTCGCGGGCGGCTTCGTCGCGACCTTCACGCAGACGGCGGCAACGCTGCTCGCCGGCACGGCCGCCGACGCTCGCGTCCCGAATCTCGGAGCCAGCGGTGCGATCGCGGCCGTGCTCGGAGCGTTCTTCGTCCTCTACCCGAGCTCTCGGGTCACCGGCCTCCTGGGCATCTTCCCGGTGAGGCTCTCCGCCTGGTTCTTCCTCGGCGCCTGGTTCCTCTACCAGCTCGTCGAGGCGAACTTCGGCATCTTCGCCGCCGGCGCGAACGGTGGCGGCGTGGCGTTCTTCGCCCACGTCGGAGGCTTCATCTTCGGCGTCGCCGTCACGACGGTTCTCGTGAGCTCGGGCCGCATCGCCCGAAGCTACGGCGGCCTTCAAACCGCCTGACGGCAGCCCGTGCCCGGCGCCCCACCGCGCCGGGCATGGGCGCTGCGCCAACCCAGACAACGATCGAGGAGTTGAATCAGATGAGAGACGACCGGCTCGAGCGAGACGTCAGCGACGAGCTCAGATGGGATCCGAAGGTCGACGAGGCCGGGATCGCAGTCACGGTGTACGAGGGAGATGTGACGCTCCGCGGCACCGTGGGCAGCCTCGGCGAGAAGCTCGAGGCGAAGAAGGCCGCCGAGCGCGTCCGCGGCGTCACGGGCGTGCACAACGACCTCGAGGTCCGGATCATGGACGACGTGCACCGGGCCGACGCCGACCTCCGCGGCGACGTCCTCCGCGCGCTTCTCCTCGACAGCGTGCTGCCGACGTCGATCGACGCGAAGGCGAAGGACGGCAAGGTCACCCTCACCGGGATCGCCGACTGGCAGTTCGAGCGCGAGGAGGCCGAGCACGTCGCGGCCGGCGTCCGCGGCGTCGTCGCGGTGCAGGACGACATCGAGCTGACGAAGCCGGCGGACTACACGGGCGACGTCGAGGACGGGATCAAGCTCGCGTTCGAGCGGAGCGCACAGGTCGACGCCGACCACATCATCGTCCAGCGGAACGGTGGAACGGTCACGCTCGTCGGGACCGCGCGCACGGGGTCCGAGCGCGACGAGGCGATCGCGGCGGCCTGGGCGTCGCCGGGCGTCCTCCAGGTCGAGAACGAGATCGTCGTCGAGGCCTGAGGGCGGTCGCGCCGGGCCTCAGGACGTCGCCGCGAGATCCGATGTTCTGCGAGCTGGGACCGGCCCGCGTGGAGCCGGAACGTGCGGGGCCGCGTCGTGCTCGTCCCGGAGGGATCGTTGCAGACTCTCCGTCCCGGCCAGAATGACGAGCACGAGCGCGCCGGCGAGCAGCCGGCCGGTCCTGTCGACGGCGGGAACCTCGACCAGCGCGATCACGACTCCAACTCCGGCTGCGGCCCACGCGATCAGAGGTCGCGGGGCGAGAACGGGAGCGAGAGCCGCTCGAGCTCCCTCGGCCGCGCGCGAAGGGCCGGTCAGGACGGCGAAGGCGGCGGCGACGAGGCCGGTGACGAGGACGATCGTCCCGGTCGAGGTGAGCGGAGCGGTCACGATGCGCCAGACGTCCGCACCGGCGGGCTCGAGCTCCGGTCTCGAACCGGCAACCGCGTCGACGACGAAGGGGCCGACCAGCGACCTGAGCGCCATCAGCGCGACTCCGGCGACCGCGGCGCTCAGGCCGATCCACACCACGGTCTGCCTCCGCCGGCCGGCCGCGAGCCCGAGTGCGACGCTGTAGAGGGCGAGCGCGATGGGCATCGCTGCATCGGACACGCTCTTCAGGAGCGAGATCTCCGGTCGCAGCGCTCCGATCCGGCGGTACAGCGGGAGGTTCGCCGGGTCCGCGGGCAGTGCCGTCGCGACATCGCGTTCGACGCCGGCCTGTGCCGCAGCGAGGAGCAGGAGCGGCCTCGCGGCGAGGTAGGCGTTCCTCTCGGGCGCAGGATCGCCGTCCACGACCTCGAGCGCCCACCGCTGCAGGAGCTCGGAAGCCTGCACAAGCGCCGAGAGGACGAACGGGACCTTGATGAGCTCCTCGATCGCACGCGGGCCGTAGAGGCGGATCGCGGAGGCTGCGGGCGCCGCGGCATTGCTTACGGCCGGCGGGAGCACGCGGCGAATCTCGCCCTGGACGTCGACGCGCCGGTAGACGGCGTCGACCACCGAGAGTGCGAGGGCTTCGCGGACCTTGGGGTCTGTGAGCGCCTGGCGGCTCGTGCGTCCGAACTGTGAGGTGTCGAGCGCCTCGCGGCGGGCCCACGACGAGACGACCGCGATGAACAAGGCGACGGTTCCCGCGGCGAGAAGAAGTGCGACGGCTCCCGTGCCCCGCCGCGAGGCTCTGGTCATCCGCCGGCGTTCGAGCCGGTGAGCTCGGAGCACGCCTTGGACTTCTTCACCGCGCTGTCGAACGGCGACTTGACGGCCTTGAGGCTCGTCACGGTGTCCTTGCCGCTCTTGACGAGCGTCGTGAGCTGGATCGCGACGGGGAGCGTGACACTCGCGACGTTGGCGGGGGTGTCCCCGTACGTCTTCAGCTGCTTGACCGCGCTTCCGATCGAGTCCACGCTCGCCAGCGCATGGACGACGAAGACGTCCACGTCCTGCTTCGCCTCCTCGGCGTTGCTCGTCGAGGGGACCTGGAGCGCATGGATCTCGTTCACGAGCCCGAGCGTGGCAACCTTCGCCTGGTTCAGCTTGACCTCTGCGGTGTTCCGCGGGCTCCCGGTGCGTAGCGTGCCCGCGATTGCGAGGACGTTGCTCTGCCAGTTCTGGATGCTGGTACACAGGCCGTCCGCGTACTGGTCTGCCTGCTTCTGCGTCTTGCTCTCACCGCACCCGGCAAGCGGGAGCACGAGCAGGGCCGCAGACACGCAGGACAGGAGAGCTGCCCTGCGTGTCGCCGGGAGAGTTTCGATTCGGCCCATGAGCCCAGGATGCTCCCCCGCCGGCCTCCACGCGTCCGAGGAATGCCCGAACGGGTGCGGAGTCCTCGCAGGCGGAGCGCTCGCGTGTCTCAGGACAGACCGGCGAGGAACTCGGCTCGAAGAGCCTCCTCCTCGTTGTAAACGCCGCGCCAGAACGTGGTCCTCGTGCGCGAGCCGTTCTCTTCGACGCCACGCATTTGCGTGCAAAGATGCGCGGCTTCCAGCCTCACGGCGACTCCGCGCGGCCGGACGAGCTCGACGAGCGTGTCCGCGATCTCTTCGCCCATGCGCTCCTGGACGGTGAAGCGGCGTGCGTACAGCCGCACGAGCCTCGTCAGCTTCGAGATCCCGATGATCTCCGCGCCGGGGACGTAAGCGACATGTGCAACGCCGTGAAAGGGAAGCGCGTGGTGCTCACAGAGCGCGTGGAATGCAATCGGCCCTTCGGCGATCTGGCTATGAGAACCGTCGACAGCGTCCGGCCGCTCGCTCGGAAACGACGTGTGCAGCTTGGGATCGCCGTCGTAGCCGGCGGTCGCATCGTGCAGCGCCTGCAGGAATCGCCTCGGCGTGTCGAGTGTCCCCGGCGCGCCCATCTCCATGCCGAGCGCGCCGAAGATCTCGCCGACGTAGCGCTCGTAGCGGCGCCAGTCGTCCGGCGAGATCATCCTCGGTTGGCGCTCCTCGAGGCGCGAGGTCAGTTCAAGAACGGTGCTCAAATGAAGACTCCTCTCGGGGTAGCTCTCGGCCATTCCCTCTTTGGTGTCTCCATGGCGCTGTTCCTTACCACCGCGAGCGTCGTTTCTCGACGGACGTAAGGACCCCGCCCACGACGACACGAATGAGACATGCAGACGAAGACACCACCGGAAGCGACGGTCGACGAAGTTGCTCTCTGGCGGAGAGAGCAACTGTCGGCGTCGGGCTTCTCTCCTCCGCTCGCGGCCGAGATCGCCGATGACTCGCGCTACGACTTGCACGCACTGATCGAGCTCGTCGAGCGCGGCTGTAGCCCGGAGCTCGCCGTCCGGATCCTCGGGCCGCTCACGGGCGAACGACTCACGCTCGCGTTCTCGAGGCGGCTACGGTGGAGGCTGTGGAGCCCCTCGCGCCGCCGTTCGTCGAACCCGCGCCGTCGCCGTCCGCGATGCCCTTCGACCCGGAGTCGAGCGAATGGCTGCGCTCACTACGCGCACAGGATGGGAGTCGGGAGGCTGCGATGGCGCGCCTCCACGCGCTGCTTCTGCGTGCCGCACAGTTCGAGGTCGCCCGGCGTCGACCAACCCTCCCACATCTCCGCGGCAACGAGCTCGACGACATCGCCAACGAGGCTGCCGACGACGCGCTCATGAGCGTCCTCAGGCGCCTCGACGACTTCCGCGGTGCCAGCCGTTTCACGACCTGGGCGTACAAGTTCGCTCTGCTCGAGGCCGCGGTGAAGCTGAGGAAACGCGGCTGGCAGGGACGCGAGATCCCGCTCGATGACGGAGGCTGGGACCTCTTCTCGAGTCAGGGGCTCGAACCGGAAGCCGAAGCCGAGCAGAACGAGCTTCTCACGACGCTGCAGAACGCCATCGCAGAGGTCCTGACCCCGCACCAGCGAACGGTCCTCGTCGCCCTCGCGGTGAACGGGGTCCCGATCGACGTTCTCGCCGAGCGCTTGAACACCAACCGCGGGGCGCTCTACAAGACATTGCACGACGCCCGTCGCAAGCTCCGCAAACACCTCACCGAGCGCGGTCTGGCGCTCGACGACTGGCTGGAGGAGGACTGATCATGGGACAAGCCGATCTGAAGCAGATGCTCAGCCGCCTCCTCGGCCCCGCCGAACCGGAAGTGGGCTGCGATGTCTGCTTCCAGGAGCTGGACCGGTACGTCGAGCTCGAGCTCGCGGGCGAGGATGCCGACACGGCTCTGCCCGGCCTGCGAGCCCACCTGGAGGGCTGCCCGGCCTGCCGGGAGGAGCACGACAGCCTGCGTGACCTGATCGCCGGCGAACACGCTCGGTAGCGGCCCTTCGGTATTACGGGCCTGCGTCGGGAATCGCTGGCCGGGCGCCCTGGATCATCGGATCGACGTCGTCTCGTGGTTTCATGGGCGGCGTGGGGGCGGAGCAAGCAGCGGCGGTTCGCGATCTGGTCAAGCGGTATCCGCGCTCACCCGTCAACGCCGTCGACGGAGTCACGTTCGAGGTCGGGCGACAGGAGATCTTCGGCTTGCTCGGGCCGAACGGCGCCGGAAAGACGACGACCGTCGGCGTGCTGACCACACGCGTGAAGCCGACGGGCGGCTCGGCCTCCGTCGCCGGCATCGACGTCGTCTCCGACCCGGTGCGCGCGCGCAGTGCGCTCGCGGTCGTCCCTCAGCGCAGCAACCTCGACCGCGCGCTCTCGATCCGGGCCAACCTGATCTTCCACGCCGCCTACCACGGCGTTCCCGCCGCCGAGCGCAACCGCCGAGCCGACGAGCTGCTCGAGCAGTTCGGGCTGCTCGACCGGGCCAAGCAGAAGCCCGACATGTTCTCCGGCGGCCAGTCGCAGCGCGTCATGATCGCTCGGGCCCTGATGCACGCGCCCGAGGTGCTCTTCCTCGACGAGCCCTCGACCGGCCTCGATCCGGCCGCGAGGTTGTTCGTCTGGGACCGCCTCCGCGAGCTGCGCGACCGCGGCGTGACCCTCTTCCTGACCACGCACGACATGGACGAGGCGGCGGCACTCGCAGACCGGGTCGGGATCATGGATCACGGCACGCTCCTCGCACTCGACACGCCCGAGGCGCTCATGCGCTCGGTGCCGAGCGGCTCGACCATCGAGCTCACCACCCGCCCTCCGGATGCCGAGGCAGGAGAGAAGATCGTCGCTGCGCTCGGGTCGCTCCCAGACGTCGAGCTCGCCGAGAAGGTCGGCGCGAGCCCGAACGGCGACCCGTCGGCAGCCCCGGCGGGAAACGGTGAGCTGCGTGTGCGCCTCTACGTGACCGGCGATGCCCCGCTGCTCGTCGCGCCGGCCGCCGCCGTGCTCGCGCAGCACGACTCCTCCCTCGCCGACGTGAAGCTCGGAGCTCCGACGCTAGAGGACGTGTTCATCCACCTGACGGGCAGGACGCTCAGGTGAGCGCGACAGCCGCATCCGAGTCCGTGCCGCGCCAGCGGCAGGTGTTCTTCGCCGTCCTCGGACGCGACGTCTACGTGACCTGGGGCGAGTTCCCGGTCTTCCTCGCCCAGGTGATCCTGCAGCCGTTCTTCCTGCTGTTCGTGTTCGGCAAGGTGCTCGGGAGCCTCGGTTACACGACCAACGGCTACTCCGACCTGCTCTTCCCCGGCCTGCTCGCGCTCACCGCCGTGATCACGGGCATGCAGACCCTCGCGTTCCCGCTCGTGATCGAGTTCGGATGGACGAAGGAGATCGAGGACCGGCTGCTGGCGCCGATGTCCACCCTCCTCGTCGCGGCCGAGAAGGTCCTGTTCGCGAGTATCCGTGCCCTGATCGCGACGGCAGTCATGATCCCGATCGGGATTCTCGTGCTGGGGTCGATCCCGTGGCGGTGGGACGCGCTGCCGCTCTTCCTCGTGATGGTCGTGCTCGGGTCGCTGCTCGGAGCGAGCCTCGGGCTGGTGCTCGGGACGCTCGTGAAGCCGAACCGGATCAACATCGTCTTCTCGCTCGTCTTCACCCCCCTCCTCTTCACCGGCTGCAGCCAGTACCCCTGGCCCTCGCTCGACAAGCTGCCCTGGTTCCAGGTGGTCACCGCCCTGAACCCGATGACCTACGTGAGCGAGGGCCTGCGGGCGGCGCTCGTGCCCAGCGTCCCGCACATCGCCCCGTGGATCTGCATCCTCGTGCTCTGCGGGTCGCTGGTCGTGCTCCTGGCGATCGGCGCGCGAGGCTTCCTCCGCCGCTCGATCGACTAAGGACGGTTCGCAGCCCGCGTTCTCATCGGTTCGCCAGCGTGAGCGAGGGCTCGTATGCTCGGCCGATGGCGGGGTGGAGATCGGCGATGCGCATCCGCGACCCGGGGTTGGTGTCGCTCCACAGCGCGGTGCGCGCGGCCATCGTCATGCCCTCGGTGTTCGCCTTCGCGGACAAGGTGATCGGAGACCTCCAGGTCGCCACGTTCGCAGCTTTCGGCGCGTTCGCGATGCTCGTCCTCGTCGAGTTCAGCGGCCCGACCCGAAGCCGGCTGACCGCCTACGTCGCTCTCGCGTGCGCCGGCGCAGCCAACATCGCGATCGGGACGCTCTGCTCCAACCACGCGTGGCTCGCCGCGGCGGCGATGGGCGTGGTCGGGTTCGTCATCCTCTATGCGGGGGTCATCAACGGCTACTTCGCGGCCGCGACGACCTCCGCACTCCTGACCTTCATCCTGGCCTCGACGGTGGCCGCGCCGGCCTCCGCGATCCCAGCGCGGCTCGAAGGGTGGGCGCTCGCCGCGGCGGCGGGCATCGCCGCCCAGATGCTCATCTGGCCGGTGCGGCCCCAGGCGCCACTACGCCGAGACGCTGCGGCCGCCGCGGGCGCCCTCTCCGAGCTCGCCGCGACGGAGCTCGAGCGCGACGGCCGGACAGTCGCCGACCGTGTCCAGGCTGCCGCCCAGGCCCTTCGCGCGCTGCGGGCCCGCTTCCTCGCCACGCCGCACCGGCCCTCGGGCCCAACCGTCGCGCAGGCGGCTCTCAACGCCCTCGTGGACGAGCTCGACTGGGTGTTCGCACTGCTCGCGCCGCCCGAGCAGATCCCGGCGCTCGACGTCTCCCCCGCCGAGAACGCGGCCGCAGTCTCGGCGGTAGTCGATGCCCTTCACGCCTCGGCCGGCGTCCTCGACGGCGGCGACAAGCTGCCTGACCTCGGCCGGTTGCGGCAGACGCGGGAAGCGCTCGCTCACGCGCTCGTCCGGGACATCCTCGCGCCCTCGGACGGAGCGGGCGGCGAGGCGATCATGACGACGTCCCAGGCCGCCTTCCGGATCCGAGCGCTCTCCGGGGCAGCCGAGCAGGCGGCGACCTACGCGCTTGCAGCGACCGGCCACGATGTCGAGGAGCCCGGCGAGCGGCATCCGGCTCGCGAAGCACTCAGAACTGCGGTGCGCGCGGTCGTCGAGCACGCAAATCCCATTGACGTCTGGTTCCGCAACAGCCTTCGAAGCGCTGTCGGGGTCGCCCTGGCCGTCTACATCGCCCAGCGGTCCGGCGTCCAGCACGGCTTCTGGGTCGTTCTCGGAACGCTCTCCGTCCTTCGGTCCAACGCCCTCGGCACCGGCTGGTCGATCGTGTCCGCACTCGCCGGCACCGTTGCCGGGATCCTGATCGGCTCCGTGCTCGTCATCGCGATCGGCTCGCACGAGACCGTGCTCTGGGCCGTCCTCCCGTTCGCCGTCCTGCTCGCGTCGTACGCGCCTCGAGCGATCTCGTTCGCAGCCGGGCAGGCGGGCTTCACGGTCGTTCTCTTCGTCCTCTTCAACATCCTCCAGCCGGTCGGCTGGCGCGTCGGCCTCGTGCGGCTCGAGGACATCGCGATCGGCTGCGCGATCAGCCTCGGCGTCGGCCTCCTGTTCTGGCCACGCGGCGCGGGAGCCCTCCTCCGCCAGAACATCGCGGCGTCGTACTCACGCAACGCAGATTTCGTCGTCGCCGCCGAACGTGAGCTCGTCGAGGGCACGGGTGTCGACACCACGGCCGCGGCCTCGGCTGCCGCCACGGCTGCGGCGCACCGTCTCGACGACGCCTACCGCCAGTTCCTCACCGAGCGAACGGCGCGACCGAACGCCGTCACCGACGTGGTGCCGCTCGTCGCCGGGGCAGCCCGTGTGCGCCGTGCCGCTCAGTCGCTGTCGACACTCGCCCAGATGTCGGACGCCCGCGACACGCTCGGCCCGTGCGCCGCGAACCTCGACGGGGAGGCGAACGCAGTTCGTTCGTGGTACGTCACGCTCGCCGATGCCATGGTCCGCGAGACTTCCGTCCCACCGCCGCATACTCCCGATGCGGAAGGGCGGCGCCGGCTGGGCGAGTGCGTGCGCGAAGCTCTCTCGAGCGGTGACAGGTCGAAGATGCGCCCTGCTCTCGATCTCATCTGGGCCGGCGAGCACCTCGACGCCCTGCAGGAGCTCGAGGAGCATCTCGCCCGTCACGCCGCCTCGGCGCAGGTCGGTTAGTCCTCTCCGGGAGGACCGGCCAGGACGGCGGCCGCGTCTTCCGCGTCGGCCTCGTCCACGAGGAGCCGTGCTCCGCCGGTGAGGCCGAACGGATACGCGCCGCCCGCGTCGTCCGCCTCGATCACCGACGCGATGCCGGCGGCTGTGAGCGCGCCCTGGGCGATCTCCGCGTCGCTGCGTGTGGGAAAGATGCCGGCCTCGACCATTCGCGTCGAGGATAGCCGGGACGATCCGAGATCATGATGCTGCCCCTTTCTCCCGGATGAGAGCGTAGGTCGTGCCGGTGAGCGAGGTGTCGGCCATCAGGCGAACCGCGGCTGCGCCGACCTCGCCCGAGCCGCCGAGGACCAGATTCACGCGCACGGGCGCCAGCTCGAGCGCAAGGCTGCTCGCCGTCGCCTGCAACGCCGCGGAGAGCGAACCGTCGGCTCCGTCGTCGCGGCCCAGGAACATGATGCTCCCGCCCGGACGCACCGTCTCCGCGGCCAGGCATGCGGCCTCGAGAGGCATCCGGGAGTCGAGTCCCGGGATCACCAGGTGGTCGATCGGGCCCGGCAGCTCGTCGAAGAACCTCCGGAGCCGGCCGGAGTCCGTGGCGTCGAACGCCGCGATGCGCGCTCCGAGCTCGAGCCCGGCGCTCTGCAGGCGGTCGGCATTGCGCGCGGTGAGGATCAGTTCGGCGCCCTCTTCACGAGCGAGCCGTGCGGTCTCGAAGCCGATGCCGGAGCTGCCACCGATCACGACGACCGTCTGTTGGGTGAGCTCCGCGCGGGCCATCGTGGACACCCTCGCTTCTGCGGGCCCCTCTCGCACCAGGGGGAAGCCCTGGTTCCTGCCCTGGCTCGTCGACGATCCGGGCGGCGCCGACCCATTCCGCGTAGGATCGACCCCGGGTAGTTGCTCTCAGCGGGAGAAATCGCCAATGGGGAGGGGCGTTGGCCGAGGCGGATACGGGGTCCCCGAGGCTGCTCGGCAGGCAGAGCGAGTGTGAGACGCTCGACCGTCTCCTGGCCGGCGCGCTCGACGGCCGGAGCGGTGTTGTCGTGGTCCGTGGTGACCCCGGATCGGGCAAGAGTGCGCTCCTTGCCTACGTGACCCACCACCTCTCCGGGTGGCGGGTCGCGAGGGCGGTCGGCGTCGAGTCGGAGATGGAGCTCGCCTTCAGCGGGCTTCACCAACTCTGCGCCCCGATGCTCGAGAGCGCCGACCGCCTCCCCGGACCCCAGCGAGACGCCCTCTCCAGCGTCTTCGGGCTGAGCGCCGGGCCGGCGCCCGACCGCTTCCTGGTCGGCCTTGCCGTGCTCAACCTGTTCGCCGAGGTCGCCGAGCGCCGGCCGCTCGCCTGCATCGTCGACGACGCGCAGTGGCTGGACGGCGCTTCCGAGCAGATCCTCGGCTTCGTCGCTCGGCGGCTGCTCGCCGAGCGGATCGTGGTCGTGTGCGCGGCGCGGACCGGCGGCTCCTACCACGTCCTGGCCGGCCTCCCGGAGCTGTCGCTTCAGGGTCTCGGCGACAGCGACGCGCGCGCCCTGCTGCTCGAGAACGTGCACGGTCCGCTCGACGCGGCGGTGTGCGACCAGATCGTGACCGAGGCCCACGGCAACCCACTCGCGCTTCTCGAGCTTCCCCGCACCTGGAACACCGGGGAGCTCGCGGGCGGCTTCGGCGTGCCCCACAATCATCCCGTTGCCGGCAGGATCGAGGGGAGCTACGCACGCCGCCTGCTCGAGCTCCCGGCCGAGACCCAGCTGCTCGTTCTCACTGCCGCCGCGGAGCCTCTTGGCGACCGGGTGCTGCTGCATCGCGCCGCGGCCACGCTCGGGCTCGATGCCGCCGCGGCGGACGCCGCAGTCGACGCCCACCTGCTCCGGCTGGGTGCGCGCGTCGAGTTCGCCCATCCTCTCGTCCGATCGGCCGCCTACAGCACGGCGTCGGTCGCCGACCGCCACCGGGTTCACCGGGCACTCGCCGAAGCAACCGACGCCGAGTCGGATCCCGACCGGCGCGTGTGGCATCTCGCGCGTGCCGCGCCGGGCCCCGATGAGGACATCGCCGACGCGCTCGAGCGCTCGGCAGGCCGCGCCCAGTCCCGTGGCGGCCTGGCGGCGACCGCCGCCTTTCTGGAGCGCGCGACCGCGCTGACGCTCGACCCCTCTCGCCGGGTCGGACGAGCGCTGGCCGCCTCGCAGGCCAAGTACCAGGCCGGCTCGCTCGATGACGCTCTCGCGCTCCTGGCCACCGCCGAGGCGGGCGCGCTCGACGATCAGCAGCGAGCGCGCGCGCTCGTGCTGCGTGCACGGATCGCCTTCGCCTCGCGGCACTCGAGCGACGGCCTTCCGCTCCTGCTCCAGGCGGCACGCGACGCCGAGGCCGTCGATGTCGACCTGGCCCGCCAGACCTACCTGGAGGCGTTTCACGCGGCGATGCATGCGGGCCGGCTCGATCCCGCCGGCCTGGTGGACGGTGAGCGAGGCCGCGCTCGCCTGCCCGGCCGCGGCGCAGCGACGCCCTCGAGACATCCTCCTCGACGGCCTGGCCACCCGCACCGCCCACGGATATACGGCCGGAGCACCGATCCTCGCCGAAGCGCTCGACGCCTTCCTCGACGCGAAGTCCCTCCCTCCTGAGGACGCCGACTGGCTCTTCCTCACCTTCAGGGCCGCATCCGATCTCTGGGACGACGAGAAGCACATGCTGCTCTCGGCCAGAGAGCTCGTGCGGGCGCGGAGGGACGGCGCCCTTGCCGCCCTCCCCAGGGTCCTCGCGACTCGCATCACTGCGCACGCCGTCCACGGCGAGCTCGACGAGGCCGCGGCGCTGAACGACGAGATGCGCACGGTCGCCGGAGCAGTCGGGATAGCGGCTCACAGCGACGGCGAGATCCTGGTCGCCGCGCTCCGGGGTCGCGAGGACGAGGCCCCGAGGCTCATCGAGCACGCGGCCGCCCAGGCTCACGCGCACGGCGAGGGCCTCGAGCTGTCGAGCAGCGAGTACGCCTCGGCGATCCTCTACAACGGCTTCGGCCGCTACGAAGAGGCGTACGCCGCCGTTCGCCATGCCGTCGAGTACCCGTACGAGATCGGGATGCCGACACGAATGGTCGCCGAGCTCGTCGAAGCCGCAGCCCGGACCGGGAATCCCGAGACGGCAGCTGGGGCGCTCGATCGCCTCGCGGAGATGGCCCGTGCGAGCGGGGCGCCGTGGGTGGTCGGCGTCGAGGCCCGCTCCCGGGCGCTGCTGTCCAGGGGGGCAGCCGCCGAGGACCTCTACCGCGAAGCCGTCGACCGCCTGAGCCCGACCCGGCTGCGCCCCGAGCTCGCGCGCGCCCACCTCGTCTACGGGGAGTGGCTCCGTCGCGAGGGTAGGCGGGTGGATGCGCGCGAGCAGCTCCGGCTCGCCCACGAGCTCCTCACCTCCATCGGAATGGAGGCGTTCGCCGAGCGCGCGCGCCGGGAGCTGATCGCGACGGGAGAGAAGGTGCGGAGGCGCGTCGACGAGACGCGAGGCGACCTGACGCCTCAGGAGGAGCAGATCGCCCGGCTCGCGCGCGAAGGACTCACCAACCCGGAGATCGGCGCACAGCTCTTCCTCAGCCCGCGGACGGTCGAGTGGCACCTGCGCAAGGTGTTCACGAAGCTCGGGATCAGCTCGAGAAGCGGCCTGCGGACGGCGCTGCCGAGGCCCGAGCGCGAACAGGCGCTCGCCTAGGCCCTGGCCGCAAGGGAACCGAACCAGGGACTTCGACCGGTGCGACCGCTCGGCCGAGGGGCGACGCTCACGAGGTCAGTTCCAACACTGCTCAAGGAGACTCTGATGACCGTCACGACTTCGTCCGAACCCACGAGCGCAGTGGCACCAGGCGCTGCGATCCGCCCGTTCCAGATCGACATCCCCGAGGAGGCGATCGCCGACCTCCGGCGGCGCGCGTCCGAGACGCGCTGGCCCGACAAGGAGACCGTCCCCGACCAGGCTCAGGGCGTCCAGCTCGAGAAGCTGCAGGCACTCGTCGAGTACTGGGCCACCGCCTACGACTGGCGGAAGATCGAGGCCAGGCTGAACGCGCTACCGCAGTTCATGACGGAGATCGACGGTGTCGACATCCACTTCATCCACGTGCGCTCTGCCCGCGAGGATGCGCTCCCGATGATCCTGACTCACGGCTGGCCGGGGTCGGTGATCGAACTCTTGAAGGTGATCGAGCCCCTCACCGATCCAGCGGCGAACGGCGGATCGGCCGACGACGCCTTCCACCTCGTCATCCCGTCGCTTCCCGGCTACGGCTTCTCGGGCCGGCCGACGGAGACCGGCTGGGACCCTGACCGGATCGCGCGCGCCTGGGACACGCTGATGAAGCGGCTCGGGTACGACCGCTACGTCGCCCAGGGCGGAGACTGGGGCGCGGTTGTCACCGAGTCGATGGGACGCGAGGCACCCGCAGGCCTGGCGGGGATTCACGTCAACCTGCCTGCGGCGGTGCCGCCGGACGTCGAGGCGGCCCTCGCCGGCATCGGCCCCGTGCCGGAGATGACCGACGACGAGCGCGCGGTGTTCGAAGCCCTCGACGCCTACCGCAAGAGCGGCTACACCGGCTATTTCGTCGCGCTGACCAACCGGCCGCAGGCCGTCGGGTACGGACTGACCGACTCACCCGCGGGCCTTGCGGCGTTCTTCCTCTGGCACCCGGGGTTCGCCCAGTGGTCGTTTGGCGACGACGCGTCGCCGACCAGGAGCGACGTGCTCGACGACATGTCGCTGTACTGGCTCACGAACACCGCGGCCTCGTCGGGGCGCCTCTACTGGGAGAACCACGGGACGAGCCCGACGAGCGCGAAGGGCTGGCACACGGATGAGATCTCGGTTCCCGTCGGGATCACCGTGTTCCCGGACGACGTCTACCGGCCGCCCGAGTCGTGGGCGCGGCGCGCATATCCGAGCCTCGTCTACTTCAACGCAGTCGACAAGGGCGGGCACTTCGCCGCCTGGGAGCAGCCGGCGCTCTTCACCGAGGAGATGCGAGCGGCATTCAGGTCGCTTCGCGCGTGAGTGCGTTCGATCGCGCCGATTGGGGCCGAGTGGTCGAATCGAGCCACTCGGCCCTTCCCGGTACCGTTTCCCTGATCCGGAGATGAAACGATGAAGCTCATCAGGCGGGCAAAGTCGGAGGTGCACCACCTTCACGAGGTGGAGCAAGAGGGCGAGTCCGGAGAGACCCCCTTCCTCGCAACGTTCGGGGTCTTCCTCTTCCTCGTCCCGATCTTCCTCGTGATCGTGGGCCTCGCCTTCGCCGCCTACTACCTGGCGCGCTAGAAGCTCTCAGGCCGCCTTGCCTCCCTGCGCCCAGCGGCGGAACGTGTCGACTCGGTCGGCGTCCCACGGTGCGTCGCAGGGCATCGACCCGCTCTCGACCTGCCCGAGGATCGCGTCGGCGTTCGCGCTGACGTCGTCGTAGGACCAGAGATCGAAGGCCCACTCCATCGCGCCTCGGTCCCGTTCCCGAAAGAGCGGCTTGACCTCGCGTTCGAAGCTGACAGGGTCATCCGACATGAGGCACCTCCTCTCGTGACTGTTGCCTGCGCCCGCAATCCTTACACCTTTCTCCGCGAGTAGGCTCGGGCCACGCACAGGGTTCTCGTCATCGGCGGCGGGTTCGGAGGCATGCAGGCGGCGCTCGCGTTCCGCCGCGCGCCGGTCGAGGTCACCCTCGTCGACCGGCGCAACTTCCACCTCTTCCAACCGCTGACCTATCAGGTCGCCACCGGCGCGCTCTCACCGGGTGAGATCGCCTATCCGCTCCGAGCGGTCTTCAAGCGGCGCCGCAACGTACGCATCCTGCTCGCCGAGGTGGCCGACTTCGATCTGGCGTCGAAGGAGGTTCGGCTCCGGCAGGTCGGGGAGGTTCCCGGTCCGGGAACGCTCTCGTACGACACGCTGATCGTCGCGGGCGGGTCGCGCTACTCGTACTTCGGCCACGACGAATGGCGTGAGCACGCCGCTGAAGTGAAGTCGCTCGAGAGCGCGCTCGTCGTTCGCAGCCGTATCCTGAGCGCGTTCGAGGCCGCCGAGGTCGAGACCGACCCCGGAGCGCAGGCAGCCTGGCTCACCTTCGTCGTCGTCGGGGCGGGCCCCACCGGCGTCGAGATCGCGGGCCAGATCGGTGAGCTCGCCCGCGACACGCTCCGTCGCGACTTTCGCCGGATCGACCCGCGCGATGCTCGGATCCTCCTCGTGGAGACCTCGGACCGCGTGTTGACGACGTTCCCGCCGTCGCTCTCGGAGAAGGCCGCCCGCTCGCTCGAGCGGCTCGGCGTGACCGTGCTCACCGGGAGGATGGTCACAGGGATCGACGGCGAGAGCGTCGTCATCGACGACGAACGAGTCCCGGCGCGGACGGTCGTCTGGGCCGCAGGAGTCACGGCCTCGAGCATGGCCGGCCGGCTGGCCGAGCTCACCGGCGCCGAGGTCGACCGTGCCGGTCGCGTCGCGGTCGGGCCCGATCTCACGCTGCCCGGCCATCCAGAGGTGTTCGCGCTGGGTGACATGGTCCGCGTCGGCGAGACCGTGCTTCCGGGCGTCGCTCCGGTCGCGATGCAGCAGGGCCGCTATGCCGCGCGAGTCGTCACGGCCCGGCTGGCCGGCCGCGAGACGAGGCCGTTCCGGTACCACGACAAGGGCAACCTGGCGACGATCGGCCGGGCCGCCGCCGTCGCCGATCTCCACTGGATCAAGCTGAGCGGCTTCCCGGCCTGGGCGGCCTGGCTGACGGTCCACCTCTGGTACCTCGTCGGCTTCCAGAACCGCCTCATCGTCTTCATCCGCTGGGCGGTCAGCTTCCTGACCCACGGCCGTGGGGCCCGGCTGATCACCGACGTCAGCTCGCGACCGGAACCGCCCGGACCGTGATCGCGCCCCGCAAGCCCAGGAACCGTCCGAGCCGCTGCACGGCGGCCTCGACGGCACGCATGTCGCGCGCGGCGAGGGGCTCGAAGAGCGTCACCTCGACCTCTACCCTCGCCGGGGTGAGCGTCCGCTTCCAGCTCCCGACGGTGCGCCCGTCGACGACGACGGCGCGGTCGAGCAGCCCGCGGTTCAACGTCGGGTACGGCGGCACGACTCGAAGGCTCCGATAGGCGACGATCGTCTCGTCGTAGGTCGGGATCAGGAGCCCGCGTCGCCCCCGACGAGGCGCGCCGCGCGCCGGCCCCGAGTACCAGGTCGTCCCCGACTCGTCGACGCGCAGCCTCGAGGCCGAGCCCCTCGAGCGCCTCTCTCGTCTCGGCGGCCGGCAGGCTCGACCAGGTCGTGAAGTCCTTCACCGTTGCCGGCCCGTGACTTTCGAAGTAGCGCCGGAGGAGCTCCTGCATCGCACGCTCGCCGAAGAGGCCGTCGAGCGGAGACGGCGGCACGCGGCCGTCGACGAGCGCGTAGGTGTGCTGCTTCCCGCGGCGGGGCCCGCTACAGATCACCGCCTCCAGCTCGCAATGCATGAGCACGTAGGCGAGCCGCGGCCCTGACGCCTCGATCCCGTCCGCGGCAAGGCGCGCCGCCAGCTCGGGCCTCGTCCTCGCCCCGTCTCCGAGCGCCTTCGCCACCACGCGCTCCGCGCGTGCGAGCGTCCTTTCGTCCAGGCCCTGTTGCACGTACCAGTAGCGGTTGAGCCCGTGGACTCGCGTACGTGTGAGCCGAAGGAGCCAGCGGAGGTCAGGCCCGGCGACGAAGTGCCAGGTCGGTCGGAGCACGTGCGTCCTCACGATCTCGCCTCGCGTGAACGCGGCTTCGACATCAGCGTCCGCGGAGCTTCGCGTGCGCTCGCCGACCGACCACTTCGCCTCGTCGAAGACCTGCGCCTGAACCGCTCCGAGCCACGCAACGACCTCCGCCGGCTGGTCGAACGGATCGGCCGTGAGGCGCTGAGCCGCGAGCCGGCGGCGCACGACGGAGAGCGGATCCATCTAGCTCTTCTTCCGAGCGCGGCTGGGAGCGACCCGCGGCGGCTCGTCGGGCTGCTTCGGGTAGACCGGCGGCCAGGGCGCGTCCATGAGCCCGGCGGCTCGATCCCGCTCATGGAGCTCGAGCAGGGACTCGAGCGACTGTGGCCGGCCGGCGATCCCTTCCCATGGGTCGCCGCTTTCCGCCACCCGGCCGGGCACGGTGGCGATCGTCAGCTCGTCGGGATGGGCGACGTCGATCTCGTCCCAGCGGAGCGGCGTCGACACCTGGGCGCCGGGACGGGCGCGCACCGACCAGGCGCCGAAGACGGTCTTGTGCGGAGCGTTCTGGTTGAAGTCGACGAACACCCGGCGGCCGCGCTCCTCCTTCCACCACGCCGCCGTGATGAGCTCGGGGCGGCGCCGCTCGAGCTCGCGCGCGGCCGCGACCGCTGCGGAGCGCACCTGGTAGGAGTCCCACCGCGGCTCGAGCCGAACGTAGACGTGGAGCCCCCGGTTGCCCGTCGTCTTCGGGTAGCCGGCGATTCCAACCTCGGCGAGCAGCGCACGCACCTCGCCCGCAACCTCCCGGACCTCGTCGAACCCGACCCCCGGCTGCGGGTCGAGGTCGAGCCGCAACTCGTCGGCGATGTCCGGGCGGTCGGCCGGGTACGGCCAGATGTGAAAGCCCAGGCACGCGAGGTTCACGGCCCAGACCACGTGCGCCATGTCGGCGAGCACGAGCGCGCGGGAGGTCGTTCCGTTGGGGGTGCTGACGACCGTTGTCTCCAGCCATTCGGGCGCAGAGTCCGGAACGCGCTTCTGGAAGAACGAGCTGCCCTCCGCCCCGTGAGGGAATCGCTGCATCAGGGTCGCCCGGCCGGCAGCCGCCCGCAGGAAAGGCTCCGCGACAGCGAGGTAGTAGCGGACGAGGTCGAGCTTCGTCTCGCCGCGCTCCGAGAAGAGCACCTTGTCCGGGCTCGTGAGCCTGAGGCTCCGGCCGGCCACCTCGAGCTCGAGCTCCTCGGTCACGGCCTCTCGCCGAAGGCGTACTCCCAGAACCGGCGCATGAGCGGGGTCGAGGTCGGGCCGGTCATCTGCACCTGCGTGAGCAGGATCCCGACGGTGCCGGTGGCCGGCGAGACGTGCGCGGCGGTACCGGTACCGCCGACCCAGCCGTAGCGGCCGTCGGCTGCCACCGACCCACCGAAGCCCCAGCCGGCACCCTCGAGGAAGATCGTCGAGTCGCTGCGCTGCTCAGGGGTGAGGTGGTCGGTCATCATCAGCCGCACGGACTCGCGAGACAGTAGCCCGTCGCCCTCGGCGAGCAGCATCCGCGCGAAGTGGTCCCAGTCGGCGAGCGTCGAGACAAGCCCTCCGGCGCCGGACGGGAAGACCGGCGGCTCGTTCCAGAGGGACCCGTCGACGTCCCCGTGGTAGGGCGGAAGCCAGGCGTGCTTGTCCTCGGGAACGTGGAAGCCTGTATCGACCATCCCGAGCGGCTCGAAGATTCGCTCGGCGACGAAGTCCGGCAGGGACCGGCCCGACGCGCGCGCGATCAGAACGCCCTGGATGTCGGAGCAGGTGTTGTAGAGCCAAGCCTCGCCGGGCTGGTGGAGCATCGGGATCCCGGCCAGGGTGACGAGCCACTCGTCGGGCGCCTCCGTCACGCCGAACACCGGCAGCTTCTGGAAGAGCTCGCCCACGGCCGGGAGCGAGAAGTCCGACGGGAAGCCCCAGCCCGCCCTGAACGTGAGGAGATCCTCCACGGTGATCCGCCGTGCAGCGGGGACGAGGTCGTCGACCGGGCTCGCCGGCTTCCGGACCACGCGGGGCGAGGCGAGCTCTGGCAGCCACCGGTCGATCGGATCCTCGAGCGCGAGGACCCCTTCGTCGACGAGCAGCATCACCGCCGCGGCGGTGATCGGCTTCGTGATCGAGGCGATCCGGAAGATCGAGTCGGTCCCGACCTCCCCGACGCTCGCGACCTCGAGGTCGTCGTCGTGGGCAACAAGCGCCGCGGCGCCCGGAACGCCGGCGCTCGCGAGGAGGTCATGAAGCTCCGTCATCGCAGCAGAGACTCTGCCTGCACGTGGAGTTCAGCGGTGAGGTTCTACGACGAGCACGGGGCGACAGGGCGGCGGCGGAGCTCGCGCTCGACACCTGACCCGGTTGGGCCGTGCTCGAGCGGGTAGCCCGCCCCCTCCCAGTCTGCGATCCCGCCCGCGTAGCGGCGGATGTTGGTGTACCCGGCCTGCTCGAGAAAACGGTATGCGCGGATGCTGGCGGGACACCGGACGTCGGCGCAGTAGACGACGATCTCGTCGTCCGGGTCGAGCTTGGCAAGCGCCGCCTCGCGGCTCTCGAAGCGAATCGACGTCGGGATGCGCTTCGCCTCGAAGGCGTGAGCCGGGAGCGTCATGACGAGCCTGAGCCCGTCATGGCGCTCCAGCTTCGCGCGGAGCTCGTCGCGCGCGATCAGTCTCATCGCCCCGGGCGTACCGCGGAGGCGACCAGGGCGAGCCCCGGGATCACCAGGCCCGTCGACGTCTCGTAGGGAGCGATCCCCTCACGCGCACGGGCGACGAGCGCCTGCGCGGCGGGCTCGGGAAGCCAGGCGAGCCTCTGAGCGAGCGGCCCTGCGAGGGCCGCAGTCCTCGTCCACCACTCCTCGACCGACCGGGCCTCGTACGGGGTCGTCACTTCCTGGACCTCGACGTGGTCGAGCCCTGCATCGGAGAGCAGCCCCGCCAACAGACCGCGATCCTGGAGCGAGAAGGGCCCCGGGAGACCGGCCGGCGGCATCGGGATGCCGAGCTGCGCTGTGACGGCGTCGAAGATCACGCCGAGCCAGGGATTCTGCTCCCGCGGCCCCCAGACGGAGAGCGCGACCCGTCCGCCCGGCCGGAGCACCCGGGCGATCTCGGATGCGGCGCGAGCCGGATCCGGGACGAGCATCAGTCCCTCGCGGCAGAGCACGACGTCGTACGAGCCGTCGGGCTCGTCGATCTGCTCGAGGTCGAGCACCCTGGTACGCACGTTGCGGAGGCTGAGCGCCTCGGCTCTGCGACTTGCGATCGCGGTCATCTCGGGCGCAACATCCGAGATCACGACGTCGCCGTCCACCAGGGTGGCGGCCGCCAGCCCCGCCCCACCCGGCCCACCGGCGAGGTCGAGTACCCGCACGCCCGGCTCGAGGCGTGCTGCCTCGAGAAGCCGGGCGGTCATCTCCGCAGCGCGCGCGTCCACGAACTCCGCGTGCTCCTCCCAGCCGCCGGCGACCGACCCCCACATCCGCCGCAGCCCCTCCGTGCCTGTTCCGACCATCGCTGTTTCCATCTCATCCCTCCTATATTCATTACTGTGATCATGTATTCAAGTAGACGGTACCATACCGAAATGACCCAGCCTGTCAAGCGCGCGTACAACTCCCCTCGCCGGCGGCAACAGGCTGCGGCAACGCGGCGCGAGATCCTCGAGGCGGCACAGCGCCTCTTCGAGAGCCAGGGCTACGCCGCGACCACGATGAACGCGATCGCGAGCGAAGCCGGCGTCGCGCCGAAGACCGTCTACGTCGCCTTCGAGACGAAGAGCGGCGTCCTGCGCGCGCTGTGGAACCTACTTCTCCGCGGGGAGGAGGACGTCCCGGTGGCCGAGCAGGGGTGGTACCGCGAGACCATCGACGAGCCCGACCCCGAAAGGCAGCTCCGCCGGAATGCACACAACTCACGCACCGGGAAGCTGCGAGTCGCCTCGGTCGCGGAGGTGATCCGCACTTCAGCGCCGATCGACCCCGAGATCGCCGAGCTGTGGGAGCGGATCGAATCCAACTACCGCTCGAACCAACGTGCGATCGTCGCCAGCATCGCCGAGAAGAACGCACTCCGGCAGGGCCTCGACGTCGACCGCGCCGCCGACATCCTGTGGGCCATCAACCACCCCGACGTCTGGCGCCTGCTCGTCCAGGAGTGCGGATGGACGCCCGAGCAGTACGAGGAGTGGACTGCTGACACGGCCTGCGCCCAGCTCCTCGGTCCGCGGCGAAAGCGGTGAGGAGCCGGGCGAACCGCGCCGGATCGGCCAGGTGCGGGAAGTGGTGCCCGACGGGCCAGACCACGAGCTCTGCCTGGGGCAGGCGCTCGGCCAGCACCCGCTGCTCGTCCGGGCCGACCGGGCTCGCGTGCAGCGTCAGGTAGGGCGTTCCGGCTCGACCGAGCTTCGCGTGTCCCTCGTCACGCCACCGAACCACCGACGATCCGGCGGCGGACCTCGTCGACGCCGGCATCCAGGTCTTCCGGCGCCTGGTCGTCGACCACCCCACTCTCTTCCGGGTCGGCGTGCAATGGGGGACGCTGCCCGATCCGGCGCTCGCTGCAGGGTTCCTCGCCGCGTCGCGCGACGCACTCGAGAGCCTGCGTGGCCGGGTTGCCCGGCTCGAAGCCGCAGGCGCCCTCGGCGGGCGATCGGTGCCCGACGCGACGCGCGAGTTCCACGCGCTCTGCGAGGGCCTGGCCGCGATGGAGCTCCGCTCGCTCCTCCCCCGTGGGGAGGAGGAGCGGGTCTGGCGCGATGCCCTGGCGACGCTCGTTCGCGGCTTCGCGATCCCGTCGGGCACGACGCACCGATGAGGTTGTAGCTTCCCTCGAGTCTGAGCAGGTGAACCCGAGACCAGGAGGATCACGATGTCGAACCTGCAGACCAAGCTGAAGATCAACGCCGTCGGCCGCGTGTGCGTGACCGTCGCAGACACGGACCGCGCGATCGACTTCTACGTCGACACTCTAGGCTTCGAGAAGGTCGTCGACACGCCGATGGGCCCGGACATGCGCTGGGTCGAGGTGAAGCTGCCCGGGACGAAGACGACGATCGCCCTCGCGCCTCCGCCGCAGGGCCAGGAGGCCGGAGGAAGCCAGACCGGCATCTGCCTCGACACCTCGGACGTCGACGCCGACCACGCCGCGCTCGAGGCCGCCGGGGTCGACGTGGATGAGGAGGTCACCCGTTGGGGCGGTCCGGTGCCGCCGATGTTCTGGCTGCGGGATCCCGACGGGAACTCGCTGATCGTCGTCGAGCCGTCCGAGTAAGCACCGGGACCGGCGCCATGCCGGAGCGCACGGCATGGCGCCGAGGAGCCTTCGGTCGACGAAATCCGATGTGCACGAGGCTACGTAGGTGCTCGTGAGATGGCATTTGCACTCGATCGCGGCGGAGCACGCACCTGGAACAGGGGGCAGAACGGTGCAGCGTGGGTCGGCGTCAGCGATGGAGAGCTGCTCGTCGCAATCGCAGACGGCAGCCGCGAGGCGTTCGAGGAGCTCCACGGGCGCTACCGCCGCGCCATGCTCGGGCTGGCGTTGAGCCGCCTCCGCGACCGGGGGCGCGCCGAGGACGCGGTGCAGGAGGTGTTCGCCTCGGTCTGGCGTGCGGCCGGCACGTACCGGCCGGAGCTCGGCCCCGGCGCGCCCTGGGTGTACGCGGTCGCGCGAAACGCGATCACGAGCCGGTGGCGCAAGAAGATCGACCCCGTCGCGCAGGCCTTCGACGAGCCCTCGCCCGAGCCGGGCCCCGCCGAGCAGGCGGAGCAGTCGTGGCAATCGTTCTGCGTGCACCGTGCGCTCGAGACCCTCCCGGGCCACCAGCGGGAGCTTGTCGAGCTCGCCTACTGGGGCGGCCTCTCGCAGAGCGAGATCGCGCAGCGCCTCGAGCTCCCGCTCGGCACCGTGAAGACGAGGACGCGCGCGGCGCTGAAGCGCCTCTCCGAGTCCCTCAGGGAGGACTTGCAATGAAGCGCCCCGACTTCGACGAGATCGTCGGTACCGAGGGCTCGCCGGAGGAGCTCGCGGCGCTTCGGAGCATGCACGAGCTGCTTCTTGCCGCCGATGCGCCGCCTGCAATCTCCGTACGCCGAAAGCGGGCGCCGCGGATGAAGCCCCTCGTCCCCCGCTCGTGGGCGATCGGGGCGGTCGGGTTCGCCGCTTTCGCTGCGTCGCTCGCGACGGGCCTCGCCGTCTTCTGGTCGGTGGGCCAGGACGGCGATGCGGGGCAGGCGTTCACGCGGCCGATGCACGGCGTCGGCGCCGCTGCAGCAGCGAGCGCCGTCGTCCGGGTGGGAAGCCAGGACGTAAACGGCAACCGGACCCTACGTATGAGCGTTCATTCCCTCCCGGCGCTCTCGAAGGGCTGGTACACGCTCTACCTCACGAGTAAGGGCGAGCCGATGGTCCCCTGCGGGGTGTTCGAGACCGGCAACTCGGGGGCGGCCCGAGTCGAGATGAACGCGCCGGCCGGCCTCGGCGAGTACGACGGCTGGATCGTGACGTCGGTCGTTCCGGGCCACCCGGCCCGCGTCCTGCTGACGACCTAGGCCGGCCGCAGCTCCTTTTTCAACGACCTCAGCTTGAAGGCGACGAAGAGCTCGGTGATTCCCCGCGTCAGCGCGATGATCCCGACGTAGACGACGAGCAGGATCGCACTCTGCCGGAAGCTCCCCGCGACCCAGAAGGCGAGCACGATCTCGACGATCCCGAGGACGAGCTGCACCCACCAGAGGTCGAAGACGCCCTTCGTGAAGAACGACACCGTGATGTCGAAGATGCCTTTGACGAGGAAGAAGAAGGCCATCAGCGCCGCGAGCGTCGTGAACGCCGTGTGCGGATGGACGAGCGCCCAGATCCCGGCGATGAGGAAGAGCACGCCGAGGATCCCGTGCACGATCTTCCATCCGGTCGTCCAGACCCCCATGCCGAGGAACTCGTTGATACCCGCGATGATCGCGACGAAGCCGAACAGATAGGAAATTGCGTAGACGGTCGTGTAGTCCCACTGGAAGACGAGGAGCGCGAAGACGAGCCAGCCGATTCCGGTGACCAGGAAAAGCCACCACATGCTCGATGCGTCTTCGAGGACCTCGTGCTCTTCGAACATCATGTCCATCCCCTGTTCCGCCTTTCGGATCGCGGCCGGACCCCTCGCGCAGATCCTCGCAGACGGGCAGGACGAAAGCTGTCGATTCTCGGTTGGCCTCCTACTTGGGAGGCAGCGACCGCGCGCAGGCGACGCCGAGCTCGACCCACCGCGTGAGCGCGGGCTCGGTCGCCACGTCGGCGGCGTCGACGCGGAGCCAACCGTCCATCGGCCGCCCTCGCATCACCATGTTGTACGCCGGAGTCGACTCGACGAGGTCCGAGGACTCCTCGGGATCGACGTGGACGAGCACCCCACCCTGACCGCTCGCCGCGACGGCCATGTTGCCGCCGACCATGAAGCCGAGGCCGCCGAACATCTTCTGCTCGGTCAGCCCGGCCTCACCGGCGACGAGCGCGCGGATGCGATCAGCAAGCTGCTCGTCGTAGGCCACGCGGCGATCGTACCCCGCGATCGCCGCGCGGCCTCGACGGTTCCTCAGGCGGCGGCGAGCGCCTTCGCCTTGAGCTGGTCGAACTCCGCTTGCGTGATCGTTCCGGCGTCGAGCAGCGCCTTGCCCTTGGCGATCTGGTCCGAGGCGGAGTCCGACGAGCCGGCGACCGACTTCACGTAGGAATCCATCTGGGCCTGCTGGGCCTGGGCCTTGGCCTGTGCGCGCTCGCCCATACCCCGCCCGTTGACGATCAGGTAGATGAAGATGCCGAGGAACGGCAGGATGATCACGAAGATCGTCCAGAGCGCCTTCGCGCCGCCGCCGATGTCGTGGCGGCTGAAGAGATCGCCGAAGACGGTGAACAGGAGCCAGAAGAACAGGATCCAGGCGAAGAAGACGAACATCGTCCACATCACCTGGCCGAACGAATACGCGACGAGCACAGCACCCTCCTCTTATCAGGGAAAATTCGAATAGGACCTGGGCGAAGTATCGCGATCCTCGGCCAGGAATGTTCGGCGACCGGCCAGCACAGGCGAGAGGCTGGCGCAGGCGACGACGACGGTCGAGCTTAGCCCAAGCCAGAAGAACAAGGCCATGAACACGCCGAGACCGGAGAATTAGATAGTCAGCAGCGAGGCTTTCGAGCGGGTAGCGTCTCGCCCATGGGCTCGACGGAGACGGAACCGGCCACCGAGACCGCGGGCAGCGTCGAGACGACGGCGCCCGCCACGGTCGCGCATTTCACCGCCGCGGAGCGAGCCGCGCGCGGCAAGGCCGCACGGGCCGAGGTGCCACGGTCGTCGCACGCAGGCTGGGAGCCCTCGCCGGTCCGGCCCGACCCGATCGAGCTGCTCGAGCAGCAGGCCGCGAGCCGCGTGCCCGAGCTCGTCCCGATTCGCTACGGGCGCATGCTCGTCTCGCCGTTCACGTTCTACCGCGGAGCCGCCTATCTGATGGCCGCCGATCTCGCCGGGTCGCCGCGATCCGGGCTGCACGCCCAGCTCTGCGGCGACGCGCATCTGTCCAACTTCGGCGGCTACGCGGCGCCGGATCGAAGGCTCGTCTTCGACATGAACGACTTCGACGAGACTCTTCCGGGGCCGTTCGAGTGGGACCTGAAGCGGCTCGTCGCGAGCTTCGCAGTCGCCGGCCGCGACCGTGGCTTCGACGCCGCCCGGCGGCTGCCGATCAACCTCGCGGTCACCCGCTCCTACCGTGTCGCGATGGCCGAGTTCGCGTCGATGCGCACGATGGACGTCTGGTACTCGCGGGTCGACATCGAGGACCTCATGGGCCGCGTCGGGGCCGAGGTGAGCGGCAAGGCCAGGGAACGCTTCCAGCGGAACGTCGCCAAGGCACGTACGAAGGACAGCCTCGCGGCATTCAAGAAGCTCACCGAGGATCGTCGACGGCGAGCGCCGGATCGCGGCGAACCCGCCGCTGATCGTCCCGGTCTCCGACCTCGCCGACGGCGCTCAGATCTTCGAGGCCACGCGGCTCGTCATCCGAAAGTACCGGGAGACGCTGCAGGGCGACCGCCGCCACCTGCTCGAGCGGTTCCGCGTCGTCGACGCAGCCCGCAAGGTCGTGGGCGTCGGGAGCGTCGGTACGCGGGCCTTCATCGTCCTCTTCCTCGGCCGCGACGACGAAGACCCCCTGTTCCTGCAGATGAAGGAGGCCCAGGCGTCTGTCCTCGAGCCGTTCCTCGGGAAGAGCGAGTTCGGAAACCACGGCGAAAGGGTCGTCGAAGGCCAGCGGCTGATGCAGGCCGCGAGCGACCTGATGCTCGGCTGGATCGGGGTCGACGGCCTCGACGGGGTTCCACGCGACTTCTACCTCCGCCAGTTGTGGGATTCGAAGGGCTCCGCGATCGTGGAGGCGATGGAGCCGAAGACGATGGAGGTCTACGGCAGGCTTTGCGGCCAGGCGCTGGCTCGAGCGCACGCCCGCTCCGGCGACGCGGTCGCGATCTCGAGCTACGCCGGCACGAGCGACACCCTCGACCGCGCTCTGGCTCAGTTCGCCGAGCGCTACGCCGACCAGAACGAGCGCGACTACGCCGCGCTCAAGCAGGCGGCCGACTCGGGCCGGATCGAGGTCCAGGCCGGGCTCTGAAGAGGCGCGTCAGCGCGTCGATCTCGTCCGGGTCGGCGAGCAGGTGAACGTGGTCGCCCGGCCGGAGCTCGAGCCGGCCGCTCGGGCGCGTTGCAGCGCCGTCGCGCACGACGAGGGTCACCCAGGCGTTCTCGCCTAGGGGCAGGTCCCGGATCGCCTGGCCGGCTGCACGCGAGCCTTCCTGGACCACGAGCTCGTGGTCGGCCTGGGGCTCCTCGCGGCAGGCGGATCGAGAGCTCCCACGGGAGGCTCGGCCGTTCGCGCATCGGGACGCGCAGGCGTCTCGCGACGTACGGGACGAAGGTCCCCTGCGCGGCGACGGAGACGAGCACGACCACGAACACGACGCCGTAGAGATGCTCGGCGCCGTCGACGCCGTCGAGGACGGCAAAGGCGGCGAGCAGGATCGGCACCGCGCCCTTGAGGCCGCACCACGCGATGAACCCGCGCTCGCCGTGGGTGAGCCGGGCACGGCCGAGCGTGAGCAGGACGACGAGCGGCCTCGCGATCAGCGCCATCCCGGCCGCGAGCACCGCCCCCTCGAGCCACGTGCGGGCAGGCAGCGCGCCGATCGGGATCGTCAGGCCGAGGAGGACGAAGACGACGAGCTCGGCAAGGCTCGCGAGCGAGCCCGAGAACCGCTCGATCTCGCCCTTGTAGGGCAACCGCTCGTCCCCTACGAGGATCCCGGCGATGAAGACGGCGAGGAAGCCCGACCCGTGGGAGATGGCAGTGACGCCGTAGAGCGCGCCTGCGAGGACGAGCGCCAGCACCGGGTAGAGCCCCTCGCTCTGGAGCCGGAGCCCGCGAAGGGCCGGGATCATCAGCTTCGCGCCTGCGAAGCCGAATGCGGCCCCGACCGCGATCTCGATCGAGAACTCGCGCACGACCACGAAGAAGGAGCTGTCGGGCTGCGTCGCAAAGTCGATCATCCCCACCATCAGCGCGATCCCGACGGGGTCGTTGAAGCCCGCCTCGCCCTCGAGGATCACCCCGGGCCGGCCGGCGATCTCCCGGCGCCCGAGGACCGAGAAGACCACCGCCGGGTCGGTCGCCGCGATCGCCGCGCCGACGAGCCCGGAGAGGATCCAGGTGAACCCGAGGGCGTAGTGCGCGAGCAACGTCACGAGGCCTGCCGTGACGAACGTCCCGGGAACTCCGATCGAGAGGATCGACGCCGCCGATGCCCGGAACCGGCGCCAGCCGATGTCGAGCCCGCCGTTGAAGAGGATCACGATCAGCGCGACGACGCCGACGCGCCCGACCGTCTCGATCGGGAGCGTGTTGAGACGCGGCCAGAGCTCGGAGGCGGTCGCGGCGGCCAGGAGCAGGATCGCCGGCACCGGGACCGGCACCCGCTCGGTCAGCTTCGTCGACAGAACCGCGAGAATGAAGCCGGCGGTGACGACCAGGATGATCGCTGAGAAATCGCTGATCTCGGTCATGGCAACGGAATGCCGACCAGACTTCCCGGCGCGCCGGGGCTGACGGTAACACGCAGGACCTGCGGGCATCAGGGCCCTCGCCGGCGGCGCGCCGGTCGTCGGACGGCGCGACGCGCTTGACAGACCAACCGGAACTATGGAGTATCACGCTCGGGGGCAGGGGCGAGGCGACCGAATTATCTGGTCGCTGCAAACGACGGGGAAAGGGGAAACACTCGAATGACCAAGGTCAGTTCGCCCAGGGGGCGCGGCGCCGTTCTACTTGGAATGATCGCCGTGCTCGGCCTGACTACCGTGTACGTGGTTGCGACCGCTTCGGCGGACGGCCGCGCCCTGACCGGGGACTACTGCACGTCGCCGACCGGCGGTACCCGGTGCATGCAGATCACGTGGGATGGGGTCGCCTACGGCACGAACAATCGAGACGACCTCACGCTGAGGCCGGGCGAGTACTGGCTGACGGTGAACGACACCGGTAGCTTCGGCCCGTTCCACAACTTCGAGCTCCGGAGCTGTCCGTGGCTCGACGTCGGACTGCGATCAGGCCTCCGGTGGGCAGCTGCAGACGCTCACCACGATCCCGGACGTCAAGACGGTGACGATGAAGGTCCATCTCAAGGCCGGCACCTACAGGCTCTTCTGTGCCGCGGGTGGCCCCGGCCCGACGAGTCACGAGGCCGCCGGCATGTACGTCGCCTTCCAGGTCGGCGGCGTCGGCCAGGTCGATTCGTAGCCGATTCACATGGCGTAGCCCCCGGGCGTGGCAAGCCTGCGCGCTCGGGTGCCTCGCCGCCTCGTTCGAACTGCTCGGCCCACCCTTCTCCTCCGGGATCGTCACGGCGCTAATAGTTCGGCGCAGACCATTGCGTCTCTCGGGTGCCGTCCGTATCCTGACCGGGTCATGTCCGTGTGCCTGACCCTCATGCGCCGCACCGCCGGACCGGGCTTCGTGTGCCCGCGCCGGCTCGCCGGCTCAGGGCACCTGTAGGTCCGTCCCCCTCCTCGGGGCGCGGGCCTCGGTTCGGTTCAGCACCCGTGTTCCAAGGAGGAGACATGACACTCGCATCACCAACCTTCATTCCCGCAGTCGAAGCGCGCGATCTTCGCAAGGAGTTCCGGCGCAAAGGGAAGACGGACGGCCGGTTCGCCCGGCGCCGGCGCGTTCCCGCGCTCAAGGGCGTCACCTTCACCATCGCCCGCGGCGAGTGCGTCGCCGTGCTCGGTCGGAACGGCTCGGGCAAGTCGACGCTCGTCCGGCTGCTCTCGACGCTCCTGCTCCATGACGGCGGCTCGGCCCGGATCTTCGGCCACGACGCGTTCGCGCACCCGCGGGCGGTGCGCCGCCTGGTCAACCGCGTGTCGGTCGAGGCGAGCTTCTTCAAGCGGATGAGCCCCGAGGAGAACCTCTCGTACGCGGCGCGCTTCTACGGCATGACTCCCGCGATGACGCGCGAGCAGATCCCCGCGATCCTTGCGCGCGTGGGGTTCCCGGTCGAGCGGAGCGGGGAACCGATGGAGGATCTCTCCCGCGGCATGCAGCAGAAGGTCGCGCTCGCCCGCGCCTTGCTCACCTCACCGGTGCTCCTCCTCCTCGACGAGCCGACGACGGGGCTCGATCCGCGCTCCAAGCTCGAGGTGCAGGAGTTCGTCCGGGAGATCCGGGCCGAGCACGACGCGACGATCCTGCTCTGCACACACGATCTCGCAGAGGCGGAGGCGCTGGCAGACCGCGTCGGGATCCTCGACCGGGGGGAGCTGCTCTGCCTGGGAACGGTCCCCGAGGTGCTCGCGCGTTACGGCGCGGCGTCACTCGAGGAGGCCTTCTTCACCGCCACCGGAAGCGACCTCGTCGAGGAGGACGACGACGAGAGGGAGGTGTTCGCCTGATGCTTCGGAGCGAGATCATCGGCCTCGGCGGCGTCGTCGAACGCAACTGGTACCTCGTCAAGCGCTACGCCTGGTGGGAGCTGACCTTCTTCTTCTGGACGGTCGCGAACACGATGACGATCGTCTTCATCGCGAAGGGCGTCGAGGCGACCGGCGTGCACGTGAACGTGAACGAGCTCACGACGGTGCTGCTGATCGGCGCAGTCGTCTGGGCCTACCTCGGGATCATCTTCGAGGTCATGACCGAGACGGTCGCGTGGGAGCGCTGGGAAGGGACGATCGAGTACACGTTCATGGCGCCGCTCTCGCGGCCGGTGCATCTGCTCGGCATGGGCGTGTTCGCGGTCGGTTACGGCGTGGTGCGCGCCGGCCTCCTGTTCGCGGTCGTCGCCGCGCTGTTCGGGCTGTCGCTTCCCGACGCGAACTTCGTGGGCGCGATCGTCGTGCTGGCGGTGGCGTCGATCTCGTTCATCGGCATCGGCGTGATGACGGCGGTGCTGCCGCTGATCTCGCCGGAGAAGGGAGCCCAGCTCGGGTTCGTCGCGCAGGGCATCCTGCTCGTCGTCTCGGGTGTCTACTACCCCGTCTCGGTGCTGCCCGAGTGGATGCAGGCGCTCTCGACGATCTCGCCCGCCACCTACGCGCTGCGTGGGATGCGGGCCGCGATCCTCGACGGCGCCGGAATGGACGTCCTCTGGGGCGACATCTGGCCGCTGCTCCTGATCGGCGTCATCGCGGTCCCCCTCGGCCTCGAGATCTTCCGCCGCGGCGAGATCTACGCGAAGCGACACGGCAAGCTGAAGCGCTCCGGCTAGACGCCTGTCTCCGAGGGACGGTCCTGGTGTCAGACACCGTTCAGATCGCGGACCACGCCCCAGTGTTCATGCGCCTTTGCGCGACGCCTGGTGTCAGACACCGTTGTTTTTCTTGGCAACAGAGCGGCTCATGCCCGCGGCGAGAGTCTCGCCCTCGTATCCTCACGCCGTGGGCGACATGACCGCCCGGATCGTCCGGATCGCGCGGTTCGTGCCCGCCGCGCGCTGGCTGCCCGAGTACCCGTGGCGGTCGTCGCTTCGATTCGACGTGCTCGCCGGGCTCGCTGTGTGGGCGGTGCTGATGCCGCAGGCGATCGCATACGCCTCGCTGGCCGGCGCTCCGCCGCAGGCGGGGTTCTACGCCGCCGGCGCCGCGGTGCTCGTCTACGCGCTCCTCGGGACCTGCAAGGAGTTGTCGGTCGGGCCGAGCAGCACCCCGGCGATCACCGCCGCGTCGATCGTCGGGGCGGCCTCGGTCGCGCCCGGGAAGGCGCCCGTCCTGCTCGCGGCGATCGCGATCGCCTCGGGGGTCACGATGATCGTGGCGGGGATCGCGCGCCTGGGCTTCATCGCCGACTTCTTCTCGCGGCCGGTGATCACAGGCTTCGTCACCGGCATCGCGATCGACGTCATCATCACGCAGCTTCCGAAGCTCCTGGGCATCCCCTCGGTGAGCGGCAGCACCTTCCACAAGGTGGAGGAGATCATCCGCCACGCGACCGACACTCAGTGGCGGCCGGTCGCGATCGGCCTCGCCGGGCTCGCGACGCTCGTGCTCCTGCAGCGGTTCGCGAGCTTCCTTCCGGCGGCGCTCATCGTCGTCGCGCTCGAGCATCGCCGTGAGCCGTGCGCTCGACCTGGAGAGCATGGGCGTCTCCGTCGTGAAGAACCTGCCCTCGTCCTTCCCCTCACTCGTAGTCCCCCGTCCCGGCTTCGGCAACCTCGGGCTCGTGATCGGAGGCGGGATCGCCCTCGGCCTGATCTCGTACGCCGAGTCGATCGGCGCCGCCCGTGCGATCGCCCGAATGCGCGGGTACGAGGTCGATCCCGACCAGGAGCTCCTCGCGCTCGGCGGCGGGAACCTGATCGGCGGCTTCGTGCAGGGCTTTCCCGACCGACGCGAGCCTGTCGCGGAGCGCCGTCGCCGACGGAGCCGGCGTGCGAAGCCCGCTCTACGGCCTCGTCGTCTTCGTCCTCCTCGTCGTCGACGATCCTCTGGCTCACGCCGCTCTTCGACGGGCTCCCGCAGGCGACGCTCGCTGCGGTGATCATCGGGTCCATCTACCGGCTGATCGACGTCCGGGGCCTCCGTCGGTCTGTGGCAGATCGACCCCGGCGGCGACTTCGCCCTCGCGCTGATCGCACTCCTCGCCGTGCTCGCGTTCGGCCCGCTCGGCGGGATCGTCACCGCTGTCGCCGCGTCTCTCGTCGTGCTGATCGCGAAGCTCTACAGGCCCGCGGTCACCGTGCTTGGCCGCGCTCCCCAGGGCACGGCCGACGAGGACATCCGGTACCGCAACATCGTGCGTCACCCCGACTACACGACCTTCGCCGGGCTCGTCATCGTCCGGTTCGGAGGCGAGCTCTTCTTCGCGAACGCCACCTACCTCCAGCGCGCGCTGCGCCGGCTCGTCGCCGAGGCGGACACGCCGGTCCGCGAGGTGATCCTCGACGCCCCCGCGATCCCGCGCACGGACACGACGGCGGCCGAGGTGCTCCGCGACATCGCCGAGGAGCTCGCAGACGATGGAATCACCTTCGTCGTCGCCCGCGCGAGCTTCCGCTTCCGCTCCGACCTCGAGCGGTTCGGCCTGCTCGACGGCCACGTGACCCTCGCCGACTCCGTCTCGCAGGCCGTCGCGCGGTTTCTCGCAGAGTGACGCGGCTCCGGGGCCGCCGTTACGCGACAGGGACCGGCGAGGCCTTGGGCTTCGTCGGCCCCTTCGCCGTGCCCGAACCTGGCGCCGCGACGGCGACGGACTGACAACCGCGGTGGGCGCTGCCGTTGCAGGTGCGGCCGTTCAGCATCGTCACCGAGTTCGAGCCGGCGTTCGTGATGTAGATCGTGTTCGTCACGTCGTCGACGACCACGCGCCGTGGGCTGATCCCGACCGGTGCCTGCGGCGCCACCTGGCCACAGCCGCGGCGGACGGAGGCGTTGCACGTCGAGCCGTCGATCACGCTGACCGTGCCAGCGGCCGTGTTCGCGACGTAGATGGTGTCAGTCCGCTCGTTGAGCGCGATCCCGCGCGCCCCCGGCCCGGCGGGCACGCGCGCCGGCGTTCGGCCGCATCCGCTCCTGACGCGGGCGTTGCATGTCTTCCCGTCGATCACCCACACGTCGTTGGTCACCTGGCCGGTCACGTACACGGTGTTCGTCCGCGAATCGAGGGCAATCCCCCCCGGGAAGTCCCCGACCCTGATCGTCGCCGGCTTGCGGCCGCAACCGCTGATGTTCGTCGCATTGCACCTGCCGGCGTCGAGCACGGAGACAGTGCCGGCGCCCAGGTCGGCGACGTACAACGTGCCGGTGACGTCGTTGACGGCGAGCGTGAACGGCAACTTCCCCGCCTTCACGGTGGCGACCACCTTGCACCCGCTCGTGTGCCCAGCGTTGCAGTCGCGGGCGTCGATCACCGAGACGGTGTCGGCGCCGCTGTTCGCCACGTAGACGGTATGCGTCTTCTCGTCCACCGCGAGGAACTGCGGGTTCGGCCCGACCCTCACCGTCGCAGGCAGGGCACGGCATCGCGAGGTGTCGGAGACGTTGCACCGGCGCCCGTCCACGACGGCGACCGTGCCGGACGCGTTCGCGACGTACAGCGTCCCCGTCCGGCCGTCGATCGCGATACCGATGGGATCGACGCCGGCCGTGACGGCGGTCAGGCGCTGGCGGCAGCCGCGCGCCGTGGACGCATTGCATCGCCGCCCGTCGATGAGCGAGAGCGTCCCCGTGTTCCCGTTCCCGACATAGATCGTGTCGGTCGTCGGATTCAACGCGATCCCTGTCGGGAAGCCGCCCACCGCGATCTGCGGGTGGGTCGCCCAGGCCGCCTGCGCGGCGAGCAAAACGAGCGCGGCGCCGAGCAGCACGGCGAATTTCTTGCCCACCACCCAAGAGTACGGCGAGAATGCGCGGAACGGATGAGTTACGCCGCCGCAGACGACCGTTACGAGCACATGGCCTACAACCGCTGCGGGCGCAGCGGCCTGAAGCTGCCGGCGATCTCGCTCGGGCTCTGGTGGAACTTCGGGCACGAGCGCCCGCTCGAGACGAGCCGGACGATCCTGCGCCGCGCCTTCGACCTCGGCATCACGCACTTCGATCTCGCGAACAACTACGGGCCGCCCTACGGCTCCGCCGAAGAGGTGTTCGGCGAGGTCCTCCGCAAGGACTTCACGCCGTACCGCGACGAGCTCCTGATCTCGACGAAGGCGGGCTACGACATGTGGCCCGGCCCGTACGGCGAGTGGGGCTCGCGCAAGTACCTGCTCGCGAGCCTCGACCAGAGCCTCCGCAGGATGGGGCTCGATTACGTCGACATCTTCTACTCGCACCGTTTCGACCCCGAGACGCCGCTCGAGGAGACGATGGGCGCCGTGGCGACCGCGGTGCAGCAGGGCAAGGCGCTCTACGCGGGTATCTCGTCCTACTCCGCGGAGAAGACCAGCGAAGCGGCCGGGATCCTGCGCGGGCTCGGCGTGCCGCTCCTGATCCACCAGCCGTCGTACTCGATGTTCAACCGCTGGATCGAGGCGGAGCTCCTCGACGTCCTCGGCGAGGAGGGCGTCGGCTGCATCGCCTTCTCGCCGCTCGCCCAGGGCCTCCTGACCGACCGCTACCTCGGCGGCGTCCCGGACGGCTCCCGGGCGAGCAGGCCCTCGTCGCTCTCGCCGAACCAGCTCTCCGAGCAGACGATGGCGAAGGTGCGCGCCCTCAACGAGATCGCCGCCGCCCGGGGCCAGAGCCTCGCGCAGCTCGCGATCGCCTGGGTGCTCCGCGACCCGCGCGTCACCTCCGCGCTCATCGGCGCGAGCAGCGTCGCGCAGCTCGAGACGAACGTCGCCGCCCTCGACAAGCGGTCGTTCGCGGCCGACGAGCTCGCCGAGATCGACCGGTACGCCACCGACAGCGACATCAACATCTGGGCCGCATCGAGCAGCGAGTGATCCGCTCGGCTCTGTTCGTCCCGGCGCACCGTGACGGCTGGGTCGAGAAAGCAATCGCCGCAGGGCCCGACGCCGTCATCCTCGATCTCGAGGACTCGGTGCCGCCGAGCCAGAGGGAGAAAGCGCTGGAACTGGCCGTCGCCGGAGTCGCGAGCCTCGTCGAGGCGGGGGTCGCCGCGCTGGTGCGGCCGCGCGAGGCCACTGACCTCGGGAGCCTCCCGGCGGAAGGCGTGTCGGCGCTCCTGCTGCCGAAGATCGACACCCTCGACCAGGTCGAGCGGTACGCCGGGCTCGCACCCGAAGGCGCCGGCCTCGTCGTCACCCTCGAGACCGCCTCGGCGTACCTCGCTGCGGCCGAGCTCGCGCGCGCCCCTCGCGTCGTCGGCCTCTTCGCCGCAACCGGCAAGGGAGGCGACGCGCAGCGAGAGCTCGGCTACCGGCCCACCCCCGCCGGGCTGGAGACCCTGTATGCCCGCTCGCGTGCCGTGCTTGCAGCCCGAGCGGCCCGGCTTCCCCACATTCTCGCCGGCCCGTGGCAGGAGCTCGCCGACGTGGACGGGCTTCGCGAGCAGGCGGCGATCGACCGCAACCTCGGCTTCACTGGAGGTGTGCTGATCCACCCGGCCGGCATCCCTGTCGTCAACGAGGCCTACAGCCCGAGCGCGGAGGAGCTCGACTACCACCTGGGCCTCGTCTCTGCCTACGAGGAAGCGGAGCGACACGGCGTCGGGGCCGTTGACTACCGCGGCGACCACGTCGACGCTGCCCACTATCGGACGTCGAAAGAGCTCCTCGCAAGCGCGCGGCAGCTCGGGCTTCTCGAACCCGCGAACGAAGGAGGCGGCTGATGGCCGGGAGGCACTACGAGGACTTCGGGGTCGGTGACCTGTACCGGCATGCGATTCGCCGGACGATCACGGAGACCGACAACGTGTGGTTCTCCGCCCTTACCCACAACCCCCAGCCACTTCACATCGACGAGGAGTTCGCCCGGGCCACGATCCACGGAACGCGGATCGTCAACAGCATGTTCACGCTGGCCCTCGTGGTCGGGATCAGCGTCGAGGACACCACGTTCGGCACGACCCTCGGGAACCTCGGGTTCGAGGAGATCGTCTTCCCCGCGCCGGTCCGCCACGGCGACACGATCCACGTGGAGACCGAGGTGGTCGCAAAGCGCGAGTCGCAGTCGCGGCCGGGCACCGGCATCGTCACGATGGAGCACCGCGGGCTCAACCAGTCCGATGAGCTCGTCTGCCGCTGCCGGCGCAACGCGATGATCACGATGCGGCCGAGCTGACGTGCCGCACCCGCAAGGCGGAAGGCTGCTCCGCTGGATCGCGGCGGAGCGGGCGATCCGGGGCGTCCTGCTGATCGCGGCCGGGATCTATCTCCTCGACCACACGGGCTCCGACCTCGGCAGGCTCGCAGACCGGATCGCCCGCGGGATCGAGCTCGACCGTCGAGGCTTCGTAAGGCATCTCATCGACCGGCTCGGACACCTGAGCCGCCATCAGGTGACGCTGTTCGGGGTCGCGGCCCTGGCCTACGGCGCGCTCGAGCTCGTCGAAGGCGTCGGGCTGTGGCAGCGACGCCGCTGGGCGGAATGGCTGACCGTGATCGCGACGTCGCTCCTCATCCCGCTCGAGCTGTACGAGCTCGTCCACCGACCCACGGCGCTGAAGGCCGCCGGGCTTGCGGTCAACGTCGCGATCGTGATCTACCTGCTCAGGATGGTCAGGCGCGGCGCAGAGTCAGCAACGTCACCTGGCTCGACGGCCGAGACTCCACCAGCGTGAACGGCAGCTCGGGCGAGTCGGCGAACAGCCGCTTGCCCGCGCCGAGAACGACCGGGTAGACCATGAGGTGGAGCTCGTCGACGAGCCCCGCCGCGACGAGGCCCTGCACGAGCTGCGCGCTCCCGGCGACGAGGATGTCGCCCTCGGCGCGCTCCTTCAACGCCTCGATCTGGTCGCGGAGATCGCCCCGGATCACAGTCGTGTTGTTCCAGGACGGGTCCTCGAGCGTGCTCGAGTAGACGACCTTCTCCATCGCGTTCATCTTCTGGCCGAACTCGTCCTGATCCATGCTCGGCCACGCCCTGGCGAAGCCCTCGTAGGTGCGCCGGCCGAGCAGCTGCACGTCGGCTGCCATCAGCTCGTCGAACTTGAACCTGTCGCCGTCCTCGCCGCGGTCGAAGCGGAAGGCCCAGCCGCCGCGGTCGAACGTGTCCTTCTCCCCGCCGCCGGGGTCCTCCATCACGCCGTCGAGCGTCACGAACTCGGTCACGACCAGCTTGCCCATCTCTCTCCTCTCGAATCGAACGGTCTCGAGCCTACGACCACGCGTAGACCGAAAACTCAGCGCGCGTCGCGAACGACGACCGTGTCGGCGAGGAAGTCCTGCAGCGCCCGGCGCCTGTCGGTGAAGAGGGCAGGAAGGAACCCGAGAAACACGATCGCGATCGACAGCAGAAGCCCGACGAGCCGGACGAAGGCACGGCCGGGCCCGATCGGCCGCCCCTCCGCGCCGACCACGCGCAGCCGGACGAGCGCCATGCCCGGCGTGCTCCCGGACACGGACCAGAAGAAGACGAAATAGGCGGTGACCGCGATCGCGAGCCCGACCCCGGAGAGGACCGCTCCGACCCACGTCGGTAGCCCTCCCGCCAGCGATGCGATCAGCGCCACCAGCGCGGCGCCGGCGAGAAAGGCGAGGTTGACGAGCACCGCGTCGAGAGCGAGCGCGAACCCACGAGTCGCGAGCCCGGCTTCTGCGGGCTCGGTGATGCGGCGACCGCGGCCGATGAGGCGCCGCGGCCCGCGCTCGAGCGAGTCGTCCATGCCCTCGAGGCTCGACCGCATGCGCCCCAGCGCGTCCTGGGCCGCATCTCCGCTCTGCCGCATGAGCGCGGTCCGAACCGCGGGGCTCGCGAGCGTCTCCTCGAGCGCGCGCCTGAACGCCGGGCTCCGAAGCGCCCGGTCGACGAGCGCGTCAGCCTCCTCGCTCGCGAGCGCCGCCGAGAGCGCGGCCTCCAGGTCGGCCCGGCGAAGCGCCTCGCGCGCGACCCGCTCGATCACGTGGTTGTCGACGACCGAGCGCGCCATGGCCTCGGGGAACGGGCCGGCGAGCAGCCGATCGACGAGCTGCTCGACCTCGGGCGCCGCGAGCGCTCCGACCGCGGCGTCCTCGAGCTCGCGGCGAGCCTCGGCACCCGCGCTCGACCGTAGCCCGGCCCGTACCGGATACAGAACGAGCCGGGCCGTGCCGCGACCCGCGGCCGCGACCACGCCGTTGCGCTTCGGCTTCGGGGTGCTTGCCATGGACATAGAGAAGCAGGTTGGACGCCCGAACGCGAGATCGTGTACCTTCTTCGGCGGTCGACGGCCCTCGCTGGTCGTCGCAAAAGGGCACAGATGCCCCGTCGCTCTGAAGGTGAGAGCGCGCGGGGCTTCTTGGCGTGGTCCGCAGGCGAAAGGAGCGCAGGCAAACGTGACGGAGATCCTCGAGACGCTCAACGAGACGCGCCCGGCCGCGCCGTCACCGATCGTCGCCTACCTCGAATCGCTGCTCGACCGGCACGCGGACGACTCGAGCGGCGAGGTCGCGACCTACATCCCCGAGCTCGCGTCCGCCGATCCCGATCTCTTCGGCATCTGTCTCGTCACCGTCGACGGCGCGGTCTACGAGGCAGGCGAGACCCGCCAGCAGTTCACGATCCAGTCGATGTCGAAGCCGTTGACCTACGGGCTCGCGCTCGAGCTCGCCGGGCCGGACGCGGTGCGCCGGCGAGTCGGCGTGGAACCGAGCGGGGACCCGTTCAACGAGATCAGCCTACGCCCCGCGACGGGCACGCCGGTGAACCCGATGATCAATGCCGGCGCGATCACGTGTGCCGGGCTCGTGCTCGACCACGCCGAGAATCCCCTCGAGACACTGCTTCGAACGTACTCGGACTATGCGGGCCGCCCCCTTACGTGTGACGACGCCGTCTACCGCTCGGAGGCCGAGACCGGCCACCGGAACCGCGCGATCGCCCATCTCCTTCGTAGCTTCGACGTACTCCTGAGCGACGCCGAGGAAGCGGTCGACCTGTACTTCCGTCAGTGCTCGGTCACGGTCGACTGCCGCGACCTCGCGTTCATCGCAGCGACGCTCGCCGGCGGCGGCGTCAACCCGCGCACCGGCGAGCGCGCGGTGCGCGAGAGCGTCGTCCGCAGCGTGCTCAGCGTCATGACCACCTGCGGCATGTACGACGGCGCCGGCGAGTGGCTCGAATCCGTCGGCATTCCCGCGAAGAGCGGCGTCTCTGGCGGTGTGCTCGGCGTCCTCCCGGGCCGCCTCGGCATCGCGGTCTTCTCCCCGCGGCTCGACGATCGGGGGAACAGCGTGCGCGGCGTGAGCGTATGCCGCGATCTCTCTCACGACCTTGCGCTCCACCTCGTTCGGCCCGGTGAGCGGAGCGAAACGCCCGTGCGCGCCTCCTACACGCTCGGGGCGAGGCGGTCGAAGCGCCGTAGGACCGAGGCCGAGCTCGAAGCGATCCACGCCTCGGCAGAGCGCACCGGGGTGTTCGAGCTCCAGGGCGAGCTCGGGTTCGTCGCGGCCGAAGCGGTCTCGCGTAGCATCGTCGAACGGGCCGATGTCGAGCTCGTCGTGCTCGATCTCGAACGGGTGCACCGTGTCGACCGGGCCGGCCTCGACTTCGTCCCGGCGCTGGCGTCGTTCCTCGCGGCCGCAGGAGGGCAGCTGGCGGTCTCGGGTGGCGCCTTCGAGACGGGCGGCCCGGAGGTCCTCGTCTTCTCGCGCCTCGACGAGGCACTCGAATGGTGCGAGGACGAGCTGCTCGGAACGCCGCACGACTCGAGCGTCCCTGCTGAAGGCCACCGGCTGTTCCACGGCCTCAGCTCGGACGAGACGGCCGCGCTGCTTCCTCGCCTCGGGACGATCAGCGCCGCGCCCGGCACCGTGCTCGTCCGCCGCGGAGATCCCGCGGACGAGCTCTTTCTCGTGGCCGCCGGCCGCCTCAGCGTCTACGCGCCCGGCGCCCACCGGCTGACGACGCTGTCGGCCGGCATGACGTTCGGCGAGCTCGCCTACGTTCGGCGCGAGCCGCGCTCGGCCGATGTCGTCGCCGACTCCCAGGTCGAATGCCGCAGGCTCTCCTTCGCCCTGCTCGACGAACTGGCCGTGAGCGAGCCGGTCCTCTACGGCAAGCTGCTTCGAAATCTGCTCGAGGTCGTCTCCGGGTCGCTGCGGATCGCGAACGACGAGCTGGCCCTGCTCACCGGCTAGACGAACGTGCGAGAATCGGCCCGATGGCTGACGCGGGTGCCCTGGCTCCGGTGGTCCCGTTCGGCGACCCGTCGCGGAAGCGGCGCCTCGTCAAGGTCGCCGCCTGGATCGCAGGGACCTGCGTCGTCGTGGTCGTCCTCAACATCCTGGGAGTCGACGTCACCGGCTGGCTTTCCGACCTCTGGACGCAGATCAAGGCGGTCCCGCCCGGCTACATCGCGGGGGCGCTCGTCTTCCAGACGGGACAGACGATCTTCGCCGGGCTCTCCTACTACGGGATCCTCGCAGCCGCCTACCCCGGCGAGGTCACCCTGGCGCCGGTCATCACCGCCTATGCGGTCGGCGTCGCGATGAACAACTTCCTGCCTGCGAACATCGGCACCTTCGTCACGCTGCTGATGTTCGTCGCGCTGATCCCGAGCTGCACGCTCGGCGGGGCGATCGCCGCCTACCTCGTCCAGAAGATCTTCTTCACGATCGCCGGGACGTTCGTCTACCTCTACCTCTTCCTATCGGTGCCGGGGTCGTTCGACCTGAACCTCGGGAACATCTCCGCCCATCCCGGGTTCACGGTCGTCATCGTCGTCGGCGGCATCTTTCTCATCGTCGTCTTGGCGCGGATCTTCTGGCGGCAGGTGAAGAAGCTCTGGGCCCAGGCGAAGCAGGGCGGCGTGATCCTGTCGCAGCCCAGGCGTTACCTGACGAGGGTGTTCCTGCCCTCGTTCCTCTCGTACGCCTGCAAGTACGCAGTGATCGGCATCTTCCTGGCCGCGTTCTCGATCCCGGTGACGTTCGAGTCGATCACGTGGATCGTCGGGTCCGGCTCGCTCGCGAACGTCGCGTCGTTCACGCCCGGGGCCGTCGGGATCACGCAGGCGACCAACGCCCTCGCCCTCGACATCTGCTGCAACACGCCGCAGAGCACCACGATCGCCTACTCGACGGCGCAGCAGCTCATCACGACCTGCTGGAACATCATCCTCGCGCTGATCCTCACCCTCGCGGTGTTCGGCTGGACGGGCGGGAAGCAGCTCGTGACGTCGTCATACGCCGACGCGAAGGATCAGGTAGCCGAGCAGAAGGAGACTCGGCGCCAGCGCAAGGAGGAGAAGAAAGCCGCGAAGGAAGCCGGGGACGCCGCGGAGGGCTAGTCGGCGTGCACTGCGCGCGCCAGCGCCGGCTCGATGGGGCCCGCCTCGTAGCCGAGCTCACGGGCCGCCTTCCCGGAGTCGAACCAGGCCGGCAGACGCGCGAGCGCGACCTCGTTGCGATTCGCGAGCCCGACGCCGGCCATCGCCCGCGCCGCCGCGTACGGGAGCTTCAGCCGCGGTGGGCGGCGGCCGGCCGCCTGCGCGATCAGCGCGAACACCTCTACGAGGGTCAGGTTCACGCCGCCCAGGAGATACCGCTCTCCCGCGCGTCCTCGCTCCAGCGCGAGCACGTGGCCGTCGGCGACGTCGCGGACGTCGACGAGGTTCAGCCCTCCGGTACGGAGCGTCGCGCGGTAGCGCCCCGAAGCTACGCCGCGCACCATCCGCCCCGTCGGCGTCGGAGCCGTGTCGCCGTCCCCGACCGGCGTGGTCGGATTGACGCAGAGCGCGTCGAGGCCCTCGGCTGCCGCTGCGAGCACGAGGCGCTCGGCTTCGAGCTTCGTCCGCTTGTACGGCACGGCGAGCTCCCAGTCCGGGGGGCCGTCGGCCTCGGTGGCGACCCGGCCCGCGACCGGGCCGCACGTTCCGGCCGTGCTCGTGTGCACGAGGCGGCGGACGCCCGCGGCGCGGCACGCGGCGATCACGTTCCGGGTGCCGTCGACGTTGACCGATTCCATCTCGGCGAGCGACGCCGTGTAGCTGTAGAGCGCCGCGACGTGGATGACGGCGTCGCAGCCCTCGACGGCACGGTCGAGGCCCGCACCGTCCCGCACGTCGATCCAGCCGCAGACGACGTCGTGGCCCGCTCGCGCGACCGCGGCGACGACGTGGCCCCCGACGAAGCCGAGGCCGCCTCCCGTCACGAACACGCGTAGGACCTCACTCCTTTCCGGCTCCATCCTTCTCCTCGGCCGGCTTCTGCGTCACGAACAGTCCGAGCACGCCTCGCTTCACCTGTGTCAGGACAGGCTCGCCGGGCGTGGTCGGCTCGGGTCGGGCCCACGAGGCGGCGACCTCGGCGCCGAGCAGGAGCGCCGAGGAGTAGAGGTACATCGAGTAGAGGAACACGAGGCCGACCGTCAGGGAGCCGTAGATGACGCTCAGCGAGCTCGCCTTGTTGTAGACGAATCCCGAGGCGAGCGAGATGAGCGTGAGCAGCACTCCGGTCATGAGCGCCCCGACGAGTCCGTCCCGGAAGCCGATCCCGCGTGCCGGGACGAAGCGGTAGAGAAGCAGCACGACCGCGACGACGGTGACGAAGGCGAAGGCTCGGGCCCCCAGGTGCGCGAGGGTGCCCGCGCGGTCCCCACCGACCCTGGCGGCGTACTTCTCGACGATCCCGCCGAGCGCCGTCACGATCGCCGTGAGGAGGACGAGCGCGCCCGCCCCGACCACGAGTAGGAAGTCGACCAGCTTGCCGCGCGCCGTCGGGCGGGCGTGCAGGACGTGCATCGCCGTCTCGAGCCCCTGCCGGATCGACGTCATCATCCCCGTGGCCGCCCAGGCGAACACGGCAAGCGAGACGAGGCCGGCCGCACTCGCGGGCGTGGCGATCGAGCTGAGGGCCTTCTCGACGTCCTTCCGGCCGGTGGTCGAGACGGGCAGGTAGTCGACGATGGAGTTCACGACGCTCTTGCGGATCTCGTCGTCCTGGAGCACAAGTCCGAAGATCGAGACGAGCACGATTGCGAGCGGGACGATCGAGAAGAGCACGCGGTAGGCGATCCCGGCGGCCTGAAGCGGACAGTGATCGGCGTAGAACCCCTGGACCGCCTCGGGGACCACGCGGAGGAGCTTCCGCGCGGTCCTTCTCACCCAGCCTGCGACTTCACATACTCGATGTAGCCGCGCACGTCCGCCGCCGGCTCGCTGTACGCATCCCCGAGGGTCTCCTCCATCCGCGCCATGTAGTCGGTCGCCCAGGCCGGGTAGTCGTAGTCGATCGACTTCAGGAACTCGAGCGTGGCCGAGAGCCGGATGTCCGCGATCGAGGGCCGCTCGCCGCCGATGAACGGACGGCCGTCGAGGAAGAACGTCTCGTACACCTCGAGCGGCTTGGCGAGCGCCGCCTCCGCGTCCTTCGCGGCCTGCGCCTTCATCTCGTCGGTCGCGTCCTCGGCCGTGCCGACCTCGCCTGCGTACTGGCCGAAGCCGAGCGTCGGGTAGGTAGCGCGCGCGACGAGAGGGTAGAGAGTCGCGAGGTGGTAGCACATCGCCGCGTCGGTCATCGCCCGCTCGCCCGGCTCGGTCGGGTAGAGGTCGTCGAGGCCGTGCTTGTTGCAGAGGTACTGCATGATCGCGCAGCTCTCCCAGAGAGCGCCGCGAGGCAGTCCGTCGCACTCGAGGAGCGGGGTGAGCTGCGAGGGATCCTTCGCGACGAAGTCCGCGTCGCCCTGGTGGCCCCACACATCGATCTCCTCGTATTCGAGCCCGGCGGCCCGCACGAAGATGCGCGCGCTCAGGTTGTTGACGCTCGGCTTGAGGATGCTGAGGGTGTTCATGCAGTGGCCTCCGGTGGCTCGTGGGTGTAGGGGTCTTTCGGGGCCCGGTCCTCCGAGAGCGAGTCGCGCGACCGGGCGACGAGGTTCTCGATCGCGTCTGCGAGATGGGCCTCCGCGATCGCGTAGTCGCCGCGCTCTACGCGGAGCCTGTGGGCCTCGAAGAGCACGTCGACGTGGTTGTAGCCGAACGGCGGCTCGAATCGATAGGACGCAAGCTCGATCGTCAGTCCGAGCGGGTCGTCGAAGTAGATCGAGTCCATGAATCCCCGGTCTTTCGCGCCGCTGTGCCTGACGCCCCGCTCCTCGAGGCGCGTGGCGATCTGCTTGAACGTGGCCTGCGAGACATTGATCGCAATGTGGTGCACGCAGCCGGCGTCGGTCGGCGTCCGGCGCGGATCGGGAACCCGGCTCTCGTTCGTGAACACGGTGATGAGCCGCCCGTCGCCCGGGTCGAAGTAAAGGTGGCTCTCGAGATCGTTGTCGAGGTTCGGCTGCTCGAACACGAACGGCATGCCGAGCAGGCCCTCCCAGAGGTCGATGGAGGTCTGCCGGTCGGCGCCGACCAGGGTGATGTGGTGGACGCCCTGGCTCTGAATCTTCCGCATCTACGCGTTCCTCTCTACGAGCTTCGACTTGTACTCGCTCCGCTCGAGAGAGCCCCAGGAGACGAGCTCGACTCTCGCCTGGACGACCAACACGGCGCGAAGTCTGTCACGGATCGCCTCGGCCAGTGCGGCGTCGGGCTGGGCTCCCTGGGGGAGCTCGACGGCGACGGGGAGCGGCGGATCCTGCTTCACGCCCGGGGTGGACGGGCGGACGAGGATGTTGCCGCTGACCCTTGGAGCGAAGCCGCCCACGACCTCGCGGACCGCGGAGGGGAAGACGTTGACGCCACGGACGATGAGCATGTCGTCCGTCCGGCCCACGCACCTGACGCGCGGGCCGGTGCGGCCGCACGGGCAAGGGCTCGTGAACACGACCACGTGGTCACGCGTGCGGAAGCGCAGCAGCGGCGCCGCCTGGTGACGAAGGTGGGTGAGAACGAGCTCGCCGGTCGCACCATCGGCGAGCTCGATCGCCTCTCCCGTGTCCGCGTCGATGAGCTCGGGGTGGACGAAATCGCGGGCGCCGAGGTGCATGCCGTCCTGAGCCTCGCACTCGCCCCAGAGCGAGATGCCGATGTCGCCGATCCCCATCGCCTCGGTGACCTTCGCGCCCCAGCCCTCTTCGAGGCTCGCCCGGAACGCAGGCTCGCCGCCGCCGGGCTCGCCGGCCACGAGCACCCGCTCGACGCTCGACGCGCGAAGGTCGACCCCGCGGCCGGCGGCCCACTCGATCACGTAGGCGGCATACGACGGCGTCAGGACGGCGGCCTCCGGCGCGAGCTGCTCGATCGCCGTGACGAGACGGTCGGTATTCCCCGTGCCGACCGGGATGTGACAGAGCCCGATCCGGTCGAACGACGCGAGCGCCGCACCGGCCACGAAGGGACCGGCGTTGTAGGTGGAGACGATCCGTTGGCCGCGCTCGATGCCGCTCGCGGCGTAGCTCCGCGCCGAGCCCGTGACCCAGTTGTCGAGATCGCCGGCGGTGAGCGGGATGAAGCTCGGCCTCCCAGTCGTGCCCGAGGTCGAGTAGATGCGGACGAGCTCGGATGGGTCGGAGCAGAGGTGCGAGCCGATCGGGTTGTCCCGCGTGACCGTCTCGCGCAGCTCGTGCTTGTCGGTGAGCGGCAGACGCGCGATCTCGCCGAGCCCGCCGGCGTCGGCCGCACTCTCGATCCCGGCTTGACCGAGCTTCTCGCGATAGAACGCCGAACGGCCGAGAAGGTAGCCGAGCTGCGCCCGATAGCTCGCGTCGTCGATCGCGATCTGCTCCTCCCACGGCCGGGACTCGACCTCCGGCTCGAGCATCACGCGTCGGGAGGCTCGTAGTCGACTGCCTCCTCGGCGCCGGCGGCGAGGGCGAACCCCGTCGGCTCCTCCTGCTCCTCTGCCAGGTGGGCGAGGATCCCGGCCGTCCGCGCCAGCACCGGGACTGCCTTGACCAGGCTCGGGGCGAAGCCGAGGTCGAGCATCACGGCAGCGATCGGCATCGAGACGTTCATCGGGAGCGGCTTGCCCCACACCTCCGAGGCGGCGTCACGGAGCCCGCGCGCGAGGGCGACGCACGGGCCGCTCACCCCGCGGGCGTCTGCGAGCTCGAGGATCCGCTCGGCGCGCGGGTCGACCGGGCGATGCACGGGGTGGCCGAAGCCGGGCAGCTTCCCGCCGGACTCGTGGATCCTGCGGGCGATCGTCGCCGGGCTCTCTCCGGTCCTCCTCGCCTCGTCGAGCAGGCGGGCGCACTCGCCGGCGCTACCGAGGATCACGGGCCCTGCTCCGAGGATCCCCGCCGCGACTGCCCCTTGGAGCGAGGCCGGGTCGGCGGCGAGCGTCATCCTGGCCGCGATGTTCGTGGGCATCATCCCGTGCTCGGCGATCGAGACGAGGAGCAGGTCGAGGAAGAACCGCTGGTCGTCGGTCGGCTCCTCGCCGGTGAGGAGGAGATAGAAGTACTCGACGAACCCGAGCCTCCCCATCACGTCCGTGGTGAGGTCGCGCCCGCGTACCTCGACCCGGTCGGGATAGGCCTGGGCGATCCTCGTCGCCGGCTTGCCCGGCTTGCCGATCCGCATGCGCGGCAAACTAACGGAGATGCTCGTCCGGACGGGGGCTCTCGCAGTGCTCGCGCTTCTCCTTGCCGCGCCGGCCGGAGGCGTGCTCCGGCTTCCCGACCCGCTTCCGGGCCGGACGATCGACCTGCCGATCCTGATGTATCACCGGATCGGGCCGGTGAACCCGAGCCTGCCCGCGGTCACCCGGACGCTGACGGTGAGCCCGGAGGACTTCGCCGCACAGATGGGATGGCTTCGCGCGAACGGCTACCACGCCGTCTCGCAGCTCCAGGTCTTCAAGGCGCTCGAGGAAGGACAGCCGTTGCCCAGCCGGCCGGTGATGATCACCTTCGACGACGGCTACCGCGACGTCCTCTGGCACGCGGCGCCGGTGCTCCACCGGCTGCACATGCCTGCAACCGAGTACGTCATCACCGGGCGTGTCTCCAACGGGGACCCGAGCTTCCTCACCTGGCCGCAGCTCGCGCGGCTCGAGAAGCTCGGCGTCGCCATCGGCTCGCACACGGTCACCCACTCCGATCTCGCGCTGATGCCTCCGTCGCAGGCGCTCGCCGAGCTCCGCGACTCGAGGCGGTCGCTCGAGCGGCATCTCGGGCACCCGGTGCAGTGGTTTGCCTACCCGTTCGGCGCCGAGAACGCGACGGTGGTGGCACTCGCGGAGCGGGTCGGGTACGTGCTCGCGGTGACGACCAAGGGCGGCACCGCGCAGTCCGCGGCGGCGCCGCTCCTGCTCCACCGCGAAGAGGTCACGGACACGACCGGGCCGCGCGGCCTCGCCGGGCTCGTCGGGTGATCGAGACCTTCCCGGTTGTGCCGGATCAGACCTGAGTGGTGATCTTCACCGGCGCGTCACGGGAGGGGTCCCACGCTTGCAGCTCGGAGTCGACTGCGACGACGCCGAAGACGTGACGGACGTGATGCGGAAGCATCTCGGCGTCGTCCACGGAATCCGCCTGCCCCCGGAGGGTCACCTCGCCGTTCCTCACCTCGACCTTGATGGCCTCGGGCCAGGCGATCCCGGCGAGCGCATCCTCGCGGATCTCCCGCTCGATCTCGGCGTCGGGCCGCGCGAAGACCCGAACGAGGTCGTGACGCGTGATGATCCCGACGAGCTCGTCGCGCTGGACGACCGGGAGCCGGTTGATCCCCGACTCCACCATCCACGCGGCGGCCGTCGAGACGGGCATGGCCGGGGACACCGTCACGGCAGGGGCGGTCATCGCCTCACCCGCCGTCCGTGCAGCGGCCTTCGTGTCGGAGCCGTCGTCCTTCTTCCGTCCGAAGAGCCCACGCTTGGTGGGCGGCTCGGCCAGCTCCTTCATCACGATGTCGGCCTTCGTGATCACCCCGAGCGGCATCCGCGCGCGATCGACGACGGGCATGCCGCCGATGCGGTGCTCGGCGAGCAGAGCCGCGACATCCTTCAGCGACACCTCGGTCAGAACGGTCCGGACATCTCTCGTCATGAGATCCTCGACCTTCATCTTCTCCTCCTCGCGTGTTCGATTCGCGCACGCACCTCGTCGCGTGCACGTCCCTCCGCGGCCCGCCCCATCCGCGATGGCTTGCGTCGCTGCGACGCACCCATGCCGGTTCCATGCCGGCCATGCGGCTGTCTTTCCCGGTATGCGCGGGACCTAACCCAGGCTCACGGCACGATCGAGACGAGCGTCCCGATCGGCGTGTACGGCCAAATCTTCGCGGCCGTCGCGTTCGGCGCCTCGACGCAGCCGACGCTCTGTGGGAAGCCGTACGTGGCGCGGTCGAACCCGTGGATCGCCTCGCCGCCGTTGAAGTAGCTGATCCACTTGATCCCGGGGTCGACGTAGTGGCTGCCGTCGGGGTTCTGGCCGCGCATCGTCCCGACCGGGATGTGCTCGAAGACGGGGTGCGTGCCGAACGGCGTCGGCGCCGCCGGGACGCCGGTGTTGATCCGCGCCGTGAGGATGACCTGCCCGCCGCTCCAGAGCGTCAGGGTCTGCGGGACGCTCCTGTGGACGACGACGTAGCTGTAGAGGTGCGCGCGCTGACCGGCGAGCGCGGCCTGGATGAGCGTGTGCCAGGTCGTCGGGCCGGGGATGCCGTCGACCGCGAGCCCGTGGTCGGCCTGGAACGCCATGACGGCCCCCTGGGTCATCCGCGTCCAGGCCGTCGGCTTCCACAAGGCCTGGAGCTCCGAAGGCGTATCTCCAAAGCGCCACGAGAAGCTTCCCGGCGGTGCGTGAAGGGCAGCCGCCTTCTGGGCCGCCGCGTTGTCGGGTACCGCGGCTCCCTTGGGCTGCCACGTGAGCGGGAGATATCCGAGCTCGGCGAGGAGCTGGTGAAGCCGTACGGTCGAGCCGACCGGGACGCCCCACGTGAGAGTCGCGGCGGTCTGGGTCTTCCCGGGCGAGAGGATGTCGGTGGCGGCAGGCAGGGTGACGACGACCTGCCGGCCGAGTGCGAAGCCCGAGCCGGTTGGCCTGAAGGTGAGCTGGTTGGCCGAGGTCTGGCTCCAGATCCCCGGCGTCGGCGGATCGAGCTTGGGGCGCGTGACGCCGAGGACGGCCTTCACCGGCTGCGAGAAGGTCAGCTCGATCGGCGTGGTCGGCTCGATCGTGGTCCCGGGCGTGGGCTTGACGAGCGCCTCGAGCCGGTCGCCCTCGGGGAACCAGCTCACGCGGACCGGAGCGGAGAGGCGCTCCCAGGTCCGTGCCGCCGCGGCGACGGTGAGGACGCCGAAGCGATTCGGGCCGGTCGCGAGAAGCCCCGTCCGAAGCGTGCCCCGCGGCTTGCTGAAGCGCATGCTCTGCTGCTGGAACCCTGGGAGCTTCAGCTGCACGAGGCTCGCCGGCTCACGGAAGCGGAGCTCGACCGGCGCACCGGAGGCGAGGTGGAGCAGCGTCGTCCGAACGTCGGTGCTCGGCGTCGTCACCGTCGTCTCGACCGTCTTGTCGCCGCCGACGAGCCACGACACCCATGAGGCGCGGCGCACGGTCGCGGTCACGTGGAGCTGCTCGCCCGCTGCGAGCTTCCCGGTGGGCCAGATCTCGTCGCCCCTGAGGGTGACCGGGATCACGCGCCCCTCGGAGTCGCGGACCGTCACGTGCCGGAGGGTCTCACCCACCGGCGCCTTCGAGATCGCCGCGAGCGCCTGCGGGGCCGTCTCGATCGTTGCGGACGGCCACTCGACCCGGACCGCAGCAAGCGCCGCGACGACGAGCAGCACGATTGCGACGAGCGCGATCGCCGGGCCGCGCCGTGAGTTGCGGCGGCGTCGCCGAGACGACGGGTACTGCGTATACGACCCTCTCCGGGTAGACACGGTGCCTCAATGGTGCCAGCCGGATCCGACCTCGGCTCTAGACTCAGCGCCGATGAGCATCCAACCGAAGGTTGGGCCAATGAGCGACGTCGCGCCCGAGGCCGCCCCGAGCGCGGAGGAAGCGGAGCACGCCCGGCGGCCGGGCGTCCTCCCGTCCCAGCGCCTGCGCGACGCGATCGCAGACGACTGGATCCGGTCCGACCTCTATCGGATCCCCAGCGAGAGCATCCAGCCCGCGAGCCTCGACCTGCGCCTAGGCGACTTCGCGTGGGCGCTGCGGTGCAGCTTCCTGCCGGACGCCGCGTCGAAGGTCGAGGAGAAGATCGCAGACATCGCGTTCCAGAAGCTCGACCTCCGCGACGGGGCGACGCTCGAACGCGACCGGCCCTACCTGGTGCCGCTGATCGAGCAGCTCGCCCTGCCCGGCGAGATCCGCGGCAAGGCGAACCCGAAGAGCTCGACCGGCCGGCTCGACGTGTTCACCCGGGTGCTCACCGACGGCAACCCGTCGTTCGACGAGATCCCGTTCGGCTACCGGGGGAAGCTCTACCTCGAGGTTGTGCCGCGGTCGTACGCGATTCACGTCAAGACGGGGCTCGCTCTCAACCAGCTTCGCCTCTTCACGGGAGATGCCCGGTTGCGGGACGACGAGATCCGGATGCTCCACGAGGAGTTCCCGCTGCTCTACCTCGACTCTCATGCGCTGCGTGCATGGGAGCTCACCATCTCCGACGGGCTCTTCCTGAGCGTCGACCTGAGCGGTCCGGCCGACCGGATCGTCGGCTATCGCGCGAAGCGCAACAGCCTTCCGATCGATCTGTCCCGCGTCCACGGGTACGGCTGGCGCGACTACTGGGAGCCGGTCTATCCCGAGCCCGGATCGCGGATCGTGCTCGAGCCCGAGGTCTTCTACCTGCTCCTCTCGGCTGAAGGCGTGTGCATTCCGCCCGCGTACGCGGCGGAGATGACCGCATACGACCCGACCGCCGGCGAGTTGCGTACCCACTACGCCGGCTTCTTCGATCCTGGGTTCGGCTACGACCCGAAGGGCCGCCGGCACGGCTCGCGCGCGGCGCTCGAGGTGCGTGCCCGCGACGTGTCGTTCATGGTGGAGCACCGCCAGCCCATCTGCAAGCTCGCGTTCGAGCGGATGCTCGAGGTGCCCGACGTGCTCTACGGCCAGGGGCTCGGCTCGAGCTACCAGGGCCAGGAGACGATGCTGAGCAAGCACTTCGTCGAGCAGTCGGCGGTGCGTCCGCCCGATCTTCCCTGAACGCGAGGGCTATCCGACCGCCCTGATGATCGGAGCGGCGGCCGGTAGCTGGACAGGCCGTTCCTCGCGGCAACGCTTTATCGGGTACAGGCGTGGGTAGCATCGGCGCCATGAGCGAAGCGACCATCACCACGAACCGCGGAGCAATCGGTGTCGAGCTCTTCGACGCCGACGCCCCCAAGACCGTCGACAACTTCGTCAAGCTCTCGCGGGACGGGTTCTACGACGGCGTCATCTTCCACCGTGTCATCCCCGACTTCATGATCCAGGGCGGCGACCCGACCGGTACCGGGATGGGCGGCCCCGGCTACCAGTTCGAGGACGAGCCGAACGGCCACGAGGTCGCGCGCGGCGCGCTCGCGATGGCCAACTCCGGCCCGAACACGAACGGCTCGCAGTTCTTCATCGTCACCGCTCAGGCCTGCCCGTGGCTGAACGGCCTCCACACCGTGTTCGGCCGCGTCACATCCGGCATGGACGTCGTCGACGAGATCGGGGACACCGCCACAGACGGCGCCGACCGGCCGCTGGACGAGGTCCGGATCGAATCAGTCGCGATCGAGGGCGGCGACACCGAGAGCTGATCCGCCCGCGCCCGGCGCGGCGGGTAGCTTGGGCGAGATGGAGGGGGGAACGCGGAAGGCCGCTCATCCCGGGGTGATCCTCGGGGTGCTCTCCCTCGCGGCGTGCGCCTACACGCTGCTGCAGTCGCTGGTGGTGCCGGCTCTTCCGGTGCTCCAACGGGAGCTGCACACCTCCACGTCGGGTGTCGCGTGGGTGTTCACCGCCTACCTGCTGGCCGCGTCGGTCGTCACGCCGATCGCGGGACGGCTCGGGGACATCTTCGGGAAGAAGCTCGTGCTCGTGATCGCTCTCGCCGGGCTCGCCGCCGGGAGCCTCCTCGCTGCGCTCGTGACCACGCTGCCGCTGATGATCGCAGCCCGCGCGATCCAGGGGCTCGGCGGCGCCGTCTTCCCGCTCGCATTCGGGATCGTTCGCGACGAGTTCCCCCCGGAACGCGTCGCCGGCGCGATCGCTCTCATCTCCGGGATCTTCGGCATCGGCGGCGGGCTTGGGATCCTGCTCGCCGGCCCGATCCTCGAGAACCTGAACTATCACTGGCTCTTCTGGATCCCCTTCGTGGCGGCGTCGATCTCGACGGTCGCGACGCTCTTCCTCGTGCCCGAGTCGCCGATTCGCGCCCCGGGGGTGGTGTTCTGGACGGGCGCGGTACTCCTGTCGGTCTGGCTCATCGCGTTGCTGCTCGGGATCAGCAAGGCCCCCGACTGGGGCTGGTTCGACCCCAAGACGCTCGGCCTCTTCGCGATCGCCGCGGTGGGTGCGGTGCTGTGGGTTCGCGCCGAGAGCAGGGCGCGGAGCCCGCTCGTCGACATGGTGATGATGCGGCTTCGCCCGGTCTGGACGACGAACGTGGCGACCTTCCTGCTCGGGTTCGGGCTCTACTGCGCGTTCGTCCTGATCCCCCAGTACGTCCAGGCCCCGGTCTCGACGGGATACGGCTTCGGCGCCTCTGTCACGCAGTCGGGGCTCTACCTGCTCCCGTCGACGATCGCCCTCCTGATCTTCAGCCCGGTGGGCGGACGGCTGTCGAAGCACACCGGCTCGAAGGTGCCGCTCGTGCTCGGGATGGTCGTGACAACCCTTTCGTTCGTCGTGCTCGCCGTCGCAGACTCCTCCTGGGAGATCTACCTCGCCTCGGCGCTGCTCGGCACCGGCATCGGCTTCGCGTTCGCGGCGGTCGCGAACCTGATCGTGGAGGCGGTGCGCCGCGACCAGACGGGTGTCGCGTCCGGGATGAACACGATCGTTCGCACGATCGGTGGCGCGATCGGCGCCGAAGTGGCAGCCACCATCCTCGCCGCGAACGTGCTCGCGAGCGGGTACCCCGACCGACACGGCTACACGGTGACGTTCGTGATGTGCGGCGCCGCGATGGCGCTGGGCGTCGGCGCGTCACTTGCCGTGCCGGGGCGGCGGCGGGCGATCGTTCCCACGCCGGCCGCCCCGGCTTCCGCAGTGGACTGAAGGTGTTGCCCTACCCCACGCAGTCCTTGAGGCCCTGCGCTTCGGGCAGTGACTCGAGCTTCTTCAGCGTGTTGTTCTCGATCTGGCGGATCCGCTCGCGGGTGACGCCGAACGCCTTGCCGACCTCCTCGAGCGTGCGCGGCTGTGAGCCGTCGAGCCCGTACCGGAGCTCGATCACGCGGCGCTCGCGCGTCGGGAGAGACGAGAGAGCGTTCTCGATGTCGGAGCGGCGGAGGGTGAGCGACGCCGAGTCGAACGGCGACTCGGCCTCCTGGTCCTCGACGAAATCGCCGAGCTCGGAGTCCTCCTCCTCGCCGACCGGCTTCTCCAGCGAGATCGGATGCTGCGCCATCCGCAGGATCTCGCGGACCTCGTCGGTCGACATCTCGAGCTCCTCGGCGATCTCCTCCGGGAACGGCTCGCGCCCGAGCCGCTGGACGAGGTGCCGCTCGATATGGACGACCTTGTTGAGCTTCTCGACCATGTGCACGGGGATCCGGATCGTGCGTGCCTTGTCCGCAATTGCGCGGGTGACGGCCTGGCGGATCCACCATGTCGCGTAGGTGGAGAACTTGAACCCCTTGCGGTAGTCGAACTTCTCGACTGCGCGGATGAGCCCGAGCGAGCCCTCCTGGATCAGGTCGAGAAAAGAGAGTCCCCGTCCGAGGTATCCCTTCGCAATCGACACGACCAGGCGGAGATTCGCCTCGATCATCTGCGACTTGGCGATCATGTCGCCGCGCTCGATCCGCTTCGCCAGATAGACCTCCTGGTCGGCGGTGAGGAGCGGCACCCGCCCGATCTCGCGCAGATAGAGCCTGAGCGAGTCGAGCGACGGCTCGACGGTGAGGTCGAGCTTGGGTGAGTTCTTCTCCTCTTCGACGAGCGGCTGCTCGTGCGGAAGCGCCTTGTGCTGCTCGCCCTCGACGAGTTCGACGCCGTGATCGATCAGATACGTCGTGAAATCCTCGAGCTGTTCCTTCGTGAGCTCGACCTCCTCGACCCCGGCGACGATCTCGTCGTAGGTGAGGAAGCCTTTTTCCTTCCCGGTCTCGACAAGCTTGTGGAGCTCTTCTACTTCGGGTAGCGAAATGTCGACCGTGAGCACTGACCCCAACCTCCGGCTCGGATGACCAAATCCTGTCCTCGCTGAACCGGCACCCCCACCGGCTCGCCCCGTCCTAGCGGCGAGACTTTACACGACGATTTCGCAAAGTGGGAGACTTTCTACGGCGATGCAGACTGGTCTGGAAACGGCACGGATCCTGGTCACCGGCGGCTCCGGCGGGATAGGTTGCCTATGCGTACAACTCTTCGCGGCCGAGGGCGCCCACGTCGTCTGCCACTACCACCGAAACCGTGAGGGCGCCGAGGCTTCCGGGGCTGCCGCGATCGTGCAGGCGGACCTTCGTGACGAGGCCCAGGTCGAGCGGATGTTCTCCGAGGCGGGTGAGCTCGACGCCTGCGCGGCGGTCGCGGGAGTGTGGCCCGAGGACGACGTCCCTGTGTCCGAGCTCTCGCTCGAGCGGTGGCGCGAGACGATGGACGCGAACCTGACTGCCACGTTCCTGACCGCCCGGGGCTTCCTGCGTGGCCTCGGCGACCGGGAAGGCTCTCTCGTCCTCGTCGGCTCGACCGCAGGCATCTTCGGCGAGGCCGGCCATGCCGACTACGCCGCCGCCAAATCGGCGATTCTCGGCGGCCTGCTGCTGTCGCTCAAGAACGAAGCCGTCCGCCGAAACCCGCGAACGAGAGTGAACGCCGTCGCCCCCGGCTGGACCGTCACGCCGATGGCCGAAGGCCATCTCGACCCGGCGGACATCGCCCGCATCACGAGCACGATGGCCCTGAAGAAGATCGCAACCCCGGACGAGGTCGCCGCGCAAGTAGTCGCCCTGACGTCCCCGCTCATCTCTGGACATGTGACCGGCCAGGTGGTCACCGTCGCAGGCGGCATGGAAGGCCGCCTCCTGCACCCCTAGCAAGCCCGTGCTCAAAAGACTGACGGCGGCCATCTGGCCGCCGTCTTAACCCTTCCGCAGGAATGATTGCCGTCAGTTCCCGGTCAGGGAGTCTTATGTTCGCCGCGCCGACCCCGCCACATCGGGTCATCGCGGACAAGACAGATGATCGGCCCGACCCGGTTACTTGATCCATCCCCGTTTTGGTGGTTCACCAGATCACTTGACTGCGCTTTACCATCGATTGTCTAGTTTCCTGGGATGGCTTCTCGCTTCGAGACACGCCTCGCGGAGGGCCCCCCGATCGTGGGCGACGGAGGGATGGGGTCGCTTCTGACGGCGGCAGTACCGCGGCTCCGGTCGCCCGAGGAGGCGAATCTCAGGGCCCCGCAAGCGGTCGTGTCCCTCCATGTGAGCTTCATCGAGGCCGGCGCCGAGCTGATCGAGACGAATACGTTCGGGGCGAACCGGCGGAAGCTCGCGTCGCACTACCTGGAGGACGAGCTCGAGCGGATCAACTCCACCGCGGTGAAGCTGGCGCGGGAGGCACGTGAGCTGACGGGCGGTGACGTTTTCATCGGGGGAGCGATCGGCCCGCTGGGGGAGCCGGCGAGCTCCGAGCGCCGGCAGGAGCTCTTCGCCGAGCAGGCCGCCCTGCTCGAGGGCCGCGGCGCCGACCTCTTCATGCTGGAGACGTTCTTCGACCTGGAGGAGCTGGCGGACGCGATCGCAGCCGTCCGTGGCGTGTCCTCGCTTCCTATCGTTGCGCTGATGACCTTCGACGAGGATGCGGAGACCCTCGCGGGCGTGACCGCCGAAAGAGCGGCGGAGCGGCTTGCCGGGCTCGACGTTGCGGCGATGGGCGCGAACCACGGTGCCGGGCTTCTCGCCGCGCTCACTGCGCTCGAGCGGATGCAGGCGCCGGGCCTGCCGCTCGCGGCTCTTCCGAACATCGGCCTCGCGAGCCTCCTCGGCGGGAAGGTGGTCTATCCGCACGCGACTCCGGAGTACTTCGCCGAGTTCACCGCGCATGCTCGCGACCTCGGTGCCCGGGTGATCGGCGGCTGCTGCGGCACGACTCCGGCCGAGATCGCCGCGATCCGGGCGGCGGTGGAGGCCGCCCGGCCGGCCCGCACCTCGCTTCATGCCGACGCGCGCGAAGTGGCCGTTGCTCTCGGCGAGGAGCGGCGTGAGACGCGCCTTGCAGCGGCACTCCGGGAAGGGGAGTTCGTCGTCTCGGTGCAGCTCGACCCGCCGCTCGGGGGCTCGAGCCGCGGGCTGCTCGAGGTAGCAGCCGGGCTCGAAGCCTCCGGGCTCGTCCGGTTCGTCGACGTGAACGACAACGCGACGGCGCGCGCAGGCATCAATGCCCTCATGGTGTCGTGCCAGATCGAGCGCGCGACCGGTCTCGAGAGTATCCCGCACCTGACGACGCGCGATTCGAGCGTTCTCGGGATCGAGTCGCAGCTCCTGGGCGCGCACTCCGAGGGCGTCCGGAATGTCCTGGCGGTAACAGGCGATCCGCCCGAGGTAGGCGACTACCCTGGCTCGCAGGGCGTCTACGAGATCGACTCGGTCGGGCTCACGCGCCTCATCTCGGGGCTCAACCGGGGTGAGGACTTCAACGGCCGGCCGATCGACGCGCCGACGTCGTTCTTCGTCGGCGTCGCGGTGAACCACAACGCCGACGACCCCGAGGAAGAGGCCGCGAGACTGGAGTCGAAGGTCGTCGCCGGCGCGCGGTTCGCGATGTCGCAGATCGCCTACGACCTTGACGCGCTCGTCCGGTTCGGCGAGGCGGCGGGCGGGTTCCGGGTGCCGCTGCTCGTCGGGGTCTTCCCGCTCACGAGCTACCGGCTGGCGCTCCGGCTCCACAACGAGGTGCCGGGGATCGTGGTGCCGCAGGAGCTTCAGGACGCGCTCGAGGCGGCCGGCCCAGAGGCTGCGGCGATCGGGATGGCGCACGCGCGTGAGCTGATCGTCGCGGCGCGCGAGCTCTTTCAGGGGGTCTACGTCGTCGCGCCGTACCGCAAGCCGACCTCGGTGCTCGAGCTACTTGTGTAGGTCCGACACGATCGTCGCGAGGTGCTTCTGCACGAGGAGGATGTCGTGTGGCGGCGCCACCTTGTTCAGCTTGTGGAGAACCTCGGACTGCCTCACGTCCCTGCGAACGTCTGGGTGCCCTGGGATCTGAAGCGCGACCGCTCCCGCCACCCACGCGAGCGCCAGGCCCCAGGCTGCGCCGACGACGGCTCCGGCGAGCGAGTCGAGCAGGAGGAGGGGCGGGAGCAGCCTGAGGCCGCCGCGAATCGTCCCCGCGAGGAACCTGGCGAAGAGCCGGAACGCCGCCATCCCGATCAACGCTCCGGCGAGGCCCGCGAGCGCGCTGTAGCGGGTGTGCGGCCCCGCCGCGAGGAAGTGCGGCGCCGCCCGGGCGCCGACGACCGCCCCGACGATCACGCCGGCGAGCGAAAACGCGGTGACGACGAGCCCCTTCCGGTAGCCGCTCAGCGCGGCGAGGGAGACGACGCCCACGATGATCCAGTCGAGCGTGGTGATGCCCGCTACTTTCTGCGCGGCTCCTCGCTGCCCTACTTGTGGAGCGCGCAGTTCTCGTGGCGACCGATCGTCGCCGGCGTCCCGTCCGGCCCGAGATCGACCGTCTCGCAGCCGAGTTGCTTCGTGCCGACGAGCGTCACCTTGAGGAAGCAGTGATGCCGCCCGGCCTTCGTCACGGGCCCGCAGCACGCCGACAGCATCCGGATCGGGCTGCCTTGCTGGAGCGCGATCTTGTTGTAGGCGCGCAGCCAGGTCGGGCCGTAGCTCGTGCAGTTCGTCGGCGCCCCCGCGGGCGTCGGCCCCAGCGCGGCTGGCTTGCTCGCGCTCGTGGCCGTCGTCCCCGCGTTCGTGGTTCCACAACCTGCGAGAACCGCAGCAGCCGCAACAACTGCCGAGCCCGTGAGCCAGCGAGCCGTCATCTGCGAACGATGGTACGGCCTCACGGTCTCTTCGTGCGCTTCGGCTGCCGCGGGCGGCTACACTGCCCTCCGCCTGGGGGCGTAGTTCAGCTGGTTAGAACGCCGGCCTGTCACGCCGGAGGTCGCGGGTTCGAGTCCCGTCGCTCCCGCTGATGAAAGCCCTGTGAATACGGGGCTTTCGCGTTCGACGGGGTTTGCAGCCGTTCTAGCTTGGTCGGATTGGAAACGGGTTTGGAAACCTGTGCTTCGGAAGACCCGATGGGTGCGACGCGCTGACAGTCCGTGCTTCTTACTGCTCGTAACCGCCGCTAGCCCGGCGGGTTGTTCACGCTCGGTGGTCTCGGTGGTTGCCGATGCTTGCTTCGAACACGACCAGGGCTTATGCTCGCGCGCAGACGGGGCACGCGAGTCGCGAAAGGAGCTCTTCGATGAGACGGAAACACTGGATGTTGGCAGCCGTAGTTGCGGCGGTTGCGGGGCTCGGCTCGACCTCGGTCGCCGGGGCGGCCCCACCGGCAAAACCAAAAACCGTGCACAAAGTCACTCTCGCCGGGACGTGGTCTGGACAGTACAGCGGCGCTTACTCGGGCACGTTCACGCTTCACTGGGCACAGAGAGGCTCGAAGTTGATCGGAACGATCACTCTCTCGAGCCCGCAAGGAAAGTACGGGGTCAACGGCACCGTCAGCGGCAAAACGATCAACTTCGGGACCGTAGGTGCGGGCGCCAGCTACACGGGCGCGGTGTCGGGCAACACAATGTCCGGCACCTATAAGAGCGTGCCAGCGGGTGGCACCTGGAGCGCTCACAAGACCTCCTGACGGACTGCGTCGCTCCGGCCACCTGTCACGTCTAATTGTCAGGCCTCGAGTCCAGTCGCTCCCGCTGCTGAAAGCCCTGCTCAGGAGGAGCTTCCTCCGGTCATCCTCTCGGGCCGCTCGATCGCGTGCAACCGTCGGGCGAACCCCTTGAGGGAGCTCGCGTTGACGCCCGTTGCCTTCGCGCGTGACTTCAAGACCGTTGGGGAGCCACTACGCGATCTGAGCGCGGTGGTTGGAGCCAACTTGTCAACCAGCACCCGCAACTCACTGCCACTCGACCAGCGCTCGGGAGTGGAACTTCGGCTTGAACAGCCCGAAACGGGACTAACCGATACTCTCTGCAACTCGCTGAGCCGAACTGTCACGCCAGAGCGACGCCCTACGCGCGTATTCTGGCCTGGCAGCAGAAGGAGCGAGGCTCGAACTCGATGAGGCGGTCGAGCTCGCGCTCACGATCCAGGGCAAGCCCTGAATCACCAGCCGAACTCGAACGGATCACCCATGACTCGGCGGTTCGATAGGCGCGGCTACGGTTCGACGAGATCGGCCCGCACGCACAGCGACTGCCGCGACGGTCCGCCACATCTTGCTGTGGACGTCGTAGCGATCCCCCTCCCCCTCTCGCGTGATCGGCTCGACGGGGCCTCCTTCTCGCCGCGGACGGCCTAGAGTTACTTGGTCTGCTCGGCGACGGTTGCGAGGGCATACGCGGCGGCGTCGGCCTCGCTCATGGCCCTGCCTGCTGCCCAGGCTGCGGCGATCTCGGGCTCGTCGACTCTCGCGAGGACGGGCGCAACCGCGTCGGCGTACGCCGTTTCGTAGGGCAATGCTTCGCGGTCGAATTGCTCCTCGAGAGCATCGGCCGCGCCGAGCTGGCGTCGTTCGCGACGCTGCTGTGGCTCGGCCCAGACGTCGAGCAACCACGCTGGAAGTTCCTCACCGTCGGCAGCGCGATCGCCGTCGGGATCTGGCTGATCGCGTCGGGCGCATTCGCCCTCTACACATCGCGGTTCGGGACGTACAACAAGACCTGGGGCTCGCTCGCGGGCGTGATCATCACGCTGACCTGGCTCTGGCTCACCTCACTCGCACTCCTCTACGGCGCCGAGTTCAACGCCGAAGCGGAGCGAAGCCGCGAACTGCGCGAGGGACAACCCGCCGAGCAGGAACTGCAAGCGCCGACTCGATCAGAGACGTGAAGCGCGCAAGCCCCAGCTGAGGCCGTCCTTCTATCGTCCGACTGCGCTCGGCCACTCCCGTCCTTCATCGGCCCGAATTCCGCGCAAGACACATCCGCTCGGACGAGACGTGCATGCGAAGGAGTTCCGTTCAGATGTCGAGCTGTGGTCGGACGGCCCCGATCGCGACGAAAGGAGCTTCGCATGGCAGGAGCAACGCATCGTGGGTTCTCGACGACCTTGTCCTCGATCGGTGGTTCGCTGCCTTCTCGATCTCCCATTCGTGTGCCACCTCGACACGTGCGGCTTGGCAGTAGCTGCTACGTGTCAGGTGCCTGGCGCTCGAGTGGAAGATGGTCAGTGTCTGGGAGCACGCGATCCCGCGCGCGTGCTCCCAGCTTTTTGTGTGGTCAGGCGGGGTCGGTCGGATCCTCTTCGGCTGCGAGCTTCAACGATCCAGCCTGGACGCCGGCGAAGTGCCGCTCCTGGATGGGGAGTGCCCATTCGACCAGGCTGGCGATCTCGCGGTGCCCTGCGGTCTGGTTCAGCGTCTGGAGGATCGACCAGTGCCCGACCTCTCCGGCTTCCGCCATCGTCAGGAACTCGAAGCCGTCGAGCGCCTCGGAGTCCTCGTCGAGATACGTGCTCATCATCTCGGCGCCTTTGGCCTTGGTCGCCCGTGCCTCTTCGAGAATGGCTGTCTTCTTGCCGTCGAAGCTGCCGGCGAGGTCGGTGCAGCGCTCCTCCGTCTCGGCGGCCTCACTGTTCATCTGCTGAAGCTGGCTTACGAGGCCCTGGTCTTCTCCTTCGCTGAGGGAGATCACCTTTGCCGTGGCGGCCTGCGCGGCCATCGCCAGGCCGGTTACCTCACCGAGCTTTGATTCGAGCTTCGTTAGGTCTGCCATGTTGACTCCCTTGTTTGGTCGACGGCTTTGTGGAAGGACTTGTCCGAGCGTTGTCTTGGACTTGAGTCTTGTCCTACGCGCCCGACGCCGAGGTGTGGGCGTACGCGCGTGGATGACGATGGAGTCAGCCCACCCCAAAAGGGCGTGCCGGGCGATCAGCCTTGGTCTGCTTCTGCCGAGCGTTGGTCCATCGACGACGACGCGTCCACGTCACGAAGTTCACGTTCGGAGCGATGCAGTGCCGCCTCGAGCGACGCGACAACCGGCATCAGCTCGCCGAGGTTGACGATCTCGAAGAGGCGCGCAAGATTCGGGTGGGGAGCGGCGAGCACGATCGCCCCTCCGGCTGCCTTCATCGTCCGTGAGAGGCCGACGAGCTGCTTGATCCCGGTCGAGTCCATGTACGTCAGCCGCGAGAGCTCGATGATCATCCGGTCGGGCCCGATATTGCCGTCGAGTGCCCGGTCGAGCTCCGAGGCGTTGCTCAGGTCCATCTCCCCCGAAAGCGAGAGGACGCACACGCCATTCGACGGCCTCGAAACGCCGACCCTCAGCTCACCTGCAGCCGGCTCCCCCTCCGCAAGCTGCGCCCGTGTCACAGGAAGCATGAAGGAGGAGGCAGAGCTCCGTTCAACGTGACTGGCTCCAAGCTTCGAAACGGCGGCGCTGCGCATCTAGATCCCCCAATCGGATTCGGGCTCGAACCTCAACTTGGGACCAACGCTATCACCTCCTCACTTCTTACGCAAACTCTCCTCATTTCCAGTGCATTCGCTTCTCGTTGCCTCAACGTCCGTTCGCTCGGAGGCCACGTCGAGGTGCAGAAGCAGCGCGACGGCTTGTTAGGTCGGATCGGCGAGCTGGGCGGTGGCAACGGAGGGCCTGCTGTCGATCGTGTCGCCGAGTGCGATTCCGGAGGGGTCGATCGTGAACTCGCGCACATCGGGGTCGCTGCCGGTGGCGCGGGACTTGAGGACGGTCAGCGCCCGACGAATGCGCGCCCCGTCACGGATGTACTGGAGCAAGAGCACATTGTCGGAGAGGTGCGAAACGCCGTATTCAGACAGGCGGGTGATGGTGAACAGGTCGGGCAGCTCGGACGTCATCATCAGGCTGATGCCCGCGCGCGAGAACCGCTGCGTCAGCGAGTACATGTACTCGCGAAAGCGCACCTCGTCGCCGGCTGCGTGCTGAAGGTCGGTCAGGCTGTCGATCAGCACCCGTTTGGCGCCGATCGCGATCGGTTTCCTCGAGCAGCTCGTAGATCCACTCGTCGATGTAGAGGTCGACGGGAGAGCGGTAGATGATCTCGACTGGCCCATCCAGGTTCCAGGAGAACCCGGCAGCGACGCGGCCGATCTGAGAGGGGTTCTCCTGCAGGCTCGCCACGATCCCCGGCTCGCCCAGCTCGGCGCCGCGGGAGACGAACTGGAGCCCCATCAGCGTCTTGCCGATCCCCGACGGCCCGGCGACCAGAGTCGAAGAGCCTGGCCAGTAGCCGTCCGCCAGGATCACGTCGAGCAGCGCGATCCCGGTTGAGACCCGCTCGGCCCCGAGGGCATAGCCGGAGTCGTCACTGTCATCCGCGAGCCGGGGAAAAACATCGAGCCCGCCACCCGAGAGCCTGTATCCGTGCTGTCCCGACGCATAGCTGCTGCCGCGGAGTTTCAACACTTCGAGGACACGCTCGGATCGCTCCCCGACAGTGCGCGAGCAGAGGCTGATCACGCTGTCGGCGACCGCAAACTCCGGGGCTGTGGCCGCTTCGTCCTGGCTGTACTCGCCGAGCCAGAAACTCGTCCCCGCCGTCGCCGTGAGGTAGCCCGCAAGCTGGTGCAAGAACAACCGATACACGCGGGCGTCGTCCGCAAAAGGCGTCAACGCCTTGAAGCTGTCGATCACCACCACGCCCGGGATGGCGCTCCAGCAGGAGCTGCTCGATCCGCGTCCCCGCCGCCGCGAGGCCGCCCTCGGCGAGCTCCCTGCCGACATCCTCGTAGAGGACGCGACTGCCGACCGAGGCGACGTCGAAGAACGAAAGAGTCTGGCCGAAGCGGATGATCTTGTCGAGGGGCTCGGAGACCGTCGAGATATACAGCGCCGGCCGCTCGGGCGTCCCGTTGTGAAACGCGTAGCGCTGCGCCAACATCGTCTTGCCGCTCCCGGGCACACCGATGATCAGATTGATCGAGTCCTCGGCGACCCCGCCCGCAAGGATCGCGTCAAGGCGGGCGATCCCGCTCGGTAGACGACCGATCACGGGCGCGAAGAGCGCGCCGTCTGGCGGGTGAGCGCGCTCGTACCGAGCAGGTCGCGCACGGTCGAGATCAACACGACCGGATCGATCGGCTTCTGCAAGAACGCATGCGCGCCGAGCTCGGATGCGATCTCGGACGCCGCCAACGGAGAGACCACGACCACGAGGGCCTCCGTCTGCCTGAGGCTCTCAAACAGCGGACCGCCGACCCCACCCGACAGCAGCAAGTCCACGACGACCACCCGCGGCGCCAGGGCCTCGAACGCCGCCTCGGCCTCCGCGGCGGTCGACGCGACCTCAACTCGATACCCCTCGGTACGGAGGAAATAGTCGACCACGCTCGCCGCATACGGATCACGATCGGCGATCAGAACCGGCACACCGACGCTCGTCCAACGACTCCGCCGCACGCCGCACGGGCCCCACCCCATCGGTCGCGCCCCGGTCGGCGAGCAGGCGGTGTGCGTCGCCGGGCAGCATCCCCGCCTCGACCTCCCGAGCCACGAACTGCAGCTGCGCAAGCTGGTCGCGGCTATACCGGCGCTGGCCCCCCGCACTTCGGCCCGCGACGACCACGCCGTAACGATCCTCCCACGTCCGCAGCGTCGAAACCGACACACCTACCATCCGCGCCACCGCACCAATGCTGTAGATCGCGGACCCGTCCATCAGGCGCACGATACCCGATGGCTATCTGATACCTCGGCAAAAGCTCCGCGCGGTCCTTCGGCCAAGGCTCCGCCGTCGTCGCCGTGCGGTAGTAGCACCAGTCAAAGAAGACTCGCCTGAGTGTTCGACCCTGACAACTACCGCGACGACAACTGCCGGGACGATCGAGAACTACCACGGTTGCGGCGCGTGGCTGGCGCGGCGACGACGAGGCAGGGCCGGATCGAGCCATTCCCCCGCTCAACACTGAAATGCCGACGTCGATCTCTGACTTGTTAGGACTGAGGAACAAGTGGGTAACAAATGCTTAGAAAACAGTTCACAACGATAGGAGAAACGATGAGCAAGATGACCGAGCCGCGCGACCTGTTTCTGCACGAGCTAGGCGACGTACTGTTTGTCGAGCAAACGCTTGTCAAGGTGCTTCCTCAGCTACAGAAAGAAGCGGCGGACCGCGAGCTTGCCCAGGGGTTCGAGGACCATCTGATCGAAACCCGTCAGCATGTCGCGAACGTCGAGAAAGCGTTCAGGACACTCGGCGAGAAGCCCAAACCGGAGAAGTGCGCGGGGATCAAGGGGATCAAGACTGAACACGACGAGTTTGTCGACGAGCAGTCCCCATCGGCCGAGG
>CAWDGP010000004.1:0-276508 GCA_963801905.1 uncultured Actinomycetota bacterium | reverse complement strand
TTCTCCGTCAGGATTCCCTGACGGAGGAGGATGACGTGGGACGGTCTCTCCAGCTACGAATCGTCGGTCGAGGTCGTGACACGAAGCTGCGCTTGGTCGGCGACTGGGAGGCCGCACCGCTTGATGGCCTATGCCACTCGGCTCGCGTAGAGGTGGCTCTAGACAAGCTCCAGCGCCAGCTTGTCCAGCAGGCCCGCACCGATGGTCGCAGCTGGACCGAGATCGGCGCTTCGCTCGGGATCAGCAAGCAGTCTGCGTGGGAGCGATTCTCGGCCCCGCCGGAGACGTCGCCTCCGCCTGACCGTCCTCAGGCGTCGTAGCACAACGCTGGAGCAGCCGAACGTCCAGTGGCCTGAGCCGCGCACGCTCAACCCGGCGAGTTGCGTTCTCAGCCGCTGTCAGCCGCTCCGGCCCAACGGGCATGTTCCCGGCAGGGGCCGGCCGGCTCCGGCGTGAGACGACGCCGCGGGCGCCGTCGTCGGGCCATTCGCGTCCTGGCCAACAGTGACACCTACACGACGACTCTGTGGGGGAACCAGTCGGATTCCGTGGGGGGACCCGTGGGGGAACCATCCGGGCTTCCCCGTCCCGCACGGCCTCCCCGTCCCACATAACCATGCGCTTTCCGCTTGGTTGAGCGGTGCGTGATGGGCCGGCAGGGATCAAACGCTTACGGCCGTCTGCGTCTCAGCCGATCTCAGAGGGTCTGGTTGCCTCCGCGTTGGCCGCCGAGAGCGGCTCAGGTTTTCGAGGCCTGGTTAGCTCGACTTCTTCAGCGTCTGGCACGCACTCGCCTGGTCGAAGGCGCTCGAGAGTTCGCCGGACGTGTCGAGTGTCTGAAGTTGCTTGAACGTCGTCGAGACGTTGGTGGCCATTGTCTTGAGCGAGCCGAGGACGACCGGGGCTGCAGCGATGATGCCACTCACGCTTGTGACGCCGTCGATCGCCGAGCTGATCTTCTCCTGCTCGGTGTTGATGTCGTTGGAGAGTTGGTCGAGGGACTGCTTTGCCTGCGCGCCCGCCTTCGTGTTGGGCTTGCCCAGGTTCTTGACGGTGTCCGCAAATGTTTGATCCGCCGATTTGACCTGAGCGGCCGCATCCTGGAGCGAGGACTTTGAGATGGTGCCGCTCTGCACGGAGTCGACGGCCGAGTTGATCGAGGTCTTCCAGGTCGTGATCGCAGTGCAGACACTGCCAGCCCAGTCCGCCGTCGACGTGGTCGAAGTCGTCGTGCCCTTGCTGCCGCAGCCCGCGAAAAGTAACGCGGCCGCGAGGCCCGCCAGAAGCATCGGAATCGTGGTCCGCATCGCGCAACCTCCGGTGACGGCTCTTCTGGGTCCAGGCATCCACGACGACCGTCGAGCAATCACTGAGGTTACACGCGCCGTGGATTGAGCCACTTTCGCTCCCGAGTAGGGATCGCAGCGATCCTGCCCGGACCAATAACTCTGACTGCGCACCGAGCGAATCCCGGTCCGGCACCGGTCCAGCACCGCGTCGCGCGGACGGCATGAATTGCGCGTTCTGCTTCGCACAACGATGCGGGATCGCGATGGTGGCGAGATCGAAAATGGGCGGTACTGGGCTCGAACCAACGCCTCCTCGAGAGTGAGTCGCGAATACGACAGGATCACACCGACTAGGCTAGGTGCACAAAGAACCGAGTCGCTCAGAGGAGGATGCACGCGTGTTTGTCAACGTCATCGTGGGGATCGGGTTTCTGGCGCTCGCTGGCTTGGGAGGGTGGTTCGTCGTGCGAGCGCTTAGCGGGCGTCGCCGCTAGAGAGCACTCGACGAGATGCCCGTGCTCGTCGCACTCGAGCGTTCTCGTCTGAGGCGACCACCAGAACCCTGCGTTTGCAGGGCTTTCCTCTCATGGACGGTACTGGGCTCGAACCAGTGACCCGGCTTATCGGTATTGGCCCTGAACGGCAACGAGGACAGCCCACCTCACCGAAATCGCGTCGGCCTAGGATCCGCGATGTGGATCTAGGCGAGTGGGAGGCCGCGATCGGCCGGGAGATCGAGCAGTTCTCTCGCGCGCCATTCTTCGCCGAGATCGCCCGTCTCTCACGCCCTGCTTCGGTCAACCACGAGGTTTTTCGCTGACTGGCGCGGCGAAAATGGGCCGTGAAGGCCCATGAGCGCAAGTCGTGGCGCGCCTCGCTCGAGATCGATCAAGGCGCGTCGTCGCGCGAACAGCGGTGGCGTGGGAGACGCGATTCTCGCGATGGATGCGGCTAACGTTCGCGGAACGATGCGCGCGCTCGAAGCAACTGAGTTGAGAGCCTTCCTGCTTGCGGGCACACGGACTGCGAAGGTCGCGGTTGTGCGTGGGGACGGCTCACCTCTCGTGACGCCAGTCTGGTTCCTCCCCGACGAGGACGGCTCGATCATGTTCGAGACGGGTCGCAGCTCGGTGAAAGGCCACGCCCTATCCCGCGATCCGCGAGTGTCGATCTGCGTCGAGGACGACGAGCCCCCGTTCGGGTTCGCTCGCGTCGACGGGATCGCGGAACTCTCGCATGACCACGACGAGCTGCTGTCCTGGACGATCAGGATCGCCGCACGCTACATGGGTGACGATCGCGCGGAAGAGTTCGGTCGTCGAAACGCGGCTCCCAGCGAGATGCTGGTGCGGGTGCGACCCTATCGTGTCATCGCGCAGGTCGAGCTGGCCGACTGAGACCTCGCTGATCCCGAAGCCTCTTCAAAGAACGTGAACTGCGCGCCGTCTGGACTGCCCATAAGAGGCCGCCGCCGACCGAGGGGAAGTCCTGGCGGTCAATGACCATCATCACCAGGCCCGCTCGCATTGGCGGGGGCTTCGACTTCGCCGTGGGTTCGAGTTGCAGCCGTGCTCTGGCCCTGGGCGTCTCATCATCCGCACGCTGCGGAAACGGGTCCGTCCTGTCCGGCGATCGGCCGGGTCAGTCGGCGCGTTCCGCTGCGCGCATGTTCTCCTCGAGGTGCGCGACAGACGACGTGCCGGGGATCGGCAGCATCACCGGTGAGCGGTTCAGCAGCTCGACGAGGGCGTCGACCGGCGACGTGGCCCGGCCCGCGCCGAGGGGAAACCACGGCAGGAACGGGATCGCGCGCTGCTCGCACGCTTCGAGCACGTCCTCCGACGAGCGGTCGTTTGCGTGGTACAGGTTCTGCACCGACACGATCGGCGCCACGGCCTCGGCGCGCTCGAGCTCGGCGACGCTGACGTTCGAGAGCCCTATGTGGCGGATCGCGCCTTCGTCCCGTAGCTCCTTCAAGGCGCCGACCGACTCCTCGAGCGGGACCTTCCGGTCTGGGGCATGGAGCTGGTACAGGTCGATGCGCTCGAGCCGCAGACGCTCGAGCGAGCCGTGGCACGCCTCGCGCAGGTGTTCGGGGCGTCCGTCGTCGACCCACCGGTCGGGGCCCGGGCGCACCTTTCCGCCCTTGGTCGCGATCACGAGCCCATCCGGGTACGGGTACAGGGCTTCCGCGATCAACTCCTCGCTGACGTTGGGCCCGTACGAGTCGGCCGTGTCGATCAGCGTCACGCCGAGTTCGAGTGCGCGCCGAAGCACCGCTAGCGACTCGTCGTGGTCATGTGGTTGCCCCCAGATGCCCTCACCGGTGATCCGCATCGCGCCGAACCCGAGCCGGTTCACCTCAAGGCCGGCGATCCTGATCGTCCCGGCAGGCATCACCGAACCCTACAACGCGTCCTTACGCCGAGGCGAGGCGCGCTGGGTGCCAACCTCGCCTGTCCAAACGAACACTGACCGGGGAGCGACGTGACGTCGGAGATCGACTATCCGAGACTCCCACTCGCTGGGGTTATAAGCACGAGCGAGGAGGCAGGCGACTATGCACGCGAGTGTCCGCACCTATGCTGGCAACCCCGACTTGGCGGATGGCTCGCCGAGCACGAGGGCGAGATTCGGCAACTCATCGGAGGCATCACGGCTTCAAGGCCTACTACCTCCTGAAGACCGGCGACGGCACGCCAACGATCAGCGTCTTCGACGATCGGGCGGGCGCGGAGGAGTCGAATCGGGCAGCAGCAGCGTGGATCGCCGAGAACTTGCCCGACCTGAACATCGCACCGGCGAACGTCACGCCGGGCGAGGCGGTCGTCAACTTCTAGATCCCAACGAACCCCGCGAGCGCGAACGGCGTGCTAGCCAGAACGCAGTCGTGGATAATCGCGACCGAGTAGTCACTGTCTGGATGGCGGGTCTGCGATGCCGGACGATGAAAAAGTGCCGATTTGCGGGGACAGCACCGGGACAGGACCGTCCCGCAAATCCTGCACTTTTCGCATGAACCGCCCTGGCCTAACTAAGCGGTTCTCGCGTTGAGCCGACGTTTGGAATACCCCCAACGGGATTCGAACCCGTGCTGCCGGCGTGAAAGGCCGGAGTCCTAGGCCGCTAGACGATGGGGGCCCACCGGCAGGGTAGCGGGCGGGTCGCCAGAATCCGGGTCATGGTGATCCGGCCGGCCGGGTGGGGCGATCTGGAGGCTGCTGCTGAGCTGCTCGGTGCGCAGAACCGGGCTCTCATCGGTGTCGCGGGGGTGCAGGTCGAGCACCTTCGGAGCGAGTGGGAGACCCCCGGCTTCGCGCTCGGTAAGGACAACTTCGTCGCCGAAGAAGCCGGCCGCGTGGTCGGGTATGCGGTGGTGAGCACCAGCGGCCAGCTTGCGCTTGCGGCGCCGAGCGACCGGCTCGCAGACGAGCTGCTCGAACGGGTGGCGTCGCGCGCCCGAATCCGCGGCGACCGCATTCTCGCCGTGACGGTCGCCTCGCACGACAGCCCGCTTCGCGGCCTCGCCGAGCGGCATCCGTTCGAGCTCGAGCACGAGACGCTCCTCATGTGGCGCCCGCTCGGCGCGCCCGTCGAAGAGAGGACCGTGCCCGACAGGGTCACGATCCGGACGTTTCGCCCCGAGGACGCCGAGGCCGTGCACGGGTTGCTCGACGAGGCATACAGCGCGTGGGACCCCCTGTACGTTCCGGTCGCACACCCGGACTGGGTGAGCTGGATGACCGGAGATCCCGAGTTCAGCCCTGATGTCTGGTGGCTCGCCGAGCGAGACGGGGCGCTCGCCGGCTGCGCGCTCCACTGGTCGAGCGGGTGGCTGAAGGATCTCGCCGTCCGCGGCTCGGAGCGCGGACGGGGACTCGGCGCCGCGCTCGTCACGATCGGGCTCGCCGAGTTCGCGCGGCGTGGCAAGCGGCGCGTGGGGTTGAAGGTCGACGCCGACAACCCGACCGGGGCGGTCCAGCTCTACGAGCGGCTCGGCTTCGTCATCGAGCGCCGAGAGGCGGTGTGGGCTTGGAGCCTGTGAAGGGCGCCGCACGCGTCAGTCTCCTCCGCTGGCTGCGCCGCCAGCTTCGTCAACCCGAGCCCCTGCGAGAGCGGCTCGAAGCGGCGATCGCGAGCGACGATCCCGCCGAGGCCCGTCGGATCGTGGGACGGTTCGAGTTCTCCGCGACCCAGCGCCGCCACGTCGAGCGCCTCCTCGACGAGTGGGAACGGGACCTACGCGCTCCGCCTCACGACCTGGAGACCCCAGGCACGGCCTGAGGCGAAGAGCTCGTCCTGGTCGACCTCGTCGGCCCAGCCGATGAAATGGCGCTGCGGCTCCTCGTCGGTGCTCCCGTACACCGCGGCCCGTCCCTCGTCGAGCCGGGCGCGGCCGTCGTCGCCTCGCTCGAGCGCCGCCAAGCGCTCCTCGACGGCAGACCCTTCGGCGTACCCTTTCCCCATGGAAGAAGTATCGCGGGCCGGTAGCTCAGTTGGTAGAGCAGGGGACTTTAATCCCGAGGTCGCGGGTTCGAATCCCGCCCGGCCCATCGGATTTGCGGGGTTTTTTGGCAACTGTGGCAACGCATGAGGCCTTTTGCGCGTACGTCGTGACGTACGTACGGGATGCTAACTGGCTCCACAAAAGGGGTTTGAACTTGAAGGCATGGGATTTGTGCTCCTCTTGGTGGAGCGAACCCGCTCTGCCTTGGAAGCCCGCGCTCTTGAAGTAGAACCGCGGGCCTGGCCCCTTTCGTTCTGGGTTGAACGGGACTGGGACGAAGACGAGGGCCGCGAGAGACATTGGCGTGGCGGGTGGCTCTAGCGAAGCCTTGCGGCGCATGCGATGAACGAGGCGAGCGCGATGATCATCCACGCGGCGAGGTAGAGGAACGCCGCGCGCGGGGAAATGGCGGTGAAGAGAAGACCGGCGATCGCGCTCGCTGCGAAGTTGCCCAGCGACTGGATCGTCGCGAGTGCCCCGAACGCCGACCCGCGAATCTCTCCGTGAGCGTGAGTGGCGACTGCAGCGTGCTCCGCGGTTTCCGCGAACGCGATCCCGAGTCCTGCCACGGCGAAGCACAACGCGAGCACTCCGATCTGGGGACCGGTAAGCGCAAATCCGACGAAGGCGGCGGCGAATGCGAATGCGCCCAGCGTCAAGACCAGGAGGTTGCCGCGCCGGTCGCCGAGGTGACCACCCGGAACGCTCGCGGCGGCAGCGGCAGCGTTGTAGCCGACGTACAGCCACAGCGCGATCTGCGTTGCCCCGGTGCTCCCGTGCGTGGGTGTGAGGAGTTGGACGGCTCGGAGGATGAGAAGTGTGGCGGCGACGTTGCCAATTTCGAACGCGCCGATGCCGAAGAACAGGGTTCCGAGGTCGCCTTTGAGAACCGGGCGTAGCTGAAATCTGATCTGCTTGCGCGCTTGCTTGGTGGCGTGTCGGGTGGCGCGGATCGCGTAGACAATCGCGAGCGTCGCCAGCAGGCCGGGGACGACGCTGACGAGCATCGCGGAGCGGACGCTGACGAGCGTGACGAGCAGGCTCGCGAGGAGCGGGCCGCCGATCGCGCCGAGGTTGTCCATCATCCGCTCGAACCCGTACGCCTTTCCGTAGACGTTCTTGGGGACGACGTCGGCGAGAAGCGCGTTCCGGGCCGGTACGCGCAGGCCTCGCGCTGACCACGCGGCGGCTCGGAGGATGCCGACCTGCCAGACGCCGGTCGTCACGCCGATCAGGGAGGAGAAAACCGCCGTTGCCGTGTAGCCGCCGACAGCGCTGCGGCGCCGCCGCTCGGGGTCGTCGGCGAGCGCCCCTCCGGTGAACCTGGCGACACCCGCGCAGCCGTCGGCGATACCTTCGATCAGTCCGAGTGCACTCGCGGATGCCCCGAGCGTTGTCGTGAGGAAGCTCGGGAGGAGCGCTGTCGGGACCTCGTGCCCGACGTCGGCGAGGAAGCTCGCGCCGCCGATGCCCGCGACACCTCGGGTTAGCCATGGCCGCTGGGTGCGGAGCCCACGGAGCCTGGCCGCCTCCTCGGCATGCACTTGTGACTTCCCATCCAGGCGCGACGCCGCGAGCTCGAGCTCCTCGTCCGTGGCATCGTCAACCGACACGAGCCGGCCGTCCGGCAGCTCGATCTCGCCACTCGCCGACACGACGGAACTCTAGAACCGATCCGAGCTTCAGTCGGCGCTAGCCGGGTCTCGACGAAACCCATCCTTGCGCGGTCCGGGCAACGATGCCGTGCGTGCGATGCAAAGCACGACCAATCGCTCGCGGGCTGACGCTGATCTTCATGCGTGGTGACCTGGTTTCGGTGGGATCGAGTGCGACGCCGGCGGCGGCCGGTGCGGTCGCGGCGGTGGTGCGGTGCCGCCGAGAGAGGTCCGACTCCCGCAGCGCCACACGCGCGAGCGCGTCGATCGGGTCAGACTTCCAACGCGTTCTTCCCGCGCGCCGCGACTCACCTTGAAGTGCGTCATCGTCAACGCCCTGCCGAGCCGCGCGAGCAACTCTCGTACCAATCAAGTTGAAGACGGAGACTTGAAGACTCATCCGCAGACCTGTCCCGGCGGCTGGAGGTGCTTGTCGTACCCCGGGGCGCCGAGGCGTCCGAGCGGCCAGTAGATGAGGATGACACGCGCGAAGATCGCTTTGCGCTGCACTGGGCCGAAGTCGCGGCTGTCCTGGACGGAGCTGCGGTTGTCTCCGAGAACGAAGTACTGATCTCGACCGAGGTGGGTGCTCTGGAAGGGTGAGGTGGGGATCTCGTCTGCGGTCTTCCCGTTGACGTAGACGCGTCCGCGTCGCCCGACGATTGTGTCTCCGGGGATACCGATGACCCGCGTGGTGAGCGCGATGCTGCGTGCGCTCGGATCGGGGGTCAGCTGGTTTTGGGGACCGCGGCGCGTGTGGATGGCGACGATCTCTCCGCGGTGAGGATCGCGGAAGTGGTACGTGAATCCTTCGGCCATCCAGCGTGCATTGCAGGCGGGGATCGTGGGTGCCATACCGTCGCTCGCGCCCGACGTGATCTGGGCGAGGAGTTGAGCCCGGTCGAGCATCACAACGAGCACGAAGAAAGCGATCAGGCACGCGATGGCGACCAGCAAGCTCATGAGTAATCGTCGCTCGCGACGCGTGGTCGGTGCCGGGCGGGCGTCGGTATCGAGTGAGTCGACGCGCGACCCGCGGGCCCGCGACAGCACCGGCCAGAGCGAGCGCGAACGGCAGAAGATCCGGCCAGCTCTGATTGTTCGCGAACAGAGCCTCGGTGACGAAAACCCCGATCGCAAAGCCCACGGTGAATCCGACGATGCGCGCGAGCACCACCGGTGAGCTTCGCAGCGCCCGAGAAGCCAGTCAAGAGCTCCGGCTCGATGACCTCGTCGGATCGAGGTGCCGACCCTCGACCATCCCAGTCTCCTCTCGCCGCGCCTAGTGCCCCGGCCTGTGCGATAGCGACGGTTTCGGGGTCGGCATCGTCGAGGCCGAGCCCGCCGGCTGCTCGGCCTGCCGATGCGGTAGCGCTCGCCAAAGGTGAGTCCGACCGCGCACGTTTACCTTTGGATTCCCGACGGATACGCTCCAGCGAACCGCATCTCCAGGGGCGCCGTTCGAAATCGGTTCCAAACGGCACAGATCGACCGCGCATCCCACGAACGAGAAATGGAGCATCACATGGAAGGCGAAGGCAATGAGCTAGACGTCGGCGAAACCGGGAGAGAGCCGACACCGGCGGCCGAGCAACTCGAGGAGAATGGCGCCGATATCGAGTCGACCGTCGCGCTTCGCGATTTCAGCGAGTGGCATGGAAAAACTTGATCGATCGCGACGGGGAACGAATCGGCAAGCTCGAGGACGTCTACTTCGACGTCGAAACGGACATACCTCAGTTCGCCACAGTCAAAGAAGGCCTGTTCGGACGTCATCTGACGTTCGCGTCCCGCTGGCCGAAATGACGCTCGGACCCCAACGACCTGCAGGTATCAGTGTCGAAGAACCAGGTCAAGGACGCGCCTAACATCGAACTCGAAGGCGAGGCGCTCAGCCAAGAAGACGAGTCAACTCTCTACCACTACTACCAGCTCAACTACACACCATCCTCCACGCCTAGCGGCCGCCGCCTCCCGGAGACGTGAGCCGCAAAGGCCCGGCTCGTTATGATCGCCTTGTGCGACCCGCTCGCGTGGTGGCGCTCGTCCTCGTCGCGCTCGGCGCGTTGGCGGCTCAAACGGCCCCGGCGGGCACTACGCGGCCGAAGGCCCTCGTCACCCCGAACTGGTCGGGGTACGTCGCCACCTCGCCGGCAGGGTCGGACCGGTACTTCGCGAGCGTCACCGGCACGTGGATCGTGCCGCGCGCGCACTGTCGCCCGAGCAGGCGCGCCTCCTCGTCCACCGTCTGGGTCGGTCTCGGCGGCTTCCACAGCGGCAACCAGGAGGCGGTCGGCACCAACTCGAACTGCAGCGCGTCCGGGAAGGCGTTGTACTACGCCTGGTTCGAGCTCGTGCCCTACCTCTCCTACCACGCGTTCCCCGAGATCAAGGACGAGGTACGACCGGGCGACCGGATCACCGGGCTCGTGCGCGTGATCGACCCGAGGCTCGTTGAGCTACGGCTCGAGGACCGGACGCAGGGCTGGACGTTCATGCGCAAGATCACCTTCACCTCACAAGACACGTCGACTGCTGAATGGGTGGTCGAGGCGCCGGCCGTCTGCGTGCGGTACCTCTGCCATGAGGCCGACCTCGCGCACTTCGACGATGTGACGATCGGCGGCATCTCGGCGACCGCGCACAAGGTCCATGGGACGCTCACCGACCCGCGCTGGGATGTCTACCGCGTGCGACTCGTCCCGTCGAAGCTGAAGGTGCCGACGCTGCTCCCGAGCCCGACGATCGACAGGTCGAAGGTGCGGATCAGGAAAGGTAGCGCCGCGTCGCCGGCCGGCGCGACGCCCGGCGCCGTCGCAGCCGACGGGCGGAGCTTCACCGTCAAGTGGGTGCCGGTCGCGGCCCGCAACGTCTGACGCAGGGCGCGCGGCGGAGTTGGTATGTTGCATCTCCGTGGCTTCGAGCGAACGAACGGCGCGGTTCCGGGTCAGGCCGGCGCACGTCGCCAGCGGAGGGCTTGTGGCGCTTGGGGTGGCGGCGTTGGCGGTGTCGGCGTCTGCATCGAGTGGCGCTTCCGGCCGCTCGGCTGGTCCGACCAAGATCGTCGTCACGCTCGGGAAGCCGTTCACGGTCTCGCCGAAGGCGGCGGCCGCAGGGACCGTCCTCTTCGATGTCCGCAACGCGGGTAAGGTCTCCTATCGCTTCGCGGTCTGCACCAAGCAGACCCCGTCCGCGCCCGCCACGACGGTCACCGCATGCGCGTTCAAGACGACACCGCTGCTCAAGCCGGGACAGTCGAGCACGCTCGTCCTCAAGGCCCCCACGAAGGGCAGCTACCGCTACTACGAGTACACGACGCCCGCGTCGAACGAGTTCCTGAAGCCTCCGAAGAGCGCCGGCGCCGGCATGAGCGGCGCGATCGCCGTCAGCAGCGGCGCTGCGGCCGGCGGGGGCGCGGGCGGTCAAGCCGGGGGCCAGGGCGGCGGCAGCACGCAGGCGTCCGCGGCGGCAGCGGCGATCTTCAAGTCGAAGTGCGGCTCCTGCCACGCACTGCTGGCGGCCAAGACGAGGGGCGGCATCGGCCCGGACCTCGACCAGGTGGCGCCGTCGAAGGCGGTCATCGCGCGGCAGGTGCGGTCGGGCGGCGGGCAGATGCCCTCCTTCGCGGCTGCCCTCACGCCGGCGCAGATCAGCGACGTCGCCGCGTACGTCTACAGCTCTACCCACAAGTAGCTACGTCGGGAGCCGAGTCGAAGAGAAGCCGGCTGCGCGGCGCAGGCGTGGCGGCGGCGCTGGCGCTCGCGACGATCGGGCTCGCGGCTTGCGGCGGTGGCGGGCGCAAGGATGGGTACACGCTCTCGGCGACTCGCGGGTGCCTCGACAAGGCGGGCTTCCGGACTGCGACAGTTCGCAACATCTACTTCCCGCAGGCGACCGGGAACCTCCGGGTCAGGCTGACGAAGGGCGGCGCGGCGACGCCCGATCCGAAGGAGCTCCGCGCTAACACGATCGCGAACCAGTACGTCTTCCTCGTCTTCGCCAAGGACGCGGCGGGGGCGCGCGCGTTCGAGCGGAACGCGGTGAGGATCGCGGTGCAGTCGTTGAAGATCCGCGGCCTCCCGCTCAGCACCGCGACCGTAAAAAACGACGTCGGCGTGACACGCAACGTCTTCTACTACTCGACGACGCGCGGGGTCACAGCGAGCGACCGTGCGAAATTCGTCCCCTGCCTGCGCTAAGGGCTCAGAGCCTACGGCGCGGGCATCACGCCAGACGTGGAACAGCCGTCGCACGCCTCGCCAACGAGGAGGCCGCCTCTCTGGGTCGCCTTCGCTCCGGAGTAGGACGACCCCACGAAGTACGGAAGGCGGCCGCGGACGGCGAGGTAAAGGAGCCGCACACGCCGCTGACCCGGCCCGACCACCTCGGTGAACCCGAAGCCCCTCGTCCGGTTCGCCTTCTCGGCCCCGACGTTGAACGTCACCGGCTTCGTCCCGGCGTTGTGGAGGATGAAGCGGCCGACGGCTCCGCGCGGCTCCGTCGTCGGGGACAGGACGACCTTCGAGTCGGTCAGCGTCACGTGGATCGACACGTAGGGCGACGGCGCCGTCGTCTGGGTCGCCGCCACGGCGCCCAGCGCCGCCCCGGCGCCGACCAGGACGATTGCCAGCAAGGCCGTGAGCGCATAGGCCCTCACACGCGGCGACTCTACCACCGGACCCAGGGTCAGAGCGTGCCCTTGCCGGTGACCGGGCGCCACTTCACCTTGAACGAGCGGCCGTTGGACGAGGCCGGCCCCGGGGTTGCTCCCGCCGGCGACGCGGCGATTCCGTCTGCAAGCGGGTTCCGCGAGAACGGCGTCGCCCTCGGGTAGCTTGGGAGATGCACCTTCCCCGGGACGAGCCGCAAGCGGACAACCTTCCAGCGCGGGTCGTTCAGCGTCCCGACGACGCCGTCGGCGGCCGCAGAGATCCCGGTCATGCCTACGGAGCCGAAGTTCGCGAGCGAGGCCTGCGAGCAGACCTCGTAGTGGCAGCTCGACGGCGCCTCGACGAGCCACTCGGCCGACGAGGCGGCGGGCTGCCACGAGCCGCCCGCGTTCTGCGCGCCGGGCTGCTGGACGGTGCTGCCCGGCGAGACCCATGAGATTTCGCGCGCGAACTTCCAGCCGGCGGTGGCGTCGTCGAGCTCGACCTTGACGAGCGGCGGGCGCGCGGTGAGCTCGACGCTGACAGTCGCAGTCACGAGGTCGCCGGGGGAGACCGTGTGCGGGATGCCATAGGCTGGGTACGGCGCGATGTCGAACCAGCCGTAGTAGGCCGGCTTCCCAGACGCGGCGCAGTTCGCGTCGGTGCCGACCTGCTCGTCTCCTTGCGAGCCGTGGCCGAAGCCGCCGAGCCCGACCGCGATCGTCGCGAAGCCGGTTGCGTGGCGGCCGCAGGAGACGGCCGGCTCGCGCCAGGTCCCGGTCACGCTCGTGTACCTCGTGCCGGGTTTGCCGGTCACGACGTAGCCGGACCAGTTCGGGCTCACGACAGAGCCGCGGTCGCCGCCCGCGTGCGCCGCGCCGGCTGCGAGGAGCCCCGCCACCGCCGCTGCCGCCAGGAGACCCCTCGGCAGGCCACGACTGCGCGCCATCGGCGAACGAGTCTACCAGCCTCCTCCGCGGCGCTCGCTGCGCGCGACGGCGAGATCCGCCGTCGCGCGCACCGCGAGCCCGGCGCTAGCCGAGCTTGAACGTGTAGATGCTGTCTCCGCGAGCCCGGGCGCTCGGCTTGTTCGGGTTCGGCCGCGTCGGGTCATTGTGGTTCTCGCCGCCGACGACCTCGGAGACGTACTGGACGCCGTTCACCGAGTACGTGATCGGCGGCGCGGCCGCCGGCGCGTCCATGAGCGCCGACTCCCACAGCTCCTTGCCCGTCGACGTGGAGACCGCGGCGAGGTAGCCGTGGCCGTCCTTCGCGAGATTCTTGCCGAGGTGTCCGACGAAGGTCAGGCCGGACGCGGTATTGACAGTCCCGCTATAGCAGGGCGCGAGCCACGTCTGGCGCCAGTGGTCCTTGCCCGGCGAACTGCGGCTGACCGTCGAGAGGTCAAGCGAGTTGAAGTTCCCGAAGTCGTTCAGGTTCTTCGGGTCTATCTGCGCGTCGATCACGGCAGCGATGCCGAAGCCGATGCCGCCGGCTGGGGAGACGACCTGCGACGACGCGGGGACCTGCTCAAAGGCGAACGACCGGTTCGTCACCCCGCACGTGATGAACCCGTGCGTGAGTGGGCTGTACGAGCTCGCCGGCCAGTCCATCGACTCGAACGGCATCACCACGTACTGCTTTGTGTTGTAGGGCTCCCAGTAGCAGGAGACCTTGTACGGCTTGCCATCCGGCGCCTTCAGGCCCTGCCAGCGGCCGGGGTCGGCGCATACCCTGCCGCCGCCGCCCTTCATGAGCTGGTCGTAGCAGTGAACCTTGCCGTTGTAGCTCGTGGGGTTGCCGCCGATACAGCCCGGCAGCGTGTTCGGGGGCTGCGGGATCGGCTGGACCGGCCAGTTGTGGCTGCCCGCCGCCTGCGGCACCTTCTGGATCTTGATCGGCTCGAGCCGCTTGCCGTTCTTCGCGTTCAGGATGTACGTCTGGCCGTCCTTCGTGACGGCGACGACGGCGTTCACGTGCTTGCCGCCCACGTTCTCGCTGACGAGCAGCGAGTTGTTCGGCAGGTCGGAGTCCCATTCGTCGTGGTGCGAGATCTGGTAGCCCCAGACGAACGCGCCCGTGCTCGCGTTCAGCGCGACGATCGAGTCCGTCCAAAGGTTCTCGCCCGGCCCGCGCGAGTTCCATGGGTTCGGGTTGCCGGTGCCGATCATCACGAGGTTGTCGGCCGCGTCGATCAGCGGGTTCTCCCAGATCGCGCCGCCGCCGTAGTTCGAACCCGTGCGGTCGGAGAGCGGCCAGGTGTCCCCGCCTGGCTGGTTGTGCGTCGGAATCTCACTCCAGCTCCAGACGATCTGGCCGGTCGCGGCGTTGTAGGCGGAGAAGACCGAGCTCACACCGCCGCCGTCGCCGCCGCTCGTGCCGAGATAGAGGAGGCCGTTGTAGTACGCGGGCGTGACCGCAAGCGAGACGCCCTTCTGCCAGTTGCCGACCGCCGTCTGCCACGCAACCTTGCCGGTCCCCTGGTCGTAGGCGACGAGAGAGCCGTCCGGCAGCGTCTGGTAGACGAGCCCGCCGCCGAGTGAGACGCCCGGCGTCCGGCCGCCCGCGCCGGGCGAGTAGCCCTGCACGTACTTCGGCTTTGCCTTCCAGAGGACCTTGCCCGTGGCGGCGTTCAACGCGAACACCTGGCTGTGCACGTTCTCGACGTACATGACGCCCTTGAAGACCGTCGCGTTCGCCTCCTCGCCCGAGCAGACCTCGTTCCGCGTCGGACAGTCGCCCATGTGGATGTGCCAGGCAAGCTTCAGCTTCTTGACATTCGACGGCTTCATCTGCGTCAGCGTCGAGTAGCGATCGTTCTCGAGATCGCCCTGCACGGAGAGCCAGTTCTCACCCGCATGGGCGCTCAGCTGCTTCGCGGTGAACGCCGGAGCGAGCGGGATCGCGCTCGCGCGGCTCGGGCCGCTCCGCGAGGCTGAGGCTGCGGCGACCACGACGAAGGCCGCGGCCGCGAAAACGAGTGGGACGAACCTCAAGCGATGCATCATGCGACTCCACCTCCCAGGGCGTCGATTTTCCGGACTCCACGCCAAAGCGGACGCCGCCGGAGCGCGTGAGGGGCTCCACCGTTACCCGCCGACAGGTCGTCTCGACTGCGCCGAAATCCGATTCGCGGCTCCGGCCTGAAGGCCGCAACCGCCGGGTCCCCGGGCAGTGTTGAGCGAGATCGAGACACGAATCCGGGTGCTGACTATACGCGTCGGTAGGACTTGCAGCAAGCGCACGCGTAGGGGGATAGGCCTCGAACCTAGGTTGCCTTCGCGGAATCAACTGACACCCATGCGCCCAACCCACGCCAGCTTTGGCGACGCCGAAGATCAGGACGCACAACACTCGCGCGAACATCCGCGATTGATGAGTTCGGTCGAGCGCCGCGCGATCCACGCGGCAGCCGCCCGGGTAGGTACGAGGACAAGGGCGGAATCCTCGAGGTCGTGTTCGAGCGCCGATTGGGTAGTGCGCTAGGACTCGCCGGCGTTAGCCATCACCGAGGAAGAACACCCCACAAGTGAAGCTGCTCTACAGGAGTCTCGCCCGCCTGAGCGTTCGGCTGCTCCCCCGGGGCCGAACGGCTGCTCTGTACGCATCGCCGGACCGCTGCGTGGATGCTCACGCGTTGCCGGTGTAATACGAAGCCGCAGCATGACGCCGGGTTGTGCATCCCACGGATGGTGGGGGCCGGGCAGTCGCCCGGCCCCTGTTTGTGTCCCGTGGGCGGTGCTGATGTGTCGACGTGGTGCCTAGGGATTGAGGCTGCGGAGCGGACCCTGGTCGTCGGGAGCGTTGCGCGTGCTGAGCGCCTGGATCCCGGCGTTGTGCTCGCCGTTGAACGGCGTCACGGTGTTTGGGCAGCCAGCTGCCGCGGCGTCGTCGGGTGAGTTGAACCAGAGGCCGAGGTGATAGGTGTGGACTGGTCCGGTCGCGGGATTGGCGTTCGCGTCGGGGAATTGTTGATCGTGGTGGACGACTGGGGCCGGTGCAGGACCAGGCGCGACGATGAACGTCTCGATGTTGAAGCGCCCGATGAATACGCCGGTGCCGGAACCACCGCCGTGGGTTTCGATGTCGCCTTGATACCAGGAGAGGCCGAATGGTGTGTTCGGAACCTGGATGACGAAGAAGTCGAAATCAGTGTTGGCAGGCAATCCGGTGACCAACACCGTCATCACTTCGACCGGGCCGTTGGAATGCACGATCACTCGTGCCGAGGCGTTGGGTAGACATCCCGCGTTCATCGCCGCTGTGGAACGAACCATGTTGAACGTGATCGTGTCGCCTTTGATCGCGGCGCGTTTCTTTGGCGCGCCGCTCGCGGTCGAAGCCGCGAATGCGACGATCATGATGCTGACCGCCAACGGCGTCGTAACTCTTAGCGTTCGTCGTAGTAGCTTTTGCATCAGGAATCCACTCCTCCCGTTGTTGATCGACGCCGCAGAAGTTGGATCACCCTGGTCGGGTCGTCTCGAAGCTGGAGTTGCACGCGTGCCCTGGACGAAATCCGCCCCGCCGAACTTCGGCCAACTTGCCTGTGTGGCTTGGAATCGGTTGAGCTAAGCGGTAGCCCCCGCTCCGCTCCTCATGCCAGCGCCGCCAACTCCACGTCACGCCTTACCGCTCATGGAATTCCATTCCGTTGCCTACCGCGCGCCGATCATATCCAACCAATAACGCGGCGGGTGCAAGCACTCGAGACAACCACGAGCCAGTCGACTCGAGATCGATACCAGGCCGACACACCGCCCGCAACCTGGGTATCTTGGGATACAAGTAACCAACCGCTGCCGACCCGACCGAGGCCGCGTTTGAGCACGCGCACTTCGCGCAGGACGGCCCGGTCGTTCACGGCGTCGACGAAAGAGACCCGCCGCGATCCGCCGGGTTACCATCAGCGCCATCTTGACCTCGAGCGCGGCCTCCGCGACGATGTCCAGGCGGAGAAGGATCGCTTCAGGCTGTGTGTGTCGAACGCGCGGGCCACCGACTCAGCCGCTTACCGTTTTCGCACCGTTCGTCTTCAGCACGGCCAACAAGTGGAAAGCGTTCGGGGAGCTCGAAACGAGCGATGTGTGCGTACAGGTGTGCGTACACGGTCGTCTCGACAGGGTGTCGTTCAGTGCAGCTTGTTGCATCATCGGACTGGCCGATTTGCAGGTCTTTTCGTCTTGGTTCAGTTCGTTGTAGCTCGTTCGCCCGGACTTTTAATCCCAAGGTCACAGGTTCGATCCCTGTCCGGCCCATCGAGGAGTTCCCTGCAAAATGGCAAATTCATTCGCAGACCGCGAAATTCGCGGACAACGCTGCAGGGTCAACATCCGGTTGTTGACCCGCGCCAGTGCACTCGAGATGGCTCGAACCAGCGCCAGCTATTCGGAGGCATCCCAGCACATCCGTAATCCCAAGGTCGCAGGTTCAAATCCTGCCCCGCTATGCACGCAGAGGGCTCGCGTCTTCCGGGCATTTTCCTTGCAGGCTCGTCCGCCCGTGGAGATCGTGCTGCGCGGTGTCTTCAGCGGGCGTGCGTCGCCACAGTCGCCGCGCGCTCGAGGTTCTTAAGCGCGTCCCGCGTGTGTTCCCTCGTGAACGCCAGCGAGTCAGCGACGTCCGCATCGTCGATGTGGTCGAGCGCAGCCCGGGCCGGGTTCAGCCTCGATGCGGCGTTCCAGGGCCTGACCGTCTCGTGGCGGACTCGAGCAGCCTGGCCCTTCATCGCGGTGAAGGCCAGCCGTGCTAGATCGGCCACGTCGCCGGAGAAGACGACCGGTGGGCAGAGTCGGTTCTTCTCCTCGTCGTCGCGGCCGGTCGACTCGACGAACGCGATCGTGGCGGCGCACCACGGTATGAAGCCGACGGCCAGGTACTGGATCGTAATGCGGCCAGGCTCGAACACAGGTCGCGGAGCCGAGGCCGGAACGCCGGCGGCCGTGCAGTCGACGTAGACCTCGCGCGGGCCGCCGGAGACGTCGCCCGCATCCGTGGCTACCGACGTCCGGCCGATGCGGCGAACCCGCCTCGCCCGCACGACGTGCTCGATCGTGCGGAGCGCGTCGACCTCACGCCGGCTGACGGTGGCGCCGCGGAACACGAGCGGCTCGGTCGAGGGATCGATCCGCACGAACACTCCGGCGTCCTCGAGCCGCCGCGAGAAGTCGCGTCCGTCTTCGGCCACCGCAGCCGTCTCGACCCAGCGCGCCTGGAGCCGCATGTATGACCCGACCAGGTCGAGCGGCTGCATGAACGTGCGGTCGAGCTGCCACGGATCGCGTCCGCGGAGCCAGCGAATGCGGTCGGGGTCGACCCCCGCGTCGAGCAGCCACACGCAGGTGTCGATCGCCGTCTTGCCCGCCCCGATTACCGTGAAGCGGTCGGCAGGCTCGCCCAGGTCGACGAGCCCGTTGGGCGGAACGAGCGTGACGCCCGGCTCGACCGTGAATCCGGGAACGTGACGCGACGGGATCTCCGACTGAACGTACGTCGCCTCGACGATCCGGCGCCGCGGGGTAACGAGGGTCTCCGAGCCGTCGAGTAGCGAGACGACGAGGCGCCCGTCGCCGTTCCCGCCGTGGTATTCGCTCATGCCGAAGAACCGGACCCTGCCCGTCGGCAGCAGGTGCTCGTCCAGCACGCGCGCGTAGTAGTCGCAGATCTCGGAAGCGCTCGCACGCTCGTAAAAGCCGGCGTTCGGCCCGTACTCGTCGATACGGTCGTTGCCGAGCGGCCGCGACTCCACGCCGTAGTATGCCGAGGGCTGGTGGAGGCGCACGAACGGATAGGCATCCAGCCAGTGGCCGCCCGGTCGGTGGCGCCGATCGACGAGCACGACTTCGGCGTCTGTGTTCGCGACGAGCGTGTCCGCGAACGCCATCCCCGAAGCACCTGCTCCGACGACGAGGTAATCGGTCTCGACTTCGCGCACGTCCCGAAGGCTACGGCGCTCACGCCGGCGCTGCGAGGTCAGGGGATTCGTTCAAATCCCGCCCCGCTATCGAAGCCCCGGCCACGGGGCGCTGCTCGAGCCTGGATGTCTAGCGAGGGAGGCCGTCCGAATCGGCAGCACGGGTGCGGCCTCAAACCGGTACGCGTGGCGTCGTTGTCTAAGCCGACGACAGAATGGGTCAACAGAGGGTCGACAAGGCCGCGCCAGAACACCTGAGAACACACGAGTTGATTCGGCTCAACTGTGCGCTTCGACCAGGATTCTCGAACTGCCACAAGAGCTTGGCGTCGACTCTTAATCCCAAGGTCACAGGTTCGATCCCTGTCCGGCCCATGCAGAACCTGCCTCCAAATCGCTGCTTTCCGGGCGTCGGGATGGCGACCCGGAAGCCGGTCGGGAGGTCGCACTGACCCAACACTGACCAGCCGACGAACCGCCGTTGGCGTTTGCGGTTGCGGCGAGGTTGTCGTCACGATGACGAGGGCCCCGCAGGGCGGGGCCTGTTGTCGTCATTGATGCGGCTAGCCGACGCTCTGCTGCTGCCGCAGGTGCTGCGCGTTCCTGAGTGCGGCGTCGTACGCGTACCAGGGACTCGTCGGCTGGATGCCGCTGATCGTCTGCGCCTGCCGCTGGTGCTGCGCGTTCCTGAGTGCGGCGTCGTACGCGTACCAGGGACTCGTCGGCTGGATGCCGCTGATCGTCTGCGCCTGCCGCTGGTGCTGCGCGTTCCTGAGTGCGGCGTCGTAGGCGTACCAGGGACTCGTCGGCTGGATGCCGCGAGCGGTGGCTCCGGCGGCCGGCATGAGCGCGGCCGCGAGAACAACGGCGAGGGCGAGCGCCCAACCGAGTCGGATGTTGGAACGGAACATGGTTGCCTCCTTGGCGTGGTTGAGGATGAGTGCATGCATCCCTAGAAGGAGGCGCTTGGCACGACCCTGGATACCGGCAATGTCACGACGTCGAGCCGTGGCACGGTCGAAGGGCCGCTCCGACACCCGGCGCGGCGGCTGTCCAACCTAACCCCCAAATGGACGAAGTCAAACGCCGCTACCGTTGGCGCCGTGGGCTGCCACCGCACAGACGGGGCGTGACGATGCCCACCGTCGCGCTGCTCGGTACGTTCGACACCAAGGGGCACGAGTACGCGTTCCTCTGCGAGCGTGTCCGCGAGCACGGCGTCGCGACGCTGCTGATCGACGCCGGGATCCACGAGCCGGTCGGTGTCGAGCCAGACGTCTCCCGTTCCGAGGTGGCGGCCGCGGGCGGCGCCGACGTCGCTCGGCTCGCCGACGCCGGCGACCGCGGCGCCGCCGTCGACACGATGGCGCGTGGCGCAGCTGCCCTCGTCACGCGGCTTCACGGTGAGGGCCGCCTCGACGCCATCGTCGGCCTCGGCGGCTCGTCCGGGTCCGCGATCGCGACGACGGCCATGCGCGCGCTGCCCCTCGGCGTCCCGAAGCTGATGGTCTCGACGCTCGCATCCGGTGACACGCGCCCCTATGTCGGCGGGGCCGACGTCACGATGATGTACTCGGTCGTCGACATCTCGGGCGTCAACTCGATCTCGGCCCGGATCATGACCAACGCCGCAGCGGCGATTGCGGGCATGGCCGGAGCGACGCCGCCCGAGATCGAGCACAGACCGCTCGTCGGCGCCACGATGTTCGGCGTGACGACCCCGTGCGTCACGCGCGCACGTGCGCGGCTCGAAGCGCTGGGATACGAGGTGCTCGTCTTCCACGCCACGGGAAGCGGGGGCAGGTCGATGGAGGCGCTCGTCGCCGGCGGGTTCCTCACCGGTGTGCTCGACGTGACGACCACCGAGCTTGCCGACGAGCTCGTCGGGGGCGTGCTCTCCGCCGGGCCCGACCGCCTCGAGGCGGCCGGACGACACGGCGTACCGCAGGTCGTGTCCCTCGGCGCGCTCGACATGGTCAACTTCGGCCCCAGCGAGACGGTGCCGCCGCAGTTCGAGCGTCGGAGCCTCTACGTCCACAACCCGACCGTGACGCTGATGCGCACGACCGTCGAGGAGTGCGGCGAGCTCGGGCGGACGATCGGAAGGAAGCTGACCGCGGCGACCGGGCCGGTGGCCGTCTTCGTCCCGCTGCGTGGTGTGTCGATGATCGGCGTCGAGGGGCAGCCGTTTCGGGACGCCGAAGCCGACGAGGCGCTGTTCGACGGGCTGCGCGAAAGCCTCGATCCCCGTGTCGAGGTGCACGAGCTCGACCTCGACGTGAACGACGACCGGTTCGCCGACGCGATGGCCGACCGGCTTCACGAGCTGATCGAGGCGGCCCGATGAGACGGGCCGAGGCCGCGCGCCTCGCGCCCAGGTGGCCGGGAGGCCGATCATCGGCGCCGGCGGGACCGGGCTCTCGGCGAAATGCGCCGAGGCCGGCGGCGCCGACCTGATCATCATCTACAACTCGGGCCGGTACCGGATGGCCGGCCGAGGCTCGCTCTCGGGGCTCCTGCCCTACGGCGATGCGAACGCGATCGTGGTCGAGATGTCGCGCGAGGTGCTGCCGATCGTGCGAGACACGCCGGTGCTCGCCGGAGTGTGCGGGACCGACCCTTTCCGGCTGATCCCGGTGTTCCTGGAGGAGATCCAGCGGATCGGCTTCAGCGGCGTGCAGAACTTCCCGACCGTGGGCCTGTTCGACGGCATCGTTCCGGCAAAACCTGGAGGAGACCGGGATGGGCTACGGGCTCGAGGTCGAGATGATCAGAGCCGCCCGCGAACGCGACCTGCTGACGGCGCCCTACGTCTTCTCCGTCGAGGAAGCGGCGGCCATGGCAGAGGCAGGCGCAGACGTCCTCGTGCCGCACATGGGTCTGACGACCGGGGGAGCGATCGGCGCCGGGACGGCGAAGACGCTCGACGAGTGCGTGCCCCTGATCCAGGCGATGCACGATGCCGCAACGGCGGTCAACCCGGGAATCCTCGTCCTCTGCCACGGCGGGCCGATCTGCGAGCCGGACGACGCGGCGTACATCCTCGAGCAGACCGACGGCGTCGTCGGGTTCTTCGGCGCATCCTCGATGGAGCGGCTGCCTACCGAGACGGCGGTCACCGAGAACATGCGCCGCTTCAAAGCTATTGCGACCGGAAAGGGGAAGGCATGAGTGCGTTCGTCAGGCAGTCGGCGATCCGCAACGAGGATTTCGGCTGGGGCGTGATCGGCTGGCGGTGCACGCCGGGAGGCACCGGAGCGAAGCAGCTCGTCGTGCTCGACGTGTCGCTCGAGCCCGCACAGTCGCATGACTTCCACCGGCATCCAGGTCAGGAGGAGATGATCATCGTCAAGTCCGGCAAGGTCGAGCAGTGGCTCGAACAGGAGGCGGCGACGCTCGGGCCGGGCGACTCGGTCTTCATCGGCGCCGACCTGGTGCACGCCACGTTCAACGACGGGGACGAGCCGGCACACCTGCAGGTCGTCCTCGGTCCGGCGCTCGACAGCGAGATCGGCTACGGCCTGGTGGACGTCTCCGGCGAGGCGCCGTGGTCGTCGCTTCGCTCCGGCCGCTGAGGCCGGCACCACGCCGGTCTCTCCGTTTCAGAACGACTGTCCAGCCACGTCGGCTTGACCGTGCTCGACCAGCCAGTGCAGCGACTCCCGCAGTGCCTCCAGCGACGAGTACCGCGGGGCGTACCCGAGGATCGCTCGGGAACGCTCGGTGCCGGCTGCGATGCTGCGGTCGATGTGAGCCAGCGTCACCGCGGCGTGCTCTGAGCCCACCCGTTGCTCGAACTCGTTCCAGTCGACCAGTTCGAGCACCGCCTCGCGACCGAACCAGGCCGCGACCCCGGCCGCGAGCCCCCGGCAGGTCATCGCCTGCTCGGCCACCACATGGAAACTTGCTCCGATGGCCGTCGGCCGGGTGAGTGCCAGCTCGAACGCCTGGGCGACGTCGTCGGCATGCACGTGGTTCAGCACGCCCAGGCCGAGAGCCGGCAGGGCAACCGGGTCACCGACCGCCAGTCGCCGCCACACGTCGGCGTCGAGGTTGCCCGCCGGGGTGATCACGGGCCAGCCGGGCCCGCAGATGTGACCGGGATGCAGGACGACGGTGGGCAGCCCGCCGGCAAGCGTCTCACGATGCAGAAGCGCCTCGATCGCCGCCTTGTTGACGCCGTAGTCACCGTAGCCGGTGCGCGGTTCGTCCTCCGTCACGGGCACGCGAGCCGTCCGTCCGTGCACCCAGATGGTCCCGCAGTGCAGCAGCAGCGGACGCGCCGGCCGGAGCGCGTCGACGAGGTGCTCGGCGGATGCGGGGGTGAAGCAGATCAGGTCGACGACCACGTCCGGTCGTAGCTCGGCGATCCGCCCTCCGAAGGTGCCGGCGGCTTCATCGGCGGCCCGGTCGGCGTTCACACGCTGCACGGACCTCCACTCCACGGCCTCGTGGTACGGCTTCCGTTCACCGCGACTGACCGCTATGACCTCATGCCCGGCGCGGATCAGCCGGGGCACCAGGTAACTGCCGATGTGCCCCGTCCCGCCGATCACCACAACGCGCCTCACGGCGGCAGGCTATAGCGCGCGCCAGAACCACCGTGCTCTCAGCTCCGGCCCGCCTGCAGAGGCACGCCGCGCGAGGCGTCGGCTGCTCGGATCGCGTCGCCCGTCTCGGCATCGAAGAAGTGCAGGCGATCGACGTCGACCGCGAGCGTGAGTTGATCGCCGACGGCGACCGCGACGCGCGGGTCGATTCGCGCAATGCCCTCGGTCGCCGCCGCGCCCGCGATGTCTCCGGAGGCGTCCGCGTCTGCCGTGAAGACGCCGCCGCGGTTGCGGACCATCCTCGCGTCGGACGAGAAGTGGACGAGCGACTCGTTGCCGAGCGACTCGACGAGCTCCGCTTGCACGGAGAGCGTCCTCCCGACTGCGGCTTGTGCCTCACCCGTCGGAGAAGCAAGGGTCAGGTGCTCGGGGCGGATCCCGACCACGAGCTTGCGTCCCTGGACGGCGGCGATTGCCGGGCGGCGTTGTCCGAGGTCGGTCGAAAGCGCGAGCTGCTGCGATCCGAGCGACAGGACAAGCCGATCCGCTGCGCCCGAGACCGTCGCCTCGTAGAGGTTCATCGCCGGCGAGCCGATGAACGACGCGACGAACAGGTTCGTGGGCCGCTCGTACAGCTCCTGCGGCGCCGCGAACTGCTGGAGCGAGCCGTCGCGAAGGACGGCGACCCGGTCGCCCATCGTCATGGCCTCGGTCTGGTCGTGGGTGACGTAGAGCGCCGCGACGCCAAGCCGCCGCTGGATCCGCAGCACCTCGCTGCGCATCTGGACCCGCAGGCTGGCGTCGAGGTTCGAGAGCGGCTCGTCCATGAGGAAGACGGACGGCTCTCGCACGAGCGCCCGGCCCATGGCGACGCGCTGGCGCTGGCCGCCCGAGAGCTCGCGGGGCTTGCGGAGCACCACCTCCGAGAGCCCGAGGATCTCGGCCGCGTCGCGTGCCATCCGCTCGCGCTCCTGCTTCGACACGCCCTGCACCCTCAGGGAGAACGAGATGTTCTGGAGGACGTTCAGGTGCGGATAGAGGGCGTAGTTCTGGAAGACCATCGCCACGTCCCGCTCCTTCGGGGACATGTCGTTGACGACCTTGCCGTCGAGCCGGATGGTGCCCGAGGTGACCGCCTCGAGCCCGGCGACCATCCGCAGCGCGGTCGTCTTCCCGCATCCCGACGGCCCGACGAGGACCACGAACTCCCCGTCGTCGACGAAGAGATCGAGCGAGCGAACGGCCTGGACGTCGTTCCCGTAGACCTTCGTGAGCTGCTCGAGCGAGAGGGTTGCCATCGCCGCCTCCCTGCTACTCGGCCGCCGGGATCCAGACCCGCATCCCGCCCCGGTCCCGGTTCGCCCACGCGAAGTAGGGAACGGCGAGGAGCGACGCCGGAGACGCCGACGCCGGCGGCACCTCCCGAAGGTCGCGGTACTCGGTCTGCCGCCATCCGTCGACGTCACGGACGACGCCCTGCAGAGCCACGCCCGGCAGTCCCGACAGCTGCGGCACAGGCCCGCCGTCGACGGGGTCGACTGCCAGGTCGAGGGCGACGTCGGCCAGCTCGACGCCGGCGGGCAGATCGAGCTCCTCGAGGCAGAAGACGACCGGGCCGCGCTCGAGGGCGACGCAACCACGCACCGCGTCGATCCGCGGGTTCGGCGCGGTGAGCCTTGGCGAGACGTCGAGCTCGAGGACGACGCGGTCACCGGCGCGCCACCGGCGCGTCAGCTCCGCGTATCCCGGGGCGACCGGCCTGCCGTCGACGGCTGCGCCACGCGCCCAGGACGGCACCCGGAGCGAGAGCGTCCACTCCGAGTCGCCGCACTCGACGACCTCGACCGTCACGGAGCCCGACCACGGGTAGCTCGTCTCCACCGCCAGCTCGACGAGCCCCGCGCCCGGCACGACAGCGCGGATCGTCGACGTCGCGTACTGATGGAGCTGGACGCCGCCGTCGCTGGTCGTCGCGAGGTACTGGTGCAGCGATGCGAGCATCCGCATGATGTTGGGCGGGCAGCACGCGACGGGGTTCCAGCGATGCCGCCGCTCGCCCTTTCGCGAGTGCAGTGGGTTCGAGTAGAAGAACGACGCTCCGTCGAGCGCATGCCCGGAGAGGAAGCCGTTGTAGAGCGTTCGCTCGAGCAGGTCGGCGTACCGGCTGTCACCCGTGACGAGCAGCATGCGCCAGTTCCACATGATGCTGGCGATCGACGCGCAGGTCTCGCAGTAGGCGCGGTCGGGAGGCAGCTCGTAGGGGTCGCCGATCGCCTCGTCGTAGTGACGCGAGCCGACGCCGCCGGTGAGGTAGGTCTTCGTCGCGGTCAGGTCGTCCCACTGGCGGAGCATCGAGGCGAGCAGCGCCTCGTCGCCCGTCTCGGCGTAGATGTCCGTTACGCCCGCGGCGAGATAGAGGGCGCGCACGGCGTGCCCGACGATCGAGCGCGCGTCACGAACGGGCTCGGCGTCCTGGTAGTAGTCGAGGTTGAAGCGGCCGCCCTCGAACATCCTGAACCCCCGGCGGGACATGAGCGTGTCGGCGAGGTTCAGGTAGCGGCTCTCGCCCGTCTGCCGGTACAGCTCGACGAGCCCAACCTCCACCTCTGGATGGCCGTCGGTGCGCGTATCGGTGCCCTGGACGAACACCTCGTCGATCAGGTCGGCAAAGCGCCGAGACACCGTGAGGAGAGTCGTGTCTCCGGTAGATCGCGCGGTCGCGACGCCAGCCTGGAAGAGGTGGCCGGCGCAGTAGAGCTCGTGGCCCTGCTCCAGGTCGGTCCATCGCCACGCTGGGTCGAGCTGGCCCCAGCTGTTGAGGTAGCCGTCCGGCTCCTGCGCAGCTGCGACGAGCTCCGCCGTCTCGCGCCCGAGCCGCTCGAGCTCGGGCGACGGCTCGCGCCCGAGCTCCCAGGCGATCGCCTCGAGCCACTTGTAGACGTCGGAGTCGCTGAAGACCATGCCGCGCCGTTCACCCGACGCCCGTCCTGCTGCGATGCGCAGGTTGTCGAGCGTCCCGGCGCGCTCGAGCTCCTCCGCGCCGAGGGGGATCGTGACCTCGCGGTTCACCCGCTGGCGCTCCGCGAGGAGGCCGTCGCGGATCGCGACTCCGCGGGCGTCGATCGGCCGAAGACGCACGCGAGCGGAGGCCGACGGCGCGACGCTCGTCACCACGCTCGCCGCTGACTCGAGAATCTCTTCCTTGTTCATCATGAAATCTCCAGAGAAGGTCGCATGTCTGCAGAGGCTCTGCCCGGTACCGCTTGCCCGGGGCGAATGGGCAGGCGGTACCGGGCCTTGGCCCCTGGCCTGGTTCCTAACCCCTCGAAGCAGAACAGGCCATCGTCGACATCTCCCTCCTAGCCTTTCAAGATGGTCGAGATCTGCCCCTGTGCAGTGTTCAACGCGTCCTGCACTGATTTCGAGCCGGACAGGGCAGACTGAATCGCGGTCCACACCGCCTGCGAGACCTTCGGGTACTTGACGCCCAGGCCGAGCGTGCGCGGATGCGCGAACAGGGTCTGGTGGACGTACACCGCCCACTCGGGCCCTGCCACCTTGAGGTAGGCGTTGGCCACGGCGGGCTTCGGCGGTAGGTAGCCGAACAGCTTCGCGAGCTTCAGCTCCATGGCGGGCGTCTGCATGCCCTGGATGTACTCGAAGGCCATCTGCTGCACATCGGTGCCGCCGCTCTTCGAGACCATCCAGTCCTCGCCGCCCAGCGGCACGACCACGTGCTGCCCGGCCTTGTTGGTCGGGACCGGGACGACTCCGAACTGCTTGCCGTAGAACAGCTTCGACTGGTTCATCGTCGGGAAGTTCCACGGCCCGTTGACCATCATGGCCGCCTTGCCGTCGATGAACTGCGTCGATGCGGCCGGAGTCTGGCTCCACTGGAGGCAGTCCTTGGAGGCCGAGCCGTCGGTGATGAGCTGGTTCCACACGTTCAGCGCCTGCGCTCCGGGCCCCGAGGCAATGTTCGAGAACGTGAAGCTGCCCCCGTTGCTCCAGAAGAACGGCTCCCACTGCCAGGTCGTGTCCTCCGCCGGCTCACAGGTCAGGGCGATGCCGTAGTGGTCGGAGGTCGTCAGGGCCTTGGCGTCGGACAACAGCTGCGCCCACGTCTTCGGCGGGGTGAGATGCGCCGCCTTGAACATCGCGATGTTGTAGATCAGGGCGATCGAGTTGGCCCCTGCCACCGGGAGGCTGTAGTACTGGTGGTTGGAGAGGCCCTCGTTGATCACGGCGGGGAAGTACCCCTTGGTGCTGAAGCCCTTCAGGCCACTGATCGGCACGACCTGGCCCGTCGAGATCATCGTCGAGACAAACGGGTTGTCGACGGCGAGCAGGTTCGGCAGGTCCTGGGCCGCTGCCTGCGTCAGCAGCTTCGTGTCCAGGTTCGCGAAGGGCACGTACTGTCGCTTCACCGTCACACCCGGGTGTGCGGCCTCGAATTGCTTGGAGTAGGCGTCCAGGGCCGCGATCTGGCCCGGGGTGTTGAAGTAGTCCTCCTCGGTGATCGTGATGTTCGAGGCGGAATTGGCCACCTGCGAATACGCGACCACAGCGCACATCGCAGCAACGAGGGCTGCCAATCCCCCTTGCCACCTTTTGGTCCTTAGGCTCATAGCAGTTCTGTCCTTTTTGGTTGATGGCGGAGAATAAAGACTCTTACGTTGAATGGGGGCGGAAAGTCCGAAACAAATAACTACAGACGTTCAAGAGCAAGGTTTCTCGGCTATCACCCCCCTTTCTAGCCCTTTACCGAGCCCGCCGTGAGACCACTCGCGATGTACCGCTGCGCAACGATCAGCAGGATCCCGGCGGGCACCAGGGCAATTACTGCAGACGCCATTACCGCGCCCCAGTCGGTCGAATAGTTGCCGAGATAGTTGTAGATCCCGAGCGTGACCGGCTGGATGCCGGCGCCGTTCAGCATCGTCAATGCGAAGATGAAGTCCCCCCAGCCGGCCAGAAACGCGAAGACGGCAACGGTGATGACAGCCGAGCGCGAGAGTGGGACCACGACGAGGCGGAACGTCTTCCACTCCGAGGCGCCGTCGACCCTGGCTGCGTCGATGAGCTCGTTGGGAAGGCTGAAGAAGAACGCCCGTAGCACGAGGATCGCGAACGGGACTGCGTACGTGCCGTCGGCGAGGATGAGCCCGAAGTAGGAGTTCACCAGGTGGACCCAGTGGAAGACGATGAAGAGCGAGGTCGCGAGGACGATCGAGGGCACGATCTGAGCGACGAGCAGGGCGCTGACGACGACGACCGTCACGCGCATCCGGTACTTCGCGAGCGCGTAGGCGGCCGGTACCGCCACGACCAGGGCCAGGAGCGCAGTCCCCAGGCCCAGGAGAAGGCTCGTGAGGATGTTGCCCGTCTGCGACCCGGACACCGTCTCCTGCGTGGCCGCCGAGGCCCCTCCGAGGACGGTCCGGTAGTTGTCCAGGGTCGCTGCGTGCGGCAGCCAGTAGAACGTGCCGCTGAACAGCGTCTCGGTCGACTCGAACGAGCCGACGATGATCGCGTAGACCGGGAAGAGGATGACGACGAGGGCGGCAACCGCCGCGAACGTGCAGAGCAGGCGCAGGCCCCTCGACCTCTCCAACCGGCTCATTTCGCCCCTCCCGAGCTCCGCCGCAGCGATTCCCGGCTGAGCCACAGGTACAGCGGAGCGGCGACGAGCGCGAGCACGAGGAGCACGTTGTTCAGCGCCGCGCCCTCGCCGAACGAGAACACCTGGAACGAGAGGTTGTAGGACCAGGTCGTGATCAACTGGGTGGCGTTGGCCGGGCCCCCGCCGGTGAGGCCGATCACGAGGTCGAACACCTTCACCGTGAACACGAACCCGAGCAGGAGGGTGACCTCGATAACGGGCAGGATGATCGGGACGATCACGAGGCGGAGCCGTTGCCACGGGCTGGCTCCGTCGATGATCGCCGCCTCTCTGACCTCCGCCGGCACGTCCTGGAGCGCGCTGTACAGCAGGAGGGTGAAGAACGGCACCCCGAGCCAGATGTTGGCGACGAGGATCGTCCACATGGCCAGGTTCGGGTCGTTCAGCCACTGGGTCGGGTGGTGGATGATCCCGACGTCGATCAGCACCTGATTGATCGCGCCACCTTCGGCCTGGAACATGAACCTGAAGATGACCCCCGTCACGATCAGCGGCAGGAGCCAGGGGACGATGACGAGCGAGCGCGCGAACGTCCTTCCGGGGAACCTAAGGCTGAAGAGCAAGGCGAGGGAGAAGCCGATCAGGAACTGCCCCGCGAGGGACCCGACCGTGAACACGAGCGTGTGGACGATCGCCTCCCGGCTCGTGGGGTCGTTGAAGACGAAGCGGTAGTTGCCGAGCCCGGCCCACGGCGCCGTGAAGTTGGAGATCGTCGCCGGAGAGGTCTTCTCGAAGCTGAGCATGACGTTGTAGACAATCGGCAGGGCGAAGGCAAAGAGCACGTAGGCGATCGCGGGAGCCAGGAACAGCCAGCCGGCCAACTGCTGCCGCCTCCACGAGGACATCCGTGGCGGAGCGTCCATGTCCACGGGCCGGACGAGGGGCTCCGTCCCGGTCGCTGCCGGTGCGGGCGGCTGGATCCCGGTGCTCATCCGAGCCCCCCGGGCGAGAGACGACTCAAGCTTCCCCCTTCGCGGAGATAGACCGGTATGCGCTCCAGCGGCGCGGCCGCCGTCACCCAGCCGCTCTCATCGACGGGCTTCCCCGTCCATGCGTCGAGCCACGACGCACCCGCCGGGAGGTACACGTCGCGCTCCCGCGCCCCTTCTTCGATCACCGGCGCGACGAGCACGTCCGGGCCGAGCATGAACTGGTCGCTCACCTCCCACGCCGGCGCCTCGTCCGCGAACTCCAGGAAGAGCGCACGCATGGGGGGAACCCCGGTGGCGCTGGCCGTGGCCATTTGCTCCATGACGTACGTGCGGAGGTGCTCCCGCAAGAGCAACTGCTCGCGGATCAGGTCGTACGCCTCGTCGCCGAACGACCACACCTCGTTGGGGGCCCCTGTCTGCGCCGAGCCGACGAGGGGGCCCGGCTCGCGGACGCCGTGGAGCCTGAAGAGCGGGCAGAACGCGCCGTACTGGAACCAGCGCACGACGAGCTCCCGGAAGTACGGCGAGGTCGGGTCGCCGTGCATGAACCCGCCGATGTCCGTCGTCCACCACGGGATCCCCGCGATGCCGATGTTCAGCCCGGCGGGGATCTGCGCGGCCAGGGCCTCGAACGTGGACTCGATGTCGCCGGACCACACGGCGGCCCCGTAGCGCTGGCTGCCCGCCCAGGCGGACCGGCACAGCAGCAGTACGTCGTCTTCGCCGTCTTCCCGAAGCCCTTCGTAGAACCCGCGCGCGTGCTCGCGGGGATAGACCCCCTGCACCTCGGCTCCCTGGCCCATGGCGTACCGGGCGATCTCGGCGCTGTCCGAGAGTATCTCCGGCTCGCACGCGTCGAGCCAGAACGCCCGGATGCCGTACTGGCGGTAACCGTCCGTGATCTTCTTCCAGACGTAGCTGCGGGCCTCGCGGGTTAGTCGCGTCGTAGTACCGCATGAAGGCCCGGCCGTCGGTGCCCTTGTCCCAGAATGCGAGGTGAAGCGGCAGGCCCGCCATGCTTCGCACCAGGAAGCCGCGGCGGTGCATCTCCTCGTAGTTGGCGCTGTTCTGGGTTGACCGTCGGCCAGACCGAGACCATGAGCTCGACCCCGAGCTCTCTCAGCTCGTCCACCATCGCCTGGGGATCCGGCCATTCCGCCGGGTCGAACATCCACTCGCCCTGGCGCGTCCAGTGGAAGTAGTCGCAGACGATCACCGAGAGCGGCAGGCCGCGGCGCCTGTACTCGCGGGCGACCTCGAGCAGCTCCTCCTGGTCCCGGTAGCGGAGCTTCGACTGCCAGAAGCCGGAGGCCCACTCCGGGAGCATTGGGGGCAGCCCCGTCGCCCGCGCGTAGCGACTGACGATCTCGGCCGGTGTCGGGCCCGTCGTCACCCAGTAGTCGATCTGCCGGGCAGCGTCCGCGGCCCACCTCGTGTGGTTGGAGCCCAGCTCGACGCGGCCGACCCCGGGCATGTTCCACAGAAAGCCGTAGCCCCGGCTGGAGAGGGCGAACGGCACCGAGACCTCGGAGTTGCGCTGGACGAGGTCGATGACGGCGCCCTTTTGGTTCAGCAGACCGTGCTGGCGCTGGCCGAGCCCGTAGAAGCGCTCTTCCGGGTAGGCGTCGAACGTGGCCTCGCAGCGGAAGAGGTCGCCTCCGCCCAGCCGGAAGCGCCGCCGGGGAGGGGCGCTGAAGTGGGGAACACTCTCGGCCAGCAGCTCCGTGCCGTCCGCCCCGAGGAAGCGGATCAGGGGCGGGAACGGGACGAACCGGTCATCGTCGTTGTCGACCACCTCGACGACGAGGTCGCCGTTGCGCATCCGCGCCCGGCCGTCCGAGATCTCGACCTCGACCCCGCCGACCGCGGCGTCGAGCAGGGCGCTGCCCGGCGTCTCGGTCACGGATGTCCCGAGGGTCGCGCGGACACGAGCGCCGCTCTCCCCCCACGCGTCGACCTGGAGGACCTCGCCGCCCTCGAGCACCGTGAACCCCGTCTTGCTGCCCGTGAACGTCGACACCGTGCTTCCTAGCCTCTCCCCTTGCAGCAGCAAGCCACCGAAGCGTCCGAAGCGCTTCGATAGAGCCCCCAGAAGACCCGAATCGCTCCCGGAAGCGCCGGTGCGAGTAGACTGGCCGACTGCTTACACATAGGCGTTGCCCTTTCGGAAAAGCGCAGCGTTTTCGACTATTATCGAAGCGCTTCGCGAAGCGCTTCGCGAATCTACAGCGAACACGGGCGAGAGTCAAGATGGTGACCACGCGGTGACACAAACGGAGCAGGCCCACCGTTCGAAGCCGGCGACCATGGCGGAGATCGCCGAGCGCGCCGGAGTCGCCCTGAGCACCGTCTCGTACGTCTTGAGCGGCAAGCGGTCTGTGTCGCAGAGCATGCGCGAGCGCGTGCTGGAGGCGATCGAGGAGCTCGACTATCGGCCTCACGGGCCCGCCCGCGCTCTCGCGAGCGGCGCCTCGCACACGATCGCCCTCTTCCTGCCTTCGCCTCAGTGGCAGCTTCTGCCGGTGCAGCAGACGTTCGTGGCCGGCGCCACGCAGGCCACGAGCGCGAGCGACTATGCGCTCCTGCTCTCCACGGCCGCCACCGACCCGGAGACGATCGCGCAGCTCGTCGCCAGGGGACGGGCCGACGGCGTGATCCTGATGGAGACGCTGATCGACGACCCCCGGGTCGAGCGCCTCCATGCGGCCGGCCACCCGTTCACGCTGATCGGGCGTACGCACGACATGACCGGGATCAGCTACGTCGACATGGACTTCGGCGCTGCGGTCGAGACGAGCCTCGAGCACCTCGCCCGGCTCGGTCACACCTGCGTCGCACTCTTCAACTTCCCGCCCGACCTGCTCGACGCGGGGTACATGTCGGCGCTGATCGCGCGCGACGTGTTCGAGCAGCGCGCCCCCGACCTCGGCATCCGCGGCATCCAGATACCCTGCTCGCACGCACCGCGTGAGGCGTTTGCGGTCGCTGCGCGGCTGCTCCGATCCGAGCCGGAGTGCACGGCGGCGATCACCACCGGGTGGCAGTTCACGGGGCTACTCAGCGCGCTGCGGGCGGCCGACCTCCACGTCCCGGACGACTTCTCGATCGTGTCGGTGATCGCCGCCCAGTTCGCCGAGATGCTGACCCCCTCTCTCACCGGAATCGAGTGGCCGGCCTTCGAGGCGGGCCGGATGGCAGCTGAGATCCTCATCGAGCAGCTCACCGTGCAGAATCCCCCGCCTCGGCAGCATCTGATCGGGGCCGAGCTCGTCGTCAGGGAGTCGACCGGACCGGCACCGCGCCGTCAACGTGCAGTGAAGGGAGGCCGGGACCGTCGCACCCCGGCCGAGCGGTGAAGATCGTCGTCACCGGCGGCAGCGGCAAGGCCGTAAGGGCGGTCGTCCGCCACCTGCCGGAGCACGGGCACGAGGTCCTGAACGTCGACAAGGCGCGCCGCGTCCTCGGCTACGAGCCGACGTTCGGCCGGCGAACGATCCTCTGAACGAGAAGGAGGCGGAATGCTGTACCGGATGCTGGGAAGGACGGGCCTCGAGGTCTCCGAGCTCGGCTTCGGCGCCTGGGGGATCGGCGGAACGATGTGGATCGGCGCCGACGACGACGAATCCCTGCGGGCCCTCCGGCTTGCGATCGAGCGCGGCGTCAACTTCCTCGACACCGCGTACGGCTACGGCGACGGCCACAGCGAGCAGCTCGTCGGCGCCGCCGTGCGCGAGTCGGCCGAGACGGTCTACGTTGCGAGCAAGGTCCCGCCGAGGAACAGGCAATGGCCGGCCCGGCCCGGCGTGCGAGCCGAGGAGGCCTTCCCGGCCGACTGGATCGTCTCGTGCACCGAGCGCAGCCTCCAGAACCTGGGTCTCGAGACGATCGACGTCCAGCAGTTCCACGTCTGGTCGGACGAGTGGGTCGGGCAAGGGGACTGGCTCGACGGGATCGAGAGGCTCAAGCGCGACGGGAAGATCCGGTTCTTCGGCGTCTCGATCAACGACCACCAGCCGGAGAACGCGGTCCGGCTCGTCGAGTCGGGGCTCGTCGACGTCGTTCAGGTGATCTACAACGTCTTCGACCAGAGCCCCGAGGACGCGCTGTTTCCCGCCGTCGAAGCGGCGCGCGTCGGCGTGATCGTGCGAGTGCCGTTCGACGAGGGCGCGCTGACCGGCTCCGTCCGGCCCGAGACGACGTTCCCGGAGGGCGACTTCCGCAACCGGTACTTCGCCGGCGGGCGCAGGCGCGAGGTGTGGGAGCGCGTGCAGGCGATCGCCCGCGACCTCGACGTCGAGGTCGACCGGCTGGCGGAGATCGCGCTCCGCTTCTGCCTCAGCCACCCGGCGGCGAGCGTCGTGATCCCGGGCATGCGCTCGACCGGCAACGTCGAGCGAAACGTGCGTGCCGCCTCGGCCGGCCCACTCGACGAGAGCCAGCTGACCGCGCTCCGCCGCCACCGCTGGGTCGTCGACTTCTACCGGGAATCCTGAGCCTTCGCCTCGTCGCGAACGCGCTTCAGCGTCTTCATGACGTCGTCGCCGCCTCGGCCGAAGAGGTCATGGAGGCGCACGTACTCGGCATAGAGCGGGTCGTACCCGTGCCGGCTCTGATCGTCCGGGAGGTAGGTCCCGGCGACGGGCGCGGCCATCCGCTCTGACGCCTCGGCGATCGAGCGGTAAGCGCCGCCGGCGACGGCGCCGAACATCGCCGCGCCGAGTGCGGGCGCGTTCTGCGATGCGGCCACGCCGATCGGACGCCCGAGCACGTCGGCGTATATCTGCATCAGCAGCCGATTGCGATGGGGCAGGCCCCCACAGGCGACGATCCGCTCGACGGGCACTCCCGTGCTCTCGAAGGCGTCGACGATCACTCTCGTGCCGAAGGCGCTCGCCTCGAGCAACGCGCGGTAGACCTCGTGCGGACGAGTCGAGAGCGACAGCCCGACGACGAGCCCGGCGAGGTCAGCGTCGACGAGCACCGAGCGATTGCCGTTCCACCAGTCCAGCGCGAGCAGGCCGCTCTCGCCCACCGCGAGCGCGGCCGCCTGCTCTTCGAGAACGTGATGCACGTCCACGCCGCGCTCCTGCGCGAGCCCGTGGACCTGCGGCGGCACGGAGTTCTCCACGAACCAGGCGAAGATGTCGCCGACGGCCGACTGGCCCGCCTCGTAGCCGAAGAGGCCCGGCAGGACGCCGTCCTCGACGACGCCGCACATCCCCTCGACCGGGACGAGACGGTCGCCGAGGAGAATGTGGCAGTTGCTCGTCCCCATGATCACGACGAGATCGCCCGGGGCGACGCAGCCGACGGCGGGAGCGGACACGTGCGCGTCGACGTTCGCGACCGCCACCGGCGTGCCGGGCGGCAGTCCCGTCCACCCTGCCGCGCGCGCGCTGAGCCCACCTGCGCGCCCGCCGATGGCGTCGATGTGGCGCGACATCTTCTCGTCGACGACGTTCCCGAAGCGCGGGTCGAGCGCCGCGAAGTAGTCCCGCGACGGGAAGCCGTCGGCCTTCGACCAGATCGCCTTGTAGCCGGCGGTGGTGGTGTTGCGCGTCTCGACTCCCGTGAGCTGCCACACGATCCAGTCGGCAGCCTCGATCAGGCGCCCGGCGCGCGCATACACCTCGGGATCCTCGCGGAGGATCTGCAGCGCCTTCGGATAGAACCACTCGGACGAGATCTTGCCGCCGTACCGTGACAGCCACGGCTCGCCTCGGTCGATCGCAACCGCGTTGACCTCGTCCGCCTCCGGCTGTGCGGCATGGTGCTTCCAGAGCTTCACCCACGCATGCGGACGGAGCCGGAGATCCGGCAGCTCGCAGAGCGGCCTCCCGTCCGCTGTCGTCGGGAGCATGGTGCACGAGGTGAAGTCGATGCCCACCCCGACGACCTCCTCCGGCCTGATCCCGGCGAGGACCTCGGGTACAGCATGCGTCAGAACGCGCACATAGTCGGCGGGGTCTTGCAAGGCCCACTCCGGCTCGAGCTCGACATGACCATGCGGTTCCGGCAGACGCTCGGTGATGACGCCGTGTGCGTACTCGCTGACGGCGGTCGCAACTTCGACGCCGTCGGCGCAATCGACGAGGACGGCGCGACCGGACTCTGTCCCGAAGTCGACCCCGAGTGCGTACCGGCCGCTCACGGCTCGACCACGACCTTCAGGCCCCGACGCTCGCGCAGCGCCGCGAAGGCGTCCGGCCACTCCTCGAGGGCGTAACGGCCGCTGACGAGCGGCGACAGATCGACGCGCCGATCCGCCGCGAGTCGGAGCGCGCGCGGGAGGTCGGCCGCCCGCATCCGTCGCGACAGGAGCAGCGTCAGGCCCTTGCGCCTCGCAGCCGAAGCGCGAAACGAGGTGCGGTCGCCCTCGGGGATGCCGACGAGGACGAGCCGTCCGCCCGGGCGGAGCGCGGCGACGGCCTCGTCGACAGCGCCGTCGTCGCCCGCCGCCTCGAAAGCGACCTCGAGGCGTGAGTCGAGCTCGAGCTCATCCGCGAGAGCCGCGTGCGTGGCGCCGAGCTCCTCGGCTGCAGCAACGCGGTGGGCGAGCACGTCGGTGGCGACGATCGGAGACGCGCCTGCGAGTCGCAGGAGCTGCACGAGGATGAGGCCGAGCGGGCCGCAGCCGAAGACGCCTGCGGGGGCGCCGGGGCGGACATGCCCGAGGTCGAACGCGTGCAGCGCCACGCCGAGCGGCTCTGCGAGCGCGGCCTCGACGTCGGTGAGCTCCTCGGGCACCGGATGCAGGAGGCGCTCCGGCCACGGGAGGAGCGTGCGCAGGGCGCCGTCGGTCGAGCCGTGGCCGGCGAAGCGTACGGCCGGGCAGAGGTGCTCGAGCCCGGCTGTGCAGAGATCGCAGGCGCCGCATGGAACGGCGGGATCGACCGCAACGCGTTCGCCCTCGCGCCGGCCCGAGAGGACGACGCCGGCGAACTCGTGCCCGAGCACGAGTGGATGCTCGAGCCGGGCATCGCCGATCCCGCCCTCGAGCAGCCAGTGTCGATCCGACCCGCACAGACCCACGGCGGAGACGCCTACGAGCACCTCCCCCGCCGCAGGCAACGGGTCGGGCTCGTCGTGCAGCCGCGGCTCGTTCGGCGCGTGCAGCCGGAGCGCCCTCAACGCTCCTGCCCGTAGTACGCCTCCGGCCCGTGCTTGCGGCGGAAGTGCCGCAGGCGCAGGTCGTCGCCGATCGGAGGGACGTCGGCTCGCACCTGTCTGGTGCGCAGCGCCCCGGCCGCCACCTCCTCCAGCGCGATCGCATTCTCGACCGCCTCGTCGACCGAGGCGCCCCACGCGAACGGCCCGTGAGAAGCGACGAGAACAGCCGGCCGGGCGAGCGGCCCGAGCTCGAGGCGAACGAACGTCTCCAGGATCACCTCCCCCGTCGCCCGCTCGTACTCGCCCTCGATCTCCGCGGGGGTCAGCTGGCGGGTGACCGGGACGGCGCCCTCGAAGTGGTCTGCGTGCGTCGTCCCGTAGCAGGGGATCTCCTCCCCTGCCTGCGCCCAGGCGGTGGCGAACGACGAGTGTGTGTGAACGATGCTCCCGACGTCGAGCCAGGCCCGGTAGAGGACGAGGTGCGTCGGCGTGTCGGACGAGGGCCGCGTGCGGCCGTCCACCACGGCACCGCTCTCGATGTCGACGACCGAGATCGCGGCGGACGTGAGCTGCTCGTAGGAGACGCCGCTCGGCTTGATGGCGACCACGCCCGTGTCGCGGTCGACGGCGCTCGCATTGCCGAAGGTCAGGACGACGAGCCCTGCGCGACCGAGCGCCAGGTTCGCCTCGAGGACGCGCTCGCGCAACTCTGCGTGCTGCACTAGAGCCCTCCTGCGAGCCGGTAGTACGCCTGGTTCCAGCGGAGCTCGTTGGCGATGTCTCGGATCCTGGTCGTGTCGTCGATGACGAGCAGTTCGATCCCGGCGATCTCCGCGAGGTCCGTGAACGCCTCGCTGCCGATCGCCCGGCACAGGACACTGTGATGTGGGCCGCCGGCGCGAAGCCACGCCTCGGTGGCGGTCGCGAAATCCGGCTTCGGCTTCCACAACGCCCGCGCCACGGGCAGCCGGGGAAGGTCCTGCTCGGGCTCCACGAGCTCGACCTCGTTCAGCACGAACCGGAGGCGGTCGCCGAGGTCGAGCATCGCGGCGAGGGCCGCCGGGCCGGGCGCCGCCGTGAAGACGAGCCGCACCGGGTCCGACCTGCCGCCGATCGACAGCGGGTGGATCTCGCACGAAGGCCGTTCCGCGGCGATCGAAGGGCAGACCTCGAGCATGTGGGCGCCAAGCACCTGCGGGCCGGACGGCGCCAGGTCGTACGTGTAGTCCTCCATGAACGAGGTGCCGCCGTCCAGCCCGGCGCTCATCACCTTCGCGATCCGGACGAGCGCGGCCGTCTTCCAGTCGCCTTCGGCTCCGAATCCGTAGCCGTCGGCCATCAGCCGCTGCGCTGCGATGCCGGGCAGCTGAGTGAGACTCCCGAGGTTCTCGAAGGTGTCGGTGAATGCCCGGAACCCGCCGGCGTCGAGGAAGCCGCGCAGACCGGCCTCGATGCGCGCTGCGTCCCGCAGCGACTCGCGGCGCTCCCCGCCGGCGCGCAGGGGTGGAGCGAGCTCGTATGCCTCCTCGTACTCCCCCACGAGACGGCCGACCTCTGCGTCGGAAACGGCTTCGACCGCATCAGCGAGGACGTCCACGCCGTACCCGTTGACGGCGATGCCCAGCCGAATCTGCACCTCGACCTTGTCGCCCTCGGTGACCGCGACCTCGCGCATGTTGTCGCCGAAGCGGGCGACCTGAAGCGACTGCGCCTCGTGCCAGCCGGCGGCCGCGCGGGCCCAGACGCCCACGCGCGCCGCGACCTCCGGGTCGCGCCAGTGACCGACGACCGTCTTCCGGCGCAGACCCATCCGCGTCTCGAGGAACCCGAACTCGCGGTCTCCGTGCGCCGACTGATTCAGGTTCATGAAGTCCATGTCGATCTCCGCCCACGGCAGCTCGCGGTTGAACTGAGTGTGGAGATGGAGCAGGGGCTTCTGCAGCGCGTTCAGCCCGCCGATCCACATCTTCGCGGGCGAGAAGGTGTGCATCCATGCGATCACGCCGATGCACGTGTCCGCCGCGTTCGCCTCGAGCGCGACACGCCGGATCGAGCCCTGGCTCGTGGCGACCTCCCTGTACACCACGCGCACGGGAACATCCGGCTGCGCGCCGAGGCCGGCGGCGACGTCCCGCGCATGCGCCTCGACCTGCCGAAGCGTCTCCGGCCCGTACAGCTCCTGGCTCCCGGTGAGGAGCCAGACCTCGAGCTGTCCGAGCGCGTCAGGCGCCATCACGCTAGACCTCCTCCAGCTGGCTGCGGAAGCTCGAGATCATCAGCTCGGTGAGCTCCTCGAGCGACGTCTCGTGCACCGGCTGGTCCCTCGTGATGCGGCCGCCCTGCATGACGTTGATGCGGTCGCAGAGCTCGAACAGGTGGGCGTAGTTGTGGTCGATCACGATGATGGACACCCGACCGCTCGCGGCGAGATCCTTGACGAGCTCGATGATGAGGCGCGACTCACGCGCACCCATGGCGGCGAGCGGTTCGTCGAGCAGCAGGATCTTCGGCGCCGCCCGCACGGCTCTCGCGACTGCGACTGCCTGCCGCTGGCCGCCGGAGAGCTGCACGGTCTCGGCCTCGACATTCGGCACGCGCACGCGGATGTCGTCGAGGTACTGGCGGGCGAGCTTTCGCATCCCTCGCTTGTCGAGGAACCGGAGCGGGCCCAACCTCGTCAGCTCGTGGCCGAGGAACAGGTTGAGATAGACCGGGAGCTGCGGGATCAACGCGAGGTCCTGGTAGACGGTCTCGATCCCGTGCCCGCGGGCGTCCCCGACGGAGTGGAAGCGGACGCGCTCGCCGCCGACCAGCACATCGCCACCGTCCTGCTGGTGGAACCCGCACAGGATCTTGACGAGCGTGCTCTTGCCGGCTCCGTTGTCGCCCACGAGGCCGAGCACCTCGCCCTGGCGCAAGACGAGGTCGATGCCGCGGAGCACGACGACCGCGCCGAACCGCTTCGTGACGCCGCGGACCTCGAGTGCGATCTCGCGTGACTCGGCCGGCGTCGGCTGTGCGCTCATGCCGCCCTCGAGCGGGCGATGAGCCGGTCGAACTGCACGTTCAGGGCCATCGCGAAGATGATCACGACGCCGACCCACACGAAGAACTCGTTCGTGCTGACCCCGATCAGCGTCAGCCCGGCCTGGAGGATGCCGATCAGGATGGCGCCGATGAAGGCGCCGATCACCGTCCCGCGCCCGCCTGTGAGCGCGGTGCCGCCGATCACGCAGGCACCAACGGCGTAGAGGATGTAGTCGACGCCGAAGTTGCCCGGGTTGAGGGTCCCGTACTTGCCCGCGTCGACGATTCCGACGAGGCCGGCGAAGAAGGAGCAGAGCACGAAGCACCACACCTTCACGCGCCGGACCGGCACGCCCGCCTCCGCCGCCCCGACCAGGTTCCCTCCCGTGGCGACGATCCTGACACCGAAACGCGTGCGCGTGAGCATCAGGTGGGCGACGATCGTGATCGCCAGCACCCAGAGGATCTCCGACCAGATCCAGACTCCCATGAGCTGGCTCCAGAAGCCCGTCCCGTCCGACAGCGGGACCGGCGATGCCTGCGTCTCATTCGAGTAGATGAGCACGAGCCCGAAGAGGATGAAGTTCGTCGCGAGCGTCGTGACGAAGGACGGCACGTTCAGGCGCACGGTGATCAGCCCGTTCACCGCCCCGACACCGCAGCACACGACGAGCGCGATCAGGATCGCCAGCCCGACCGGCACTCCGAGATTGTGGAACCAGTACTCGACCCACGCTCCGAACAGGAACACCTGACCGGCCGACAGGTCGATCTCCCCGAGCGTGAGCAGGAGCACCTCTCCGACCGCGATCCCTGCGATCGGCCCCGCGTAGCCGGCGGCCGAGCTGAGGCTGAGCTCGGAGGTGAACGACGACCCCGCCCTGATCGTGAAGTACACGAACAGGCCCGCCGTGATCAGGAGCGGCGTCAGCTCGCGCTGGTAGAGGAAGAGCCGTAGGACCCGGCGCGCCAGCGACGAGGATTGATGCCGTTTCCCCGGCGGCTCGGCCGCCGGGGCAACGGCAGGTGCTGGAGCACCCGATTGCACCCCTGTGAGACCTAGTGCGGGACCGAGGACGGCGGCTTCAGCGTCTGCTGCTTCGAGCTCGTTCCCGAGAACCTGTTCTTCGCGAGGTACGGACCGACGTTCGACTGCACGACGATGCCGAGCCCCGTGTCGGTGTTGGTCGGCTTCATCAGCCCGCCGGAGACGTTGTACAGGAACAGCTGCATGAGCGTGTCGAACCCCTGCAGGTAGGCCTGCTGGTCGATCGTGAACGTCAGGTTGCCGTCCTTGATGCCCTGCACGACGGGCGTCCCGACGTCCCACCCTGCACCGCCGACCTTCCCCTTCAGGTTGTTCTTCTGGATGAACTGCGCGATCGCGTCGCTGTCACCGCTGTCGACGCCGAACATGAACTTCACGTCCTTGTTGCCGGCGTACCAGGAAGCGATCTTGTTGTATTCCGGCGCTCCCTGGGTTGCGGACGTCCCGACCTCGACGAAGTTGATCCCGGCCTTGGTCAGGACCGGCTTCGCGCCGTCGATCCGCGGCTGGATGTTCCCGGTTCCCGGAGTCGCGATGACCCCGGCGACCTTGTCGCCCTTCTTGACCCCGAGCCTGAGGATCTGGTTGCCCACCGCCGCCCCCGCGGTCAGGTTGTTCTGGCCGACGTAGGCCATCCGGTTGTTGGGGACGCCCGCAGAGACGTCGGCGTTGTAGGCGATCACGGGGATACCGGCGCCGAGCGCGTTGTCGGTGGGCTTGTTGAACGCCGTGTTGTCGACCAGGCAGACCCCGATCCCGTTCGCCTTGCCGGCGATCGCGGCATTCATCGCCGAGACCATCTCGCTGACGATCGCGGTCGTCGAGCCGGTCCACTGGTAGGAGCAACCAGTGATGGCGCAAGCGTCCTGGAGCCCGTAGATCGTCGCCGTGAAGAACGAGTTCGTCGTCACGTGGTTGACCATCACGAACTTGTACTTCGGGTGGCTCGCGAAGAACGCGGTGTCGCTGTTTGCGCGCGCCAGCCTGGCCGCGTTGGCGCCCTCGGCGCCGAGCAACCCGGCAAGCCCGGCATAAGCCGAACCGGCCGCGGCCGCCCCACCGGCGTACCTGAGGAAGCGCCGCCGCGAGAACTCCCATTGCTCCTTGCCGACGTCGTCGTGCCCGTCTGCTGCCATCTCTCCTCCTTCTCGTCACTCGATTCTCGGTCCCGATCGAACCAGCGTGCTGTCCCCGGAGAGACGGCGCCTCGGTCGGCACTTTCCGGATCACCAGTTCGACGTTCGTATATAACAGGTGTCGATAGATTTCACAAGTGACGTCCGATCCGTCGATCCTGGCACCCGGCCTCGACGGCACAGGCTACGTCTGCGAGACGGCCGACGCCGCTGCGTAGCCGGCTACCAGCGGGCGTGCACCTGCGGTGCGATGTGGCGCCGGTAGACGTCCGCGATCGCGTCGTGCGTCGCCGGCGGCAGCGGCCGCAACTCGGCCGCGGCGGCGTTTGCGCCCGCCTGTTCCGGGGTCTTCGCTCCCGGGATCGTCGTCGAGACGGCGTCGAAGTCGAGGATCCAGCGCAGAGCGAACTGCGCGAGCGTCGCCTGCTCGGGCACGAGCGGACGGAGCTCTTCCACCGCCTCGAGACCGGTCTCGAAGTCCACTCCCGAGAAGGTCTCGCCGACATCGAAGCTCTCGCCGTGGCGGTTGTAGGCCCTGTGGTCGTCGCCGGCGAAGCGCGTGCCAGGCCCGAACTTCCCCGTCAGCAGGCCGGATGCGAGCGGGACGCGCGCAATCACGCCCACGTCGCGCTCCGCGGCCTGCTGGAGAAACAGCTCGGCGGGCCGCTGCCGGAACATGTTGAAGATGATCTGGACCGTGGCGACGCCCGGGTACTCGATCGCCTTCAGTGCCTCCTCGACCTTCTCGACGCTGACCCCGTAGGCCCGCACGAAGCCCTCGTCGACGAGACGGTCACATGCGTCGAACACCGACGGCATGTAGTACGTCTCCCACGGGAGGCAGTGGAGCTGCACGAGATCGACGGTCTCGACGCCGAGGTTCTCGCGCGACCGCTCGATCCAGCTGCGGAAGTTGTCGTAGGTGTAGACGGAGAGGTCGAGCGGCACGCGGCGCCCGAACTTCGTCGCCACGACGAGCGGCTCGGTCCGCTCACGCAGGAGCTGCCCGACAAGGCGCTCGGAGCGGCCGTCGCCGTACACATCTGCGGTGTCGATGAACGTAACGCCGGCGTCGACCGCGGCGTGCAGCGCCGCGAGCGACTCGCTATCGTCAACGGCCCCCCAGTCGGCGCCGATGCCCCAGGCTCCGAAGCCGATCTCGGAGATCTGGTATCCCGCTTTCCCGAGCCTCCTCGTGTTCATCCCGAGTCTTTCCGGTCGTGGGCGCAGCAGGTGCGCTTGTCGGATCTTTCCATTATCGTCGGAGGCGACGATACTACGCTCGATTCCGAAGCAATGAGATCACTGCCCAGACATGCGCTCACGCATTCCGACGGGAGACGGCTGCTCGTCTACGGCGAGCTCCGCGGATCGCTCGAAGAGGAGGGGCCGGGCGCAGCCGGCGACGGCGCCGAGATCCACGTCGAGACGGGCCTCGGTCTCTTCCTCGACGACGTCGCGCCCGAGGACCCATCCCGTCGGCTCGCCCGCCTCGCTGTTCGCGCCGAGCCGATCGAGCTCGATTCGCTCTTCGCGGTGACCCAACCGGATGCGGCGATGCTCTCGTGACCACGAACGCAACAGAGCCCCCGGTCCCCGCCTCGCTCCGGCGCGAGCGCATGCTCGCGGAGATCAAGGAGCGCGAGTTTGTGCGCGTCGGCGAGCTGAGCAGCCGGTTCGGGGTCTCGGAGGTAACGGTGCGCGGGGATCTGGACTCCCTCGCTGCCAGGGGCAAGGTGCACCGCGTCCGTGGTGGTGCGATCCCGCGGTTGATAGAGCGCCAGGAACAGCCGTTCGAGGACAGCATCTCGAGCTTCGCGGCGGAGAAGGTGGCGATCGGCCAGGCCGCGGCCGCGTTGCTGGAGGATGGCGAGACGGTGCTCGTCGACGTCGGGACGACGGCAGCAGCAGCGGCGCGCGCCATCGCGGCGCGGACGGAGCTCAGCGACGTGGTCGTCTTCACGAACGGGCTGAAGACTGCGCTCGAGCTCGAGCCGGCGACGCCGCGGATCACGGTGGTGGTCCTGGGCGGGACGCTGCGGCCGTTGCAGCATTCGCTCGTCGATCCGCTTGCCACGCTCATCCTCGACCAGATCTCGGTCAAGACGGCGTTGCTCGGCTGCAACGGCGTCGATCCGATCGGAGGCATCACGAACATCAACCTGCCCGAGGCCGCGCTGAAGCAGCGGATGCTGGCCGTGGCAACGCGCAAGGTCGTGCTGGCGGACGGGAGCAAGCTCGGCCGCGTCGAGGTGGCGCGGTTGTGCGGCGTCGCGGACATCGATCTGGTGATCACCGGCCCGTCGGCCGACCCGGCGGTGGTCGAGGCGCTCCGCGAACGCGACTGCGAGGTTCGCGTCGTGAGCTAGATGGTCTGCTAGACCGTCCGCGTTCCGAACGACGATGCTCCTGCCGACGTGCCGACGACGATTCCAGCGCCGAGCCTCCTGGCGAGCCGGCGGACCACCGGGCCCGCCTCCTCGCGCCCGAGGGCGACGACAGTGCCCCCGCAGCCGCCGCCGCTCACCCGCGCCCCGACGAGACCGCGCTCCCAACCGACGGCCCGCACCGTGTCGACGATGCGGTCGGTCGCCGGCGTGCCGAGCCCGCAGTGCGAGTAGCCGGCATGCGACGCCGCCATCAAGTCACCGAGGACGCCCGCGCGACGGCTCGTGACGGGCTCCTCGAGTACCCGCAGGAACGTCTCGACGCGCACCTGCTCCTCGATCGGGTGGAGCGTCGCAGCCCGGACCGGGTACTCGACCGCGGGCTCGATCGAGCTCATCTCGTCGTCGACGCCGTCGCGGAGACGCAGGAACTCGGCGCCCGTCATGCGCTCGGGAAGCCGCTCGGCCTCCACGTCCCCTGGGCGAAGCGCAGTCAGGTAGTCGGCTTCGACGCCGAGCAGGGCTTTTCCCATGAACGTGGCGCAGCGCGCTCGCCGGTAGGGCGCATCGCGGACGGCATGCCGCGCGCCGGAGTCGATCCCCCAGACGGTGAGCCCGGCGGGCAGTGCGAAGGAGCCGACGATCTCGGCCGGCCGGCAAAGCAGCGCCAGGATGTGCGCTTCCTCGCCGTAGGTTGCCGTCATCTGGTCCATCGATCCGCACGGCGCGCCCGCGACGAGTTGCTCCGCGCGGTGTCCGAGCAGCGCGAGGCGACGCGGCTCGAGCTCGTGGCCGAGCGCACCGGCCGTCGCCTGCGCAACGGCGACCTCGACCGCAGCCGAGGAACCGAGACCCTTGCCCTCCGGCACCGACGAGGAAAGGAGGAGCCGCAGCCCGGTGACGGCGAGCCGCTCCTCTCTGGCCAGCAGCGCGACCGGTCCCAGCACATATGCGGCCCACGAGTCCTTGCCCGCAAGGCGGCCGGCCAGCTCATCGAGCGGCAGCTGGACGAGGTCGGCGGCCGGGACGGCGACGCGCCGGCGCCCGCTGACTGCGATGACCATTCCGTCGGCGGTGTCCTGTGCGGCGGCCAGCACGGCCTGCCCGATCGGGAAGCCGAGGACGAGCCCACCGGCATAGTCGGCGATGCCGCCAAGGACGTCAAAGCGTCCCGGCGCCCGGGCGACGACCACCGGCTCCTCGGGCACGAACTGCGGGTGATCCCGCACACCCACGCAGAACGTGTCGGCGTCGGGGAAGCCCCCGCCCGAGATGTCACGCCGCAGCACCTCACCCGTCGTGGGGACCATCATTTCGAGCGAGTATCGCAGGCTTTCCGCGTGCGCTCGCGCGTAAAGCGCCGGGTCGTCGACTTCCACTGACGGACTTTGCCCGACCACGCCGATAACGCACCGGCGCTTTCGAGAGAGCTGTTCGGAACCACCCCGGACGGTGAGACTGTCGAACGCGTCACACTTGGGAACAGCGCCGGAATCCAGCTCTCCGCCATCAGCTACGGAGCTGCCGTCCAGGAACTGTGGTCACCCGACCGGGAAGGCCGGCGTGCGAACATCGTGCTCGGATTCGCCGATCTCGACGGTTACACGAGCGAGCCGAGCCATTACTTCGGCGCGATCATCGGCCGCTTTGCCAACCGCATCGGCGGCGGCCGCTTCACGCTCGACGGACGGGCCTATGAGCTCCCGCGAAACGACGGCGGAAACTCCCTTCACGGCGGCCCGCGCGGCTTCGACAAGCAGGTCTGGAAGATCGTGGCCGCGTCGGCCGGCCGCGTCGTCTTCCGCCACACCAGCGTTGACGGCGAGATGGGCTACCCGGGAACGCTCGAGGTCGAGGCCGCCTATACGCTCACCGTGAGCTCGCTTCGAGTCGACCTCACCGCCTCCACGGACAAGCCGACGATCGTCAACCTGACGGCCCACCCTCTCTGGAACCTCGCCGGAGAGGGAGAAGGAACGACAGACGATCATCTCCTGACCCTGCGCGCCCGACGCTACACACCGATCGACGAAGAGCTCCTTCCGACCGGCGAGCTTGCCCCGGTGTCCGAGACACCCTTCGATTTCACATCTGCAACTGCCCTCGGCCTCCGGATCGACGACGAGTTCGACCAGGTCCGCGCCGCCCGAGGCTACGACCACAACTTCGTCATCGATCGCAAGGACGAGCGATCCCTCATCCCTGTCGCCTGGGTGGAGGAACGCCGATCGGGCAGAACGCTCGAGATCCAGACCACGGAGCCCGGGCTCCAGCTCTACAGCGGCAACTTCCTCGACGGCAGCCTGGTCGGCACGAGTGGCCGCGCCTACCCTCGACGCGCGGGCTTCGCTCTCGAGCCGCAGCATTTTCCCGATTCACCACATCACGAGAGCTTCCCCACCACGGTGCTCCGCCCCGGTCGCACCTTCAGCTCCACCACGGTCTACCGCCTCGCAGTCAATCGATGAGAGCCGCGGCCGGCGCCGATCATCAACCTCCTCTCGGAGACGAACAGCAAGATCCAAGGTGTTCGAACGGCGCGGTCGCTGAGTCGCGAAACTTCCCACCCGGGTCATAGCGGTAGCGAAGCTGCTCGAATGAGTCGCGGCGCGGGAAGGCCGCGTCGAGGAACTCGTCGTTGTACGTGAAGAGCTTGGCCCAGTGCGGCCGGGGCTGCCACGGCGCGAGCACCGCCTCGACGAGCGCGACCGCGGCAGCGACGGCCGGGCTGCGCTTCCAGGTGAAATGGAAAGTGATCGAGTCGCGCTCGTAAAAAGGGCTGAGCCAAAACGAGTCGGACGCGACCGCTCGAATCTCGCTGACGTGCAGCAGCGGTGCGAGCTCCGCGCCAATCGCGCGCAGAGCGCGCAGCGCCGCGACGGCATCGGCGGCGCCAATCGCGTACTCCGACTGGAGCTCGTCGCCGGCGCTCGGGATTCCCTCGAGCCGAAAGTGCGGTAGCCGCTCGGCCGCTGGGCCGGGGATACCGAGCTGCTCGGTCGCGTGCGAGGGGTCGGCACCGCGGATCGGATGCCGCGGCGACGCGGCAGAGCGCACGCCGCAGAGCTCCTCCACTGGATCGGTGCTCTTCACCCACACTTGCTCGACGTACGGGCGTGCCCACGAGACGAAGAGGCTCGTGCTGTAGCCGGATCGGAGGAGCGCGGCGAGCTCCCGCTCGGTGCGCGGCCAGGGAATCGCTTCGAACACGTACTGGCGGAGTTCGAATGCAACGACGGTTTCGAGCGTGACCGCGGCGACGACGCCGAGGCAGCCAAGCGACACCACCGCGCCGTCGAAGTCCGGGTCCCCGCGCCGGAGCGTGCGGAGGGAGCCGTCGGCGAGCACGATCTCGAGGGCGGCGACCGCCGACGACAGCGCTTGGTTTTGCGGCCCCGAGCCGTGCGTCGCTGTCGCGACCGCGCCGCCGACGGATATGTGCGGCAGCGAGGCGAAGTTGGCTAGTGCTCGGCCGTTCAAGGCGAGATGTCGGCCGAGGTCGCCGTACGTGACACCCGCGCCGACGCGGACGGACCCGTCCGCGCCTAGCGAGTCGATGCGCGCGAATTCCCGCATGGAGATCAAGGTGCCGCGCGTACTCGCAATGGCACGAAATGAATGGCCGGAACCAACCGCCTTCGCGCGAGTCGAGGCCACCACGATTTGGCGAACTTCGTCTACCGTCGCCGGGGTCGCCGTCTGGGCGGCTCCGTAGACGACGTTGCCGGCCCAGTTGGTGAGGAGGCTCGCCGGCGGATCCATCAGGAGCCGATTCCGCAGCCCGACGCGGGCTCGACAAGCTTCACGCGGTCGGCGTTCAGCTCCAGCCGGACTGCTTGCCCCGACTGCACGCGTTGTGGGCTCGCCGCTTCGTCCAGGGCAGGGCCGCCGACCTGTCCGGCCCGGCGCCGGTGCTGCTGCCGCCGCCCGTCAGCGACCTCCTCTACGACCCGAAGGCGTCGCTGGCCGGCCCCGTGCACCAGCTCGAGCCCGCGGCGATCCCGCCTGAGGGCCTGCGCGTGGAGCGCCGCGCGATGCTCGCACGGTCGACGACGGGCGAGCCGGTGCTGTGGACGCAGCGCCGCCGCGACCTGCTGCTCGCGCCGCCGACGTTCCGTCTGCGCTTCGACGTCCTCCAGCCGGTGGCATAGGCGGGCCTGGACGCAGCGCGCAGGTTCGATCCCTGTCCGGCCCATTCGCGCGTCACCCGGTACCCGCGGATTTGGCCTTGCTCTCCCAGTAGCGGTTGAGCGCGCGCTGAACCTTGACCGTCCAGACGACCCACCCGATGATCGGCAGGAGCACCCAGAGCCCTGTCCATCCGGTCATCGGCACGCTGCGTCCGTCGCCTCGGTACATCTTCCCGACCTCAGACGGCATGACGAAGAAGTTCACGGGGTTGATCACCAGCGCGATGACGAGGCCGAGCACGCCACCGATTCCCTCGCCGGTGTGCTGCTTCATCTCTTCGAAGACCCTGTATACCCAGTAGAGGTGATAGACGCCGAGCGTCACGATCGAGATCAGGATCACGAACACGACACCCCGCGGCTTTCCGATCGGGCCCAGATTCCGGGACGATGCGGCGACCGCTGTCACGCTCGGTGTTTCGGCGGAAGTGTCCTCGCTTGGAACGGGTTGCCCCGGATTCGGGTGGCTCGACCCCTCGGATTCGCTCAAACCGATCTCCCCTCTCGTCCCGACCCGATCCGCTCAGGCTTGATTGCCCGAGCGCCCGGATCCTAACTCCGGAGGGACCGAGAACATCGCCGTCTCACGTCGGGTCGGCGACGGAAGCCGGTGCCGGTACCACGACGCGCAAATCGTCGCGCTTCAGCAGCAGGAGGGTGGCCGCAAGCCCGCCGAGCGCGAAGCCGACGCCAACCCAGAAGGCCAGGCTGTATCCGCGCGTCGCAGCTTCGGCGTGTGAGACGCCGGTCTTCAGAAGATCGTTCGCGCGGGTTGTCGAGACGGTGGTCAGGATGGCGAGCCCGAGCGCGCCGCCGATTTGCTGGCTGGTGTTGATCAGGCCCGACTGAAGCCCCGCCTCTCTCGAGGTGGCGCCGGCAAGGGCGGCGATCGAGACCGGGACGAAGGAGAAGCCGAGCCCGATGCCGATCAGGATGAAGCCGGCAAACAGGTCACCGAAGTACGTGCCGTTGACGGAGATCTGCGTGAAGTACCCGAGGCCGGCGGCGAGGAGGATCATCCCAGCGGCCAGCACCGGCTTGACGCCGGCGCGCGTGACCAGGGCCTGGGCGACGCCGGAGGCGACCACAGCCGTGAGCGCGACCGCAAGGTACCCGACGCCGGTCTTGATCGCCGTGAAGCCGAGCACCTGCTGCATGTAGAGGGAAAGGAGGAAGAACATTCCGAACACGGTGACACCTAGGAACAAGCCGATCACGTTGGCGCCCGTGAGTGTCCGGCGACGGAAGATGCCGAGCGGCACGAGCGGCGATTGCGAGCGCGACTCGATGACGAGGAACAGACAGAAGAGGGCCGCGAACGCGACGAGCGCCAGGATGACCTCGGCCGACCCCCACCCCACGGTCGGCGCGCGCGTCAGGCCGTAGACGAGGAGCATCAACCCCGCCGTCACAGAGATCGCCCCCGCGACGTCGAAGTGGCGGGCGAGATCCGTCGCCCGGCTTTCGTGGACGAACAGCGGCACGAGCGCCAGCGCTCCGACGCCGATCGGAACGTTGACGAAGAAGATCCAGTCCCAGCCCGCGTACTGGGTGAGGATGCCGCCGAGTAGGACACCGATGGCAGCGCCCGAGCCGGCGATCCCGCCGAGAATGCCCAGCGCCTTGTTCCGCTCCGCGCCCTCGTCGAACGTCACGGTCGTGATCGAGAAGACCGACGGTGAGAGGAGCGCGCCGGCCGCGCCCTGAAGCGCGCGGAACGTGATCAACATCGTCGAGGATGTCGAAAGCCCGCACAGCAGCGAGAAGATCGAGAAGAAGGCGAGGCCGACCATGAACACCCGCCTGCGGCCGAGCAAGTCTCCCAAACGGCCGCCGAGCAGAAGTAGCCCTCCAAAGGTCAAGGCGTAAGCGCTCACGACCCACTGCAAGCTGGACGCTGACGAGAAGTGGAGATCCTTCTGGATCGACGGCAGCGCCACGTTCACGATCGCCACGTCGAGGACGACCATCAGGTAGGCGATGCCCAGAACCGCCAGAGCCTTCCAGCGCTTGGGATCAGAGCTGATGCCGGCAACCTCCACGATCACGAGCCCGACGAGCCGCCCTTCGACCGGAAACGCTACCCGGTCCACAGTTCGTCACAGCGCGTGCGGCGGCTCCGGCGCCCATCACGTGGCCGGCCCCCGCGGCTCGACGGTGAATCCGAGCTTTCCGAGCACCTTCACGGCACCGGTCTTCCCGCCCTCGAAATCACCGGACGCAAGGCGCTCGCCCGTGGCGAGCTGATACGCCGTGCCCAGGATCGCCTTCGGCGGGTAACGGCGCGCGTCCCAGATCAGGTCATAGGTAGTGGTCGGGGCGAATCCATGCACCGAGAAGAACCGCTCCGCCCCCAGTTCGTCGTACTCACCTATCGCTCGCACGACATCGGCATGCGTCACCTTGTCCCACGCGATCGACCGTGCCATCCCGTCACCCCCCAGGATCGTCTACGTAAACAGGGCCTGAGCAAAAGTCTATGCCGCAATACCGAACGTGCCCGAGCGAGTTCACCGGCGCACAAGTGTCACATCGGCCGGTTCGGATCCGTCATTCGTGTAACGCGCACGAAACTGACGGAGGTTCTCATGGAACGTAAGTGGTGGACTCTGACTGCGGTCAGCACCGGGGTGTTCATGCTCTTGCTCGACCTCACGATCGTGAACGTCGCGCTCCCCGACATCCAGCAGGCGTTCAACGCATCGCTGTCCGATCTGCAGTGGACGATCGACGCATATGCGTTGACGCTGGCGGCCTTCCTGCTCACGGCGGGATCTCTCGCCGACCTCCTCGGGCGACGCCGGCTCTTCGCGACAGGTCTCGTGATATTCACGCTCGGCTCGCTGGCCTGCGGGCTCGCGACCGGGTCGCTCGATCTGATCCTCGCGCGGGCCGGGCAGGGTGTCGGCGGCGCGATCATGTTCGCGACCTCGCTCGCGCTCATCGCGCAGGCCTTCCGCGGACGCGAGCGCGCGCTTGCCTTCGGCCTGCTCGGCGCGATCACCGGCGTCGCAGTCGCCGTGGGCCCCGTACTCGGGGGCGTGCTCACCAGCGCGTCGTGGCGCTGGATCTTCTTCGTCAACCTGCCGATCGGGGTGCTCGCGCTGCTCGTGACCCTGACGAGGGTCGAGGAATCGCGCAACCCGTTCGCGAAGCGGCCGGACTTCATCGGCTTCGTCACCTTCAGCGCCGGCCTTGCGGCGCTCGTCTTCGGGCTGATTCGCAGCAACGCCGACGGCTGGGGCTCGCTCACCGTCACCGGCTCACTCGCCCTCTCGGGCATCCTCCTCACCGCGTTCGTGGTCGCGGAGCGCCTCCAGCGCGAGCCGATGTTCGACCTCGGCCTGCTTCGGGTGCCGTCGTTCGGGGGAGGGCTCGTGGCCGCGCTCGCCGTCAACGGCTCGCTGTTCGCGCTGCTGACCTACCTGATCCTCTTCTTCGAGCAGCCGCTCGGATTGTCCCCGGCCGAGACCGGAGTGCGCTTCCTGCCGCTGACGGTGGCGATCTTCTTCGCCTCGGGAATCGCCGGCCGGCTGAGCGAACGCGTACCCACGCGCCTCCTGATCGCCCCCGGCTTCGTCCTGATCGGAACCGGTCTGCTGCTGATGCGCGGCCTCACGACCGGCTCGACCTGGACGCATCTTCTGCCGGGGATGATCGCGGCGGGTGTCGGTGCGGGCTTCGTGAACGTCCCGCTGGCGGCGACCGCGATCGGGGTCGTCGAGCCCGCACGTGCAGGCATGGCCTCCGGCATCAACACGACGTTCCGCCAGGTCGGAACGGCCACTGGAGTCGCCGTGTTCGGATCACTCTTCGCGACCCACGTTCGCTCGACCGTCATCGACCAGCTCAGAAGCACCTCGGTCGCCGGCCACGCGGCCGGCATCGGCCACGCCATCGGCGCCGGCGGGCTCGACAGCGTCGTCGACAGGCTGCCCCCGGGTGCGCGGCCGGCGGTCATCCAGGCGGGACATGCAGGTTTCGTGAACGGCCTCGACTGGATCCTGCTGATCGGCGCAACCGTCGCCTTCGTCGGGTCGGCGATGACGTTCCTGCTGATCCGCGAGCGGGACTTCGTGGACTCGACCGAGAGCGATCTCGAGGAGCCCGGACTGGCGCAGGCGGCATGACAGAGGCTCGCGGGTGAGAACGGGGATCTAGCTGCGCAGCCGGTATCCTCCCGCGCGATGGATCCGGACAGGGCACGCGAGCTGCTCGCCCGCGAGCGCGAGCGCATCACCCGTGAGCTCGGGCGGCGCGCGCCCGGCCCGGCGGAGGACCTGACCCTCACCGATCCCGCCGACCTGGCCTCGGACACCTACGATGCCGAGTTCGACGAGTCGCTCGCCGACGACCTGCAGGACCAGCTCGAGGCTCTGGAGCGAGCCGAGCAGCGGCTGGCCGACGGCACCTACGGGCTCTCGATCGAGAGCGGCGAGCCGATCCCGGACGAACGGCTCGAGCTCGTGCCGACCGCCGAGCGCACGACCGAAGAGCAGTCGCGCTACGACCGCGGATTCTGACGGTGTCCCGCGGGTGAGCGCGGTCTGGACCGACTACGACGAGGGGTATGTCACGGCAGAGGAGTGGTCGCGCGCGCTGAGAGGCGGCGCGGAGCTGCCCGTCGAGGAGTCCCAGGTCCCACTCGAGCCCGGCGAGGTCGCGCACGCCCACCTCTCGCCCTTCACGCTCGCTGCATATGTAGCCGGCGGCTTCTCCTACCAGCCGATCTTCGGCATCTTCGTCACCGGCGAGGTCGCACTCGGGCGGCGGACTGCCTGGAGGGCCGGCACGCACAACGCTCCGGCACCGCGCTGGCACCGTGTCGGGATCGTCGACCTGGTCCTCACCAGCCGGCGCGTGATCGTCTCCGGGAGCGGGAAGGCCGGCGCGCTCGGGCTCGACGAGACAGGCCTCTTCCAGCTCGTTCCCGGTATGGACGGCGGCCCCGCCGTGCAGCTCCAGCCCGAGGGCTATCCCGCTCTCCAGCTCGCCTCGCCGTGGGCGCCGGTGCTCTACGTGTTCGCGTGCACGCTGACCGCCGGGCGGCCGCCGGACGTGCCGATCCCCGCGGCCGTGCTCGAGCACGCGAGGGCCGAAGGCCGTCTGGCCTAGGCCACTGCCTCGGCCGCGCGGGCCGGAACGTCGACCTGGTACTCCGGATCTGCGGCGCGGACGTGGGTCTGGTCGGCCCCGAGCTCCCCACGGACGATGTTCGCGCCCTGCGCGAGCGCAGCTGCCTTGTACATCGCGATCGGGCGCGGCACGCCCTGTCTCCCGAAGCCGCAATCGGACGAGAGCACGAGCTTGTCGGCGTCGATGAACTCGAGCGCGGTACGAACGTCTGCGGCGACGTCCTCGGGCGTCTCGACCTGCAGGCGGCGGTGGCTGATCATCCCGACGGCGACCTTCTTCGGCAGGTTGCCCTTGTAGGGCGCGAACGCCGGCAGCAGGCTGTGGCCGTTCTCCTTCGACTCGATCGTCCACACGTCGCCCTTCAGGCGGTTCAGGTAGATGTCGACCGACGGCTCGTACGAGATCGCCGGGTCGAAGCAGTGCTGAGCACCCGGGTTTCCCCAGCAGGTGTGGATCCAGAGCTCGCAGTCGTCGAGCCCGTCGACCGTGTGGTTGAAGAGGTCGACCAGGAAGTCGAGGTACTCCGGCGCCGCACCGTAGGCGGCGGCGCTGTGGATCGCGGGCTCCTCGATCTGGATCACAGTCGCACCCGCCGCCTGCAGCTCGAGAAGCTCGGCGTTCAGGATCGTGGCGATGTCCCACATCAGGTCCATCTTGTCCTGGGCGTAGGCGTCGGTCTTCACCGTCAGGACCGTCGCGGCGAGGTCGGCGGCGATCGTCCCGAACTTCACCGGCTTCTCCGTGCGCGCCTGCGTGACGCGCCAGATCTTCGCGAACTCGAGCGGCACCCGAGCGCCGACCTTGTCCGTGACGGCGTGATACTTCCAGCCGCCGACGATCTCGTTCAGCCACGACCCGATCGGGTAGCTCCAGCCGAACGTCGTCTCGGTGTCGTACTCCGAGATCCCGGAGAGCCGCTCCGACGGATACGAGAACCACGACCGGCCTGCGAGGTCGGCGTCGAGGTGGTAGTCGCCGTTCGTGAGGATGTCGAGGCCGGCGAGCTCCTGGTCCGAGAGCACTGCGCTGATCGCGTCGACGAACTGCTCGCGATAGGCGACGTCGGCCATCCCTGTCGAGAAGGGCCGTTCGAGGAGATTGCCGGTGTACCACGTGGGCCTCGGCCAGGAGCCGGTCACCGTCGTGGGCAGGACGAGGTCTTTGGTCGCCGTCAGCACAGGGCGCTCCTTTCTCGACGCGGACGGGGTCAGCTTATCCCGGGTGGGACGCGACCGTCGCTCTGTCGGCCGACGACCACCCAGATCGCCTCGGCCGGCTCGTCGCCGATCGTCCAGAGCCGGTGCGGCGAGGACGAGTCGAACGAGATCGAGTCGCCCGGGCCGAGGTCGTACCGCTCGAACCCGACCTGAACACCGAGCCGCCCGCCGGTGACGTACCCGTACTCCTTGCCGCCGTGGCGCATCAGCGAGTCGTCGGGGCATGACTCGCTCCCGACGTCGTAGACGACCCGCAGGAACTCGACCCCCGGGTCGGGCGCCGCCGTCAGCCGCTCCCACATCACGCCCGAGGCGAGGCTGATCACGGAGCGCTCATCCGCCGTCACGAGCGGGCCCGGTCGCGTCGGCGCCGGCGGCGGCTCGCCGGTCGAGAAGAGGTCGCCCATCCCGAGCCCGAGCTCGCGGACGAGCGCGTAGAGCGTGCTCACGCTCGGGTTCACCTTGTCCCGCTCGATCTGAGAGATCAGGCTCGCCGACACGCCCACCCGCCGCCCGAGCTCGCGAAGGCTCACCCCGAGGTACTCGCGTTGCGCGCGCAGGCGCGGGCCGATGTGCGAGACCTCGTGGGTGACGTCGGTCACCGGAGCCTCCTCGCCACCTCGGCCGCGATCCGGTCGGCGCCGGGAAGGTGCGCGTCCTCGAGCGGTGGGCTGTATGGAATCGGGTTGTCGGGCGTCGCGATCCTCCAGGCGTCGTCGATGTTGCTCAGGCCGTGCTCGGCGGCGAGCGAGAGCACCTCGCCTGCCCAACCTCCGGTGAGCGGGCCCTCCTCGACCACCACGAGCCGGTTCGTCCGCTGCAGCGACGCGAGCACGGCGTCACGGTCGAGGGGCCGCAGCGTCCGGAGGTCGACGACCTCGGCCTCGATGCCCTGAGACGAGAGCGTCTCTGCGGCCCGCAGGCACTCGTGGACACCGCGCATCGCCGACACGAGCGTGACGTCGCGCCCGGCGCGGACGACGGCCGCCTCGCCGATCACCGGGCTCGCGCCGTCGGCGGCGCCCTCGACTCCGTAGAGCCGCTTGTGCTCGAAGAAGAGCACCGGGTTGTCGTCGTCGATCGCCCCGCGCAGGAGCGCTTTGGCGTCGGCCGGCGTCGACGGCGCGACGATCTTGATGCCAGGGACGCCCATGAACCACGACGCCGGCATCTGGGAGTGAATCGCCCCGAAGCGGCCGCCGCCGCCCACGACCGACCGGAGCACGACCGGGACGCTCACCTCGCCGCCCGTCAGGAAGAAGTACTTCGACATCTGGTTGACGACGCTGTCCATGACCAGGGGCAGGAAATCGCCGAACATGATCTCCACGACCGGCCGGAGACCGGTCACGGCCGACCCGAACGCGGCGCCGGCGAGGGCGAGCTCCGAGATCGGCGTGTCGAAGACCCGCTCGGGCCCGTACTTCTCGTAGAGGCCGGGAGTCACCGCGAACACGCCGCCCGCGACGGCGACGTCTTCGCCGAAGAAGATCACCCGGTCATCCGCTGCCAGCGCCTCGTCGAGTGCTTCGCGGACCGCGGTTCGGAAGTCGATGCGTCGGCCGTCCCCGGCCGGCGACAGTGGGGCGACAGCTGGGACGGACGGAGCCGCCGGTCCCGGCCCTCGTCCATCGATCGTCGCGATCGGCTCGCCGGGGCGCGCGGCGCCGCCCTCGTCGACGACGATCCTCTCGAGCACTCCGTCGGTCTCGGCCTCCCAGATGATCGTCGCCTTGTCGGTCTCGATCTCGGCGAGAGGCTCGCCGCGCACGAAGGCCTCGCCCGCCTGCTTGAGCCACTTGACGATGACCGACTCCTCGTTCGAGTCCGAGAGCTTCGGCATGGCGAGCTCCCGAGCCATCACGCCTTGAACTCCGCGAACGTACGCGGCTCGGGGAACGGCGCGGCCAGCCCGCGCTCCTCGATACTCACGAGCTCCTCTGCGACGGACGCCTCGACCTCGTCGAGCGACTCCGGTTGGGCTCCCTCTTCCTCGAGCCGTGAGCGCAGGACCACGAGCGGGTCGCGCTCGCGCCAGCGGTCGAGCTCGCCATCCTTCCGATACTTCCCCGGGTCGCTGCGGGAGTGGCCGACGAACCGGTACGTGATCGCCTCGACGAAGTACGGCCCAGCACCGGAGCGCGCATGCTCGACGGCCCGCTCCGCCGCGGCGCGCGTCTCCCACACGGCCATCCCGTCGATCGTCTCGGCCTTCACCTCCATCACCTCGGCCCGCGCGCGGATGGCGCCGGCGGTCACCTCCTCGAAGGCCGTGTATTCGCCGTAGCCGTTGTTCTCGCAGAGAAGGACGACCGGCAGGCTCATCACCTTGCAGAAATTGAGGCACTCGAAGAAGTAGCCCTGGTTCGTCGCGCCGTCGCCGAAGGCAGCGACGGCCACGCCGCCCGAGCGCTTCAGCGCCAACGCCGCCCCCGTTGCGGCGGCGATGCTCCCGCCGACGATGCCGAAGCAGCCGATCAGTCGGTCGGCGGGTGACGTGACGTTCATCGAGCCGGCGAGGCCGCCGTTGATCCCGGTCGCGCGGCCGAGCATCTCGTCGAGGAGCTTCTGCGGATCGACGCCGAGCGCGAGCGCGTGCCCGTGCCCCCGGTAGGTCGCCGCGACGCGGTCGCCGCGTCCGAGCGCCGAGGCGAACCCGACCGCCACCGCCTCCTGGCCCGAGTAGAGGTGCGTCGTGCCGTAGACCTCGCCGCGCATGAACAGCGACTGGATCAGGTCCTCGAAGCCCCGGATCAGGAGCATCCGGCGGTAGAGGCCCAGGTAGAGGTCGCGGTCGAGGCTCATCCGCGAAGGCGCTCCGCGAGATACTCCCAGTCACGCTCGAACCGGTAGGAGTGCCGGTCGGGTGGGCCCGGCGCCGAGGTCTCGAGCCACTTCACGGTCCCGCCCTTGGTCTCGTAGAACGCATGGATGCAGCCGACGCCGGTCCAGAACACGTCACCCGGCCGGAGGGTGTAGCGGTCGCCGTCGGCGACGACGTCGACCTCGCCCTCGAGCATGACGTACGACTCCTCGAACGGATGGTCATGCGGGTGCGCCACCGCGCCGGGCTGGTAGCCGACCATGAACATCGTGTGGAGCTGAGCGTCGAGACGCTTGTCGACGAGCATCTTGACGGTGATGCCGCTGTAGAGCAGTGCCGCGGTCGCCATGCTCGCCGACACCGTCGGAGCCGTCGTGCGCGACCCCTCGGACAACGCCTGGGCGTCCATGTCGGCGGCCGAGAGGTGGAACAGGTTGCGGTTGCGCGGGTCTCGCAGATCCAGGGGCGCAACCTCGACATCGGGCGGCGGGCCGAGGAAGAACGTGTCCGGCGGCTGGTCCGCGCCACGGGGCCTGGGCGACAGCATCTCGACCCACTCCGAACGGCCCTCGCTTCGGAACGCGTGCGGCACCCCGACCGGGATTGCGCCGCATGCGTCCGGCTCGAGGCGCACCCCGCGGCCGTCGAGATAGAGCACGGGGTTGCCCGAGAAGACGTAGAAGCTCGACTCGTACGAGTGCAGGTGCTCGTTCACGTAGCCGTCCTCGAGCGCGACCATCGTCAGTCCCGTGTGCGTCGCACCGGTGTCGCCCCCGACCAGCACGAACCGGCTGAGCCCGCTCGACTGCCCGGGAAGGCCGGGCTCGAGCTGGATCTGCTCCCGGCGGACGAGCCGGTAGGGGCTCATGCTTCGGAGGTCTCGCGCTCGAGCAGATCGGCGCCGCGCACGTAGGTCTTGCCGGCGACGAGCAGCTCCTCGGCGGGGAAGCGGGTGAGGATGCGGCAGCCGTCCTTGGTGACGACGACCTCCTCTTCGATCCGGGCGGCGGAGTGCCCGTCGGTCGCTGCGCAGTAGGTCTCGAGCGCGAACACCATCCCCTCCTCGATCTCCTGCGGGCACTCGAACGAGTGGACGCGAGAGATCATCGGCGGCTCGTACAGCCCGACGCCGACGCCGTGCCCGAACTGGAGGCCGAAGCAGCTCTCCTCGCTCGGGAACCCGAGCTCCTCAGCGGTCGGCCACACCGCGGCGATCTCGTCGGTCGTCGTCCCGGGCCGAACGAGGTCGATCGCGGCGTCGAGCCACTCGCGGCACTGCTTGTAGGCGTCGAGCTGCGACTGCGAGATCCCGCCGACGTTGAACGTCCGGTAGTAGCAGGTGCGGTAGCCCATGAACGAGTGGATCACGTCGAAGAACGCCTGGTCGCCCGGCCGGAGCAGCCGATCCGAGAAGACGTGAGGGTGCGGGTTGCAGCGGTCGCCCGAGACGGCGTTGATCGCTTCGACCTGATCCGAGCCCATCTCGAAGAGGAGCTGGTGCGCCCTCGCCACGACCTTGTGCTCGTAGACGCCGGGCCTGAGCATCTCGTAGATCTCGTGGTAGACGGCATCGACCATCCCGCAGGCGTGGTCGAGGAGGGCGATTTCCTCGGCGGTCTTGATCTTCCGGGCCTCGAGCATCACCCGCGAGCCGTCGGTGCAGTGGATCCCGGCCCGGTCGAGCGCCTCGATCGTGACCAGGTCGGCCATGTCGATCCCGAGCGGCTCACCCTGGAGGCCGCGCTCCTTCAGCTCCACCAGGATGCGATCCGCGAGACGGTCGGGCACGCCGGTCTCGATGGGCATCGCGCCCCGCATCGGCGCCACCCCCGCCCGGAAGTTCTCCGGCGGCAGCCAGGGGGCGTACATCTGATGGTGACGCGCCGCCGAGCCGAAGTCCCACAGGATCGGATCGTCGCCACGCGGCAGCAGCACCCAGCGCGCGTTCTTGTCGCGAGCCCACTCGCCGATATGCGTGCTCGTGACGTAACGGATGTTGTTCGAGTCGAAGAGGAGCAGCGCGCCGAGGTCGGAGGCCTCGAGCGCCGCCTTCGCCCGCGCGAGCCGGTCCGCCCGCAGGCGCGGGAAATCGATCCGCTGCTCCCAGTCGACCGCCATGGTCGCTCCACGCGAGGCGATGTTCGTGTGCATAGGAGTCACCGTGTCGTCACCTCGTCGGAGTCGCGATTCGAGGCTCCGGCGAGAGAGTGCCGAAGCTGGAGGTAGAGCGCCATGAAGTCCTCGTCTGCATGGCCGGCCGCCGCCGTGGCCTCCAGCAGCGCCCGTAAGTGTGTCGCAAACGGGAGCTCCACCCCGCGCTCGGCGGCGAGATCCAACACCAGGTCGACGTCCTTCAGCATCAGCGCCGTCGTGAACGTGGCGGAGTAGTCCCCGGCGAGGAGCGGCGGGCTCTTGTAGGCCACGAACGGCGAGCCGACGGCCGAGGCGCCGATCGCTTCCAGGAGCTTCGCCCGATCGACGCCTGCCTCCTCGCCGAGGAGCAACGCCTCGGAGAGCAGCTCGGCGGTACCGCCGACGAGGATCTGGAGCACGAGCTTGACGACGCGGGCGCTCTCGCCCTCCCCGACGTAGAGCACCTTCGGGCCGATCGTCCGCAGGACCGGCTCCGCCGCCGCGAAGACGGCCTCGGGCCCGGAGGCGACGATGGTCAGGATCCCCGCGCGGACGGCGGTCGGGTTGCCGCTCACCGGTGCGCGCAGGTACTCGACTCCGGCCGCGTCTGCCGCCTCGGCCACCCGCTCGGAGGATTCGACCGAGATCGTGCTCATCTCGACGAGCGTGGACCCAGGTCGCGCGCCGGCGAGAACGCCGTCCGCGCCGAGCAGGATGTCATCGACGGCGCTGTCGTCCGCGAGCGAGGTCACACAGATGTCCGCCTCGACGAGCGCGTCCGCCGCAGCTGCGAGCACGGTCGCGCCGCGCTCCCGGAGCGGCTCGGCGCGAGCCGCGGTGCGGTTGAAGACGGCGAGCGGGTAGCCCGCGTCGAGGATCCGCTCGGCGATCGCCTCGCCCATCTTCCCGAGGCCAACGACTGCGACCCGCGGCTCCGTCATAACGCCTGCCAGCCGCCGTCGATCACGAGGTTGATCGCGTTCGCGCCCCCGTTTTCGAGCAGGAAGAGCGACGCGCCGATGATCTCGTCCATCGTCACGGTGCGGCCGATGAGAGTCCGGGCCGCCGTCCGCTCGACCATCTCTGTCTTCGGCGCCCACTCCGGCGAGTCGCCGACGATGCCCGGGTGAAGCGCGTTGACGCGGACCGGCGCGAGCTCGAGCGCCAGCGTCCCGACGAGACCCGAGACGCCGCCGTTCACCGTCGTGACGGTCGAGGAGCCGGGGTAGGGCCGAGCGAGCGCCTGGCCGCCGAAGAGGAGCACCGAGGCGTCCGGCGCGAAGCGCGGCGCGAGCGTGTGCACGACCTCCGTATACCCGACGAGCTTGAGCGTGACGAGCCGGAGGGCGCGCGCGATGTCGTACTCGAGAACGTGGTTGTAGTCGCGCTCGATCGCGGCGAGAACGAGGTGCTCGACCGGGCCCACGGACTCGAGAGCCGTGGCGATGGTCTCGGGCTCGGCGAGGTCGAAGGCAAGCGGCGTGACGCTCCCGCCCGAGATCCCGGCGGCCACCCCGGCGCAGCGGTCGGCGTCGCGACCGGTGATGACGACCTCGCGGCCGCGGGCCGCCAAGGTCTCGGCAAGCCGCAGGCCGAGGCCCGAGGTGCCTCCGACGATGACGGCTGCTCCGCTCGACACGAACTCGAACGATAGAAGCAGCGTGCAGCATCAGTCAACTTCTACTGAACACCCTTCGTCGGGTTGTCGCGAGTACATCGCGTAACCCCTTGCTCCCGTTCGAGCAAGGTGGTAAGAATCGCGCAACACGAGTTCAGGCTGACTGGACACGTGGACGGGCGTTGCCAACCGAAGGAGGTTCTTTCGTGCCGAGGCGTGTTCTGCTCCGGGGCGGCCATGTTCTCAGCATGGATCCGCAGATCGGCGACCTCTTCGGCGGCGACGTGCTGATCGAGGACGACCGGATCGCGGCGGTGGGCCACGGGCTCGAGGCCGGCGACGCCGAGGTCGTCGACGCGGCGAACTGCATCCTCATCCCCGGCTTCATCGACTCCCACCGGCACACCTGGGAGACGGTCATTCGCGGCATCGCCCCCGACGTCAGCCTCGGCGGCTACTTCGACCTCGTGCTCGACCAGCTCGCGCCCGCCTATCGCCCCGAGGACGTGTACGCCGGCAACTACCTGGGCTCGCTCGAGGCGATCGACGCGGGCGTGACGACGCTCCTCGACTGGTCTCACATCTCGAACACCCCCGAGCACGCCGACGAGGCGATTCGCGCCCTCGACGATGCCCGGCTCCGGGCCGTCTACTGCTACGGCAACCCGAACACCTCGCTCGCCGCCTGGTGGTTCGAGAGCGAGCTGAACGCCCCGGACGACATCAAGCGTGTCCGCGCGCAGTACTTCTCGAGCGACGAGGGGTTGATGACCCTCGCGATGGGGACTCGTGGACCAGGGTTCTGCAAGCCCGAGGTCGTGAAGCACGACTGGGAGCTCGCCCGCGAGGTCGGCGCACCGATCAGCGTGCACGTCGGCATGGGGCCCTGGGCCGGCCGGTTCTCGATGGTGTCACAGCTGAACGACATGGGCCTCCTCGGCCCCGACACGACCTACATCCACTGCAACCACCTCTCGGATGCCGAGTTCCAGCTGATCGCCGACTCGGGCGGGAAGGTGTCGATCTCCCCGTCGGTCGAGATGTCGATGGGGCACGGGACGCCGCCGACGGCCAGGGCGCTCGCGCACGGCCTGCGGCCCAGCCTGAGCATCGACGTGGTGACGACGGTTCCCGGAGACATGTTCACGCAGATGCGGTTTCTCTGGGCCTCCGACCGGCTGCTCGCGCACGAGGCGGCGTTCGCGGCCGGGAGCACCGAGGAGCCCGAGCTGCTCTCGAGCCGGGACGTGCTCGAGTTTGCGACGATCGAGGGTGCTCGTGTGTGCGGCCTCGAGGAGCGGACGGGCTCGCTCACTCCGGGCAAGCAGGCCGACGTCGTCGTCGTCCGCTGCGACCACTCGAACACATGGCCTGTGATCGACCCGGTCTCGACCGTCGTCCACCAGGCTGACACCCGGAACATCGACACGGTGATCGTGGCCGGCGAGTTCCTGAAACGGGACGGCAGGCTCGTCCACGGCGACCTCCGCCGCGCACGCGACGACGCAACCGCCTCGCTCGACTATCTCCTGCAGCACACCACCATCCAGCCCCACTGGGCCCAAAGTGCAGGCGAGCCGACCGCCGCGGGCTCGAACCATTAGCGGAACCCGGCGTCTCATGTCTCCGAAGCACTCCCAAAGGAGGAGGACACAAGTGAACAACCCCTCGTGGCTCTCGCGGCCCCGGGCCTTCGTCGCCGTCGCGATCCTGGCGATCGCAACCGCGTCGGTGATCTCGGGCGGCGCCGGCGCCAGCACTTCGAACCCGAAGATCGCCTATCTCTCGTTCGCCGTGGCGAACAGCTACGACGCGCCGATGCTCTCAGCCGCGAAGTCCGTGGCGAAATCGCAGGGCGCGTCGGTGACGGTCTTCGACGCGGCGAACGACCCGAAGAAGCAGCTCGCGGAGCTCCAGACCGCGATCACCTCCGGGCAGTACGACGGGATCATCGTCCAGCCGATCTTCGGGCCGCAGCTCATCCCGACGATCAAGCAGGCGATCGCCAAGGGGATCAAGGTCGTGAACATCGACCAGATCCTCGGCGCGAACCCGAGCACGGCGGCATCGCCGGTACCGGGCATGTCCGGCAACGTCGTCTTCGTCCAGACCCAGATCGGGCAGAAGCAGGGCCAGCTCGTCGACAACGCCTGCGCGGCGCTGAAGGCGAACCCGTGCAAGGTCGGCTACCTCTACTCGGTGAAGGTCTCCTCGCTCGACACGGCGATCCGCAAGGGCTTCAATCAGGCGACCGCCGGTCACGGCGTCAAGGTCGTCGCCGAGGGCGAGACCTTCTACAACCCGGCGAACGCGCTCAAGGCCGCGCAGACCATGCTCCAGGCTCAGCCCGACATGAACGTGATCGTCGGCGCAGACCAGGGCGCGACCGGCGCGCAGCAGGCGCTGAACGGCAAGACCGTGACGCTGATCGGCTACGGCGGCGGCGGGGTCGGCCTGAACGCCGTCAAGTCCGGAGCGTGGTTCGGCACGGTCGTGCAGCGCCCGGCGACCGAGGGCAAGCTCGGGATGCAGTGCATCGTCAAGGCGGTCAAGACCGGCAAGGGCTGCGGCGGCATCGACGTGCTCGCCAACCTGCCGGACGGCGGCGTGGTGACCAAGGCCAACGCCTCGAAGTTCACGGCGGAGTGGCCCGGTTAGAGTCGTTCCTCTGTGAGTGAGGGGATAGAGCGTCCATACCTCGAGCTCCTGGACGTCGCCAAGCACTTCGGCGGCGTCCGGGCGCTCGCGGACGTGACGCTCGCCGTCCGGCGCGGTTCGGTCCACGCGCTCGTGGGCGAGAACGGCGCCGGCAAGTCGACCCTCGGGAAGATCGTGGCGGGCGTCCACGGCGCGGACGGGGGCCGGATGCTTCTCGGCGGTCAGGAGGTCGCGTTCCGCTCGCCACGGGAGGCACTCGAGCACAAGGTCGCTGCCATCGGTCAGGAGCCCTCGCTCGTGCCGCATTTCACCGTCGCGCAGAACGTCTTCCTCGGCGTCGAGCCTTCCGACGCGTCGTTCGTCCGTAACCGGCGGCTCGGCCGCGCGTACGACGAGCTCGCCGAGTCGGCAGGCTTCGATCTGCCCGGGGCGATCCCCGCCGGGAACCTGCGGACGGCCGAGCAGCAGCAGGTCGAGATCCTTCGGGCGCTTTCGCGCGACGCGCAGCTGATCGTGATGGACGAGCCGACGGCCGCGCTGGGAGCCGACGAGACGCGCCACCTCCACGAGATGGTTCGGCGCCTCTCCGCCGCGGGGAAGACGATCATCCTCGTCTCGCACTTCCTGCGCGAGGTGCTCGAGCTGGCCGACACGGTCACGGTGCTGCGGGACGGCCGCCTGGTGAAGACTTCCGCGACTGGGGCCGAGACGGAGGCCTCGCTCGTCGAGGCCATGCTCGGACGTCCGCTCACCTCGACGTTCCCGCCCAGGCGTGCGCCCGCAGCGGACGCACCCGTCGTGCTTGGAGTCGCCGACCTGCACGCCCCGGGGGTCGACGGCGTCAGCCTCGAAGTGCGCGCCGGCGAGATCGTCGGGCTGGCGGGTCTCGTCGGAGCCGGCCGAACGGAGCTCGCGCGTGCCGTGTTCGGCGCCTCGCGCATCGAGTCGGGCGCCGTCGTGATGGCAGGCGGCGGCCGGCCCGGCCGGAGCCCGAGGCTCAGCCTCCGCTCCGGCCTGGCGATGATCCCGGAGTCCCGCAAGGACGACGGCCTTCTCTTCGGGCGCTCGTCGATCGAGAACGCGACGCTCTCACGCCTTGGCGAGTACAGCACCGCAGGTGTCGTCCGCCGCCGGGCAGAGCGGCGCGCCGGGAGCGACGTGCTCGACCGCTGCGGCGTGCGCGGCGCCAGCTACTCGGCCCCGGTCGCCGCCCTGTCGGGCGGGAACCAGCAGAAGGTCCTCCTCGCGCGGATGCTGCTCTGCGAGCCGCGGGTCGTGATCGCCGACGAGCCGACGCGCGGGGTCGACGTCGGCGCGAAGCGCGCCATCTACGACTTCATCGCGTCGCTTGCGGGCGACGGCCTCGGCATCCTCATCATCTCGAGCGAGCTCGAGGAGATCGTCGGGCTCTCCCATCGCGTTCTCGTCATGCGTCTCGGACGCGTCGTCGCCGAGCTCGAGGGAGACGCGATCGCCGAGCCCGCCATCCTCGCCGCCGCGTTCGCCGACTCGAGATGACCCGGCTTCGCAGCCTCGGGATCCTGATCCCGTTCGTCATCCTGTTCCTGGTCCTCAGTCTGACGAGCTCGTCGTTCTTCACGAAGCCGAACCTGCTGAACATCCTGGACCAGCAGTCGGCGACGCTCATCATCGCGGCGGCGGGGACGCTCGTGATCATCGCGGGCGGCATCGACCTCTCGGTCGGCGCCGTCTACGGGTTCGGCGCGGTCGTCTCCGCGTACTTCGCGATCCACTCGAGCACCGGAGTCGCCGTTCTCCTCGGGGTGGGGGCCGGACTGCTGATCGGCCTCCTGAACGGGATCGTCGTCACCGTGTTCCGGATCAACTCGCTCATCGCGACGCTCGCGATGTCGTTCATCGTCGCCGGCTGCGCGAGCCTCGTCACCAAGGGGAATCTCCTCGTCCTCTTCACGAAGAACAACTTCGGCGACATCGCCCGCACCGACTTCCTCACGGTGAAGACCTCGATCTGGCTGATGGTGGTGATCGTGATCGCCTTCGGGGTCCTGCTCGCGACGACGACCGCCGGCCGGTACATGTACGCCTCCGGCGGGAACGCGCGGGCCGCGCGGCTCGCGGGCGTTCGCGTCGACGCCGTGCGCGTGCTCACCTTCGCGCTCTCCGGCACCGCGGCCGGGCTCGCCGGGGTGATCGACACCTCGCGCGTCCTCAGCGCCCAGGCCTCGCCCGACGACACGAGCCTGGCCTTCACCGTGCTCGCCGGGATCGTCGTCGGCGGGACGAGCATCCTCGGCGGCGAGGGTGCGGTCTGGCGCACGGTCGTCGGCGTCCTCTTCATCGCCCTGATCGGGAACGGCTACCTGCTGCTGCAGTTCGACCCGCTCTACGAGCAGATCACGATGGGCGTGCTCCTCCTGGCGGCGGTCGGTCTCGACGCTCTCTCACGACGCCGCCTGACCTCGTAGTTCCTACGTATCGAGACAGGTAGTCCGTGCGCATTGTGGGCGAATCAGGGCCTCCGTACCCTCGATTCAGAGGTGCCCAGAAGGGGGCAGCCGCACGGCTGCGGGCGCCGAGTCCCACGTCTCCAAAGATGGAGGAGGAATGGCGAACAAGATCAAGATCAAGGTGAACGGCCTCACCGTCGGTGTGAACGCCAGCCTTGATACGCCTCTCCTGTACGTCCTGCACAACGAGCTCCACCTGCACGGCCCGCGCTTCGGTTGCGGCCTTGCGCAGTGTGGCGCCTGCTCGGTGCTGCTGGACGGCAAGGAGATCCGCTCCTGCGTCACACCTGTGGCCGCAGTCAGCGGGAAGAGCATCACCACGCTCGAGGGCCTGCCGGCGGCATACGCGGCAGCCCGCGGGACGACCGCCGCCGCGCCGGCGCTGCACCCGCTGCAGCAGGCGTGGATCGACGTGCAGGTGCCGCATTGCGGCTACTGCCAGAACGGGATGATGATCCAGGCCGCAGACCTGCTGGCCACGACGAAGAACCCGTCGGAGGACCAGATCCGCACGGCGATGAACGGGCATCTGTGCCGTTGCGGGACGTATCCGAGAATCCTGACCGCGATCCAGAAGGCCGCGGCCGTGATGGCGAAGGGCGGTGCATGATGACCGGGCTGATTCCCGAGAAGGCGTTCTCCCGCAAGACCTTCGTGAAGGGCGGCGGCGCGCTCGTCGTCACGGTCGTCGCGGCGTCCGCCGCCGGCAAGGCATCGGCGGCGAACGGCCTGACGCCGTTCAACTCTCGCGGCCCGCAGGACTTCCTGCCGGACCTGACGCAGATCGACGCGTGGATCACGATCACGAAGGACAACAAGTGCATCGTCACGCACGGTGAGACGGAGCTCGGTCACGGCACCCCGACCGGCATCCTCATGCTCACCGCCGAAGAGCTGAACATGACGATGGACCAGATGACGTACGCGCATCCCGAGACGTGGCTGAACGCCACGGGCGGCGGGGCAGGCTCGGGCGGCATCTCGCAGCGGTCGACCAACATCCGCGCTGCTGCGGCCCTTGCAAAGCAGACGCTGGTGAACATGGCGTCCACGCAGCTCGGCGTCCCGGTCGCGAGCCTGTCGGTGACGGCCGGCGTGATCTCCGGCGGCGGCAAGTCGGTCTCCTACGGCGACCTCATCGGCGGCAAGATGTTCAACGTCCAGCTCACGGCCGCGAACTCGGGCAGCCCCGCTGCCTCGCCGTTCGGCCTGATCCCTGGTCAGGGCATCGCGAAGCCGGTCAAGGACTACACCGTGGTCGGCAAGTCCTTCCCGCGGATCGACATCCCCGAGAAGGTCGCAGCGACCTACACCTACATCCAGAACGTCCGCGTTCCCGGGATGCTGCATGCTCGCGTCGTCCAGCCCCGCGGAGCCGGCGCGAACACGTCGGCGAACGACCAGCCGGTCAGCGTCGACGCGAAGTCGATCAGCCACATCCCCGGCGCTCAGGTCGTGCAGATCGGAAACTGGCTCTCGGTCGTCGCACCGAAGGAGTACGACGCGATCCAGGCCGCTGCGCAGCTGAAGGTGACGTGGAAGAGCGATCCGAAGCTGCCGGGCTCCGGCAACTTCTGGAGCTGGCTCCGCAAGGCCGGCGACACGAACACCGAGAACCCGGCCAGGTACACGACGCTGCAGGGTGACGCAGACACCGCGCTCAAGGGCGCGGCGAAGACGGTCTCTGCGACGTACCGCTACCACTACAACGGCTTCATGCCGATCGGCCCGCACGCCGCGGTCGCCGACGTCGACGTGAAGGGGAACCGGGCGACCGTGTACGTGCAGGCGCAGTCGATCAACGGCCTGCCGCCGAACCTCGCCGGTGTCATCAACTTCGTCACGGGCGGCACCATGCCGGCCGCGAACGTGCGCGTCGTCTGGTACGAGGGCGCGTCGTCGTTCGGCGGAGGCCAGACCGGTGAGGTCAACGAGCAAGCGGCCGCGCTGTCGGCCAAGCTCGGCGCTCCGGTGCGTGTCCAGTGGATGCGCTGGGACCAGCACGGCTGGGACCACTGGGGCATGGCCAACCTGTGGGACGTCAAGATGGGCGCGGACTCGAAGGGCAACATCACCGTGTCCGACTGGGTCAGCTACGGCCAGGCTCAGTCCAACATCGATCAGACCAAGCTCCGCTGGGGCACGGCCTCGTGGCCGGCGACTCCGGGGAGCGGCGGTCTCGCCCCACAGGACACCATCTACACGTTCGCATCGGCAGGGACCGGGGCGAAGAGGGTGCTCGCGAAGACGCAGCCGCTGTACGGCGGTGCCTTCAAGTGCAACTTCCTCCGCGCCCCGAGCGCTCCGCAGCAGTTCTTCGCCAGCGAGCAGATCGTGGACGAGCTCGCTCACGCGCTGAACATGGACCCGGTCGCGTTCCGCAGGCAGAACGTCGACGCGACGACCACGGCCGGCGCGCGCTGGCTGGCGGTGCTCGACGGTGCGACGCTGGCGGCCGGATGGAAGCCGAAGGTGGCGAACTCCACGCCGCAGACCGGCAACATCAGGCACGGCCGCGGCTTCGGCTTCGGCGCGTTCGCCTCGAGCCAGGTCGGCATCGTCGCCGACGTCCAGGTGAACCTGAAGAGCGGCAAGTTCGTCGCTAAGCACCTGTACGTGGCCCAGAACAACGGGATCACGGCAGGCCCCCAGCTGGTCGCGAACCAGATGAGCGGCGCGATGATCCAGGGCCTCTCGCGGGCGATGCTCGAGCAGCCCGTGTTCACCAAGGAGCGGATCACGAGCCTGGACTGGGTCACGTACCCGATCCTCAGGTTCGCCGAGTCGCCGAAGGTGACGCTGGTGAACGTCCATCCGGGCGAGTACGTCACGGTCGAGCCCGACCTCGCGAAGGGCGGGATGGACATCAACGTGACCAAGGGCAATACGAACGCGTTCAACAACGGTTGGCTGCTCACCGGCTCGGGCGAGCCGCCGACCGCAGCGATCGCAGGCGCCATGGCGAACGCGTTCTTCGACGCAACGGGTGTGCGCATCCGCCTCGCGCCGATGAACTCGGCCAACGTCCGGAGCGCGTTGAAGCAGGCCGGCGTCAAGTAGGGCCGGTTCCAAGCTAGGCAGGCAGTGAGGGGGCCCCTACGTAGGGCCCCCTCTTTATTGGCGGTTCGGCCTCATCCTGCGGCGAGGGCCGCGAACCGAAGCCGCCGATCACGACTCGCCGTCGTCGATCGTCATCGCCGCGGCAAGGGCGACGGGAGACTCCTCGCGGTCGTGCGCGACGCCCGCGGCCGCGTAGGCGTCGTCCTCGTCGAGCGTCTCGTGCTCGACCAGGGCGGCCGCGAGGGAATCGAGCTTCGACCGGTTGTCTGCAAGGAGGGCGAGCACCTCCTTGTGTGCCTCCTCGACGATGCGCGCCACCTCCTCGTCGATCTTCTCCTGGGTGCGCGCGGACACCTCGGACGCCCCGGGGAGCAGTGGTCCCTGGCCATCCGCGGGCAGAAGCGTGATCGGACCGAGAGCGTCGCTCATCCCCCACCGGCCGACCATCTGCCGGGCGATCAAGGTCAACTGCTGGATGTCCGACTCCGCGCCGGTGCTCGGCTCGGCGTACACCAGCTCTTCGGCAGACCGGCCGCCCAGGGCGACCTTGACCTTCGCGAGCAGCTCGTGGCGCTCGTAGTTGTAACGATCCGCATCCGGCGCCGAGAACGTGACGCCGAGCGCCTGGCCACGCGGGATGATCGAGATCTTCCGTACCGGGTCGGCGCCCGGCGTGAGCATCCCGACGAGCGCGTGGCCGCCCTCGTGATAGGCGGTACGGCGGCGGTCGTCCAGGGTCAGCATCACCTTCCGCTCGGCTCCGAGGATGATCCGCTCGAGCGCGTCGGTGAAGTCGGTCTCGAGGACCTGCGAATGCCCGCGCCGGGCTGCGAGCAGGGCGGCCTCGTTGACGAGGTTCGCGAGATCGGCGCCCACCATGCCCGGAGTCGTCGAGGCGATCCGCCCGAGGTCGACGTCCGGGCCGAGCGGCACCGAGCGCGTGTGAACTACGAGGATCGCCTCGCGTCCTGCCCGGTCGGGCGGCGACACGACGACGCGCCGGTCGAAGCGACCGGGGCGCAGTAGCGCCTGGTCGAGCACGTCGGGGCGGTTCGTCGCTGCGATCACGATCACCCCGGTCGACGAGTCGAACCCGTCCATCTCGGTGAGGATCTGGTTGAGCGTCTGCTCCCGCTCGTCGTTGCCGCCGCTGAACCCGGCGACCCCCGACGTCCGCGAGCGCCCGATCGCGTCGAGCTCGTCGATGAAGATGATCGAGGGAGCAGCCTCCTTCGCCTGCGCGAACAGATCGCGGACGCGAGCGGCCCCGACGCCGACGATCGCCTCGACGAACTCTGACGCCGCCAGCGAGAAGAACGGTGCCTCCGCCTCACCGGCGACCGCCCGGGCAAGCAGCGTCTTGCCGGTTCCCGGCGGCCCGGAGAGGAGCACACCGTGGGGGATACGCGCACCGAGCTTCACGTAGTACTCGGGATGGCGGAGGAAGTCGACGACCTCGGTGAGCTCCTGCTTGGCCTCGTCGATTCCGGCGACGTCGGCGAACGTGACCCGGGCGCCCGTCGGCTGGTACCGCTTCGCGCGCGTGCGGCCGAAGTTGCCGAGCACTCCGCCGGCCGAGCTCGTCGCCCGCCGCATCAGCAGGACGAGGAGGCCGATGAAGAGGAGCGTCGGCCCGAAGCCGACGAGGAGGCTCTCCCACCACGCCACGCTGCCGGTGAGCGGCTTTGCGTTGACGACGACCTTCTTCGACTCGAGCAGCTGCGACAGGGCCTTCGTGTCGGCGAAAGCGGGGATCTCGGTGCTGAACTGGGTCGAGGCCTTCGACCCCGCATAGGTGGTGGCCTCCTTGAACGTCCCCTGGATCGCGGTGCCCTTCGAGGTGATCGAGACGACGTCGCCCTTGGTCACCTGGTCGAGGAAGAACGGGCTGTACGGGATGCGGACTCGCGAGACAGGATTCGTCGCGCGCGACCCGAGCCAGTAGTTGATCCCGAGCAGGACGGCGAAGAAGATCAGCCAGCTCCAGTGGAAGCGGAACCCCCGGCGCGGTGCTCCGCCGCCGCTCGGCGTCCCGGCGGGAGCCGGCGGGCGGGCGGGAGTGCTCACGTGCTCAGCGCTTTCGCTGGCGGAGCGCGCGAGCCGCCTCCGCGATCCGCTCGCGGCTTTCGGGGCTCGCCGCCGCCTTGCCTGCGCGGGCTGCGGTCCGCGCGGCCTGGTTGACGATCGCGCGGCTCTCGGGGCTCACGGCGATCCTGCGCGCGTGCGCGATCGCCTTCTTGCCCTGGTCGCTACGGGCGATGACGACGGCGGTCGAGATCACCCGGCGCCCTTTCGGGCTCGCGGCCAGCGCAACGCCCTTCATGATCGGCCCGAACACGCTCTTAGGATATCGCTCGCTAGCCGTGTGAAACAGCGATAAGGCCCGCAATCCCTACGGCAAACACGCAGATGACGATGATCGAGTCGAGCCCGAGACGGAGGGTGCAACCCTCGCGGCGGACGATCACCCCCCACGCGTAGACCGTCGTCAGCACGATGCTGAGCCCGGCGAGCCAGGCGTTCAGGTCGCCGGCGAAGGGGAGCACCGGCTGGCCTGCGACGAGGTCGGCGACGAGGAAGAGCGACACCTGGAAGGCGTTCCCTCCGAAGATGTCGGCGACGGCGAGCTGGTGGTCGCCGACCCTGACGGCCGCGAGCCCCGAGCTGACCTCGGGGAGCGCCGTGGCGAAGGCGAGCACGGTGGCGCCGAAGATGACGCCGTTGATCCCGGCCCGGTCGGCGAGCGTGTTCCCGGACACCTCGAGGACGACGCCGGCGGCGAGCGTGAAGAGAGAGGCGAGCGCGAAGATCGCGATCGCCTTGCGGGCCGATCCCGCCGGCTTCGGCTCTCCGGCAGGGTGCCGGCGCTGCCGGCGGGTGCGGCCGGGCTGTGCGCCGGGGGCGCTGACCTGCCATCGGTGCTCACTGCGGACACGTCTCAGCGTGTAGATCCCCCCGAGCCAGGTGAGGACGACCGCGATCGAGGCCGGGCTGACCGACCCGATGCGCACGTGCTCGGGGAGGAGGGCGCCCATCATCGCCTCGGCCACGACCGCGACGACGAGCAGCCCCTCGAGGACGGGTATCAGCGACCCGACGAGGAACGTCAGGGCCTGCGTCTTCGAAGCGGCGGCGTCGCAGAGGACGAGCACCATCGTCTGGATCGCGATACCTCCGATCAGGTTGCCCGCCGCGAGGTCGAGGTGCCCACTCGACGCAGCGGAGACCGTGATCGCGAGCTCGGGGAGGCTTCCGGCGATCGCAAGCAGGATCAGCCCGCCGAGCGCGTCCCCGAGGCCGTACCGGCGGTCGATCTCGTCGGTCGACTTCGACAGCCAGGTCCCGGCGATCCACGTGACACCGGCAGCGAGGGCGAAGAGAACGCCGAGGAGCCCAGTCGAGAGAGAGCTCACCGCGGCGCCGTCGGGTCAGGCGTCGGGAGGCCTGCGCCCGTCGTAGCGTGGGAGCCCGTCGTCCGGGATCTCGTCCCACGCCGCCTTGTAGGCGACGAACTGATGGCAGCTCGGCCGGATCCCCGGATCGGAGTCGAAGACGCCGAAGCGGACCGCGTAGGACGAGCCGTCCGGGCTCCGGCTCCACATGCTCGACCCGCACGTCGAGCAGAAGACCTTCGCAAACCCGTCCGGCGGCTCCCACGCCCGCAGGAGCTCCTCGCCCTGCAAGATTCGCAGCGAGCCCGGCTTCGCGCGTGCCTGCACGGACGCCGGCCCGCCGGTGCGGCGCTGGCACCGGGTGCAGTGGCACCAGCTCGCGCTGACGAGCGGCTCGGTCACCTCGAAACGCACGCCGCCGCAGTTGCAGCCTCCGATGAGGGGAAGGTCTGTCATCGGCCCGAGTCTAGTGCCGCGCTCTGAGCAAGAGCAGCGAAGGGGCGAGAAGCAGGGCCGCCGCGGCGAGTGCCAACAGGGTCGCAGCCACGCCCGTCGGCGGCGAGTACCCGGTGGCCAACGCCGGGAGGGAAGCGGCCAGGAACGCAACCGCCGTCACCACCGCGAGACGGGCCACCCGCCGCCACGGGTGCTCCTCCCGGCCGCGGGCGAGCTCGCGGGAGGCGTAAGCGAGCTCTGCCACGAGAAGCAGCCCGGCGCCGTAGACCGGCGCCGCCAGGATCGGCTCGCTCCGCGCCGAGTCGACGACGACGAAGCCGACGGCGGCCAGAGCGACCGACCACGGCACGAGGTCGACGAAGCCCGCGAGAGCGAGGAGCAGCAGGACGAGCGCGAGCGCGCCGGTCGCGACGACGACGCCGTTCAGGCTCCCCGACCGCAGGAGCGGGAACGCGGCGAGCGCGCCCTCGACGACGACGGCAGCGACCGCCGCGGTCAGACGCGCAGGGTTCGGGCGTGACGCCTGTACGACCTCACCTCCTCCAGGGCGGCCACGATGTCCACCCCGTCGCGCCATTCGACGACCGGGACGCCGAGCGCCCGGTAGCGGTCGTGCAGCGTCTCTCGCCAGAGCCGCCAGAGCCGGAACGCGAGCGCTCCGCCCTCGGTCGGCAGGGGCCTCACGGCCGAGAACGGCGAGACGTCGACGATCGCGAGGTCGAAGCCGCGGGCGCGAAGATCGGTGAGCGCGTCGAGGACACGGCCGTCGAGGAGCGGCGACAGCGCGAGCACGAGCGACTGCGGCGGCAGCGTTCGCGGCGGCAGCAGGTCGATCTTCTTCCACGCGTACGAGAACGCGATCTCGGTCTCGATCAGCGTCTCGACGATGCGATGAAGCTGGATGGGGCCTGTGGACGGAGCGAGCCACCGCACCACCCCGCCGAAGCCGACCACCCCCACTCGGTCGCGGCGCGTGAGGTAGCCGTGCGCGAGCGCCGCAGCCGCGCGGATCGTCCGGTCGAGCGTGCCGCCGTCGTCCGACCGCGCCTCCGCGAAGGTGTCGAGGAAGAGCACGACGTCCGCGTTGCGCTCGGGATGGCTCTCGTTGACCTGTAGGCCCTGAAGACGAGCGCTCGCCCGCCAGTTGATCCGGCGGAGGTTGTCGCCGGGGCCGAACGGCCGGATGTCGGCGAACTCGATCCCCTCGCTCTTCGCGCGGGCGACCTGGTTTCCGGCATGCGGCTGCGTCTCGACCGGCTCGAGCAGCCGCTTCAGGCGCTCGGCCTCCGGGTAGACGCGCAGCGTCAGCTCCGGCTCGACGGTCTCCGCGTCGACCACGAGACCGAAGTGGTCGAATGCCCGCACCTCGCACCCGCCGACCCGGTACGCGCCGAAGCGCGTGCAACGAAACGGCAGCTCGAACCTCCGCCCCTCGCCCCGGCCGAGCTCGATCGTCTCCGGCCGGGGCTCCGACCACTCGAGCCGATCCGGCAGGGCCGGTCGAAGCTCGAGACGCGCGACTCCGGTCGTGCTCCGAGCCTCGAGGGCGAGCTCTGCCTCGTCGCCCTCGACGACACGTTCCTGGTCGAGCTCGACGCCGATCGTCACGTCGGGGGCAGGCAGGCGCGCCAGCCCGACCGCGAGGAAGAGAGCAAAGGGCACGGCGAGCGCGACGAGCTCCGGCCGGCCGAGGACGATCGCGACAAGCAGCGCTGCCGCCGCGAGCGCCGGGTAGGCGCGCAGCTTCGGCATCGCCGCCCGCGTCACGGCGAGGCTTCCTCCGTCGGCGGGGTCGGAACGGAGTCGAGCACCTCGAGGATGACGCCCTCGCCTCTCACGTCCTGCACCCAGAGCTCCGGTCGCAGTGTCAGCCTGTGCGCGAGCGCCGGAACGGCCACCGCCTTCACGTCGTCCGGGAGGACGAAGTCCCGCCCGGTCAGAGCTGCGCGGCAGCGCGAGAGCTTGAGCAGCGCGAGGGAGCCGCGCGGGCTCGCGCCGACCTGGACGCGCGATGCAGTGCGCGTCGCGGCGACGAGATCGACCATGTAGAGGCGGACCGGCTCCGAGACATGGACGTCCTCGACTGCCCGCTGCATCGCGATCAGCGTCTCTGCATCGACGACCCGCTCGAGTGTGAGCTCGTCCTGACCCCGCTCGAGCCTGCGGTCGAGCACGGCGACCTCGTCGTCGCGGCCGGGGTACCCGATCGAGGTGCGGAGGATGAACCGGTCGAGCTGCGCCTCGGGGAGCGGGTAGGTGCCTTCGTACTCGACCGGGTTCTGGGTCGCGAGCACGAGGAACGGCGGCCCGAGGGCCCGGGTCTTCCCGTCCACCGTGACCTGCCGTTCCTGCATCGCCTCGAGCAGCGCCGCCTGTGTCTTCGGAGGGGCGCGGTTGATCTCGTCTGCGAGGAGGAGGCTGGCGAAGATCGGGCCCGGACGGAACTCGAACTCGCCCGTCCGCTGGTCGTAGATCGCCGAGCCCGTGACGTCGGCCGGCATCAGGTCGGGCGTGAACTGGATGCGCGCGAAAGGGAGATCGCACGTCTGCGCGAACGACCTGGCGATCAGGGTCTTGGCGAGGCCGGGGAAGTCCTCGAGCAGGACGTGCCCGTCGGCGATCATGCCGGTGAGGACGAGCTCGAGCGCGTTGCGCTTCCCGACGACGATCCGCTCGATCTCGTCGAGGATCGCGGCGGCGCGCGCGGCGAGCTCGTCGAGGGTCATCAGATCGTCTCGAGGTCGGCCACGAGGGCGCGGAAGCCGCCCGCCGGAAGCTCGTTGACCGGGTCCTCGGGCCGGATCAGCTGCCAGACGCGCTCGCCGACGATCGCGCGCGCCCGCTCCGGGTCCCGCTCGATCACGACGCCGTGCTGGCGCACGAGCGCGGCCGACGCGATGTTCCGGACCACCGGCCGGAACTGGTACGGAAGCTCGAAGCCGGAGGCTCGCGTGTCGCCGATCTGCCGCTCGAGCCATTCGAGCTGCTGCGGCCGGACGGCCTTGTGCAAGGGCTGCCGGACGCGGACGCGGCCGAGCTCGGAGGCGGCGGGCAGCCTCGAACGGACGGTCACGACCAGCCAGAAGAGAAGGAGCCCACACATGAAGTCGAGATAGACCTCGACGGCGAGGCCGGGGCGCTTGACTCCGAGGTCGACGACCAGCACGAGTCCCACGGTCGCGGCCAGCGCGAGGCCGATCAGCCGAAGGACGAGCCTGCTCATTGCGCCAGCTCCGCTCGCAGGTCACCGAGGGCGGCGAGCGCCTCGCGGCGCATGGGCTCGTCGATCGCGTGGGTCGAGAACTTCGCCTGCTCGAAGAGCGCCGTGAGCCGGGTCGTGGCGGCCTGACTCGCATGTAGCCGCTCGAGCGTGCGGCGGAGGTACTCGAGCGGCGTCTCGGAGGGGCGGCGCGGGAGCCCGTCCTCCGCAAGAGCGTGCTCCATCCCGGAGTACGCCTTGATCACCGCCCGCCTCGGGTCGGGATCCGACTCGAGACCTTCCAGGCCGGCCGCGATCGCGCGATCGAGCGACGCGTCGTCGCGATCCTCTCGCGCCGGCCCACTCGGGTGCCGGTAGATCAGGAACAGGGCAAGGATCCCGATCGCGGCGCCGGCCGCGAAGGCGGCGCCTCGTGCCCACGAGCTGTCCAGCGGGCCATGCGCAGGGGGCGCCGAGTGCTTCGACTTCGTCGCGGTCGGCGGACCACGTTGCCCGGCGCCTTGCCCGACCGGATGCTTCGGAACCACCAGCATGAGCACCGCCAGGGATCCGGCGATCACCGCCGCGAGCAGGGCCAGCTCGAGGAGCCGCCTCCAGAGGGGAGGGCGCTTGGACGGAAGCTCCTCGTCCCAGGAGCGCGACCAGATGAGCGCGACGAGGCCGAGCACGGCGATCACGCCGATGATCGTGAGCGCGATCAGCTCGACCACCGAGAAGCTTCCCCGCGGCGGCGAGCCGACGTGCGAGCTCACGCCCCCGGCGGCGAGCGCGCCCCCGAATGCGAGCGCGCAGAGCGCGAGAGCGAGCGCCGCGGCCCGTCCCGAGCCGAGCGGCGCCGACGCTTGCGCCCTCAGCTCGTGAACCGCGCGCTCGGTGCTCATCGCCGCGAACCCTAGAGCCGCTCCGGCGCGGTGGTGGCGCGGATCGAGGCGTCGAGGAGCTCGACCGGGTGAGCGGCCGGCAGGGGGCGGCCGGCGCGCCGGAGCGCCGCCGACACCTGAAGCAGGCAGCCGGGGTTCGCGCTGACATAGAGGTCGGGCTCGCAGGCGAGGACGTTGGCGGCCTTGCGGTCGCCGAGCGTGCGCGCGGCTTCCGGCTGCACCAGGTTGTAGATCCCGGCGCTGCCGCAGCAGAGCTCCTGCTCGGCCGGCTCGACGAGCTCGAGCCCCGGGATCGAGCGGAGCAGCGACCGCGGCTCGTCGCGCACGCGCTGGGCATGCGCGAGGTGACACGACTCCTGGAAGGCGACCCGACGCGCGAGCGGATGGAGCTCCGGCGTGTTCCCTCGCACGAGCGCCTCGTGGATGTCGAGAACGGGCAGCCCGAGGTGCGCGTCCTTGAGATGCGATCCGCAGCCGGCGGCATTCGTCACGATCGTCTCGGCGCCGGCCGCTGCGAACGCGGCCTCGGCCTTGCGTGCGAGCTCGAGGCCCTGCTCCCGGCGTCCCGCATGAAGCGCGAGCGCGCCGCAGCAGCCGGCGTACGGCGTCGCGACCTCGTACCCGTGCGCGGCGAGGACGCGGGCCGACGCGCGGTTCACCTCGCCGAAGAGGACCGACTGCACGCACCCTGTGAGCAGGCCCAAGCGGGCGATCCGCTCGCCCTCGGCCGGCGTCACGGCGGGTGGAGACACGCTCTCGCGCCAGCGGGGGGCCAGCTCCTTCAGCGGCTTGAACGGCCCCGGAGCGGGGAGCGCGGAGAAGCGAAGCGCGAGCTTCGTCCGCTTCGGGTGCGGGAGGACCGCGAAGACGAGCGCGCGCAGCATCCGCTCGCGCGCCGGGCGCGGCACCTCGTGCTCGACCCGCTCGCGCGCGAGCTCGATGAGCCGGTCGTACTGCACACCGGACGGGCAGGAGGTGAGGCACGCCATGCAGCCGAGGCAGCGGTCGAAGTGCTCGGCGACCGTGCGGTCGAGCTCCAGCGTCCCCTCGACCGTCGCCTTCATCAGCCAGATCCGGCCGCGAGGGGAGTCCATCTCCTCGTGCCACAGCTCGTAGGTGGGGCAGGTCGGGAGGCAGAACCCGCAGTGGACGCAGTCGGAGATCAGGCCGGCGTCCATCAGACGAGCGTCCCTTCGGGGTCGAAGGATGCGCGCACCCGCTCGGCAAGCGGCGACCAGCGCGGTTCGCGCGGCTCGGCGACATAGGCGATCCCCGGCCCTGGTCGCGCGAGCACGCATTCCTGCCAGTCGAACGGCTCGCGCGCTGCGGCGATCGCCTGGGCGGCAGCGCTCTCGTGCCAGACGGCATCGCCGGCTCGCTCCCCTGGAGCGGCCGCGACCTGAGCCTCGACGGCGGCCGGCGGGCCTTCGAACAGCATCGCGAGCCGTCCGGGCAGGAGGTCGACCGCGTTGGGCTCGAGCTGCGAGCGGCGAAGCTCCTCCCACGCGGCCCTGGCGTCGCCGTCCGCGACGACGGTGGCGCTCGAAGCGGGCCGGGGATGGAGCCGGAGCGAGACGCGGGCGATCAGGCCGAGGCGGCCACGGGAGCCGGAGAAGAGCTTGCCGAGGTCGTAGCCGGCGACGTTCTTCACCACCTTGCCGCCGGAGCTCGCGACCATGCCGCCGGGGAGGACGATCGTGACGCCGATCACGAGGTCGCGCATGGCGCCGAAACGGTGCCGGCGCGGCCCCGAGAGATCGGCGGCCAGGCACGCGCCGATCGTCGGGTCGCCGGGCGGGTCGAGCGCGAGCATCTGCCCGTACGTGGCGAGGTATGCCTGCAGCTCGGACAGCCGGAGCCCCGCCTCCACGATCGTGGTGAGGTCGCCGGGCTCGTGCTCGAGGACGCGGTTCAGCTTCGACGTCGAGAGGCGCGTGTCGCCGCCGTCCCGGTCGATCGAGACCGTGCCGGAGCCGCCGAGCACCTCAGCCGCCTCCTCGAGCGTGGCGGGCTCAGAGACGCTCGACAAGGCCTGCCCTCTCGAGTGGGTGCGCGCGGTACGGGCCAGGGACCTCCCCGCAGAGGCGCGGGGTGGGAAACACCTTGCCGGGGTTCGCGATCCCGGCCGGGTCGAAACCGGCCCGAAGAATCTGCATCGCCTCGAGGTCGCGCTCCGAGAAGAGCTTCGGCATCGAGCAGGCCTTGTCGACCCCGACGCCGTGCTCGCCGGTCAGCGACCCGCCGGCGTCGATGCACGCGTCGAGGATCGCCGTGGCGAGCCGTTCCGCCTTCTCGGGCTCGCCCTCGACCGCCTCGTCGTAGAGCACGAGTGGATGGAGGTTCCCGTCGCCCGCGTGGAACACGCTTGCGACGCGAAGGCCGTACTCGTCGGCGAGCTCGGCGGTGCGCCGCAGCACCTCGGGCAGCCGGGTACGGGGCACGACGCCGTCCTGGACGTAGTAGCTCGACGAGATCCGGCCCATGGCGGCGAACGACGATTTGCGGCCCCGCCAGATCCGGGCGCGCTCCTCGGCGGTCTCGGCGACGCGCAGCTCGAACGCTCCCGCCTGCCGGCAGAGCTCCTCGACGGCGGCGGACTCCTCGGCGACCTGTGCCGCCGGCCCGTCGAGCTCGACGATCAGCACCGCGCCGGCGCCCTTCGGGTAGCCGGCCGCGACCGCGGCCTCGACAGCCTCGATCGTGAGGGCGTCCATCATCTCGATCGCCGAGGGCAGGATCCCGTTCGCGATCACCTGCGAGACCGCGTCGCCGGCGCTGTCCAGCGTCTCGAACCCCGCGAGGAGCGTCGAGACCGTCTCCGGGGCACGGAGGAGCCCCACCGTGATCCGCACGGCGATGCCGAGCGTCCCCTCCGAGCCGACGAAGACGCCGAGCAGATCGGGCCCGTCGTCGTCGCGGGAGAGGGTGACGAGCTCGCCGTCGGGCAGGACGACGTCGGCCGAGAGGACGTGGTTGACGGTGAAGCCGTGCTTGAGGCAGTGCGCGCCACCGGAGTTCTCGGCGACGTTGCCGCCGATCGTGCACACCTGCTGGCTCGAAGGATCGGGCGCGTAGTAGAGCCCGTCGCCAGCGACTGCCTTCGTGATCGCGAGGTTCGTCACCCCGGGCTCGACCACGACCCGGCGGCGGTCGAGGTCGATCTCGAGGATGCGGTTCAGTCGGGTGAGCGCGATGACGATGCCGTCGGCGACCGGAAGGGCGCCGCCCGAGAGCCCGGTCCCGGCGCCGCGGGCCACGAACGGGACCCCGTGCTCGTGACAGAGCTTCACGACGCGCCGGACCTCGTCCGCCGACCCGGGAATCACTACGAGCTCCGGGATCGCCCGGTGGCCCGTCAGGGCGTCGCACTCGTAGGTGCGGAGCTGCGCGGGCTCGGTGACGAGTGCCTCGGCGGGCACCGCGCGGGTGAGCGCGGCGCGGAATTCGGACGTCAGCACGTCGTGACGATAGTCACGTCGTGGCGGCGTTGAGCGCGCGCATCGCGGTCGTGAGCTCGGACTGACCGGTCGAGAGCAGGTCGCCTGCGCCGCTCAGCGGGTCGAGCGTGTCGTAGCCACCGCCGCGCCTGAGGCTGCCGACGACGCCCTCGACGGCGTGCTCGCCTCTCTCCAGGGTGTCGCAGGCCTTGAGGGCATATCGCCCCGCCGTCACGAAGAGGGCCGGAATCGGGCCCAGGGCGTGGATCGTGCGTGAGCAGTGAACGAGCGTCCCCTCGAACCCCGAGAGCGTCGAGGAGGCGGCGGTGCCAGGCTTGCGGATCTTGTCGAGCGACGCCTGGGTGGAGAAGATGATCGAGATCCCGTTGAGGGCGTGCTGGGTCGAGTGGTGCCAGAGCTTCAGTCCGGAGCGCCAGTGTTGCTCGGCGGCGCGCTGCTGCTCGGCGGAGGTCTTCGTGTCGCCGTTGCTCGACCCGCCGCCGCAGGCGACCGTCCCCAGCGCGAGCGTGGGGAGAAGGAGAGCCAGCACCGCTGCATGTCGGGCCTTCATCCCGGACGTCGAGAACGAGCGTAGCCGCCACGCGCCGAAGTTGCCGTTTAAACGCCAAGCCCCGCGAACCCGAGGGCCCACAGGACTTGGCGAAGCGACTCTGTCACAGCGACGACAGTCGTGTCAAGGGACGGTGGCGCGGATCCGGAGCTACTGACTTTCTGCGACCATGCCGGGCGTGTCGCAGGTACGGCCATCCGCGTCGTTCAGCGCGACATTGCGCGTACACGTGGACGACAAGCCCGGCGCCTTCGCGGAGCTCGCCCGTGCGATCGGCGACGCCGGCGGCAGCCTGGGCGCGATCGATCTCGTCCGGGTCGAACAGGGCAAGAAGGTGCGCGATGTCACGGTCGACGCCGCGAGCGCCGACCACATCGAGGCGATCGTCGCCGCCGTCCACGGCATTCCCGGCGTCGAGGTCGAGCACGTCTCCGACCGGACCTTCCTGCTTCATCTCGGCGGGAAGATCGAGATGGTCTCGAAGTCGCCGCTGAAGACGCGCGACGACCTCTCGATGGCGTACACGCCCGGCGTCGCTCGGGTCTGCCTCGCGATCGCCGAGGACCACAGCAAGGTCTGGAACCTCACGATCAAGCAGAACACCGTCGCCGTCGTGAGTGACGGGACGGCCGTGCTCGGGCTCGGCGACATCGGGCCCGAGGCTGCGATGCCGGTGATGGAGGGCAAGGCGATGCTGTTCAAGGAGTTCGGCGCCGTCGACGCGTGGCCGATCTGCCTCGCGACGACCGACGCGGACGAGATCGTCGCCGCAGTCGCTGCGATCGCGCCCGGGTTCGGCGGGATCAACCTCGAGGACATCTCCGCCCCGCGCTGCTTCGAGATCGAGAGCCGGCTCAAGGAGCTGCTCGACATCCCGGTCTTCCACGACGACCAGCACGGGACGGCGATCGTCGTCACCGCCGCGTTCGTCAACGCGCTCAAGCTCGTGGGTAAGCGGCCTGCCGACGTCCGCGTCGTCGTCACGGGTGTCGGCGCGGCCGGGGTCGCGTGCACAGACATGCTGCTCGGCCTCGGCGTACGCGACATCATCGGCTGCGACCGGCGCGGCGCGCTGCACCTCGGCCGCGACGACCTCGGCCCCTGGAAGAAGGCCTATGCGGAGCGGACGAACCCTGAGGGCTTCGCCGGATCGGCCGACGAGGCGCTGGCCGGCGCCGACGTGTTCCTCGGCCTGTCGGGCCCGGGCGCCGTCAGCCGCGACGGGGTCGCGACGATGGCCGACGACGCGATCGTGTTCGCGATGTCGAACCCGGTGCCGGAGGTGATGCCCGAGGAGATCGAGGGGCTCGCGGCCGTGATCGCAACCGGGCGTTCTGACTACCCGAACCAGATCAACAACGTCCTCGCCTTCCCCGGCGTGTTCCGCGGCGCGCTCGACGTGCGGGCGAGGGCCATCAACGAGGAGATGAAGCTCGCCGCGGCGCACGCGATCGCCGAGGTCGTTCGACCTGACGAGCTCGGCGCCGAGTACATCGTCCCGAGCGTCTTCAATCGCGACGTCGCCCCGGCCGTCGCATCCGCCGTGTCGGCGGCCGCCGAGACGACCGGCGCTGCCCGACGCCGCCGGGTAGCCGCCGGGTAGCCGCCGAGGCCGGGCCTTGCGGCCCGGCCTCGGTCGGTGCTCTCTGGAGGGAGAAGCGTTCTAGTGGTGCCTCGCGAACGCCGTCAGCTTCGCGTACTTGACGATGCTCGTCGTCATCGCGCTCATCTGAGGGGCGGTCGGCTTGACGTGGTTCACGAGGTTCGTGAGCGCCGTCGTCAGGTGATTCAGGATCGTGGTCTCCTGCGTGGAGGTGATCTTCCCGTCGGTGGCGGCCTGATCGAGGTTCTTCTTCGCCGGGGCGACGAGCGCCGTGACGAGGTCGGCGACGGTCTTGCCCTTCGACGTCGTGATGTCCGCGAGCGACTTACCCGACTTCAGAGCCGTCTGAAGGTCGGACACCGACATGCCGAGGAACGTGGCTGCCGTCTGGAGCAGGCCCCCACCCTTGGCGTTTCCGCCCACGGGCAGGCCGTTGTTGACGAGATCCGTGACCGCGTCCGTGTACTTCGCGAGGATCGCGGTCTCCTGGTCGGCCGTGATCCAGCCTGCGGCCTTCTCGTTGTCGAGGTTCGTCTTCTGGGCAGCGACGATCGCGTCGATCACGGCCTGCGCGGTCTTGCCCTTGGCAGTCGCCTCCTGGGCGAGCGTCTTGCCTCCGTTCAGGTCCGCAGCGAGAGTGGAGACCGAGATGCCGAGGGTCGCCGCCGCGGGCGTCAGCACGTCGGAGGTGAGCACTCCGCCTCCGCCGGGCCCGCCGGGCCTTCCCATCTCGAACCCGCGCATGCCGAAGGCTCCCGGGCCTCCGAACATCATGCCGCCGCCGGCCAGCAGGCCTCCGGGCCCGAAACCGCCTGCCCGGAACGCCGTGCGCGGCCCGTAGTTGTGGCCGTGCTGTGCAAGGGCCGAGCCGGCGAGGGCGGCCGCGAGCACCGCAACCATCGACCCGACCGTCACGCGGAACAGTGTCCGCCGCATGTCCACCACCTTTCGAGTAGTCCGGTGCCTGAGTTGACGGACCGAGGTTAAAGAACGCGGCCTAAGAACGCCCTTAGAGAACGATAAGAGCGACTCAGAGGTACCCCAGCTCGGCGAGGAGCGGCCCGGCCTCACGCTCGACGTCGGCGAGTTGCTCGTCCGACAGGTCGCGGCGGTAGCGTCCGATCGAGGCGTCCGTGAAGCGGCCGAGGGGCACCGGAGTCGTGTCCAGGTGATCGCCGAGCGTCTGCGCCGCCGCCGACGGGATCGGCGGCGATCGCCTCGTACCGGAGCTCCAGCACGCGCGCGTCGACGACGGATCGCGCCGCGGTCACGTAGCGCCTCCAGGCCCAGGCCGCGCGCGTCGCGTCGCTGGCCGCCTCGAACTCGGCGACTCGATCCGGCTCGACCCAGAAACGAGCGCGGGCGCCGTACGCCAGCCTGGCGTCGTCACCGCCGGTGCGGCCGGCGCTCAGCCATCCACGCTCGAGCAGCGAGCACACGACGTCACGGCCGTCTCGCACGAGGTGCACAGCCCGGCCGCGCGGGTAGGCGGAGAGCGCGGCGCCGAGGACGAACGCGGTCTCCGGGGTCTGCTCCACTCCCCTCCAGCCGCGAACGAGCGCAAGCGCGCGAACGCGCTCGAGGACGGTGCGGATCCGCGCCGCGGCCTCGGCCTGCGGCAGCTCCAGGAGCTGCCCGATGGACGCCTTGTGCGGGTTCACCTCGCTGAGGTCGACGAATCCTGGCTGCTCGGCGATTGCGCCGGCGAGGAAGGTGGTGCCGGACCGCGGCGACCCGATCACGAACACGAGCCTGTCCTCGGTCCCGCGGAGCCGCTCCCCGAGACCGTGAAGCCCACGCGAACGAAGGACGCGGCGTGCGGACGCCGCGTAGAGCCCTGCCTCGTCGAGGTTCACGACGCCCGTCTGCGCCGTGCCGGCGGGTCGTCCGTGAGAGCGCGGCCCACCTGCTCGAGGATCGTCTCGAGCAGCCGGAACGAGGCGAGGACGTGCTCGCGTGCGAGCGAGCGGGCGCCCTCGGGGCTCCCTGCGGCGAGCGCTCCCCGGATCGCCTCGTGTTGGCGCTCGTTGACGAGGTAGAGCTCGTTGATCGACCCGTCTCCCGGCGCCCAGACCGCGGGGCCCGAGAACGTCCGCCGTGCCGACTTCGCGACCGCCTCGATGTAGGGGAGGTTGGCCACCCGGTAGATGACGTCGTGGAAGCCGTGGTTCGCCCGCATCCATTCGACGGTGAGCGAGCGGCGGTCGGCGCCCGGCTCGCGCTCGCGCATCGCCCGGGTGAGTCGCGAGAACCTGCGCTCGGCCTCGGCGAGCTCATCGAGGTCCTCGTCCGTGATCCGCTCGGCCGCGATGCCGGTGACGAGGCTCTCGAGCTCGGCCCGCAGCAGGAACGCCTCGTAGACCTCGGAACGTGACAACGTGCGGACCCGGAAGCCACGGTTGGCCTCGAACGAGACGAGGCCGAGAGCAGCGAGGCGACGTAGCGCCTCACGGACGGGCGTCCGGCTGACGGCGTACTGGGCCGACACCTGCTCCTGCCGAAGGACGGATCCTGGAGCAAGCTCACCCGAGACGATCGCCTCCTCGAGCGCGAGCGCGATCTCGTCGGCCTTGGTGCCGGCGTCCACCGGGCAAGTGTAGAACGGGCAGGCATGAACGTAACCGAGGCAATCGCGATCACAGCCGCCGGCTTTGGCGCCGGAACGGTGAACACGGTGGTCGGGAGCGGCACGCTCATCACCTTCCCGGTGCTCCTGGCCTTCGGGTACGCGCCCGTCCAGGCCAACGTCTCGAACACGGTGGGGCTCGTGCCGGGCGGGGTGTCGGGAACGCACGGCTACCGCGCCGAGCTCGAGGGTCAGGGCCGTCGGTCTCTGGTGCTCGGAGCGGCGTCGCTCGGAGGCGGGGCGATCGGGGCCACTCTTCTCCTGACGCTTCCCGCCTCTGCGTTCAAGACGATCGTGCCGTGGCTGATCGGGAGTGCGGTCGTCCTGATCGTCACGGGGCCGTGGCTCTCGGCACAGGTGGAGAAGAGGCGCCGCCGGCATCGGCCGCATGGGGGGCCGTGGACGGTGGCCGGTCTCCTGGCGATCGGGGTGTACGGCGGCTACTTCGGAGCGGGTCAGGGGATCCTGCTGCTCGCGGTGCTCGGGCTCGCGCTGACGGACTCCATTCAGCGGGTGAACGCGCTGAAGAACGTGCTCGCGACGCTCACGAACCTCGTCGCGGCCGTCATCTTCGCGGTCGCTGCCGACGTGGACTGGCGAGTCGCGCTGCTGATCGCGGTCGGATCGGTCGTCGGCGGTCGGGTCGGGGCGCACGTCGGGAGGCGCCTCCCACCGGCGGCGTTCCGCGGCGCGATCGTCGTCGTCGGGATCGCGGCGATCGTGAAGCTGACGGTTTAGCGGCTCGTTCGCACGAACAGCCGGCCGCCGATCCGCTCCAGGCGAAGCGGCAGCCCGAAGCACGCGGTCAGGTTCGCGTCGGTGAGCGTCTCCTCGAGTGGGCCGCCCGCGACGACCCGGCCGTCCCGCAGGAGGAGCGCGTGACTCGTGCTCGGAGGGAGCTCCTCGAGGTGATGGGTGACCGTGAGCGTCGTGAGGGAGGGGCGGGTGCTCACGGCGTGCTCGAACGCCTCGAGGAGGAGCTCGCGGCCGCCAAGGTCGAGACCGGCGGCGGGCTCGTCGAGGGCGAGGAGTGCCGCGTCCGAGATGAGCGCGCGGGCGAGCATCACGCGCGCCCGCTCCCCCTCCGACAGGCTCGAGAAGAACCGGGTCTCGAGGGAGTCGGCGCGCACCGCGGCGAGCGCGTCGTGTGCGCGCTCCAGCGCATCGGAGGGCAGCTGCTCCGCAAGGAGGATCGACCCGATGAAACCCGTGAGCACGACGTCGACGGCGCGCTGCTCCGGGTAGAAGCGACGCCCCAGGGCGGGCTCGACGAGACCGATCCGCCGCCGCAGCTCGTGGAGAGGCGTGCGGCCGAGCCGGCCTCCGAGCACCCAGGCGACCCCGGCGCTCGGACGCATCTGCGCCGACGCGATCCGGAGCAGAGTCGTCTTCCCGGCGCCGTTCGGCCCGATGATCCCCCAGTGCTCGCCCTCACCTGCGGTCCAGTCGATCCGATCGAGGATGATCTTCCGAGCCCCGTGCGAGCTGCGCCAGAGGCCGACCTGCTCGAACCGGACGGTCTCGCTCACCCGCGGCGACTCTAGACCAACCGGGGCTACACTCGATTTCGTGCGCAGTCGTCTCTTGTTGCTCGCTGTGGCAGTGGCCGCGTCGGCGGCTCTTGTTCCGGGCGCGGGAGCGAGGTTGAGCCCGGACGAGCAGGCGTGGATCGCGCCGCTCGTCAAGGTCTGGAACGTCCAGAACTCGAGCCTCAAGGTCGTGATCAACCAGGCGGTGAAGCCGAACGCGCTCGTGGCCGGGAACAAGCCCGACAACCTGAACCTGACGAACACGCTCGTCGCGCTCGCGGACTGCAAGCAGCCGAAGGACCGGATCAAGCTCGCCGGTGCACCCCCGACGACGCGCTTGAACGCGTTCCGGGACGCCCTCAACTCCGCCTGCATCCACGACCAGAACGGCGCCAACGACTTCGCCAAGGCGATCGGAGCGGTGACCAAGGGGCGCGCCGCGCAGGTCACCCCGTTCCTCAAGCAGGGGTCGACCGAGTTCAAGAAGGCGACGCTGCTGCTTGGCAAGGCCTACAACGCGCTCCAGACTCTCGGCGGCAGCGCGGCCGCCGGGCTCAAAGCCTGACCGCCATTAGTCTGGGCAGATGCCCGAGCTACCCGAAGTCGAAGCCTGGCGGCGGGCCCTCGACCCCGACGTCTCCCGGAGCGCGGTCGAGCAGGCGGGACCGGCGCACATCGCGACGCTGAAGACGTTCGACCCGCCGCTTGCCGCGCTCGAGGGCAAGCGCTTCGTCGGTGCCCGGCGCCGCGCGAAGCGGCTGCTCTTCCCGACGGAGGACGACGGGCCCGTCCTGATGGTCCACCTGATGAGCGCCGGCCGGATCCGGTACGTCCCGCCGGGCGGGAAGTCTCCGAAGACGCCGGAGTTCCGGCTGCGCTTCGCCGACGGCGGCGAGCTCATCCTCACCGAGGGAGGCCGGAAGAAGCGCGCCGGCGTGTGGCTGATGGCGCCGGCGGAGGTCGAGGCGGAGCTCGCCTACCTCGGGCCCGAGGCCGACACGCTGACGCCGGAGACGCTGGCGCCGATCCTGGCGGCGGACTCCAGGCGACTCCACTCGCTTCTCCGCGACCAGCGGGCGATCGCGGGCATCGGGCGGGCGTGGGCGAACGAGATCCTCAACGTGGCCCGGCTGTCGCCGTACGCCCTGTCCACGTCCCTCGACGCCGAGGAGACGGAGCGGCTGGCGAACGCGATCCGCAGCGAGCTCGAGCGCGGCCTCGAGCTGCGGATGGCGGGCGCTGCGAACCCCGCCGTCTACCGCGTCCACGACCGGCTCGGCGAGCCGTGCCCGAACTGTCGCACTCCGATCGCGCGGGTCGACTTCGAGGAGCACACCATCTACTACTGCCCCACCTGCCAGACCGGCGGCCGGATCCTCGCCGACCGGCGCATGTCGAGGCTCCTGCGGTGAGCCGTAGGCTTGACGGAGGCTCCAATGTGACCGCGGTTAGCCGGTGCACGCGGTCTCGGACGGAGGTGCCGGCTCAGCCGGCACCGGAGCGGGGCGGTGTTGTGTGAGGCTCGAGCAGGCGCACGAGGCAACCGACGAGCTCCTTGCCGCCATGCACCGGCTCCTGCCGCAGCTGACCGAGGCGAGAACGCCGCCGACGCTCGGGCAGCTCGCCGAGACCGTCGGCAGCCAGACGATGCTCGTAGCCCGCGACGACGAGGACAACTCGATCGTGGGGACGGCGACATTCGTGACGTATCGCGTGTCCTCCGGGCTCAAGGGCCGGCTCGAGGACGTGATCGTCGATTCCTCGGCCCGCGGCCGAGGGGTCGGCGAGGCGCTCGTGCAGGAGGTGTTTCGCCGCGCAAACGAGGCGCAGGTGCTCATGCTGGAGCTGACGTCCATGCCGTACCGAGAGTCGGCGAACCAGCTTTATAAGCGTCTCGGCTTCGTGCGAAAGCCGACCAATGTGTACGTCTGGTGGCCCCGCTAGGGTCACGCCCCGTGATTCGCATCCAACCGCACCGGGGAGGCTGGCTCGAGGTGGTCTGCGGGCCGATGTTCTCCGGGAAGAGCGAGGAGCTGATCCGGCGGCTGCGGCGGGCCGAGATCGCGGGCCAGCGGGCGCTGATCGTGAAGCCCGCCGTCGACGACCGCTACGACGTGGGTCATGTCGTCTCGCACGCGGGAGCGAAGATGCGGGCCGTCAGCGCCGGTAGTAGCGCGGACGTGGCCCGGCTGGCGTCAGGCTATGACGCGGTCGGGATCGACGAGATCCAGTTCTTCGACGACGGGATCGTCGAGGCGATCGGCGCGCTCGTCTCGCGTGGGGTCAGGGTCGTCGCCGCGGGTCTGGCGCAGGACTTCCGTGGGATGCCGTTCGGGTCGATGCCGACCCTCCTCTGCGTGGCGGAGTTCGTCGACAAGCTCGAGGCCGTCTGTCACCGGTGCGGAGGCCCCGCGACGCTGACCCAGCGTCTGGTCGACGGCCGGCCGGCACCGTTCGGCGGCGCGACCGTGCAGATCGGTGCGCTCGACTCCTACGAGGCTCGGTGCCGCGCCTGCTACGAGCCCGGCGTCGACGCCCAACCCGCGGCGGCCTGGTCAGATCCTGACGCGCAGCGTCTCGCCGTCTAGCTCGACCGAGCCGCCGAGAGCCTCGACAGCGGCGCGCGCGACGATGGCGCCCACGTCACTGGTGGTGGCGGCCGGGCGCTCGGGGGCGCGTCGACGAGCAGGCGATCTGTGAGGCCTCGTCGATGGCTCGACTGCGGCCTCGCCGCCGCGCGGAGGATCGTCTTCGTGAACCCGTTGACCGTGGCAAGCGGCGTCCGAAGGTCGTGACAGGCCAGGTCGACCAGCCCGGCGAGGCCCGGGTCGGTCATCAGGAGAGCGCCGCTCGGCTCCGCCGCCGGAACTTGTTCTCGGTGCCGGCCCGGAGCCGCCGGAGGTTCCCACGGTGGAGCCAGACGACCGCGACTGCCGAGACGGCGGTGAACACGACCACTTCAGTCGGGTAGCCGAATCCCCACGCGGTCAGCGGCAGCGCGAACGCCGAGACGATCGAGGCGACCGACGTGTAGCGGGTGACCGCGAAGGTGACGAGCCAGACCGCCGCGATCGCGAGGGCCACCCAGGGCGCGACGGCGATCACGACCCCGCCCGCCGTGGCCACCATCTTTCCGCCTCTCCTGAAGCGGAGGAAAATGCGGCCGGTAGTGGCCGGCCATCGCGGCCGCGCCGGCAAGGATCCCGCACAGCGTGGAGACCTGGTGGAGGCCGACGAACGCCGGGACGAAACCCTTGAGGACGTCGAGGGCCAGCACCGCGAGACCGAGCCGCGGCCCGTAGGCGCGCCAGACGTTGGAGGCCCCGGTCGCGCCGCTGCCCTGGCTGCGGACGTCCGCCCGGTGAAAGAGCCGGACGAGCCAGTAGCCCCAGGGGCAGGAACCGAGCAGGTATCCGGCGGCGACGATCGCGGCGAAGGTCACAGTCTCACCACCTGGCGCGGGGAGCATATCCTGCCGTCGAAGGCGACCGAAAAAGGAGAGACGATGGCATTCGAGCTACCCCCGCTCCCGTACGAGAATCGACGCGCTCGAGCCCACGATCGACGCGAAGACGATGGAGATCCACCACGACAAGCACCATCAGGCGTACGTGACGAACCTGAACGCCGCGCTCGAAGGTACCGAGTGGGCCAGCCGGACGATCGACGAGGTGCTCACGAACCTCGGCTCCATCCCCGAGGACAAGCGGGCGGCGGTGCGGAACAACGGCGGCGGGCATTGGAATCATTCGCTTTTCTGGAAGATCATGAAGCCGCGTGGAGGCGGCGACCCTTCGGGCGCGCTCGAAGCGGCGATCAACGACGCCTTCGGCGACCCCGACCAGTTGAAGGCGGCCGTCAACGACGCGGGTGTGAAGCGGTTCGGCTCGGGCTGGACATGGCTCGTGGTCGACGGTGGCGAGCTGTCCGTGGTGTCGACCCCGAACCAGGACAACCCGCTGATGGACGGGAAGACCGCGATTCTCGGCATCGACGTCTGGGAGCACTCCTACTACCTGAAGTACCAGAACCGTCGGCCCGACTATCTCGCCGCGTGGTGGGACGTTGTCGACTGGGACGAGGTGGGCAGACGCTTCGAGGCCGCCGGGGGGTAGACGCCTTCGGCGGGTCAGTCCTGCAAAAAACCGAGTTCCGCTCCCGATCCGAAGTAGGAAGCGATGGCAGTTGCCTTTCCGACCCCTAGGATTGCCGGCGTGTGCTCGGATGGGGAGCTCATCCAGCGGACGGGTGAAGGTGACCGCGCCGCTTTCGACAAGCTGTACCGTCGCTATGCACGCCCGGTTTTCGGGCTGGCGCTGCGACGGCTCGGCGACCGCGGCCGCGCCGAGGATGCCGTGCAGGAGACGTTCGTGTCGATCTGGCGTTCGGCGAGCACGTACAAGCCTGAGCGCGGCCCCGGCGCGCCCTGGCTCTACGGTGTGGCGCGGAACGCGATCGTCGATCGGAGCCGGGCGAGGAACGAGCCTCCTGCCGAGGCTCCCGACGAACCGTCGCTCGAGATCGGCCCCGACGACCGCGCGGAGCAGTCGTGGACGCAGTGGCAGGTACACAGCGCGCTCGAGCGGCTGCCGGAGCGCGAGCGCGAGGTGATCGCGCTTGCGTACTGGAGCGATCTCTCGCAGAGCGAAGTCGCAACACGACTTGGAATTCCCCTTGGTACCGTGAAGACGAGGACGCGCAGCGCGCTGATGCACCTCGCCGAGATTCTGGAGGGAGAGCTCGAGTGACGGCCGACTTCGACGAGGTTGTAGATCTGACGGGTGTGAGCCCGGAGGATCGCTCGCGCATGCTTCGAGTGCACGAGCTTCTCGTCGCCGCGGGGCCGCCGGTCGACCTCCCGACGGGTCTTCCGGGCGCGCCGTCCGACGTCGGCGGCGCCAAGGTCATCGAGTTCCCGAGGCGCCGCAGGACGGCGGCCGCGATTACGATCGCAGCCGCCGTCGCCGTGGCCTGCTTCTCGGGCGGCTACGTCCTCGCGAACCAGGCGCACCACTCGTCGAACGCGCTCCATGCGGTGCGCGTCGTCGGGATGTCGGGCGAGCAGAACTCGCTTGCGTCGCTGCGGGTCGGCGCCGCCGACTCGAACGGCAACTGGCCGGTCCAGCTGACCGTGACGGGCCTCCCGCCGCTCCACGGCGCCGACTCCCACTACGTGCTCATGCTGACGACGCAGAACGGCAAGCCCACGTGGGTCTGCGGGATGTTCAAGGTCGGCGCCGACGGGGCGACCACAGTGGCCTTCAGCGTCCCGTACCGCATCACCGGCCAGACCAAGTGGGCCGTGACCGAGATGACCAAGGGAACCCAGTTCCCCGGTCACGTGGTCATGACGACGTCCTAGCCGCCCTCGCGGCCGGCCTTCTGACTAGTCCACTCGAGCCACGGCCGCGGCCGAGGGCCCCATTTGGTGTCTGACACCAACCGGCCCTGCAGGGCGCATGAACACTCAGGGCGTTGTCCGAGAATGAACGGTGTCTGACACCAGAGTCGTCCTGCGGGGACGTGTCCTGGGTCGTCGCAGGACGTGTCCTTGGCGGACGCGGCCCGGCTACAACGGTTAGCGCGTCCCGGTGACCGGACTCACCGGAACGCGCTGGGTCTTGCGTCAGGGAGAACTACGCGGCGTCGGCGATCGCGTCGTCCGCCGCCAGGCGACGGAGGGCGTCGGCCTCGATCTGCCGAACGCGCTCGCGCGTGATGCCGAGCTGCTTGCCGATCTGCTCCAGCGAGTTCGGGCCATCGCCAACCAGTCCGAACCGCAGGGAGATCACGTCACGCTGCCGATCCGGCAGCTTCGCGACCGCACGCCGGACGGCGTCGCCGCGAATCGTCGCGTCGACCTCGTCCTCGGTGGTCGGGCCGCCGGCGGCGAACAGGTCGCCGAAGCTCGTGTCACCGTCGGAGCCGATCGGAGCGTCCGTCGAAGCCACCGCGCGGGCAGCCTCGCGAACCTCGCGGACCTGGGTGAGCGGGAGCTTCGCAGCCGTCGCGATCTCCTCGTCGCTCGGGGCCCGCCCCATCTTGGCCGACAGCTCGCGCTCGGTGCGCGTGACCTTCTGCTCGCGCTCGACCACATGCACCGGGATACGGATGGTGCGCGCCTTGTTCGCAACGCCGCGCTGCACCGCCTGGCGAATCCACCAGGTCGCATAGGTCGAGAACTTGAAGCCCTTGCGCCAGTCGAACTTCTCCGTCGCGCGGATCAGCCCGATCACGCCCTCCTGGATCAGGTCGCCGAGCGTGATGCCCTGGGTCTGGTACCGGCGGGCGATCGAGACGACCAGCCGCAGGTTGCAGGTGATCATCCGCTCCTTCGCCGCGCGGTCGCCGCGCTCGATCCGCTTCGCGAGCTCGACCTCCTCCGCCGCGGTGAGCAGCGGGTAGCGGCCGGCCTCGTTGAGGAACAGCTGCAGCGAGTCGGTGGTCAGCGGGGCCTCGGCAGTGAGGTCCAGCTCGAAATCGTCGTCGTCTTCCTCTTCGTACGCCTCGTCGATCTCGTCCAGGACGAACGACGGAGTGTCGTCCTCCTCGATCGCGCGCGCGCCGCGCCGGCGCTGCCCATCTACCAGCAGCTCGGCGGTCTCTTCGTCGTGCAGGGTCATCGTCTCTTCAGCCATGTGCTCCTCTATTCGTAAGTTCACGGGCGCGCGGTTTTGTCCTTACTTCAGCGCTGCTCGCCGTTCACTTAGTTAAACGCCGCAGGGAGCCGCATATTCCGGTCCCAGGGGGCAAGTCTTAGGAGGTTCTTAGGGTTTGCGCGGCACTCAGGGGGCTACGCGACCGCCCTCGACGAACGAAGCGTACGTGACCGGCATCGCCTGGGCGAAGAAAACCTCGACCGCCTCGGCGTACCGGCGGATCTCGAGCTGCGCGAACTCGGCGTTCCGCAGCGAGACGAAGTTCATGAGCGACCGCGCGTTCACGGTCCAGTAGAACTGCGTGTAGGCGCCGACCGGCAGCACCGACCGGGCGAGCTCCCGCGCCACGCCCGCCTCGACGAGCTCCTCGTACGCGCCGAAGGCGACGTCGTAAACCTCCTGGAGCTTTTCGCGAGTGTGCTCGGCAAGCTCGGGCTCGACCGGCTCGAACGAGTACGCGCCCGGCTTGCCGACCTGGGTACGCACGTCATCGACCTCCGGGATGTAGAAGTCGTCCGTCGCCTTGGCATATCTCAAGCTGAACTCGTTGAACGAGTTGTGGACGACGATTCCGTTCGCGACGAAGTTGTGCCAGGGCCCGTCGACGGCGAGATCGTAGGTCTGCCGCAGCCCGACATACTCCAGCCCGACCACCTCCACGGGGTGGCCGGTGAGCGCAAAACCCTTGCGAGTCGGCACCGGCCCTTCGGTGACGAAGCCGACCCGGTCGGCGTGCGCGTGCATGAACGCAAGCTCGGCGTCGCGAGTGCGATGAATCCGGCGGTGACAGCTGTCGCAGACGGAGATGAGATTGCCGATGTCCCGGGCGCAAATCGCATCCAGCCAAACCGGACGGATGTGATGCGCGTGGAGCGTTCCGCCCCGCTTTCCACATTGCTGGCAGATGTAGTCGTATGACAGATGAACGTTGGCAGCGCGCTCGCGCGTCCATGTACCGATCAGGTTTCGCTCCGGTGTGACGCCGCCACGCCAGAAGTTGCTCTTCGGGCCCGTCCGAGCCGCGCGTATTGCCTGCAGATGAGCCTCGCTGTGCCGAAGATTTATCTTGTAGCCGCGCTTGCCCTTGTTCCAGGGATCTCCAGCGATCTTCCGACGCTCTTTCGGGGTGAAACGCAAGTCGTGGATCGCGAGCCATTTGCGAACGGTGTGGTAACTGCAGCCGGCGGCCTTGGCAATCTCCGGGACTGACCGGCCCTCTCGCCGCCTCGCGGCCAGCCAATCCCTGTCTTGGTGGCGGAGCATCCCATTGACTATCAGTCCGCACCGTTGGGCCATTCGGGCGCTTTCGCCCCGGCCCGACAACCCGACTGCCGCGCTCATCAGCTTCCAACCCTCGTCGGTCAGGACGCGATGGTTCTCAGTGAGTGTCAACTGCTTGCCGTCCGCAAGCGTCAGCTTGTAGACGGGCTGAACGCCTTTGTCGATGACGTCGGCGATGTGCCCAGTAGTGAATTCGTTCGTCGACTCGTCGAGAACCCGCAATGACATTCCACGGACGCGCCACTTCGCGTCTCTCGTGCCCTCGGCACCTGCGAGCCGTGTGCGGACCGATCGACGTCCGATACCAAGGGTTCTGGCGATCTCTCGCTGGCTTACCCCAGCAGTGTGGAGCCGATCGACCTCCGCCGCGACACCGGAAGGGATTGCATGGCCGTCCTTCTCGCCCACGGTCCACATCCGCCAGATCTCGTCAAGCGTCCTCGTGAGCTTCTTGTTCGAGTGTCCGTTCGTATTCACGAACGTGATTACTGTGTCCCCGGTGAGGCAGCCGACCCTGTGCCGAACCATTCGCGTGCCACGAAGATCGGGCACCGGATGTGGAAGCGGAACGCGTTGTGCTCGAACGGGGAGCCGTGCCGGTCGCGCATCAGGAAGCGGATCAGCGCCTCGTCCGACTCGTCCATCTCGGTCTTGCGGCGCGCAAACGAGACGCGGGCGCCGTTCACCACCGACAGATCGTCGGCCATCGCTGCGTCCAGCCGGACGAAGCCGTGGTCGAGGAGCTCGATCGTGTTCTCGGAAGCCATGTCGCGCGTCGCTGCCACGGGCGAGCAACCGTAATCCTCGCCCCGGACGTACCGTACCGCCGTGGAGATCCACATCGGCACGTCGGGCTGGTCGTACCCGACCTGGCGCCCGGGCTTCTACCCGCAAGGCAGCCGGCCCGGCGAGTTCCTCGCCCACTACGCGACCGTCTTCGACACGGTCGAGCTGAACACGACCGCCTACCGCCTGCCGGCGGCCGAGCAGTTCGAACGCTGGGCTGCCACCGTTCCCGACGGCTTCCGCTTCGCTCCCAAGCTGGCGATCGGCCAGCCCGGCCGGGTCCCGCCCTACCTCGCCAGGGTCGACCGCCTCGGAGACCGGCTCGGGCCGATCCGCGTCGTCGTCCAGAACGCCCGCGACGACCGCCTCCTGGAGCAGCTGCGTGAGAAAGCCGCCGGCCACGAGCTCGCGTTCGACTTCCGCCACGACTCCTGGGAGGACGTCGAGGGGGTCGTCCGCGTGAACGACTTCGATGCCGAGCCATACCGTTATATACGGCTGCGCGACCCGCCCTACTCGGACGCCGACCTCGTCGCGCTTGCCGCGCGCCTCGAGCCGCCGGCCTACGTCTACTTCCGGCACGAGGACGAGCCGACCGCCCCCGCCTACGCCGCACGCCTGAGAGAGCTCGTCAGCGATGCGCAGCAGCCTGGGCGACCGTAGGCGAGGGCGCCGGCCGCGGCGGCGGCTTCGAGTCGACCAGGATCGCCGCCACGAGCAGCACGGCCACTCCGACCATGCTCTCCCCGAGAAGGCTCCGCCCGACGCGCGACGACGCCCCAGGCCCCGCTCCGGCAAGCCGGGGCCGGACGAAGAAGTGGTGTACCGCCCCCCACCCCACAGCCAGCGCCACCAGCGAGATCTTCACCAGGAGCACCACGCCGTAGCGCTGAGTCCAGAGGTCGGCGAGATGCGGCACCCGGACGAGCGAGAGATACGTCCCCGCCGCGAGCACGAGCCCGACGAGCACGACCGCGACCCGCGAGAACCGGAAGAACGCCTCGCGCCGCAACTCCGGCGCCACCGGCCAGACGGCAACCGCGAGCGCCAGCAGTCCGCCGAGCCACAAGGACGCCGCCGAGATGTGCACCCAGTCGGCCAGCTCGGTCGCCTTCGACGAGCCGGCGTCGACCGCGTCGTGCCCCGACAGCGAGAGCCCCGACAGCAGCGCGACCGACAACACGAGAGCCGGCAAGTAGAGCACCGGCCGGTCGAGCAGCCAGGCGAGGTAGACGATCGCCGCCACGAACGCGAAGCCGAGCGTCATCAGGACGAACGCCTGCCCGAACCGCGTCCCGTCGGCGATCGGCGTCAGGTCGCCGTAGACGTACTCGGCGAACGGCAGCTGGAGCACGTCCTCGCAGCGCAGGCAGAAGGCCAGGATCCCGATCTCGATCGCCGCGATCACACCCGTCAGGGACAGCGCGAACAACCGCTTGTCGACCGCGGCCGGCAGGGGGCGCCGCCCGAGGATGACCCGGAACCCGAGCGAGCCGATCAGCACCGCGAACGAGAGGAAGTACAGCCAGCGCACCACGTGCTCGATGCGCGTCGGCCCACCGGCACCAAACGCCTCGGTCGGCGGTGGCGCCTTCACACGGACGCCGAACGTCCAGACGCCCGAGACGACGTGCCCGTCGGCCGAGAGCACATGCCAGCGCACGGTGTACGCGCCCCGCGGCAGCTTCCGGTGCAGCGGGGCCACCACGTTGAGCCCGTCCGAGGACGGCCTTCAGCCGGAAGGTCTTCCCCCCGGACGAGAACACCGTCACGGCCGGGAAGCTGACGTACTGGTCGAAGTGGAGCCGGACCGCCTTTGGCGAGGCCGCGAGCTCCTGCTCGAACCCGGGCGAGGCCGACTTCAGCGTCGCATGTGCCCAGGCTGCCGCCGGCGCGAGCAACGCGCACGCGGCGAGCCATACGAGGACCCGTTTCATCGGTGCGGAGGCCCCGCGAGCGGCGAGAGGTGGCCGAAGACAGCGGAGACGTCGCGGTCGCAGAGCAACATCACCGCCAGCGCGACCACGAACAGCCCGAACCCGTACCGAAGGAAGATCGAGCGCGGGCGGAACACGAGCGCGAGCGGGAAGAGCGCGGCCGCGACCAGCGTCCACCCCATCAGGTGGTGCAGGAACGCCGAGCGCGAGAAGAACCACGGGTTCTGCTCGTGCACGAGGAATGCGACCCCCGAGAACGCGATGCCGACCGGGGCCGCGAGATGCCACCAGCGGCTCGTCAGCTTGCCCTTGGCGAGCCCCAGCTCCGCGGCGCCCATCACCATCAGCGCCTGCGCCCACACGCTGTGGGCGACCATATGGATCGCCGAGTTGGTGTAGAAGGTCATCACAGGCCACATGAGGATCCCGAGGCCGAACGCGATCCCCGGCCACAGGTAGACCCGCCACCGGCGTCTGGCCCACACGGCCGGGCCCGCGATCGCCTGGGCGATCAGGATCAGGCCGAGCACGAGCACGCCGCTCGCGAACAGCCAGTGCACCATCTCAGCGCGCGGCTGCATCGTCTTCCTCCAGGTCGGCGATCAGCGGCCGCGCGACGGCGAGCGAGAAGAACAGGCCCGCGGCGGCCACGAGCAGCGGCGGCTCGATGACGAGCCACCAGAACCCCTGGTGGTACGGGTGCAGCAGCGTCAGCCGGTAGGGCTGAATGATCGCCCAGACGACCCCGGCGACGATTGTGAGCGGGCCGAGCAAGCCGATCACGCGGGCCCGCCGGCTCTGATACGCCGTACCCGCCTGTACGTGTCTCTCTAGCTGAGTTTCCACCTCTTCCCCCTGGGTCGTCGGATAAGAACGACGCTCGCGGCGGGTTTTATGCCGCGGGTCAGGTAAGAACGACGCCCGCGGCGGGTTTTATGCCGCGGGGGTCAGGCGGAAAGCGGTGGCGGGCGCGACTCGAACGAGGCGCCGAAGAGGTGACGCGGGGCCCGGTCGTCGCGCGGGCGCGTCCGGTAAAGCGATGTTCCTAGCGCGCGAAGCGCGCGAAAGACGCGCTCGTAGGTGTCCGCGATGTACCGCTCGACGTCGGCCATCCAGTTGCGGACGGCGTTCCACGCTACGGCGAGCAGCACCGACAGCACGGCGAATACCGGGAGGGAATAGGTGTGCAGCCAGGGCGCGAACAGCGGCCACCGGCCCTCGGACAGCCGCTCCGCGTCGTTCTGCACGAGGAACCACAGCGAGGTGGCGCCGAACGACGCGAGCCACAGCCGCGGCGTCAGCTTCAGCCGGAGCGTCGGCGACCGGTAGTGGCGCTGCCCGATCGTCCGGAGGACCGCTTCGCCGGCGTTCGCCGCGGCGTGGGCGCGGACGAGTCGCCAGGCGACCGCCGCGAGCGCGAGCGCGGCCAGCAGCCTGATGCCGGCCAGAAGGAACGGGTAATAGGACGCCATCGGAGCCGCAAGCGGCTCGACCCGCACCCGATGGTCGAGGCGATGGGTGATGCTCCGCCCCGTTAGCTCGGCGACCAGCGTCAACAGCCCGAAGACGGCAAACCGGGCCCACCTCCGACGTGACCCACCCACGGTCCGATCATACTCCTCCGGCATCACCGTCCAAAGTTCGTATTTTCCACCTAGGGCAATTCGTAGTTTCCTGCTCCTGAGTAGTAGTTCGGGCGCATTGAGGATTCGGGAAGGGGCTCGTAAGCTCGAGTTCTGGCGCCCGGCAGGTGGCCCGATGGGCCGTGGGCGCCCTGTCCCACTACTCCAAAACTGGAGGAGGCATGGCGAACAGCATCAAGATCAAGGTGAACGGCCTCACGCACGGCGTGACCGCGAGCCTCGACACTCCTCTCCTCTACGTCCTGCACAACGAGCTCCACCTGCACGGCCCGCGCTTCGGTTGCGGCCTTGCGCAGTGTGGCGCCTGCTCGGTGCTGCTGGACGGCAAGGAGATCCGCTCGTGCGTCACGCCGGTCGCGGCGGTGAGCGGCAAGAGCATCACGACGCTCGAGGGGCTGCCGGCACTCTTCGCCGCGCAGCGCGGCACTTCGGCAGCGGCGCCTGCTCTGCATCCGTTGCAGCAGGCGTGGATCGACGTGCAGGTGCCGCATTGCGGCTACTGCCAGAACGGGATGATGATCCAGGCCGCAGACCTGCTGGCGACGACGAAGAACCCGTCCGAGGACCAGATCCGCACGGCGATGAACGGGCATCTCTGCCGCTGCGGGACGTATCCGAGAATCCTGACCGCGATCCAGAAGGCCGCGGCAGTGATGGCGAAGGGCGGTGCGTGATGACGGGCTTCCTCCATGAGAAGCAGTTCTCGCGCTCCTCGTTCGTCAAGGGCGGCGGCGCGCTCGTCGTCGGCTTCTCGGCGCTCGGCTCCGCGGTCGCGGGCAAGGCTTCCGCCGCCGCACCGACCTCGGCGGGCTACCTGCCCGACATCAACTCGGTCGACTCGTGGATCACCGTCGGCGCCGACAACACCGTGACGCTGAAGATGAGCCAGATCGAGACCGGCAACGGCATCACGACCGGGTTCCTGCAGGTGCTGGCCGAAGAGCTCGACATGGACATGTCGCAGATGTACTACGGCCGCTACAACAACGCCAAAGCGGCGCACGCCGACACGTGGGTCGTCGTCTCGACCGGCGGCGAAGGCGGCTCGAACGCGATGTCGGGCCAGGGCCCGAAGATCCGCAACATCGGCGCCATCACCAGGGCAGCACTGCTGGGCATGGCCTCGACGAAGCTCGGCGTTCCGGTGGCGGGCCTGTCGGTCGACAAGGGCGTCATCTCGGGCGGCGGCAAGACGACCACCTACGGCGAGCTCGTCGGCGGGAAGCTCCTGAACCTCACGGGCGCAAACGTCAACCTGCAGCCCGGCGTGGCACCGTCAAAGCCGTTCTCGGCGTACAAGACGGTCCTGAAGGACCCGAATCCCGTGGTGCGCGTCGACATCCCCGACAAGGTCACCGGGAACTACACGTACGTGCACCAGGTACGGGTGCCCGGGATGCTGCACGGCCGGATGGTGCGGCCGCGTGCCCAGGGCGCCTATCCGTACAACTCCAACGTCCCGAAGAGCGTCGACGCGAAGTCGATCGCCCACATTCCGAACGCGAAGGTCGTGCAGGTCGGCAACTTCCTCGGCGTAGTCGCGCCGAAGGAGTTCGACGCGATCCAGGCTGCTGCGCAGCTGAAGGTCGTGTGGAACACCAACCCGATCCTTCCCGGCACCGGCAACCTCTGGAAGCACTACCGCGACATGGACAGCCAGGGCAAGATCGTGGCCGCCCTGAACACCGCGACCAAGGGCAACGTCGACGCTGCTCTCGCCTCGGCGGCGCACACGGTGTCGGGGACGTTCAAGCACCACTACCAGGGACACATGCCGATCGGCCCGAGCTGCTGCGTCGCAGACGTGAAGGCCAACGGGGCGACGATCTGGAGTAACACGCAGAACGTCGAGAACCTCGTCACCGACCTGACGAATGTCCTCTCGCCGATCGAGGCGAAGAATATCCGGGTCATCTTCTACGAGGGCTCGGGCTCGTTCGGGAACGGCTGCGTCGCGTTCGACACGGCCGAGTCGGCAGCGATCATGTCGAAGGCGACCGGTGCTCCGGTTCGCCTCCAGATGATGCGCTGGGACGAGCACGGCTGGACGCACTACGGCCCCGCGATCATGTACGACATGCGGGCGGGCGTCGATGCCAAGGGCAACATGGTCGCCTACGAGGCGACCGGCTTCGGCCAGGGCGGGACGAGCCTGTACACCGCGCGCGAGCTGCTCGGTGCCGGGCCCGGGTCGCCGTCGGCGACGGCAAATGCCCTGCCGACGAAGGTGAACGGCGCCGGCGCGGTGACGGAGAACCTGTCGCCGTGGATGCAGGTGTCGAACACGAACTACAAGGTGGTCAACAAGCCCATCGACTCGACCATGGGCATCCTCCTCAGCGGGGCTCTCCGGGCCCCGGGCGCTCAGCAGACGACGCTTGCCGACGCCCAGATCATGGACATGCTGGCGGTGGCCTCGGGAATGGACGCCCTGGCCTTCCGCCTGCAGAACATGAACACCGATCTGGACGGCCAGCGGTGGTCGGCGGTGCTCCAGGCAGCGGCGACAGCTGCCGGATGGAAGCCGTGGGTCCCCGGGTCGAACCTGAGCAAGGAGAACATCGTCACGGGCCGCGGCATCGCCAACAGCCATCACGGCGGCGCCTACGCGGCGGTCGTGGCGGACGTCCAGGTGAACAAGAAGTCAGGGAAGCTCCTGGTCACGCATCTGTACGGGGCGCAGGACTCCGGGTTCTCGATGAACCCGAGCCTGATCTACAACCAGATGCTGGGCAACCTCATCCAGGGCACGAGTCGCGCTCTGACCGAGGAGGTCACGTTCAACAAGAACCAGGTCACGAGCATCGACTGGATCGGCTACCCGATCCTTCGGTTCAAGGACTCCCCGAAGGTGGTCAACGTGCTCGTGCAGAGGACGGACCAGCCGTCCCTCGGCTCGGGCGAGCCTCCCACCTGCCCGCTCGTGGGTGCCATCGCCAACGCGTTCTTCGACGCGACCGGCGTGCGCCTGTACGAAGCACCGTTCACTGCGGGCCGCGTTCGCGCGACCCTGAAGGCGGCAGGCGTCAGCTAGCCGAACCGTCTCGTGGTGCGTGACGAGGGCCCGGGAGACCGGGCCCTCGTCGTTCGTAGTAATTGCGAACGGAGACGGGTAGTTGGTGCGCTTGTGGCAAAACGGCCCGAACCCTAGATTGGGAGCCGAGTGTTGCACCCGCAACAGAGGCGTGAGGGGATCTTCTCCGGCTCTCCTTACGCCGCTCCGAGCAGCCTTTCGCCAGGGCTGCCCTCCGAATGAGCACGACGGAGGCCCGCCGACACAGCGGGCCTCCGTCGTTAAGCCGAGTGCCAGCCCACGGGACGCCGTTTACATGCGTAACCTCATCACGGTGGAGATGCGTGACGACCAGGGCCTTGTCCTGCGCGACCGTGTCGCCGAGCGGACACTCGCGTTCACGATCATCGCCGTCGCGGTCGCGTTCGGCCTCGTTGCACTGCCCGCGCCCGACCGGAACTGGGGCGAGATCGCCGCCGCCGCGGTGCTCGGCGCCGGCCTGATCGCGCTCTCGACGCAGTGGCAGCGCTGGCCGCGGACGACCCAGCTCCTCGTCCCGATCGGGTTCCTCGTGCTCGCAGCGCTCCTGCGCATGAGCGACGGCGGCGCCGCGTCCGGCTTCGGCGGTCTGTACTACCTCGCGATTCTCTGGCTCGCGCTCGCCGGGACACGTCGAGACCTGGTGATCGGGCTCTCCGTTCTCCTCGCGATCGAGGTCATCCCCTATCTCGTGATCGGCCCGCCCGAGTACCCGTCGGAGTCCTGGCGCCCGATCGTGATCCGCCTGGCGGTGGCGACGATCTTCGGCTTCACGATCCAGAAGCTGCTCGAGGAGACGCGGGAACGAGCGCTCGAAGCAACGCGCTGGTCACAGCGCCTCGAGTCGCTCAACGAGGTCGGGAACGCGCTCGCGACCGAGACCGAGCTCCAGCCGCTCCTCAACCTCGTCGCGGCACGCCTGCGCGAGCTCGTCGGCGCGCGCGTCGTGGCCGTCCTGCTTCCGGCGGGAACCACTCAGCTCCGGTTCGCGGCGATCTCGGGCACGGGCACGGAGGGCTTTCTCGGCGAGCGCGTGCCGCGCAGCGGGACGATGAGCGGCCAGGTGCTCGGGAGCGCGCGGAGCGAGCGCCTCGACGTCGAGCCCGGCGACCCTTCGGTCGACCGCGACCTCGACGGTCGGCTCGCGGCCCGCACGAGCATCTGGGTGCCCCTGGTCGTCCGCGACCGAGCGATCGGCGTCATCGCCGCGCACGACAAGCCCGCCGGCGTCGGGCTGCATTTCTCCGACGACGACCTGCGCCTGGCCGAGACCTTCGCGTCGCGCGCCGCCGTCGCCGTCGACCTGTCCGAGCGCGTGGCGCGCGACGCGATCCAGCGCGTCGTCGCAGCGCAGGAGAACGAGCGGCGCCGCCTGGCGCGTGAGCTCCACGACGAGACCGGGCAGACGCTCACCTCGGTCTCGCTCGGGCTCAAGTCGGCGGAAGAGCGGATCGACGATCCGGTGACCCGGGAGGCGATCGCCGAGCTCGGCCGTCAGGTCGGCCAGACGATGCAGGACGTCCGCCGAATCGCGCTCGAGCTGCGGCCCAAGGTGCTCGACGACTACGGGCTCGTCAGCGCGCTCGAGCGGCTCACGAGCACGTTCGCGACGCAGACCGGGATTCAGGTCGACCTCGAGGCGCAGCTCGGCTCGGATCGCCTTCCGACCGAGATCGAGACCGCCCTCTACCGCATCGTCCAGGAAGGCCTGACGAACGTTGCCAAGCACGCCGACCCGACCAGGGCAAGCGTGTTCGTCACACCGAAGAACGGCAGCGTCCTGCTGGTGCTCGAGGACGACGGCACCGGCTTCGATCCGTCGAAGGCCCAGAACGGCGGTCTCGGGCTCGAGGGGATGCGCGAGCGCGTCGAGCTGCTCGAAGGACGCATGACGATCGAGTCGAGCAAGGAGGCGGGGACGACGCTCGTGGTCGAGGTGCCCGTTCGAGTGATCAGAGTCCTCATCGTCGACGACCACGCCGTGGTGCGCACCGGCCTGAGACTGCTCCTCGATACGCAGGAGGACATGGAGGCCGTCGGCGAGGCGGGCAGCGTCGACGAGGCCCTGGAGCAGTCGCGCGGCCTTCATCCCGACCTCGTCCTGCTCGACCTGACGATGCCGGGGAAGCCGGGGCTCGAGGCGATGCCCGACCTGATGAAGGAGAATCCGGAGGTGAAGGTGCTGATCCTCTCGATGGAGGACGACCCGCGTTACGTCCGCGAGGCGTTCGCCGCCGGCGCGCGGGGGTACCTGTTGAAGGAGGCCGTCGCCAACGAGGTCGTCGGCGCGATCCGCGAGGTGGCCGGCGGCGGACGCTACGTGCACCCGGAGCTCGGCGCGCGCCTGATCGACACCGAGCCCTCCCGGGAAGGCCCTCGCGAGGACCCGCTCTCCGATCGCGAGCGGGAGGTTCTGACACTGCTCGCCATGGGCCACACGAACCACGAGATCGCGAAGCAGCTCTTCATCTCGGTCCGCACCGCCGAGGCGCACCGGGCGCACATCATGAAGAAGCTCGGCCTGCAAAGCCGCGCAGAGCTCGTCCGCTACGCGCTCGCGAACGGACTGCGGCCTTCCTGAGGAGCGGCGACGCGAGTGTCCGAGGCGCTGCGATACTCGGACGACCCGACGAGAAAGGAGCGCAGATGGCGACCAAGGCCGACTTCACCGAGGAGGAATGGGAGAGCCTTCACAAGGGCCTGACCGGCGCCGGGATGATGGTCTCGGCGAGCGACCCGGGGTTCACGGACTCCTTCGGCGAGGCCTCGGCGCTGGCCAAGCACCTGGCGCACGAGAGCCAGAGCAACCAGAACGAGCTCGCCCGCGAGGTTGCTCACGTCCACGGAACCGGTTTCGGGATCACGAGCTCACGCGAAAAGGTCACCGCCGAGACGACGGCGTCGCTTCGCTCGGCGATCGCGACGCTGACCGCGAAGGCTCCGGACGACGTCGACGCCTACCGGCAGCTCGTCGTCGGCACCGCGGAGGCCGTTGCCGAGGCCAAGAGCGGCGTCAGCGACAAGGAGACAGCTGCTCTCGACCAGATCAAGGAGGCGGTCGGCGCGAGCTGAGGACGTTTCAGCCGGGCGCGACGTGCACGAAGACCGTCAGGCTCATCACCAGGTCGGAGTACTTCCAGGCGAGCACACTCTTGCCCGCGGCTGACCTCGGCGCCACCGGGTGCCAGGCTTCCTTCCCAGGTGTGGCGTGCGTCGATGCGACGCAAGGCGCAGGCCGCGCGATCAGCGGGACGATGCTCGTGAAGAAGTAGCAACGACACGACCCGGTGACCCAGGCGTCAGTCGACGAGCTCGGCCTCGAGCGTGATCTCGGGGACAGCGGCGAGCGCCTGGGAGACGGGGCAGTTCTCCTTCGCAGCTTCGGCCTGCTCCTGGAAGGTGGGAGCGTCGATCCCCGGTACGCGACCGCGAACCGTCAGCGCGATCTTCGTGATCCCCTCGCCCGGCTGGAACGTGACGGTCGCCGAGGTCTTGAGCTCGTCGGCGGGGGTTCCGGCCTCGGCGAGGCCGTGCGAGAGAGCCATCGCAAAGCAGCCGGCGTGCGCCGCCGCGATGAGGTCCTCGGGGCTCGTGGTTCCTGCCGGAGCGTCTTCGGCGCGCGCCTTCCAGGTCAGCGGACGGGAGTCGAGCACGCCGCTCGTCACCGAGTCGATGCGCCCGCTACCCTCGAGCAGCGAGCCATTCCAGGTCACCTCTGCATGACGGTCCGTTGCCATCTCTCCCCCTCTTTCGATCGCGCGTCTTGTTGAATGGATCAGCCTGCCCACAAACTAGTCGCCGGCTCGGTCCATCCGGACGGGCCGTGACAATCCCGGCGTTGGGCGGCCGTCTCATAGCGTGGACCGTCCTGTTGACGGCGACCTTGGCGTTCGTGAGCGCAAGATCGGCGCCTGGCCAGACTCCCGCCGCCCGGACCGCCTGGTCGAGTGCTGAAACACAGCTGCGAACCAGCCTGCTGACCGGGCTCAACCAGGTCCGCGCCCGGTACGGCCTCGGCGGCCTCGAGATCGACCAAGGGCTCGACGAGTCTGCCACCGCCCACTCGGACGAGATGCTCGTCGACGGGTACTTCGGCCACCTCTCCGCCGACGGAACGCCGTTCTGGGAGCGCATCGAGCGGTTCTACCCCCCACCCAGCGCCGGAAGTTGGAGGGTCGGGGAGAATCTGCTCTGGATTCCGGGCCCGATCAGCGCCGGCCGGGTCATCAGCCTCTGGATGGCGAGCCGAGGCCACCGCGAGAACATCCTCTCCCCGGCGTGGCAGCAGATCGGGATCGGCGTCAGGGCTGAGCGAGACGCACCCGGGGTGTTCGGCGGCCGCATGGTCACGGTCGTGACGGTGGACTTCGGCGTCAGAAACTCGAGGGCTAGCGGTCGGCCGAACGCCCTTGCGGCTCGTCGAGCCATCGGCCACCCCGGCTTCGGGGTCGTCGCCGGCTGCCTGGCGAAACTGGCGCACGACCTCGCAGTTGCCGGTCTGAGACCTGAAAGACGCAGAGGTCCCGCACCGCTTCTGGAGAGCCGTGGCATGTACGGTGTGTTTTCGGTCGTCGCTCGCTCCTTTCGCTTCTGCGCGCTAGATGGGTCGCGTGGGGTCTGGGCTTCAAGGAAGGGAGCTCTGATGGGGCCGCTTGGACGTCAGCGCCTGACGGTTGTTCCACCGCTGACAAGCGTTGCACCGGTTCGCGAACTCCGGCCGCCGGGCCCGGTTCCTGCCGGCCTCGGCTTTCTCGAGCTCGTGGAGGTGTTCTGCACCCTCCGAATCCTCGAGGCCTGGGCGGAGCTCCGGTCGCTCCTCTGCGACGACGCGCGCCTCGAGTCGATTGCCGCGCGCGGCGTTGCGGGCCCGGAGTCGACGATCGAGGCGATGCGGTTCGCCGCCGCCGGCAATGTCTACACAGTGCGCGAGTTCGAGGTCGAGGCGCTCGGGGCCGAGGCGGCACTCGTCCGCGCGTCGATCTCCCACGACGACCAGGCTCTGTCGGTGGTGACGCGCGTTCATTGGGTCGTGAGCGGCCATGACGGTCTGATCTGGCGAGCCAGGATCGTCGCGACGCGCGAGGAAGCCGAGCGTATCCTCGAGAGCTACGGGCCCGACCTCGGCCTCTGAGGCCGCGGGGCTGATAAACTTCGTAGGACTTCGAGCGAGTGACGGTTGCGCGCCCCGCGTTTCCTCTGCCCGTTCTTGGATTGGGTGTGAGGAGGTGTATTTCTATGGCAACCGGAACCGTCAAGTGGTTCAACGACGCCAAGGGCTTCGGTTTCATCACGCCGGCTGATGGCGGGAAGGACGTGTTCGTTCATTTCAGCGCAGTCGGTGGCGACGGATTCAAGTCGCTTCCCGAGGGCGCGAACGTCGAGTTCGAGACCGAGGAGGGCCCGAAGGGCCCCCAGGCTACGTCCGTCAGGGTCGTCTAGCACGCCGTCCGGCCCGGGTTGGCTCCGCAAGTGCGTGAGCCACCCGGGCCGCGATGTCAGGAAGGGGGCCTAGTGGCCGTCAAGGAAGAGAAGGTCGAGGTGAGCGGCGAGGTGGTCGAGGCTCTACGGAGCGGCAACTACCGCGTGCAGCTCGAGGGCGGACGGCACGAGGTGCTGGCGTACACGGCAGGGAAGATGCGCAAGTTCCGGATCAGGATCGTCGTCGGCGACCAGGTCCGGGTGGAGCTCTCACCCTACGACCTGACGCGCGGCCGTATCGTGTTCAGACAGCGCAACGAGTCGCTCCGGCCGTGATGAAAGTCGTTCGATGTCGAGCTTGACCGTCCGTGACACCGAGGACCTGGATGAGACACCGCTCGATCTTCGCGTAGGAGCGCTGGTCGTCTACGGCGGCCACGGGCTCGGGCGAGTCTCCGGCGAACGTCACGGCGGCGGCGGCATGGATTCGGAAGTGAGCATCGTCGTCGAGTTCGAAGGTGGTCTGTCCGTGACGCTGCCGCTCGAGCGGGCTGCCGCGTGCCTCCGCCCGGTGGCCGATGCCGACAAGCTCGCGCGCATCGCCGACGCGCTTCGCAACGATGGAACCCCCCGGGAAGCGTCGTGGCAGGCGCGCACGAGGGTCACGCGGACCAAGATCGCCGCGGGAGAGCCGGTCGGGCTTGCGGAAGTCGTCCGCGACGCTGTCGTACGTCAACGGCGATCGCCGAGCGGCGCGCTTTCGATGTACGAGCGCGAGCTCTACCTCAAGGCACGACGGCTGCTGGCAGCCGAGCTGGGCGCCGCAACGGCGACCGACGAGGCCCAGGCCGAGGCCTGGATCGACGGTCAGCTCGGAACGTCCGAGCTCGACTGACCGCAGGCCCCGACAAGAGAAGCTACGCTTCACGCAGCGTCCGCGTGTTCTGTTCCCACACGAGCCCGCCGTCCGACCATCGAGGGAGCGCTACACGGGAGTGACAGATGAGGAAGCGAATTCGGCGGCTCCTCGACCGGGTGTTCGGCAAGCCGTCCGAACGCACGGCGACGCGCGGCGGCCTCCAATCTCCCCAGACGTAGGCCTCTAGCCGGCGCGCCGAGGCGCGCGCTTTTCCGCACCGACTCCAATTGCTCACCGATGCCGGTGAGCTCAGCGCACGGGATCGTTGCGTGGCATGGAAACTCGAGCGGATACCCGGTCCCGCAGGCGCTTCCACTCTCACCGGCTCCTCGACGAAGCGAACGCTCGCCGCGGCAGCCCGGAAACTGCATCCGATCTCGGCGGCCGCCGTGGCGGCGCTGGTCTGCGTGCAGGTGTACCTGGCCGCCAACTGACCCGAACAAGGGAGGACGAGATGGGCACGACAACCGGGCCGACGACGCCCACCGAGCACGAGCTGTATCAGGTCGACCGCGCGAACGCCTCCGCGGCGACGCCGGTCGTGTTCGTGCACGGCCTCTGGCTGCTCCCGTCGAGCTGGGACCGCTGGGCCGCACTGTTCGAGGAGGCCGGCTACGTCGCCGTCACGCCGGGTTGGCCCGCCGACCCGGAGACGGTCGACGAGGCGCATGCACATCCCGAGGTGCTCGCAGGGAAGGGCATCGGCCAGATCGCCGACTACGAGGAGTCGATCATCCGCCGCCTCGACCGTAGGCCGGTCGTGATCGGCCATTCGTTCGGCGGCCTCCTGACCGAGATCCTGGCGGGACGAGGCCTCTCCGCGGCGTCGGTCGCCATCAGCCCGGCTCCGTTCCGGGGTGTGCTGCCGCTTCCGATCTCTGCGCTGCGCGCGGGGTCGCCCGTGCTCGGCAACCCTCGGAACCGGCACCGCGCCGTGCCGCTGACCTACGACCAGTTCCGCTATAGCTTCGCCAACGCCGTCGACGAGGAGGAGGCGCAGCAGTTGTACGAGGCTTACTCGGTTGCCGGGCCGGGCGAGCCGCTCTTCCAGGCCGCGGCGGCGAACTTCAACCCGTGGACGCAGGACAAGGTCGACTCGAAGAACCCCGAGCGGGGCCCGCTCTTGATCATCTCGGCGGACCACGACCACACCGTCCCGTGGGCGGTCGCGTCCGCGTCCTACAAGCGGGAGAAGCGCAACTCCGAAAGCGTGACCGAGATCGTCGAGATGAAGGGGCGCGGGCACGCGCTCACGATCGACAGCGGGTGGCGCGAGGTCGCCGACACCGCGCTCGCGTTCGTCAAGCGGTTCGCATAGCGGGCAGATGCCGATTCGACGCGGACACCACGGCCGGCCTTCGTGAGCTCGCCGCAGCGACTGACGCTGCTCGCGGCGATTCTCGGGTCGGCCGTGGTGTCCGTCGACAGCTCGATCGTCGGCGTCGCGCTACCCGCGATCGAGCGTGACCTCGGAGGCGGGCTCGCTGCCCAGCAGTGGGTCTCGAACTCGTACCTGCTGGCCCTCGGCTCGCTGATCCTGGTCGGCGGCTCCCTCGGCGACATCTACGGAGAGCGGCGGGTGTTCGCGACGGGCGTTGCCGCGTTCGGCGTCCTCTCGGTCGCCTGCGCCCTCGCGCCCACGATGGGGGCGCTGATCGCCGCCCGTGCGCTGCAGGGGGTCGCCGCCGCGCTCGTGACGCCGTCGTCCCTCGCGATCATCGTCGCCGCCTTCGCCCCGAAGGAGCGCGGTGCCGCGATCGGCTCCTGGACCGCGTGGGGCGGCATCGCGTCGATCGCCGGCCCGCTCGCCGGCGGCGCCATCATCGACCAGTTCTCGTGGCGTTGGATCTTCGCGATCAACATCCCGCTCGTGATCGTCACGCTCGTGCTGGTCCTCGTTGCCGTCGCGCCGAGCAAGCGGGCGACGGGACGGCACGTCGACGTGGTCGGCGCGACACTCGGCGCGCTTGGCCTGGGCGGAATCGTGTTCGGGCTGATCGAGCAGCCCCATTACGGGTGGGGCAGCCCCTGGATCCTCCTGCCGCTCCTCGGCGGCGGCGCCAGCCTCGCCCTCTTCGTGGTCTGGGAACGCCGCACGCCGGAGCCGATGCTCGACCTCGAGCTCTTCTCGCATCGCAACTTCGCGCTCGGCAACCTCGAGACGCTCGGTATGTACGCGGGGCTCGGGATCTTCTTCTTCTACCTGACCATCTACCTGCAGCAGGTGGCCGGCTACAGCGCCCTGCAGGCCGGCCTCACGACGGTGCCGCTCACGATCATGATGTTCCTGCTCTCGCGCCGGTTCGGCGCGCTGGCCGATCGCTACGGCCCGCGGCTCTTCATGGGCGCGGGGCCGTTGATCGCCGCCGCCGGGCTCCTACCGCTCCTGCGGGTCGGTGAGCACGTGTCGTACCTCACGGAGCTTCTTCCGGGGCTGCTCGTCTTCTCGCTCGGGCTCTCGATCACCGTTGCCCCGCTCACCGCCACGGTGCTTGCCGATGCGGACGAGGCCGACGCCGGCATCGCGTCTGCGGTCAACAACGCCGTCGCACGCGTCGCGAGCCTGATCGGCGTCTCGGTGGTCGGGATCGTCGTGGCGGGCACGCTCCTCGGCGATACCTTCGCCGCCAACAGCGAGTCTGTCCGGGCATTCCACCAGGTGATCGCGATCTGTGTCGGGCTTCTCGCCGCCGGAGGCCTCACGGGCGGGCTCGGAATCGTCAACCCGCGCCGGCACGTCAGCGCCCGGGGCTGCGCGGGCGGGCAGCTCGTCGGAGCGCCAGAAGCCGCAGCGGCGGCCGGACGCTAGGCGGCGGCCTCCGGTCCGTCGAGACCGACCCGTCGTCCTCGACCACGAGGCTCCACGCCGCGCGACCAGGCTCACTGGACTCATCCACAACCTGCTTGGGATTGTCGTTGACATGGATCTCCTTTCGATCCATGCCTACACAGATGGCCGGACAGTCCCCGCAAGTGAGTCGGGAGTAGTGCTAGCTGCATTGCCCCGGAGACAGCGATCGGCGAGGCTAAGGAGTGTGCGCATGAGGTGCGTGATCGTCGACGACAGCGAGGACTTCCTGGCGTCGGCCACGCGGTTGCTCGAATCTCAGGGAATGCAGGTGATCGGCCGTGCCTCCTCTGGCGAGGAGGCGTTGGCCCTCACCGAGGAGCTCGCGCCGGACGTCGTCCTGGTCGACATCATGCTCGGGGAGGAGGACGGGATCGGTCTCGCCCGGCAACTGGCGGAACGAGCACCGCCGGCGTGTGTCGTGCTGATCTCGAGCCATGACTGGGAGGAGCTCGCCGAGCTGATCGCGGGAAGCGGAGCCGCGGGGTTCATCCCCAAGCACGAGCTCGACGCCGCCGCGATCACCGAGCTGGTGGGCTGAAGCCGGTTAGCGCGCTTCGAGATACGTCAGCACGGCGAGAACGCGGCGGTGATCCTCGCCGCTCGCCGGCAGCTGGAGCTTGGTCAGGATGCTGCGCACATGCTTCTCGACCGCGCCCTCGGTGATCCAGAGCAAAGCGCGCTATCCCGCTGTTGGAGCGCCCCTCTGCGACGAGCGAGAGCACCTCGAGCTCGCGCGGCGTGAGCACGGCGAGCGGATCGGTCCGGCGTCGCTGGACGACGAGCTCCTGCACGAGCGCCGGATCGACCACGGATCCGCCCTCGGCGATCCGCTCCAGTGCATCGACCACGTCAGCCGCCTTCATCACCCTGCTCTTCAGGAGGTACCCAACGCGCTCCCCGCTCTCGAGGAGGTCGATGGCCGTGTCGATCTCGACGTGGGCCGAGAGCAAGAGGATCCCGATCTCCGGGAACTCGGCGCGGATCGATCGAGCGGCGTCGATCCCCTCCCACGTGTTCGTCGGCGGCATGCGGATGTCCACCACCGCCAGATCGGGCCGCTGGGCGCGTACCAGCCCCTCGAGGGTTGCCGCATCCGCGGCATGCCCGACGACCTCGTAGCCCGCACCCATCAGCAGACTCGCGATCCCCTCGCGAAGGAGGACATCATCGTCTGCCACCACGACCCTCAGCCCACCCATTCCCGTCGGAGCATACGCCGGGAACGAGCGCTCCTTGGTCAGCGACGGCAGTCGCACCCGCGCGCGGTTCGTGGCCGCCCGCAGGTCCCGCACCGCGACGGCCGTCGCGGCACGAGCTTCTTCTTGCTCGCCGCGGAGCGGACCATCAGCCATCCCGCGACCGACGCCACGACCGCAGGCATCTCCTGGGCGAACGCGAAGTGCATGACCGCATCGTGTCTCGGCGTCCGAGCGGCCGTATCCTGCAAAGCCCCGATCGTGTGCGTCAAGGGCGCAGCGATCGCTCCGGCGAGACAATTCTGTGTCGATAATGCGCCCGGGTGACAGCGGCGATCGAGACCGGGCCGGACGGACACGACGTTCCTGCTGCCCATGAGCAGGCTGCCCTGCGGCGGGTCGCGACTCTCGTCGCAGAGGGCGCGCCGGTGGCGGAGGTCTTCGCTGCGGTTGCGAACGAGGTGGTCCAGATCCTGGGTGTCGATGCCGTCTCGTTGGACCGATATGAGCCTGACCGGACCACGACGGTAGTCGCAGCCGTGAACGCCCCGGCCTTCGCCGTAGGCACCCGGTGGCCGCTCGACGGCCCGAGCCTCTCCATTCAGGTCTTCGAGACGGGGCGCCCGGCGAGGATCGACGACTACTCGGGCCTGCCGGGAACGGTGGCGGCGGCTGCTCGCGACTCCGGCGTCCGCTCGGCGCTCGGCGTGCCGATCATCGCCGACGGAGCGATCTGGGGAATGGCCTGGGCCGGAACTGCGTCAATCGACCCCCTGCCCGCCGCGACCGAGGAACGGCTCCGCGACTTCGCCGAGCTCGTCGCGATCGCGATCTCGAACGCCGACTCGCGGGATCGCCTCCGGCGTCTGGCGGACCAACAGGCCTCGCTGCGACGTGTCGCCACGCTCGTGGCCGAGGGCGCGACGCCCACCGAGCTCTTCTCGGCCGTGGCCGAGGAAGTTGCCCGCATCCTCGATGTCACGTCGGTCTCCGTCGGACGTTACGAGCCCGACGGTGAGCTCGCCGTCGTCGCATCCGTCAACGACGCCGGATTCCCGGTCGGCAGCCGATGGCCGGTCGAAGGCGCCGGCCTCTTCATGACAGTTCTGGAGACCGGACGCCCGGCCCGAATCGACGACTACTCCGATCTGCCCGGGGCGGTCGCCGCGGCTGCGCGTGCGTCGGGAGCGCAATCGGGAGTGGGCGCGCCGATCGTCGTCGACGGCCGGGTCTGGGGCCTGATCGCCGTCGGGAGGAGACAGCGGCGCGACGCCTTGCCGGGGTTCACAGGGAGCTACACGGGCCGCATCGTTCTGTCTGCGGAGTCGGGCCAGGACACCGAGGCCCGGCTATCGGCGTTCACCGAGCTCGTTGCCACCGCAATCTCGCGGGCGCAGGCACATGACGACCTGCGGAGTCTCGCGGAGGAACAGGCCGCGCTGCGCCGTGTCGCGACGCTCGTTGCCGAGGCTGCGGCTCCCGTCGACATCTTCGCCGCCGTCGTCGACGAGATCGCGCATCTCCTCGAGCTGCCCAGGATCGAGATGGTGCGATACGAAACCGACGGAACGGCAACCGTGATCGGTGCCTCGGGCGACCATCCGTTCGCCGTCGGGACGAAGTGGGACCTCGCCGGCCCGAGCATCATGGCCTCCGTGCTCGAGACCAACCGGTCCGCTCGGATCGACGATTACAGCTCCCTTCCAGGCCGGATCGCCGAGGTCGCGCGTTCGGCTGGATTTCGGTCGGCGATCGGTGCGCCGATCATCGTGGACGGTCGCACCTGGGGGGCCGTCGTCGCGATCTCGACCCTGTCGGAGCCGATTCCCGAGCGAACGGACGCGCGCCTCAGCCAGTTCACCGAGCTCGTCGCGACTGCCGTGTCGAACGCGACGGCGCGCACCGAGCTCATCGCATCTCGCGCACGCATCGTGAGCGCAGGCGACGAAGCGCGCCGCCGGCTCGAGCGGGACCTCCACGACGGGACCCAACAGAGGCTCCTCGCGCTCCGCCTCGACCTACAGCGCATCCGGGGGACGGTTCCCGAGGACGAGGCTGTGACCCGCTCGGGCCTCGAGACCGCCGAGCAGGATCTCGAATCCGTGCTCGAGGAGGTGCGCGAGTTCTCCCGCGGTATCCATCCCGGGCATCTCGCACGCGGAGGCCTCGGCCCGTCTCTGAGAGCTCTCGGCAGGAGGTCGCCGATTCCGGTCGAGGTCGACGTCGACCTCGACGAGCGGCCGCCCGCGCCGATCGAGACAGCCGTCTACTACGTCGTGTCGGAGGCGATCACGAACGCGATCAAGCACTCCGGTGCGTCCGTCGTCTCGGTCAGGGTCGTGAGGGACGGCCTTGCGCTTCGCGCCACGATCGCCGACGACGGTGTCGGCGGAGCGCCCGTCGATCCGCCGCGCGCAGGCTCCGGTCTCACGGGCCTTAGCGACCGCGTCGAGGCAATCGGAGGAGGGTTCGCGGTGGAGAGCCCCACAGGCGGCGGGACCACGATCTCGATCGAGCTTCCGCTCGGAGCGCCACCAGAGCCGTGAGCGCCCCCCACACTCCGCAAGTGCAGGGCGTCGCTTCCGGGTCGAAGGAGAACGCGCGCTCCGGCCTCCTCGACATCCTCCTCCCAGTCGTCTACGACCTCTATTTCTCGGGGATCCTCTCGGGCGCGGCCGAGGCGGCTTACGAGCAGGACATGCGACTCGTGCTGTCCCCGACTCTGCACGAGCACGCGCGCGAGGTCTCCCTCCTCGACCGCCTGATGCGCGGAAGCTCCGACGGGGCTCTCCTCGTCCTGCCCGAGGAGTCGAGCGCCGAGCTCGTGGAGGCACTCAACGACCGGTACCCGTTCGTCGTGATCGACCCGCTGCTGCCGCTCGATGCGAGGATCCCCACGGTGTCCGTCGCGCACCGGTCGGGAGCGAACCAGGCGATGCGGCATCTGCTCGAGCTCGGCCATCGCCGCATCGCGGCGATCACCGGGCCACCCGGGTGGGTGGCGACCGAGGAACGCCGCGAGGGTTACCACGCGGCCCTCGAGGCTGAGGGCATCCCGCTCGATCCGAAGCTCGAGCTCGAGGCCGACTTCGACTTCGCGCCGGGCGCGGAGGCTGCCGCACAGCTGCTCGGTCTCCCCGAGCCGCCCAGTGCGATCTTCGCCTTCAACGACTCGATCGCGATCGGTGCCCTACGCGCGGCGCGCGAGCGGGGTCTGCGCGTGCCGGACGATCTCTCCATCCTCGGCTTCGACGACGTCAAGTACGCCGGAATCGCGGCTCCGCCGCTCACGACCGTTCGCCAGCCGCTCGCCGACATGGGGAGGACCGCCGTCAACCTCCTGATCAGGCTTCTCGAGCGCCAGAGCTTCGAGACGATGCACATCGAGCTGCCGACGCGACTCGTCGTGCGCGAGTCGACTGCGCCGCCGAGAGAGCGGCCCTAGCTTGCGCTTTCCCGACGGCTTCGTGTGGGGAGCCTCGACTTCCGCCTACCAGATCGAGGGCGCGGTGTCGGAGGGCGGTCGCGGCGACTCGATCTGGGACACCTTCGCCAGGGAGCCCGGACGGGTGTCGAACGGCGACACCGGCGACCTCGCCGTCGACCACTACCACCGTTTCCGCGAGGACGTGGCGCTGATGGGCGAGCTCGGCCTGCCCGCCTACCGCTTCTCGTTCTCGTGGCCGCGCATCCAGCCGGGCGGCCGCGGGCCCGTGAACGAGTCCGGCCTCGACTTCTACCGGCGGCTCGTCGACGCGCTGCTCGAGGCGGGCATCGAGCCCTTCGCGACGCTCTTCCACTGGGACCTGCCGCAGGAGCTCCAGGACGAGGGGGGATGGCCCGCCCGCGAGACGGCCTTCCGGTTCGCGGAGTACGCCGGGATCGTGGCCGGGGCGCTCGGTGACCGCGTCCACAACTGGATGACGCTGAACGAGCCGTGGTGCTCGGCGTTCCTCGGCTACGGCCTCGGGCTTCATGCGCCCGGGATCCGCGACGGGCAGCAGGCGGTTGCCGCGGGCCACCACCTGATGCTCGCCCACGGGCTGGCCGTTCCGCGCATCCGTGCCGCCGCGCCGGGATCGGACGTCGGGATCGTCCTCAACCTCGCACCTCAGGATCCCGCCTCGGACAGCGACGGCGACGTGGCCGCGGCACGGCTCAGCGATGCGATGCTCGCCAGGTTCTTCCTCGACCCGATCCTGCGTGGCAGGTACGCGGACGAGGTGCTCGACCATCTGGCGCCACTCGTCGACTTGACCCACATCGAGGACGGCGATGCGGCGATCATCGCGGCGCCGATCGACGTGCTCGGGATCAACTACTACCACCCGTCGCGCCTGGCCGCTCGAGCCGATCCGGGGCCCGCCGACTGGACCGTTTGGCCCGGCGACCAGGAGATCGTGCACGCGCCTCAGGAGGGGGAGCACACGGCCATGGGATGGGTCGTCGACCCGAGTGGCCTGGAGCGGCTCCTCCTCCGGCTCCACGCCGACTATCCCGGCGTGCCGCTGATCGTGACCGAGAACGGCGCCGCGTACGACGACCGGCTCGAGCCCGACGGCACGGTCCGTGACGACGGCCGCATCGCCTATCTCGACGGGCACCTGCGCGCAGCCCATCGCGCACTCGGCGCGGGCGCCGACCTTCGCGGCTACTTCGTGTGGTCGCTGCTCGACAACTTCGAGTGGGCCGAGGGGTACTCGAAACGGTTCGGGATCGTCTTCGTCGACTACGAGAATCTCCGGCGGGTGCCGAAGGAAAGCGCCCGCTGGTACTCGCGCGTGATTGCCGGGAACTGCGTTCCGCCCCCGGAAGCCGATACCGGCACCTGAGCCGCGACCGGCTCAGTGAACGTGGATGACGAAACGTCGGGAGGCGTATGCCTTGGCGCGCTCGCCGCGCGTGAGACCGAAGGCCACCGTTGTCGTCCCGGTCCCCGATGCCCGGAAGACGAGGACGACGTTAGACCCCACATCGGCCTCCGAGACCTGGCCGACGACACGGGAATCGAAGGGTCGCGCGATCCGCCACACCCGTCCACCCGAGCTGTGGGGCAGCGCGATCGCGAAGGGCTCACCTTTCACCACGACCAGGCTCGAGACGGGCCCCGGGGGCAGTGTTCCGACCGGGGGCGCACTGGCCAGCGCGCCCGTTGAAGTCGCGAGCAGGATCGCGATCGCGGTCGCAGCTCCGAGAACTGCGAAGAGTCGCAGGTAGCGTGACGAGTCGATTTCAGTACGGCGCGCGTGGGCTCTCGTATCCATGTCGGTGGCTCCTTTGGGTCATAGACATGTTCGCAGCTCGGAGAGCTCCGGCGGCGCCCTCACTGCCGTCATCGGTGGCTCGACCGAGCCGTTGCAGGAAAGGCACAGGCGAGCAGCCGAGAGCCAACACTACGATCCCTGGTCGGCCGTGTTCTTCTCGCTGAGCAGCTGGGCTCTCGCCCTGATCATCTTCGCGGTGATCGCGACCGTGACCGGTGTCGGCGTTCTACTGGGACGCCGCCTGCGGGAGCACCACGAGACGTTGCGAGAGCCGTTCGGAGTGCTGCAGGCGGCGATTCTGGGGATCGTCGGGCTGATTCTCGCCTTCGGCCTGACGCTCGCCGTCGGGCGTTACGAGGATCGGCGGGCCGCGGTGGTCTCCGACGCGAACGCGATCGGGACGACCTACCTGCGGGCCCAACTCCTGGCCGAGCCTGTTCGGAGCCGGTCGCTCGTGCTGCTGCACTCCTACACCGAGCTCGCCCTCCGAATGTCGCACGAGGTGCCGGGCAGCTCGCCGATGGCGCGCACGATCGCCGCCGAGGACGTCGTCCAGCGGCGGCTCTGGAACCAGGCCGGAGAGGCGATCGGCGCTGCGCCGATCGCGTCCGCGCCGCGGCTCTACGTGGACGCGCTGAACACGATGATCGACGAGCAGACGGTGCGCGTCTCGGCGCTCAACAATCGAGTGCCGGGGCCGGTGCTCGCGCTCGAGGTGTTCGGCGCCGCGGCCGCGCTCGGTCTGCTCGGCCTCCATCTCTCGGTGCTCGGCCGCGGCCTGTTGCCGATGCTGATCGCGGCGGCGCTGGTGACGATGCTGCTGCTCGTGACCTTCGACCTCGACCGCCCGACCCGCGGCCTGATCACCGTCCCCGACACGCCGTACAGGTCACTGCTCGCCTCGATGAGCCTGCCGCCCGCCGCTTCGCACCACTGATCGGCGGCTAGTCCCGCAGCCTCGGCGCGACCTCGCGGGCGAGCAGTTCGACTCCCGACCTCTCGTCGAGCCCGTGGGGCGACCCGAACTCGACGCGACGGGCGCCGGCCTCGAACAGCGCCTGCGCCTGGTCGGCGATCTGCGGGGGAGTCCCGGAGAACGCGAAACGGTCGAGCATTTCATCGGAGATGAGCCCTGCGGCGCCTTCAACGTCGCCGGCGGCGATCCGGGTTCCGAGCGCCTCGAGCAGCGCCGGATCGAGCTGCCGACGTCGGATCGCGTGCAGCTATCACGTCGAGGTACATCCCGACTCGACGGCGGGCGAGGTCCCGGGCTCGTGCTCCGTCGCGATCGACGACCGTCACCGCGCCGACCACGACCCTCACGTCCGCCGGCCCGAGCCACTCTCGCACGAGCCGGATCATCGCCGGATTCGCCGTGCCGCCGATCTTGAGCTCGTCGGCGCGCTCGGCCGCGAACGTCGTGAGGCCCGGCGACCACGTGCCGACGAGAAGCGGCACCCGGTCGCGCTGGGCGGCGTACGCCAGGCCTGCGCCCGGCTCGAGGTGGAAGACCTCGCCCGTGAAGCCCGAGCGGTCGCCGGCAAGCAGCCGGGAGACGATCTCCCACGCCTCGGCGATCGTCCTGACGGGCCGGCCCTGCTCGAGGCCGAGCCCGTCGAGCCATGCCCCCGCCGCCAGGCCGAGGAACGCCCGGCCCCGGGAGGCGAGATCGAGAACGGCTGTCTGGCCGGCCAGCTCTACCGGGTGCACGGTGTAGGGATTCAGGCACGAGGGCCCGATACGGACATGTTCAGTCGCTTCGGCGATCTCGAGCAAGGCTGGAAGAGCCGGCTGGTACCAGAGGTCGTTGAAGGTGGTCACGACGTCGAACCCGCCCTGCTCGGCAAGCCGCGCGAGCGCTGCGTACTCGCCGGGGCGCTTGTCCGTCTGCAGGCCGAGCCCCAGCTCGCGCCGCTCGGCGGTCATGTCAGCTCTGAGGTGGGCAGCTGCCGTCGCCCGATCCGCTCGACGCGCATGATCACGCGCTCTTCGGGATCTGGACAGGCGAAGTGGACGTCCTGCTCGAGCCAGTCACCGTCCGGCAGGGCTCGCTGCTTCGCGGCGAGAAAGGGCAGGATCGACTGGAGCGCCCAGACGCAGAAGTGCCTGCCGTCGGGAATGCGCAGCCGGCTCGACTCCGTCAGCTCGAAGAAGTCTCCGACCTCGAGCCCGCAGACGGAGCGTCCCTCGATCCGATCCACGGTCACGCGGAGGTCGTAGACCTCGGTGATCCCGTCGCTCAACCGCCGAGCGTCTCGCCGGCCGCGTGGTTCCGGCGGACCGCCTCCATCGTCTGCTCGAGCGCCTCGGTCGGAGTGAACTCGAGCGCCTCGCAGTCGGCCTCGAACGTGATCAGGTGACCGGGTGCGACGTAGTACGCCTGCCCGCCCACGACGGTCTCCCGCCGGTCGCCGTAATCCACGATCATCCGCCCGGAGAAGAGGTAGCCCCAGTGCGGCGCCTGGCAGCGGTCGTCCGGAAGCCCCTTGACCATGCTCGAGGCGTCCTGACCCGCGTGCGCCTTCTCGAAGGCGACTGTCATGCCGCCCCAATCGGCAAGCCGGCTCGAGTACCCGGGGACGATCTCGACCAACGGGAGCTCGTCGTGCGATCCGCTCGGCACGGACGCCGATCCTAGACGAAGGGCTAGCGTGTTGCGGTGACGGTCGCGCCGGTAACCGAGACGACTCCCGCCGGACGCCGGCGCGGGCTCCGTCCCTCTACGAGCCTCGTGCGCTTCGTGCTTCGACGGCTCGGCGCCTTCCTGCTGCTGATGCTCGGGATCACGTTCGTCGCGTTCGTTCTCACCGAGCTCGTCCCGAGCAATGCGGCCGCCACGAACCTCGGCGAGCAGGCGGCCGCGGATCCAGCTGCGGTCAAGGCCTTCGAGCAGCACTACGGGCTCGACAAGCCCTTCCCGGTTGCGTTACCTGATCTACCTCGAGCACCTCGTCCACGGCGACCTCGGGCAGTCGTCTCTGACGCACGACCCGGTCACGCACGATCTCGGCCAGTTCATCCCGGCCACGGCGGAGCTGGCGCTCTACTCGATCGTGTTCGCCGCGCTCGTCGGCGTGACGTTCGGGGTCATCGCCGGCCTACGCCGGAACCGGCCGACCGACCACGCCTTGCGAGTCGTGTCGCTCGCAGGCATCTCGATGCCGACCTTCTGGATCGCGCTGATCGTCCTCTACGTCGGCTTCTACCGCCTCGGGTGGTTTCCCGGCGGCCAGCGGCTCGATCCGGGCACGAGCCCTCCACCGAGCGTCACCGGCCTGTACACCGTCGACGCGCTACTCGACGGGAACCTCGGCCTGTTCGGCACGGCATTCCACCACCTGCTCCTGCCCGCGCTCGTCCTGGCCGCGTTCAACGTCAGCCTGCTCACCCGCTTCACTCGCTCGGCCGTGCTCGAGGTGGTCGGGAACGATTACGTGCGCGCCGCGCGCGCCAAAGGGTTGCCGGAGCGCATCGTCGTTCGCCGCTACATCCTCCGCGCGGCGCTGCCCGCCGTCGTCACGGTGCTCGGCCTCGTCTTCGCGAACGTGCTCACCGGCGCCGTGCTCGTGGAGAAGATCTTCTCCTGGCCCGGCGTCGGGCAATACGCCTACCAGGCGGCGGTCAACGTCGACGTCCCGGCCATCGCCGGCGTCAGCCTGTTCGTGGCGGCCGTCTACGTGACGGTGAACTTCATCGTCGACATCCTCTACGGGATCATCGACCCGCGGATCAGGGTCACGTGACCGCCGGCGTGCTCCGCCCCCGCTCCGTCACGAGGGCCCGCAACCGGGTCCATCCCGGCCTGCGCCAGCCGCTCGCGGTGACCGGGCTCGTGATCGTCGCCGTCTGGGTCCTCGTCGCCGTCCTTGCACCGCTGATCGCTCCTGCCGACCCGCTCGCGCAGACGTTCACCCCGTCGCTCGGGCCGTCGTGGGGGCACCTGTTCGGTACCGACGAGCTCGGCCGCGACGTGCTCAGCCGGGTGATCTACGGAGCGCGGGTCACGTTACCGATCTCTGCTTCTGGTGGTCGTGACGGCCGCAACCGTCGGGGCGATGATCGGCGCGCTCGCGGGCTACTTCCGTGGGCCGCTCGACGGCCTGGCCATGCGCAGCACCGACCTCGTCTTCGCGTTCCCGCCGATCATCCTCGCGATGGTGGTCGCAGCCGTCCTCGGCCGGAGCCTCCAGAACGCAGCGATCGCGATCGTGATCGTGGCCTGGCCGCCCTACGCCCGCATCGTCCGAGGCCTCGTCATGGGCGTCGGCGAGACCGAGTACGTCCAATCCGCCCGGCTGCTCGGCGCGAGTGCGCGGCGCGCGCTCGTCCGGGACGTGTTCCCGAACGTCGCAGGCCCGGTCCTCGTCCTGATGACGCTCGACCTCGCGACGGCGATCCTGCTCCTCTCCGGGCTGTCCTTCCTGGGGCTCGGCGCCCAGCCGCCGCAGGCCGAATGGGGCTCGATGGTCGCGGACGGAACGCAGTACTTCCAGTGGTGGTGGATGGGGACGTTCCCGGGCCTCGCCATCTTCACGGTCGTGCTCGCCTTCAACTTCCTCGGCGACAGCCTGCGAGACGTCTTCGACCCACGGACCGGCTACCGGCAGCAGGACACGTGAGTCTCCTCGAGGTCGACGGGCTGCGCGTGCGGTTCCCGGGAGCGGGCGGGCCGGTGACCGTCGTCGACGGCGTCGACTACCGGGTCGAGCAGGGAGAGGTCTTCGGCGTCGCCGGCGAGAGCGGCAGCGGGAAGACGATGTCGATGCTCGCCTTGCTCGGCGTGCTGCCGGAAGGAGCGGCAGTCGAAGGACGCGTGCGGTTCGACGGCCAGGATCTGCTCGCACTCTCGGCTGCCCGGCGGCGCGAGCTCGCCGGACGCGATCTCGCCATGGTCTTCCAGGACCCGATGACGTCGCTCCACCCGATGCTTACCGTCGGGCGCCAGTTGACCGAGCACGTGCGGCTCCATCTGCGGCTGAACCGCCGCGCCGCCGAGCAAAGGGCGCTCGAACTGCTCGAACAGGTGCGCATCCCGGACGGACGCGAGGCCCTGCGTGCCTACCCGCACCAGTTCTCGGGCGGGATGCGCCAGCGGATCGCGATCGCGATCGCGCTTGCCTGCCACCCGAAGCTGCTGATCGCCGATGAGCCGACGACGGCGCTCGACGTCACCGTGCAGGCAGGGATCCTCCGGCTGCTCGAACGCCTCCGCCGCGAGAACGACCTGGCGGTGATCCTGATCACCCACGACCTCGGGGTCATGTCGGCGATCGCCGACCGGGTCTCGATCTTCTACGCGGGCCGGGTGGTGGAGTCGGGACCGCGCGAGGACGTCATCCGTCGACCGCGCCACCCGTACACGAGAGCGCTGCTGGACGCGCTCCCCCACCCCGAGCTTCGGCAGGACCAGCCGCTCGTGGCGATCCCGGGGTCACCGCCCCAGCCGGGCGGCATTCCGCCTGGATGTGCGTTCAACCCTCGCTGCGCCTTCGCACGGGAGGACTGCCGCGTGAACGTTCCCGAGCTCATCGCCTCGAATGGGCGCGCGCTTGCCTGCCCCGTCGACCCCTTCGCAGGCGGATGAGCGCGCTCGAGCTCACAGACGTCGTCGTCGACTACGAGCGCCGCGGTGGGGCCCGGGTTCGCGCGGTCGCCGGCGCGAGCATCACCGTCGACGGGGGGCAGATCATCGGCCTCGTCGGAGAATCGGGCTGCGGGAAGTCGACGCTCGCGAGGGCCGCGGTCGGGCTCGTCCGCCCGACGTCCGGATCCGTCGTCTTCGAGGGCCGGGAGATCGTGCCTCTGGGGCGGCGCGGCCGCCCCCGTGAGCTGGCACGGCTCCAGCTCGTCTTCCAGAACCCGTACGCGTCGCTCAATCCGCGCCGGAAGGTCGGAGCTCAACTCGCGGACGCGCTCGACACGCTCGATCTCCTCCCGGCGGCCAGGAGGCCCGCCCGCGTGAAGGAGCTGTGCGAGCTGGTCGGCCTGCCCGCGTCGGCAGCCGAGCGCTTCCCGCACGAATTCTCGGGTGGACAGCGCCAGCGCATCGCCATCGCCCGCACCCTCGCCGCCGAGCCGTCGGTGATCGTGCTCGATGAGCCGCTCGCATCGCTCGACGCCTCGGCGCAGGCCCAGCTCGCGAACCTCCTCGTGAACCTCTCTCGAGAGCTCGGCCTCGGGCTCCTCCTGATCTCGCACGACCTCGCGATCGTCCGACACGTCGCCGACGCTGTGTCGGTGATGTACCTCGGCCGCATGGTCGAGACCGGACCGACGACCACGGTGTGGGAGCAGCCGCTCCATCCCTACAGCGAGTCGCTGATCAACGCGATCCCCCACCCGGACGGGAGCGGCTTGCTTCCCGACTCTCTGCCCGGCGAGGTGCCCGATCCCGGCCAGCCGCCGAGCGGCTGCCGCTTCCATCCCCGCTGTCCCTACGCATTCGCGCGCTGCAGCGTCGAGGAACCGCCGCTCGTGACGCTGGCAAGCGAGCGGTCAGCCGCCTGCTGGCTCCAGCCCGAGGGGTCGCCCGCTGCCTCTCCCGCCGACCGCGCCAGACTTGTGGCCGGCGCCGACGTCCAATAGCGTCGTAGGCCCAGAACTCGACCCCAACCATCGCCAACAGAGGAGCAATCAGTGAAAAGACTTCGGAGGAGGCAGGTGGCGCTGTTCGCGTCGCTGGCCGCGGCCCTGGTGGCAGCGTCGGTGCTCGCCGCCGTCGGCGCCACGGCGCGCACCGCGGCGCCCACGCTCGTCATCGACAACTCGTTCACCATCAAGACGTCCGACCCGGGCCGGGCCTTCGATCCCACCGGCGTCGCTCGTCGACCACGCGATCTACGACACCCTCTTCACCTACAAGGGGGACGACCTGGCGCACCCCGTGCCCCTGCTCGTCTCCTCGTACAAGGCGAGCTCGAACGCGAAGACGTATACGTTCCAGCTCAAGCGGAATGCCCACTTCGCCGACGGCACCCCGATGACGTCGGCCGACGTCGTCTGGTCGCTCAAGCGGCTCGTGAACCTGAAGGGCAACCCGTCGTTCCTGCTCGCCGGCGTGAGCGTCTCTGCGCCCTCGAAGTACACGGTGGTGATGCGCTCGAAGACGCCCGCCACCCAGCTGCCGGTCATCCTCGCGAACCCATCGACCGGGATCCTCAACTCCGCGCTCGTCATGAAGAACGGGGGCAGTGACGCCGCGAACGCGGACAAGGTCGACAAGGCCGAGAACTGGCTCAACTCCAGCGCGTCGGCCGGGGCCGGCAGCGGGCCCTATACGCTCAGCGCCTTCAGCACGACCTCCCAGATCAGTCTCGTGCCGAGCACGAGCTACTGGGGGGCCAAGAAGTCTCCGTGGTCGAGCATCGTCGTTCGCAACATGATCGCGGCGACCCAGCTGCTCAACGTGGGCCGCGGCTCCCACGAGATCGCGGTCGACCTCTCCGCAGATCAGGCGCAGTCGCTGACGAGCAACAAGAACGTCAAGGTCTCGCTCCAGCCGTCGACCTGGATCTTCTTCGTCTGGGCCAACGACAACCCGAAGGTCTCCGGGGTGACGTCGAATCCGAACTTCCAGAAGGCGATTCGATACGGGCTCGACTACGCCTCGCTCGTCAGCCTCGCCGGCAAGGGAGCGATCCAGGCGCCGGGCGTGATTCCGTCGATGTTCCTCGGCTCGCTGCCCCAGAGCGCACGGGTGAAGACGGACGTCGCCAAGGCGAAGGCCGCGCTCGCCGCCTCAGGCGTCGGGAGTCAGCAGGTGACGATGATCTACCCGAGCGACCTGACCATCAACGGCGTGCCCTTCACGTCGATGGCGCAGAAGATCCAGTCGAGCCTCAAGACGATCGGGTTGAACGTCAACCTGTCGGGCTCGCCGACGTCGAACTGGCTCAACGACTACCGGTCGGGGAAGGCAGCGTTCGGCCTCTCGCTCTGGGGCCCGGACTATCCCGATCCCGCCGACTACCTCGTCTTCACTCCCGGGAACCTGGTCGGCCTCCGCGCCGGCTGGCCGAAGGGCGCAAACGCGTCCATCGAGAAGCTCGCGGCCAAGGCGATGGTCACGACGGCACCTGCACCTCGCGCCGTCGTCTACCGCTCGATCCAGCGGCTGCTCAACCAGAGCGGCCCGTTCTTCCCTCTGATCCAGCCGACACAGGTGTTCGTGTCGACCAAGGACCTGCGGGGAGCGGTCTACAACTCGGTCTACACGGTCGACGTGTCGCAGGTGTCGCCCGCGTAGCTCATCCGTTCGCGACGAGGGCGGCCGGGTAGGAGTTCAGCTTCCTCCCGCCGCCCTTCTCGCACACCAGGATGTCCTCGACGCGCAGGCTGTAGCGGCCGGGGATGAACAGCGACGGCTCGTCGGTGAACGTCATCCCGACCTCTAGCGGCGTTTCGTCCTCGTTCGAGATGAACGGCCGCTCGTGGACGTCCATCCCGATGCAATGCCCCATCCGGTGGCGAAAGTGCTCGCCGAGGCCCGCTTCCTCGATCGGCCGGCGGCAGGCGGCGTTGACCTCGTGGGCCGGAGTGCCTGCCTTGGCCGCGACTCGGCCGGCCTCCTGCGCCGCGAGCATCACTTCGTAGGCCTGGACGTAGTCGGGCGGCGGCTCTCCGCAGTAGATCGTGCGGCCGAAGTCGGAGGAGTAACCGTCGACGACGCCGCCGAAGTCGAACATGACCGAGGTCCCCTCGGGAATCGGGTACCGCGCCGTGGCTTCACCGGAGTCGAAGTCCTCCTCGCCGAGGCCGGTGAAGATGTGAGTTGCAAACGAGGGGCAGCGTGAGCCGGCAGCGCGCAGCTCGTGCTCGACTGCCTCGACGAGCTCGGCCATCGACACGCCGGCCACGACGAGCGGCGCCGTTGCCGCCATCGTCTCCTCGACCGCTGCGATCGCCCGCCCCATTGCCTCGAGCTCCTCGTCGCTCTTGATCCGTCGGAGCTCGTTCACGAGCCGTGAGCCCGTCCGGAGGCGGTCGACGCCGACGATCCGCGCGAGGTTGAGCGTCGTCTCGGCCCAGATCCGGTCGCCGACCGCGACGACGCCCTTGCCCGCGACGCCGCCGGCGACTCGCTCGAACGTCGAGAACCCGTCGTCTGTCTCGTTCACGACGACCACCTCGCCCTCGGGCATCTCGCGAAGGTCGAACGTCGCGAACATCCGCGGCAGCACGAACACGGGGTCGGCGCCGGGACGGAAGAACGCGCCCGTGACCCACCCGTGTTGGTAGAGCGGCTGGCCGAAGCTCGGCACTGGGCGCTCGACTCCGGTCAGATACTCGAGGTCGGCCGACGGCCCGAGGAACAGCGCTCCGATGCCTTCGGCCTCGAGGCGCTCGCCCAGCCGTCGACGCCGGGCGGAGTAGTCGAACATCGTGCGAGTCTAGTCCCGGGGCCGTTCGATCCGACTGTCCAGAGACGTTCTCCACTTCGACACCAAATTGACACCCGCGCGATTCGCGGTAACGATGCACTCGCTCTAGCGTGGTGCCGAGTTGATTGTTGGGGGCACATTGACGGGTCCAGGGGGGCGATGAGCGCCGAGCGCGATCGCGTGGAGACATTCGGGCGGCTCGAGGACGGGCTCCGCCAGGCCGGTGACTGGTACCTGTGGGGGCCGTACCTCAGCGAGCGCCAGTGGGGGACGGTACGCGAGGACTACAGCCCCGGCGGCACGGCCTGGGACTACCTCCCCCACGATCACGCCCGCTCGCGCGCCTACCGCTGGGGCGAGGACGGCCTCGCCGGGTTCTCCGACGTCGAGCAGCGGCTCTGCCTCGGCCTAGCGCTCTGGAACGGGCGCGACCCGATTCTCAAGGAGCGCATCTTCGGGCTGACAGGGGAGGAGGGCAACCACGGCGAGGACGCGAAGGAGTACTGGTGGTACCTCGACGCCCTTCCGAGCCACGCCTGGAACCGCTGGCTCTACCACTACCCGCAGGCCGAGTTTCCGTACGCCGACCTCGTGGCCGAGAACGGGAGGCGGGGCAAGCTCGACCCCGAGTACGAGCTGCTCGACACGGGCGTCTTCGACGACGACCGTTACTGGATCGTGGAGGCGGACTACGCCAAGGGCGACCCACACGACCTCCTGCTCACGGTGCGGGTCACGAATGCCGGGCCCGAGGCCGACACGCTGCATGTCCTCCCGACCGCCTGGTACAGGAACACCTGGGCGTGGGGGATCGACGGAGAGACGCGGCCCGAGCTTCGGCTCGACGGCGCTGCGCGCCTGACCACCGACCACCCGTTTCTCGGCGAGCTCGAGGTGGTAGCCGAGGGCGAACCCAAGGTGCTGTTCTGCGAAAACGAGACCAACGAGGCACGCATCTTCGGCGCAGCGCCGATGACCGCCACGCCGAAGGACGGAATCAACGACCACGTCGTCGCGGGCGCCGCCACCGTCGCGACCGACGCCGGGACGAAGGCCGCGTTCTGGTACCGCCTTCAGGTCGAGCCCGGCGAGACGGCCACGGTCCGGGTGCGGCTCCGGCCCACCGGCCGCCGGGGCAGCCCGTGGACGGACTTCGACGACATCGCGGCCGAGCGGCTCGAGGAGGCCGACGAGTTCTACGCCGAGCTCACCCCGGCCGAGGCGAGCGCGGACGAAGCCCTCGTCCTCCGGCAATCGCTGGCCGGGATGCTCTGGAGCAAGCAGCTCTACGCCTACAACGTCGCCCGCTGGCTCGACGGCGACCCGACGCAGCCCAGGCCGCCCGACTCGCGGCTCTCCGGCCGCAACAAGGACTGGAGGACGTTCGACGCCTTCGACATCATGTCGATGCCCGACAAGTGGGAGTACCCGTGGTTCGCCGCCTGGGATCTCGCCTTCCACTGCGTCGCGCTCGCCCGCGTCGACCCGGCGTTCGCCAAGTACCAGCTGATCCTCCTCTGCCGCGAGTGGTTCCAGCACCCGAACGGAGCCCTCGCCGCCTACGAGTGGTCCTTCGACGACGTCAACCCTCCGGTGCAGGCCTGGGCCGCGCTCGAGGTGTTCGCGATCGACGGGGCCCGCGACACGGCCTTCCTGAGCAGGATCTTCGACAAGCTGCTCGTCAACTTCACGTGGTGGGTGAACCGCCAGGACCGCGACGGCTCGAACATCTTCGAAGGGGGCTTCCTCGGCCTCGACAACATCGGCCCCCTCGACCGGTCACACCTGCCGGAAGGATGGTTGCTGGAGCAGTCCGACGGTACGGGCTGGATGGGCTTCTACGCGTTGAGCATGGCGGCGATCGCCTCGATCCTGAACAACCGCGGCCGCCCGGCGACCGATCTCGTGATCAAGTTCCTGGAGCACTTCGCCCTCATCACCGAGGCGCTCGAGTCGCAGGGGCTCTGGGACGAGACCGACGGCTTCTTCTACGACCGGCTCCGCCTGCCCGACGGGCGCGAGGTGCCGATCAAGGTCCGTTCGATCGTCGGGATGCTGCCCATGCTCGGCGTCGCCGTGATCGACGAGAACGTCGCCGACCGGGCGGAGACGGTGAACAAGCGCGCCGCCGCCATGCTCAGAGCCACCCACCCGGCGGAAGGGGGCCCCGAGAACCGCCAGATCCTCCTCGGGGTCGTAGGAGTGCCGCGAGTTCTCCGGCTCCTCTCCCGCCTCTTCGACGAGCAGTCGTTCCTTTCCCCCTACGGGCTCAGAGCCGTTTCGAAGTTCCACGAGGCCAATCCGTTCGTCCTCGACGTCGAGGGCCTGCACTCCACGATCGACTACGAGCCCGCCGAGTCGACGACCGGCATGTTCGGCGGGAACTCGAACTGGCGGGGGCCGATCTGGATGCCGGTCAACTTCCTCGTCGTGGAGGCGCTCTACCGCTACGCGCGCTTCTTCGGCGACGACCTCAAGCTGGAGTATCCGACCGGCTCGGGGCGGGAGCTCACCCTCGAGGAGATCGGCGCCGACCTCCGCGACCGGCTCATCTCGCTCTTCGTGCCGGGCGACGACGGCCGCCGGCCGTGCTTCGGCTGGGTCGACAGGTTCCAGCACGACCCGGCGTGGAAGGACAACCTGCTCTTCAACGAGTACTTCCACGGCGACAACGGCGCCGGGCTCGGGGCGAGCCATCAGACCGGGTGGACGGGGCTCGTCGCCGAGCTGATCTTCAGGGCCCGCGGGGCTCCGGTGCCGACCCTCGGTCAGCTCATGTCGGAGGCGCCCGCGGAGGCGGGGGCGTGACGATCCGCCTCGGCCCACAGGGTTGCGGCACGCTCGACGAGGCGGTGAAGCGCGAATGGCTCGTCGCCGACGGCGTCGGCGGCTACGCGATGGGCACCGTCGCCGGGCTCCGCACGCGCCGCTACCACGGGCTTCTCGTCGTGGCGGTCGACGGGCCGGCCCAGCGAATGCTCGGCCTCGCCGCCCTCGATCCGGTGCTCGTCCTCGGCGACGCCCGCATCCGGCTCGCCACCGACGAATGGGGGTCCGGCGCCGTCGACCCGCGCGGGCACGAGCTGCTCGCCTCCTTCGACCTCGCCGACGGCGTGCCGCGCTGGCGCTGGCAGGTAGGAGGGATCGTGCTCGAGCGCGAGATCGCCGCAGCTCACGGGACGCCGACCGTCGGCGTCGTTCACCGCCTCCTGGCCTCCGACAGGCCGGTGTCGCTCGAGCTGACGCCGCTCTGCACCTGGCGCAACGTCCACGGCGAGCGACATGCGGACGGAGCGCCCGACCTCGTGTCGGACGAGACCGGGTTCGTCTTCGAGCAGGCCTACCGGGTCGAAGGAGCCGGCTGGCAGGCCGGTGGCGAGTGGTATCGCGACGTTCGCGCCCGCGAGGAAGCGGCGCGCGGGCTCGCTGACCGCGAGGATCTCTGGGCCGCGGGCGCGCTTCCGCGTCGAGCTCGCCGCGGGCGCCTCGCACGAGGTGACCGCCGCCGCTCTGCCGCTCGCCGCGCGTCCCCCGCGGGCGGAGAACATCGTCATCGCCGCCAGGGAACGAGCGCGCGAGCTGATCCGCGCCTCCGGCGCCGAGAACGACATCGACGCTCAGCTCGTGCTCGCGGCCGACCAGTTCACGATCACGACCGGCGGGCGGCCCACCGCCGTCGCCGGCTACCCCTGGTTCGGCGAGTGGTCGCGCGACCTGATGACCTCCTACGAGGGCCTCTACCTCGCGACGAACCGCCACGACGAGGGCCGAGAGGTCCTGCTCTCGTCGGCGGCAACCGTCTCGGAGGGGATGCTCGCGAACACCGCCGACACCGGCTCGCTCGAGTACAACACCGTCGACGGCACGCTGTGGTTCGTCCACGCCGTCGGCCGGCACGTCGCGGTCACCGGCGACGACGACCTCGGCTAACGAGCTCGCCCCCGTGCTCGAGCAGATCGTCGACCACCACGTCGAGGGCACGCGATTCGGGATCTCGGTCGACCCGGGCGACGGGCTCCTTCGCCAGGGCGCCGAGGGCTGGGCTCTCACCTGGATGGACGCCCGGATCGACGGCGTGCCCGGTCACTCCGCGCGCCGGCAAGCCCGTCGAGGTCAACGCGCTCTGGCTGCGAGCCCTCGACGTCGCCGCCGAGCTCGCCGGTGGCGACGACCGCCTCGCCTCGCTGCGCGAGCACGCCGCCTCGTCGTTCGTTGCCCGCTTCGTTCGCCCGGACGGCGCCGGCCTCTTCGACGTGGTCGACGGCCCCGACGGGGACGATGCGTCGATCCGGCCGAACCAGCTCCTCGCGGTGTCGCTCCCGAACGGGCCGCTGGACGACACGACCGCGGCCCGTGTCGTCGACGTATGCGGGCGGAGCCTCCTCACCCCGCTCGGGCTGCGCTCGCTGGCGCCCGACGATCCGCGCTATCGGCCCTACCATCGCGGCGGCCCGGCCGAACGCGATGCCGCCTACCACCAGGGCACCGTATGGCCCTGGCTGCTTGGGCCCTACCTCGACGCCGCCCGGCTTGTGAAGGCCCCGCGCGAAGGAATTCTCGACGGCATCGAAGCCCACCTCGGCGAATGGGGTCTCGGCTCGATCTCGGAGACCGCCGACGGCGACGAGCCGCATGCCGCCACCGGTTGCCCGTTCCAGGCCTGGTCGGTCGCGGAAGTCCTCCGCGTCCGCAACAACACGCCGGCGCGCAAGCCTCGGCGGCGCAGAAGGAGAAGGTATGAGCGTGCAGCTCGACCGCCCCGGGCCGCAAGCTGCGACGCAAGAAGGAGAAGGTATGAGCGTGCCAGCCCCTCGCCAGAACGAAACGCGCCCTGCGGACGTGCTCGTCATATTCGGCATCACGGGAGACCTCGCGAAGGTGATGACGTTTCGGTCGCTCTACCGGCTGGAGCGGCGTGGGCTGCTCGACTGCCCGATCGTCGGCGTGGCCGTGGACGACTGGACGGTCGACCAGCTGATCCAACGCGCACGCGAGTCGATCGTCGGCACCGGCGAGAAACTCGACGAGGAGGTCTTCGAGCGGCTCGCAGCTCGTTTCTCGTATGTCTCGGGCGACTTCTCGGACGCCGCGACCTACATCCGCGTCGGCGACGCGATCAAGGGCGCGAAGACGCCGGTCTTCTACCTCGAGATCCCGCCGTTCCTCTTCGGCCGCGTCGTCCAGGGGCTCCACGACGCCGGCCTCACCGCCGACGCCCGCGTCGTCGTCGAGAAGCCCTTCGGGCACGACCTCGAGTCCGCGCGCGACCTCGCCGCGGAGCTGCACCAGTACATCGACGAGTCGCAGCTCCTGCGGATCGACCACTACCTGGGGAAGATGGGGACCGAGGAGATCATCCACCTGCGGTTCGCGAACGCGATGCTCGAACCGATCTGGAACCGGAACTACGTCTCGTCCGTCCAGATCACGATGGCCGAGGACTTCGGCGTCGAGGACCGCGGCCACTTCTACGACCCCGTGGGGGCGCTGCGTGACGTGGTCGTGAACCACCTGATGCAGGTGGTCTCGATGTGCGCGATGGAGGCACCGGCGCGCGGTGAGCCGCGCACCATCAAGGACGCGCAGGTCGCGCTCTTTCGCGCGATCAAGGACGCCGACCCGGCGAACTACGTCCGGGGCCAGTACGACGGATACCGCTCGATCGCGGGCGTCGCTCCCGACTCCACCACCGAGACCTACGCGGCCCTGCAGCTCGACATCGAGAACTGGCGCTGGGCCGGCGTCCCCTTCTTCATCCGCACCGGCAAGCGGCTCCCGGTCACGCAGACGGAGCTACGGCTCGTGTTCAAGCATCCCCCGCGGCTCGGATTTCCTGCGTTCGAACGGGAGATGCAGGCGAACCAGCTGGTCGTCAGGCTCGATCCGACCACCGGTATCAGGCTCATCGTCGAGGCGCACCGCGCCGACGGCCCCGGCTCGATCGAGCTCGACATGGAGTTCGACGCCGAAGGCGGAGAGGGCCCGACGCCCTACGAGGTGCTCCTCCACGCGGCGCTGGTCGGAGACATGATGCGGTTCACGCGCCAGGACGCCGTCGAGGAGACCTGGCGGGTCATGCAGCCGCTCCTCGACTCGCCGCCTCCGGTTCTTCCGTATGCGCCGGGGTCATGGGGGCCGAAGGAAGGCGACGACCTGGTCTCCGGCCACGGGCGCTGGCACGCGCCCTGGGTCGCGGGATGACCAAAGCCGCAGCTAAAGCCGAGCCGGCGCCGCAGAGCGCCGCGGCGCCGTCGCCGTTCCCGCCGATCGCCGACTACGCGTTCCTGTCGAACTGCCACACGGGTGCGCTCGTCGCGGCCGACGGCGCCATCGAGTGGCTCTGCGTCCCGTCCTTCGATTCCCCGAGCATCTGCGGCAGCCTGCTCGACCGCGAGGCGGGGTTCTTCCGGATCGGCCCGTACGGCATCAACCATCCCTCCTCGCGCGAGTACGAGCCGGGAACGAACGTGCTCGTCACGACCTGGAAGACGCCGAGCGGATGGATCGTCGTCCGCGACGCGCTGACGATGGGGCCGCGGTCCCACGAGGACGAGGTCACGCCGCACACGCGGGCACCGGCGGACGACGACGGCGACCACATGCTCGTTCGCACGGTCGAGTGCATCGACGGCTCGGTCGAGGTCGAGCTCGTGTGCGAGCCGGTGTTCGACTACGGTCGGGCGCCGGCCGAATGGAAGCTCGTCGAGGAAGATCGAACGAGGGCAGACGCAAGCGCAGCCGGCCTGACGATCCGCCTCGTGTCCGACCTTCCCCTCGGCGTCGACGGCAGCCGCGCGCGCGGACGACATACGCTGAACGCGGGCGACCGAGCCTTCTGCGCCCTCTCGTGGGCGGAAGGGCTCGACGCCCCGAAGGACGCCGGTGAGGCGGAGGCGAGGATCGCGGCGACGACGCGCTTCTGGCGCGCCTGGCTGGGGCGGGCCCGGATACCCGACCATCGCTTCCGTGAGCCGATCCAGCGCTCCGCGCTCGCGATCAAGGGGCTCACCTACATGCCGACGGGCGCGACCGTGGCCGCGCTCACGACCTCGCTGCCCGAGACCCCCGGCGGCGAGCGCAACTGGGACTACCGCTACACCTGGATGCGCGACACGACCTTCACGCTCCAGGCGCTCCACTGGCTCAACCTCGACTGGGAGGCCGACGAGTTCATGGAGTTCGTCGCCGACGTCGAGCCGACCGACGACGGATCGCTGCAGATCATGTACGGGATCGACGGCAGGCGCGACCTCACCGAGTCGACGCTCGACCACCTCTCGGGCTACGCGGGAGCCCGCCCGGTCCGTCTCGGGAACGGCGCCTACGACCAGCGCCAGAACGACGTCTTCGGCGCCGTGCTCGACTCGATCCTCCTCCACACGCGGCGGAGCCAGCGGCTCCCGCGGCGGCTGTGGCCGATCGTCGAGTCGCAGGCCGAATGCGCCACGAAGGTGTGGCGCGAGCCCGACCAGGGCATCTGGGAGGCCCGCGGGGCGCCGCAGCACTACGTCTCGTCGAAGCTGATGGGCTGGGTCGCGCTCGACCGCGCCTCGCAGCTCGCCGAGATCCGCGGCGACCCGGAGCAGGCGGCGAAGTGGCGGGCGACAGCCGACGAGATCAAGGCCGACATCCTCGAGCACGGGGTCTCCGATCGCGGCGTCCTCCGGAAGCACTACGAGACCGACTCGCTCGACGCCTCCGTGCTTCTGGCTGCGATCTTCGGCTTCCTTCCCGCCGACGACGAGCGGCTCCTCGCGACGGTCGCCGCGATCTCCGAGGAGCTGACGGAGAACGGCTTCGTCCTCCGCTACCGCACGGAGGAGACCGACGACGGCCTCTCGGGCAAGGAGGGTACGTTCCTCATCTGCTCGTTCTGGCTGGTCTCGGCGCTGGCGATCGTCGGCGAGCTGCAACAGGCGCGCGACCTGATGGACAAGCTGCTCCGGATCGAGTCACCGCTTGGGTCTGTTTGCGGAGGAGTTCGACGCCGACACCGGCCGTCACCTCGGCAACTTCCCCCAGGCCTTCTCGCACCTGGCGCTGATGGAGGCCGCGGCGCGAATCATGGTTCCCGAGCTCATGGCGCAGTACTAGGAGGACGCGATGGACGACTACGACGTGATCATCATCGGGACCGGGGCCGGCGGCGGCACCCTCGCCCGGCACCTTGCGCCGTCCGGCAAGCGGATCCTGTTGCTCGAGCGAGGCGACTGGCTTCTCCGCGAGCCGCAGAACTGGGACACCACGGACGTGTTCGTCGACAACCGCTACGTCTCGCCGGACACCTGGTACGACCGAAGCGGGAAGGCGTTCCAGCCGCAGATCCACTATTTCGTCGGCGGAGCGACCAAGCTCTACGGCGCCGCGCTCTACCGCCTGCGCAAGGAGGACTTCGGCGAGCTGCGCCATCACGACGGGATCTCGCCGGCGTGGCCGATCTCCTACGACGACATGGAGCCGTACTACACGCTCGCCGAGCAGCACTACGAGGTCCACGGGGCCAGGGGAGAGGATCCGACCGAGCCGCCGGCGAGCGCTCCGTATCCGTTCCCGGCCGTCTCGCACGAGCCCCGCATCCAGCGTCTCCACGACCAGCTCGAGGCCGCGGGCTATCACCCGTTTCACGCGCCGTGCGGGGTCCGCCTCGACGAGGCCAACAGGCCGTACAGCCTCTGCGTGCGCTGCTCCACCTGTGACGGCTACCCGTGCCTCGTCCACGCGAAGTCCGACGCCGAGGTGCTCGGCGTCCGTCCTGCACTCGAGAACGCGAACGTGACGCTCCTGACGAACGCCAGGGCGGTCAAGCTCGAGACCGACGCGGCCGGCACGACCGTCACCGGGGTCGTCGTCGAGCGCGACGGCAACACCGAGCGCTACGCGGGCTCCATCGTCGTGCTCGCCTGCGGCGCGGCCAACACCGCGAAGCTGCTGCTGGCCTCCGCGAACGACAAGCATCCGAACGGGCTCGCCAACGGCTCGGATCAGGTCGGGCGCAACTACATGTTCCACGCGAGCCAGGCGGTACTCGCGCTCTCCCGGGACGAGAACCCCACCGTCTTCCAGAAGACCCTCGGGTTGAACGACTTCTACTTCGGCGCGGACGACTTCGAGTTCCCGCTCGGGAACATCCAGATGATCGGCAAGTCGCAACCGGAGATGTTCCGCGGAGAGAAGCCGACCGAGACGAAGCTCGCCCCCGAGTGGTCGCTCGAGCGCGTGGCGAAGCACGCGATCGACTTCTGGCTCTCGACCGAGGACCTGCCGCGGGCCGAGAACCGGGTGACGGTCGACGACGACGGCAACGTCCACCTCGCCTACACCCCGACGAACGACGAGCCGAAGCAGCGTCTCTACGCGAAGCTCAAGTCGATCCTCGGGAAGCTCGACATGGACCCCGACCACCTGATCCACCGCTTCGCCTACATGAAGAACGAGATCCCGGTGGCGGGCGTCGCGCACCAGGCGGGCACCTGCCGCTTCGGGAACGACCCGGCCAGCTCGGCGCTCGACGCCAACTGCAAGGCCCACGAGCTCGACAACCTCTACGCGGTCGACACGAGCATCTTCCCGAGCATCGGCGCCGTCAACCCTGCTCTGACGGCGATGGCGAACTCGCTGCGGGTCGGAGACCATCTCCTCGAGCGGCTGGCGTGACCGACGGACATGCGCGAGTCCCGCCCTCGGGCGAACAGATCGAGATCTCAGCCGGCGACCAGCGGGTCGTGGTCGTCGAGGTGGGCGGCGGACTGCGCTCGTACACGGCCGGCGGGCGGGACGTGCTCGACGGCTACGGGATCGACGAGGAGTCGACCTCGGGGCGCGGCCAGGTGCTCATCCCGTGGCCGAACCGGCTTGCAGGACGGAAGCTACGAGTTCGACGGGCGGCGTCATCAGCTGCCCCTCACCGAGCCCGAGCTCTCGAACGCGATCCACGGGCTCGTCCGCTGGGCCGGCTGGCGCGTCGGGGAGCGTGAGACCCACCGCGTCGTGATGGAGCACGTCGTCCACCCCCAGCCCGGCTATCCGTTCACGCTCTCCCTCGGCATCGAGTACGCCCTTTCCGACGCGGGGCTCTCCGTGCAGACGACGGCGACGAATCTCGGCTCGGCCGCGTGCCCCTACGGGTGCGGACAGCACCCGTACCTGACACTCGGGACCGCCTCGGTCGACACGCTCGAGCTCCAGGCTCCGGGACGGCGCGTGGTGATCTCCGACGAGCGCGACCTCCCGAAGGGCTCGGAGCCGGTCGACGGGACCGAGTACGACTTCCGGGAGAGGCGGACGATCGGTGGGACGAAGCTCGACAACGCCTTCACCGACCTCGAGCGAGGCGACGACGGCCGCGCCCGGGTGCGGATCGGCGACCCCGAGAGCGGCGCCGCCCGAACGCTCTGGGTCGACGAGTCGTACTCATATCTCATGCTCTTCACCGGCGACACCCGGCCGGACGTGAATCGCCGCAGCCTCGCCGTCGAGCCGATGACTTGCCCTCCGAATGCCTTCCGGACCGGCGACTCGTTGATCCGCCTCGAGCCGGGGGAGTCGACGACCAGCGCCTGGGGGATCACGGCGTCATGACACGGCCCAGCGTCCTGATTCTCGGCGGCGGGTTCGCCGGGGTTGGCGCCGCCCAGAAGCTGAAGGACGCCGACGCCGACGTCGTCCTCGTCGACCGGCACGACTACCACACCTTCCAGCCGCTCCTCTACCAGCTCGCGACGGGCCTGCTCGAGACCACGGGTGTCGGGCATTCGCTGCGCGACCTGCTCGAGCGGCACGAGAACACCACGATCCACAAGGACACCGTGACCGCCGTCGATCTCGACGCGCGGCAGGTCAGCTTCGCCGAGCTGGCGCCGATCTCCTACGACTACCTCGTCTTCGGCCTCGGCGCCCAGGTCAACTTCTTCGGCACCGAGGGCGCGCCCGAGCACGCCTTTCCGATGTACACCCTCCCGCACGCCGTCCACCTCAAGGATCACCTGCTCGAGCGCTGGGAGGCGGCCGACCGGGACCCGAGCATCATCGCGGACGGCGCCCTGAACGTCGTCGTGGTCGGGGGCGGCCCGACCGGCGTGGAGACGGCGGGAGCGCTGGCCGAGCTCTATCGCGGGAACCTCGCGCGCGACTACCGCAGCGTGAGCCCTGACGACGCCCGCATCACCCTGGTCGAAGCGGGCCCGGAGCTCTTCTCGATGTTCAAGCCAAAGCTGCGCGAGTACGCCACGAAGGCGCTCGCCGACCGCACGGTCGAGGTGAAGACGGGCACCGCGGTGGCGTCGGTCGGCGCCAACCCGGGTCACGCTGGAGTCGGGCGAGGAGCTGAAGGCGCACACGCTGGTCTGGGGCGCCGGGCTGCAGGGAAACGAGCTCGTCCACTCGGCCGGCGTCGAGCTCCAGCGCGGGAACCGCATCGCCGTCGGGCCGGACCTCACCCTCGCGGACCACCCCGAGGTGTACGTCCTCGGCGACGTCGCCGCGATCACGGACTCGAAGACGGGGCAAGTCCTCCCCCAACTCGGGTCCGTCGCCCTCCAGTCGGGCGAGCATGCCGGCGAGACGATCGCCCGGCGCATCGCCGGCAAGAAGCTCAAGCCGTTCGCCTACAAGGACAAGGGCACGATGGCGACGATCGGCCGAGGCGCCGCCGTCGTGCAGTTCCTCAGGGGGAAGACGATGACCGGCGTCAAGGCGCAGCTCGCGTGGGGCACGGTGCATCTTGCGCTGCTGCCCACGAACGAGGATCGCGCGAAGGCCGTCGTCGACTGGGCAGGAGCGGCGATGACGCACCAGCGCGCCCCTTCTTATCGTCATTTCACTTTCAACAAATAAGCGAATTATCTCATCATCTCATTTAACAAATTGGCAACGCTACCTTTTATCTAGAACCGCGAAATCGCTCGATCTCGGACGGATCACGGTGGAGGAGGACTAGGCGGGTGCTGACGCTCGCGTCGAACCTCGGAGCGGCGCGCAGCCAGATGGCGTTCACGCTCGGGTTCCACATCGTGCTGGCCTCGCTCGGCGTGGCGCTGCCGGCGATGATGTTGATCGCGAACTACCGGGGCCTTCGGCGGAACGACCCCGACGCATTGAAGCTGGCGCAGCGCTGGTCGAAGGCGGTGGCCGTGACCTTCGCGGTCGGCGCCGTGACCGGGACCGTGCTCTCGTTCGAGTTCGGCCTCCTGTGGCCGGCGTTCACCGGCCGCTTCGGCGAGGTCTTCGGCATCCTCTTCGCGATCGAGGGGATCTTCTTCTTCCTCGAGGCGATCTTCATCGCGATCTACATCTTCGGCTGGAAGCGCCTGTCGCCGTGGGCGCATTTCTGGACCGGGGTGCCGGTCGTGATCTGCGGTTTCGGCGGGGCGTTCTCGGTCGTGGCGGTGAACTCGTGGATGAACCAGCCGCAGGGGTTCTCGCCGACGACGGGCAAGGTCACGTCGGTCGACCCCTGGAAGGTGATCTTCAACCCGGCGGTCCCCTACGAGGTCCCGCACATGATCCTGGCGGCGTATCTCGTCACCGGGTTCCTGCTCGCCTCGATCTACGCGGTCGGGATGCTGCGCGGCCGGCGTGACCGCATCCATCGGCTCGGGCTGCTGATCCCGCTGACGGTCGCGTGCATCGCGACGCCGATCCAGTTCGCGGTCGGTGACACGGCCGCCCGTGCGATCGCCGAGCATCAGCCGATCAAGTTCGCGGGGATGGAGTGCGTGCAGACGACCTCGACCGACGTCACGGAGTACATCTACGGCAGGTGCACCTCGAGCGGGGTGAAGGGCGGGATCGGGATTCCCGGGTTCGACTCGTTCCTCGTCGGGTGGAGCACGAGCACGCAGGTGACCGGGCTCGACTCGGTTCCGCCCGACGACCGGCCGCCGTTCAACACGATGCTGCACTGGGCGTTCGACACGATGGTCGGGATCTGCTCGGTCCTGATCCTGCTGGCCCTCTGGCTCGGGATCGGCTGGTGGCGGAAGAAGGACTTCCCGCAGTCGAAGTGGTTCCTCCGCGCGACCGCCGTCTCCGGTATCGCCGCGATCGTTGCGCTGGAGTGCGGCTGGATCGTCACCGAGGTCGGACGGCAGCCCTGGATCGTCTACAACGTCATGCGAACCTCGGACGCGGTCACGCAGGCCAGCGGTGTCTGGGTCACCTTCGTGCTGATCGTCGGCCTCTACACGGCGTTGGGCGTGACGTTGGTCATCGTGCTGCGGACGATGTCGCGGCGCTGGCGCAGCGAAGACGCCCAGGACGATCCCGGACCGTACAGCCCGGAGGCACCGCCGCCCGCTGACCTGGCGGCTGGAGCGGCCGGATGAGCAGCGCCACCGCCGTCGCAGTCGTCCTCTGGATCGGCGCGACGTTCTACGCCGTCTTCGGCGGCGCGGACTTCGGCGCCGGGCTGTGGAGCCTGCTCGCGGGGAGAGGCGACCGAGCCCGCCGGCCCCGGGAGCTGATCGACTGGGCGATCGGGCCGGTCTGGGAGGCCAACCATGTCTGGCTGATCTTCGTGCTCGTGGTGTCCTGGACGGGCTTCCCCTCCGCGTTCGAGTCGGTCTTCTCCACCTTGTTCATCCCGCTCAGCCTCGCGGCGCTCGGGATCGTGCTGCGCGGATCCGGGTTCGCGTTCCAGCACACCGCCCGGCGCCCCTGGGGCCGCACGGTCGCGGTGGTGCTCTTCGGGCTCGCTTCCGTGCTCACGCCCTTCTTCTTGGGGACGGTCGTGGGCGCGATCGCAGGCGGCCGCGTACCGGTCGGCAACGCTGCGGGCGACGCCGTGACGAGCTGGCTCAATTCGCTCTCGCTCGTGATCGGGGTGCTCTTCGTTGCGACGGGCGCCTACCTCTCGGCCGTGTTCCTCGTCAGCGACGCCCGCCGCGCCGGCGCCCACGACCTCGAGCGCTACTTCGGCAACCGCGCGCTCATCGCCGCGCTCGTCGCCGGCACCTTCGCGGTCGCAGGCCTCTTCGCCCTGCACCACGACGCACGGTACGTCTTCGATCGCCTGACGAGCCAGGCGCTGCCGCTCGTGATCCTCTCGGCCGCCTGCGGGATCGCGGTGCTCGTGCTGCTACGCCGCAACGCCAGGCGCGGAGCTCGCGCGTTCGCCGTGGGCGCAGTCGCCGCCGTGATCTGGGGCTGGGGCATCGCGCAGTACCCCTACCTGCTGCCGGAGAAACTGACGATCGCCGACGCCGCGGCGCCGAGCGAGACGCTCACGAGCGTCCTGATCGTCTTCGGCATCGCCGTCGTCCTCGTCCTGCCGGCCATCGGGCTTCTCTACTCGCTCGCGCAGCGAAACCTCGTCGAGGAAACCGCAAAGCCGGGCGCACACCCCGAGGGGCCTGCGTAAGCCTACGGCCAGGCCCTCGCTCAGGCCTTGTCGGGCTTCTGTTGCTCCGTGAAGAGCTCGCCCTGCGCGGCACCGGAGCCGGCCCTGCCTCCGCCGGCGCCCCGCAGGACGTACGCGAACCCGACCGCGATCACCGCGCCGGTCAGCGGCCCCGCGACGTAGACCCAGTAGTCGCTGAAGTCGCGCCCGACGAGGTCGGGCCCGAAGGTGCGGGCCGGGTTCATCGACGCGCCGGAGATCGGGCTGCCCCAGAGGCCGGCGAGCGCGATGTAGGCGCCGACGCCGATCGCGCCGAAGATGCCGATGTTCTGCGCGCCCGAGGCAGTGCCGAGGATGACGCTGACGAGACCCATCGTGAGCAGCGCCTCCATCAGGTACGCCTGCCAGTTGGAGAAGCTGTGCGCCGGGTAGTTCGAGCCGAACTTGGCCGAGACCTTGATGACCTCGTGCAGGAACAGCGCCGCGAGCGACGCCCCGATCAACTGCACCACGATGTACCCCGGCACCCTGCGCCACGGGAAGTCGCCCCGCAGCGAGAAAGCGATGCTGACGGCCGGGTTCAGGTGCGCACCCGAGACCTTGCCCATGAACATGATGATCGCCATCACCATCAGACCCGGCGCCACCACGGCCGCAGTGCGGGTGATCGTGTTCGGGAACGCCTCGCCCATCATCCCGCCGCCGGCGGCGACGATCACGAGGAAGAACGTCCCGTAGAGCTCGGAGAACAGGCGCCGCCACTCCTGCTTCGGGTCCTGGAAGTCCGCCAGCGGCCCCAGGATGTCCGTATCGATCCAGCCGAGGACACCTGCCTCGACGCGGTTCATCGACTCATCCACAGCTCCGATTGTGCGCCCGGGCACGGACGGCATCCGCTCACCGCGGCCCCGCCCGCCGGCGATCGGCGGGCGGAGCCGTGAACGTGACTGCGCTCTCAGGCGGCGAGACGGCCCAGCGCGAGGTCGATCGTGCGTGTGGTCACGAATCGCGCCACGCCCCTCGAGCCCGACGTCCACGCGTAGACGAGACCTGGTGTTTCGATCTGGACGCCCGTGAGCGCCGCGGGGGTCCGCGCCACCACGGCAGAGCGGCCGTTCGCCGTGTCCAGCGCGATGACCTCGTGCCCGCTCGCGAATGTCGCGACCCCATCCTCGAGGTCGAGGCTGTGCGACGCGCTCGGCACGGGCCAGGTGGCGACGCGCCGACCGCTCGCGACGCTGAACACCTCGAGCCGGTCACCGGCGAGAGCGACGAGCTCATCGCCTTGCAGAGCGATCGCACGCGCTCTGCCGACCTCGAACGAGCGACTGCCCACTCTGGCCTGCCCGTCCGGCCAGAGCACGGCGATCCGGGCACCGTCGGCGGCGATGTGAGGCGCACCGCTTCCCGTGGCGATCGCTACGGGCCGGTACCGCCCGTTCACCCTGGAGACGCGTCGTTCGGCCGTGGATCGTGACGGCGAATACGAGTGTGGCGCCGTCCCCTGCGAGGGCGGTGACCTGCGACGCCTCCGGAAACCGGCCCAGCACCCACTCCTGACAGAGCGGCGAGCCCGCGATCAGCCGGGAAGCGCCGGCCTCGGCCGTGACCCACTCGGAGCGGAACCCGCCGATGGCGACCCGCGGTATCTCCATGCCGTGCGGGCGGATCATGCACGTCACGCCCGAGGTCGAGCTGATCCGCTGCACCGGCCACCAGGCGACGTTCCAGTACAGGACGCGGTCGCAGCGGCCCTGCGTGTCGCCAACGGCGAGCGCGACCCGCGGTCCGTCCATCGAGATCGAGCGGATCGGGCCGCCCGTGACGAGCGGCTTCGCGGTTCGGGCGATGATCTTCGCGATCGCAGCCCGCGGCACGAACTCGAGCACGGTGTTCCCGTCCCGAAGCGCACCCTTGCTCTCCCCGTCGTGGAACAGGACGCCACGGCCGTCGAGCACCGGCGCGAACGACCCTCCGTTCGGGCCGAGATACCCATAGAGCCCATCGGAGAGCCGCACTGCGAAGACTCCTGCCCCCTTCGCGGAGAACACCGCGATTCCACCCGAGCTCTGGAGCGTCTCGGGCCGGGCCGGAAGCGGCAACGTGCGCACGGGGGTACCCCCGGCCCCGAAGACCTTGAGCAGGTCAGGCGCGGTCCCTGAGCCCCGCTGAACGACGACGCGCTGCCCGGCCGCCCCGGCGGCGAGCGCGGACGGGGTGCTCGAGGCCTGGACGCGCACCGGCGGCGGGCAACCGAGCGAAAGAGAGCGTGACGCGCCTGTCGCGACATTCCACGAGAGCTTCGTGCACTGACCCGTGCCTTTCAGCACCAGGTCGAACCCTGCTCCGCGCGCCTTCAGCGAGACCACCGAGCCGTGCACCGTGAGCATCCGCGTGCCCGCGACACTCGGGTGGCAGACGTAGGCGACTGCCGCGCCGGCGAACACGCCGGCGGCGACGACTATCGCGAGGACGACAGGACGGCGAAGCGACATTCCCCCTCCTTTCGGCGTTTCGCCGACCCTAGCACCGGCCGGCGACTGCGGTCATAACCCCGCACGGTTCGCAGAGTGTGATGATGTTCAGGCCAACAGTGGTCAGGCTCGCGCCGTCACCACAGCCGCCGGCAGAGAGGAAGGAAGTTCGTTGACCCACACGGCCGTCGGTCGCGGTGTGTGGGCGCGGCGGCGTGACGACGTTGGCTGCCTGCTGGCGATCGGGGCCGCTGTGCTGATCGCAAACCTTCCCTACCTGATCGGGGCGGCGGACGCGAATCCGCTCGGAACGCGCGCCGGGCTCGCGACATCGGTGTCCGCGGGCGTCCTTCCGGGGGAGCGTGCGGCCGATCCGAATGACGGGTTCATCTCGCAGGCGCTCGGTCACCGCGCGGCGCTCGACGTATTGCATCTCAGGGCGCCCTGGTGGAACCCCTACGAAGGCACGGGCGCCCCGCTCGCCGGCGAGATGCAATCGGCGGCGCTCTTCCCTCCGACGCTTCTCACGGCGGTGTCCAACGGGCAGCTCTACGAGCACATGCTCCTCGAGGTCCTTGCCGGGGTCTCCACCTATCTGCTGTTGCGCCGCCTCTCGCTCGCGCGCTGGGCGAGCGCCGCCGGAGGGATCGCGTTCGCGCTCAACGGCACGTTCGCCTGGCTCTCGCATGCGCCGGTCAACCCCGTCGCCTTCCTGCCGCTGCTTCTGCTCGGCGTCGAGGTGGCGTACACCGCGGCGGTGGAAGGACGGCGCGGCGGGTTCGCCCTGATCGCGCTGGCCGGGGCGCTGTCGATCTACGCAGGCTTCCCGGAGGTCGCCTATGCCAATGCTCTCCTTGCCGTCTTCTGGTTTGGCTGGCGCTGTGTCTCCGTCGGGCGAGAACGCCTCGGTGCCTTCGCCCGTAAAGGAGCGGCGGGCGTGATCGTCGGCACCCTGCTCGCCGCGCCTCTCCTCGTTGCAGCGGGCGACTACGTCGCGAACGCACGGCTCGGCGCCCACGGGCATGCGGCCGCCGGGCATCTGCCGACAGCGGCCGCGCCTCAGCTCGCTCTTCCCTACGTCTACGGGCCGCTGTTTGCATTCAGCGATCCGAAGCTCGTGGTGTTCGGCATCTGGGGCGCCGTGGGCGGCTTCCTCTCGGTCTCGCTGATCCTCTTCGCGATCGTGGGGCTCGCCTCGGGCAAGCACCGCGGTCTGCGATGCGTGCTCTTGGCGTGGATCGTGCTCGCGCTCGGGCGCATGTACGGAGAGCCGCCCGGGCTCGGTGCGCTGGTCGGCGCCTTGCCCGGGATGTCGCGGGTTGCGTTCTACCGCTACGGTTTCCCATCGCTCGAGTTCGCGGTCGTCGTCCTCGCGGCGCTCGGTCTCGACCGCCTTGCAGGGGTGCGTCTCCCGCGCCGCCGCGTCGCCTGGACGGCAACGGCGTCGCTCGCTCTGGTCGCGGTCGCAACCGCCGAAGCGCTTCCCTACGCCCGACGGCTTGGCAGCGGCTCGGGACAGATCCGTTACGTCGAGGCGTCGGCCGTCTGGGGCATCGCCGTGGTGGTCGCCGCCGCCGGCACGATGCTGATGCACCGAGCCGACGCGCGAACGAGACTCGCTTCGGCGATCGTCGCCGTGGAGGCAATGCTCCTGTTCCTCGTGCCGGAGGCATCGGCGCCTCGGAACGTCACCGTCGACACCGCGCCGGTCGACTTCTTGCAGCGCCATCTCGGCACGGCCCGCTTCTTCACCCTCGGGCCGTTGCAGCCGAACTACGGATCCTACTTCGGCATCGCCTCGCTCAACGTGAACGACGTCCCCGTCCCGAGCCCCTTCGCCGACTACGTCACGTCCCGACTCGACCAGGCAGTCGATCCCGACGTGTTCGTCGGCAACCTCGGCGGCGGCCGCGACGTGTCCGCGCCCGCACCCGAGACCGAGCTCCTCCGCAACCTCGACGCCTACCGCGCGGTAAGCGTCGCCTACGTCCTCACCCCGGCCGGCCACCCGCTGCCAGCGGGCTTCACGCTCGTCTTCCGAAGCCCGACAACGTGGATCTACCGGCTCGCCGGAGCCGACCCTCTGATGACGGCACCCGGGTGCACCGTCACCGCAACCGATGACACAGCCCAGCTCGTGTGCTCGAGGCGCACACGCCTGGTGGCGCGTGTGACGCCACTCCCGGGTTGGCACGCAACGCTCGACGGCCGACCTGTCCATGTGGAGGCAGTCGACGGCGATTTCCAGGCGATTTCCGTTGGCCCGGGCTCCCACCACGTGACCTTCTCGTACTCGCCCCCATTCCTCGACTGGGCGCTCGCAGCGTTCGCCGTCGGTTGCGTCGCCCTCTTCCTCGATCCGTTCGCACGGGGTCGAGGGCACCGCACGCGCATTTGATGTTTGGACATCGCTGAACCGTGGTAGCGGATCTTCGAGGGCGGTCCGTCCGGACAGGGGGTTCAGATGGGGTCGTTTCGCCCTGACCGAAGGGTGTTCCGACGCGAGGACAAGGTTCTCGGGTACTGGGTCGATCACGCCGAGGGTTTCGAGGTCAGATTCGGCGCGGGGCGTCGCGCACGTGTCGACGCGATCGTCATCGACCCACGCCGCGGCCGTGCCAAGGCACTCGTCGTCCGGTCGACGCGTCTCCACCGTCGGCGGCTGATCCCGGTCGAGGCGGTCGTGGCCGTCGACCCGTTCGCCCGGCGCCTCGAGGTCGAGCGGGCTCACCGGCGCTCGCTCTCTCGCCGCCTCACGCGCCCGGCGGCCGCCGCCTTGGTGTGGCTGGGACCGCGCCTGTCGGCGGCGACCGCCAGCGCGTGGACGCACGCTGCCACAGCAGTGCCGCAGCTCGGTACCAGGCTCTCGAACCTCGCGCGGAGGGCATCGATCCAGGCGGTCGGCGTCGGATGCCTCTGCGTGCTCGGTGTCGTCGCCGCCACCGCCTGGATCGCTCCACGGCTGCGGGCGTCGGCCGAAACTGTCGTCTTGGCGGCGCTCGCGTGCGGAGTCGCAACCGCCGAAGCCGTGTACCTCGTCGGGACGCGGCTCTCACGTCACGTGCATTACGCGTCGACCCTGCGACGCAACTGAGGACCAGCTTCAGCGCGGACAGGTACTCCACCATGCCTCGTTCGAGCGATTGCGCTTCGCAGGGCCCGCTGAAATGCTTACGCGATCGTGACCATCGGGCCGGCATGACTGCCACGTGAATGAGTCGGCCTGACGGACAGGTCGTTGCGGCTGACGCGGCCGGCCGGTACGGCTGCGGCGAAGCGTCCCCGGCCGAGCTCAGAAGCGGCTACTGGTTCTGGGGCGTCGTCATCGGCGGGATCCTGCTCGTCGAGCTCGCCGGGGCGTTGGGCCACTTTCTCCAAAAACACGTCGGCGTCACGATCCCGTGGACCACGATCTCCGGCATGGTGGGCCACCTGGAGGAGCTCTGGCCGGCGGCGGCGGTGTTCGTGGTCGCGATCATCGCGCCGGCCGCCTTCTACGCGCTCGCCCCCGCACAGGCATCACGGGCGCCCCGAAGCCGGCTCGGTCGGCGCTACATCTCATCCCCACCGGCGGAGGATCCACTGCCCTGGTACAGGGCTTGGGTGGTCTTCGTCCTGTCCGCACTCGTCGCCGTGCTCGCGGTCTCGGTCTTCGACGACGACTTCGTCCGCGCCTACCTGATCTACGGCTCGCTCTTCTTCTTCGGCATCGTCGTGCCGAGCTTCCTCGTGGTCGTGTTGGGCAGGGAGGTCGGGTTCACCTCGCTCTTCTGCACGATCTCGCAGCTGCGTCAGAGCGGCGACTGGAAGGCCCGGCTCGCAACAGTCGCCCTCACTGCGGGCCTCGCGGTCCTGGCGATCCACCTCGCCTTCTATCCCTGGCCCGACATCACGAAGGAACCCGTGAACTACGCGGGCCTATCCGCGACGGACGCTCGATCGAGAGCCGTGGAGGCCGTGGCGGCCGAACAGAACGGACCGGCACGCCTCGTGTACTCGACGCAGGCCCGTGGGGTCGTGAACGGCCACGAGGCCTGGATCGTCTACTTCAACTCGCTCGACGGGTCTGACTCGGGCTGTGTCATCGTCGTCACGAGCAAAGTGCTCGACCCGACGCGGGAGTGCGCAGGCTCCTAGAGAGCGAAGCGGTAGACGCGGGCGTCGTGAGGCCCGAACCAGTCGCTGAACGATCCGCCCGACACGCTGATAGGCCGCAGTCGCTGCTCGCCGGACTGAATGGGCGGCGGCGGTGGCTCCTGGACGTACTCGAAGAGAACGTCGCCCGTGGCGACCGGCGTGCCGTTGAGCCGGTCCGGCAGTCCGGTGAAGCGGACGTTGCTCGTCGCCCCGCCGCGTCTGACCGCGATCACGTAGAGATCGCTGGCGCTCCGCCGGCCGACCAGCTCGACGTCCTTCGCACTCGCCGTCACGACCGCCTTGGCTTTGGGCGCCACGAGCGCCGGGGCGAGGGCACCGGAGCCGAGCTCGGCCAGCAGCGGCCGGAGGACGCGGCTCCAGAACGTCCAGTTCCACCCGGCCTGCGCATCTGCCGGGTCGGCGATCTGGATGAGGTGGCCCCCGAAGAAGTTCAGGCCGCGCGCGCCGTTCACGATCGCCTGGTAGGCCATGAACCGCTCCTCGTGGAGCGTGGGAAAGCGCGGGACGATATCGGGATGCTGCTGGGTCGGGGTCGTGCCGGTCCAGGCGATCTGCAATGTCATCCAGACCGGCTTGCTTCCCGCAGCGGCGGTCATCTTCCGCGTGACGTCTCCGACCACGCTGATGTCGGTGTTCCCTGTGTCGGCGTGCCGGCCGGGCGGGTAGGCGACGGGGTAGATGTCGGCGCCGGTGATGTCGAACGCCGGCCGGTACGGGGCCAGCTCGTCGATTGTGCCTCGCGGCGCCTGGATGATCACGAGCGGGTGGTCCGGGTCGAGCTCCTTGAGCCTGGCGTATGCGCGGACGAGGCCTGCCGGGCGAATCCAGTCGGCGCCGCGAAACGGGTTGCGCGGCTCGTCGATCCCCTTGTAGGCGAGGAGCGCCGGGTGGCCCTTGAGCGCGTTGACGACCTTCGTCAGCAACTGCTCGTTGGCCGACGGGACGTTCCCGGCCGCTGGAGGCGGGAAGTTCGGCAGCTCTCCGAGCCACAGCCAGCACTTCAGCCCGTGTGCTGCGGCGGCGTCGAGCTTGGCTCCCTCGGCTGCGATTTGCTCGTCCAGCCCGGCTGCGGTCCAGGCAGCGACACCGGTGCGAACGAAGCTGATGCCTCCAGCCGCGATCTCGGCGAGAGCGTCGGCTCCGTCGGGAGTCTTCGCCCCGAGCGGAGGCGGGTTCGAGAGCCCGATCGGGAACAGCTTCTTCCCGCCGGCGACGAGGGAGCCGGTGGCCTTGTCGATGGCAACAACGCTCATATCGTCCTCCCGGACCACTCCGAATGATGGCGGTACTACCCTGGCGGGGATGAGCTACTCCTGGCCGCTCGAGCCATTCGACCAACCGCATCCGGTGCGGGGCTACTTCAACGACCCGCGCATCTCCGGGCCGTCGAGGGCTTTCCACTTCGGGATCGACATCTCGGCGCCAAACGGCACGGCGGTCTACGCGGTCGAGGCCGGCACGGTCCACCTCGAAGACCCGCGCGCGATCTCCGTGGCGACCGGCGGCAACGAGTTCGGGTACTGGCACGTCGTGCCGGCCGTTCAGCATCATCAGGAGGTCTCCCGGCACGAGCTCCTCGGGCATGTCGACGCACCTTGGCTCCACGTTCACTTCGCCGAGCGGCGAGCCGGGACCTACCGAAACCCGCTCCGCGCCGGAGCGCTGACCCCGTGGCAGGACAGCACCCGCCCGAAGGTCACGCGCGTGACGTTCTCACGGAACGGCGCCGAGCTCTCGCCCGACGCTGTTCACGGCGGGGTGGACGTGATCGCCGAGGCACACGACATGCCGCCGCTCCCGGTGCCGGCTCCCTGGAACGATCTCCCCGTCACCCCGGCCCGCCTGCGCTGGCGCGTCCTCCGCAACACCGAGGTCGTCCGCCCCTGGCACACGCCCGTCGACTTCCGGGCGACGCTCCTACCGAAGTCTGCGTTCCCCCGCATCTTCGCCGCGGGTACCCGTCAGAACCACGCCGATACGCCGGGCCTCTATCGCTTCTACCTCGCCCACTCGTGGAGCACGACCCAGCTCCCGGACGGCAGCTACAAGGTCCAGGTCCAGGCCGTCGATCTCGCCGGCAACACCGGAACGAGAACCCAGGCGTTTACCGTCGCGAACAACGTCTGACCGACATCGCGTCCGTTCGACGACGGCTGGTTGCTGCCGAGCTACTGGAGGATATTTACCGCGCGGGCAACGACCATGATCGCAAGCAGAAGGCTCGCGGCGGACTCGGCGATCATCAGCAGCTTCGCCCAGTGGCTCAGCGGCAGCGTGTCCGTCGGGCTGAAGGCGGTCGCGTTGGTGTAGGAGAGGAAGAGGTAGTCGATGAACGTCGGCTGCCAGCCCGTGCCGGCGCCCTCGGCGAGCGTCTGCTGTGTGAAGAGGAAGTCGGGCGCGCGACGCGGCGCCAGCCGGCGCTGGATCGGGCCGCCGGCGTCGAGCTGCCAGAACCAGAGCGCAAACACGAGCACGTTCGTCACCCACATGTGGATCCCCGCCCGGAGGAGCACCCTCGCCTCGGTGTGGGAGCCGGCGATGAGGAGGCGGACGAGCAGGACGATCGCCGCCGCGTTCGCGATCGTGATCAGCGCGATCACCCCGATCGAGGCGATGCGGCGGCTGAGCCGCAGCGCCGAGGCCCGCGACGTGGCCGACTGGAGTAGACGCTGCTGCGGCACGGTGAGCGCGAGCGGGAGGATCAACAGGATCGCGAGCACCGGGACGACCCAGCGCGCGACCGAGAACGCGCCCGCGCTCGCCGGTCCGGTGATGAACTTCGACGGCAGCGTCGCGTACAGCCCCGCCGCGGAGAACACCGCCAGCACCGGCCAGAGGGGCGACTCCCCGAGCTCCTCCTCGGAGGCCAGCGGGACGAGCGGTAGGTTCGCCGGGAGCGCTCGTCGCCTCATGGAGGCGATTCTCGGCTACGAGGTGGTCGGTACCCCCGCGGTAAGCGTCGCAGCTCCCTTCTCGCCGGATCTTGTCATCTAGGGGTTGCGTATGCCGCGGCCCTCGGTGAGCACGAACGCCGTGTTCACGAGCGAGAGGTGCGTGAACGCCTGCGGGAAGTTGCCGAGCTGCCGGTGCTCGTGCGGGTCGTACTCCTCTGAAAGCAGGCCGAGATCGTTGCGCAGGTCGAGCAGGCGCTCGAACAGCTCACGGGCCTCGTCGTGCCTGCCCTGGAGGCTGAGGACGCTGGCGAGCCAGAACGAGCAGGCGAGAAACACGCCCTCGTCGCCCGGCAGCCCGTCGACGCCCGAGTCCTCGGCCCGGTAGCGAAGGATCAGCCCCTCGACGGTCAGCTCGCGCCTGATCGCCTCGACGGTCGAGACCACGCGCGGGTCGGTCGCCGGCAGGAAGCCGACGAGCGGCATCAGCAGCACGCTCGCGTCGAGGTCGGGCGAGTCGTACGACTGCGCGAAGGCCTGCTTCTCCTCGCTCCACGCGTGCTGCAAGACCTCGGCGTGGATCTCGTCGCGGAGGGCGCGCCAGAGGTCGACCGGCCCTTCTCGATCGAATTCCTCGTGGAAGCGGATCGCCCGGTCGAACGCGACCCAGGCCATCAGCTTCGAGTGCGTGAAGTGCCGGTTCGGTCCGCGAACCTCCCAGATCCCTGCGTCCTCCAGCCGCCACCCGTCGACGAGCCACTCGAGCAGCTTCCGCACGAGCGACCAGGCCGCGTCGTTCGGCGGCGCGCCGTTCGCGCGCGCCTGGTAGAGCGCATCGAGCACCTCCCCGTAGACGTCGAGCTGGAGCTGCGTCGAGGCGGCGTTCCCGACGCGCACCGGTTGCGAGCCCTCGTAGCCCGGCAGCCAGTCGAGCTCATACTCGTCGAGGCGGCGCTCGCCGGCGAGCCCGTACATGATCTGCACCTCGGCCGGGTCGCCCGCGACGGCGCGCAGGAGCCAGTCGCGCCACCCGATCGCCTCGTCGCGGTAGCCCGACCGCAGCATGGCAAGCAGCGTCAGGGTCGCGTCGCGGAGCCAGCAGAAGCGGTAGTCCCAGTTGCGGACCCCGCCGACGTGCTCGGGAAGCGACGTCGTCGGCGCGGCAACGATCCCGCCGGTCGGCGCGTAGGTGAGCGCCTTGAGCACGAGCAGCGACTGGTGAATCTCGTCGTGGTAGTCGCCCGCGTGCTTGCAGCCGTCGGCCCACGACAGCCAGTACTCCTCGGTGTCGGCGAGCGCCTGCTCCGGATCGATCTCGTCTGGGAGCGGCTCGTGCGACGGAAACCAGGTGATTACGAACGGCACGCGGTCGCCGGGGGAGACGGTGAAGTCCGAGACCGTGCTCATGTTTTCGCCGTAGGTCTCGACCGGCGTGCGAAAGCAGAGAGCGTCGGGCCCCGCGATCGCGACGTGCGCGTCGTCGACGCGCCGGACCCACGGCACGATCCGGCCGAAGTCGAGCCGGATCACGAGCTCGGAGCGCATCTCGACCTCGCCGGAGAGGCCTTCGACGATGCGGACGATCACCGGCGCGCGCCCGCGCGGAGGCATGAAGTCGATCACGCGGACGCTCCCCACGGCCAGCTCGTGCACCGACTCGAGGATGAGCGTGTCGTGCCGGTAGCGCCGCGTCGATCGCACCGCCGTCGCGGCGGGCGCGAGCAGCCAGCGTCCGTTGTCCTCGGAGCCGAGGATGGCGGCGAAGCAGGCGCCCGAGTCGAAGCGCGGGAGGCAACACCAGTCGACGGAACCGGCGCGGCTGACGAGCGCCACCGTCTGGAGGTCGCCGATCAGCCCGTAGTCCTCGATCAACGCCACGGGGCGTTTCTACACGAGCGCCGCGTCGGTCGCCGAGTACATGCACGCTCGAGAGCGTCGGCCCCCTTACCCGACGCGAAGGAAAGGAGCGCATGCCGGAGCGCTGCGGTTCCCTGCCGGGTCGGAGGCGACGACGCAGTAGCGAAGCTGCCGGCTTCGGAGCTTCGCCGGCAAGCGCCAGCGGATCGCCACGTGGCGTGTCCCGATCTCGAGGGTCGAGGGTGATCTGAGCGTTGCGAGAAGCGAGCCCGCGTCATAGACGTGGACGAGCGCAGCGCTTCGGCCGCTGTCGTCGTAGAGATCGAAGTGCAGCGTCGCCGGCTTCCCTCGCGTGCCCGAGGCGGGATGCACCGTCACGAGCGGAGCCCGAACGTCGGGTGAGTCGAGCGCGCCTGCCGCCGTCAGAGCCGCGAGCGCGGCGTTCGCCGACCGTGCAAGCTCGTCCGGGCTGTCGCCGGAGAGCGCGATCGACTGGAGAACCTGTGTCTCGGCCGCGGTCGAGTGGCCGCCGTCGTAGATGCCGAAACCGGCGGGCATCACGACGAGCAGCGGGCCGACGTACCAGAGCGAAAGCTCGAGCCCGAGAAAGCGGGCGTACTCTGCGGGGTGGCCGAAGAGCGACGGGATCGAGCCGAGGTCGGCAGCCTCGTAGATCACGGCGACCTTGATGCGGTCACCGTGTGCGAAGACCCCGTTCGCGGCGTCCTCGAGTGCGGCGGTCACGGCCGGCGAGGGCGACCGGTAGGGGACGAAGACGTTCTGGAACAGCAGCGAGTCGCTCGCGGGATCGCCGTCGGCATGTGCGCAGACCGCCGCGAGCGCCGCCGCGAGCGCGACCAGGACGACCACGAAGAGGAGGGGAGGGCGCCTCCGCCCTCCCCCTGCTCTCCGATGCCGGAGGACCCTGCAAGCGGGTCGGCTCACTGCGTGCAGCCGGCGGGCTGTGCCTTGTCGACGCGGAGCGCGGTCGTCGGCGTCCCTCCGGGGACGACGAACGTCACGTTGACGACCGCCGGGTCGGTCGTGCTCGGGTTCTTGAGCGTGTACGCCTTGACGGCGGTCTCGTAGAACGTCTGCCCCGCCGTGAAGGTCTCGGTCGAGCAGTCGGTGCCGTAGCGGACGACCTGGCCCGAGACGACCGTTCCGGTCAGGTAGCCGGGATGGCTGTGCCAGCCCGAGGCGGCGCCGGGGGCGAAGGTCGCCGTCTGCGTGACGACTTCGGGTGCGTGCAGAAGCCCGATCGGCATCATCCCGAACTTCGCAGAGACGGCCGGGTGCAGGTTCAGCCACAGGCCGAGGTTCGTGACTCCGGCGCTGCGAAGCCCGGCCAGGAACTCGGGCAGTTGATCGGCGGTGTACTTCCTGTCGCCCCACGGGACACCATCCGAGCTCATCGTGAGCCCCGTGTTGAAGGCCACGTCGGTCTGCAGCGCACCGATCGCGACGATACTCGACGACTGTCCCTGGCTGGGCGTCCCGAGCGCGACCGCCGTCAGGACGGCCGCGCCGCCGAGGACGGCAACGAGCAACAGCTTCTTCATCTCTCCTCCTTTGCGGACGAGATCGCCTCGACGACGCGGAACGGGTCGAGCCCGGCGCTACGAGCGACCAGTGCGGCGACACGGCCCGAAGGAGCGTCGAAGATGAAGAAGCAGATCTCGTCCTCGGGTACATGGATCGAGCATTCGAGGCGGACGGGCGTCCGCTTCTGCGTCAGCTCCTCGGCGGCCGAGCGGGCCCGCTCCTCACGGGCGGAGCGTTCTCCCGCCTGGCCGCGCGTGAGGTACGTCTCGACGAGGTAACTGGGCATTCCTCGACGCTACGACGCGGGCGGCGAAGCGGAAACGTAAGAACGTCTGAACTTTGCTCGGCTTCGCCGGGTTCGTCATCGCAGCCGGCGGGCGAGCTCGGTGCGCGAGCGCACGCCGAGCTTGGCGTAGATGTGCGTGAGGTGGCTTGCGACCGTCCGTTCGCCCAGGAAGAGCTGGGCTGCGACCTCCCGGTTCGTGCGGCCCTCGGCAACGAGGACCGCGACCCTTTGCTCTGCCGCCGTCAACCCGCTCTCGTGCGTGCGCCCTCCGATACTCCCGAGCTCGTGTCGGGCCTTCTCGACCCAGGTGGACGCGCCGAGCTGCTCGAAGCCGCCGAGCGCGGCCTGGAGTGCTGCGCGGGCTGCCGCCTTCTGCCGGTCGCGCCTGCGAGCGATTCCGAGCGCAAGGAGGGCGCGGGCATGTCCGTAGGGGTCGCCGGCCGCCTCGTGCTGCACTATCGCCTGCTCGAGGAGCGAAACGGCCCGGGCGAGAGATCCGTCGGCGCCTTCGAGCAGGCCGCGGCACCGGACGGCGTGCGCGAGCACCCACTCGCGGCCCAGTCGGGCCGCGTCGGCCTCCCACGCATCGAGGATTCTCGCGGCGTCGTCGACGCGCCCGAGACCGAGCAGCGCCTCGACGTGGTCGCCGCTCCACCAGCGGATGCTCGGCTCGCCCCACTGGAGTGTGGCTGCCTGCGCGCCGGCCCGCTCGAACCACTCGAGGCCCCCGGACACGTCTCCACTCCAGACCGCAGCCAGCCCGAGCACCGCCAGGTGCTGTGGCGGATGGAGCGCGAACTGCTGTTCCGCAAGCTCGAGCGCTCGCTCCGAATGCCGGCGCGCGAGCACGAGCTGCCCGCGGTGCACGGCGACGACCGCGATCGGCAGATGGTCCTGGGGCACCTCGAGCCCATACTGGATCGAGATTTCGTGTGCCTGCTCCGCTTGCTCTGCCGCGAGCTCCCAGCGGCCACCCCAGAACTCGAGCCACGAAAGACCCCACAACGCGCGCGCGCTCCGCGGTTCGTCTCGCTCGCGCCACTCTTCGAGCTCGCGCTCGAACAACGCACGAGCCTCGTCTCTCATCGACAACGGCGCGAAGGTGTTCACGACGGCGAGCGTTGCCTCCTGCACCAGTTGCGCTCCGCCGATCGCCGCCGCGAAGTCGTGGGGCCGGGATGGAAGCGGCGGCGCCCCTGCGTCGCCGACCATCCACCCGAGGATTGCCTCCACCGCCTGGGCGCGCGCCCGAAGGACCTCGTCGTCGAGCCGGTCGGCGATCTCGAACGCCACTCGCGCGTGCTCGAGCGCCCGTACGTAGCCCTTCCTGAAGCGCGTCGCCCACGCAAGGCGGCACTGGATCACCGACTGAAGCGCCGGGCGCGAGCCTGCCTCCTCGAGAGCCTCCTCGAGCAGGGCGACCGCGCGATCGACGCTCTCGAGCTCGGCAAGGAGGATGAGGGCCTCGGCCCGCAGCGACCCGATCTCGGCGTCGGCCAGCAGGTCGGCCGCGATCGTCCGCGCCCGGGTCCATTCACCCGCCGCGTGGTGTGCACGAGCTGCGGCCAGAGCGCGCCGCTGACGATCCTCGCCGGCGGCCGGCGGCGTCAGCCGCAGCGCCTGCTCGGCGAGCTCGGCCGCCGCGGCGGACGCGCCCCGATCCACGGCGAGCAGTGCGGCGGAGTCGAGCTCGCGCGCGACGCCCGCGTCCGGCGTGTCCATCGAGAGCGCAAGGTGAGAGGCGCGGAGAAGCGGATCATCGACGATGCGCGCGATGCGCGCGTGCACCTCGAGCCGGGCAGCCCCGAGATCGCGGTAGAGGATCGACGAGAAGAGCGGGTGCGTGAAGCGGATCGTCTGCCCGTCGAGCTCCACCACCTCCGCCGCCACAGCCGGGTCGAAGGCCTCCCGCGCCACGCCGGCCCGCTCGAGCAGGGGCTTCGGGACGGTGCCGAGCGCCGAGGCGAGAGCGAGCGCCTCCCGCGTTGGCCCGGGAAGGCCGGAGATCCTCGCGCGCAGGAGCTCGTCGAGGGTTCCCGGGACCACGAGCGGCGCAGCCGGGTCGCCGTCCGCATCGACGACACGCGCCAGCTCGAGCGCGAAGAACGGGTTCCCTCCGGACCGCTCGTGGATGCGGAGCAGCGTCTGGCGCGCGAAGGGTCTTCGGAGCCGGTCGCGCAGGAGCCGGTGGAGGCCGCCGACGCTGAGCGGGCCGACCGTGAGCCGCTCCGCGCTTTCCGCGCCCAGGGCTCGCTCGAAAGCGGTCGGGTCCGCGCTCGGGTCGCTCCGGTGCGCGAGCAGCAGGAGCACGCGGCCCGAGCCGGGCCTCCGCAACGCGAACGCGAGAGCGAACGACGACGATGCGTCGAGCCACTGAACGTCGTCGATCGCGAGGAGAAGCGGCCCTCGCTCCGCGAGCAACTGGATGGCGCTGCGGGTCGCGGTGCCGAGCGCCCGCGGGTCCACGGCCTCCTGGGCCGCGCCCTCGATCAGAAGTGCGACCTCGAGTGCCCGCCGTCTCGGCGGCGAGAGGGCAGGCAGCACCTCGTCCAGCACCTCCTCGAACAGATCGCCGAGGCCGACGTGAGCGAGGCTCTGCTCGGCCTCGGCAGGCCGCGACTCGAGGACGCGAAATCCCAGCTCCCTTGCCTGCTCGACCCCGTCGAGCCAGATCGTCGACTTCCCGATTCCGGCGCTGCCCTCGAGCACGAGCGCTGCGGGCCCGGGCTCGGTTCGGGCGAGGAACTCGCGAACGGACTCGAGCTCCTGCTCCCGGCCGACGATCTCGAACACCATCCCCGCCAAGAGGTAGGTACGGCGCCTAGGTCACGAGGATCTTGCCCTGCATCCAGGGATGCAGCCCGCACATGAAGTACAGCGTCGTGTTGGGCGGAGCCGAGACGCGCACGGTGATGCTTCCGTGGCCCGGCGGTGCGTCCTTCGCCTTGTTCTCGAAGATTGCGAGGCTGTCGCCCGGGGTGTCCAGTCCCGTCTTCCCTGCGTTGACGATCCAGTGAAGGATGGGGTTCTTCGGCCCCGCCGGCGTCGTCGGATCCCCGACGTGCTTCGTCTTGATCAGCTTGCAGACCTTACAGCTCTCCATCTCGGCCGTCGTCTTCGGCAGGTCAGACTCACTGACGATGGAGAGGCTGTGCGGGTCGTCTTGATCGAGTGTCGCGAACCGGAACGTCAGATCGCACCCCGACTTGACCGTAGCCGTGCCGGGCACGAAGCGCATTGCGTCCTGGAGGTATTGGTTGACGACGAACTTCTCGTGGTCGGTCACCTTGACGGTCGCGCCACACGCCGTCGCCGTGCGAAGCGCAGCGCGCGAGGCCGAGCGCGCTCCAACCGCCACCCCTGCCGCGACAAGGACCAGCAGACTCCCGGTCATGACGATCGGTGCCATGCGCGATCTCCGGACGCTGCTCAAGGTTCTCTCCCTCCGCGTGCCCTTCCGAGTCTAGAGAACCGCACACCAAGAATCCACAACCACCCCGGTTTGTCGCCGCTAGGATCGCCGCCGTGCGAAGAGGGCTCGACCTCGCGGACCTGGGCGATCTGCTCGAGCTTCGGATCGTCGCCGTGCTCGCAACGTACCGGAGTGACGGCGAGATGCTCCTCTCCCCCGTTTGGCACCGGTGGCGGGACGGCGGCTTCGATGTCGCGACCAGTCGCCACGACATAAAGGTGAGGCACCTGCGAAGAGACGCGCGGGCGGTCATCCTCGTCTACGAGCCCACGCCTCCCTACCGCGGAATCGAGTTGCGCACACGGCCGACGCTGCTGGCGGAAGGTGCGCGGGAGGCCGCGCAGGAGATCGCCGTCCGCTACCTCGGCGCTGCGGCCGGGCACGAGTACGCTGCCAAGGGCACAGTCGACGACATCGTGATCCGGCTCGAGCCCGGCACGGTACGTGCCTGGGACTTCGCCGACGAGTACTGATCGGAGACGGTCGCCGTCATGACAGGGCTCGGTTCAGCGCCCGGCGCCAGTCCTCGCGGTGTGCTTCAGCGGTGGACCGGTCCATCGTCGGCTCGAAGGTAGCGCCACGCCGCACCAGGCTCGCGACATCGGCGGGGGACTCCCACGCACCGATACCGAAGCCGGCGAGCGCTGCGGCGCCGAGCGCCGTTGTCTCGGCTTCCGAGGCGACCTCCACCCGTGTACCGATGAGATCGGCCTGGAACTGCATCAGCAGGCGATTCGCGCTGGCGCCACCGTCTGCACGAAGCACCCCGACCTCGAGCGGGAGAACGTCGAGTACGTCGGCCACCTGGTGGGCGATTGCCTCGAGCGCCGCGCGCGCGAGGTGTGCGCGGGTCGATCCCCTGGTGAGGCCGCAGATCAACCCGCGGGCTTCCGGAGCCCACTGCGGCGAGCCGAGGCCCGTCAGCGCCGGGACGAAGAAGACGCCCTCGGTCGATGCGACCTGGCCGGCGAGCAACTCGGACTCCGCCGACGTCTCGATGACGCCGAGCCCGTCGCGCAGCCATTGGAGCGCGGCGCCACCCACGAGCACCGCGCCCTCGGCGGCGAACTGAGCGGGCGTCCCGGGCGCGACGGCTGCGGCCGTCTTCAGAACGCCCGGAGCGACACCCGTGGCGCGCTCGCCGAGGTTGACGAGCACGAAGGTGCCTGTCCCGTACGTCGCCTTTGCCTCCCCCGGCCGGAAACAGGCCTGGCCGAAGAGCGCCGCCTGCTGGTCGCCGGCAATCCCCGTGACCGGAGCTCTCACACCGAGCAGCGACGCCTCGGCGACGACGCCCGACGAGACGACGACCGACGGAAGGATGGAAGGCTCGACGGAGAAGAGGGTGAGAAGCTCGTCGTCCCACCGGCCTGAAGCGAGATCGAGGAGCATCGTCCGCGACGCGTTGGTCACGTCGGTGACGTGGGCGGCACCACCCGTCAGCTTCCAGATCAGCCACGTGTCGATCGTCCCGAACGCCAGCTGACGCTGCGGGAGCTCGGTGTTTGCGAGGATCCATTCCAGCTTCGTGGCCGAGAAGTACGGATCCGGGACGAGACCTGTTCGCTCTCGAATCAACTCGGCGGGAAGCTCCCGGCAGCGCTCGGCCGTGCGGCGGTCCTGCCACACGATCGCTCGGTGAACCGGCCGCCCGGAGCGTCGCTCCCAGACGAGTGTCGTCTCCCGCTGGTTCGTGATTCCGATGGCGGAGAGCTCACGGGCCGGTACGCCCGCATCCTCGACGGCGGCAGCAGCGGCGCTCTCCACACTTGCCCAGATCTCTTCGGGCTCGTGCTCGACCCATCCCGGCCGCGGGAAATGCTGGGCGATCTCGCAGTAGCCGCGACCGAGAGTACGGAGCGCCTCGTCGACCACCAGGCACGTCGTGCCCGTGGTTCCCTGGTCGATCGCCAGGATCATGCGTCAACCCGAGGTTCCAGGCCGAGGCGATCCTCACGAGCCATCCTCGTCTCACGCCGCGCGGCCCGCCGGGACCTCGGAGCCTCAGGCGGCGACAGTCGAGCGCCCCGCTCCGTCGAGCGCGAGGCCGGTCTCCGGGTCGAAGAAGTGGAGGCGCCTGTGGTCGACTGCGAGCTCGACCTCCGTCCCCGCGGAAACCGACTGCCGGGCATCGAGGACGACGGTGAAGATCGCCCGGTCCTCGGCGAACAGCTTTCCCTCGTCGCCCTCGTCGGATTCGGCCGCCGCACGCACCGCCTCGGCGCTCACACGTGGTGCGTCGACCGTGAAGATCACGTGGTACTCCGGGCCGAGGTCCTCGACGACGTCAGGCCTCACCCGAATTCGCGGGAGGTCGAGATTCGACGTCGTCGAGTGCTCGAAGCAGGTCGGGCGCATGCCCAGGATCACCTCCCTGTCGAGGCCGGCGAGCGGCGACGACTCCGGGAGGGCGAGGGAGACGTCCGCGAACCTGACCGAGCCGCCGTCGAGGCGCGCATCGACCAGGTTCATCGATGGGGAGCCGATGAACGCGGCCACGAACAGGTTCGCGGGACGGTGAAAGAGGCCGTGCGGCGTGTCCACCTGCTGCAACGTGCCGTCCATGAGAACCGCGACACGTTGGCCGAGGGTCATCGCCTCGACCTGGTCGTGCGTGACGTAGACCGTCGTGACGCCCAGCCGCTCGTGGAGCTTCGCCAGCTCGGCCCGCATCGAGACACGTAGCTTCGCATCGAGGTTCGAGAGCGGCTCGTCCATCAGAAACGCCTTCGGCTCCCGCACGATCGCGCGTCCCATCGCCACGCGCTGGCGCTGCCCGCCGGAGAGCGCCGCCGGCCTCCGGTCGAGCAGCTCCTCGAGGCCGAGCGTCGTCGCGACTTCCTGGACGCGTCTCTGCCACTCCTGCTTCTTCAGCTTCTGGAGCTTGAGCCCGTAGGCGAGGTTCTGCTTCACCGACATGTGCGGGTAGAGCGCGTAGTTCTGGAAGATCATCGCGATGTCCCGTTTTTGCGGCGGCATGTCGGTTACCTGAACGCCCCCGATCAGCACCTCGCCGGCCGTGACGTCCTCGAGGCCGGCGATCATGCGCAGGAGCGTGGACTTGCCGCATCCGGACGGGCCGACGAGGACGCAGAACTCGCCCTCGGCGATGTCCAGCGACAGATTGTTGACCGCGCGCACGCCGTTCGGGTAGATCTTGGTGACCTGGTCGAGCAGGATCCCGCTCACGCCGTGTATCTCACCGGACTCGGCCGGCATCGCTGCCGAGGGACTCAGGTTCAGCGATCGCAGTCCGGCCGGGATCAGCTCGCCGTGGGCGCGGACGAGATCGTCGCAGAGCTCGTCGATGTCGTCGAGCGTGAGCACCGCAGCGGTGCTCGGATCGAGCATCGCGGCATGGCGGATGTGGTCGGGGCGGCACTCCAGAACTGCCCTGACGGACATCTCGACGACGTTCACATAGGTCCGGTTCAAGGCAGCAAGGTGCGCCGGGTAGTCGGGCACAGGGGTCGGCCGCACGCCGGTGCGATCGACGACGCATGGAACCTCGACGCAGGTTCCCTCGGGCAAGCCCGGGATCAGGCCTCTGTTCGCGACATTGCCGTAGATGACGCTCGGCTCGCCGGTCACCACCGAGTTGACGATCGAAGCGGCGTACTCGTTCGAGCGCTCGAGCGGCATCCCATCGCCCCGTGACAGCGCAGCCTTCACGTGCTCGTACTCCATGAGGTTGGCTTCGCTACGCCGGAGGTACTCCCCAACCGGAATACGGTACCGCTCGATCTCGGAGTCGTGTCCCATGAACCAGGGCACGTATTCGGCCGCGTGCTCGCTCGACTCCGTCGGGTAGAAGCCGAGCCGCTCATAGAGCGCCACTCGCACTCTCCGCCGGAGCTCGACGTCAGCGGCAATCCGCTCGTCGAGTCGCGGGTACAGGCTCTCGCCGTCGTGCTCGAGGCGAAGAATGAAGGCCTGGTGGTTGACTCCCGCGGACAGGAACGTCACCTCTTCTTCAGGCACGCCGACGATTCGGCAGAGCTCCGCGATCGTGAACTGGACGGAGTGGCAGAGCCCGACCACGTTGGTCGTCGGCGTTCCCTGGTAGACGAGCTCGCAGAGCGCCGCCATCGGGTTCGTGTAGTTGAGCAGCCAGGCTTCACGCGGGCAGAGGTCGGCCAGCTCGCGCCCGAGGGCGAGCATGTGCTCGGCGGTACGAAGGGTGCGGAAGATGCCGCCGATCCCGAGCGTGTCGCCAATCGTCTGGCGAAGGCCGTAGCGGGCGGGGAGCTCGAAGTCCCGCAGCGTCGCTTCGTGGCCACCGACCTGGACCATGTTGAGGACGAAGTCGGCGCTGTCGAGAGCGGCCTTCCGCTCGAGGTGTGCCGTGACACGCGGCGACGCCCGCCGCTCCTGCGCGACATGGCGCGCCATCGCCTCGGCGGTCTCGAGCCGGTCGGCGTCGATGTCGTGGAGCGCGATCTCCACTCCGCGCAGCGCGGGCAGGTCGAGGATGTCGCCCAGCAGGTTCTTCGTGAAGACGACGCTGCCGGCGCCGACGAACGCGATCCTCGTCATCCCTTGTTCGCCCCCAGCGTGAGCCCGTTGACGAAGTGCTTCTGGAGCACGACGAAGACGAGGAGGGCCGGGATCGCGCTCATGAGCGCTCCCGCCGCGAGCAGGTTGTTGTCGGTGAAGAACTCGCCCTGGAGGTTGTTCAGCGCCGCCGTGATCGGGCGCTTGCTGCCATTCTGGACCAGGATCAGCGCCCACAGGAAGTCGTTGTAGATGAACGTGAACTCGAGCGTGGCCAGCGCGGCGAGCGCCGGCTTGCAGAGCGGGAGGATGATCTGGAGGTACTGGCGCACGACCCCGGCGCCGTCGACTCGTGCCGCCTCGGTCAACGACTTCGGGATCGTCTTCATGTAGTTCGAGAGCACGAAGGTGCAGAACCCGGTCTGAAAGGCGACGTTGATCGCGATCAGCCCGACGTAGGAGTCATAGAGGTGGCCGCTGTCGGAGAGCCAGGTCGGCAGCGGGACCTCCAGGTAGAGGCGGTAGAGGGGCTGGAGTATGACCTGCTGCGGAAGCAGGTTGGCCGCCAGGAAGAAGATCAGGAGGGCCACGTTGAAGCGGAAGCTGTACCGCGAGACGACGAACGCGAGTGCGGAGGAGAAGAGGAGGATCAGCGCGATCGCCGGGAGTGCCACGATGATCGAATTCCAGAAGTAGTGCGGCATGTCGGTCTCGGTGTACGCGGTCCTGAAGTTGTTGAAGTTGAGCTCTTTCGGCCACGAGACATAGCCGTGGAGCGACGTGTCGCCGTAGGGCCGCAGAGCGGTGAAGATCGCCCAGACGATGGGCGAGATCCAGAGCAACGCCGCCACGATCAGGAAGCCGTGCAGCACGATCCGCTTCGGCCCGAGCTTCTTCTTGCGCGGCCGCGGTGGCAGCGGTGCCTCGACGGTAGCGGGCGCCTCGACGGTAGCGCTCGTCATGTTTCCACCTCGCTGAAGCTGTTCCAGACGAAGGTCACGATCGGCACGAGCGCGATCGTGAGCAGCACGACCGCGATCGCCGAGCCGTATCCGATCCTGCTGGCCTCACCGATGATGTTGTCGGTGATGAGGACGGACAGGAGCTCGAGCCCGTTGCGCCCGTTGTTGATGATGTACACGATGTCGAACGCGCGCAGCGCCTCGATCACGGTGATCACGATGAGCACGATGTTGATCGGCTTCAGGGCCGGCAGGACGACCGTGAAGAACGCCCGGGTATCGCTTGCACCGTCGATCGCGGCAGCCTCGCGAAGCGACGGGTCGAGCGCCTTGAGGCCGGCCAGGTAGATGATCATCACGTAGCTCGCATGCCGCCAGCAGGCGAAGACGAGCACGGCCCAGAGGTTGATCGAGGGGTCGCCGAGCCAGTCGATCAGCTTCCCGTGCTGCGGATCCTCGAAGAGATTGTTGAGCAGGCCCTGGGTCGGCGAGAGAAACAGCTCGGAGATGAGGCCGATGACCGCGGGCGCGATCACGACGGGGATGTAGAAGATGCTCTGGTAGATCCGCGATCCACGCAGCTGCTTGTCGAGCTGATAGGCGAGGAACATCCCGAACGGCACTCCGACGAACGCGAGCGCCGCGAGCCAGTAGAGGTTGTGCTTGAACGCCGGCCAGAACGGGGGGTAGATGGTTGCGATCTGGCGATAGTTGGTCGTCCCGATCCAGTGGATCGTTCGCACACCGCCGATCCCGTCCCAGTTCGTGAACGAGAGAAGAATCGACGAGATCGTCGGGAACCAGACCAGACCGCCGGTGAGGAGGACCGGAATCGTGATCATGACGGCGATCGCGATCCGATCACCCGCGGAAAGCCGGACGGCGCGCTTCCTGTTGCGCGCGCCATCCGGCCTCGAGCTCACTTCGGTTTCGGTCGCCATCGGCGCCGCCGGTTAGAACCTCACGATCCGAAGATCGCCGTCTTCTGCTTCTGGATGCTCTGCACGAGCCCGTTGACGTCACCCGGCTTGTTCAGGAACGTCTGGAGCGACGGGATCATCACCGTGGAGGCGAAGTCGGGTCGTGTGTCGCGGTCCATGTACTGCGCGATGTGTGGCGTCGCCGCGATCAGCGCCGCCTCCTTCTTCTGGAGCGGGGTGTACTTGGACGTGTTCGTGTGCCTGTTCACGCCGAGGTTCCCCGGGTTCAACGGAAGGTAGGTGTTGATCGCCTGGGCGGTGCCGAAGTAGCCGATCAGCTTCTTCGCGTCGTCGAGGTTCTTCGGCGACTTCGAGAGCATGTAGCCGTCGATCGGGGCGTCGATCGAGTCCTGCCCCCACTTCGAGTTGATCATGGGGAACGGGAAGAAGTCGACGTCGGGAGCGTTGGCGGGCTGGAAGTTGCTGACGACGAACCCGCCGAGCAGGAACATGCCGGCCTGCTTGTTCTCGAGCTGCGTCGCGCCGTCCTGCCACGTCAGGCCGAGCGCGCCCGGCGAGTAGAAGGGCAGGAGCTGGCGCCACGTGTTGAAGACCGCCTTCACCTGTGGGCCGTCCCACCTCTGCTGGCCGGACATCAGGGAGACGTGGAAGTGGTAGCCGTTGATCCGCATGTTCAGGATGTCGAACGTGCCCATCGCGGGCCAGCCGTCCTTGTCGGTGAACGCGATCGGCGTCAGGCCATCCGTCTGCATCTTCTTGGCGAGCGCGATGAACTGGGCCCACGTCTTGGGTGCCTTGTAGCCCTTCTCCTTCCAGAGGCTCTTCCGGTAGTAGACCGCCCACGGATAGTTCTTGTTGGGGATGAGGTACTGATGGCCGTCTGCACCGGTAGAGGCCGCCTTCACGGCCGGCGGCATCAGCGGCGTCAGAGGCTTCCACACGTCGTCGATCGGAGTGGACAGGCCCTTGGCGGCGAAGAACTGCATCCGGTAGCCGGCGAACCACGTGAAGACGTCGTCCGGGGTGCCCTGGAGGTAGCTGTTGATCTGCTCCTGGAACGTGTTGTGGTCGACCGTGTTGGTCTTGACGCCGATTCCCGTCGCCGTGGTGAAGTTCTTCGTGACCGCGGCCAGTGCCTTGATCCCCGGGCCCGTCTCGTACGATCCCAGGGTGACCGTGTCCGCCTTCGCGGTCTTGAACGCTTTGAACGCGGCACGGTGAGCACTCGCGCTTCCGACACCGTACAAGGCGGCGGCGCCGGCGGCGCCGCCGATCAAGAGCCCACGGCGTGTCAGCCGCAGGTTGACGTCCTCTGCCGGATCCGGCGCGGACGTTGAGTCGTCGGACATGTGTACCTCCCGGGGGTCTCGAAAACGATCGTTTTCAAACAAGATCGAACGGTCCGATCAGTGAGTCCGGCTCATTCGGCCGCCTCGCTCATTGGGATGGTGTGAACCCTCTCATGCCGTTCACGCAACTGTCAAGCACGAACTGCGTACTCGCAAACACCCGCCATCGACTTTGACTCGCATTGTGCGATTATGTTGGTTAGTGTGCGACGGCACGCGGTGTCAAACGCCCTGTCAACCGCCAACATCTGAGGTTCCCCGATGCTCGCCGGACAACGACAGCTCATGATCGTCGAGGAGGTTCACCGCCGCGGCGCCGTGCGCGTGAGCGAGCTGACCGAGCAGTTCAGCGTCTCCGAGATGACCGTCCGGCGCGACCTCGACGCGCTCGCGCGGTCGGGCCTCGTCGAGAAGGTTCACGGCGGAGCGACGAGGCGGGAGCCGGCGAGCACACACGAGCCGGGTTTCGAAGCCAAGTCGCACCGCGAGCTCAAGGAGAAGGAAGCGATCGCCCGCCTGGCGAGCACGCTCGTCGAGCCGGGTCAGGCTGTCGCGCTTTCGGCCGGAACGACGACCTGGCGGCTCGCCCATCACATTCGACATACCCCGAACCTGACCGTCATCACGAACTCGTTTCCCGTCTCCGACGTCCTCCACGCCGTCAAGAGGCCGGACTTGACGGTCGTGCTCACCGGAGGCATCCGCACACCCTCGGACGCGCTCGTCGGCCCTGTCGCCGCCGCAACTCTCCGCTCGCTCCACGTCGACGTGGTCTTCATGGGCGTTCACGGGATGAGCGAGGACGCGGGCTTCACGACTCCGAACCTGCTCGAGGCGGAGACCGACGAGGCATTGATCTCCTCTGCAGACCGGGTCGTCGTCCTCGCCGACCACACCAAGTGGGGAGTGCGGGGCCTGGTCAGCATCGCGCGGCTCGAGGATGCAGACGTCCTCGTGTCGGACGCCGGCCTCTCCCCGGAGGCACGGTCGGTGCTCGCGGCCTCGATCGACGAGGTGATCGTCGCGCCCCTGCGAAGCCGGGAACCGGCCGAGGTCCTCGCGGCCCACCGGTGAAACCGTTCCTTCGTTCACCCCGGCAGGGCGCGGTGGCCGACGGGGAGTCCAGGCTGCTCGAGGATGTCCACACGGGCATCCGCACCTACGTCGTGGGCTCGCGTCAGGCCAGGCCGAACCTGCCCGAGGCGGGCTGCCCGTTTTGCCCCGGCGGCCTGGAGGCACCCGAGCTCTACGACGTTCGCTGGTTTCCGAATCGCTGGCCCGCCATGCCCGATGAGCGGTGCGAGGTGATCCTGTACACGCCGGATCACGACGCAACGTTCTGGTCGCTCGGCCCGGCCGGAGCACGCAGGGTGGTCGATCTCTGGGCCGAGCGCACCGAGGCTCTCGGGGCGCGGCCGGACATCGACTACGTGCTCGTGTTCGAGAACCGGGGTGCCGAGGTAGGCGCCACGATCGGACATCCGCACGGGCAGATCTACGCCTTCGACTTCGTCCCGGACCTGCCTCTGCGCGAGCTCCAGCGGGGAGGCCTCTTCGACGAGCCGGGAGACCGCCTGATCGCGACCGCCGAGGGCTGGCGTGCCTGGGTTCCGGAGGCCGCGGTCTTCCCCTACGAGCTCATGCTCGCCCCGGACGAGCTCGTACCCGATCTGCCTTCGCTCGACGACGCAGGCCGCGGCGGGCTCGCCATATTGCTCGTCGACGTGCTCGCGGCGCTCGACCGGCTCTTCGATGCGCAGACGCCGTACATGCTCTGGATCCACCAGCGGCCCTTCGACGGCGGAGACTGGCCTCAGGCTCGCCTGCACGTCGAGATCGTCTCACCGTGGCGTGCTCCGAACGTTCCACGCTTCGTCGCCGCCGGCGAGCTCGCGTCCGGCGTGTACTTCAACCCGGTCGCGCCGGAGGCCGCCGCGCAGTCGCTCCGCGAAGCGCTGAGATGAGCGCGACGGCCCTCGAGGCGCTCCTCCATCCAGGCGGCACGAGGAGCTGGGAGAACCCGGAGCTCACGAGCCTGAACCGGCTCCCGCCCCGCGCCACCCTGGAGCGCGACGCCTCATTCGAGAGGTCGCTCGACGGCGACTGGGAGTTCCGGCTCGTTGGTCGGCCCGACGACGCGCCCCGAGCACTCGGCCAGGCGCGTGGGTGGGACACGGTTCATGTTCCGAGCCTCTGGACGATGCTCGGCTACGACATACCCAGGTACACGAACGTGGTGATGCCGTTCCAGCAGCCGCCGCCGCTCGTGCCCGAGGAGAATCCGACCGGCATCTACCGGCGCGCGTTCGCGATCCCGCGCGGCTGGGCCGGGCGGCGGATCCTTCTGAGCTTCGGAGGTACCGAGGGGGTGCTGCACGTCGTGGTCAACGGCCACCCGGTCGGGATTGCAAAGGACTCGCGAACGCCGGCGGAGTTCGACATCACCGACCTCGTCCGCCGTCGCGGGAGAAACGAGCTCGTAGCCGTGGTCGTACGCTGGTCCGACGCCAGCTTCGTCGAGGATCAAGACCAGTGGTGGCACGCGGGCATCTCGCGGCACGTGGCGCTGTGCGCGGCGGGGTCGATCCGAGACGTGTTTGCCCGCGGCAACGCCGACGGGGTGCTCACGGTCGACGCGGAGGGCGGGCCCCTCGAGGCCACCTTGCTCGATCCGCTCGGCCGCGTCGTCCTCGCTGAGCGGTTCTCCGGCCGGCTCGAGGCGCGTCTCCGCTCGCCGCGACTCTGGTCGGCTGAGGAGCCGTGGCTCTACAAGCTCGTTCTGAGCGACGGGGCCGAGACGACGTCGTGCCACGTCGGCTTCCGCACGGTGGAGATCCGCGATGGCCGCCTCCTCCTGAATGACAGGGCGCTTCTGATCCGCGGTGTCAATCGACACGATCACGACGACCGCCGCGGACGCGTCGTCTCGCGTGAGCTGATGGAGGCCGATGCGCAGCTCATGAAGCAATCGAACATCAACGCCGTGCGCACCTCGCATTACCCCAACGACCCCTACTGGCTCGATCTCTGCGACCGCTACGGGCTCTACGTCATCGATGAGGCGAACATCGAGTCCCACGCTTACTACGACGAGATCTGCCGCGATCCGCGGTACGGCGCCGCCTTCCTCGAGCGAACGCGCAACATGGTCGAACGGGACAAGAACCACCCGAGCGTGATCTGCTGGTCGCTCGGCAACGAGAGCGGCTACGGCCCCAACCACGATGCAACCGCAGGCTGGGTCCGGGGCCGGGACCCCTCGAGGCCCCTCCACTACGAGGGCGCGATCAGGTACGACTGGGCGGGTGGGCGACGCGCCTCGGACATCGTCTGCCCGATGTACCCGGAGCTGGACGACATCGTGGCGTGGGCCGAGGAGGGCGACCACCCCCGGCCGATGATCCTCTGCGAGTACTCGCATTGCATGGGCAACTCGAACGGTGGGCTCGCCGACTACTTCGCAGCCTTCGAGCGTCACAGCGCGCTCCAGGGCGGGTTCGTCTGGGAGTGGATAGACCATGGCATCCGCCGGGTTGACGACCGAGGCCGGGAGTACTGGGCCTACGGCGGGGACTTCGGCGACGAGCCCAACGACGCCAACTTCTGCGCGGACGGGATCGTCTGGCCCGATCGAGCCCCCCACCCCGCCCTCGCCGAGCTGAAGTTCCTCGCCCGCCCGGTTCGCGTCGAGCCGCTCGGCGCGCGCCGGTTCCTGATCCGCAACCTGCACGACTTCGTGAGCCTCGATCATCTACGCGGGACGTGGGAGCTCACCCTCGACGGCGAACCGGTCACACAGGGCACCCTCCCACGTCTCCGCGTCGCACCCGGGGAGACCCTCGAGGTCGAGCTCGATCTCCCGCCTGGAACGGGAGAGCGGTTCGTGACGTTCCGCTTCTTCCTCCGCCGGGCCACCGACTGGGCGCCCGAGGGCCACGAGGTCGCCTGGCAGCAGCTCGCTCTCCCGACCCGCGCCCGGCGCCGTGCGGTCCCGCCGGCCGCCGCACCGAGCAAGCCGGGCCTACTCGAGGCAGCCGGCACCCGAGCCGTCGTCGAGCCGGAAACCGGAATCCTGTCGGAGCTGAGCGTCGACGGCCGCAACGTCCTCGTCGCCGGTCCGCGCCTCCAGCTCTGGCGTGCACCCACCGACAACGACGGGCTCCGCCTATTGCCGGAGCGGCGCTCGGGAGTGCTGTCCCGTTGGCTCGAGCTCGGGCTCGACCGGGTCGAGCAACGCGTCCAGTCCCACCGTGTTACGAAGGACCGGATCGAGGTGGTGCACCGTGCGTCGGGCCGCGACAACTGGGACGATGCGGTCCACACACACTCCTATCGACTGCTCGTCTCGGGCGACCTGCTGGTCGAGAATCACGTGCGGGTCCGGAAGGAGTTGCGCGACCTGCCGCGCGTCGGCGTCGTCCTCACGCTCCGGCCCGGGCTCGAGCAGCTCGAGTGGTTCGGCGCCGGCCCATGGGAGAGTTATCCGGACCGGCTTGCGTCGACTGTCGTCGGCCGCTTCTCCAGCACGGTGCACGATCAGTACGTGCCGTACATCCTTCCGCAGGAGCACGGTCATCGGAGCAACGTGAGGAAGCTGACGCTCACCGACGAGGGCGGCTTCGGCCTCGCCGTCGAGGGGCGTCCCACGCTCGGCTTTGGCGCAAGCCATTTCACCGCCACTGATCTCTATGCCGCGCGTCACACCTGCGACCTCGAGCCTCGGGCCGAGATCGTGCTCAGCCTCGATCACGCCCAGCGCGGCCTCGGCACCGCGAGTTGCGGCCCCGATACGGCACTCCGCTACAGGCTCATGGAGCGCGTCTACCGGTTCGCCTACCTGCTCCGGCCCTTCGGCTGAAGATCACCGGCGGTTCGCCCGCTCGCCGGCCCTACGGTCTCCATGAGCTACGAGTGCGCGGGTAATCGGTCCCGCCACGAGACCGCCGGCTCGTAACCCAGTAGGTTGCGCGCCTTTGCGACCGAGAGAAGAGTCTCGAACTCGCCGAGCTCGCGGCGAATCTCGACGTCCGGGAAAACCTCCGCCATGAGGTCCGTGCTCGGGCGGTTCATCACCGTGTCCGCCGCGGCGACGATGAACACGTCAGCGCCGCCGATTGTGCTCGCGAGCGCCAACCAGCAGGACTGGGCGACGTCACGCGCGTCGACGTAACCCCAGAGGTTCCATTTCCGCTCGAGCGGGTCGTCCCAGAAGCCGGGGAAGCGCGCATAGTCGTGCGGCTCCATGATGTTCGAGAAGCGGAGGCCGACGTACGGGATCCCGGTCCAGCGGTTGAACTGGCGCGCCATCTCCTCGGACAGCAACTTCGAGAGTGCATAGCTGAACTCCGGATAGGTCGGATGTTCCTCGTCGATCGGAGCGTATGCGGGCCGCTCCCGGTCGAAAGGGAGCCCTAGGACGGTCTCGCTCGACGCCCAGACGACCCGCTCGAGGCCGAGCGTCGCCGCGGCACTGAAGATGTTGTATGTGCTCGCTGTGTTGATGCGAAAGGTCACCTCGTCGGAACGGAGCCCCGGCGCCGGGATCGCGGCGAGGTGCACCACCGCCCTTGCGCCGCGCAGCACCTCGACGGCCTGCCCCAGCTCGGCGATGTCGGCCTGAATCTGTTCGCACGGGAGGTCAGGTGAGTTGACGAGGTCGACGCTGAGGACGTCCTCGCCGCGGTCGACCAGGTCGGAGACGACGGCGCGCCCCGCCTTCCCGCTACCACCCGTGACGACGATCCGTGCCACCCGGCCCCCAGCGTATCGAGCTACTGGGGCTCCGGCTTCTCGGCTCTCAGGCGCGCCCCGCTCGACGGCTCGACGATCAGGGTGCGCCCATCTCGTCCGGTCCGAGAGTGGTACTGGCGCACGACGGCAGCCCCGATCTCCTCCGCCCGTGACGCATCGACCAGGGCGAGGATTGCACCACCGAAGCCTCCGCCGACCAGCCGCGCGCCGTAGGCCCCTGCGGAGTCCGCGAGCTCGACGAGCAGGTCGAGCTCGGCAATCGAGACCTCGTAGTCGTCGCGAAGGCTCGCGTGGCTCTTGCGAAGCAGGGCCCCGGCCGCCTCCAGGTCGGCAACTTCGAGCGCGCCCGCGAAACTGCGGACACGTTCGTTCTCGGTCACGACGTGCCTCAGCCGGCGCAGTGAAACGGGATCGAGCTCTTCGAGGTCTCGTAGAGCGACGTCGGTCGAACGGTCGGCTCCGACGATCCGCATCGCCTGTTCGAGCTCTGCCCGCCGCTTCGCATATGCGGAGCTCTCGAGGCTTCGATCGACGCCCGAGTCGACGATCAGGAGCGCGGCATGCACGGGGAGTTGAACGAGGCGATACTCGAGCGTCCAGCAGTCGAGCAGGATCGCAGCGTCCGCATGCCCGAGCAGGCACGCCGCCTGGTCGAGGATCCCACATGGCACCCCGACTGCTCGCAACTCGGCGCGCTGGCAAGCGAGCGCGACCTCGAGCGGCTCGAGCTCGAACTCCGCCACGGCACAGAGAGCGAGTGCGATGGCCACCTCGAGCGCAGCGGAGGACGACAGCCCGACCCCGGGCGGTAAGTCCGAGTCGACGGTGCCTGCCAGCCCCACGGCCGGTCGGCCAAGCGCCGCGAGCTCGGCCGCGACGGCCTGGCCATATCGAGCCCAGCCGGTTGCGGCCGGCGCGGCGCCGTCGGCTCGGAACGGGTCGGACGGCCCGAAGCGCTTCGAGGTCAGCCTCACGTCGTCGGCGACAGCGGTCACCCTGAGAGTGACGCCGAGCTGGATCGCCGCGGGAAGGACGAGGCCCCCACTGTAGTCCGTGTGCTCGCCGATCAGGTTCACCCGACCCGGCGCCCAGATCACGAACATCGGCTCGGTCCCGTGCGGCAGGGGCTTCTCATCCGACCGGAACGCTAGCGCCGGTCGGCCCACCGATCGTCTAGCCGTTGCTTCGGTATCCGAGCGGTCAGGTCTGCGTTGGCGTCATGCGTAGCGCAACGTCGTACTTCGTGACCGACGTTCGCCTACCCGGGGTATCCCCGGCGGGCATTGCATTCAGGAACTCGTCGCCAACCCGGTACTCATCCTCGGTCTCGAAGATCAGCAGCACGAGCGACTTGTCGTTTTCGGCGTCGTGGAGCATCAGCATCTCCGCAGCAGGAAACCCCTCCGGCGGTTCCCCTTCCTGCATCTCCCGCTTCAACTGCTCGATGCGGTCCTTGTCAACCCCTTCGAAGGCAACAACGCGTGCAAATGCCATCGCAAACCCTCCCTTTGATCGTGAGGCACCAACACTACGCCCCTAGCGCGTTTGGCGGGGTTACGGTTTCGACTCGTTCGAAGCACGGAGCCGTGCGCAGCTGTGCGCCGTCGCGCCAAATACGCGCTCGGTGATCTACACTCGAACCGGTCCGCGCAAAGAGGAGCGCGCATGCCGGAGACCGGCGAACCGCCGATTCGGGTCTACGAGGAACACGACATGTGGCATGTCGACTTCGGCGAGGGCGTGACGGAAGCCTTCGCCAGCCGCGAAGACGCTGAGTCGGCTGCCGAGACGGTCGCGCAGGACGAAGAGCGCGAAGTGGTCGTCGAGGAGTAGCGAAGCACGCTGGCGACGCTGGGCGCCGGTTCAGGCGGCGGGTCGGAGTGCACGCGGGCGTCGCGACAATGCAAGCGAGGTGGCGAGCCCAACCACCGCGGCGGCGGCGGCGGTGGTGCAGAGCAAGAGGCCGGAGGCGAGGCCGAAGTTGATTGCCTCCTCGCGGTGTACGCCGAGAGCGAGCAGGACAGCCGCGGTGGCGCCGACGTTGGCGATCGCCCCACCTGACGTGACAGGTATCAGCGAAGCGGCCGCGGCCAGGCAAAGGACGACAAGGGCAAGGACTGGCGAGAACCCTGCTCCGAGAGCTGCCAGCAGCAGCATGCTTCCGGACGCACGCGTCGTCCAGCAGCCGAGGAGAAAGAACCACGCCAGGATCTCATCCCGTCTCGTTCCGCGGGGATGATCTGCCACACGACGGGCAAGCCGCGAGAGCCGCGGCCGCCGCGCGATGAACGGCACCGTTGCGAGATGCCGGCCGGCCACAAGGATGCCGCAGGCGCCGACACCGAAGAGCACGACGAGGATCAGCGGTCCCCGGAAGCCCGAGGAGCTCGTCGCCGTCGCGGAGATCGAGAGCGGCAGGAAGGCCACGGCATCGACGAGCCCGAGCGAGATGATCGAGAACACGATCGCCTCCAGCCCGATCTTGACGCCGGGCATCCGCCGCAGCGTGGAGACCTTGACCACGTAGTCCAACCTGAAGGGGAGGATCACTCCGCTGGCCGCGGCGGCGCCGCAGGACGTCAGGCAGCGGCCCCGGCCGGGGCGGCAGGCGGCGGGGAAGAGCTTCTGCCAGCCGAGCGCCCGGAGCACGTAACTCATGAAATAGAGGGCCACGGCCCCACCCACGAGGCCCATGTGTGCGCGCTCGAGCGGCCAGCTCGTGTGTGTGAGCCGGCGCGCGAGCAGGACGCTGACACCAAGTGTCAACGCTGCGAATCCGACCGAGGCGATCACCCGCCGACGGCTCGTGGCACGCCCTTCCTGCCGAATGTCGAGCGCCGCGTCGGACATTCCCTACGAGCTCAAAGCTTCGGCAACGGCAGTACGGCCGCTACCTGCGCCACGAGGTCAGCTTCGCCTTCGCGGGCCTGCTTCTCTTCGCCCGGGATCACGGTCGGCAGGTAGGTGACGGATGCGAGCCCGAGGCCGGTCGTCTTTTCGCCCTGGCCCGCTTCGCCGTCGTCATCGGCGTCACCGTCGAGCTCGGTGGGCTCGGGGACCACGTGTAGATGCCTCTCCTCCGAGCGCACCGGATCGGTGCTCTCGCACGGGTAAGTGATCCGATCCATCCGATCGTCCTCTCCTCGACTTCGACGACGGCACCGATGGCCCGTCCGATGAACTCAGCGGTTCGGGTAAGTCGGTGAGGAAGAGTCCGAGCCCCAACAACTTTCGCGTAGCTTCCGCGCGCCCGGGTAGTGTAGCTGCGCCCCGTGTTTGTTGGGGTCCCGATCGACCGTCGAGCGCGAATAGACTTGGCTCGCCCGTGAGGCGCCGGGGCGGCGGGCCATGCGCGAGCACCTGCACGAGGGACAGCGGGCCACAACCAGCCGTGCGCTCGAGCGCGCCGCGCCCGGTCCGACCTCAGGTGCTCGGCTGGAGGCGCCGGATCGACGGCACGCGGTCGATGCCGCGATCGAACGACGCGACCACACCGACGCCGGACAGCTCCGCACATGCGGCCAGGCACGACTCGGCGAAGTGGATCCGGTACTCCTCGTAGATCTCGAGGGCCCGCAAGAGCAACGCCTCGTCGCTTACGACCACCGCCGGAAAGCCGACGATCGCACGGACGAGCTCGGCGACCCGTTCTCGGTCGAGCTCGTAAACCGACTCCAGGACGTACACGACCTCCGCTACGACCAGGTCGACGACAACGAGATTTTCGCCGCCGCGGAGGAACTCGGTCGCTCCCTGGGCCTGGTCGGGCGGATCGCCTGTGAGATGGCGAACGAGGATGTTCGAGTCGACGAAGGCGCTCAACCGCGGATCTGAGCCGCCCATGCGCGCCGGCGGATCTCGTCCCAAGACAGCCCACGGGCCCCGGGAGGCACGGGGACACTCCCCGCGAGCTCGAGCAAGTCCGGCGTCCGCGCGAGAATTGCGCGATGCCCCTCGATCACACGGAAGACGACCTGATCTCCCTCACCGAGATTGAGCGCGTCGCGCACCGGCTTCGGGATGGTGATCTGGCCTTTGGACGTGATCCGAGCGGCGATGTCCACTTCTTCTCCTTACTCTCTGACTGAAGTAAGGATAGCGCGTGACCTTCAGGCTCGTGAGCCCTCCGTCCGGCTACCAGCATGGCGCAGGCTGGCGGGGAGGCCGGCGGCGTCGAGGACGAGTGCGGCGCGGTGCAGGGCGAGCGTCGACTCTGCGCCTTCGTTGTCGTTGGCGGCCTCGTCGCCGAGGCCGTCGCTACAGCCGCCGGTTGCGAAGTCGTAGAGGGGGCGCTGGAGCCGGTTACGGCCGAGGAACCAGTCGAAGGCGCGCTGGGCTCGCAGGCCGTGGTCGGGATCGCCGGTGGCCGAGAACGCGGCCAGTTCGGCTTCGACGAACGCCGAGGCGTCGAGCGGTTGCTCATCGCCGCGGCCGGGAGCAGGCTCGTCGCGATGGCGTCCTCGGTGACCGGTCAACCGTAGCGTGCCCTGGGCGAGGCCCGACTCGTCCCCCAGCCAGCGGAGCGCTTCGAGTCCCGTCTCCGTTAGATCCTCGCGTCCGAGGGCGATGCCGCCGGTGATCAGCGCCTGGGGGAGGCGCGCGTTGTCGTAGGTGAGGTCGTCCTCGAACCACTTCCAGCCCTCTGTTGCGCAGGACTCGTAGGCGTCCGCGAGCCGGCCTACCGAGCGCTCGAGCAGCAGCCGCGCATGAGGCTCGAGCCGGTCGGGGTCGAGACGGGCGAGCCCGAGCGCGGCGTAGGCGCCTGTCCGCAGGGACGCGCTCGCGAGCAGGGTCCCGGTAACCACCTCGAGCAGGCGGGCGGCCGGGCCGACAACGGCCGGCACCCATGCGGTCGAAAGGATCTCGCCGAGTGCCCAGACGGTCCGGCCGACGTGGTCGCCAACGTGGGGCTCGTCGAGCCAGCGCCGGTCGTATCCCATGAAGTTGCGCATCCCGGCGCTCGGGTCGGCCGCATCCTGCAGGAACGCGAGGGAGCGGTGGACGATCGACGTCCAGATCTGTTCGTCCCCGCGGCGGGCGAGTTCGAGCGCGACGACGGCGAGGCGGGCGACGTCGTCGACGCAGTAACCGCTCGCGCGGTTCGGAATGACTCCGTTCGCATGCTGCACGATGCCCGCGTCGTCGACGAGGGTGCGCAGGTGATCGATCCGGATGCTCACGAGCTGAGGATCGACGGCGGGGGCCGCTCGACGGCGCGGGGCACGTTCGACGGCCTCGCGCAGCACCGCCGCGGTCGCCTCGGCGACGGAAGGCCATGCGAGCTCGTCGCCGATTCTCCGCGCCTCGGCCCGTGACGCTGCCAGCCGCTCGGGCTCCTCGATGTAGCGGCAGACCGCCTCCGCGAGCGCCGCAGGATCGGCGAACGGCACGATCTCGCCGGCGCCCGAGGCGAGCAGGTCCTGCGCGTACCAGTACGGGGTCGAGACGACGGCGCAGCCGGCCGCGATCCCGAAGCTGAGTGCGCCCGAGGAGATCTGCTCGAGCTCGCGGTAGGGAGTGACGAACAGGTCGGTCTCCGCAAGGAGGTCGGCGATATCGTCGACCGGGAGGTAGCGGTCGTCGAACTCGACGTGGTCGACGAGATCGAGGTCGACCACCGCCCGTTCGAGCGTCAACCGGTATCGCTCGCCCTGGCGTCTCGCCACGTCCGGATGCGTCCGGCCGGCGACCACGTACATCGCCTCGGGGTGGCGCTCGACGATCGTCGGCATCGCGGCGATCACCGTCTCGATCCCCTTCCCCGGCGAAAGCAGACCGAAGGTGGACAGCTGAAACCTGCCGCCCGCATCCCCTGCCGAGCGTGCCCCGTTGAGGCTCGCTGTTGCCGCCGCACGCTCGGTGGCACGCCGTGCGAGCACCGCAGGCGCGCCGTGCGGCACGACCCGGATCTTCTCCTCATTGCAGGATCCGCCCTCGACCAGCAGGCGCCTCGCCGTCTCCGTCATCACGACCACCAGCTCCGCCTCGCCGCAGAGTGCCGTCAGCAGGGCGGCCTGATGCCGCGACGGCCGAGACAAGACCGTGTGCAGCGTCACGACCAGCGGTTGCGGCAGGTCTTCGACCAGCGAGAGCACGTAGTCGCCGTCCTCGCCGCCGAAGATCCCGTACTCGTGTTGCAGCAGCACGACATCGACATCGAGGCGGCCGAGGATTCTCGCGGCCCGCACGTAGTCGCCGCGCACCCCCTGAGCCACCGTCGCGACCAGGCCCGGACGCTGCGGCCGCGACGGCTCGTTGACGATCACTACACGCTCGACTCGCTCGACACCGTCGGTGCCCAGCAGCGCTGCACGGACGTCGGCGGCAAACGCCCCGATGCCACAGGCGCGAGGCGGATAGGTCGAGACGATCGCGGCATGCACGGCCTTCTGCACGCCCTTCCCGCCGGACGTCGCGCGCCGGGTCGACGCGCCTGACGACCTCAAAGCTTCGGCACCAGCAGCACTGCCGCTACTTGCCCCGCAGGGTCTTCTTCGCCTTGTTGCGAATGGTCAGATACATCCGATCGTCCTCTCCTCGACTTGGATGACGGCACCGACGGCCCTTCCGGTGAACTCAACGGTTCGGCTAAGTCGGAGAGGAAGAGTCCGAGCCTCAACGGCTTGCGCGTAAGCTCCGCGCGCGCTTCAAGTGTAGCTGCGACCCCGCGTTGGCACGTGTGCCGAGCGCCGCCAGGAGTGGGCCGTTCGTCGCGTCGGTGCAGTTGAGAGTAGACTGGTCTTGGAACCATCGAGCCAGTTGCGCTGACGGTCTGGATCTCGTACCACCGTCAAGTCGCCAGTTCTTCTTTCTCGTTGCAACCGCGTCTCAGCCGAGGCTGAGGCAGGGCAGACCGGCTCGGAGGCACGGCTCTCCGAGGCTGTCCGTTCGACCCCACTATCGAGAGGAGCTCGGAAATGACTGCACTGGCCACAGAGGCGTTGACCACGGACGAGATCGTGAACCTCGCGCGCAAGCAGGTCGAGGCCTTCAACGCCGGGAACTGGGAGGAGATGCGCGCGATGCTCGCGTCCGACTCTCGCTACGACGAGCTCGGAACCCAGCGGAAGATCGAGGGCCCGGACAAGATCGTCGAGCTCTTCAAGGGCTGGAAGACCGCGTTCCCGGATGCCGCCGGCACGGTCACAAGCGCCTTCGCCAGCGGCAGCAAGGCGGCCCTGGAAGTGACCTGGAAGGGCACGCATACAGGCCCGCTCGAAACCCCGGAAGGAACCATCCCGGCCTCGGGCAAGCGTCAGGAGACGTCCGCTGCCGTGTTCCTCACCTTCGAGGGCGACAAGATCAAGGAGAGCCACCACTACTTCGACTCGATGACTCTCCTCAAGCAGATCGGCGCGGCAGCGTAAGCAGCCGCCAGAACCAGCAGTACAGAGAGGGCGGCCGCCGGACGGTCGTCCTCTCCACCGCGCGGGCTCCGCGACTCTCTCGAGCCCGGGATCGTCTCGAAGGGAGTAGAGTGGTGGTACTGGCCCTGCGTGCCAGCGCTCCGGCTGAGGCCCAAATGACATCGACGCGTCGCATGGCGTGCGAGATGAGGGACCGAGGCAAACAGAGTTCGACTCGCAGGGCCTCACCTTTTCGGTACTGAAGGACGTGGGGTGCGCGTGGAGGGAGCCGGGATGCCACGCCCGAGTTTGGATCATGCTTGGACGTTGGAAAGTGGGGGTGGATTGATGGCACCGACAGAGACCGAGATCGTTCAGGGGATCGGCTCCGACTACGCGGCGAAGTACGGGTTTTCGAATCCGGACGAGGCCGAGAACTACTTCTTCAAGTCGGGCCGCGGGATCTCTCACGAGGTGGTCGAGGCGATTTCCAGGCACAAGAACGAGCCCGACTGGATGCGAAAGGTGCGCCATGAGGCGCTCGACTACTTCTTCGCGCGACCGATGCCGAGCTGGGGAGGCGATCTGTCGGGGATCGACTTCGACAACATCTACTACTACATCCAGCCGACGGAGAAGCAGGCGGAGACGTGGGAGGATCTGCCGGCCGATATCAAGGACACGTGGGACAAGCTCGGCATCCCGGAGGCTGAGAAGAAGTACCTCGCCGGTGTTGGTGCCCAGTACGAGTCCGAGGTCGTCTACCACAAGCTCCAGGAGAAGCTGACCGAGCAGGGCGTGCTCTTCCTCGACATGGACTCGGGGCTGCGTGAGCACGAGGAGCTCGTCAAGCAGTACTTCGGGACGATCATCCCCTCGAACGACAACAAGTTCGCCGCGCTCAATACCGCCGTCTGGTCGGGCGGCTCGTTCATCTATGTCCCGCCCGGCGTGAAGATCGAGTTGCCGCTCCAGGCCTACTTCCGGATCAACGCGGAGAACATGGGCCAGTTCGAGCGCACGATGATCCTCGTCGACGAGGGTGCTTACGTGCACTACGTCGAGGGCTGCACCGCGCCGATCTACTCGAGCGACTCGCTCCACTCCGCGGTTGTCGAGATCGTCGTCAAGAAGGGCGGACGCTGCCGTTACACGACGATCCAGAACTGGTCGAACAACGTCTACAACCTGGTCACCAAGCGGGCAGTCGCCTACGAGGACGCGACGATGGAGTGGGTCGACGGGAACCTCGGCTCGAAGCTGACGATGAAGTACCCCGCGATCTGGCTGATGGGCCCCCGCGCCCACGGCGAGGTGCTCTCGATCGCGTTCGCGGGCGCCGGCCAGCACCAGGACGCGGGCGGCAAGATCGTCCATGTCGCTCCGGACACCACCTCTCTGATCACGTCCAAGTCGATCTCCAAGGACGGCGGCCGCGCCGGCTACCGCGGCCTGCTCCAGGTCGCAAAGGGAGCGACGAACTCGAAGTCCAAGGTGGTCTGCGACGCGCTGATCCTCGACGAGGACTCGCGCTCCGATACCTACCCCACCATCGACATCGACGAAAACGAGGTCGACATCGGCCACGAGGCGACCGTCTCCAAGATCGGCGACGAGCAGCTCTTCTACCTCATGTCACGCGGAGTCTCCGAATCCGAAGCCTCGGCGATGATCGTCTCCGGCTTCATCGAGCCGATCGTCAAGGAGCTCCCCCTCGAATACTCGATCGAGATGAACCGCCTGATCCAGATCCAGATGGAAGGCTCCGTCGGCTAGAACGTCAGCTCGGCACCTAGGATCGAGCGAGTGTCTGTGTCGGGTGAGGCTCGATGAATCGTCAGCGCGATGCTGAGGTGCCTTGGTGGAGGTCGGCGGTCGTCTATCAGATCTATCCGCGCTCGTTTGCGGACTCCGACGGCGACGGCGTTGGAGATCTCGCCGGCATCTGTTCGAGACTGGACTACGTCGCCGGCCTGGGCGTTGATGCGATTTGGCTCTCGCCGATCTATCGCTCGCCGATGGCCGATTTCGGTTACGACGTCAGCGACCACACAGCCGTCGACCCGGTCTTCGGTGACCTCCGAGCCGTCGATCGTCTTCTCATAGCGGCACACCGGCGCGGGCTCCGGGTTCTACTCGATTGGGTGCCCAACCATACGAGTTCGATCCACCCGTGGTTTCTCGAGTCGAGGTCATCGCGTGATTCGTCGAAGCGCGACTGGTATGTCTGGCGGGACGGTCTAGGCGACAAGCCGCCGAACAACTGGCGTTCTGCGTTCGGTGGGCCTGCTTGGACCTGGGACGACGCCACGGGGCAGTGGTATCTCCACCTCTTCCTCACTGAGCAACCCGACCTCAACTGGGCCAACGGAGAGGTCGTCGAGGCGATGCACGGCGTGCTCCGTTTCTGGCTCGATCGTGGCGTCGACGGCTTTCGCGCTGACGTCGTTCATCTGATCGGAAAGGATGAACGGCTGCCTGACCGACCGGACGAGCTCGCTCATCTCGACATCGTCGGCTCCTACGAGCATCCACGTACGCATGAGCTCCTGCGAGGCATTCGCCGTGTGCTCGATGAGTACGAGGGCGAACGGGTGATGGTTGGTGAGGTGCCGCTCCGGTCACCGGCTCAGCTTGTCCCCTACTACGGACTCGAGGACCAGCTGCACATGGTCTTCGACTTCGCGCTGATGCACGTGTCGTGGTCGGCGGAGGCGTTCTCGAGCGCGCTCCTGGAAGCAGAGCGGGCGCTCGCGCCGCTCGACCTCTGGCCTTGCTGGGTTCTCTCGAATCACGACCAGCCTCGACACCGTTCGCGTTACGAGGGCTCGGAGCCGCGCGCTCGTGCGGCCGCGTTGGTTCTTCTTACGCTGCGCGGGACGCCTTGTCTCTACGCCGGGGAAGAGCTCGGCCTCCTCGATGCCGACGTTCCTGCGGCGGCGCGGGTGGACCCAGGCGGTCGCGACGGATCACGTGCGCCGATTCCGTGGGACGCGACGCCAGACCATGGTTGGCCCGCTCGGCCCTGGCTGCCTTGGCCTCCGCAACCCGAACTTTGGAACGCCGAAAGCGAGGGCGATGATCCCGACTCGATCCTGGCGCTCTATCGACGACTGCTCCTGATCCGACAGAGCTCCGCGGCGCTACGAGTTGGGAGCTGGCGGCTGCTCGACTGCCCGCCTGGAACACTCGTCTACGAGCGGTCGCATGCCGACGACGTTCGGCGCGCGGCGGTGAACTTCACCGATCGGGGCGTTGTGCTCGTCGCGGCCGTCGAGGGCTGGGATGTCGAGCTCACAACCGAACGCAACCGCGAAGGCCGCCACTGGGACGGAACCCTCGCGCCGTCCGAGGCCGTCATACTCGCACCGGCCTGACACCGCGGACCTGCCTCGGCGGGCCCGGAGATCATTCAGCGGAGTCGTGCTCGATCTCGGTGCTTTGCCCGATGCAGCTCGACAACCCGTTGGTAGACGCCGAGATAGTCCTCCACCATGCGACCGACGGCGAACCGGTGCTCGACAGACGCACGAATCGCCTCCCGGTCCAGACCCGTTGACGCTTGCACCGCTTCAACTGCCTCGTCGTGGGAGGAAACCAGGAAGCCGGTGTCGCCGTCACGGATGATCTCGGGCATCGATCCACGCGACGAGGCAATGACCGGCGTCCCACAGGCCATGGCCTCGACGACGCTGAAGCCAAACGGCTCATCGAAGTCGATGAGATGCAGGAGTGCCTGAGCCCCACCGAGTAACTCGCTCCGTCCGCCGGCCTCGACCGGGCCGACATAGGTGACCCGCTCACCGTCGACCCGTGGTGCTACGAACCGGTCGAAATACGATTGATCCTGGATGATCCCGGCCAAGATCAGCGGCGTGGCCGCCTGTTTGGCGACCTCTATGGCCTCCACTGTTCCCTTGTCGGGGTGGATTCTGCCGAAGTACAGCAGGTAACCGCCATCACCCGAGCCCAACTCGAATTCGTTCATCTCGATTCCATGATGGATCGTTGCGAGATAGTCCAGCCTCTCGTGTCGGTCCGATTCGCTGATCGCCACGTAATAGCCGGTGCGGTTGTACTTCTCGAACACGGGCACGATCCGCTCAGAAGAGAAGCCGTGAATGGTCGTGAGAACGGGCGTGTCGATCAGACGGCTGTAGGTCAGCGGCAAGAAGTCGAAGCTGTTATGGATCAGATCGAACTCGTCTGCCCTTTCGAACACTGCAGAGACGTGTAACGACTCCCAGACCTTCGCGTCCAATCCCGGGTCCTCCGAATATCCCGTCGGCGCCGAACCGACCAGCCGCGCCGTTGTTCGCGAGTCGGCAGTCGCAAACAAGGTGACGTCGACCCCTCGCCCGACAAGCCCCTCGGTGAGCAACGACACGAACTGCTCCCACGGCCCGTAGTGCCGCGGCGGCACCCGCCACGAGATCGGAGCCAACATGGCGACCCGAAGCCCCGAACCATCCTGCACAGAAGAGGGCACCACGACGAGCCTAGCCTCCCGACGCAAAGGCACAGTCGGAGACTCCGTCCGGCTCGCCGAGCAGGATGCCCACATGGCGATCACGAGCAAGAGAGCCGATGACATTGAAGCGAGGCTCACCGAGCTGGGCATCACTCCAGCCGACTTTCATGACTGGGTTATGCGGCGGGTTTATCAAGCCGATGACAACGACCGCCGGATCACTCGTGTCCGGATGCTCAGAGGAAGCCACGGAGTCAGTTACGTCTATGACCCCGAAGGGACAGACGAGCTCCCGCCCGGCTACGAGCAGCCACCTCGGCCGCTAGAGCTCGGTAAGCACTAGACGCCGCCTGTCGTCTATGTGAGCTCTGCCGGCCTTGCCACGTCGTTACGGGCTTCGATCGCTTTGACGGTCTTGCCGAGCTGCTTTCCCAAAAAGCGCCGGCCGATCATCCCGACCACGATCGCGAGCGCCCGTCCCTTGAAGTTCTTGCCCTCGCGGACCACGACGACGTCGAGGTCGGTCGTCCCGTCGGGCAACGGTGTGAAGGTGTACGTATGACCCGAGTGGCCTCCCCACACGTTGGAGTCGGTGGTCGTGAGGACGACACGGTTTGGATCGGACCAGTCGTAGTGCAGGCGTTCCCAGATGCCGCTCGAGCCCTCGGTCACGTCCGCCTGACTGGGGCCTTGGTCGTGCACCTTCAGGTAGCCGTCGGCGCTGTTCGGGAAGAGCTTCGAGCGGCCCGGGCCGAAGTCGGTGAGCGCGGCGACGAACTGCTCGGGCGTCGAGGTGGTCGTCTGGTGGACGTGGATCGTGGCCATGCGTGCTCCTCCATCCTTTGAAAGGTCCCTGCGCACCGGCCAAGGCACAGCCGGTTCACAGTCACCGAGCGAGACTCAGAGTCTGACGTGTTTTCGATGCGCTGAGGACTGCGCGATCAGCGGCCAGGTGGTCGTCGATACGCGCTGGTGTCCTCGGTTGCTCTAGACTTCAAGGCCTCCGCGGTAGGGCGTGTGCGACCGAGTGGCGTCTAGCCCGGTCGTGATCGTTTGGATCACGTCTCCGTCTAGGCGGCTTGCCCGCAGAATCGATGGTGTGACCATGACAGAGACTCCGACTGGCGAGCCGAAGGCTGCCGTTGCCGATGCACCGGCGCCCGCGACGACCACGGCGAGCGAAACGAAGGCCGTGCCGTTCTGGAAGCGGCTGTTCGGGAAGTCGTGATCCGGGATGGCGACGAGAAAGCAGAAGCTCAGGGCAGAAGCCGCCGGAACGCCGGTGAACCCGGTGCCGAAGTCGGCGACGAAGAAGACGTCGAAGGTGAGGAAGACCTCACGTGGCAAGTAAGGCGCAGGGCGAGGTTCGGCCCGATCGGCGCGGTGACCGCCTCTGTGCCCGCTCGACCTGAGCGCGCTCGGCTGGAGCGCCGGCTGGTCTGGCGGTCTGGAGGGTGAACTCGAACCGGCTCGCGTGATGGCCGTTCACCGGGGCGCGCTCGACCTCTACACGGCCGCCGGCGTCGTGCGGGCGCGCCCGCCCGGGGGGTCGGGCTTCGCAGTCATCGATGTCGCGGTCGGCGACTGGGTGGGGTTCGCCGACGGGGCGGTCCGGTCAGTGCTGCCGCGGCGCACGGCCCTCGTCCGTGGTGCGGCCAGCCGCTCGACGCGTCCACAAACGCTGGTCGCGAACATCGACCTGGCGTTCCTCGTCGCCTCGCTCGGCACAGAGGTCGACCTCGAGTGGATCGAGCGGTGTCTCGTCGCGATCTGGGAGAGCGGCGCTTCGCCGGAGATCGTGCTGACCAAGGCCGACCGGATCGATGATCCGCTGCCGTTGGTCCAGCAGGTCGAAGCGGTCGCGCCCGCTGTGCCGGTTCACGTCGTCAGCGCTCTCTCGGGCGCCGGCTGCGAGAGGTTGCGCGGCCGCATCGAGCCGGGAGCGACCGCGGTGCTGCTCGGCTCGAGTGGCGTCGGCAAGTCGACCCTCGTGAACCGCCTTGCCGGCCGCGAGTTGATGGCAACCTCCGAGACCGGGGCCGGCGACCAGGGCCGACACACGACAAGCGTCCGTCAGCTGATCCTGCTACCTGGGGGCGGCGCCATCATCGACATGCCCGGCCTGCGCGAGCTAGGCCTCCGCGAGTCGGCGGGCGGCCTCGACAAGGCCTTCACCGACATCTACGAGCTCACCGGCGACTGCCGCTTCACCGACTGCCTACACACCAACGAGCCCGATTGCGCGGTGGCCGCCGCGGTCCAATCGGGTGCACTACGGCCAGAGCGCGTGCAGAGTTGGCGCAAGTTCGAGCGCGAGCTGCGGGAAAACGCGATTCCCGCGGCTCGACCATTGGTCAGTGGGCCCGGCGTGTTCGTCGGTGGACGATGAGGGCTGTCGTGATTCCGAGCAGCCAGCCGAAGACGGCGGCGGCGACGATGATCCACGCGAGCGAGGCGCGCGTTGAGCCTGCGACCCAGTCCAGCTTGGCGGTCTGCGTGTTCTTCGAGGCTAGGACGACCAGCACGACGAGCACCGTGACGAACGCGCCTGCGGAGGCGTAGAGGCGGGCTCGGCGCGCGTGGCGGCCGAGCCGTTCGCGTCGCGGCTCGTGGGATGAGGTGACGCCCGGGACGGCCGCAGCTGTGTCAGGCACTTCGGGGGCCTGTGCTTCGCTGGGTGTGGCTGTCATGGCGCTTTTCCTCTCGGAGACCGTTGGGGCGTTCTCGTCGATGTTCGGTGGAGAGGCTCGCGATCGGCGAGTGTTTTCTGGTCGTGCTCAGGCTGGGTTGACCGTGGCCTTCGGGGTCGATGTGTCAACGGCGGGCGCGAATGATGCGAGCTCGAGAATCCGTTTTGAGGCGCCGAGCACGAACGACGCGCCGGCGAGGTCGCGGAACATGCTCCGCGTCGGGTCGTTTCTCAGGTCGAGCTCGTCGGATTGCGCCGCGACGATGTCGTCGAACTGCGTTCGCAGTTCGTCGCTTTCTCCTGCGAGACCGAGATCGCTGAGCAGGTCCTCGAGACTCGTGAGGTCAGCGCCGGGCGGGCGAGCGCCGAGCCCGTAGGCCAGCATCGAGACCGCGTCGTCGGGGAGTGTCGGGTCGGCACCGGCGTTTGTCCGCTCGGCGGTGAGCGCTCTCACGGCTTCTTCGGCGAGCGCCTGGTCGTCCCGCTCGCCCGTCGATAAGCGCTGCGCTGCGATGCGCGAGGTGGTCTGATAGCCGGCGGTCGTGATCAGCTGAAGCTCGTTGGCCCAGCGGCGAGCGCCGCTCCTCAGCCGCGAGAGGTGTCGCTGTTGCGCGAGGGCGATGCCGAGAGTCGTTGTCGGCTTGCGCACGGGGAGCAGGAGCGCGAACAGCCGGTCGAGGCCCCGCTCCAGATCGGTATCGGGAAAGCGACGCGATCCCTGCCCTCCGTGTGTGAGCAGCAAGAAGCCCCCGGCGCCGAGCAGAATCGGGAAGGCCACGCTCGTAACGTCGCCGCGAAGCACCGCCAGCGTCATCGAGCCGAGCCCGACGCCGAGCAGCCAGCTTCCGGCAAGCCGCCTGCCGCTCACGACGAGTCCGGTGGGGGCAGGATCGCAAGCAAGGACCCGATGTCGGTGTCGCGCCGGGTCGGCAGCCCGAGGGGTAGGTGCGTGCTCACGGTGTAGAGGTTGCGGCGCCCCTCTCGCTCGCGCTCGAGGTAGCCGGACTCTGCGAGGTCGGCGACGATCCGCTGCGTCCTGCGCTCCGTGATCCCCAGGACACTGGCGATGTCCCGCATCCGGATCCGCGGGTCGTGCGCGATCAGAAGCAGCGCCTTGCCGTGGTTTGTCAGGAACGAGAACTCCGGCGCTGGACGCGAGCTTTCGACGCCCTCTGCTGTTGCTACTGATATCGACATCGCGATATAGAGTACACGGTATGTAGTTCGTATGTATAGTGGTTGTGTCGACACCCGGAGCCGGGACACAGATATGGCCCGACGGCGTCGAGCGCAACCAGAGAGGAAGAAGTGATGGAGTACCTCAAGGACCTGATCGACAGGCTCGGCAAGGCACTACGGATCAAGTCTCCGTCCCAGGCGCCGACGGTATCCGCGTCGACGAACCACCTCGGGCCCGTCGAGGGACCCGCGCGGGACCCGAGATGAACGTGCAGCCACTCGCTGACCGGCTGATCCTGGAGCTGCTGGACGAGGAAGAGGCGACGGTGAGCGGGATCGTGCTGCCCGACACTGCCAAGGAGAAGCCGCAGCGCGGCCGCGTCCTGGCCGTCGGGCCCGGCAGCCGCAACAGCGAGACCGGCGAGCGGATCCCGATGGACCTCGCCGAGGGTGACGAGGTCGTCTTCTCCAAGTACGGCGGCAGCGAGATCAAACTCGGCAACGAAGACGTCCTGATCCTGCGCGAGTCCGACGTGCTCGCGAAAGTCACACCGCTGACGAGCAAGAGCAAGCGCGAACTCGCCGGCGCCACCGCTTAGCAGCACCATCAGGGAGGAATGGAGAGATGCCTCACAAGGAGTTGAAGTTCAGCGAGGACGCACGCCACTCGCTCGAGCGCGGCGTCGACATCCTCGCCGACGCGGTCAAGGTCACGCTCGGCCCCAAGGGCCGCTACGTCGTCCTTGACAAGAAGTACGGCGCCCCCACGATCACCAACGACGGCGTCACCATCGCCCGCGAGATCGAGGTCGAGAACATCTTCGAGAACCAGGGCGCCCAACTCGTCCGCGAGGTCGCGACCGCGACGAACGACGTCGCCGGCGACGGCACCACCACCGCGACGGTGCTCGCCCAGGCGATCGTCCGCGAGGGCCTGAAGAACGTCGCGGCGGGCGCCAACCCGATGGCGCTCAAGCGCGGGATCGAGAAGGCCGTCGATGCCGTCGTCCTCGACCTGAAGTCACAGTCGAAGAACGTCTCCGGGCGGGAAGACATCGCCCGGGTGGCGAGCATCTCCTCGCGTGAGCGCGAGATCGGCGACGTGATCGCCGACGCGATCGAGAAGGTCGGCAAGGACGGCGTCGTGAACGTCGAGGAGGGCCAGACCTTCGGCCTCGAGCTCGAGTTCACCGAAGGGATGCAGTTCGACAAGGGCTACCTGTCGCCCTACATGATCACCGACGCGGAGCAGATGGAGGCCGTCCTCGACGACCCCTACATCCTGGTCGCGAATCAGAAGCTCGGCGGGATCAAGGACCTGCTGCCGCTGCTCGAGCAGGTGATCCAGGCCGGCAAGCCGCTGCTGATCGTGGCGGAGGACGTCGAGGGCGAGTCGCTCGCGACGATCGTCGTCAACAAGCTCCGCGGCACGTTCCAGGCCGTCGCGGTCAAGGCGCCCGGGTTCGGCGACCGCCGTAAGCGGATGCTCGAGGACATCGCGATCCTCACCGGCGCCGAGGTGATCACCGAAGAACTGGGCCTCAAGCTCGAGAACACCAAGCTCTCGCAGCTCGGCCGTGCCCGCAAGGTCGTCGTCGACAAGGACTCGACCACGATCATCGACGGCGCCGGCGCCTCCGACGCGATCAAGGCCCGGATCAAGCAGCTCAAGGCCGAGATCGAGACGACCGACTCCGACTTCGACCGCGAGAAGCTCCAGGAGCGCCTCGCCAAGCTCGCCGGCGGCGTCGCGCTCGTCAAGGTCGGCGCCGCCACCGAGACCGAGATGAAGGAGAAGAAGCACCGCGTCGAGGACGCCCTCCAGGCGACCCGCGCCGCGCTCGAAGAAGGCATCGTCCCCGGCGGCGGCGTCGCGCTCCTGAACGCGACCAAGGCGATCAAGCTCGACGGCCTCGAAGGCGACGAGAAAACAGGCGCGCAGATCATCATCCGCGCGCTCGAAGAGCCGCTCCGCCAGCTCGCGACCAACGCCGGCCTCGAAGCCTCGGTCGTCGTCAACCAGGTACGCAAAGCCCCCAAAGGCCAAGGCCTGAACGTTGACACGGGCGAAGTCGAGGACCTCGTCAAGGCCGGCATCATCGACCCCACAATGGTCACCCGCGCCGCCCTCCAAAACGCCGCGTCGATCGGAAAAAGCATCCTTATGACGGAGGCGATCGTCGCCGAGCCACTCGAAAAGAACGGCGGCGGCCCGCCCGGCGGCATGGGGGACATGGGCGGAATGATGTAATCCGAAAGCCGACAGGCCGTTGCATCCGATCCAACCTGGAGGGCCGACCCAGAGAACCCGACCTTCCAGGTTGATCGTGCTCCCAGAGATGCCCCAGTCTCGACGGCGGTGCGGATGCTCGTTCTGCCGCCCGTGGCCGGACGGCCTGCTCGGCTCCCGGCTAGGCTCTCGGCATGAATGGCATTCGCGGTTTCCTGAAAGGCTTGCGAGGTGGACATCGACCGCCGACCGGCCCGTTGACGACGTCTGAGGCGGCCGATGCCGAAGAGTTGCGGGTGGAGACTCTGGCCAAAGACGAAGAGCGGAGCGACGAGCGAGCCGAAACCAGCCTGGAATCAGACTCCAGCTCCTCGTAAACGTCAGTCGCCGGCGTTCAGGGCAGTCGCTGTCCAGCCCGCACACCTCGGGGTCTAGACATCCCCATGAGGCAAGAGCGGCCGTTGGCGATGGCCGCTCTCGCCTCCCTGGAGGAGGAACCTCGCCGCTCCCACCGAGCGCGGAACTGCGGGCGCGAGCCGAATCAGCAGTCGTCGTTCGATTCATCGGAGGACGCGGAGGCGATAGCCGGCGTCGGGGTGGACTGAGGCTCCGCGAGAGTCGCGGCCGCGACCTGGAAGCCGTCGCTCGTGACGCCGCCGGCCGTCACCGTCGCGTCCGGCAGAGTCGAGCCTGGCTGCTCGACCGCGGTCGAGCACTTGATGCCAAAGCCGTCACAGAGCTGCTGGTCGGTGCAGTTGTCCTGGTTGATGAGGCACTCACCGGTCGAGTTCGGGCTCGATGCCGCCGTCCCGCTGAAGCCGGGCACGGAGATGTAGGGCGGCGGCTTCGGGGTCGTCTGTCCCTTCGTCGATCCTCTGGCGGTGTTGCCGTGCGTCTTCACGTGCTTGACGGTCTTGTGGGAGAGGTAGCTGTGCTCGGTGATGATCTCGTGCGCGCTCGCCAGGGGCGCCGCGAACGCAATCGCCGCAAAGGCCACCAGTGTGAACATCAAGAACTTCATGTCGATCTCCTTCTCTCAAGAGCGACGCAACCTGCGACGCTACGAAGAGGACCGCGACCCCGGTCACAGAAATACAACGAGTTCTCTGCGTCTTCGTGGAGGTAGCCGGGGCTCACGGTCTCGCGCCCGCGATTCGACGTATTTTCCTGCCGTCAAACACGCTCCTTTCACCATGTCATCGATCACGCCAGACTTCGTTTCGGTCAACGCTCTCGTTTCTGAGGCCGAGCGTTACCTAGCCACCGTCGACTATTTCCGTAGCCAGGGCTGCGAGCCACGGTGGTCCGGTGAGACAACGCCACCTGAAACGACTCTGGTGGACACCGAGCCGAATCACGCGAAGCTCGAGCGCCACCCCGACGAACTGATTCAGATCGGGCCGAGCCGCTAAAGCGGCGGGGCCTGGCCGGGCGGGTAGCGTTGCGGGGCATGGCCGGTTCATTGTGTGCGGAAACGGTGCTGGTCAGCGGCGACGGCGGCGATGAGATCGAGGCGTATCTCGCTCGTCCTTCGGGTGAGGAACTGCGGGGCGGGGTGGTCGTGATTCACCACATGCCTGGCTACGACCGTGCGACGAAGGAGATCGTGCGGCGGTTCGCGGAGCTCGGGTACGACGCGGTCTGTCCGAATCTGTATTGGCGGGAGGCGCCGGGGGCGGCGCCCGACGACGCGGCGGCGACGGTACGCGCCAACGGCGGGGTGCCCGATGCGCGGCTGGTCGGCGACGTCGGCGGCGCGGCGTCGTATCTGCGGTCCCTGCCGAGCTCGAACGGGAAGGTGGGCGTGATCGGATACTGCTCGGGTGGGAGGCAGGCAGTGCTCGCCGCCTGCAACCTCGACCTCGACGCCGCGGTTGACTGTTACGGCGCGTTCGTCGTCGGTACGCCGCCGGAGGGCTTCCCGCTCGAGGTGACGAGCCTCGCCGAGCAGCTGCCGCGGCTACGCGCGCCGCTTCTGGGGCTCTTCGGCAAGGAGGACTCTCATCCGAGCCCCGAACAGGTGGCCGAGCTCGACGAGATCCTGAGCGCCAACGGCAAGCCGCACGAGTTCTACAGCTACGACGACGCCGGGCACGCGTTCTTCTCGGTCGATCGGCCCTCCTACCGGGTCGCGGCCGCGAACGACGGCTGGGAACGGATCACGGCGTTCTACACCACCTATCTGGGAGGCTAAGCGCATGTGCACGTACGCGACGGTCCAGACCACGCTCGAGGGCAGCGCGAAGGGACCGGGAAGCGGCTGGTTCCACGTCACCGGTGGCACGGTCTATTTCGACCATCCGGTCCATGCGATGGCCGAGCACACGCTCAACATCGACTTCGCCGACCCGGCGAACGGGCCCTCGGCGCGGGTCGCGGTCGAGCTCACGGCGGCCTCGGCCCGCGATCTCGTCGCGGCGATCCAGACCGCTCTGGAGTCCGCACCCAGCGCGCTCACGATCTGACGATCGCGACCCGACCGACCGGGCGGGCCGCATCTGGTCGCGCTCGTGGCTCATCGGGTGGTTTCGGTCGCGGGTAGTGCAGCGACGGGGCCGTTGCCGGTGCGTTCCCGTACCCGCGGGATGACCTGGGTGCCGTACAGCTCGATCGTGGTCATGATCTGGTCGTGGGTCAGGCCGGGCATGCCGAACTTGAGGTCGAAGCGGTTCGCTCCGAGCAGCGCGAGGTTGGCGACGATCTTCTGGGCGACGGTCTCTGGTGAGCCGACGTAGAGGGCACCGTCGGGGCCGACGTCCTGGGCGAACGACTCCTCGGTCGGGGGTCTGAAGCCGCGCTCCTTGCTCACGCGCGTGAGCGTCTCGCGCCAGTGCGGCCAGAACTCGGCTCGGGCTTGCTCATCGGTTTCGGCGACATGGCCGGGAGCGTGCACGCCGATTGGCCGTTCGGGCTGTCCGAGCTCCCGTAGCGCTTCGCGGTAGAGCTGCGAGAACGGCGCGAACCGTGCGGGCGGGCCGCCGATGATCGCGAGCATCAGGGAGAAGCCGTAGCGGGCCGCGCGGATGACCGATTCCGGGCTGCCGCCGACGCCGACCCAGACCGGGAACGGGCCCGACTCGAGGTGCGGGACGACGTCCTGGTCGTGGAGGGGTGCCCGGGTGGTGCCCTGCCAGCTGACGTCGCCGCCTTTCATCAGCTCGGCGAAGAGGTTCGTCTTCTCTTCGAAGAGGCGCTCGTAGTCGGCGAGGTCGTAGCCGAAGAGCGGGAACGACTCGATGCTCGAGCCGCGCCCGAGGATCACCTCGGCGCGCCCGCCCGAGATCGCGTTCAGGGTCGAGTAGCGCTGGAAGACGCGGACGGGATCGTCGGAGCTGAGCACGATCACTGCGGAGCCGAGATGGATGCGGCTCGTACGCGACGCGATCGCGGCAAGGACGACGTCGCCGGCGGGCATCGGGAACTCGTTCGTGTGGTGCTCGCCGATGCCGAAGAAGTCGATCCCGGCCTGGTCGGCCAGCACGCCTTGCTCGACCACGCTGCGGATCGTGTCCGCGTGGGTCAGCGGCCGTCCGTGTTCGTCGTGGATCAGGTCACCGAAGGTGTCGAGGCCGAGCACGAGCGGGAACGGCACGGTCGCGCCGTTCTGATTGGGTTCGGGGATTGAGGTGGTCACGTGGGTCTCCGTTTCGCGATGGCGCCGGCCGAGATGGCCGACCGATGCTGCTTCTAATATAGAAGTAACTAGTATCGTGCTAGTGTTATTCCCGTGGCGAAGACGACTCCGGCTCGGCCGCCCGCAGGGAGCGAAGCGTGCGCGCAGAGCGACGCGTCTCTCGTCCGGGCGTTCGAACTGCTGGGAAGGCGCTGGAGCGGGGTGATCCTCGGCACGCTCAGCGATCGTCCCGCGAGCTTCCGTGAGCTCGCGCGCGCCGTCCCCGGGATCAGCGACTCGATGCTCTCCACGCGACTCGCCGCGCTCCGGAATGCCGGCCTCGTCAGCCGTGCCGTGGACGAGGGCCCACCGCTCTCAGTTGCCTACCAGCTGACCGATGCAGGCCGGGCGCTCCTCCCCGCCCTTGAACAGATCAGCCGGTGGGCGGACGAATACTTGCCCGTCGGCCGTGCCGGCCGAGACGTTTCAGAGACGAGCGAGAACGCACCAGCGCCGCACTGACCTCGCTTAGCTTCCTTGCCGTCGTACTCAAGTCAAGCCCTGACAGGCACACCGTCGGCTTGCTGCTTACCGGTTTCGTCGTAGGCGTTGCGGTGGGCCAGGATCGCGTCCTGGTTGTCTGACGCCCAGTTGGCGAGAGCACGTACAGGTTCGGTGAGGGTGTGGCCGAGCTCCGTGACGGCGTACTCGACGCGAGGGGGGACTTCTGCGTGGATGGTTCGGTTGACGAGCCCGTCTCGCTCGAGCGCACGGAGGGTGCTGGTGAGCATCCGCCTCGAGATTCCGGGGGTCGTCCGGAGAAGCTGCCTCTTGCTGAGACCGACAGGGCTTCGGGCCTGGCCCCGTCGACGGCGAGCCGCTCGGCTTGCGCGGCCGGCTCCGGCTCTGCCGCCGCACCGCTCGCCGCTTCGACCCGAGGCATCAACAGACCGACAGAGAGCAGCTCGGGGCGGAGACCCGCGGCCGAGGCAGGATAGGCTTGATCCGACGTTGCGAACGTGATCCGACATTTCGAATGGGTGGAGGGGCCTCGTTGCAGAACCGGAGAGTCGCGATCGTAACGACGGCGCCGGGACGCGTGGAGATCGAGCCGGAGGCCGATCCGTCGGCCGGCCCCGGCGAAGTCGTGATCGAGACGGTCGCCACCGGCATCTGCGGCTCGGACCTGCATCTCTTTCTGGGCGACCATCCCTACGCCCACTTCCCGCTGGCGCAGGGCCACGAGGTAGTCGGGCGCGTCGTCGAGCTCGGGGCGGGCGCCGATCCGTCGCTCGAGGATGCGCTCGTCGTCGCCGAGCCGACGCTCGAGTGCGGCGAGTGCCGGGAGTGCCGCCGCGGCGCCTACAACCGCTGCGAGCGGCTCGAGGTGCTCGGCGTCCAGGTCGACGGCTCCCTCGGCGGGCGGTTCGTGACGCGCTCGGCCAAGGCCCACCGGGTCCTCGAGGACGACGACCCGGCGCGGTGGGCGCTCGCCGAGCCGCTCGCGGTGGCCTGTCACGCGGTCAACCGCTCGGGGGTAGGCGAAGGAGACCTCGTCGTCGTGCTCGGTGCCGGGGTCATCGGCCTCTCGATCGGGCTCGCCGCCGCCGGCCGCCGGCCCGAGGCGGTCGTGTTCGTCGAGCCCACCGAGCTGCGCCGCCGGCGTGTCGCGGAGCTCGGGCTCGGGACGGCCGTGCACCCGGACGACGCCGACGAGGCGACGACGGCGCTCAGGCCCTCCGGCGCCGACGTGGTCTTCGAGGCCACCGGCATCCCCGCCGTGGTCGGCGGAGCTCACCGCCTGGCCCGTCCCGGTGGCACCGTCGTCGTCGTCGGGCAGGGCGCCGGATCGTTCGAGATGCCGCTGATCGTCATGACCCGGAAGGAGCTGACGCTCGTCGGCACCCGCAACAGCGCGGGTCAGTTCCCGCACGCGATCGAGCTGCTGGCCGGCTCGCCCGAGTTCGCCCGCAGCGTGATCACTCACCGCTTCCATCCACGCGAGGCCGCCGAGGCGTACGCCGAGTTGACGACGCCGGGCACGGAGGCACTGAAGATCGTTCTCTCCTACGCATGAACGAAGGGATCGCAGGGTCGGTCGCGTTCGTCGTCGGCGGGTCACGCGGTCTCGGCGCAGACCTCGCAGCTGCGCTGCACGAGGCGGGAGCGCGGACGGTCGCCGTCTCACGGCACCCTCCTCGGAGGCTCCACCATGGGAGCAGGAGCTCCTCGACGCCGCAGACCCCGAGGCCGTTGACCGGTTCTTCGAGTCGTGGAGCCCGAACCTCGCCGAGCGGAACCTCCTCGTCAACTTCGCAGGCACTCGTTACAACGTCCCGCTCGTCGACTCGGAACCCGCGAGTCTGGAGAGCCTGCGTCGAGTCGAGTCTCCTGACCACGTACCTCATGACGCGGGGCTTCGCCCGCGCCGCCCGGACACGTGGTGGCGCAATCTTGAACATGGCGTCAATCCATGCCGAGGCAGCCGCCGCCGGCCGCAGCGCCTACGCCTCGGCCAAGGCCGCCGTCGTCCAGCTCACCGCCGTCTGCGCGGTCGAGCTCGCACCGCTCGGGATCCGCGTGAACTGCATCGCGCCAGGCTTCATCGCGACAGAGGCGTCGACCGACATGATCGCCGCCGGAAGGCTCGACGGCGCGGGGATCGAGCGCCGCACCCCGCTCGGTCGGCTCGGCGACCCGGCCGACGTCACCCGCGCGGCGCTGTTCCTGCTCTCGGAAGAGAGCGCGTTCATGACGGGCGAGACATTGAGGGTCGACGGCGGCTGGCTCCGCCACGCCGAGGTCTAGCCTCGCCGGTTGCTCAGCGAACCACGCGCGCGCCGGCGCCCGACGCCAGCCGTTCGACCTCGGCGAGCGTCGCCATCGAGGTATCGCCCGGCGTCGTCATCGCGAGCGCACCGTGCGCCGCGCCGAGCTCGATCCCGCGAACGGCGCCGAGCCCTTCGAGCAGACCGTAAATGAGGCCGGAGGCGAACGAGTCGCCGCCACCGACCCTGTCGAAGATCTCCAGGTCGGGGCGATAGGTCGCCTCGTGGACGCCCTCGGTCGAGAGGCAGATTCCACCCCATCCGTTGCGTGTTGCCGAGTGCACCTCGCGCAGCGTCACGGCGAGCAGCGCCAGGTTCGGATAGGTCGCCGCTACTTGGTCGAGCATCCGGGCATATGCCTCCCGGTCGAGCGCTGTCAGTGCGGCGTCGACTCCCTCGACTTCGAATCCGAGCGCGAGCTGGAAGTCCTCCTCGTTCCCGACGACGACGTCGACGAGCGACACGAGCTCCCGGTTCACCTCCGCGGCCCGCTCGTGTCCTCCGATCGCCTTCCACAGAGATTCGCGGTAGTTGAGGTCGTACGACACGACGGTGCCGTGACGGCGCGCCGCCGTGAATGCCTCGCGCGCGACCTCGGCCGCACTCTCCGAAAGCGCGCAGTAGATCCCGCCGCAGTGGAGCCAGCGTGCGCCTTCGCCTCCGAAGATGGCATCCCAGTCCACCTGGCCGGGCCGCAGCTGCGAGACGGCCGTGTGCCCGCGGTCCGAGCACCCGACCGCACCGCGGATGCCGAACCCGCGCTCGGTGAAGTTCAGCCCGTTGCGAGCCGAGCGGCCGACACCGTCGAACGGCACCCAAACCACGTGCGAGGTGTCAACGCCTCCCGTGAGCATCAGGTCCTCGACGAGGCGGCCGACCGGGTTGTCTACGAGGGCCGTGACGACGGCGGTCTGCAGCCCGAAGCAGCGGCGTAGGCCACGAGCGACGTTGTACTCGCCGCCGCCCTCCCAGACGTCGAAGCGCCGAGTGGTCGCGATCCTCCCTTCCCCGGGGTCGAGTCTGAGCATCACCTCGCCGAGCGAGACGAGCTCGAAGCGGCACCCGTCTCTGGGTCGAAGGACGAGCTCGTTCATCGCGCCGACGCAGCGAGGGCAGCAGCCTCGGCGGCGAGCTCGGTGACGCGACCCCACTCTCCCGCGCGGAGCAGCTCCGGCTTGACCATCCAGCTGCCGCCGCAAGCGACGACCTGGGGAATCGCGAGGTAGTCAGGAAGCGTCGCGGGCGTGATCGACCCTGTCGGGACGAAGCGGACGTCCCGGTAGGGGCCACAGAGGGCCCGCAGATACGCGGCGCCGCCGATCGGCTCGGCCGGGAAGAACTTCAGCAACCGCGATCCGAGGCGCCGCGCCCGCTCGACGTCGCTCGGCGTGCACGTGCCGGGCAGCATCGGCAGTCCTCGCTCCTGCGCGGCCCGCACGATCTCGGGGCTCGTCCCCGGCGCCACGGCGAAGTCGGCTCCGGCCTCGACCGCCGCCTCGACCTGCTCCACGTCGAGCACCGTGCCCGCCCCGAGGAGGATCTCCGGGTGCGCCTCCCGGATCGCCGCGAGGCCCTCGCGTGCGGCCGGGGTGCGGAAGGTGATCTCGACGCACGAAAGGCCGCCCGCGACGAGTGCATCTGCGAGCGGCACCGCGAGGTCGGCCGCCGGCAGCTCGACGACCGGCACGACGCCTGCGCTCTGGAGGCGCGCCTCGATCGCCTCGGCGGCGTCGAGTCCGGGTGCGCGACTCAAGCTTCCCACGGGGAGGGGCCGTTGAGCACCTCGTCCGTGTGCTGGCCCGAGCGCGGGACGCCGTGGCGAATTCCGGCCGGGGTGGCCGAGAGCGTGATCGGCGATGCGGGTGTGAGGAACGTCCCCTCGCCCTCCCCGACCCGAACCTCCCAGAAGGCGCCGTTGTGGGCTACCTGTGGATCTGCCACGAGCTCCTCGTAGTTCTGCACCGGCGCACACCACACGTCGTGGGCGAGCAGCATCTCGATCCAGTGGGCGCGCGTGCCGCCCCGGAAGAGCTCGGACAGGCCGCCGTAGATCTGCGGCCGCGACTCGATCATCTTTTCGAGCGTGTCGTACTCTGCGAGCCAGGGCTGGTCGAGCGCCTCTGCGAGCACGGGGCACGGTGTCATCGCGATCGCGATGTGACCATCCGACGTCTCGTAGATCCCGAACGGCGCGGTTGCCCAGACGGAGCCTAGATTCTCGGTCGCACGCTCGGGCAGGTACCCCTGGTTGCGGTAGAACGTCAGCTCCTGCTGCTGCATCGCGACCGTGCAGGAGAACAGGTCGACCTCGACCTTCTGGCCTTCACCGGTCTCGTCACGGTGGTGGAGCGCGGCCAGGATCGCGATGACGATGTGCAGGGCGGTGTACTGATCGGTGAGGCCGACGCCGAGCGCCGTCGGGGGGTCGCCGCCGCGCCCCGTCAGGAACATCACGCCGCTCATGGCCTGAATCAGGAGGTCCTGCCCGGGACGTTTCACGTAGGGGCCCGACTGGCCGTAACCCGATGAGGAGGCGTAGATGAGGCGCGGATTGACGGCCTGCATGTCCTCGTAGCCGAGACCGAGCCGAGCCATGACTCCGGGCCGGAAGTTCTCCACGACGACATCGGCCTCGCCCGCCAGCTCGAGGATCCGTTCGCGAATCTTCGGGTCCCGCAGGTCGGCCTCGGCGCTCCGCTTGTTGCGATTGAAGGCGAGGAAGGAGTCCATCTCGCCGTAGCTCCGGCCGTTCAGGATCCCCCAGAAGCGCATCCACTCGCCGCCAACCTTCTCGATCTTGACAACGTCCGCCCCGAGGTCGCCGAGCATCTGGGTCGCCATCGGCCCTTGCACGAGCGCCGTGAAGTCGAGCACCCGGATGCCGCTGAGCGGCCCGCTCACTCCTTGTCCCCGCCCGTATCGATGTCCCACGACACGTTCCCGGAGATGATCCCGCCGTCCACCGGCACGGTGATGCCGGTCACGACGCCGGCTTTGTCGCTCGCGAGGAAGAGCACGACATTCGCGACGTCCTCGGGCTGGATCAGGCGGCCGATCGGGTGGGTCTGCGCGAACTCCGCGAGCGCGGCGTCCGGGTTCTCGGGATTGCTCAGGTCGGCCGCATGGCGAAGCATCGGGGTGAGCACGCTCCCGGGAGCCACGGCGTTGACGCGGATCCCCTCGCGGGCATGGTCGAGCGCGAGCGCGCGGGTGAAGGCGACCACGCCGCCTTTCGAAGCCGAGTAGGCCACAGCGCCCTGGTGGCTCCAGTACGCCTGCACAGAGGCGACGTTGACGATCGCGCCCTTGCCTCGCTTCCGGAACTCCGGAATCGCGAAGCGGGCCGTCTGGTACATCCCCTTGAGGTTGATGTCGAGGACGAAGTCCCAGTCCTCTTCCGAGAACGTCGCGATCTCCCCGTACCGGACGACACCCGCGTTGTTCACCAGTACGTCGAGGCCTCCGAACTCCGAGACCAGGGTGTGGACCGCGCGCTCTGCCGCCTCGGTCTTGCTGACGTCCCCGACGATCGGGACCGCCCGGCCCCCTGCCTCCGTGATCGCAGCCACCGTGGCCGCGAGCTGTGCCTCGTTGGGATCGAGCAGCCCCACCGCAGCGCCCTCGGCGGCAAAGGCCGTGGCGAACGCCGCGCCGAGCCCCATCGCCGCCCCGGTGACGAGGACAACCTTTCCGTCGAACGAACCCGGCATCGCGCCCCTTCCCTAGATCATCCTATAAACCCGATGAACGTCGCGAGGCTACCCCTGTAGCCCGGCGTGCGTCAAGTAGTTACCGAGAGAGGTGCCGGAGCTCTGCTTCGACGGTAGCCGAGCGCGCCTCGCCGGCACCGAGCACGAGCGGCGAGCCACCTTTCGCCCGCACGTTGGCGAGGCCCTGTCCCGGCCACGAGCTGTTCGGCTCGAGCGCAGTCGTGTAGAGCCGCCGGTACCACGGATAGCCCTCCGACGCGTGGAGCTCCTGCCAGAACCAGGCCGTCGGGAAGAGCTCGAGCGGCCAGCGCAGCTCGAGCTCGAGGCCGGACCGGGGGTTCGCCACGCGGTAGCGTCCCTCGTCGAAGTCGGTGAGGTAGCCGAGCACCGCGCGTGCCTCGTCCGCGGGCGGGATCACCGACAGATCGACTGTGCCGCCGCCTTCGAGCCGGGCGTGAGGCCATTCGGAGCGGGCTCCGGGCTCGAAACCGAGCCCGGGGGCGCGGTCGTCGCTTCGGAACGTGCTCGCGGGCGCCGAGATCGTACAGCCGGGCTCGAGGAACGGCGCGCCGAGCGCCGGATGGTGGCCCCACATGACCTCGATCGGCTCATCGGCCCCGTTTCGCACCTCCTCCTCGATCCGAAGCACCCGACCCGTGACGCTGACGACGCGACGGACGCTCAGCGGAGCGGTGACGAGCTCCGTGGAGCACACCGCTCGCGACGGCTCGAGCTCCTCGACCTGCCAGGCGATGAGGCCTGCCTCACCGTGGAAGCCCCACTCGGTCCCGTGCTCGACCGTTGCGTCGCCCCCGTTCGGAAGGATGAGCTGCCATCCGCCGGGATATGCCTCGATCCATGCCTCGAGCGAGCCCGGTGCGTGGACCGGGCGCCGCCCCGGGGTCCAGGGCGTCTTGAGCAGGACGTCGACGCCGCTCTCCCGGTCGACGAGCTCGAGGATGTCGCATCCTTTCTCCGGCAAGAGCGTCACACCGAGCTCGCGGCTCGAGAGCTCGACGGCGCTCCAGGGGCCGCGCCGCGTCGAGCGCGCGTCAGCCGGCATGATCGGCGAGAGAGCGGCGATAGACGGCGTCGAGCCGATCGAGCAGCTCAGACGGATCGCCGCCCGAACGTAGGGACTCCCAGACCATGTTGCCGCCTTCGTTCTGGACGAGTAGTGCGCCGTCGTAGCGCGGCCGCAGGTAGCCCGCGTCGAGCCCGGGCAGCGTGTCGGCGAAGTACGAGGCCGCGAGCTCGTTCGCATGCTGGTCGTGCCAGGCCGAGCGGTGGCCGGGCTGGCCACCCGCCTCGACGTAGAGCGTTCGCTGGACCTCGGGTGAGCCGACGTACTCCGCGTAGGCACGGGCGGCATCGAGGTGCTCACAACGGGAGGAGATGCTGAGTCCCGCACCGCCGATGATGCCGCCGCGGGGCCCCAAGCCCGCGGACGGGACCGGACTGAACCGCACGAGGTTCCTCCGAAAGCCGGGTCGGCTGTAGTTCGAGTAGCCGAAGAGCATTGGACAGTAGACGACGTCGTCGTGCTCGGCCATGTGCTCCAGCAGCAGGATCGGGTTCCACGAGAACGCGTCGGGCGGGCTCGCCTCCGTCAGCCGGACGAGGAGCTCGAGCTTCTCGAGCGCCACCTCCCGTGGCGCGACCTGCTCCTCGTCCGTGTACGGATCGGCTCCCCCGTTTGCAAGGAGCGTCAGCAGGGAGCCGAGCGTGTCCACGGCCTTGTTGGGAAGCGAGATTGTCATCCCGGCCGCACGGGCCCTGACTTCCAGCTCGAGAACGTCGTTCCAGGTCCGCGGCGGTGCGGTGTCGAGGCCCTCGAGCAGGTCGGGTCGGTAGGCGCTTACATGGCCCGCGGCGTCGATCGCGAGTCCCCAGAGGTGGCCTTCCCACTCGTAGCTCGCATGACTCGGCCCGACCGAGCTGAGGGCCTGGTCGGCGATGAACTCTCCGTCCAGCAGCTCGTCGAGGGGTAGGAGCGCCCCGGTCGGGACGACCTCGCCGATGTGAGGATGGTCGAGTACGAGCAGGTCGTACCGCTCCGCGAGGACGGGGATCGGCGCATCCGCGAACGCCTGCAGCGACCGGGCTGTCCAGCTGACCCGGATCCCGGTCTCCTTCTCGAACCGCTCGGCGGTCGCGAGCAGCGGATCCCGCCCGCGCTCGTGATCCCAGGTGATGCCCTGGAGCTCGACCGTGCCGCTCACGCTCAGGCGCGCGCTGCCGGGGCCCACTGAGGACGGGCGATGCCGTTCCGGGCCGCCCGTTTGAGATGCGCGGTGGCCGCGTAGACCGTCTGGATCGAGACAGGTGGGTCGGTGCCGCAGAACCTGCCGACCTCGGTCGCGACGTCCGCGGTCGTCAGTGGTCCGTCCGCGCGCGCCAGCAGGTCGGCGACGAGCCTGTCCATCTCCTCGGTGAAGGCGATGCTGCGGTCGATCAGCTCGAGGCCTTCGTCTCGATCGACCGGCAGGAAGTGCGCCGGACAGAGCTTCGTGAACGGCAACGCGCGCAGCCTCTCGAGCCCATGTACGTAGTCGTCGACGTCGTCGTAGAGCGGCGCGTACACGCTCTTGCCGCTCGAGGTGCGGATGCCGTAGATCTGAACCACGTCCCCGCTGAAGAGCAGGCCCGTCGCCCGCTCGAACAACGCGCAGTGGCCCCGGGTGTGTCCACGGGTGAGCACGACTTCGAGCTTGCGTTCGCCGAGCTCGAACGTGTCGCCGTCGCGGAGGATGCGGTCTACGGGAAGGTCGCCCCCGCACATCGCCACGATCCCTTCCCGCTCGGAGTCGAGCGAGAAGGCCCCAGGGAATGTGTCCCAGAAGTCGTGCCACTGGCGGTCGACCGACTCGACCCAGATGACGTCCTCGAGCGGGGCGGCGACCTTGAAGGGCGCTTTCCCTCGCAAGCCGGGATGCCCGCCCATGTGATCCGGGTGACCGTGCGTGAGGAGAATCCAGTCGATCTCGTCGGGCTCGACGCCGATCTCTGGGAGGGCTCGGGTGAGAACCCGTTCGTAGGTGGAGGGGACGCCGCAGTCGGTCAGCGCGCACGAGCCCGAGGAGGGATCGCGGAGGAGGTAGATCCAGAGCGGCGCATCGGCGACCTCGGGGTACTCGGTGGCGATGCAGAATGTGCCGGCCGCAACCTCGAATGAGTCGCCGAGCTCCACTGGATTCATCCTATCAACGGGATTGAAGGGATACGATCGCGGGATGGGCGGTGGGTGCTGGCTCGGGCTCGACTTCGGCACCTCCTCGGTGAAGGCGCTCCTCGTCCGCGACGACGGGTCGGTGGAGGGTCGGGCCTCGGCGGCATACGCCACGACCGCCGGCCCGGGCGGCGCCGCCGAGCAGGATCCGCTCGACTACCTCGGCGCTGCGCGCGAGGCGATCCGCGCATCCGGCGCGTCGCACGCTGCCCTGCGAGGGATCGGCCTCGCAGGCCAGACACCAACGATCGTGCTCGTCGACGAGGACGGCGATGCAGTCCGGCCGGCGCTCACGTGGCAGGACCACCGGGCCGACACCGAGGCCAGGGTGCTCGAGCACGAGCTCCGGGGAGCGGAGGAGCTCTTCGGCACGCGCCTCCCCTGGACGGCGGCCTATCCACCGGCGAAGCTTCTCTGGCTCGCCGAGCACGAGCCGGAGACCGTGGCGAGGACGCAGTTCGTCCTCCAGCCCAAGGATTACGTCGGCCTGCAGTTGACCGGCTCCCCGCTTTCGGACCCGTGGTCGAGCAAGGGCCTTCGCCATGTGGGCACGTTCGAGCCGGTCGACGAGCTCCTGAGACGGGTCGGGTTCCCGGCCGAGGTGGCACCGCCCGTCGCCGACGCGTGGACGTCCCGCGGCGTGGTCACCGACGGAGCCTCCAACGCGTTCGGCCTCCCGCCCGAAGTCCCCGTCTCGGTCGGTTCGAGCGATGCAGTCGCGGCGATGCTCGCCGTCGGCGCGTTCGAGAGGCCCGCGGGATTCATCCTCGCCGGGACGTCGAGCATCGTCGGCGTCACCACGTCGCGGGCGATTGCGCCGCACCCGCGCCTGCTCGAGATTCCGTCGACCTGTGCGCCACTCGCCGTGCACTACGGCCCGACCGAGTCGAGCGGTGCCTCCGTCGAGTGGCTCGCACGGATTCTGCGCTGCGAGGTGACCGAGGCCCTCGAGCTCGCTTCGTCGGTCCAAGTCGATCCGCGGGGCCCGGTGTTCGTCCCGTATCTCTCCGGTGAGCGCTCGCCGATCTGGCGAACCGACGTGCGCGCCGTCGCGTTCGGGCTCGGCGCCGAGCACGGGCCGGCGGAGCTCGCGCGTGCCGTCGTCGAGGGCGTGTGCCTGAGCGAGGCCGACGTCCTGGCGATCGCCGAGGAACACGCCGGGAGGAGCTCCGCGGCGGTCGCGGTCGCGGGCCGGGGTGCGACCGAGCCGCCGTGGCGCGACGGACGGCTCGCGGTGCTCGGTAAGTCGATCCACGTGCTCGCGGAGCCGGATGCCTCGGCGCTCGGCGCGGCGATGCTGGGTGCGGCCGCCGCGCACGGCGACCTGGCGGCGTCGAGCGCGCTCCGCGGCGGCGTCGTGACCTTCACGCCCTCCACCGAAGCGGCCGCCGCCGGCGCGACGCGACTCGCCGCCTTCCGGCACGCGGCGGGGGCGAGCATCGACTGGTCGGACGGCGATTTTTGTTCGTCCCAACAATAGGACAAAGCCGATAACAGGTGTAATCTTCGAAGTGGGATGCAACTCGGCCGGCAGACACTCAGCCAGGCGGTCAGTGCGGCGGTCCTGGAGCGGATCCGCGCGGGCGAGTTCGGCCCGGGAGACCGCCTCCCGACCGAACGGATGCTCATGGAGGAGTACGGCGTCGGCCGGAACTCCGTGCGGGAGGCCGTCCAGGCGCTCGTGACCCTCGGCCTCGTCGAGGTGAGGCCCGGGCGCGGCGCCACGGTGATCGGGATCGAGAGCGAGAACGCCCTCGACGCCGAGACACTGTCCGCCCTCCTCAAAGAAGAGGCGGTCGACGATCTGTGCGCCTTCCGGCGGCTGCTCGAATCCGAGACCTCGGCCTGCGCGGCTCTGATGGCCACCAACGAGGAGATCGCCGAGATCGCACACTGCGCGGCGACCTTCGAGTATGCCCACGCGACGGGCGCTCCGGTGAGCCCCGCCGACGACGCGTTCCATGCGGCGATCGCCCGCGCGAGCCACAACAGCGTCTATGCGACGATGCTCGACGCGGTCAGCGTGCTCATCGCCAACGCCCGCCGCCTGACCGAGCATGTCCCCTGGGCCGTGCCGCGGGCGATCGAGGAGCATGCTCTCGTGCTCGAAGCGATTCGGGCACACGCCCCCGATGCGGCCGGCGACGCCATGCGACGCCACATCGACAGCGCGATCGAGTCGATTCACCTCGGGCGCGCGCTCAACGAGCCGCTCGTCGCCTCCGTGCCGACGGGCTAGCGCCCGGCGTACGCGGCTTCGCGCAGGCCCTCGATGTAACCGACGGCGTGCAGCCGCGCGAGGAACGCATACCCGGGGCGATCGTTCGACTCGCCGTGAAGGGTCGGCACGTGGTCCGGTCGCAACACGCCCTCGTAGCCGACGTCGGCGTACGCCTTCATGCAGGCGAGCATGTCGGTCGGCCCCTCGTCGTGGAAGGTCTCGACGAAGTGCTCGGGCGTCCCGCGGACGTCCCGGAAGTGGACGAAGTGGATCTTCCCGCGGCTTCCGAACTCCCCGATCACGCCCGGCAGGTCGTCGGTCATGAGCGCGAAGTTCCCCTGGCACATCGTGATCCCGTTGTGGTCACTCGGCAGAAGCTCGACGACGCGCTCGAACGCGTCGACGCTCCGCATGATCCGGCCGAGGCCGCGGACCGGCGAGATCGGAGGGTCGTCGGGGTGCAGCGCGAGCCGGACGTTCGCCTCCTCCGCGACCGGCACGACGCGCCGTAGGAAGTACTCGAAGTTCTCCCACAGCCGCTCTTCGGTCGCAGCATCCGCCTCGGGCCGCGGCGGCGCCTTACCCATCTCGGCGTGGTCGTACTCCGTGACCAGGGCGCCGCCGCGGGCCGGCACGGCGAGCCCGGTCCGGGCCCAGCTGTAGACGGCGACCCAGTTGTAACAGAGCACCGGCACACCGACGGCTCCCATGGCCCGGAGCTGCTCGCAGAAGAGGTCGAGCTGCTCCTCTCGTCCGGGTCGCCCGAGCCGGATGTCGTCCATCGGCGGCGTGTCCTCGATCGCGACGAGGTCGAACCCCGCCTCGCCGTACCGCGCCTTCAGCCGCTCGAGCGCAGGGCGGCTCCAGCTGCGACCCTCCTCCGGACGGGAAACCCACTCGGGGCGCTCGTCGAGGTGAGACTCGCTGCGGAGCCAACGGAACGCCTGCTCGGCGTCGTCGAGGAGGCTGACGACCTCGTCGACGCCGACCTGCTTGAGCAGGGGCCAGAGGTCGGTGGGGACGTTCGGGTCGAGGAGCTCGGCGATCCGGATCAGCGCGCGCTCACTCCTCCGGATGGAGCTCGGCCTCCATGACCTCCTCGGGGATGTCGTGGCCGCTCTCGACCGCGACACCCGTGATCCAGCGCACGAGCTCCTCCGGTGTCGCGTCCTGCTTGGACAGCACCCCGGCGACCCGGCCGTGAAGGAGGATGTGCACTCTGTCGCAGAGCTCGGACACCTGACGCAGGTTGTGGCTGACGAGGATCACACCGACGTCTTGCTTCTTGACCTGGCGCACGAGATCCTCGATCTTGCGCTGCTCGACGACGGCGAGCGCAGCGGTCGGCTCGTCGAGCAGGAGGACCTTCTGACCCCACGTCACCGCACGGGCGACGGCGACGGCCTGCCGCTCGCCGCCCGAGAGGAGCCCCGTCCGCGCGCGGACATCCGAGATCCCGATGCCCAGCGTAGAGAGCGCCTTGCCTGCCTCCCTGGCCATCGAGGGTCGGTCGAGCACTCGCAAGCGCCTGCCCACGAAGCCGCCCCGGCGAGTCTCCCGCCCGAGGAAGATGTTCTCCGCGATCGTCAACTCGGTTGCGAGCGCGAGATCCTGGTAGACGACCTCGATGCCCTTTTCTCGCGACTCGCGCGGCGAGTGGAACGTGAGCTTCTCCCCGTCGACGAAGAGGGAGCCCTCCGTGGGACGCACCGCGCCGCAGAGGATCTTGAGGAGCGTCGACTTGCCGGCGCCGTTGTCCCCGACCAGCCCGACAACCTCGCCCCGCTTGACCTCGATGTCGACGTCCTGCAGCGCCGCGAGGCTGCCGTAGTAGTGCGATATCCCTCGCGCAGCGAGAACGACATCCGCCGCAGTGGGGGCCTCGGCCGCCACCGCAGTCATCGCTCTGCTCTCCGCGCCAGCTGGTCGGTCAGGACCGCCAGGATCAGCAGCACCCCGATGACCATGTACTGCGTGTAGACCGACAGAGACAAGAGCGCGAACCCGTTCTGGAGGACGCCGAGGATGCCGACCGCGATCAGCGTCCCGACGAGCGTTCCGCGTCCCCCCTGAAGGCTCGCGCCGCCGAGGATGGCCGCCGTGACGACCGCGAGGAGGTACGGGTCGCCCACCTGGGGAGCCGCCGAGGAGAGCTCCGACGTGACGATGATCCCCGCGAGGCAGGCGCTGAGCGCGATCGTGATGAAGAGGCCGATCCGGAGCAGGTCCGCCCGGATGCCTGCCCGCACCGCCGCGTCGTAGTTGTTGCCGACCGCGTAGATGTGACGCCCGAGCGCCGTCCAGCGTAGGACCGCGTAACCGACGGCCCAGACGCCGAGAAAGACGTAGAACTGAATCGGGAGCTTCCAGATGGTCCCGGATCCGATCTGCTCGAAGCCGCTGCCGCCGACGATCACCGTCGAGCTGTTCGAGAGCATGTACGCGATCCCGAGGGCGATCGAGTACATGCCGAGCGTGACAACCAGCGAGTTGATCTTGAAGTGGACGACGAGCACGCCGTTCAAGAGGCCGATCCCGGCGGCCGCGAGCGCCGCGACGAGAGAGGCCACCCACGGGTTGAGCCCATCGCCGACGAGCAGTCCGATCAGCACCGAGCTCAGCGCCATGACGCTCCCGATCGAGACGTCGATCTCGCCCATGATGATCACCATCGTCTCGGCCACTGCCATCACGCCGAGGACACTCACGACGCCCGCGGCCGTCGCCAGGTTGTTGATCGTGAAGAAGTACGGCGACTCGAGCCACATGATCACGAACACCACGACGAACACGAGCAGGAGCCCCTGGCCCTGAATCGCGTCGATCATCCGCCGCCGGCGCGCAAGCTGCTGCTCACGCCGCACCTGGCTCTCGTGCGGCGTCACGGCGTGCTTGGTCGGCGCCGTCGTTGTCATCGTCCCGCTCCCGATCGCCGCCCCACTGTTGTCACCGTCACCGTGGTCCTCTCGCTCTTCCGCCGGCGGGAACTCACGTGAGCCCCCGCCCCACCCGGACACTACCCGGGCTTCCCGGTGATTGTCACCGGGCTGGTGCGCCGGCGCGGAGCCGGCCCACCAGCCGCGGATCGTTCTACGTCTCTACTTGCAGCCCGCGATCGGATTCGTCGCGGTTACCTCGGTGCCGGCGACGCCGACGTTCGACGAGTACGGCATCTTGTTCGCCATGCGCATGATCGTCGCGACCGCCGACTCGCCCCACTTCTCGGGCTCGAGGAAGAGCGCACCGACGTAGTGCTCGCGGTCGGCACAGACCTGGCTCAGCCCGAACGGGTCACCGCCGAACGAGTTGACGAGGAAGTTGAGCTTCCTGGCCAGCGCTGCCTTGTACATCGCGTGGGCGACCTCGTCGTTGACCGCCGTCGTGAGGACCGGGGCTCCCGAGGGGATCCGTGAGAACGCCGACACGGCGTTGTTGTAGGTGCCGGCCTCGGTCCCGTCACTCGTCACCTGGATGACGTGGTCGCTCGGAAGGTTCTTGTAGACCGACTTCGCTCCGGCAACAGCGCCGGCGTATCGCTGCATGATGATCGGGCCGGCCGACGGCTCGGCGGCGACGACCACGTATGGGATCGTGCTCCCGAACTTCTTCTTCCCTGCCTTCGCCAGCTCCTGCCCGTTGATCACCGAGGCGCCGTAGTTGTCGGCTCCGATCGCCGGGTAGCCCGGAAGGTTCGCACCGACGATGGCGTCGGCCGGGACGCCGGCGTCCTTCGCCAGCTTGGCGATCGCAGGCTGGTACGCCGCCAGGACGTTGAAGTCGATGATGCCGTTGGCACCCTCGTTCAGCATCGTCTTGACGTTGCCCACTGCAACCGGCCCGTTGAGGTTGTCGACCGTGGTGATCACGGTGACGCACCCCGTCCTCTTGGCCGCGTCCTTGAGGCCCTTCGTGACGAGGTTCGCAAACGGCTGCGTCGATGAGAAGACGTCGTAGCCGATCTTGAAGGTCTTGCCCTTGCAGAGGTTGCTCGACGCGGCGATCGGCGGCGTCGGCTTGGCGGCGGCTCCGCCGACGGCGACGACCATCACAGCCGTCAGCACCACCGCCGGGAGTACTACCGAAAGGGCAGCAGCGGATCGCCGGTGTGTCCGTTCTGCACGCTCACTCACCATCTGTAGCGCCTCCTTCGAGAGTCGTGGACCATGGCCTCGACGACTGTTGATGATGGGCCTTATAGGGAAGGTAGGATGAATGGTCAGGCGGCCGGAGTCAAGCGGGAACGGCCGTATCTGTTCAGACGGCGACTGGGCGGAGGTGTTGGCGCTCGTGGAGCACGACCCGAACGAGGTTCCAGTCCTCTACGAGGAGCGAGACGGGATCGCCTGGATCACGCTCAACCGCCCGGAGAAGCTCAACGCGCTGAACGGGGAGGTCTTCCGCAGCCTGGGCGAGGCCCTCGACCGCCTCGAGGAAGGCGCGAGCGGAGTCGGGATACTCAGCGGCTCGGGCCGCGCGTTCGCTGCGGGAGCCGACATCCAGGACTACGTGGACATCACGGTCGAGGAGTACCGGGCATTCATGGACGTCGGCCGCGCTCCGACCGACGCCATCGGCCGGCTGTCGAAACCGCTGATCGCGGCGGTCGGTGGATTTGCACTCGGCGGGGGCTTCGAGCTCGTGCTTGCCTGCGATCTCGTCGTCGCCGCCGAAAACGCCCGCTTCGGCCTGCCGGAGCCGAGGCTCGGCCTTGCCCCCGGCGGCGGCGGCACCCAGCGGCTCCCCCGAATCGTCGGCAAGGCACGGGCCTTCGAGGTTCTGCTCACCGGCCGAGTGCTCACAGGGCAGGAGGCCTACGAATGGGGCATCGCGAACCGGATCGTGCCCAAGGATGACCTGCTCGCCGTGGCCGAGGAGCTCGGGCGCGCGATGCTCGCGCTCGCGCCCGCAGCGCTCGCGACGATCAAGCGGATCGCTCAGGACGGCCTCGCGCTTCCGCTTGCCGAGGCGCTGACGCTCGAGCAGGACGAGACCTCGCAGCTGATCACGACGCCGGACGCGCTCGAGGGTATCGCCGCGTTCGTGGAAAAACGCGAGCCACGGTTTCCGGGTCGTGAGGGGATCCCCACCGGCCCCGATCGATGAGCGTCCCGTACGACCCTTCGGTGATCACAGATCGCGGACGCCCGATCTACGGGGCGACGCCGCCAGGCCGGGCGGTGCCGTGCAAGCGCGAAACCCCGCTTACACCGGACGAGCTCGACGAGCTTGTCGAGCTGATCGCGGCCGGGCGCGAGCAGCGCCGGGCCGCCGCGATCCCTCAGAGGCTGATGACGCGCCACTGGCCTTCGGTCGTCCAGGTCGTCCTGCAGCTGGACGATCGTCTCGGCCGGGCGCCCGCCGGCTGGAAGATCGGGGCGGCGAGCGAGGAGATCAGGCGCGCGGAAGGCCTGCCCGGCCCGTCGCCGGGGAGGATCTACCTCGACACCGTCTTCAGGAGCCCGACCGTCCTTCCCGAGGCGCTCTTCATCAACTTCCGCAACGTCGAGTGCGAGCTCGCGTTCCGCCTCGGCCAGGGATTCGCTGTGCGCAGCGAGCCGTACACCGAGGCGGAGGTCGAAGCGAACATCGAGTGTCTGATGCCGACGCTCGAGCTCGGAGACATGGTCTTCGAGGACTGGTACGGCGCGAGCGGGTACTTCGGCTCGTGCCTCGACAACGGTGGCGGCGCCGCGCTCGTCTGCGGGCCCGAGATCGTCGACTGGCGTGGGCTCGACCTGCCGGGCACGCGGCTCGCGCTCTCTCTCAACGGCACGTTCGTCAAGGAGGGGCTCGGCAGAGCCGCAATGGGGCACCCGGTCACGTCTCTCACCTGGCTCGTCAACTGGGCGATCGGCAACGGGCGCCAGATCGCCGACGGCGAGATCATCAGCACCGGTACCTGCACCGGTCACTGCTTCGTCGCACCGGGGGACGAGGTCGTCCTCGAGGTCGACGGTGTCGGCGTCGTCGAGGCTCGCTTCGAGGACTAGGCCAGGTACGCGGGACCGGCATGGAGAGATCGGGCGCGCACGGGGACCGGATCATGGCCGGCGCCGAGCTGCTCTCACGACACCGGCTCGAAGGGCTCGTGTTCGGCGGGTTCCCCGAGAAGTCCCGCCCGCGAAACGAGGAAGAAGGCTACGAGATCCAGACCGTCCTTCACGAACTGCTCGAAGACGCGGGGCACGGGAAGGTGGCGGGGCACAAGATCGGCTGCACGACTCCGACCATGCAGGCCTATCTCAAGATCCCGCGGCCGGCAGCCGGGGGCGTGTTCGACTCGACGGTTCAGCTTGTGGACGGCCGGTTTCGTCATGCCGACTTCATTCGCCCAGGCGTCGAATGCGAGCTCGCCGTCCGCCTGATTCGTGATCTCGAGGCGCGGCATGCGCCATTCGAGCGGTCCGAGATCACGGCCGCGGTCGGTTCGGTCATGGCGGCGATCGAGGTGGTCGACGACCGCTACAGCGACTGGGGAAGTCTCGGCGCAATTCAATTGATCGCCGACGATTTCTTCGGCGCCGGCTGCGTTCTCGGCGCCGAGCGCGAGACGTCGGAGGAGCTCGATCTCGCCGCCGTCTCGGCGCGCATGACCGTCAACGGCCTCGAGGTTGGCGCAGGGGTCGGGACGGACATCCTGGGCGACCCGCTGACAGCCCTGATGTGGCTCGTCAACGAGATGGCGGGTTACGGGCACTCCTTCAGAAGAGGCTCGTTCGTACTCCTGGGCAGCCTGGTCCAGACGCAGTGGGTCGAGCAGAATGACGTCGTGGTGGTCGAGAACGTCCCGCTGGGGAGGGTGACGGCACGCTTCGACTGACCCGCAAGAGGGCTAGACCGCGTCGCTCGAGGGCGCCTCGGCGGCCTCTTGCACGATCCGATCGAGCTCGTCGGTGACCGGAACGCCGGCCGCGATGGCCCGAGCGGCGTCGACGTCGTGTGGCCAGGAAGAGACGATCGCCTGGGTGACGGGATCCGGTACCCAGCTGATCGGTCCGAGCCGTCTGCCCTCCGCCACCCGCTGGAGACACTCCACCATCTCTCGAATCGACGCGGCCCTGCTCGGAAAGCACACCGAGCGGTCGTTCCCAAGGTGTTCGCTGCTCACATCGTGCAGCGCGATCAAGCCTTCGACGGCCGAGCGCGCACCCGTGAATGCCATTCGAGTGTCCTCGGTGACGGGCACCTGATAGGGGCGACCCGCCAGCGGCTCGCGGAAGATGGCGCTCGCGACCGACGAGGCGGCGGCATTCGCCGGCCCCGGTCGAACGATGACCGTCGGCAGCCGTGCAACTCGCCCGTCGATCGCGCCCCGCCGGGAAGAGTCGGCGACCATCAGCTCGAGGATCGCCTTCGTCATCCCGTACGTCGATCGGGGGGTGAGCTTCGTGTCGTCTCCGCACACGGCCGGAAGGTTCCCGCCGAAGACCGCATAGGTACTGGTCACGACCACCCGCCGGCATCCGGCGCGGCGCCGCACCGCGTCGAGCACGTTGCGGCCACCCTCGACGTTCACGCGCCACGCGAGCTCCGGATCGCGCTCGGCCTCGGCGCTGACGACCGCGGCCAGATGGAAGACGCTGACATCGTCACGGTCGATGAGCCGAAACAGCAGCTCGCGGTCCGTCACGTCGCACGCCGCGAGCTCCACCCGGGAGTCCATCCAGTCGGAACGGCCGGCGGGCACCTCCCGGTCTGCCAGGACGAGCGTGTCGATCGCTGCCGGTCCGCCCTCGCCCAGATCGAGCTCGCCGAGCTCGAGCAGCCGTCGAGCCAATCGCAGGCCGAGAAACCCGAGACCTCCGGTGATGACGACTTTCATGAAGGTCTCGTGACGGCCTCGAACCCCTCCCGCGTCAAGGTGCCCGCCTCGGCCTGGTGTCGGAACATCTCCACGCTCGAGCGGATCCCTTGGGCGAGCGGAGTCTTCGGAAGCTCGCCGACGACGGCGCGCAGCGGGGCGTCGTCGAAGTCGACGCGCCCCGGAACGGGGTTCCGGCCGATCGTGATCTGCCCGGCGGACTCCGGAACCTCCTGCTCGATCAGCGAGACCACCTCGGCGACATCGACGAGATCGCCGTGGAGATCGAAGACCTCGGCGCCGGTCTGGTCCGCGACGGTGGCCCCGACGAACGCGGCTGCGACGTCCTGGACGTATTGCAGGTCGATGCGACCGTAGAACGGGATCGTGTACGAGAGGCCCAGCACGGCCGCCTTGAGGGCATGCGTGACGGCTGCCGAGAAGCCCTGATCCCGGTTGGGGCCGTAGACCACGCACGGGCGCAGGCCGATGCTCGGCGTTGCGTAGTCCCGTGCGTAGAAGCGCGCCGACTCCTCGTTCGCCGCCTTGAACACGCCGTAGAGCGTCTCGGGCCTGCCCCACTCGCCGTTCGAGCTGAACACGGCCGAGGAGCTCGCGTAGGAGACGCCGGCGACGGTGGACGACCTCCGCGCAGCCTCGAGCACACGGATCGTTCCGACGACGTTCACTTCGGCCCCACGAAGGGGGTCCGCGGCGACCAGCGGCACCTGGAGCGCTGCCAGATGAACGATCCGGGTGATCTCGTTCTTCGCGACCAGCTCGTCGAGCGCGCCGGGGATCGTCAGATCTGCGGTGAGATACACGAGACGCTCGAGGAGCTCAGGGGCGAGGATTCGCTCGAGGCGCAGCGACTTCGGAGCGATATCGGATGCGATGACGGGCAAACCGGACTCGAGGAGACTCCGCACGACCCAGGAGCCGATGCACCCTTCGCTGCCGGTGACGAGGAACCGCTCGGTGCCTTCCGTCATCGATCCGAGTCGATCACGCGCAACGCTGCGCGGATGTAGCCGAGGGCATATGCCATGCCGGCGTGCCACGGAGCCGCGCAGGTCATCTGAGGTGTGTGGTCCGGGATGATCACGCCGTCGTACCCGCAACGAACGTAGCGACGGAGCGCCTCGATCATGTCGACGTCGCCCTCGTCGATGAACACCTCCGTGTAGTCCGGCACGTGACCGCGAACGTTGCGGAAGTGCACGTAGCCGATCTTGCCGGCGCCCGCGAACCGCTCGATCGTCTCGTAGACATCGACCTCGGGCATCTCGGCGATCGTCCCCTGACAGAACTCGAGCGCATTGGCGGGACTCGGCACGATGTCGAGCACGCGCTGCAGCCGGTCCGGGTGGGTCGCGATCCGCGCCGTTCCTCTCAGCCTGGTCACCGGCGGATCGTCAGGATGAATCGCGAGTGTCACCCCTGCCTCCTCGGCAACCGGGACGACCGCGCGCAGGAACTCGGAGATGCGGCCCCACATCTCGTCCTCTCCCACCTCGCCGAGCGTCTCGCCCTCGGGCGCATCGGGGTCGTAGATCATGTTCCAGACCATGCCGCGGGGGATCTCCGTCTCCGGCGGCGTCAGCGCGCGGTCGAAGCGAACGGACTCGGCTCCTCCGCGCGCGAACGGCCCAGTCGTGTGACCCCAGACGGCCGCCAGGGAAAAGTTGTAGCCGATGATCGGGATGCCGGCCTCACCCACGTTCCTGATGAGAGCCTGCAGGCCCTCGAGCTGCTCCTGCTTCCGAGGCCCGTCGAGGAGGACGTCATACCAGTGGCCGATCTCGAAGTTCTCGATCGCGGCCAGCTCGAGCCCCTCGGCCTCGACGGCACGCCGAAGATCGACGAGCTCCTCCACGGTCCAGATGTCGGAGCGCGACGCCACCCCCCAACCGTGCGGAACCGTCTTCGCGTCCGGGATCCTCGGGCCGCCCGGCATGTAGTCGACGAGGTGCGCCACGATCGCCTCGGCGCCCGCCTGACGAGCGAACCTGAAGTTCTCCTGCGTGAGCATCTGCTTGTAGAGGCCGAGCCCCGGTTTCACTCCTACCTCCTCCGCCTACACGGGGAGGCCGCCCGGACGGCGGCCGCCCCGTGTGGACATGGCTCTCTGTCTACTTACAGTGGAGGAACGGGGTCGCGTGCGTGACCTCGAATCCCGAGATATTCGTGACTTTCGGGACCTTGACGCCGTTCATCTGATTCATGACCAGCGAGAGGAGAACCGGCCCCCACCCCGCCGGGTCGAGATACCACGCTCCGACGTAGTGCTTCGGGTCGGCGCAGACCTGCTTCAGGCCGTAGGAATCGCCGCCGAACGAGTTCACCAGGTAGTTGGCGATGTGCCGGGCCTGCGCGGCCTTGTACATGCCGCCGAGGTCCTCGTCGTTCACGGCCTGCATCAGGACGACGCCATTCGAAGGCACCTTCGACAGAGCCGAGAGGGTGGTGGTGTAGGCGGTCGTCGCCACGCCCTCGGTATTCACCTGGATGATGTGGTCGGACGGAATGTTGGGGTAGACCTCCTTGATGCCCGCGACGGCGCCCTTGTAACGCGCGAGGACGGCCGCTCCCGAGGTCGGCTCGGCGCCTCCGAGGAAGTACGGGATCTGGCCCGGGAATTGCTTCTTCGCCTGCTTTGCCATGTAGATGGCGGCGTTCTTCTCGGTCTGGAACGGCGCCAGCCCAACCTGCGGGAATCCGGGAAGCGTTGCGCCGACGACGGTGACGGCCGGAACCTTGCCCGACTTCAGGAGCTTCGCGATCGCCGGCTGGTAGGCCGCGAGCACCTGGAAGTCGACGAATCCGTCGATCCCCTCGTTCAGGAGGGTCTTGACGTTGCCGACGGCGACAGGCCCGTTGAGGTTGTCGACCGCTTTCACGACCTGCGCGCAGCCGATGCTCTTGGCGGCGTCGATGAGCCCGTTCGTCAAGCTGACGGCAAACGGCTGGGTGTCGGAGAAGACGTCGTAGCCGATCTTGTAGCTCGGCTTCTTGCAGAGCGCCTTCGTCGGGTGCGCCAGATCCTGCTGCGCAGCCGCCCCCGCGTTCGCGGTACGGGCAGTCGGCGCCGCGACTGCACCGCCCGCGGTCAGCGCCACGGCGAACATGGTCGCACGGCGGTGCTGACCATCACCCCAAACCGGAATCGCTGAGTTCTGTTTTCAGCCACCTGGCTCACCTCTCATTTTCGTTTTTGGAAAACGCGATCTCTGATGTGACGTATCCCGATGCAGCAAGTTGATGTTTGATGATGGGCCTTATGGGGAAGGTAGGATGAATGGTCGAAGCGCTGGAGTCAAGCGCTCTCCTGCTCTCCGGGCTCATCGATCATGGATCCCGCTCCCGGGCGAGCTCCTCGGCGAGCCCACGGTCCCGGCGCAGTCTGACGGCATCGAGCGCCTCGTACGGAGCGAGCCAACGTTCGAGCGCCTCCGTGCGGGTCGCGTTCGAAAGCTGCGGAAACAGGTTTTCCGCGACCCGCGTCCATGCATCGACCCCGCCCAGAGCGATCGTCTCGAACGGCCCCGTGTAGCGGTACCGCCTCGCCAGCCCCGACCGCACGACCCGGTCGACGGTCTCGGGAGTCGCGACGCCTTCGCCGACCAGCCACAGGGACTCTCGGAGGAGCGCCGCCTGAAGCCGGTTCCAGATGAAGCCCGGAACATCTCGTTGGACGTGAACCGGCTCCTTGCCGAGCGCTGCCAGGACACGGCTCACCGTCTCGCGCGTCTCCCCGCTGGTTCGTTCGCCCGCGACGATCTCGACGAGCGGCATCAGCAGCGGAGGGTTCCAGTAGTGGGTGCCGACCGTTCGCTCGGGCGCGTCGATCGCAGCCCCGAGCTCGGTCAACGGAATCGAGGACGTGTTCGAGGCGATGATCGCGCCCGGGAGTCGCCTCGCCAACTCTCGGAGGAGCGTGGCCTTGACCACGATGTCCTCGGGGATCGACTCGACCACGAGCTCGGTTGCGTCGTCGACCGACGCAACCGTGTCGATGAACATGATCTTCCGATGCGCTTCCGCGGCCTCTTCCTCCCCGACGAGCCCCGCCTCGACCGCCAGGGCGAACGCCGAGGAGACGCGGGACCGGCTCCGCTCGACGTTCCTCACGAGAAATGCAATCGAGTGTTCGCCGAGCGCGTACTCGCAGCCGATCTGCGATCCCATCAGCCCTGCGCCGACCACCAGGACACGCAACTGCTCAGCCATCCGCCGCCGAACCGGCCAGCTCGATGACGAGACGCTCCTCGGCAGCGATGAGCTCGGCGAGGAACGCACTCCGCTCGCGCGCCGGCATGAACTCGAGGTGGCGGATCCCGAGCGGATCGATCTCGGTCGCGATCAGCTCGAGCTCGGCGGCCGACGGCGGCTCCGTGCGGTCGAGGGACGGCGACCGGACGACTTCGAAGCCGGTCTCTCGGTCAACGTCCGAGAGCTCGACGCCTGGATGGAGCGAGACGAGCTGAAGCTCTCGGCTCGCGTGATCGACCTCGAAGATGCAGAGGTTCGTCACGACCTTGACGGCCCCTGGCCGTAGCCCTGCGGACAGGCGTTCCTCGTCGGTCAGAAGACCGCGCCCTGCACTCGACACGTCGACGCTCTCGACCAGCGCGAGCGGCGAGTGGCGGGTCACGTAGAGGAGGAAGTGCTGATGCATGTTCGCCACGTCTGCCATGCCGCCCTGACCCGGTAGGCGGACCACCCGCCCGGATGGGCTCCGCACCTCGATCGTGTTCGTCCGTCCGAACCGGTCGACCTGCGCGGTGGCGACCGTCTCGTGGCTGATCCTGCCGCTCTGGTAGTACCGGTGATACGTGCCGTCGCCGCTCGCGTACTCGACCGCGGTCTTGTAGTCGAGTGCCTCGCCGAGGCCGAGCAGCATGGGGCGTGGCGCGATGTCCACGTAGCCTCCGCTCGTGGTGATCAACGTCAGCCCGGGCGCATGGGTGCGACGAGCGAGCAGGTACGACGTCATCGCGAGCGGCGACACGGCGCCGGCCGAGCAGATGCTCTCGTCCGTGTACTCGCGTGCCAGGCACACAGCCATCACCTCGGCGGCGCCCGGCTCCGACGGAATGACGCGTGCGAAGCGGTGACGTGAGACATGCGCAGGCTCAACGGCCGCCGCCGCCTCGATGAGCCGGCGGCGCTCCCCGGTCGGGCGCGGGAGCGTCAGCGGCTCACGGTCGAACGCCGCTCCCAGCGCACGGTAATCCGCCGTGTAGTAGGGGAGGCACGAGGCCGGGTATGCCCCGAGCGGGCACTCGACGATCGAACGGACGAAGTGGTGCGGAATGACGTGGCCGCGTCGCTCCGCTTGCAGCGTCCCAGCCGGGACGATCTCCTCGACCGAGACGACGAGGTTGCGCGCCGCGAACGGCGCGGTCAGGTCCATGCCGAGCGCTCCGGTGAGCTCGACGTTGCCCGCGACGTCGGCGCGCTGGGCGTGCAGCAGAAAGGAATCGAGATGGAGGGCGGCTGCCGAGCCCACGGGAAGGCCGGCCACCGGATCGGGCGAGACCCGGGTGAGCGAGCTTCGATCGAGGATGTCGGAGCCGACGGGAACCTGGAAGGGCAGCGACGGCAGTCGCTGCAGGGCTGCCTCGAAGCCCTGCGCCATCGCGAGCGCCGGCAGTTCCTCGACCTCGACCCGGCCCTCCTCGAGGGCGCGCCGGAAGCGCGGCGCAAGTCCGAAGACGTCAAGGCTCGAGAAGCAGAACACAACCTTGCGGACGGCTTCTGCCTGGAGGAGAAGCTCGAGCGGTAGCCCACCTCCCCACGTCACGTATGTGAGGTCGCGACGGTTCCGGCGTGCGAGCTCGCCGACCAGCGCCAGGGGAAGCCGCGAGAAGAGCGCGCCCCCGACACCGATTCGATCGCCGTCCACAACCAGGTCGGCCGCGGCGGAGAGATCGAGGAAGGACGGCGTCATCTGGTGTCGCGCTCGAGTTCTGGCAGGAAAGTATGGCGACAGATGGACCAACTGATCTGGGTTGGAAAGTGAGAGTGTCGTACTGTACGATTATCGCTGATGGCGAGAACGACGTTACGGGCGAAGGGCCAAATCACGCTGCCTGACGAGATCCGCAAGGCGGCTCATCTCGAGGAAGGCGATCTGCTCGAGGCAGAGCTCACGGCTGACGGCGTCCTGCTGCGTCCGCAGAAGCTGATCGACGCGACGCAGGCCTGGTTCTGGTCACCGGAATGGCAGGCGGGCGAGCGCGAGGCCGAGGCCGATCGCGACGCGGGCAGGATCGAGTCCTTCCGCTCCGAGGGCGAGTTCCTCGATGCCCTCCGCGCTCGCGCCAAGGGCCGCAAACGCCGTCCGTCGGCGTAGCCGGCGTTGCCGACCTTCGCCTGGTTGGCGCGCTTCGGCACAGATTTCGACGGCTTGTCGCCGGCTCAACAGGCCGCGTTTCTCGTCGCCGTCGGTCAGTTCGTCGAGGACCTCGAGAACGCCGCCGGGTTCCGGAACGGGCTCCGGGTCAAGGGCGTGAAAGGGGCAGCCGGCGTCTTCGAAATGACCTGGGCCGATGATGGAAGAGCGACCTTCGAGTACGGCGACGCCGTCGTCGCAGGCGAGCCGCACATCATCTGGCGCCGAGTCGGCACCCACACCATCCTCGCCCGCCCCTAGCGCGACCGCAGCCTCCCGAACACGAAGCCACAAATGCAGCCGCCTCCGCCCGAGCTCTTCGGGCCGGTGACACCGGAAGAGAACGGCGGCGCGGCCCAGACGATGGGAGGTCAACGACCGGAGCCGCGCCGCAGCAGGAAAGAGTCTCTCCGAGCGAGGAAGCGCCGCCAATGGCCGAACGTCCGTCCTTGCCTGGACGAATGTCGCGACGGGGCGATCTGCGCTCCGTCGATCCGGTCCGCGGGGAGGATGCCGTAAGATGGGCGAGGCCCGTGCGAAAGCGAACTTTGGGTCACGCCCGCAGGGGCCCCGCAGCGCCAAAATAGTCGCATCCCAGACGACGCTGGTCGTGATTTCACCTGGACAACGGTCCAGCCCGTGCGCCGCGGATGCGTCCCCTCACCTGCGGCGGCCTCGGCCTCCTGGGTGTCCCGGCCACGATCGCGGTTCGAGAACACCATCGCGTCCGAGTGCTCCGGGACGAACCACTCCTCGTCCTCGACGTCCCAGTCGACCTGGCCGTGACCGGAGATTCGCGGGAGAGCCGGCAGCACATGCGCCCCACCGTCAGGCTGCCTGGCTCTCACCGCGCGGCGCCCCCACTGGTCACTTGCGAACGGCGGGCCCGATGGCAACAAGGAGCGCAAAGCACCACCCGGAGATACATCGACTTCGCGAAACGCCGAAAAGGGTCGACGGTTCGGACTAGCCGCACGACCGGCCCCGACACGACGATCGGCCCGTGCCCCGAACGCGTTCCGGGAGCATCGTAGAGCCCGGGTTGAGCGCGCACGAGGTTGCATCGCGTTGCTTGCCCATGCGGTCCGAACGACGGGCTCGAGGAGGGGGAAAAAATCCTTGGGCCCGTCGCTACTTCCCGGGTCGAGCTCGGCCGCGACCAGATTGCTCCGTTCGATCGACCTCTGGAATCCTGATGCTGCGTGTCCGTGCTCTCCCAGGTCGGCGCGTCTCCGGCCCAACCATCGAGGCTAGGTGTGGTCTACGCGAACGGCAGGGCGATCCTGGCCCTTTCGCCTGAACGTCCGCGTCTACCTTGGAAGGGTCTCGGGAGCACGCCCAGATTTGCGGCTCGATTGGCGCTGGCCTCTCTTGACTTGTATGGCATGACGCGGCGCTGCGTCCCGCCTTGTCAGGCGGTTGACATGGGCTGGGGCGTGCCCTATCCCGCCTCGGTACCGCTGAAAGGAACCGCCAATGGAAACCAGTTCTCCCAGTCTCGGTGCTCGGCGCGATCGGCTCGAGCCCGACACCAGGCCCCGCTCTTCTCGACTTACCGGGGGCGAGGCGCTGAATCCCTCGCACCACCGCCTGGGGCAACCGGCGGGCGTTGACGGGTGGGTCTCGGCCCCGGGGCCGATGTCCGAGTCCGAGGGACTCGGTGGGGATTTCCGCGGAGCCCTCGAGAACATCACCGTGCCGAGCTACGTCCTCGACAGGGCAGGGGTGGTCCGCTGGATCAATCAGGCGGCGATGGAGATCGTCGGGGATGTGCGGGGACGGTACTTCACCTCGGTCGTCGCGCCGGAAGAGACCCATCGCACGCGTGAGCTGCTCACGAGCAAGATCATCGGTGCAGTCCCGTTCACGGAGACCGAAGGAGTTTTCCTGAGAGCCGACCGCACCAGGGTGATGCTCAAGATCTCTGCGGTGCCGCTCAGGAGCGGCGACCACATCGTCGGCGTCTTCGGCCAGCTCGTGGGAGCGCGCCGGGAACCGCCGGCAGCGCCACACCCGGACCTCACACCACGGCAGGTCGAGGTGCTGAGACTGCTCGAACACGGACGCTCGACCCAGCAGATCGCCGACGAGCTGCATCTGACCACCGAGACGGTCCGCAATCACGTCCGCAACGTGCTTCGCGCACTCGGCGTGCACAGCCGGGTCGAGGCCGTGGCTGCTTCGCGGCGCGGAGCGTGGTCGACCAACTAGAAGACCGCTGAGGTAGACGTCGCTCGATCGGTCGCGGCACTGCCTGGTTAGGCGTCGCCGCGCCGAGCGGCTCATCGCAGAGCGGACCAGCCGTCCCGGGCCTGCATCGGATCTATCCATGCGGGCCAGACGATACTCGCCAACAGCGCGGCGCACCCGGCCGGTAAACTCGGGCGTGCGCGTGCCGTCCAGCCGACTTCTTCTCGTCGTGGCTCCGGCGGCGATTCTCGCGTCCGTCGACCAGATCGTGAAGGCGACTGTGCACACGCCGTGGTGGGCCTTCCACCACCGCTCACCCGGCTGGGTCATTCTCTCGATGGCGCTACTGATCGGGGCGGTGCTGCTCGCGCTCGTGCCGTCGCGCCTCGTGGCCGTCGCCGCCGGCGTGATGAGCGGAGGTGCGCTCGGGAATCTCGTCTCCGCGCGATGGGACGGGCGCTGGGTGCCGAACCCGCTCGTGATCGGCGACTACGGGCACGGCATCGCGTTCAACCTCGCGGACGTCTTCCTCATTCTCGGGAACCTGCTGTTGATGAGCGCGCTGATCGTTTTCACACTCCATCACCGCGAACGGCTGGCGCAGCCCCGCGCCTGGGAGCGCGCGCTCCTGCGGCGGGACGCCAACAGCGCGGCGCACCCCGGCCGGTAAACTCAGGGCGTGCGCGTGCCGTCCAGCCGACTTCTTCTCGTCGTGGCTCCGGCGGCGATTCTGGCGTCCGTCGACCAGATCGTGAAGGCGACTGTGCACACGCCGTGGTGGGCCTTCCACCACCGCTCACCCGGCTGGGTCATTCTCTCCATCGCGCTACTGATCGGGGCGGTGCTGCTCGCGCTCGTGCCGTCGCGCCTCGTGGCTGTCGCCGCCGGCGTGATGAGCGGAGGTGCGCTCGGGAATCTCGTCTCCGCGCGATGGGACGGGCGCTGGGTGCCGAACCCGCTCGTGATCGGCCACTCCGGGCACGGCTTCGCGTTCAACCTCGCGGACGTCTTCCTCATGCTCGGGAACCTGCTGTTGATGAGCGCGCTGATCGTTTTCACACTCCATCACCGCGAAGGGCTGGCGCAGCCCCGCGCCTGGGAGCGCGCGCTCCTGCGGCAATTGCATCTCGGCCGTTAGACGAGCTGCCAATCGCCGCCCGCCCGCGGGCACACCAGGAACGCCAACAGCGGCGCGAGCTCGAGGTCAGCCGGCCGCAGAGAGCGACTCACGACGCCAAGCCGCAACCGGCACGCCGGCGAGGTCCTCGGTCGACGCCTCCGCGCTGCGACCGGTCGCGCGGGCGAGCGAGCGATAGTCGACGCCGCAGGCCGCGACCTCCCCCAGTTGGGTCAGGCGGACCCGGTACCCGGCCCGCGACAGTGTCTCGGTGCCCGGAATCTCACGTCCACTGTCCGCTTTCGACGCCGGCAGCGCAGGAGCCTGCGCCGTCGGCTCATGGATCCGCCTGAGCGACGAGAGCGGCATTGCGCTCGTGATGGCGCTCGGGATCATGCTCGTGCTCACGATCGCCCTCAGCTCGACGATCTACCTGACGAGCGCGAGCCAGCGCCACGCGAACACGAGCAACGCCGGGCAGAAGGCGTACGCGATCGCCAGAGGCGGGGCTGAACAACGCGGTCGCCCAGCTCGCGGCGAACTACCAGTCGTTCGAGGCCCGACGCACCGTGGATGGCCGAGACCGTGCGACGAACACGCGCAGGGCGCAGCACCGCTCCCGACGATGGGTCGGGCTGAACGCCCGGTAGCATCGCGCCGGCGACCTGGCGTCGTGCGGGTGACCGGCGCCGCAAGTGCAGGTCCGTGCGACCCCGGAGCGCACCTGCGCCGTCGGCTCATGGTCCGCCGAAGCGACGAGAACGGCACTGCCCCGTGATGGCGCTCGGGATCATGCCCGTGCTCACGATCGCCCTCAGCACGACGTTCTTCCTGAGCGATCGCGAGCCATCGGCACGCGATCACGATCAACGTGGCAGCGGGGCGATCATGGTCCGACGTACGTCGTGAGCTGCCTGCAGATCCCCAGCGGCGGCTCTACCACCGGCGTCTTCGAGCCATCGACGAGTGGCCCTCAGGTTGTAGATCTGATGTCGGTACCAACCTCAGGATCGACAAGAACGCCAACGGGGCAGATCGGTTCAAGTCCCGGCGCCTTCCAAGGGGCGGTGCAGATCGGCGCGGTCGCCCATGTTCAAGGGGAACTCCCGCAACGCCCTGCACCAGCCGCCGATCCCTTGCTACGCGGACTCAACCGCGGTACCAGCCGCATCGGCACCAGCCGTGGACATCCAGAAGGTATACGACTTCGCCGACTGGTCGCTCTCCGGATCGCACCGCGAGGCACTGCACACCGAATCCGTTCCATGCCAGCGGCACTATGCCCTTCGAGGCCGAGTCAGGCACCAGCAGCACAACCCGCACCAATAATCTCGGAGACGTCGACCTGCCAGGGAATGGGCCGTTCAACTGCACTGCCTTCAACGCGACGACCGGTCAGAGCCTCCGCCGCAAATCCTGCTGACGCGTCGCGTCTCGTCGCTGGCGACTGAACATGGGCAACAAGCGAAGCTGCGCTGATCGGGACCTTGACGAACCCGATCCTGCGCTTACGGGGCCTTCATCTCGGGTACGAAAGCCGAGACCGGCGTCGAGGTTCGCCAGCAGGCCCAGAGCGACGCCCGGGTGGCGCTCTCGCGCATGCGCGACGACATTCACTGCGCGTTCGACGTCCAGAGTCTCGCCGCCAACGCCTACGGCGGCTACACCCTCTCGCTTACCGAGTTCTACAACCAGTGCGGTTCGGTCGAGAGTCAACCCGGCGCCGGCTCGACCGTCTACCTCGCGTGGTGCACCGTCTCCGACCCGGCCATCGGGGACGTTCGACCTCTATCGGAAGAACGGCGCCTGCGACAACACCGGCACACTCATGGCGGCCGACATCGTGTCTCCCGTCGGCGGATGGCCGTCGAACCAGCCCGGCAACGTCTGGCCGGTGTCGCGGCACGTGCGTGTCCGGCTACCTCGCGACGCAGGCGGTCGACCTCGCCGTCGCCCCCGACAGCTCTGCTCCGAACGAGCGCTATGAGCTCAAAGACGAAATCGCCCTCCGGAACTCGACGCGCAGCGTCGGGTGCACGGGACCTGGCGCTCCCGCCCAACTCGTCTTCACGACGCAACCGAGCGGCGCCGTGGCCGGTGCCGCCTTCTCGACGTCACCGGTCGTGACCGCCGAGGACGGCGCGGGCAACGTCATCACGAGCTACAGCGGCACCGTGGCGCTGAGCATCAAGAGCGGAACGGGAACCAGCGGCGCGGTGCTGACCGGCTGCTCGGCCGTCAACGTGAACGGCGCCACCACATTCACCGGCTGCAAGATCGACAAGCCGGGTAGCGGGTATGTCCTGGTCGCCGCGGACGGCACGTTCACGGTCGAGAGCAGCCCGTTCGACGTGGTACCGATGACCGACCCGAGCCCGCCGACGTTCGCGATCACGCAGTCCGGCGCCAACGTCACGACAAACGGCACGAACGCCGTGCTCTTCAACAACGTGACTGGAAGCTCGTTCACGATCACCGCCAGCGATCCCGAATCGGGGATCGGTTCGACGACGTTCCCTGCCTGCCCGGCCGGCTGGACGACGAGCCCGGGCGCCAACAGCGTCACCTGCAACGACTCGGCGTCGGCCACGGCCGGGAGCATGGCCGTCTCGGCGACCAACAATGCGAACGCGACGACAAACCTCACGGTCACGATCACGCTCGACAACACAGGGCCGACGAACAGCCTGTCCCTCGGCGCCTCGCCCGTGGGCGCCTTCATGAACGGGACGACGATCTACTACAAGGGCAACGCCCCCGGTTCGTTCACGGTCGTCAATGCCGTGAGCGACGCAGGCTCCGGCCCGGCCTCGGCCACGTTCCCGGCAATCGCGACGACCAGCTGGGCGCACAACGTCGAGACGGTGTCGACGCCGCTCCGGTGGGCCCGTACCAATCGAGCACGTTCTCTTGGACAGCGAACCCGAGCGCGCCGCCGGCGAGGAACTTCACAGGCACGGACAGGATGGGCAACGCCGTCGACACGTCGGTGACGTTCACGGCCGACGTGACCGCGCCGACAGCAACAGTTACCTTCCCGACCACCGGGAGCTTCTACACGGCCAGGCGGCTGGACGGGCTCCATCACGGGCACGGCCGCCGACGCCGGCTCCGGAATCAGCCAGGTCCTCGTGTCGATCAAGGACACGTCGAGCGGCAAGTGCGCAGATGCCACCGGGCGTCTTCACCGTGAACAGCTGCACGACCAACTTCGTCACCGCATCCGGGACCACGAGCTGGAGCTTCCCCGAGGCTGCCTCAAACCTCACCAACGGCGACTCCTACAGCGTCACCGTCGAGACGATTGACAACGTCGGCAACACCAACGCCTCCGCCGCCACGGCAAGCTGGACGTACGACTCGACCGCGCCGACACCGCTGAGCGTCGTCGCGGCGGATGGAGGCAGCCAGAACGATCCTGGGCGAGATCGATCACGGCAACAGAGAACGACACCCTGACGTTCACGCTACTCAGAAAACATCGACGCCGGCACAGCATCGCAGCCGGGACCGTCAGCGTGACGTTCACGAACGACGACGCGACGCGTACTGGGACACGCACGACTCGATCACGGTTCCGGGCATCGGCAACGGTCTGACCTCGGCAGCCAAGACATGGCTGAGCGCTGACGAGCACGAAGACCGAGAGTCTGTCGGTGATCACGGCGCCGTGGTGACTCTCGGCGATGACCGCTCACCCCGGATCCGGCGGCCGCGACTGGACGTCGCCGCGTCGCAACTTCACGTGGTCGACCGTCCGGCGGGACAGCCGCCGACCGTGGCGGGTAACCGTCGCCACGGGCTCCGTGACGACCAACGCCCAGCGGTTCTAACATCCGCGCGGACGGGCCGCGTCCGAAGCGTCGTCGCCGGCGGAGTGTCCGTCACCGCGGCTCGGGCGCGGCGTGCGTGGACGCGCTCACCCGGGTCGATCTCGACGAGGCGACGGCGAGCGCCCGGCGCGGCACGCCCGCGCGGCTACGTCTCGACGGTTGCCGTGGAGCCGGCGAGTCGATAGCGACGTCTCGATGCGGGCCGGGTCTGGGTCACCGGCAGGAGCGTGAGCGTCGCCGCCGCCCCGTCCGGATAGGTCTTCGCCCATCTGTTGGTGAAGCCGAGCCCGTTCCTGCCGCTCGGCCGCCAACCGGCCGCGACCGCCCGCCTTGCGTAGAAGCCGTAGACCGTCGCGAGCGGCGCCGAGTCCGCGAACGAGACGAGGACGGTCGGCCCGTCCCAGCCCGCGCCCTGAAACGCCGGATGCCGGTACAGAGCCGGGATACGGCGGACGACGACGCCCCGCGCGTCAGGTGGAGTCGCGGTGAAGACCCCGTCGGCGGCGAGCTCGCGCAAGCGCCGACCGCCCGGATCGCCGCCCGCCGGCGTGCCACACCCGGCGGCGACCGCGACGAGGAGCGCAACCAGCGCCGAGGCGGCGGCGGCACCCGCGGGTCTTCGCAGCTTCACCGCGCGAGACTAACGTCGCGGGCCGCTCCGGTGAGCGACCTCACGACGGTGCGTCGATCGACATCCTCACGATCGGAGCGGCTCTGCCGGCTCGGCCGGATCGACTTGCCCCATTTGGGTTAGGCGGACCCGGTACCCGGTCGGCGACAGTGTCTGGGTACCCGAAATCTCACGTCCCCGTCCGCGTTCGAGGCCACAAGCACAGGGCTGCGCCCCGTGAGGAGACCATGTCCGTTTATTCCGATCCCGCCATCATCGATCTGAACGACCTGCTACAGCGCGCCGTCGAGCACGGCGCGAGCGACCTCCACCTGAAGGTCGGCCAGCCGCCGATCGTTCGCCGCGACGGGCACCTGAGCGCGCTCGAAGGCTCGGCGCCGCTCGACTCGGCGCGGCTCGAAGAGTTCCTCGAGCGGGTCGGCGCCCCCGATCCGAAGCGGCTCGCAGCCTTCCGCGACTCCGGCGAGCTCGACACCTCGTACGAGGCCGCCGGTCTGCCGCGCTTCCGCGTGAACGCGTTCCGGCAGCGCGGCGAGATCTCGTTCGCGTTCCGCCTGATTCCGGGCGAGGTGCCCGGCTTCGACGAGCTCGGGCTTCCACCCGGCGTCGAGCGGCTCGCCGACCTCCACCACGGCCTCGTCCTGGTCACCGGCGCCACGGGCGTCGGCAAGACGACCACGGTCGCCTCGATGATCGGGCACATCAACCGGACACGGCAGCAGCACATCGTCACGATCGAGGACCCGATCGAGATTCTCCACACGGACGAGCGCTCGATCGTCAACCAGCGCGAGGTCGGTCTCGACACACCCTCGTTTGCCGAGGCGCTCAGGCGCGTGCTCCGTCAGGACCCCGACGTGATCGTGATCGGCGAGCTGCGCGACAGCGAGACCGCCGAGACCGCGCTGCAGGCCGCCGAGTCCGGCCATCTCGTCCTCTCGACGATGCACACGATCGACGCGGCCGAGACGGTCCGCCGACTCGTCGAGTTCTTCCCGGCGATCAAGCAGCCCCAGGCGCGCTCGATCCTCGCAGGCGTCCTCCGCGGCGTCGTCAGCCAGCGGCTCCTGCCGAAGATCGGCGGCGGCCGGGTGGCAGCGGTCGAGGTGATGCTCGTGAACAGCAGGATCGAGGAGCTGATCCGCGAGGACCGCGCCGAGGAGATTCCCGAGGCGATCGCCGACGGCCAGTTCTTCGACATGCAGACGCTCTCCACGGCGCTGATCGACCTCGTCCTCTCGGGAGACGCCGGCAGCGAGACCGCGGCGTTGGCCGCACCCAACCAGCACGACTTCCTGCTCACGCTCGTGCGCGCCGAGAAGGAGCGCGCCGCCGAGGCGCGCCGTGCCACGGCCGAGGAGTCCTCCTCCGGCGCCCTCGGCGAGCCTTCACGGCTGCGACTGGCCGGGCCCCCCGGAGGACGGTAGTGAGCGCGCGGGGCCGGCTCTCCGACGAGCTCCAGAACGACATCGTCCTGCGCAACACCCCGAGAACGCCGTGAACGCGGCGCTGGCGCTCGTGGCCTTCGCTCCGGGCCTCGCGATCGGGAGCTTCCTGAACGTGCTGACGTCCCGGCTGCCCGCCGGGCGCTCGGTCGTCCATCCCCCCTCGGCCTGCCCGTCGTGCGCGGCCCCGATCGCGCCGCGCGACAACATCCCGGTGCTCTCGTACCTCCTGCTGCGCGGGCGCTGCCGGAGCTGCCGCACGCGGATCGGCTGGCAGTACCCGGCCGTCGAGCTGCTGAGCGCACTGCTGATCGCCGCGTCCTTCCTCGCCTTCGGGCTCACGCTCGAGGCGGTCATCGCCGCGTTCTTCTGCACCACGCTCGTGGCGCTGTCGGTGATCGACGTCGAGCGCTTCCTGATCCCCAACCGCATCGTCCTTCCGGCGGCGGCGATCGTGCTCGCCGCGCAGACGGTGCGCGAGCCGTCGCCGGAGTGGGTGCTCGCCGGGCTCGGCGCCGCGGCCTTCCTCCTGCTCGCCGCGCTCGCCTACCCCGCGGGGATGGGGATGGGCGACGTCAAGCTCGCGCTGCTGCTCGGCTTCATGCTGGGCCGCGCCGTTCCGGTCGCGATGATGATCGGGTTCGTCGCCGCGCTCGTGCCGTCGGCGGTGCTGCTCGCCCGGCACGGCAGTGCCGCGCGGAAGATGCGGATTCCGTTCGGGCCGTTCCTCGCCCTCGGCGCGATCGTCGCGCTGTTCTGGGGCCCCTCGATTCTCGACGCCTACCTGCGCTTGATGTAATGGCCACGGAGCTCGCCGTGTCCCCTGACGAACAGCCGAGGCTTCGGCCGGTGCCGCCCCCGGGCGGCGACGCCGATCCGGGCGGACAGCCGGCGGCCGCGCCGCGCGACGCGGCCTTCGCGGGCTCGCTCGACACCGCGCGCGCGCTCGCGGAGCAGTTCCATCTCCCGCTGGTCGATCTCGCGGTCGAGGGCGTCGACGCCGCCGCGACCAGGCTGATCCCGCTGCCCGTGCTCGAGCGCGCGTGCGCGATCCCGTTCGCGTTCGACGGCGAGCGGTTGCGGATCGCGATCGCCGAGCCGCAGAACGTCCAGGGGCTCGACGAGCTCCGGCTGGCGACCCGGCACGCGACGGAGTTCGCGGTCGCGGTCCGCGACGACGTCCTCGTCGAGCTCCGCCGCCTCGCCCGCGCCTCCGGCGCGCTCAACGCGGCGCTCGTGGAGGACGCGGTCGAGCAGGTGCGCATGACGGACGAGGCGGACGACCTGGAGGCCGACGACGGCATCTCGGACGCGCCGCTCGTGCGGCTCGTCAACTCGCTCATCTTCCAGGCAGCCGAGGACGGCGCCAGCGACATCCATTTCGAGCCGCAGGAGGATGCGCTCGTCGTGCGCTACCGGATCGACGGCGTGCTGCACGTCGCCGAGCGGATCCCGTTGCGGCTCGCCTCCGGCGTGACCACACGTCTCAAGGTGCTGGCCAGCCTCGACATCGGCGAGCGGCGAAAGCCCCAGGACGGGCGCATCTCGCTCAACGCCTCGGCGGCCGGCCGCCTGCTCGACATCCGGGTCGCGACCCTGCCGACGGTCGAGGGCGAGTCGGTGACGATGCGCCTGCTCGACAAGTCGCGCGAGGCTCCGACGCTCGAGGAGCTCGGCCTCTCCGACGAGTTGCGCGACGAGTTGCTCGACCTGATCCGGCGGCCGACCGGCGCGCTCCTCGTCACCGGGCCGACCGGCTCCGGCAAGTCGACGACGCTCTACGGCGTCCTCAGCGAGACCAGCCGGCCCGAGATCAACGTGATCACGGTCGAGGACCCGGTCGAGTACCGACTGCCGGGCGTCAACCAGGTGCAGATCAACCCGCGCGCCGGCCTGACCTTCGCCACCGCGCTGCGCTCGATCCTCCGCTCCGACCCGGACGTCGTGATGGTCGGCGAGATTCGCGACGGCGAGACGGCACGGATCTCGATCGAGGCCGCGCTCACCGGCCACTTCGTCCTCTCGACGATGCACACGAACGACGCCCCGGGCGCGGTCACGCGGCTGAACGAGATGGGCGTCGAGCCGTTCATCACGGCGGCCGCCGTCTCCGGCGTGCTGGCCCAGCGGCTCGCACGGCGACTCTGCCGGCACTGCGCCGAGCCCTACGACGTCACGGCGGACGACCTGACCGCGCTGCGCGTCGGGCGGGAGCGGGCCGAGGCGCTCGACGGGGCGCGGGTCTTCCGCAAGGTCGGCTGCGCCCGCTGCTCGAGGACCGGCTACCGCGGCCGGATCGGGATCTTCGAGTACATGCGGATGAACGACGAGCTCGAGAGCCTGACCTCGAGGAAGGCGACGCGCGACGAGCTCGAGGCCGCCGCGCTCCGCCACGGCATGCGCTCGCTCTGGGACGACGGCATGGACAAGGTCCTCGCCGGCCTCACCTCGGTCGAAGAGCTCGCCCGCGTCGTCGTCTAGGCGCCGCCGGGCCCGCATCCGCGCCGTCCGAGCCGCGGTCGGGGTCACCCGCGGCGGAATGCGTCGTGGAAAAGCGAAGGCGTTGTCTCGACGCTGCATTCGACCAGCGGAATGAGCCCGGTATGTGGCTCACGTGCCGGACGCGGATCCCCCAAATGGGTCATGCATTCCGGCCCTGAATCCCCCGTTTGAGTCAGGATCGCGTCGAGCGCCGGCCGGTACCAAGTGTGTGCGCGGCAAGTCGTGTTGCGCGTCCCACTAACCAAGAAGGAGTTCACTGAATGTTGGATCGTATGCAGAAGCGGCTTGCTCGCGAGGAAGGCTTCACGCTCATCGAGCTGCTCGTCGTCATCGTCATCATCGGGATCCTGCTCGCGATCGCAGTCCCGTCGTACCTCGGCTTCAAGGATCGCGCCAACAACCGCGCGGCGGCGGCGGACGTCCGCGCGGCGATTCCGTCGGCGGAGGCGTACTTCGCCGACAACGGCACGCTACACGGGATGGACGCCCCCGCCGCTGCGCGCGATCGACGCCGGACGTCAAGCTCGATGCGCACGTCGACGGCTCGTACTGCCTGACATCGTGTCGGCAAGACGCGCGTCAGCGGCGCAGGCGCGACCGGCTGTCGACGCGACTACCGGCGGCTCGCTACTGGCCAGAGCGTCAAGGGGCCGGCGACGCGCTCCTGGCAGCGTCGCAGGCGCGTCCTCTGCCGCCGCGGCACTGGCTGCGTGACGGACGACCGCCAGCTATCCTGCGACGCGGTCGCTCTTGGCCAGACGCTCCGCCCCGTCGAGCGGATCCAGCTCATGAGGCCCTGAATCCCCCGTTTGAGTCAGGATCGCGTCGAGCGTCGGCCGGTACCAATGTGTGTGCGCGGCAAGTCGTGTTGCGCGTCCCACTAACCAAGAAGGAGTTCACTGAATGTTGGATCGTATGCAGAAGCGGCTTGCCCGCGAGGAAGGCTTCACGCTCATCGAGCTGCTCGTCGTCATCGTCATCATCGGGATCCTGCTCGCGATCGCAGTCCCGTCGTACCTCGGCTTCAAGGATCGCGCCAACCAGCGCGGCCGCGTCGGCGGACGTCCGCGCGGCGCTCCCGTCGGCCGAGGCGTACTTCTCCGACAACGGCAGCTACACCGGCATGGACCGTCGCCGCGCTTCAGGCGATCGACGCCGGGCCTCAAGCTCGACTGCGATCGACGCGGCATCGTCGCCGCGCCGTCGGCGACGCCAGCGTACTGCCTCCACGATGACCGTCGGCGGCAAGACCGTGCGCAGCGTCGACGGCGCCGGCGCGCTGCGTCACCGGCGCCGACGTCACGGACGCGCACCGGCCACGGCGCCGACTGCGCGTAAGCACGACTGCTGTCAGCACTGACTCGCACGACGGAGGGGCGCGGGCAACCGCGCCCCTCCTCCCCCAAAGCGTCTGTCTCGGCATCACCTCCCCTCCATGTCGCGGCCTGACCGCGAAGAAGGACGACCAGTGACACACATCAGCTCCTCGATCGACGAACTGCTCGTCCGGATGGTCGAGCACGACGCCTCCGACCTCCACCTCACGGTCGACTCGCCGGCGATGATGCGGGTGCACGGGCAGCTCGAGCGCCTCCCGGACTCGGAGCAGCTCACCTCGGACGAGACGCGCACCCTCGTCTACGGAATCCTCACGACCGAGCAGCAGAAGCAGCTCGAGACGAGGCGCCAGCTCGACTTCTCGTACTCCGTGCCGGGCCTCGCGCGCTTCCGCGTCAACGCGTACTTCCAGCGCGAGAGCGTCGGCGCCGCGTTCCGCCAGATCCCCGCCAGGATCCGCCCGCTCGACGAGCTGCGGATGCCCGAGCAGCTCTACGACCTCTGCGAGAAGCCCCGCGGCCTCGTGCTCGTCACCGGCCCGACCGGCTCCGGCAAGTCGACCACGCTCGCGGCGCTGCTCGACCGGATCAACCGCGACCGCTCGGAGCACATCCTCACGATCGAGGATCCGATCGAGTTCCTGCACCGGCACCAGGGCTGCATCGTCAACCAGCGCGAGATCGGCTCCGACGCAACGAGCTTCGCCGAGGGGCTTCGCGCTGCGCTGCGCCAGGACCCCGACGTGATCCTCGTCGGCGAGATGCGCGACCTCGAGACGATCTCGACCGCGCTGACCGCCGCCGAGACCGGGCACCTCGTCTTCGCCACGCTCCACACCCAGAGCGCGCCGCAGACGATCGACCGCGTCATCGACGTGTTCCCGTCCGAGCAGCAGCAGCAGGTGCGCGTCCAGCTCGCCTCGACCCTCCAGGGCGTCGTGACGCAGAACCTGATCCCGACGGCCGACGGCGAGGGGCGGGTCGCGGCGCTCGAGATCCTGTTGCCCGACGACGCCGTCCGCAACCTCATCCGGCAGGGCAAGGTCGAGCAGATCTACTCCGTCATGCAGACGAACACGCTCCGCGGCATGCAGACCATGGAGCAGTCGCTGGCCGACCTGACGCTCAAGGGCGTCATCACCGCCGAGTCTGCCTTCTCACGCACGTCCCACCCGGAACAGCTGCGCGGCCTGCTCGAGCGGAGCAACTTCCCGTTCCTCGAGCTCGGGCGCTCTTCCCGCAACGGGCTCCGAACCCTTACCGAGACGAAGGTGTAACCAGTCATGGACTTCAAGCAGGAAATCAAGCTTTCCGACCTCGTTCGGAAGACGCGGCGGGCGAGTCGCGCGAAGGGCACCCGGCCGGGTGGCCTCGCGCAGCGCTCGAAGAACCGCGAGCTCGTCGGCATCAAGATCGGCGCGTCGCAGCTCGCGGCCGCCCGGGTCGTGAACAACGGCTCGGCGCACCTGCGGCAGCTGGCCCGCCAGCCGTTGCCGGCGGGGATCGTCGTGCGCGGCGAGGTCCGCGACGTCGCGGCGCTCGCGGCCGCGCTGGACGAGTTCTTCACGCTCCACTCGCTGCCGCGCCGCGGCGTCCGGCTCGGGCTCTCGACGAACCACGTCGGCGTTCGCAGCTTCGAGATCGCCGGCATCGACGACGAGCGCCAGCTCGCAAACGCGGTGCTCTACCGCGCCCACGACGTCGTCTCCATTCCCGTCGACGAGGCGGTCATCGACTACCGGGTCGTGAACGAGGAGGTCGACGAGAGCGGCACCGTCAACCGCAAGATCCTGCTCGTCGCCGCCTACCGCGAGCCGCTCGAGCGCTACGTCGAAGCGTTCCGGCAAGCCGGGATCGAGCTCGTCGGCATCGACCTCGAAGGCTTCGCGCTGCTTCGCGCAGTCGGGCCGAACCCGAGCGACGGCGCGTCGGCGGACGCCGCGGTCGTCGTCGTCAACGCCGGGCACGAGCGGACGACGCTCGCGGTCTCGAACGGCAGCCTGTGCGAGTTCACGCGCGTCCTCGAATGGGGCGGCACGAAGCTCGCCTCCGCCGTCGCCCGCGAGCTCCGCCTCACCACGCCCGAGGCCGAGACGCTCCTTCCGACCCTCTCGCTCGAGCCGTCGGACCCGTCCGAGGTGGACAGCCGCAGCGAGCAGGCCGCAGAAGCCGCGCGCGGCGAGCTCCAGGCCCTCGCCCGCGAGCTCGTCGCCTCGCTCGAGTACTACCAGGCTCAACCCGGGTCGCTTCCGATCTCGGAGATCCTGCTCTCCGGCGGCACGAGCCGCATCCCCGGCCTCGCGGCCGAGCTCGAGAGGCTGACGGGCGTGCGCGTACGCCTCGCCGATCCGCTCGTCCGCGTTCAGGCCGACGACTCGCTGGAGAAGCGCGACGACCTGGCCTCGCTGGCAGTCGCGATCGGGTTGGGGGTGGAGGACTGATGCGTGCGGTCAATCTTCTTCCCGAGCAGCAGAACCGGCGCGAGGGTGTCCCGACGCTCCTGACCACGAAGTCGGTGCTCGCCGGCGGCGCAACACTCGTCACCGCAGTCAGCGTCTTCTGCGGCGTCTCGTTCGTGCAGAGCCACGACCGCGCGTCGGACCGGCACAAGACGCTGGCCGCGCTGCAGCAGCAGGTCGACGCGCTCGAGACGGCCAGGGACCGGACGGCGGCCGCCATGAGCGGCGACCAGGCCCGCGTCACGGCGTTCACGACCGCGGCAAGCGCGCGGATGAGGTGGGACAACCTGCTCGACGACATCTCGCGCGTGCTCCCGGCAGGCTCGTGGCTTTCGAGCCTCGACATGCAGTCGGGCACGGCGGCGCCGGCAGCGACCTCGACGACGCCTGCGACCACGACCGCCCCGACCGCGTTCACCGCCTCGGGCGTCGCGTTCACCCAGGACATCGTCGCCGGCGTGATGCAGCGCCTCGAGCTCGTGCCCGCCCTCTCGGACGTGACGCTGCAGTCGAGCACGCGGACGAAGGTCGGAACGAGGAACGCCTACCAGTTCACGCTGAGCGCGAACGTGCTCCCGGAGGTACCGCAGCAATGAGCATCACACCCAGAATCCTTGCCCTCGTCGCCGCCGGCCTGATCGCCGTCGTCGCACTCGCCGGCTGGTTCGCCGTCGTGTCGCCGCAGCACTCGAAGGTGGCGAGCCTCGACGCGAAGATCGTCGACGAGCACGCGAAGCTCACCGACGCCAAGCTCGTCGCGAGGTCGCAAAAGAAGACCGCCAAGCCGGTAGGCGACCGGCGCAGCCGCGCTCGCGAAGGCGATGCCGACGACCGTCCAGATGCCGAGCATCGTGCGGCAGGTGCAGCGGCTCGCCGCCTCGTCGAGCGTCACCGTCGAGTCGTTCACCCCGTCGGCGGCAACGCCCGCGGCGGGCTACGACGCGGTGCCGATCAACGTGAGCGTGAGCGGCCGCTACGCCTCGGTTCAGCGCTTCCTGCGCCGTCTCAGGACGCAGGCCGGCTCGAACGGGACGCGCATCCATGCGAACGGCCGGCTGTTCGACGTGCAGACGGTCCAGCTCACGCCCTCGGGCACCGAGGGCTCCGACCTGAACGCGTCGATCACTCTCGCCGCGTTCGTCTACACCGGCCAGCCGCTGCCGGCCGCCGACACGACCACCACGGCTCCCGATGCCACGACCGGAACGGAATCCTCATGACCACGATCACCAGCACCTGGGGCCGCGGCCCCGCCTCCTCCGGCCAGCGCCGGCAGCTGATTCTCCTCGCCGTCCTCGGCGTCGTCCTCGCAGTCCTGCTCGTGTGGCAGCTGCCGAAGCTCCTCGGCGGCTCCGGCTCGTCGAGCGGGACCACCGCGACCACCGCTTCCGAGGTCGCTCCGACAGCCATCGCGGCTCCGGCGCCGACCGGCGTGCAGACGGGCAGCGCGGCAGCGCAGACCAGCGCGGCCGCCCCCGGCACCGAGCGCTGGATCAAGCGCCACGCGGCGCGGGATCCCTTCGTGCCGCTGGCCGGCAACGAGCCGGCCGTACCGGCAACGACGCCCGCGGCGACGTCCTGCGCCGATCCCGGCGGTGAAGCCGGCGGCGCAGCCCGCCACGCCGGCGCAGCCGACGGTGCCCACAACGACGACGCCCGTGAAGGTCGTCCCGGCGCCGAAGATCGTTCCCACGGCGGCAGTCGTCGTCACGGACGGCCACCGGCAGGTGATCGGCCTTCACCAGAAGTTCACGCTCGGCGGAACGACCTTCGAGCTCGTGTCCGTCGATCCGAAGCAGATCACGATCGCGGTCGCCGACGCCTCGTTCGCGGGCGGGGTGAAGAAGATCACCCTCGACAGGTCGAAGCAGGTCTCGCTCGAGAACGCCGCCACCGGCGTGCGCTACTCGGTCGTCTTCAGAAGCGCGACGAACCAGACCCCGACCACCACGACGACGAGCGAAGGCTGAGGTCGCACCATGACACCACTCCAGAGCAGAAGGGCAGACGACATCCAGATGAGCACCACGAGACACGACCGCACGGCCCGGCGGCTGCGGATTCCGCGCCGGCTCGCGTACGCGATGCTGGCGGCGATCATCGGCGCCGCGGCGTCGGTCGCGAGCGGCTCGGCGGCCACCGTCCCCGTACCTCCCAAGCCGACCGGCCTCCAGGCCTTCCAGCTCCGACTCGGAGATGCCAGGTCGACAACCGTCTCCAGCGTCCCGACCTTCTCGCGCACGCCGTCGTTCGCGTGGTTGCCCGTGCGGGGCGCCGTGCGCTACGAGTTCGAGCTGTCGACGAGCGACCGGTTCGCCGCGGCCAACGCGGTCATCTGGTCGACCACGAAGCTGACCACGCCGGCGGTGTCGATTCCGATCGCGCTCCCGTGGATCACGGGAAGCCCGGCGTCGCTCTACTGGCATGTCCGCGCGGTGGGCCTGAACGGAGCCATCTCGGGCTGGAGCTCGGCCAACCGGTTCAACATGCGCTGGCCCGATGCGAGGAATCGCGACTCCGCTCGCGACACGCTCGGCGTCCCGATCCCGGCATTCGCCGGCCCCGGTGCGATCGCCTGGACACCGGTGGAAGGCGCGACCGGGTACGAGGTCTGGTACCCGAGCCTCGGCTTCAACCACCGATTCAAGACGACCACGACGGTCGCGGACGAGCGGGAGTTCGCGCACGCGCCCGTCGGTACGGACATCCCCTGGCGCGTTCGCGCGAAGCGGGCGCTCTACGGCACGACGTCGAACAAGCTGCCCCGGGTCTCGTACGGCCCGTGGAGCACGACCTACCACACGGCGGTGGCCCACTCCAAGAGGGCATCGCTCGCGATGCCGCTGAACACGATCTCGTCCGAGCAGGTGCTTTCGAACACGCTCGCCGGGTCTCCCGGCCGGGTGAAGGTCGTCTCCGGTCGGCTCGAGCACCAGCATTCCGTGATGCCCGTGTTCCTCTTCTCGCAGGACGGCAACGCCTACCATCGCGTCTACGTCGCCACGGACAAGGACTGCGTCAACGTGGTCTTCAAGGGCAAGCCCGTCGCCGGACCGGCGTTCGCGCCGCGGCTCCTCCCGACGAGCGAGCTGAAGAAGGGCGGCCCGGCGCAGCTCGACCTCTGGGACTCGAGCCTGCCGGGCGGACGCTACTACTGGACCGTCGTTCCGGTGGACAGGAACCCGGACGGGACGTTCAGCGACGCGAAGATCCCGCAGGACGTGTGCCAGAACCCGTCGGGCGGCGGCGTCCGCTGGTTCCGCAAGGACAGCCTCACGCCCGCCGTCGCGAGCGTCACCGGGCTGTCCCCGAGCGGGCGGCTCCTCTCGTCGGCGAGCGGCGCGACCGGGTTCTACGGAGTCCCGCTCGTGACGTGGACGCCCGCGAGCAGCGCGGTGGGCTACGACGTCGAGTGGAGCCGTGACCAGGGTGCACGGGGCTCGTACCCGTGGCGCCGGGCCGGCACGCTCAAGACCTACGCGACCTCGGCGCTCCTGCCGCTCCAGGCCGGCACGTGGTGGTACCGCGTGCGTGGCGTCAACCCGTCCCTCACCGGCAACACGAAGATGACGTGGTCCAAGCCGGTGAAGATCGTGATCACCAAGCCGATCTTCAACGTCACCCGGTAGTGACGGAGATGCGGGGGCTGAGGAAGAACGTCACCGTCGTCGCCCGCGACGGCGCGAGCCCATCGAAGACCAATCTCCGCGAGACGTCGACCTTCGACGCCGCGGCCTGACCCAGAACCGGAGGAACAGCAGTGGCCGCATACACGTACGAAGCAATCAACGCCGACGGCCTGCGGATGCGCGGCGAGATCCACGCCGCCGACGCGACGACGGCCCGCGAGCAGCTTCGCTCGCGCGGCTTGCTCGCGCGGTCGCTCTCCGAGCAGTCCGCGCGTGGCGAAGGAGCCACGGCGCGGTTCCAGCGGGTCAAGCCGAAGTCGCTGCAGGTCTTCTCCCGGCAGCTCGCAACGATGATCGAGGCCGGGGTCAGCGTGGTCTCCGCTCTGACGACGCTCGAGCAGCAGACCGACGACCGCTACCTGCGCCAGGTGATCGCCGAGGTCCGCTCGGACGTCGAGGCGGGAATGGTGCTGTCGAAGGCGTTCGCCCGTCATCCGAAGGTCTTCAACCGGCTGTTCGTGGCGATGATCGAGGCGGGCGAGTCGTCCGGCACCCTCGACGACGTCCTCGACCGGATCGCGATCCAGATCGAGAAGGACAACACGCTCAGGCGCCGCGTGAAGAGCGCGATGATCTACCCGCTCGTCGTCATGAGCTTCGCGCTGCTCGTGCTCACGTTCATGCTCATGTTCATCATCCCGGTCTTCCAGAACGTCTTCGTCGAGCTGGACGGGCAGCTGCCGACGCCGACCAGGATCCTCATCGGCATGTCGCAAGCGCTGCGCGGCTACTGGTTCATCATCTTCCCCGCGATCGCCCTGCTCGTGTACGGGTTCATGCGCTGGAAGCGGAGCGCCCGCGGCCGGCCGGTGTGGGACCGCTTCAGGCTCCGGATCCCGATGCGTGTCGGCGAGGTCGTGCACAAGATCGCGCTCGCACGCTTCTCGAGGACGCTCTCGAGCCTCGTCACGGCCGGCGTCGACATCATCAAGGCGCTCGAGATCACGGCCGCCACCTCCGGCAACTGGGTGATCGAGCGCGCCGTGAACAATGTGGGCCTCCGGGTGCAGGAGGGTGTGCCGATCAGCGAGCCGCTGGCCGCCGACCCCGCCTTCCCGCCGATGGTGAGCCAGATGGTCAAGATCGGGGAGGAGACCGGCGAGCTCGACAAGATGCTCGGCAAGGTCGCAGACTTCTACGAGGACGAGGTCGACACGAGCATCCAGTCGCTGACCTCGATCATCGAGCCGATCCTGATGATCGGCGTCGGCGCCATGGTGGGGATGATCGTGATCTCGATGTACCTGCCGATGTTCAAGATGCTCCAGCTCGTCAAGTGAGCGACAGGCCGCCCGGGGGCGAGGTGCGCCCCGGGACGCCGGATCTCGGCTGACGGCACTGCGACGGGAACACGTCTGTGGCTACGGTGTTCACGTTCTCGCTCGTCGACGTCGATAGCGTCGATGCCCTCGGCACCGTCGTCTACGAGCGCGGAGACTGGCGTCCGGGTGATCTGATCGCGCCCGGGACACTGCGCGTCGTCGCGGTCATCGATCCGACCGCGGACGGCGAGCTCGCGCTGCTCCTGGTCGAGCGTGTGGAGGGCCCGGCGAGCTCGCCCTAGTCGGTCGACCAGGCACCGCGCCGCGCGACAGCCACGGCCTCGATCCGGCTGTGCACGCCGAGCGTGCGAAGCACGTTGCGGACGTGATTGCGGACCGTCTCGGTGGTCAGATGCAGCTCGTCGGCGATCTGCTGGGTCGAGCGTCCGTGTTCGAGCAGTCTCAGCACCTCGACCTGCCGTGGTGTGAGGCCCGGGTGTGGCGCTGCCGGCGGTTCCGGGAGCTCTCCCACGAGCTGGCCGAAGACGCCGACGATGTGGTCGCCGCTCCTGAGCGGCACCGCCGAGACTTCGAGCGTCACCCTGGTCTGGTCGGCTCTCAGGAGAACCCCTTCGGTCTCTGTGAACGGGACTGCGCCGATGATCTTGGCCGTGAAGAGCTCACGTGCGCGATGGGTCTCTTCCGGCGCGACGACCGAGGTGAAGTTCCGTCCCCGCACATCCCCGACGATCTCCATCGCCGCCGGATTGATCCAGCGGACCACCCCTGTCCTGTCGAGGACGTAGCTCGGCACGGTGACGTTCTCGAGGGCTCCGCGGAAATCCCCACCGAGTGGCTCCGACTCAGACATGGGGTCTGTCTCGTTGATGGGGACCGTGACGGAGATATCGGTAATCGCCCAAACGGCCGGGTGCCTGCCAGGTCGAGGTCAATGCCAGGAGCCTATCGCGCCGCCCGTCTCCGCGAGCTTCCCGATCCTCCCTGAGATCGAGCCGGACGAGCGCTCGCGCGATCTCGCGTTGGTTACGTGCCCTTCGAATGTCACCAGGACGTGAAGGCGGTCACCTTGTCTGATCCTCGGTCAATGCGTGTCGCGATGCATAGCAACCCGACTTGGCGCACCCCACACCGCGCGGAGGCTCGGCGTACGCTACTCGACCCCGAACGACTGCTCCCGCTGCGAGTCGCTGAGCTCGAGTCCCCTGGCCCACGCGATCAGGTGGGCGTCGTCGTCGAAGAGCAGGTCGAGGAAGAAGTTGAACCGCCAGGTGTCGTTGCCCTGCCAGGACTGATCTTGAGCGTGACGTTGCCGCCCTTCATCTCGCCGCGCGTCCTCGGGTCGACGAGCTCGAGATCGTAGGGGCCGTCCTCGTGGTTGTCATGCAACGTGCCGAAGAAGTCCGAGACCCGCGCGACGACAGTCCCGTCCATCAGCGCGACGGTCACGTCGAGCACCGTGTCGTCGTCCTTGTCCTCGTCGTTCGTCTGGAAACTGATGCTCGCTCTCGTCAGCACCGCACTGTCGGCCACCTAGACCTCCTGCCTCTACTCGACCGCGAACTCGTGATTCCGATTCCAGGTCGAGACCTCGAGTCGGCTCGCTTTGCAGAGTTGATGGCTCCCGTCCTCGAACAGGAAGTCGAGCACGAAGTTGAACCGCCACGTATCCCCACGCCCGCCGAGATCCATGACGGGGTCGATCCCGACGACGACCTTCGCCTGCCGAATCGCGTGCCGCGGAAGCCGCCGCACGAGCAGGAGCGTGTACGGGCCTGAGTCGCTGTGGTCGGGAAAGTGCCCGAACTCGTCGTAGATGTAGGCGATCGTCTCGTCACGGAGGACGACATAGACGCCGACCGCGGAGTCGTGGTCCTTGTCGTCGTCGTTCGTGTGGAACGTGACGCTCGCGCGCGCTAGCATCGGGTTGTCCGGCGGCGGTTCGTCCGGCGGCGGTTTGAACACCGGGTTGATCGGCCAGGGAGTTTCGGGTGGACGCCTGGGCACAGACGTTTCCTCCTGCTTGCTGAGACTGGGGGCGACTATAGCCGGTCGCCTCTGCGGAGGCGTAATGCCCTGCGAGTCGCAGATTCCTCCATTCGATCGCCAACTCGTCGCCCCGGGCTGGAGCTGGTGGCGGCCGGCGAGTGGGAGGGCGGCCGATCGTCACTCCCTTCGAGTCGGCTCGCGACTCGAGGTCAACCGCGATGTCCGTGCCGGCGTCGGGGAATAGCCACGTACCCTGGCCGACGGCCACGAGGACGATTGTTGCCGATGGTTTGGGACCGCCCACGCGGGGTACCGCGCTGGGGATGGTTGCGAGGATCGCCGCGATGCTCGCCGTGACGATCATCCTCGCGGTGGCGAGCGCGGACGGGGTGGGCGGCGCGGCCGACCGGAGGGTGGCCGGCGGCAAGCTACTCATGCGGATGCCGGTCGGCTTCTTCGACGACCCGAGTTTCCGCTGGGCGGGGAATCCAGGCGCGAACCTGGCGCGCGCCGCTGCAGCTCACGCCTCGATCATCCACACGCTCGCCAGCTGGGCGGCGATCGCACCGAGCCGGCCGAGGAACCCCCTCAACGGCAACGACCGCGCGTATCGCCTCGGACCTCGACGCGCTCGTGCGCACCGCCGGCCGTTACGACCTGCGCGTGATGATCACGATCACCGGGACGCCTCGATGGGCGAATGGCAACCAATCACCCAACCACCCCCCGCTGAAGATGAAGTGGCTGACCGAGTTCGCGCAGATGCTGGCCCATCGATACAACGGTGAGCACGGCAGGAGCGCGGTGACGCTGTTCTCGGTCTGGAACGAGCCGAACCTCGGGCTGTTCCTGGTGCCGCAGTTCCGTCACGGGAGGATCGTGAGCCCCGCCCTCTACGCGAGACTCTTCCGGGCCGCCTACACGGGCATCAAGAAGGGCGACCCGAACGCGATCGTCGCCGCCGGCGAGACGTCGAACCGGGGCATCAATCGGCCGACCGGGAACCCGGGACGCGACTCGGTCGCTCCGGCGACGTTCGCGCGCCGACTCGCCGAGGTGGCGCCGCGGCTGCCGTTCGCGGCGTGGGCCGACCACCCCTATTCGCCCAACTTCGGGCTGGACCATCGCAGAAGGTTCGGTTTCCGAACGTGTCGTTCTCAACGATCAACCGGTTCGGCGCGTCGTTGCGACGCTGGTTTCACCGGCGGATTCCGATCCGGATCACCGAATACGGCGAGGAAACCGTCCCCGAATTCCGCAACGGGGTCACTCCCGCCAGGCAGGCGGCCGACGCGCGCGAGGCGCTGCGGCTCGCCCGACGAACCGCTACGTCCGCATGTTCATCTGGTTTGCGGCTCGCTCTTCATTCCAACCCAACCAAACTGCTGGAGATTGTTGAGATCGGAAAGCAATTGCTGATGACCCGCGAGATCACTGACGACATTTTCCATCGCCAATGATGTTGCGAAATATTTTGCGATTATTCCAGCAATGTTTGCCGCTACATTCCCGGTGTTGAACACTCTCAACATCATGCGGCTGGCGACGCCGCAATCTGCCGTACTCTCAGCAGTGATCTTTAACGCACTGATCATCATTGCCTTGATCCCGTTGGCGTTGCGCGGCGTCCAATACAAAGCCATGAGCGCCGAGTCGCTGTTGCGCCGGAATCTCTTGATCTATGGCGTGGGCGGCGTGATTGTTCCATTTATTGGGATCAAGATTATTGACGTTATCGTACGGGCCGTGGGTCTGGCGTAAGGAGAGTTTGAAATGTTAAAAAAAAATCTGGTCACGGCCCTTCTTTTCACGGTAGCGACAACCGTGCTGCTCGGCCTAGTTTATCCCCTGGTAATAACTGGTTTGGCGCGTCTCTGGCCAGACAAAGCTAACGGACAGTTGATCATCAGGCATGGCGAGGTGGTAGGCTCGCGAATTCTTGCTCAGCCATTTACGGGCCCAGCTTATTTTCACCCTAGGCCTTCTGCCGCTGGGGCTAACGGATACGCGGCTGACAATTCCTCAGGCAGCAATCTTGGGCCGACAAATCAAAAGCTGATCGACCGTGTAAAAACCGATTTGGCTACCCTGCAATCAGAGAATCCGGGTAAGCCCGTTCCCGTTGATCTGGTTACTACGTCCGGTTCGGGTCTTGATCCCCACATCACGCCCGCAGGAGCTGAGTTCCAGGTTCCTCGCGTCGCCAAAGCGCGAGGAATTTCCGAAGATGAACTGCTGAAACTTGCCCAGGCGCATACAGAAAGACGGCAATTTGGCTTTCTCGGAGAACCGCGCGTGAATGTGCTCGAACTCAATCTCGCTTTGGATGAAAAGTTTCCGGCGAAGAGTTCCCTTGCAAAATAGACCGTCTTGACGGCAGACTTGAGCCGCGGACGAATCTTCTTGGGTCTCTTTAACAATAGCTCGACTGCAAACAAGTAGGCTGTCATAGATGGCTTATCGGTGGAATCCAGAAAAGTCTTAGAGCAAAGATCTGACTGACGACTGCTATGAGGCTGCGGGGGCACGCCGGCCAACCCAACGCATGGTCTGGCCTGCGCTGTCCAGAAGGGGTCTCTTCCAAAATTCTTTCGAATTGAAACCCTCCACCCCAATCGCCTTGGCCGGGGTCGCTTCTTCTCCTTCAACATGAGGAACAGGGCATCTGATGTTTTCCTTTTGGTGCCTGGCGCCAAAAGCCCAAAGTCGCGAATTGCATGCCGGTGACGGTCATGAACATGCTCCGCCAATAGGACGACTCGCTTTTGAGGGCAGCCCGGAGGTAGGTAATAATTGCAAATCGCCAAACATGCATTAGGGCCGACTTATTGAAGGTGAGATGTGGAATCCAGCGTCCCTCCGATTCCTGCAACCCTCCAGCGGAGACCAAAATATGTAAATGCGCACCAGGATGATTAAGACTCTTGTATAGCTTCTCCTTAGTGTCCAGCCACTTGAACTATCGCTATGTCTGGCACATTTAAGATATCGCCGGCGATTTGTCCATCGTCCAGCTTGATGATCCGGTCCGCGACCTGATAATAACGATCATCATGAGTGATTACAAAGATGGTTTTTCCTTTCGCTCTAAGTTCAGGTAGCAATTGCAAGTAAAACACGGCTTTGAACTGCGGATCCTGATCGGCCGCCCATTCATCGAAAACGTAAATAGGCCGATCCTCAAGATACGCAGTGAGCAAACCCAGCCGCTTGCGTTGGCCCTGCGACAAATCAGTGGTTGAGAGTTTTCCGTCAACGATCCCTACTTTATGCGAGAGCTTAAGTTGCTCCAGATATTCCCGCGCTCGACCATCCAGATCCGGATCAAGAAGCCCAAGTAATTGTTCGAAGAGGTAAAAATCAGAAAACACTGCAGAGAAGTGTTGCCGATAGAATTCCCTGTCTGCTTGTTCCATCGGTCTGCCATCCAGCCAGATCTTCCCTCCTTCAGGCACGTAAAGGCCAGTAAGCAACTTCACCAGGGTTGTCTTGCCACTGCCGTTGCCGCCGACAATAAACACCAGTTCTCCTGGCTTGAAACTCAAGGTAAGAGGACCAAGCACAAAATTCTCGCTTTCACCTTCACGGTGATAAACATGACTGACCGACCGCAATTCCAGTGTGTTCCAATTTCCTGGAGATGCATGCGTTTTGCCGCTAGTCTCTGCTTCCTGGCTTGAGAGCGTAAACCCAAGCTCCTCCGTCTTTTTCAGCGCTACATTGGCACGGCTCATTTGAGGCAGCGTGTTGAGAATCACCTGCATGGGCGTCATCAGGTAGAGGAGGGTAAGCGCATAAGCCACCATCATGCCGCCGCTCAGGCGCTGAAGCACGGGCAGCAAAAACAGGATGAGACCGACCACCACAAAAACCAGGGTTTGCCCCCAGCTTGAAGCAGCAGAGTACAGATTCTGGCCCGCGATGTTGCGCCTTTGCAATGAATCTGCCGTCACCCGCAGGGCATTATTGACGAATTCATCGCGCCGGCCACTATGGAGTTTCAGCTCTTTGGTTCCCTGTGTCAACGCGCGAAAATGCGCTTGTAGCACGTCAGTATCCTTGCGTGCCAGGCCAAAAAGCTTCTGGACTTTAATGATGGGAATCTGGTACGTGATGATTCCCAATATCATGAAGCTGAGCACGATTCCCAATAGCCACGGGGAGAGGATACCCATATAGACCAGGCACGCAACCAGCAGTGACACATTTACACAAATCAAGGGAATCAGCGAAATCGCATTTGTGATTGCCGGCACGTCGTCCGTGAGGGCGGCGAGCAGAAGGGGCGACCCAAGGCCTTCTAAATGACGCAGCGGTGCAGCCATGATTTGGGTGCTCAACTTCATGCGAAGGTCATACATTGCAGATTGCCCAAGTTTGTTCAGGAGAAACTCCGAACTAAACCGCGTTACCGGAAGCAAAGCGCACAGTACAACGAAGCTCCACATCAGTGCTGATGTGGGAGCACTTGTCCGTAGCACTGCATTGATCACGGCCAGCAAAGCAGCAGTACACGCTCCGCTGAGAATTCCTGCAACCACACTCAGCAGTACAGCCTTGCGTGAGTGCCTGAAGAAAAATGCGACCATTTTCATCGTACATCTACCTTTCCTGCCCAGCCTTGACCCTTCGCGGCGAAAATGCGCGTAATCCGTACCCTCAGCTCATTAACCGCCGACTGCCATATGCTGCTTCGTTTCTATCACCGAACTTGGATCGTGAAAGAACCGGCGCAGCATTGCAGCCACCAACTCTGTGCGGTCATAAAGGGAATAGTGAGTAGCACCTGGGAGCTCTATGTGTCTGCACCTCGGGAAAAGTTCCGCAGCCCCCCGCGACTTTGCGGCTGATGCAACCTGGTCGTATTCACATCCGACGATCAGGATTGGCGCCTCTATCCGTGACGCCTTTTCCAGAGTCGGACACGACAGTAGACTCAATATCTGCCGTGCGTAACTGAGGGTGGTTGTCACCGTGCGGAACGGCGCCAGCACGTGTGTCCTTAGATCCACATTCGTGAGCGAGAGAACCTGCTGGGCCGCGTTGTTAGTGTCCGTTTCATCCATAAGGTTGATGTCGTTCGCGGGAGGAGTTGAAAGCGATCTCATCACAGACGGCGCCATCTCAGGATGAAGGTCTAAAAGACGGCATAGCTTTTCGAGATTGATCGAGTACGGAGTCTCAAGTTCAGGCCGGTTCACAAACTTGAACACGCTGTTGAGAAACACCATTCCCAAAATGGATTCTGGACGGCGGAGGAAAAGCTCGGCCGCAAGCTGCGGGCCCGTGCACCATCCGATCACATGGCAGGCATTGATGCCCTCCTGCTCCATTACGCTCTCGATATCCTCGAGATGATCTCTCATCTGCAGCGGCTCTGATTCTGACTCTATGCCGCGGGTCTCCCAGAGGACGACTCTGTAATTCAGCATCAGTTGATCCATCATCCGGGACCAGAATTCCAGCCCTTGACCAAGAGCATTCAAAATGAGCACTGGCGGTCCTTGCGAACCAGCAACAAAATAATTTAATCGGCCTCCTGGTCTTTCTATAAATCGCGGGGAAAGATTCGCGTATACACTTGCAGCGCGCTGCTTCCGGGCAGCGCGGTTGCTTTGCTGCGTTTTTCTAATCGCGCCAAAGATTTTTTGCAACGCCTGCTCATCCAGCACCGACTCGGGCACGGCCATGCGCAGCCCATCCTGATCTGCCACGGGCTCAGGACAGGCGAAACTATCATCAACGGCGGAAAACCGTTGCTCCAGCAGCCGGTCGATTGCATTCAGGCGCTGCCGGTCCGTAACAACCGTCAATCCCACTCCGTAAACTTTTCCCAGCAGACGAGTGAGGTTCTTCAAAGGCGTGCTCTGGCGGCTCGCGACGCAGTAGTGACCGCCGAGCGTATCTTCCTGTTGCGCCAGGCGGACCATGATTTCAACCGCCTCCGTAACTCGAATCAGGTTCATGCTTGCATCTCGTCTTGCGAGCACACGCAAGCTTTGAAAATCAAAGTACTCGGGCAACCGCTCCTGCACTTCGGCCGACACGTCATCCAGAGCCGCCAGCAATTGGCGAATATCATTGCCCCCCGAGCCGGCTCGAATGTAATTGTCCGCAACCAATGCCGCAGTCTCAAATAGCCGGTAGGCAATGCCGTTCCTCCCGCACTGTCTGTCGATTTTCTCGCGGATCATTGCGCGATTGCTTAGACCAGTCGCACTTTCATATCGCGTGTACCTCGAATACACGTAATTGAATACGTGAGTCTTGATTCGCGGAAGCATCGACAAAGTATTTTTCAGGCGATCATCAGCTTTGTCAGGATTCAGGATGTCGGCAGAGTCGTTCCCCTCCAGGAACCACACTTCATCCGCTTGCGGTAAGTCCTCGATTGCTCCACAACTGTCAAACTGTGCGCAAGAGACCAGCGCGAATCTGCTTGTGAGCTCTACCAGAACTTGCGAAGCATCGTCACGCGAACACTTTTTGTGGAATGATTCTCTACCCAGAGAAAACAATTCTTCCTGGCGGAAGAATCCCATCTCATCGGTCAACATCAACACGCGATGTTCAGAAGCAGCCAAAAGGTGAGCAGCAAGCTCGGTTCCAGCAAGTCCGTCATATCCCAGAATGAGAATATTGGCCACATCGATCTCCCAGAGGCTGCGAAACCACAACCATACCTATCCACACATGCGTCACGCCAGGACTGCGTGTCACTCGATCTGCAGAAGATGCATGATCGTTGCGTGCGGATGTATTCGCAGCCGAACGTCACAATAAATATCAAAATAGTTACAAAAAGTAAAAGCATGATTGACTGCAATAAAAGCTTATGCTACATTCCCACCTGCTTCTTGGTTTTCTCTAACAAGACAGCACCCAGCAATTGGGGCTTGCTTTGGCGGCAGCCTGTCCTGAGTGTTACCAATCCAACAACTTCACGCCATCCGAACCATTTTGGAACGCTCACAAAATAATTCATGGTCTACTCATCACGCGGAAAGCTAAGTCACATTCTTTGTGACACGATTGAATAACAGCCGCATCTACGCAGCTTATGAAAGAGCATGCCATCTCCGACAAGGAACTGCGAATAACAGTTCTGGAAGTGGTCAACGAATGCGCAATACCTCCGCGAAAAACTGGAGAGTCGCTGTCGGATGATATGCGCCTTGTCAATCTTGGAGTCGATTCACTCGGCGTGGTCATGCTGCTTCTTGAGCTGTCAACAAGGACAGGCCTGACTTTTGAGCGCCGCAATGGAATGGCACCGCTCAGAACCGTAGGCGACATTATCGACTTTGGGCGGCAGCTAGTTCATGGGACCGACACTTCACAAGTTGAAGTGGCATCTGGAAGCTGAATGTTCTTCAGTGCAGAGTCTGCGAACACGTGCTGTGGCGAAAGATTGTCAACTGTTAAGTGTGGCCGATGAGTTGCCGGCATCGCACTGTAAGCCATCCTAAGGAGATCTGGTCATGAACGTTCAACGCCGTCAAGATGCGGATGTGAAGTACGAGTACGGATGTGATTTAAGAAGGATTTATCCCTGGGGTGGAGTCGCGAGCCCGGTTTGGGGTACGGCGATTGCTTCCGTGAGGCCGAGGGAATCTACCCATCCGCACGCACATGATGAGTTCGAGACTTTTCTTGTGCTCTCCGGAAACGGAGAAATGTTCATAGAGGCGGAATCCCAGAAGCTATCCACTGGAGATGTCGTTTTCATTCCGAAGGGCAAAGAACATCGGTTTGCTAATCTCTCGCAGGAAGAGCCTCTGGTGTTTCTGTCCATTTGGTGGGACTCTCCGGAAGCTCGGGAGCGAATGGCGGAACTGGTCGCCACAGGTAAGCAGGATTTCTAGCCCGGCAACCAAGACTAGTTCTGGTTCAACACTTAGGTCAATTCCAAAAGATGAGGGCTATGGCGCAATTAGCTCAAGCATTTGCTGTGAGTCTTTGCATCCCATGGGGCTTCCTTCGGAATACCCATCTAGTCCGATTCAATGCTCCAACCAAATCTCTAAACTCCGAGGCCCAATATGCCTTCCCTTAAATTGATTGTGGCACCACCCCCGACACCTAATGGGGACTTGCACGTGGGGCATATGTCCGGCCCATATCTTGCCGCCGATATTTATAGGCGCCGTGTCCTGCAGCAGGGTGGCCGGGCCGTGTATACGGTTAGCAGCGATGATCACCAATCGTATGTGGATACCACGGCTAGCCGCCTGGGCCTAACCCCTCAAGAACTTATTGCGCAAGCGCGTCGCGATATACAAAAGTCGTTCGAAGCATACTCAATAGGCGTTGACTCCTTTGGCCAGCCATCGCCAGAGTACTGTAACGCTGTAACCAACTTTTTCACCGCACTTTCATCCAGGCATCTCATCCGCGTGGAGAAGGTGCCGGTGCTGTACGATTCCATCCAGGGTAAATATCCGGTAGAGGCATTTGTATCCGGCTGTTGTCCCAATTGTCTTGAAGGAACGTGCGGAGGAATTTGTGAAGGATGCGGCCACCCCAATAGCTGCACGGACCTTCTTGGGTTGGATACAAACCGGTATCAGACCAGGCATGAAGACCGCCTCGTTTTTGATGTTGAAGCGTTGCGTCCCGCGCTGGACGATCACCTGCTTACAATCGGAACTCATCGCCCGGCCCTGCAACGATTGATCACGCAATTACTCTCCGGAAAATTGAAACCATTTGTTCTGTCTTACAAGACGCCGCGCGGTATAGAAACTGCCGCGTTGGGTTGTCCTGGCCAACGCTTGAATGTCTGGGGCGAAATGTATCCCGGACATATGTACTGGCTGACAAAAGCCGCCGGCAATTCCCTTTCGGGTGGTGAGTATGTTCAGTTCCTGGGCTTTGACAACTCGTATTTCTATGTCGTCGTACACCTGGCGCTGGCACTTGCGGCAAGACAGTGTGGATATGAGTGGCCTCTGCCGGCAGCCTTTATCACGAACCAGTTTTATTATCTCGGAACCGGGAAGTTTTCAACCAGCAAAGGCCATGCAGTTTGGGCCCGCGATTTAGCGGCAGAATGCAACACGGACCTTGCGCGATTGTTCCTGGCGCTTCATGGTCCCGAATACCAAGAAGGCACATTCAGCAGGCCGGTATTTAACCAGACCGTTGATGAACTGGCTGCCAAAATCAACAAGCTCGCAGCCACATACAACGGAAAGCGCTTCAAGAGTCATTCAGCGCAAGAGAAGCTGCCAGCCGAAGTTGTGCGTCTGATGTCGCAACTAGTATCGCTGAAAGACTACTCGAACGGCGAATTTGCTCGCCGGGCCGTACACTCTATAGAGTATCTCGAACACTGGCTGTCGACGAGCAACCAGGCATCCACCGCAGCGATTCCCAGTGCTTTGGCTCTGTGTTTAGAACCGCTGTGTCCCCAGTATGCGGCCGAGATCCGGAGCCGCTTTGCAATCATGGAACATTCGTGGGTGCGTCCCGCCCAATGTCCAGAGAACTCCCTTCCGGAAATCCAGGTGCAATATGCAAATGCTGCTGCATGACGTAATAGGAATTGGCTTCGGACCTTCAAATATCGCGTTGGCAATTGCTTTCGAGGAAACCGGCTATCAGGGGGATGTTTTGTTCCTGGAGCGAAATTCTTCTGCGTTGTGGCAGGAAGGAATGCTCCTCGACGGTTCCGACATTCAGAACAATCCGTTGCGGGATCTGATCACCCCAGTGAATCCGCGCAGCAATTACACCTTTGTCAACTACCTGCATCAGACCGGCAGGTTCTGGCGCTATCTGAATCTGGGCACTCACTACCCTCTGCGAAAAGACTTCTTCAAATATGTTTCCTGGGTGGCTGCACAGATGCCCAACGTTAAGTATGGCGTCAATATCAGACAAATTCGACTGGAAAACACCGGGAACGAACTGGTGTGGTGCATCGTTGACTCGAATGGCGGCAAGTATTTCGCCAGACGACTGGTGCTCGGAACCGGACGCAAGCCCAATATTCCCGAAATCCCGGGTCTGGAACTTACTCACGGCATTGTTCACCTCACAGATTACCTCTCAGCTGTCCCATCGTTAAAACCGGGTGCAACTGTGGCTGTCCTGGGAGGATCACAAAGCGCAGTCGAAATTGCGCTGGATCTTGCCGGCCGTGATATCAGCTCCATCATTGCGATTCACCGGAGCTACTCTTATCGTCTCAAGGATACAAGCCCGTTCAGCGATGAAGTCTATTTTCCCGAGTTCATCGATTACTACCACGCTCTGCCGCCAGATAAGAGAGCGCTTCTGGATGACCAGGTGCGGCAAACGAATTATTCCTCCGCGGACGAAGATGTCATTTCCCAGTTGTACCTGCGCATGTATGAAGATGAACTCGACGGAAGAAACCGGCTGTTCATTTTTCGCAATCATGAAATCGAACGAATCTCGCGTGACGGGAGCTTGCTGATTGAGTTGCGCGATATCTACACAGGTTCACAGGAAAAAGTTCGCGCCGACTTGCTGGTGCTGGCAACCGGCTTCCTGGACATCGGCAGAAACGGCCGCGACGGCATGCCATCTCTGCTGGCAAACGTGGCTGATCGTTTCAGCTGGACCGGCGGGTACCTCGACGTGGAGCGCGACTATCGTGTTCGATATATTGATCCCTCCCTGGCGATACCGGATCTCTACTTAAATGGCCTTTGCGAATCCTCTCACGGTCTTGGTGATGCTGGTTCGTTTAGTCTGGTCTCACTTCGGGCCCGTGACATTCTTAACAGCATTGTGCAGCGCTCGCCTCGCCCTGTATCGCTGATCGTGAACGGGCATGAAGCAGTCAAGGCTGTAAGTGCGGTGAGCGGAGAATGAGCCCAACACGCCCACACGGATACGCACGACAAGGTTTCAATTCCAGCTTCAATGCCGTATGAGTATTGCGTTATCGGCAATGGCCTTCTGGGTGCTGCTATAGCACTTGAACTTGCACACAAATCTCCTGACGTTTGCGTTCTTGGGGCGGCCTATGGGCAGCAAGACCGCTACTATTCGAGCCATGAAGATGATTCCAGAATCGCCCGCTTGTGGCACAGGGATCCATACTGGCAGGATCTGGCTCGGCGTAATGCAACCATGCTGGAGGCCCTGGCCGAATCGACACCTCTGCCAATATTTCAACGCACACCCGTTGTCTACAGTTTCTGCTCAGGCGATGAGCCAGAAACGATGTGTGGGTTACGGCGGGTATCCCAACCCAGTCCTTATGCGGACCGCTTTCAGTATGAGGAGGACACCTGGGGTGGCATTATTGAGCCTAAAACCTACATTGCTGCTCTCAATGAGCAGGCCCGGCTGCGCAGGGCAACCATCATCCAATGCGTTGTTCAAAACATAAAATGGGACGCGGGAAACGCAATCGTGAGCACCACTGCCGGCGAGATCTGCTCCAAGCGCATCGTTAACGCGAGAGGAGTGTATTGCGATCACGAAAACATGCCCGCAGATGTGAAGGTGGTCGGCAAGATTCTGGTCTATCTGGAATCGGAGCATCACCAGAGGGGTTCCCCGTATTGTTTGATCGACAGCAGCGGTTGCACGGATCTGTTCGAAGACGTTTACGGAATTGTTCAGTACAAGGCCTCCGGAAATCACTGGGTATCAAAGTTTGGTTTCTCTGAGCGGCACCCGGTGACACTGGGCAGCACGGCGGAAATTGCAGCATGGTTTCAGGCAGACTACCACTCTCATCCATATGTGGCATACGCAAAGGAATTGTGGAAGGCACTTTTCTCCGATGAAGTGGTTCACGCATATGCCAGACCTTGTGCGTTCGTCGTTACTTCCGACAGAAGGCCAATCCTTTCGGTCGACGACCACCACTGCAGCATTGCGGGATGCAATGGAATGGCGGCTAAATGCTGTCAGGCTCTGGCTGAAAAACTGATCCAGCTGTGGAACGTGTAAGTCCATATCTGGCAAGCGCGCCCCGCGAGAGCAAGCCGACAAATTTCCACACGTCCTCCCCACTACAGGAAAATGAAAATGACTTCCAGAGAATCAGGAACTGCCGCTGCCGTCCTATCCGGGTTACCCGATAACAGTGTTGCATCGCCAGAACAGCCGGTTTCTGACGGTGAAGCTTTCCGCTACTTTCCGCGCTGGGTTGAAGCCGGAGACGTGATTTCGTTGAATGGCTATCGGCTGAAATCGTATTCAATGCATCTCTCCGACAAAAAAGAGAAACAGGCATTGGAGAATCATGATCTCCAGGCTTTGCTGGCGGCTTGCGTGCCTCCTGCTCCTGAGCCGCTCGATCATGGCCCTGGCTTTGTGATCGTTCACTACGCCAGGGATGGTGACTATCTTCTGATAAGCCGCTGGTATGGCGGCAACATGCTGAAGCACGAATTGTTTCAGCTTGTGCAAAACGCAGAAGGTTGGCAGGCGGAGCCGTTGCGCTCCACCAACATCGTGGCTTGCGTATGGGAGTTGCAGGTCATCGCATTCGAAAGGCAGGCATGGGTGGCTACCGTAATGACAAAACGCGGAACAGAACAATCATTCAAATCTTATCTCAACACGGTGCTTGAGGGATGGGTATAGGAAACGGACAGATACGGCGGGTCCACGAGGATGATCTCGCGGAATTGGTCAATTTATGCGCAGACCACGCTGCTTATGAGGGAAGTGAATTCCATGAGAGCGGTCAACAATGCAGACTGCGCGAAGCCTTGTTCGGACCAAGACCGGTCCTCTACGGCTGGGTAGTCGAAGCTGAAGCTGGCCTGGCGGGCTTTATGACTGCCACGATTGATTATGCCACGTGGCCCGCTGAGTTCTTTTTACACATGGACTGCCTTTACCTGAGAGAATCTTCTCGCGGCCGAGCACTGGGCAGACAACTGATCAAGCAACTGCAGGATTTTGCCCGCAAAGAAAAGATCACATTGATCCAATGGCAAACGCCTTCTCACAATGAACATGGCATTCGGTTCTATGAGCGCATCGGCGCCCGATCAAAGGACAAGAAGCGGTACTTCCTGGACGTTCCATCCTGAAAAATGCGCAGTCTTTTTTACAGTCTGATTGACAACTCGCTAAGCGAAATCGAAAGGCGTGCGCCGGACTATCTGGCACGCTTTCCTTTATCCCTGCCTTGTGCGGATGGAAGGGCCGATCGCTACCGTCAACATCCTTGCCTTGAAGGACACGAGGATTCCACCTTGCATGGCGCCGTGAACAGTGCGATCAGGTATTTGAATGAGCGTGGCCTGGCGCCGCGAGAGTTGCAACAGGTCGATGATCCTGCTTCGCAGTTGCTCTTTGACGCCCTGCTCGATGCATTTGCAGCTGCGGAAGGCATGCTGCCGATTCAATGTTCACCAGCGTCAGGCCGGACAACAGAGGAAATCATGAGCCAGGATTATGATCAACGACAAACCCCAGGCGGAAGACGGTACGTGATCGGCCGATTTGGGGAGCAGCCGCTGGTCATAGTGAACGCGCTGGGAATTCCGCTGGGTATATGGAATAAGCTGCTAGGTGATGTCTCCCATGGTTTTCGTATTATCTCAGTAGAGAATCGTTGTGCTGATCTGCTTTCAGGCGGCATGAACAGTGCAGCCGGTCTAACCCAACATGCTGATGACATCGCTGAGGTTCTGGAGCATGAGTCCGTTGGCAGCTTTCATTTGCTGGGCTGGTGCAACGGCGGCCGGATTGCAATCCATCTGGCCGGTCGAGGCAGTCACAGTGTGCGGTCACTAACACTGCTTTCACCCACGTTGCGCGGCGCACAAGAGACATCTCAACCGGGCAGTCTTTTTGAAGACCGTCTGGAACAAATCTTCACCACGGTAAAGAAAACTCCGGCACTCGCCACCCCGCTGGTGAAAATGATTTCTCGATTTACACAGCCGCCTGACTGGGACGGTCTTGCTGCCGATCCTGCCGGACGGGCCAAGGCACTGTTCGCATTGCCCGCCCAGGAAACAGCCGCGGTATTTCTGCTGCCCATGAGCACTCCGCCATTTCTGCTCAACTATGCACACCGCACAGCCCTCGACGAAGCTTACCCCATGGACGCGGCATTGCGTACCCTGGCGGCAACCGGCCTCCCCGTGTTCCTGATTACGGGCAGCCATGACACGATGGTGAGCAATGAGACGACATGCGCGGTATTGCGCAATGCTGGTGTTCAATTCATTCATGCCCAAGTGAGCGGAGCCGGACACTACATCCAGGACCTGCAATATCTATATTTCCTGTGGCTTTTGAAGAGCTTCTCGGAGCAGAGAACGGTCTCCGGCCACTCTCTTCGCGTTAGAGTTCAATATGCCGGCAACACAGCTTCTCTCCAACCAATCCATGCAACATCCTGAATGGCTATATCAACCCGGATGCCAGGGGCGCGATGGAAAGCGCGTGCCTTTGGCTCAAATTTACAGCTATGGCGCGGCGGAGTTCGCACCACGCTCAGCAATTGCTGATGGCGGAACCAGCTACACATTTGCGCAGTTGGAGCTTGGCGCGCGAAGGGTTGCCGCTGCTTTGCACCATGCCGGCGTTCGGCCTGGCAACAACGTAGCAGTCCTCACTTCGAAGCGCGCCTATATTCCAATCTTCGCCGGCGCAATCTGGAAACTGGGGGCGGTCTATGCGCCCATCGATGCGCAAAATCCTCAGGCAAGAACTCAAAGGCTCTTACAGCAGTTGCGGCCGGCGGCCGTTCTGGGTGACAGCACCGATTTAGCAAAGTTATCGCAAGAGCCTGCCATGCTTCCTTTCACTGCACTGCTGGAGCGAGCAGGAGACGAGGCAGCAGAGACCTGGAACCATACTCCCACGGTTAACGAGGACGATCCCGCGTATATCATCTTTACCTCGGGCTCAACCGGGACTCCCAAGGGAGTAATGATCAGCCACGGTAGCCTGCTTGACTATTTCTATAATCACAATCAAGTATTGCGGTTCACACCCGATTCGAGAGTCCTCAGCTTTGCGCCGTTTCACTTTGATGTCTCCATTGAGGACACGATCTTGCCCCTGTCAGTGGGCGCTTTCGTTTACCAGTACCGTGGAATGCCAATCTCACCCCTGGTGCGTCGCGTCCTGAAGGGACATCGCATTACACACATGATTGCGGTCTCAACCGTGCTGACGGTCATCACCTCTGACGCGACCCCTTTCAATTCGGAAATATTGCCCGATCTGGAGATGATCATGACCGGTGCTGAGGTGTGCGACCCTAAAATCATCAACGGCTGGATAGAAAGATTCCCCGCGGCAAGGGTTATCAACGCTTACGGGCCTACCGAAGCCACCATCGTCTGCCTCACGCATACGATCAGGGAGCCGGAGCTTCACCGGACGAGGTCTTATCCGATCGGCAAACCTCTTGACGGCGTTGTGATGAAGCTGATGGGGGATGCTGGAGAAATTACTCTGCCTGGTGCGGACGGCGAGTTGTGGATTGGCGGAGAGCAGGTGATGATCGGCTATCTCGGCGTGCCAGAGGAAACCGCCAAGGCAACGGCCATTCTTGACAGCATTCGCTATTACCGCACCGGCGACATCTGCAGGTTCGATGAAAATGGGGATGTTGAGTTTGTAGGACGTCGGGATGACGAAGTGAAACTAGCCGGGCGCAGGATCAATCTGCGCGAAATATCAGAGCCGGCGCTTGCATACGGAAAAAGAGCGTTCGCCGGCGTGCTCAGCAACAACGGCAGCCGCCAACTCGGCCTGATTCTGATCAGTGAAAAAGGTGCAGCCGTACTTGATTCGGTGAAGGAATATCTCTCACAGCAGTTGCCGGAATATATGCGGCCCCACGTTCTTGCTTATGCTGAACAACCTATTCTCAGCTCCACAGGCAAGACCAACGAGAACCACTTATTGAGTCTTCTCAACGCGGCGTGGCAGCACCAACCCGCAGATCAATATGAATTCGGCGCTGACGGGCTTTTTCAGCCGCGGCGCACATAGGTTTCTAATGGCACAAGTAGCGTTGGAAAATGTAGTCCCCATTCTGCAGTCCTTTCTTGTAAACGTGAAAACCGGTCCTGCTCTCTCCGAAGCAGATTGTTTGTCAGAGATGGGTCTCGATTCTCTGACCACCATTAACGTCATTGTCACGGCTGCGGAAAGTCTTGGATTGGACCTTGAACATCTGGACGAAATAACCGAAGCTCCGGCAACAGTAGGAGACATTCTCTCAATTCTGAACCGCCTTGGACGCGCAAACGTGAGCCTCAATTGATGTCCAACACTTTAGCGCCGGCCTATCGCAATATTGTTGCAGCTCTGCGCCTCTTTCGGCCCACGGTGCCGGACTCTGCGGCGCTGCCTGAAGTCCGAGCCAGGACTTCCAGATGGATCTCGCGTTGGCGCCTGCCGCTGCCGAGTGATGTGCCTGAACAGAAAAATGTGCCGGGGTGGACGACATTCAGATCTGCGACAGAGGTGCAAGGCCACGTGTTCTATTTGCATGGCGGCGGCCTGGTGTTTTACTCGGTGGATGATTACAGCTCGCTGATGGCACATTTTGCCGCCACTTCCGGTTGTACTTTGACGGCCTTTCATTACGCCAAGGCTCCTGAGTATAAACCAAATGAAATCGTGGACCTGATTGCTTCCTGCATGGAGCAGCGGCTTAGTGAAATACCGGAAAACGAACCTATGGTATTGGCGGGTGACAGTATCGGTGGGTATGTTGCGCTCCTGCTGGCCCTGCGCAGATTCCCGGGAAGATTTGGGCGTTTGGTGTTGATCTATCCCGTGCTGGATCTCCAACAACAGCGTCCGTCGTATAACACCTACGGTCGCGGCTATTGCCTAAACGCGGACATGATGACATGGTTCCAATCCTTGTGGCAGACGGAGAACGGACCGGGCGAGTTCTCTCCATTCCACCTGACGGATGCCGATATCAAGAACATGCCGGAGACTTTGGTGATCAGTGCTGAAATCGATGTCCTGCGAGACGAAGCGTTCGAATGGTGCTCAGACTTGCGGAAACGCCGCCCAGCGATTGTCCATCACCACATGCCCGCCCTGGCCCATGACTTCTGTTTGTACGCCGGCGCTGTTCCCGAGGCGCGATCCGCAGTTGATTTCATTGCCAGCCGCTTGCGGCCTTGATTAGTTGTAACTGACGAGCGAATTTCCCATGAGCGATTATTGTGATGTTGTCATAGCAGGCGGCTCGGTTGCGGGATGCATTCTCGCGTTGAGCTACGCCCAACGCGAGCTGAGCGTGACGATTCTTGAACAGAAGGAGACTGAGAACGCCTACAAGATGTTATGCACTCATTTTGTTCAGCCGGTTGCGTTGCCTGTGTTCCAGGAACTGCAGCTTGCTACTCCCCTTGAAAATTTGGGTGCGCTCAGAACCAAGGCGGCATTCTGGACGCCTGCCGGCTGGATTGATCCTCCGGAAGACTACGGGAACCGGCCTGAAACCGCTTATGCATACAACATTGAACGACGCCTGTTAGATCCATTTCTGAGAAGCCAGGCAGCCGCGCATAAGAATGTAGATCTAAGGGTGGGCCACCGCCTGGTGAACGCGGAACGCACTAATAAAGGATGGCGGGTTGAAGCTCAAAACGAAAGAGGAAGGGTTTCTATTGAGGCCCGACTGCTGGTCGCCGCAGATGGCCGCCACTCTTATGTCGCAAGCCTCATGGGAAATAAAGCGGAACACGACGAAAACCAGCGTGCTGCACTGTTCGCCTACTTCGAAGGGATTGAATCGCCCCAAACAAATCGCTCCATCTTTATCTTAAGCGAGCCTGATCGAGGCTTTTTATATCCGCTCTGCAATAATCGCACACTGCTGGCCCTGTATGTGCCGAAGGCAACTGCACAGGAATGGCAATCCTCCGGGACGCCATTAGAACGCAAGATCACAGCCTATTTTGAGCAGTTTCCCGGAGTACCGGACGTTTCCAGGGCCCACCTGGTATCTCCAGTTCTGGGATATTCCGACTATCCCAATCTGACCAGAAAGGCGAATTTCACTGGCGCGGCCTTCGTCGGCGATGCCGCTCTTTCTCTCGATCCCCTGAGCGGAGTGGGTTGTGGCTTTGCCGCGGTGTCGGCTCGGATGCTGGCCAACGCCACCGTGGATGCGCTATCTGCCGGACAGGAACTCGAGTCATCTCTGGCTGCTTACCAGACCGACTTCGATAAGTTCTTTCTACCCCATGCCAGAGGCATCAAGGCTGATTCCATCCTGGCAAAATCCTCTGAGACCACGATGAATACGTATCGCTGCATCGTAGCCAGCGCTGCCCTGCAACGGGAGTTCGTGGATCTTACGGGGCGCATCATTTCTCCCGGACGATTCCAGGCTGCTTACATCTCCACTATGGTGAAGGCCCGAACGCTCGTCCACACAGCTTGATAAAGAAGTTGTCGCGCTTTGCGGTTGTACGCCTGCCGTAAACCCAAACACCACCACGGAACCTGAGAAAAGAGTAGCGATGCGTGTTGCATTCACAACGTTTGCCGTCCTAAAGCAGCCTTACGGGCATCCTGCAGTACAAGAATTTGATGACCGCACGCCGGATGTTTTCAAAGAAGCTGAAGGCAGTCCAGGATTTATCGACCGCGCAAAAGAAGTCAGCGGTTCGGAGTTGAGCAACTTTGAGCGCGACTGGGGCGCATGGGGACGTTTTTGTGTGCCGCGGTTTTATCAGTTGGGAAGAGAAACCGATACCGACCAGCGTGCTTCCACAATCAGCTTATGGAAAGACCTGCCCTCCGTGTTCAGCTTCGTCTACAAAGGACTCCATTTGGAAGCCTTCAAGAAACGCTCGCAGTGGTTTGTGAAGCCGGAATGGCCCTCGTATGCGATCTGGTGGGTTGATGACCAACATACACCAGAGTGGCAGGAAGCATGCCAAAAACTGGAGCAACTTCATGATGAGGGTGCTTCAGCCAGCGTTTTTGATTTCAAGAACCCCTTCGATGAAAACGGAAACCGTATTGACCCGCGTTCCTGCAGAACGGCTCAAGAACAAAAGCCAATACTTAACGAGTCAAAAGAGATCTTAACAACGCCCACCGTCTCGTAAGATCAGCAACTCATACCACCACAGTGAGAGGAAAACAATTATGACACAAGCTTTGGCTACAACAGTTGCCGAACACCAGGGGAACGGGGTAAGAACGGTTCAGCCGGCATCCACTGAGGTATTCGAGCGCTATGAATCCAACATAAGAACATATTGCCGCTCTTTTCCAGCCGTTTTTGCCCGTGGCGAAGGAAGTTATCTTTTTGACACGCAAGACGGCAAGTGGCTCGACCTTCTCAGCGGCGCAGGATCACTAAATTATGGGCATAACCATCCCGTCCTAAAAAAGGCCCTCGTCGACTATATCGATGCGAACGGTGTGGTCAATTCACTGGATCTTTACACCCCGGCAAAAGAGGAATTTCTGAATGCGTTGAACGACGTGATTCTGAAGCCGAGAGGTCTTGAGTTCCGGTGCCAGTTCTGCGGTCCAACGGGAACCAATGTTGTTGAAGCTTCCCTCAAGCTGGCAAGAAAAATCACGCAACGCAAGGGAGTGGTGGCTTTTTCGAATTCGTATCACGGCATGAGTGCGGGATCTTTGGCAATCTCTTCTTCTCTGGGGCGCTATAGTTCAGAGCCGTACTTCAATTCTGACGGCGTGACGTTTGTACCCTTCGAGGGTTTCACGGAGGGCAGCCATGAGATGCAGGTCATTCGCAAGCTGTTGACGAAGAAAGGCAGCGGCGTTCAACCCCCCGCTGCTTTCATTCTGGAAATTGTGCAGTGTGAAGGCGGTATCAACATCCCTTCAGCAGAGTGGCTCAGGCAAATAGCCGATCTCGCCAAGGAAGTGGGCGCCCTGCTGATCTTCGATGAAATCCAGACTGGGTGCGGCCGCACAGGAAAGTTTTTCTGCTTCGAGCATTACGGGATTGTGCCGGACATGGTTTGTGTTTCAAAATCGATCAGCGGCCTTGGTTTACCCATGTCCATTTTGCTGATCAATCCTGAGCTTGACCTGTGGGAACGCGGCGAGCATACAGGCACATTCCGCGGATTTGCGTATTCCTACGTTACTGGAGCCAAAGCTTTGCGCCACTTCTGGGCGAACCCGGATTTCAGGACTGGTCTGGAATCGTCATCGCGGCATCTGGCACGTTCGCTCGACTCCATCAAACAGGAATTCAGCAGCCATATCCAGGCAGTAAGGCAAATTGGCATGCTGGCAGGCGTACAGTTGCCTACTCGGGAATTTGCCGGCAACCTGCAACAGAACTGCTTCAAGAGAGGATTGATTGTTGAGTTTGTTGGAAGTGAACACAACGTTATGAAACTGCTTCCAGCGCTTACGATCAGTTCCTCAGAAATGGAACTGGCAACTCAGATCCTACGGGATGCCCTTGACGCGACAGTGCGGAGCGACACAGCCGATGCTGCATAATATCTCGGCAGCATCTCTAAGCACCGTCTGTGATGTCGCTGTTAACCCGGCGATTCCGGCTCCAGGCGAATTCATCTGGTGCTCTGTTTTCTCACCACGGCTTGCTGATGGAAACCGGGGTATCGTGATTCGCCTGAAATCCTGGCCTGAGAAGAAACAACTTGAAGCGCTCGCCGGGTTTATTGGCGACACGGAAACCAGTTTTGTTGTGCTGAAAGGAAACTGCCTGGAAATTCGCTGGTTCGCGGGAAGATACGAGGTACCCCTTTGCGGTCACTGTGCACTGGCGGTCAATTCTGTATTGCTGCCGCTTTTAAAGGATGGCGAATTGCTTGAAGTCGCGAACCTGCGCGGCAGATTGTGGCTTTCACGGCATGAAAGCAAACCTTATCTTGTATTCAAAGACGTTCCCCTCATTGAAATACCGACGGAAACTGTGCAAACTGGGATGAAGTTGATCAAGGCATATGATGCCGGCCGTGACTATTTGCTCATTGTCGAAGATGAAGAGACCCTGAAAGCTTTTAATCCAACCAAAGCGCGCCTTGAACGCCTGGCCAAGCTTGGATGTATTATTTCCAGTCCCTCCAGGTCATCAACTGCGGCATTTCGCTTCTTCGCGCCACGAGCAGGGATTCATGAAGATCGCGCTTCAGGATCGGTGATTCCCGCCCTGATGAGATATTGGGCGCCAGAACAATGTGGCGAACATATTTTCAGCCAGGAATCCGGGTACGGAATCAAGATCGGCGCTCGATGGCTTGGCGAAAGGGTTGCGCTGACAGGAGACGTAATGCAATTCGCGCGGGGGATGTTAGCGAGCACTTTGCTGGAAGATTTTCCTGAACCTGCTCTGACGGCCTGATGCAGGGCCGGAGCTCAATGAGGAACTGATGAGCGACCGCCACTATGTCAGATACGCAACACCTGACGATCTGGATCTCCTGACCCCGCTGTTCGACGGGTATCGTGTCTTTTACGAACAGCGTTCGGATCCCGAGCGCGCCAGGGCCTTTCTAAAAGAGCGTATGCAATTGCGTGAGTCAGTGATCCTTCTGGCACTTTCCACTTCCGGCGAGGCTGTTGGCTTTGTGCAACTGTATCCGTCTTTTTCCTCGGTGGCAGCGGAACGAATCTGGATACTGAATGACCTGTTTGTGGTGAAGCACGCCCGCGGCTCTGGCGCTTCTCAAGCGCTCATGGAGGCGGCAAGAGACCATGCGCGCTTTACCGGCGCCGTGCGAATTACACTCTCAACCGCCAAAACCAACAAGCACGCCCAGCGTCTGTACGAATCGCTCAGATATGTTCGGGATGATGCATATCTTACGTTTGACTTAACGATAGGCGGTCCCGCCTAAGAAACACTTTCCTCCTGCGGCCCTTTTCCCTTCCATTTCCAATTACAAGCACTTTTCCTGGTGACGTGCCGTGGTGCGCGCCGCTATCTGACGACGTTGCCGCGAATCCTGGGATCGCACTTTGCCAGCAATGCATTCCGGCCAGCGAGGATTGAGAACCCGGTGGGCTTCATTTTAAGTTCAATAACATTGACGCGCTCCTGTTTGGAGAGCTGCTGGTAGCGGCTTACCAGCGTGGTCGAACCGAGCATGTCTTTATCACTTAAAGTGACGTCGGGGTTGCCCAGACCGTCAAGATCAAGAAGACTGCTCGAGTTCTTTGTGGTGATTCCGTTAATCGCAACCCAATCCAAGCCTGCTCCTGTGAACAGGTCCACCGCCTCTGCAAATCTGTAGGCGTGGACGATAGGATTCAAATACGCATCCACGTCCAAAGTTGTCTGGCTGGCGTCATCCTGCGATAGCAGACCGCTGCCATATTGTTCGGGATTAAGGCTGATCTTGAGTTCAGAAAGAAGATTGACTCCTGCATCAATGTCAATAGAGCCGGCTCCGGCCAGGGTCAGCACAAGTTCGCGCTGGAGAAGCCGATCGAATTCCCCAAACCGGTGATAAAGCCAAAGCAACATCCCTCCTTCTGGTGAAAGCACCTGACACAATTTCCTGATCCCATACCCAGGATCCGGCAAATGATGTATGACTCCCGTGGAAATAATAAGATCAAATTGTTCAGAAGTGTTCAGTTCGCTGATGTCGCCCTGCCAGAACCTCAAATTGGTCAGCTGGTGTTTTTGCGCAAGCTGCCCCCCAACCTCCAGTGCAGCATGAGAGATGTCCAGACCCGTAAACTGTGCCTTGCGATAAGCCTTCGCAAGCGCCGCTAAACGATGTCCGGTGCCGCAGCCGGCGTCCAGAATCCTCCAGCCAGCCAGATCCTGTCCAGGAAACAAAAACCACAGAACCCCGACCATGTCTCGAAGCAGAGAATCTCCGGCATTCGGGCTGGGATAAGGATGCTTTTCATAAAGCTGTTTGACAGCAGCCGACGTAGCCGCGGTATTCATGAGTAATTCCTCCCATTCTTGTGCTTGGAATTGCGAGACGCGAGCGGTGGCGGAACGAGATTGTTAAGACGAGTTCCTGAAATACACGCAGAGGTCTTGCTCCGGCGCGCGTGGATTAAAGATACAGATTGATTCTGGCGCTGACGCCGGTTACCTGGTTCTGCCCATACTCCGGCGACAGCATTGCTTTGCTTCATTCATGGCGCAGCGCGACGATAGGCGTGATTTTTGTCGCGCGTCGCGCAGGGATGTAACACGCAATGAGCGCCGCCCCCGCCAACAGCCCGCAAACTCCTGCCAGGGTGAGCGGATCCGTAGGCCCAACCTCGAAGAGAAACGCCTTTAAGGGGCCGACCATGGCGACGGCAATCACCAGACCAGAAACCAGCCCGACAGCAACCAAAACCATTCCCTGCTTTACCACAAGTTTCAGAACGTCAGAGGGTTGTGCGCCCAGCGCCAGGCGAATTCCAATTTCCTTCACACGCTGACTTACAGAGAGCGCCAGCACTCCCGCGATGCCCGAAATGGCCACGATCAGGGCCAATCCAGCAAAAAGTCCAAGAAGGCTCGTCATGACGTTGGGAGACGAGAGCGTGTCTTCGCGCGCCTGTTCCATGGTTTCGAGGTAGCTGATGGCCGTTTGCGGTGCAACTTCGTCCACTGCTTTTCGCACCTGGCTGATCAAGGTATCCGGATCAACTGCGGTTCGAACACATAGGCTTTGCCAGACCGGAACCTGGTCCAGAGGATAGTACACTTCGGCAGACAGGTTCTCCTTCAAACTGAATTCTCTCGTATTACCCACCACACCAACTATCGTCAACCAGGTTTTGCCGCCATCCCAGGAAAGCCTTCTGCCAATTGCATCATTCGGCGCAACGCGGTGCTGGACGAATGACTGATTGACTATCACCACGCCAGGAGCAGTTTTGATGTCAGAAGGCAGAAATGTGCGGCCCTGCAGCAGCGGTATACCAAGGGTCTTAAAATAATCAGCTGTGGCGACGCGGTAGGGCACAAGGGGGACGACTTCACCAGCCCCAACCGGTTTGTCCTCCATCTGGATTCGGGAAGTGAACATCCCGATCGTGTCGAAACCCTGCGAGATTGCGTCCGGATCGAGCGGGAAGCTGGAGCTGGCAGCCGCACTCACAACACCGGGCAGTGATTCGATTTTATCGACGATTGCATGTCCCACCGCCGTCTGCGCCGCCGGCGTGGCATATTTTGAATCGTTGAGGTCAAGAGCCATCGTCAAAACTCTTTCCGCCACAAAACCAGGCTGCACGCTTTGCAATTTCATCAAGCTTCTCAGCATCAGGCCGGCGCCAATGAGCAACGCCAGGGAGAACGCCACCTGGGCAACAATGAGTACGTTCCGTGCGTGTCTTTGTCCAGTTCCGGTAGTTTGCCTGGCTCCATCCTTCATGCCCGAGATCGTTTGGTATTTAGAAGAGAGCGCCATTAACGAGCCAGTGATCACACTCGCCAGAACAGCCGCCGCCATCGCGAACAGCAAGACCCACCCGTCGATCTTGATATCGGCCGCTCGCGGACTCAGCCGCGCAACAAACTGTACCAGCAGCTTGTGACTAAGGTAGGCCAGCACGAGTCCCAGGACTGCTGCGAACAAACCCAATATCAGACTTTCTGTCAGCAACTGACTAAAGAGGCGCTTCCTGTCGGCCCCGAGTGCGGACCGCAGCGTAAGCTCTTGGCTGCGCTGTGAAAGCCGCGCAAGAGTGAAATTTGCCACGTTGGCACAGGCGATAAGTAACACGAAAGCCGCTGCAGCTAAAAGGACCCACAGAACCGGACGCGCCTTACTGGTCAATTCCTGCGACAAAGGAAGAACAGATGCGCGGAAGCCGGACTCTTTTGGATAGGCATCAGGATACTGTTGTTGCATGCGTCCTGCAATCAGCTGAACGTCTTCGCCTGCCTGCTGCATCGTGACGCCAGGCTTTACTCTGCCGAAAAACCGCGAAAAGCGCCGGATACGGCCATTGACTCTGGCAGGAACCATCCGGAAAGGACACGACGTAGAGGTCATGTAGATATCGTTCTCATCGGGATACTGGGGCAGGTGCGGCAACACACCGATTACTGTGTGCAGCCTGTCATTGATCTTAAAGGTCTTGCCTACAATGCCAGGATCGCCCCCCTGGCTTCTCTGCCAGTACTCATAGCTGAGTAGAAGAACGGGCGCAGCGCCTGGCTGTTCCTCCGCAGGCAAGAAGGACCGTCCCAGAACTGGCTTCACTCCGAACAAATCAAAAAAGTCGAAGGAAACAACTCCGGCCCTCACACGTTCCGCGCGGCCGTGGTCCTGCAACACGAACCGCATGTTGTGATATTCCGCGAGCGCGTCAAACGTGCTGTTTTGCTGGCGGTAGTCATTCATCTCAGGAACGGAGAAGACCATGATCTCCGAGTCTCTTCGGGCAAACTGTTGCTGGAGCAGCGCTATCTGGCCGGGATTCTTGTACGGCAAAGGGCGCAGAATGACACCATTAAGAATGCTGAAAATCGCCGTATTGACGCCAACCCCGAGGGCAAGCGTAATGACAGCAATCGCGGTGAATCCCGGGTTCCTGCTCATCATCCGCAGGGCGTAACGGCTATCCTGCTTCAGCATATGCCAGTACTCACCTGGTGAGGTGTGCAAGATTTCGTTGATGGTGGCAAGAACCGCTTTGAACATTTCCATCCTCCTCAGTGATCCACGCCTGGACGCAGAACCGTCTCCGGTTGTCTCTCTTAAATCACCGGCTTCATGTAAGCCGATGGATCAAAGCGCAATGCTCTTCTCATTCCCAAAACCTCCAACAATAAGGAGGTGATTGGCATTATAATTCGTCGACGCCAGAATGATCTTTGAGAGATGAATGCAGTTCCATTTTGGGAAGTGGATGTTATGTGGCAACGGCCATGTCGGCAAGCCGAGCACGACGCGTGGTTTCTTCCCGCAGAATCTCCTTTTCGCCGAATAACCTTTCGGCGATGATGTCTTGTTCGTGGCAGGCCTCAATCAACCGGTTTGACTCGACGATTGGACGCGATTCCGCAGTGTACTTGATGCTCATAATGTAGTTGAGCCATGGTTCCTGGCCCATAGCGTAGACATACACTTCGCGACACTGAAACAGGTCCACAATGCTCATCCCCTGCTCGAAGTTGGAACCAGCCAGCCGCCGTGATTCGTCCATGGACCGCTCAACGCGTTGCGTGAGCAGAGGACCATACAGCCAGCTCAAAGGAGCGCCATCGCACTCCATTCCGAGAAACAGCGCATCCACATCACCAACTTCGCGGTGAATGTGCTCATAAAGGCGCGGCTCGATATTACAGGAATCGGCGGCAAACAGAAGGGCATTGGGCCCGATTTTTACCAGCCAGGCCATCTTGCTCTGGATATCAAGATCTGCATGTTCGCCGAAAAATGGCAGACCTGTGATGACTACATTGCGATCGTGGATTTCCTCCATCTCCGAAATTTCGATCACATTTCTGAACCCGCAATTTTCGAGCAGCAGCTTCAATGAGGGATCCTGGAGATGGCCTCCACTGTTGCGCGGAACAACAATGTTTTTAACCTTATGACGGATTTGCAGCAGCGTTTCGAAGAGCACATGGTCCTGATGATTGTGCGTGATCATCACATAGTCGATCGTTTCCGGCAAATCCAGATACGTGTAACGCGAAATTTCATTTTCATAGGTGTAGCTGAGAACTGGGTCAAACAGCATGGAAACGCCATTGGATTCGATGAGAATGCAGGCATGGCCAAAATAGCGCCAGCGGACGCCAGAGCCGCCGTAAGGCACATACGGAGGCGGTGGTTCCGTGGTAAGAAACGACTGCATTACCTGGTCCTGCTCATCTGGCAGTTCCAGGAATTCCTTGATCACGGGCCAGGGTTGCGGGTGAGTCTTGAGCTGGAACAGGCGGTCGACGCAATCATGATGAAATGCACGGCGGAGAGGCAGTGTGCCGGCGGACTCGAGCCGGGGCGTACTCAACACGAAAGGCCGCGCATCATTCTGAATAACAGATAGAAAGAGGCCTTGTTGCGAACGATCGTAATATTTGCTCCGGTACAGCAGAGGCTCTACCAGCCGGAACGAAGGATAATTATTCAGATCATAGACGAGTTCCACATAGCCTCGAAGAATATCCGGTACCTTCGCATAAAGAGGCTGGAGAGTATGCCCCTTCGCGCTCTCACGCAACATGGCATCAAGGGCGGTCAACGCTGATGACAACTCCAGAAGGTGGGCACGTTCCTTCTTTATGTTGTCCCGCAAGTTGCGGATCTCATCCACGCGCTTGCCGCCGTAATCAATGAATGGACCTCCCATCATTTTTGGATTCTTTACAGCGTTGGCGTGGATCTGGGGGTTGCTGATATAGGAATCCATGATCTTCAGGTGCCGCTCCGTGATGTTCCGCGCGGCTGTGGCCGGTGGAATCAAGTGGGGCCACGCGTACCATTGATCAATGAGTGGTTCCACTTGAATATTCTGCCGAAGATAGAAATTTTCGTTGTGCCCCATTGCACCCTCTTCCTGATGTGAGTTACGAGATCATCTGGGCCGCGGCAAAGGTCTTCCCGTTTGTGGCGCTGCCCATGGATGTTTGAATATGCGCCGCAATCTGCCTCACAAATGGCTCCGTGAGAAGTTGCGCGTGTTGTCCTGACACATGCTCGACCTGCAACGAGGCCGGAACAAATGTTTTCCACACGTCGATGTTCTCGAGCGGACTGCCTTCAGCCGCAAATAAAGTTACGTGACCGTGGTAGGGGCCAGGCAGATATTTATTGGCAGCCATTAAATTGTTCTTGACCACCGCCAGCCTGCGGCGCCCCAGATCAAAGCTGTAATTGGAAGGGACAAGACCCCGCTTCTTGAGTTGCTGAAGCGCATAGGCCAACTGCTCGTCGCCTGCCAGTTTCGAAAGTTCCTGTTCATCTTCGTCGAGCGCCCCTTCTGCCATCAGTTTTATCAAGTTCAGGTCAGTCGGATTCCAAGGCAAGCGACCCGGGGCTGCGGTATCCAGTAGCATGACCCCTGCGACTTCTTCTCCCATTTGCGTCAGGATGCGTGATGCTTCGAATGCAAGATGACCGCCTGAAGACCGTCCGAGAAGCCAGTAAGGCCCGTTCTTCTGTACTGACCGAATGAGTTCCACATAGTAACGAGCCATAGATTCAACCGTGGTGTGTCGAATCGATTCTGCAAGTGAAAAACCTTCTGACTGAAGACCGTAAATTGAGACTCCAGGCAGCAAATCAATCAGCGACCTGAAGGAAGAAATACCTCCACCCAGCGGATGGAAACAGAACAATGTTTCTCCACCTTTCACGACATGGATAGGAACAAGCGAGGATGGAATGTCTGGCGCTTGTTCATCCGGTTTGTCCCTGAGACTAACGATCACCGGCGCCAGTTGCGCAATCGTGGGCGACTCAAACAACCGCCGCAACGGCAGTTCCACCTCAAGCGCTCCACTCATCCGCGCCACCACTTGCGTGGCCAGCAGGGAATTTCCCCCAATGTTGAAAAAATTATCGTGTACCCCGATCGGCTTCTTCTCCAGCGTCTCCTCCCATACCTGCACCAGCTTCTCTTCCTCCTCGCTCCCCGCCGGCGTGTATTCCTTCACTCCCTCCGTTTCTTCCAGCCTCCGCTGCAACGCCTCTTCATTGATCTCCCCATTCCTGCGCCGCGGCCACTCCTCTACCTCCACCAACTTCTCCGGAATCATCCGCCCTGGCAGTTTCTCCTTCAACCCTTCCACCAGCTTTTCCAACTCCAACTTCAGCTTTCCCGTCTCCGTCTCCGTCTCCTTCCCTCCCTCTCCGCTCCTCTTCACCCAACCCGTGATTCGCGCTTCTCCCCGGTTCCCTTTCCCTCCCCCCTGGCTGCCCTGGCTGATTACCACCCGCGCTTCCTCCACTCCATCTGCTCCCCGCAATGCCTTCTCGATCTCCTCCTCATACACCCTCACTCCCTCCACCACCCTCCTCCGGTCACGCCTTCCCACATACTCCACTATCTCCTCTTTGCTCCCCTCTTTCCCTCTGAGCCTCCCCAAATCCCCGGTCCGGTACAGCCGCCCTCCTGCTCGCTCGCTCCACGGATCCGGTACCCACTTCTCCGCCGTCTCCTCTGCCTCTCCATTCCCCCACGCCTGTTCCTCTCCTCCCACATAGATCTCCCCCACCACCCCTTCCCCCACTTCTCTCATCTCTCCATCCAGCAGATGGATCTTCTTCCCTCCCACCACTTCCTCCATCCTCATCCGTCTCCACTCTCCACCTTCCCCACGCAACTCCCGCAACGGATACAACAAACCCACCCCTCCTGCCTCCGCCATCCCATACCCTCCGTACACCCGCTCCAAGACTTCCTCCCCTAGTGTCTCCGCCAGCCACTTCTGCCCCCTCCACCCTTCCTCGCACACCATCACCCTCACCCCCTCCAGCGCCTCCGGAAATTCCCGCGCCAGCCTCTCCAGCTCTCCCGCCTTCCCCCACACCACCCGGCTCCCCTGCTCGCTCAGCAACTCCGCCATTCTCCGCGGCGCCACCCCTGCTCCCTTTCTCACCTCCACCACACATCCACCTCCCGCTATCACCCGCATCACCTCCAGGCTTCCTTCCTCCTCCATTCCCACTCTCATCGCTACACGCTCTCCCTCTCCCACCTTCACCGCTCCCTTTCCGATCAACGTTCGCTGGTTGATCCAGATTCTCTCCACCTTCCCTTTCCTTCCCGACCGGTACACCACACACCCCAGACTCCCTCCTCCTATCTCTTCCTTCTCCTCCTCCCTTCCTTCTTCTCCCTCCCCCTTCTCCTCCTTCTCCTCACTCTTCAGCCCTTCCACCAGCTCTTCCACCGTCAGCACCTTCTCCCTCCCTCCTTCCTCCTCCCAGCTCTCTCTCTGCTCGGTGATCACCCATTCCGCTCCCGTTTCCTCTAGTAACCTCCTTCTCCGCCTTTCCGGATCTCCACACTCCAAGCCCACGAACGCCCCTCCCGCCTTCAACACTCCCACCGCTGCAATCACCCATTCCCGCGCCCCTTCCACACTGATCCCCACTATCCCTCCCTCTCTCACCCCTTCTCTCCTCAACCTCTTCCCCACTCGGCTCGATTCCTCCTCCAGTTCCTGGTAGCTCAGTTCCCGCCCATCGCTCCCCACCACGGCCACACTCCCAGACCTCTGCTCCGCATGCATCCTCACCAGCTCTCCCAGTGTCTCGACCCCTCGACTCTTTACCTCCTCTCCCCTCCACGTACTCCTTACCTGTTCCCGCTCCTCCTTCCTCAACAGCTCTATCCCGTCGATCCTCTGCTCCGGCTTCTCCGCTACTTCCTCCAGCACCCGCTCCAGCCTTTCCATCATCACCTTCATCGTGCTTTCATCGAACAGCTCCGCGTAATACTGCATGCTCCCCATCAGTTCCTCTTCCATTTCCTTGATCGACAACAACAGTTCGAACTTGGCTGCCATGCTCGTTGCGGATGTTGATCCCTTCCAGTTTCAGCTCTTCGCCGAGATCGAGTCCGGCGCCCAGGCCCGCGTTCTGGAATGCAAACATTGCCTGAAACAGCGGTGACCGGTTCACATTGCGCTCGATCTGCAGCGAATCCACCAGCCGTTCGAACGGAACGTCCTGGTGCGCATACGCTCCCACCGTCTTCTCCTTCATCCTCCTCAGCACTTCCACAAAACTCGGATTCCCTCCCACCTCCGCCGGCAGCACCAGCGTGTTGACAAAAAATCCAATCAGCTCCTCCGTCTCCGTCGCCGTCCGTCCCGCTATCGGCGTCCCGACCGCAAAATCCTCCTGCCCGCTGTACCGGTACAGCAATACCTGGTACGCACCCATCAGCACCATGAACATCGTCACTTCTTCCCGCTCGCTCAGCTTCTTCAGCTTCGCCGTCGCTTCCTTCCCCATCCTGAGCCGTGCGAACCCGCTTCTCGCACTCATCTGCGCCCTCAGCGGACGGTCCGTCGCCAGCGCCAGCGGCTTCACTCCTTCCAGCTCCACCTTCCAGTACTCCATCTGCTCTTCCAGCACCTCCCCTTTCAACCAGCCTCGCTGCCACCACGCGTAGTCGGCATACTGCACCGGCAGCTCCTCCAAAGGCGATTCCTTCCCCTCACTGTAGGCCGCGTACAGCGCCGTCATCTCCCGCACCGCCACCCCCGTCGACACCGCGTCCGATACGATATGGTGCATCGTCATCAGCAGCCCATGGTCCCCCTCCCCTACTCGCACCAATCCCACTCGCACCATCGGCCCTTTCTCCAGATCAAATGGCTTCTGCGCCTCCTCCACCGCTACCCGCATCAGCTCTTCTTCCCTCTCTTCCCCCTCTCCCCCTTTCAGCTCCTTCACTTCCAGGTCCAGCTCGATCTCCCCCTCGATGATCTGCCGCGGCTTCCCTTCCACCGTCTCAAACCGCGTCCGCAGCACTTCATGCCGCCTCACGATCTCCCTGATGCTCCGCTTCAGCGCTTCTACATTCAGCTCCCCTCTCAGCCGCAACGCCAGAGGTATGTTGTAGGACGTGTTCCCCGGCATCACCTGCATCAAAAACCACAACCGCTGCTGCGCATACGACAGCTCCAGCACTCCCTCACGGTCTACACGCCCGATCGCCGGCTTGCGCCATCCTCCTGCCTTCCGCATCTCCACCATCACCGGCGCCAGCTGCGCAATCGTGGGCGACTCAAACAACCGCCGCAACGGCAGTTCCACCTCAAGCGCTCCACTCATCCGCGCCACCACTTGCGTGGCCAGCAGCGAGTCTCCCCCAATGGTGAAAAAATTATCGTGTACCCCGATCGGCTTCTTCTCCAGCGTCTCCTCCCATACCTGCACCAGCTTCTCTTCCTCCTCGCTCCCCGCCGGCGTGTATTCCTTCACTCCCTCCGTTTCTTCCAGCCTCCGCTGCAACGCCTCTTCATTGATCTCCCCATTCCTGCGCCGCGGCCACTCCTCTACCTCCACCAACTTCTCCGGAATCATCCGCCCTGGCAGTTTCTCCTTCAACCCTTCCACCAGCTCTTCCAGCTCCAGCTTCAGCTTTCCCGTCTCCGTCTCCGTCTCCTTCCCTCCCTCTCCGCTCCTCTTCACCCAACCCGTGATTCGCGCTTCTCCCCGGTTCCCTTTCCCTCCCCCCTGGCTGCCCTGGCTGATTACCACCCGCGCTTCCTCCACTCCATCTGCTCCCCGCAATGCCTCCTCGATCTCCTCCTCATACACCCTCACTCCCTCCACCACCCTCCTCCGGTCACGCCTTCCCACATACTCCACTATCTCCTCTTTGCTCCCCTCTTTCCCTCTGAGCCTCCCCAAATCCCCTGTCCGGTACAGCCGCCCTCCTGCTCGCTCGCTCCACGGATCCGGTACCCACTTCTCCGCCGTCTCCTCTGCCTCTCCATTCCCCCACGCCTGTTCCTCTCCTCCCACATAGATCTCCCCCACCACCCCTTCCCCCACTTCTCTCATCTCTCCATCCAGCAGATGGATCTTCTTCCCTCCCACCACCTCCTCCATCCTCATCCGTCTCCACTCTCCACCTTCCCCACGCAACTCCCGCAACGGATACAACAAACCCACCCCTCCTGCTTCCGCCATCCCATACCCTCCGTACACCCGCTCCAAGACTTCCTCCCCTAGTGTCTCCGCCAGCCACTTCTGCCCCCTCCACCCTTCCTCGCACACCATCACCCTCACCCCCTCCAGCGCCTCCGGAAATTCCCGCGCCAGCCTCTCCAGCTCTCCCGCCTTCCCCCACACCACCCGGCTCCCCTGCTCGCTCAGCAACTCCGCCATTCTCCGCGGCGCCACCCCTGCTCCCTTTCTCACCTCCACCACACATCCACCTCCCGCTATCACCCGCATCACCTCCAGGCTTCCTTCCTCCTCCATTCCCACTCTCATCGCTACACGCTCTCCCTCTCCCACCTTCACCGCTCCCTTTCCGATCAACGTTCGCTGGTTGATCCAGATTCTCTCCACCTTCCCTTTCCTTCCCGACCGGTACACCACACACCCCAGACTCTCTCCTCCTATCTCTTCCTTCTCCTCCTCCCTTCCTTCTTCTCCCTCCCCCTTCTCCTCCTTCTCCTCACTCTTCAGCCCTTCCACCAGCTCTTCCACCGTCAGCACCTTCTCCCTCCCTCCTTCCTCCTCCCAGCTCTCTCTCTGCTCGGTGATCACCCATTCCGCTCCCGTCTCCTCTACTAACCTCCTTCTCCGCCTTTCCGGATCTCCACACTCCAAGCCCACGAACGCCCCTCCCGCCTTCAACACTCCCACCGCTGCAATCACCCATTCCCGCGCCCCTTCCACACTGATCCCCACTATCCCTCCCTCTCTCACCCCTTCTCTCCTCAACCTCTTCCCCACTCGGCTCGATTCCTCCTCCAGTTCCTGGTAGCTCAGTTCCCGCCCATCGCTCCCCACCACGGCCACACTCCCAGACCTCTGCTCCGCATGCATCCTCACCAGCTCTCCCAGTGTCTCGACCCCTCGACTCTTTACCGCCTCTCCCCTCCACGTACTCCTCACCTGTTCCTGCTCCTCCTTCCTCAACAGC
>CAWDGP010000003.1:0-39782 GCA_963801905.1 uncultured Actinomycetota bacterium | reverse complement strand
TCCGGCTTACAGGCCTGCTAACGGAGAGCCCCGCCCAGCGGGGCTCTCCCATTTCCGTCGGCAATACTGGACGGATGCTCGTCGTCCCGCCGGAGCGCCACCTGCTTCGCGCCCGAGACCTCGTCGATGCCCGCTACGCGGAGCCACTCGCCGTCGATGACCTGGCTCACGCCGCCGGGCTTTCGCGCGCCCATTTCAGCCGCGAGTTCCGGCGGGCCTTCGGCGAATCGCCCCACGCCTATCTCCTGACCCGGCGCCTCGAGCGTGCCGCGGCCCTCCTCCGCTCCACGGATCGCTCCGTCGCATCGATCTGCTTCTCGGTCGGGCTGCGCAGCGTCGGCTCGTTCACGACGAGCTTCACCCGGGCCTACGGGATGACCCCGACGGCGTACCGCGCCTCGTTCCCGCCGGCCTCGCGGTACGCCCGGATCCCGACCTGCGTGCTTCGCGCACACGCCCGCCCGCAACACCGCACGTTTCGAGAAGACGCCTGAACGGCACCGGCCTAGCATCGTCTCGACGATCCAGAGACCAAAGGAGTGACGATGATCAAGATCTCGTTTGCGGGCGTATGGGTGCACGATCAGGACGAGGCGCTCGCCTTCTACACCGAGAAGCTCGGCTGGGAGGTGCGGGCCGACGTGACGCTGCCGGAGCTCGGGAACTACCGGTGGCTGACCGTCGGGCCGCCGAACCAGCCCGACATCTCCGTGCTGCTGAACGCCATCCCCGGCCCGCCGGTGCTCGACGAGACCACTGCCGGTCAGATCCGGAGCCTGATGGCAAAGGGCTGGGCGGGGAACGTCCTGCTCACGACCGACGACGTCCACGCCGACTACGAGCAGCTGCGGGCACGCGGAGTCGAGTTCACCGAGGAGCCCGAAGAGCGGCCCTACGGGATCGATACCGCGTTCCGCGACCCGTCGGGCAACCAGTTCCGCCTGACGCAGGTTCGCGAGCCCGTCCCGGCCTGAGCGTCGATGTCTGCGCTAGCGAAGAGCCCCGCCGATGCGGGGCTCTTCGCTAGTCGGCAAACAGCTCGACGAGCTGCTGCGGGCTCACGTTGCCGCCGCTCGCCACGAGCGCGACGCGCTTCCCGGCAAGCTCCTGCCGCTGCCGTAGCGCGGCGGCGAGAGGCGCCGCGCCGGCGGCCTCGATCAGGTTGCGCGTCGTCTCGATCATGTGTCGCTGGGCGACCCGGATCTCGTCGTCGGAGACCAAGACGAAGTCGTCGAGGTGGCGCTGGAGGATCTGCTGCGGGAGCTCGAACGGCACCCGGGTGGCGAGGCCCTCGGCGAACGTGGCCATCTCGTCCTCGACGGGGCGCCGCTCCTTCCACGAGCGATACGCGGCCGGCGCCGCCTCCGACTGGACGCCGACGACCCGCACCGCCGGATTGACGGCCTTCGCGACGATGCAGCAGCCTGCGGCGCCGCTCCCTCCGCCGATCGGCACGAAGACGACGTCGACGCGAGGCTCCTGCTCGAGGAGCTCGAGCATCTCCGTCCCCACGCCGGCGATCAGCAGCGGCTCGTTCCCGGAGTGGATGTACCGGCCCGCGCGTTCACGAGCGAGCTCGTCGCAACGCTCGCGCGCCTCGTCGAAGTCGCGGCCGCCGAGGACCACCTCGGCTCCGAGGCCGCGCATCGATGCGACTTTCACCGGGTTCGCGCCCTCGGGCGCGCAGATCGTGGCCGAGACGCCGAACAGGCGCGACGCGTAGGCGATGGACTGCCCGTGGTTCCCCGTCGACGCGGCGAAGACGCCGTGCTGCCGCTCCTCGGCCGAGAGCTGCGAGACGAGGTTGATACCGCCCCGGACCTTGAAGGCGCCGACCGGCTGGTGGTTCTCGTGCTTGACGAGCACCGTCGTCCCGACCAGGTCGTCGAGCGCGGGGTACCCGTAGAGAGGCGTCGGGCTCAGGTGCGGTGCGATCCGCCGGCGTGCGTCGAGCACGTCGGTGAGGGTCGGCGGCTCCCACTCCGGCATCTCGCGAGCGTATCGCCGCCGCGATAGGCGTGACCTGGACGTTCCCGTAGCCTCTCCGCATGCGAAGCGCACGGACGCTGGCCGAGTTGATCCAACAGGCGTCCGAGAAGATCGAGCGGTTGACGCCTCGCGACGTCGTCGGCGGGTTCGCCGGCATGGCGCGAGGCCGGGCTCCCGGTCGCTGAAGCGCCACCCCCGGCGTCACGCGGTGACCTCCCGGGTATGGGCGGCCCGGACGGGATCTGAGGATGACGGCACCCGAGGTGACGCTTCGCGTCGCCCAGCCGGCCGACGCACCCGCCATCGATGCCCTGATGAAGCAGTCCGCTGCCTCGCTCTTTCCGGCGTACTACGACGAGCGGCAGACCATGAGCGCCGTTCGGTTCGTCGCCCACGCCGACGCAATGCTCATCGCGGACGGCACGTACTTCGTGCTCGAGGTGGGAGGCGAGCTCGTCGGGTGCGGCGGGTGGAGCCGGCGCGACCGCCTCTACACGGGGAGCGGCGAGTCCGAGGACGACGGTCGCCCGCTCGACCCGGCGACCGAGCCTGCGAAGGTCCGTGCGATGTTCGTCCGGGCCGACTGGACCCGGCGCGGCCTCGGCCGGCGGATCATCGAAGAATGCGAGCACGCCGCCAGATCGGAGGGCTTCCGCCGGCTCGCCCTCCTCGCGACGCTCCCCGGCGTCCCGCTCTATGCCGCCTGCGGCTTCGAGCCGGGCGAGGAGATCGAGGTCGCGCTCGAGGACGGCGTTCCCCTCGCCTGCGTGGCGATGGAAAAGGCGATCTGAACGACGAACCCCTGCGAGACTCGGGCGTCAACGCGACCCGCAAGGGGGTTCCATGTCCGGGTCACGGCAGGGCGAGCCCGTATGTCCTGATCGCGGTCCCGGCGAGGACTTCCGGGTCGTCGCCGACGATGGCGATCGCGTCGCCGTACTCGGACGCGAGGAGGCACACCGGCCAGTCCGACCCGAACATGCAGCGCTCTGGGCCGAACCAGTCGAGAGCGCGCTGCACCGTTGCGTCCGGGTCGGCCTCGGTGAAGAGGCCCGAGAGCTTGCACGTCACATTCGGGAGCTCGGCGAGCGCCGAGACCCCTCGCGCCCACACGTCACGACCCGAGGCCGGCGCCTTCCCGGCATGGTCGAGCACGAAGCTGAGATCGGGATGCCGCCTTGCCGTCTCGACCGCGGCGCGAAGCTCCCGGGCGCGGACGAGAAGGTCGTAGGCGAGCCCGGCCGCCGCGATCGCCGCCAGCCCGCGCTGCACGTCGTCGCGCAGGAGCCACTCCGGATCGGCCTCGTCGTGGACCTGGTGCCTCACTCCGACGAGCGGGCCATCGAGCTCGCCGAGCTGCCGCGCGATGTCACCGGTGAGATCCAGCCAGCCGACGACGCCGAGCAGGGACGGCGTCTCCTTCGCCAGCGCCAACAGGTCACGAGTCTCGTCGAGGTCGTGACGAGCCTGAACGACGACCGTGCCGGCGACGCCGTGCGCGCGGAGCAGCGGCTCGAGGTCGCCGGGGCCGAACCGCCGTCGCAATGGCGCGACCTCGTCGGTCATCCAGGGATAGTCCGCGGCCGCCGGATCCCAGTAGTGCTGGTGGGAGTCGATGATCACCGGAGCTCGCTCCAGAGCGCGTCCGGCACGTGGAGTTTCGAGAGCTGCACGTCGTCGGCGACCTCACCGGGGGTGCGGCAACCGACGAGGACGGTGACAACGGCTGGGTGCCGTAGCGGAAACTGGAGCGCCGCGGCGGCGAGCGGGACGCCGTGGCGCTCGCAGATCTCGCGGAGCCGCGCCACGCGCGCGACGACCTCGGGAGCTGCGGTCTCGTAGTCGAACGTCGTCCCGCCGGCGATGACCCCGCTGTTGAAGACGCCACCCGCGATCACCGCGATCCCGCCCGCCTCGCACAACGGGAGCAGCTCGGCCTCAGCCGTTCGGTCGAGCGCCGTGAACCGGCCGGCAACGAGGAAGCAGTCCGGGTCGGCCTCGCGCGCGAAGCGGCAAAGCACCGCCGGCTGGTTCGCTCCAATCCCGATCGCCCGCACGACCCCCTCGTCGCGCAGCCGCCGCAGAGCACGGAACGAGCCCGCGAGCGCCTCGTCGAAGTGGTCGTCCGGGTCGTGGACGAAGGCAATGTCGACGCGGTCGAGACCGAGCCGGCCGAGGCTCTCCTCGAGCGAGCGAAGCGTTGCATCATGTGAGAAGTCGAAGTAGTCGACGAGCCCCGGCGCCCCACCCCAGGCCGACCTTCCGGGTCGAAGGAGGCGGCCGACCTTGGTCGACACGACGTACTCGTCCCTCGGCCGGCCGCTCAGAGCGCCACCAAGCCGACGCTCGGCAAGCCCTGCGCCGTAGCGCGGCGCCGTATCGAAGTAGCGGATCCCGAGCTCCCAGGCCGAATCGACCACGTCGCTCGCCGTCTCGTCCCCGACCGCCTCGTACAACCCGCCGATGGGGGCTGTCCCCAGGGCCAGTCGCCCGAGCTCGATCATCCGCCGCGGTCGAGAGGGACGTCCTCGGCGGGGTCGAGATGCTCTCGCAGCCAGTTCTCGTTGGTCGCGATGTGCAACAGCGCCGATGCGCGGGCGAGGTCGGCGTGCCCTGCCGCGATCGCCTCGTAAATGCCGGCGTGCTCCGCGCGGGCCTGGTCGAGTGCGCCGCGATCGGCGATGCCGTGCCACAGGCGCGCGCGGACGGTGCTCGTCGAGAGGCTGCGGAGCAGCGCTCTGAGCACGCCGTTCCCGGGGGCCCGGGCGATCACGTCGTGGAAGGCGGCATCGGCCTCGACGAGATCGTCGGCGCTGTCGCCGGCCGCGATCATGCGGTCGAGCTCGGCTCGAAGCGCGCTGCTCACCTCGGCGTCGCCGCGCTGGGCGGCGAGGGCTGCCGCCTCCGGCTCGAGCATGCGCCGCACCTCGAACAGCTCGAGCACGGTCCTTCCCTGGAGAAGGTGGGTCGCGGAGAGCGTCGGCTCGAGCAGCTCACCCGGGTCGAGACTGCTGACGTACGTCCCGTCGCCCTGCCGCACCTCGAGGACCCGCGCCTGCGAGAGGGCCCGCACGGCCTCTCGGAGGGAATTCCGCGAGAGCCCGAGCTCCTTGGCCAGATCGACTTCCCTGGGCAGGCGCGTGCCGGGCCCCCAGGCGCCCGTCGCGACCAGCTCGCGGATCCGCTCGATCGCATCGTCGGTGACCCCTGCGCCGCGACGCCGGCCCGAGGAGGTTATCTCGCCGGCCATCCCATGTCTTTCTTCAAAGATCGGATGATAGAGGGACTATACCCACGGATTCGGGCGAGATTTGCCAATATCGGTTGACAAACATCTGATCTTTGTATTAGAAACATCCTCTCATGTCGGTTCGGATCGTGAAGGCAGTGACGTACGACATCCGGTTTCCGACCTCGCGGACGGGCGCCGGCTCGGACGCCATGAACCCCGACCCGGACTACTCGGCGGCGTACGTCACGCTCGAAACCGATGATCCAAGCGGGGTTGCGGGACACGGGCTCACCTTCACGATCGGCCGCGGCACGGAGGTGTGCGTGGCGGCCATCGAGGCGCTTGCTCCGCACGTGGTCGGCGCCACCGTCGACGAGCTCGTCGCAGACCTCGGAGGTTTCTGGCGCCGGCTCGTCACCGACTCGCAACTGCGCTGGCTCGGCCCCGAGAAGGGCGTGATCCACCTCGCCACCGCGGCGATCGTGAACGCCGTCTGGGATCTGTACGCCAGGCTCGAGGAGAAGCCTCTCTGGAAGCTCCTCGCCGACATGAGCCCCGAGGAGATCGTCGCGTGCGTCGACTTCCGCTACATCGACGACGTCCTCACCCCCGACGAGGCGCTCGAGATCCTCAGGGCCAACGAGCCCACCAAGGCCGAGCGGGAGGAGCGGCTGCTCGACGAGGGGTTCCCTGCCTACACGACCTCCGCGGGCTGGATCGGCTACCCGGAGGAGAGCCTCCCGGAGCGGGCACGCGAGGCGATCGCCGCCGGGTTCGTCCACCTGAAGCTGAAGGTGGGCGGCGACATCGAGGACGACCTGAGGCGCGCGCGGCTCGTCCGCGAGGCGATCGGCTCCGGGTACCGCCTTTCGCTCGACGCGAACCAGGCGTGGGGTGTCGACCAGGCGATCGAGGCGATCCGCCGCCTCTCGGAGGTCGATCCGTTCTGGATCGAGGAGCCGACGGGCCCGGACGACGTGCTCGGTCACAAGCGAATTCGCGACGCGGTGGCTCCGGTCAAGGTCGCCACCGGGGAACACGTCCAGAACCGCGTCGTCTTCAAGCAGCTGCTGCAGCTGGGCGCGATCGATGCCGTTCAGCTCGACTGCTGCCGACTCGGCGGCGTGAACGAAGTGCTCGCGGTCGTCCTGCTCGCAGCGAAGTTCGGCGTCCCGGTGTGCCCGCACGCCGGCGGGGTCGGGCTCTGCGAGTACGCGCAGCACGTGTCGATGTTCGACTACATCTCGGTCGGGGCCTCGCTCGACGGCCGTGTGTGCGAGTACGTCGATCACCTGCACGAGCACTTCGTCGACCCGGTCCGGGTCGTCGGCGGGCGGTATCTCGCCCCGACGACCCCGGGCTACAGCATCGAGATCCGCCCGGAGTCCCTGTCCGAGTTCGTGTTCCCGGACGGGCCGGTCTGGTGGCAGGAGCAGCACGTAACAGCGTGACCAATGTCAGTGATGATTCGACAGGAGGGAGTAGGACGGTGAAGACTCGGTTGTTCGGGGTGCTCGCGATCGTGGGGCTCGTCGGCGTGCTGTCGACGACCTCGTTCGCAGCCGGTCAGGGGCACACACAAACGAAGAAGGGCATCACAATCGGCGTCTCGCTTGCCGGGTACAGCACCGACTTCTGGAGCTCGTACGTGGCGTTCGAGAAGGCGGCAGCCGCGAAGAACGGGGTCAGCCTGGTCGGCCCGATCTCGGCGAACGGCGACGCCGGCAAGCAGGCCACTCAGATCAAGACGCTGATCGACCAGGGCGTGAGCGCTCTGATCATCAACCCGGTCGACAGCGCCGCGATCGCACCGACGCTCGCCTACGCGGCGAGCAAGCACGTGCCGGTCGTGAGCGTGGACGTCGCGCCCACCCAGGGCAAGGTGTACATGATCGTCCGCGCCGACAACGTGCTCTACGGGCAGAACGCGTGCACCTACATCGCCTCGCATGTCCGTGGCTCAGGGCACGTCGCGATGCTCGAGGGCGACCTCGCGTCGATCAACGGCCTCGACCGCAAGAACGGGTTCCTCAGCTGCATGAAGGCGCACCCGAACCTCAAGGTGGTCGAGTACGCGACGAAGTGGGACACTCCCACGGCGGTGAACGACGCGAAGACCGCACTCAGCCAGTACTCGGACCTCAAGGCGATCTACGTCCACTGGAGCGGCCCCGTGCCGGGGATCATCGCGGCGGAGAAGGCAGCCGGGAAGTTCAGCAAGGTCGGCGCGGCGAACCACGTCGTCCTCTTCAGCGACGACGGGACACCGCAGGAGCACAGCTGGATCCGACAGGGTGAGGAGGATGCGACGATCTCGCAGCCCGCGACGCTGTATGCCCAGTTCGCGGTCTACTACGCCAAGCAGGCGGTCAACGGCGCCAAGTATCGCGTCGGCATGAAGACCGACCACGGCAGCAAGATCGTGCCGCTGCTCGGGAACCTCGAGGACGCGATCGTCGCCCCGGTCGTGTCGAAGGCGAACGTCAACGACCCGGCGCTCTGGGGGAACTACAAGGGCAAGTGAGCCCGTTGCCTGAACGGGAGAGCGGGCGGCTGCCGGTGCAGCCGCCCGCCGCTCAGGCCGACGGCGTCTGGAAGTCGTTCGGGCGGATGGACGCGCTCGCCGACGTCTCGCTGTCGGTGCAGGGCGGTGAATGCCACGCGCTCGTGGGTCGCAACGGCGCGGGGAAGTCGACCCTGGTCGGGGTGCTCACGGGGCTCCTCAAGGCGGACCGCGGTGCCGTCGCCCTGCACGGCGAGCCGGCGCCGGGCCTCGGCGACCGCGCAGCCTGGCAACAGCGTGTCGCGTGCGTCTACCAGCGGTCGATGGTGATCCCGACCCTGAGCGTCGCCGAGAACATCTTCCTCAACCGCGACGAGGGGTCGCTCGTCCGCTGGCGATCCCTCCGGAGGCAGGCCCGGAAGCTGGTGCTCGAATGGGGGTTCGACCTCGACGTCGACCAGCCCGCGGGCGAGCTCTCGGTGGAGCAGAAGCAGATCGTCGAGATCGCCCGGGCCCTCTCGGCGGGGGCACGCTTCCTGATCCTCGACGAGCCGACCGCGTCGCTCGAGTCGACTGCGATCGAGCGCTTGTTCGAGCGCGTCCACAGGATGAAGGAGAACGGCGTCGCGATCCTCTACATCTCCCACCATCTCGAGGAGATCTACGAGATCTGCGACACCGTCACCGTGCTTCGGGACGGGAAACGGATCGTGACCGCGCCGGTCGCCGAGCTCGACCACGAGCGTCTGGTATCGGCGATGGTCGGTTCGGCCCTCGCCCGGTCACAGGACACGTTCGCCCGGAGCGACGGCGAGGGAGCCGTTCGGCTCGAGGTCTCGGGGTTGTCGGCACGCTCGCCTCTCGGCGACGCCCACGACATCAGCCTTGCAGTGCGCGCCGGAGAGTGCGTCGGCCTCTTCGGGCTCCGCGGCTCTGGGGCAGTCGCCGTCGCCGACGCCGTTGCCGGTCTCCTGAAGCCGGTCGCCGGCACGATCTCGCTCGACGGAGTGCCGCTGCAACCCGGCAAGGTCGACTCCGCTCTCGCCCGGGGTGTCGCATACATCCCGGAGGACCGGCACGCGCGCGGGTTCGTGCCGACGTTCGGTGTGCGCGAGAACCTGACGCTGCCGATCCTCGACCGTCTCTCGTCCGTCTTCGGCGTGGTGCGCGCATCCAGGACGAGGAGTGCCGCCGCATCGATCGCCGAGCGGCTCCAGATCGTGTCGTCGGGCCTGGACCAGCCCGCCGCCGAGCTCTCCGGCGGCAATCAGCAGAAGGTCGTCGTCGGGCGGGCGTTCGCGTCGACCCCTGCGCTCCTCGTGGTCATCTCTCCCACCGTCGGGGTCGACGTCGCCTCGAAGGAGGCTCTCCTCGGCGCGATCGACAAGGCCCGTCGCGACGGCACTGCTGTGCTGCTCGTGTCGGACGACCTCGACGAGCTTCGCATCTGCACGCGCCTCCTGGTCGTCCGCCGGGGTGCGGTCGTCCGCGAGTTCGCGCCGCCCTGGGAGAGGCAGACGCTGATCTCGGTCGCCGAGGGCTTCGGGGCGGCGGCGTGACGGAGGCGGCCGTGGACTCGACGGCGGAGCGCAGCCCGGGGTACTCGCATGGGGGCGGGCGGGCCGTGTTCCGCTGGCTCCGCGAGCTCGCGCTGCTGCCCGCGATCGGGGTGCTCGTCGTCGTCGGGATCGCGTCGAGCCCGGCCTTCTTCACGAGCTCGAACCTGAGCAACACCGCGCAGGGCTCGGCCGCGCTCGGCATGGTCGTCGTCGCCGAGACGATCATCCTCCTGACCGGGAGCTTCGATCTCTCGCTGCAGTCGATCTACGGGCTCGCGCCGATGTTGGGTGCCTGGCTGATCGTGCCGGTCAGCGGCCACGGCCTCGGCACGGACTGGCCCCCGGCGGTCGGGATCTTCGTCACGCTAGCGTTCGGGGCCGCGATCGGGCTCTTCAACGGCTTCATGATCGTGAAGCTGCGGTTCAACGCGTTCATCTTCACCCTGGCGATGCTGATCCTCCTCGCAGGGATCCAGCAGGGCATCGTCAGCGGCCAGTCGGTCTACAACATGCCGGCCTCGTTCACGTACCTCGGCTCGGCGTACTGGCTCGGGTTCCCGGTCTCGGCCTGGGTGACGATCGGGGTCTTTCTCGTCGCCGGGTTGTTCCTTCGCTACCACCGGACGGGAAGGGCCGTCTACGCGATCGGCGGCAACCTCGAGGCGTCGCGCGCGGCGGGGATCAAGGTCGATCGAGTCCGGATCGGCGTCTTCTGCGTCGCCGGAGCCCTTGCGGCGGTCGGCGGGCTGATGCTTGCCGGCGAGGTGCTCACCGTGACGGCGAACCAGGGGAACAACCTCATCTTCACCGTGTTCGCGGCGGCAGTGATCGGCGGGATCGAGCTCGACGGGGGCCGCGGCCGAATGGTCGGCGCGTTCACCGGAGTCGTGCTACTCGGGCTCGTGAACGACGTGCTGGTGCTGAGGAACACGTCGACGTTCTGGATCGACGCGGTCACCGGGGCGATCATCCTGCTCGCGCTCGGGATCGCGCGCCTCGTGGCACTCGTCCGGCCGTGAGCGGGAGGCTCGCGGGGAAGGTCTGCATCATCACCGGTGCGGACTCCGGGATCTCTACCTCGCTTCGGACGACGCGAGGTTCGTGCTCGGCTCGGGGATGATCGTCGACGGCGGCCTTACCGCCGGCAAGGCCTGAGCTACGCCACGTCCTCCTCGAGCGTCGGGATATTGCGCCGGCGCCTTCCCGATCGACTCGAGCAGCCGCGGGTAGACACCGCCGTCGTCCGCATCGACACGGGCGACGGTGAGCTCGACGCGCCACTCGTCGCCGAAGTCGAAGACGTAGGCGATCTTCTGCCCGGGCTCGAGCGCGAGCGCTCGCCGCCGAGTGCGGCGACCGACTGCGCGGCGTGCGCGTCGTGCGGGTCGCCCACTCGAACGCGTCCTATGAGGGAAGCGGGCCGCCCGCAAGGGCGACTGCGGCGCCGACGGCTCCGGCCAGCAGCAGGGTGAAGACGACACCTCGGCGGAGGACGAAGAGCACGACTGCCGCGCCGGCAAGCACGGCGTACTGCCAGTTGCACTGCAGGGCTCGGGTCAGCGGGACGGCGACGCCGAGGATCGCGCCCACGGCGGCCGGGCCGGCGCCTCCGAGGAACGCCGTCGCGGCGGTGTTCGAGCGCAGCCGGTCGAACCGGTCGCCGCCGAGCAGGACGAAGAGAAACGACGGCGAGAACGCGATCAGCGCGGCGAGCAGCCCGCCGCCGACCCCGGCCGCCGCGTAGCCGACCACCGCGACGGTCTGCACGACCGGGCCGGGAGTCACCTGGCCGAGCGCGACCGCGTTCAGGAACTGGCCGGAGGTCATCCAGTGGTAGTGGTCGACCGCGTCGGCCTGCATCAGCGGGATGATCACGAAGCCGCCGCCGTAGGACAGTGCGCCGACCTTGAACGCGACCCAGGCGAGCGAGAGCAGGCCGCCCGTTCCCACTGTCGCGACGAGCGGAGGGAGCGCGAGCGCGGCCCCGCCGCGGCGGATGGCCAGCTCTATCGCCCCGCAGCCGAGGAGCACCAGGACGAGCCACGGCCCCACCGTCGCCGCCGACACGCCGCCGGCGACGAGATACAGAGCCCACCGGACCTCGCTGAGCGCGCGCCGACGGCTGTCCGGGACGAGGCTCCAGCCTGCGTGGACCGCGACGGCGGCCACGGCCGCCCCGGCTCCGGCGCCCGCTCCGCGGACCCAGTCGGGCGGGGATCCCTCGAGGAAGAGCGCTGCGAGGGCGAGGATCAGGACGAGGCCCGGGACGATGAAGCACGCACCGCCGACGATCGCGCCCGCTCGCCCGCGGACCCGTGAGGCGCAGTAGATCGCGAGCTGCGTCGATGCCGGCCCCGGGAGGAGGTTGCACGCGGAGATCGCGTCCTCGAACTCGCCTGCGTCGATCCATCCGCGCTGTTCGACGCACAGCCGCCGAAGCAGCGCGATGTGCGCGGGCGGGCCACCGAAGCCGGTGCACCCGATGCGGCCCCACTCCCGCGCCACGGTGAGCAGAGTCGGGCGCTCGTCCACGCTCAGCCGGCGGGCGCGAGCAGCTCGCGGGCCCGTTCCTTCAGGAACGTGGCCGTCTGCCGGTCCGAGAGACCGGCCTCGCGAAGCTCGCCGTACGTCTCGAAGCTCGTCAAGAGAAGGAGGGTCACGAGCGCGTCGCGCCTCGACACACCCGCCGCGAGCCTACCGCTTCGGGCGAGGTTCTCCACGAGCCGCTCGAGCTCGCTCCGCCGGTCGCGGCGCCGGGGTCGACGAGGTTCCGTGGCCGGGCCGGCACGCGGAGCGGTGTAGCTTGGACGCACGATGCGCGCGCTCGTCAAAGCAGAGGCGGGGGAAGGGCTCCGGCTGGAGGACGTGCCGGAGCCCGAGGTCGGGATCAACGACGTGCTGATCCGGGTCCACAAGACGGGAATCTGCGGCACCGACCTCCACATCTACGAGTGGGACGAGTGGGCGGCGAAGACGATCCCGGTGCCCATGGTGGTCGGCCACGAGTTCGTCGGCGAGGTCGTCGGCTTCGGGTCGAACGTCAGCGACTTCGCCGTGGGCGACCTCGTGAGCGGCGAGGGCCACGTCGTCTGCGGCCGCTGCCGCAACTGCATGGCCGGCCGGCGCCAGCTCTGCGCACATTCGATCGGCCTGGGTGTGAACCGGCCCGGGGCCTTCGCGGAGCTCGTCTCGCTGCCGATGACGAACATCTGGCACCACTGGGCGGGCGTCGACGAGGAGGTCGCCTCGATCTTCGACCCGTTCGGAAACGCCGTGCACACGGCGCTTCAATACTCCGTCCTCGGCGAGGACGTGCTCGTCACCGGCGCGGGGCCGATCGGGTGCATGGCCGTCGCCGTCGTCCGGCACGCCGGCGCCCGGCATGTCGTGGTCACGGACCTGAACCCCTACCGCCTCGACCTGGCGCGCCGGATGGGCGCGACTCTCGCAATCGACCCGCGCGAGCGCGACCTCGCCGGCGTCCAGCTCGAGCTCGGGATGACGGAGGGCTTCGACGTCGGCCTCGAGATGTCCGGGAGCGCCGAGGCGCTCGGCTCGATGATCGCGAACATGGCCCACGGCGGCCGGATCGCCATCCTCGGCATCCCCTCCAAGCCGGTCGAGCTCGACCTCAACCCCGTGATCTTCGACATGCTCACGATCAAGGGCATCTACGGCCGGGAGATGTACGAGACCTGGTACCAGATGAGCGTCATGCTCGAGTCCGGGCTCGACATCAAGCCGGTCATCACCCACCGCTTCCCGTACCGCGACTACGAGGAAGCCTTCGCCGTGGCCCGCTCCGGCAACTCCGGCAAGGTCATCCTCGACTGGACGGAGGACTGATGTACGGACAGCTGAAAGACGAGCTCGCAGAGACCCTCGCCGGGCTGCGCGAACAGGGCACGTACAAGGCCGAGCTCGTGATGACGACGCCTCAGGGGGCGCACGTCGAGGTCGAGGGCCGCGGGGAGATGCTGAACCTCTGCGCGAACAACTACCTCGGGCTCGCGAACCACCCGGCCGTCGTCGAGGCTGCCCACGCCGCGCTCGACCGCTGGGGCTACGGGATGGCGTCGGTGCGGTTCATCTGCGGCACGCAGTCGCTGCACCGCACCCTCGAGGGTCACCTCTCGTCGTTCCTCGGCACCGACGACACGATCCTCTTCTCCTCCTGCTTCGACGCCAACGGCGGCCTTTTCGAGGCGCTGCTCACCGACGAGGACGCCGTCATCTCGGATGCGTTGAACCACGCCTCGATCATCGACGGGATCCGGCTCTGCAAGGCGCAGCGCCTCAGGTTCGCGAACGGCGACATGGACGAGCTCGAGGCTCGCCTGAACGAGGCCTCCGGCGCGCGCCGCCGCCTGATCGCGACCGACGGGGTCTTCTCGATGGACGGCTACCTCGCCAAGCTCGACCAGATCTGCGACCTCGCGGACCGGCACGACGCGCTCGTCATGGTCGACGACTCCCACGCCGTCGGCGTCGTCGGGCCGGGAGGCCGCGGGACGCCCGAGCACTGGGACGTGATCGAGCGCATCGACATCGTGACCGGCACGCTCGGCAAGGCGGTCGGCGGAGCGAGCGGCGGATACGTCACCGGCCGCCGCGAGATCGTGGAGCTCCTCCGCCAGCGCTCCCGGCCCTACCTCTTCTCGAACAGCCTCGCGCCGCCCGTCGTCGCGGCGAGCCTCGCCGCGCTCGACCTGATCCAGCACTCCGGCGACCTCCGCGACCGCCTCCGGGAGAACACCGCCCACTTCCGCACGCGCATGACCGAGCTCGGCTTCGACGTGCTGCCGGGCGAGCACCCGATCGTGCCCGTGATGATCGGCGACGAGGTCGAAGCCGCGAGTTTCGCCGAGAGGCTGGCCGCCCTCGGCGTCTACGCGGTCAGCTTCTCCTACCCGGTCGTCCCGCGAGGCACCGCGCGCATCAGGACCCAGATGTCGGCGGCGCACACGACCGCTGACCTCGACTGGGCAGCCGACCGCTTCGCGGACGCGCGCGCCTAGGGCTACGAGCGAAACCCGCGCAGGGCAGACTCGACGAGGTCGGGGAGCGTCGCCAGGTTGTAGCCGCCCTCGAGCACGGCGGCCACGCGCGGCGCGAGCCGGGTCGCCCGGCGTGCGAGCTCCTCGAAGAGCGCGGTGGAAAGGCGGAGGTCGGCGAGCGGGTCGTCGACGTGGGCGTCGAACCCGGCCGAGACGAGGAGCAGCTCGGGCTCGAACGCGGCTACGGCGGCCTCGGCGACCTCGAAGGCTGCGACATAGGCCTCGTCCCCGGTCCCGGCCGGCAACGGCAGGTTCAGCAGCGTCTCTCCCTGTTCATCGGGCCCGCCGCTCCCGGGATAGAACGGCCATTGGTGAAGCGAGGCGAAGAAGATCGTCGGGTCGTCCGCAACGATCGCCTGGGTGCCGTTGCCGTGATGCACGTCCCAGTCGAGGATCGCGACGCGCCCCACCCCGAGCTCGGCCTGCGCCCAGCGGGCCGCGACGGCGACCGAGTCGAAGAGGCAGAAGCCCATCGCGCGCCCCGGCTCGGCGTGATGCCCGGGCGGTCGTGCGAGGGCGAACCCGCCCACCTGCGCCGCCTCGATTGCCGCCCCGGCCGCCAGGATCGCGGCCTCGAACGACGTCGCGGTGCAGATCGTGTCGACGTCGAGCCATCCGGGCGCGGAGCGAACCCGCTCGAGCAGCTCAGGCGTGTGGCAGCGCAAGACGTCGTCCTCGGAGGCCGGCCGGCACTCACGGAACGGGAACCGCTCATGAAGCGCCTCGATCCGGCCCTGCGACTCCGGGTGTCCCCCGGTCGGGTGCAGCCGCGTGAAGTCGGGGTGGCTGATGACCTCCATCACGTGCGCTCAGCGATCCGCCGTGAGAGCGCGTCGAGGCCGAGGTCGCGGGCTGCAGCCGCCGCGCGACTCCAGTCGGGCGGCGTCTCCCGGAGGTCGGGGAGAGGTGCGCCGGCGTCCATCGTCGCCACGCGCCGGTAGAGACGTAGGTCGTCGGCGATCGGCGCGAACCTCCCGGCGGCGAGCGCCGCCTCGAGGGTGCCGTACTCGCGGAGCACCGAGGCAGCCGACTTGGGGCCGACGCCTGGCGCACCCGGGATCCGGTCGGACTGGTCGCCGCGGAGCGCGATGAAGTCCGGCACCTGGACCGGATCGACCCCGTATCGCTCACGGACCTCCTCGGGCCCGACGCGGGCGAACCCGCCGCCCTTCACCGGCTGCAGGACCGAAACCCGGTCGCTCACGAGCTGGAAAGCGTCGCGGTCGTTCGAGGCGACGACGACCGGGCCGGGCCAGCGCGCGGCCGCGGCGGCGAGGAAGTCGTCGGCCTCGTACCCGCCGGCCTGCGCCGACACGAACCCGAACGACTCGACGAGCCCGGGCATCAGGTCGAGCTGCTCGAGCAGCGGGTCGTCGAAGACCCGGCCTGCCTGGTATCCGGGCAGGAGCTCGGCCCGGAAGTTCGGCACTGCCAACAAGTCCCAGGCCGCCATCACGGCCGCGGGCTGTAGGTCGTCCCAGAGCCGAAGGAGCGCGTTCCCGAATCCGACGAGCGCGCCGCCTGGTCTCCCACCCGCGCGCTTGATCGTCTTCGGCAGCCCGTGGTAGGCGCGATGGGCGAAGTTGTCGCCGTCGATTGCGAGGAGTAGAACGGTCTTCGGAGGACTTGGCACAGAAGCCGAGTATCGCGGAGGTTGACACCGTGGCTACAGTGGCGCACCGAGAAATGGCTCAACAAGTGAAACAGGGGCGCAGCCTCGTGATCGTCGAGTCTCCAGCGAAGGCGAAGACGATCGCGGGGTACCTCGGGAAGGACTACATGGTCGAGTCGTCGATCGGCCATATCCGCGACCTCCCGCAGAGCGCCGCAGAGGTTCCAGCGGCCTCGAAGCAGGAGCCGTGGGCGCGCCTCGGCGTGAATGTCGACCACGACTTCGAGCCCCTCTACGTCGTCGATCCGAAGAAGAAGTCGGTCGTGAGCGACCTCAAGGCGAAGCTCAAGTCCGCCGACGTACTGCTGCTCGCGACGGACGAAGACCGTGAGGGAGAGGCGATCGCCTGGCATCTCGTCCAGGTGCTGAACCCGAAGGTGCCGGTGCGTCGAATGGTGTTCCACGAGATCACGAAGCCCGCGATCGAGCGGGCGCTCGGGGAGACGCGCGACATCGACGATCGCCTCGTCGACGCGCAGGAGACCCGGCGCATTCTCGACCGTCTCTATGGCTACGAGGTCTCACCTGTCCTGTGGCGCAAGGTGACGAAGGGACTCTCGGCCGGCCGGGTGCAGTCGGTCGCGACCAGGCTCGTCGTAGAGCGCGAGCGGGAACGGATCGAGTTCCGCGCCGCCGAGTACTGGGACGTCGTCGCGACGTTCGCACCCGGCGACTTCGACGCGCGGTTGACGGCCGTCGACGGCCGCAAGGTGGCACAGGGCCGCGACTTCGCCCGCAACGGGACGCTCACGACCGCCGACGCCGTCCACGTCGACGAGGCGAGAGCGCGAAGCCTTGCCGCCGCGCTCGACGGCGCCGCGTTCGCCGTCCGCTCGGTCGAGCGCAAGCCGTATACCCGCCGCCCGGCCGCGCCGTTCATGACCTCGACGCTGCAGCAGGAGGCGAGCCGCAAGCTGCGGTTCAGCGCGCAGCACACCATGCGGGTCGCCCAGCGCCTCTACGAGAACGGTTACATCACCTACATGCGCACCGACTCGACCTCGCTGGCCGAGACGGCGATCGCAGCCGCCCGCGACCAGGCGCGCGAGCTGTACGGCGCCGACTCGGTCCCGGCCGAGCCGCGCACTTACAACCGCAAGGTGAAGAACGCACAGGAGGCGCACGAGGCGATCCGGCCCGCCGGCGACAAATTCCGCACGCCCGACGACGTTCGGCGCGAGGTCGAGCGCGACGAGGCCGCCCTGTACAACCTGGTCTGGATGCGGACGGTCGCATCGCAGATGGCCGACGCCCGAGGCGAGACGGTCTCCGTCCGTGTCGGCGCTACCGCGTCCGACGGGACGGACGCCGAGTTCGGCACGGCCGGCACCGTGATCACCTTTCGCGGGTTCATGCTCGCCTACGAGGAGGGCCGCGACGAGGCCGTCGCCGCCGACGAGGAGGAACGCCGCCTGCCGCCGCTCGCCGAGGGCGACGAGCTCGGCGCGACCGCGCTCGAGCCCGAGTCGCACTCGACGAGCCCGCCGGCGCGCTACACGGAGGCCACGCTCGTCCGGGCCCTCGAGGAGCGGGGCATCGGCCGCCCGTCCACGTATGCGTCGATCCTCGGCACGATCGTCGACCGCGGCTACATCCGAAAGGTCGGGCAGGCGCTGGTCCCGACGTTCCTCGCCTTCGCGGTGACGACCCTCCTCGAGCAGCACTTCGGCCACCTCGTCGACTACGAGTTCACAGCCCAGATGGAGGACGACCTCGACCGGATTGCCGACGGCGACGAGGAGCGCACGGCGTGGCTCCGCCGCTTCTATTTCGGCGACGGGGACGACGAGGGCCTGAAGGCGCTCGTGTCGGACATCGGGGACATCGACGCCCGCGCCGTGAACACGATCGCGATCGGAGACGGCATCGAGCTGCGCGTCGGTCGCTACGGGCCGTACATCGAGCGAAACGGCCAGCGCGTGACGATCGGCGACGACATCGCTCCCGACGAGCTGACGGTCGGCAAGGCCGAGGAGCTCCTCTCGCAGGGCACTGACGAGCGCGACCTGGGCGTGAACCCGGAAACCGGCCGGACGGTCGTCGTCAAGAACGGCCGCTACGGCCCCTATGTCACGGAAGACGCCGAGGACGGCGAGAAACCGAAGACGTCATCCCTGTTCAAGGCGATGTCGCCGGAGTCCGTCACGCTCGAGCAGGCGTTGGAGCTCCTGAGCCTCCCGCGGGTGGTCGGGCAGGACGAGAACGGAGTGGACGTCGTCGTCTCGAACGGTCGCTACGGGCCCTTCGTGAAGCGGGGCTCGGACACGCGCAGCCTCGAGTCCGAGGAGCAGTTGTTCACGATCACGATCGAGGAGGCGCTCGCCCTGCTCGCCCAGCCCAAGCAGGGAGGCCGCCGGGAGGCCGCGGCGCCTCTGCGGGAGCTCGGCGACGACCCGGTCAGCGGCAAGCCGATCGTCGCGAAGAATGGCCGCTACGGGCCCTATGTCACCGATGGGGAGACGAACGCGAGCCTCCGCACGGGAGACGACGTGGAAACGCTGACGCACGAGCGGGCAGTCGAGCTGCTGGCCGCCCGTCGTGAGCGCGGGCCCGGGAAGCCACGCGGCAAGCGCTCCTAGCGCGAAATTCACGATTCGGCAACACGAAGACGGGCGGGATCGGGGATAATGCGCATACGAGAGCCGCTCGGGCACGCCGATCCGCTACCGTGAGTGAGTCGCCTGCGAGGGCAGGCGGGGGGGTTCCGAACCTAAGAATCCTCTCATTCCCCTGGAAATCAGAGGACAACTAGCGTACGGTGCGAATTGCGGCGTGTGGAGCGCAGGCGAGTGAAAGGGTGTAGGGCGACGTGACGCAGAATCAATTGACGGAGCTTCTCGAGACCGAGGGCGCAAAGACCATGCTCGAGACCGGCGAGGAGCGCGGTTGGATCGAGCCGGCCGAGCTCGAGGCGTTTGCGCTCGAGCACGAGCTGCAGGACGTGGACGTCGAGGACCTGACCCGCGAGCTCGAGCGGATCGGGCTCGAGGTGCGCGAGGCGCGTCCCGAGGAAAAGGTCAAGGCCGAGGAGGTCGTGTACGAGGCCGACCAGCCGTCGGGCGCGGGCGACTCGCTGCAGCTGTTCCTCGCCGACGTCGGCCGCCACAAGCTGCTGACTGCCGCGCAGGAGGTCATCCTCGCGAAGAAGATCGAGCGCGGCGACCTGATCGCCAAGCGCCAGATGATCGAGTCGAACCTTCGGCTCGTCGTCTCGATCGCGAAGGGCTACCGCGGTCTCGGCGTACCGTTCCTGGACCTGATCCAGGAGGGGACGCTCGGCCTGAACCGCGCCGTCGAGAAGTTCGATTGGCGCCGCGGCTACAAGTTCTCGACGTACGCGACCTGGTGGATCCGCCAGTCGGTGCAGCGCGCGGTCGCGAACCACGCACGCACGATCCGCGTCCCAGTCCACGTCGTCGAGCGGCAGCAGAAGCTGTCGCGCGCCGCGCGCCGGCTCGAGGTCGAGCTGGGCCGTGAGCCGACGAAGGAGGAGCTCGCGGAGGCAACCGGCCTGCCGATCCAGCACGTCGACGAGGCCCTCTCGGCCGCTTCGGCGTCGGTGTCGCTCAACCAGACGGTTGGCGCCGACGACGAGGGCGAGCTCGGCGATCTCTTCGCCGACCGCGAGGCCCCGGACCCGTTCGACGAGGCCGAGGAGTCGCTCCGCCGCCAGAACATCCGGAAGGCGCTCGACGCGCTCCCGGAGCGCGAGCGGCGGATCCTCGAGCTGCGGTTCGGGTTCGAAGGCGAGCCGTGGACGCTCGAGGCGATCGGGCACGAGCTCGACCTGACACGCGAGCGCGTCCGCCAGCTCGAGGGCCAGGCGCTCTCGCGGCTCGCGGCCCTGCGTGAGCTCGCCGGTCTCGCGGCCTAGCCCTCTCGCCGGACGCCATATCCTCTCTCCCATGGAGGGATCGGTCGCCGGCATCCGGCCTGAGGCCTCGCTCTCGGGAACCGTCGTGCGGATGGAGCCGCTCGAGGAGCGTCACCGCGAGCCGCTCCGAGTAGCGTCGCTCGAGGATCCGGACATCTTCCGGTACATGGCATGGCCGGGGTTCGACAACTGGTTCGGCGAGGCGCTCGAGGCGCGGGCGGAGGTCCCGTTCGCCGTCGTCACCGATTCGGGGACGCATGGCTCGACGCGCTTCCTGAACTACTCGCCGGACCATCGCCGAGTCGAGATCGGGTGGACCTGGCTGCGGCCCTCGATGCACCGCTCCGGCGTGAACGTCGAGGCGAAGCTGCTCCTCCTCGAGCATGCCTTGGAGCGATGCGGGCTCCAGCGGGTCGAGTTCAAGACCGACGCGCGCAACGAGCGAACGCGTGGGTCGCTGCTGAAGCTGGGCGCGCAGTTCGAGGGGATCTCGCGGCGGCACATGATGTTGCCGACCGGCCCGCGCGACTCGGCCTGGTACGCGATCACCGAGGACGACTGGCCTGAGGTGAAGCCGGCGCTCCTCCGGCGGCTCGGGCGATGAGGTGCGCCGTCCCCGTGGCGCCGCTTCGGCTGTGGCGACCCGACGCGAGGCCCGACGCTCAGGTCGCGGCGCGACGCACCCGGCCCCGGACGCGATCGACCTTCCGGCCCGTCCGGCCGGCCGGAGCCGGAGCACTTCCGACCGCCGCGAGATCGAGGTTCTTCAACTCGTCTCGGAAGGGCTTGCGAACCGCGAGATCGGCGACCGCCTGTACCTCTCTGAAGAGACGGTCAAGAGCCACGTACGCCACCTGCTCGCCAAGCTGCAGGCTCGGTCGAGAGCCCACGCCGTGGCTGTTGGGTTCCGGCGTGGGCTCCTGACCTAGACGTCTAAGCAGGTGTTTCGCCCTCCGCGGACAACTCACCGAATGGGTGATGCCACGGTGAGGCGACAGTCTGATACTCAGCCTGTGGTGCTACCAGGTGATAATACCACCCGCGAGCGTTGCGCGGGTAGCAAGACGTGCAGCAAGCTTGCGCATGGTTACTCCCCTCTGTTGGGAACTGACGGCAGCGGCAATCCTATGCCCCATTTGGGGGAAATGCAAGTGGCAGGTACCCAAGACGAGACGCGAATTCGGCTCCCATGACGAGAGCCGTAATCGTGTACCAAGGCGTGCTGCTTGCATCCTGACGGCGGCTCTCCTGGCGCTCGCTCTCCCGTCTGGACTCGGGAACGCGTACGCCGTAGTTGGCCTCGCGGTATTGCGGCGATTGCCGAACGTGGGCGCGTCCGTCTCGACAACGCTATTGAGGTCTCCATCTCCGTGCTTCCAACCGTTTTCGCCGCGGCGATCTTTGGACCGCTCGCGGCAATGTCGTCGCGGCGGCCTCATACATCGGAGATCTGCCGCTTCGAGCGCTGATAAGACGCGAAGAGGCGATCGACCTCAGAGCTGCTGCGGTGGGGCGTACACACTTGTATTCGGGCGATCTACGGTGCGGCGGCCGGCTTCGCCGCAGCGCAGCATCTCAGCTCGTGCCGGATCGCACCACAACCCGGCTCGTGATCGCAACGGTGACGGCAGCGCTCGTGGCCGAGCCGCTTGACCTCGCATTTGGAGCTATTACCGCGACAGCTGCGGACCCGCAAGGGACTCCTCACTACGTTCGAGACATGCGCACCAATGTATGCGGTTTCGGTCTGCCTCTACACGCCGATCGTCGCGGCGCTCACCGTTGCGTACACCGAGGTGTCGCCGTGGACGTTGCCGCTTGTTCTTCGTACCTGCCCTCGCCGCCCAACGCCTGTTCGGTCTGTATCAAGAGCAGCGACAACTTGCCACCCAGCTTGCAGACGCGAACGCCGATCTCGAGGAGGCCAACTTCTCCTTCGCCACCGCGCTTGTGACGACCCTCGATGCCCGAGATCGCTATACGGCCGGTCACTCAGCCGGCGTCGCGATCTACGCGCGTGACATAGCTCACCGACTCGCACTGCCTGAGGAGGAGGTCGGCAAGGCGCATCTCGCCGGCCTTGTGCACGACATCGGCAAGATCGGTCTGTCGGCGGGACTGCTTCAGAAGCCGGGTGCTCTCGACTCTTGAGGAACGCCGCGAGATGCAGAAGCACTCTGAGATCGGCGAGCGTATCCTGGCGAAGGTCGCGAGCTACGCAGAGATAGCATCGATCGTTCAGACACCATCATGAGCGTGTCGATGGGGGTGGCTATCCCGATGGACTTGCTGACGAAGAGATCCCGCTTCTGTCACGAATCATCGCCGTTGCTGACGCCTATAACGCGATGACCTCGGACCGCCCGTACCGCGACGCGATGCCGAGCCGAGTTGCTCGGCTTAGGCTCGCCCAAGCCGTTGACTCACAATTCGACACATCGATCGTGGCCGCGTTCGAGGCCGTGTTGGCGATGGCAACCGAGCCGTATCGCATGGGCCGCTCTCCCGAGTTCACCTTCGAATGGCAGCAAGAGGAAGCCGAGGCGAGTAGCGATGCATTGCGTTACGCCGACGACGGCTCGTCCCTTTCCGCGTACACGATCTCGGCGTAGCGCGCAATCGCCTCGGTCCTGCTACGAGCTCCGAGCTTGCGGTAGGTGCTGTCCAAGTGTCGCTTGACCGTTGCGACGGTGATGAAGAGACTCTGTGCGATATCTGCATTCCGCCTGCCCTGAGTCACGTGCTCCATCACCTCGCGTTCACGGCGTGTCAAACGACCGGTAGGGCCAGCGGATCGCGCAGCGAGACCCACTGACTTGGCAAGTTCCAAATCGCCTGAACGAAGCAAGACCTCACGGAGCTCAGCTTTGTAAATCGGGAAACTCACGAGTGGAACAAGTAGACCTGGGCATGCCCTGACCGCCGCTACGAGTCCGTCCCAAACTCCCGACGTCGATGCCGCCAATAGGAGCTCGCGCGAAGCCTCATTATCCGATCATGGTTGAGATAGGCAACAGCTCGCGCGGCAGCACTCAGTACCCGGACGTCTTCTGATGTCGTTGTCTCCTCAGCCATCGTTGACGTTTCAAGCGCGGCGCCTCGTCGTCCCAGAACTGCGAGTGAGAGAGCCCTGGTCGCAAGGTACTCGCCGTACATTGCTCGAGTTGGAATCTCCGAGAAGTCGTCGGACGTGAGATCCAATGCTGCACTTGACTGCTGTTGAGCCAAGTACATCCGGGCCCGGAGAGCGCGTGCATTCAGTTGCGAGTGGAGGTCGCGGCTGTGGCCCGCGTGCCTCTCAACCGCTCGCAGATTGCGGTCGCATGCAGAGAAACGGCGCCTGCCAAGTTCACCGGCAGCCAATGCCCCTCTGACGTGGGGCGTCGCGAAGGCAAGTCCGAACTCCCCTAGATCGTGGAGCGTTACGCGCAGGAGCTGCACAGCCCCCTCGTATCGTGCATTCAGCACCATCGCGGTCCCCCGCAAGTAGCTCCACGAGCTTCGCACCCACGGGTCAGACAGTTCCGCAGCAATCGCCGCGATTTCATCGTCGAACACCGGCCGCCGGTCGTGACCACGGAAGAGCCAGTCGTACATTCGCGCGGCGTCCAACCGCACCAAATCCTTCGACCGAACTCGTGTCAGGGCCTCTAGCGCATCTATGGCTTCGCCTGCCCGATCATCCTCCAGATACATCGCGGCGACGGCAAGCCCCCAGGCCGCGTCATTCCGTTCGTAATCGGCTGATGAGCGATCAAGCGCTTCCGCGTAAAGCGAATAGGCCTCTTCAAAACGGTAGGCAAGATGCGCTGCGCGGCCAGCGAGCAGGAAGCCGCGGGCACCTAGCGGATGAGAGCGAGGAAGACTGGCGTATGCGGATTCAGCAAGCCCTCCGGCTTGTTCGAAGCTTCCCTGCACAAGAGCAGAGTCAGCCGCAATCAAATCCAGCAACGGCCTCGACACCGTCCCGTGAACAACTGACCGACGTGCGAACTGCGCGAGCGTCTCGACCCTTCCCGTCTCGATGAGATCGGCGTACGACTCGGTGATCAGCCGTTCGAGACGATCGTCGAGGCCGGCGTCCTTGACGATGTCGAACGCCGCGTCGTAGAGCCCCTTCGTGAGCGCCAGCTCGAAGGCCGTCGTCGCCACGTCGCGGGCGTCCGTGCGTTCCAGGAGCTTTGCGAGCAGGAAGTCCTTCGCCAACGGGTGCACCTCGACCCGGCCGCCTTCTTCATAGGCGAGCCCCGTTGCCACGAGCCGGCGGGGTGCGTCGTCGGCTCCGAGGCAAGCGGCGAGCTCGGCAGGATCGAGCGGCGGCAACACTGCCAACGCCGCCAGCCATCCTCGCACCTGGTCGCCGGCGCATTCGAAGAGCTCCTCCGCGAGGTACTCGTAGAGCTGTTCGGACAGCGAGCTCGCGGTGAGGTCGACGTCGGCGAGCCTCGCATGTGCCGCTAGCCCGATCACCGCCGGCCAGCCCCGCGCACGCCGACGCAACGCCGCCGTTCGCCGGTCCGGCGGGAGCAGCTGGGCCACCTCCGCCTCATCGAGGGCGAGCTCGGAGGCATCCAGCTCGCTGATCTCGAGATGGACACGCTGCCGCGAGGTCGCCCACTTCGGTCGTTCGCGCGACGTGACGAGGAACCGGAACTTCCCGCTCCGCTCGAGCCGTGAGACCAGCTCTTCCGCCGCGTGATTGCCGACGACGAATTGATAGTCGTCGAGCACGAGCCACGCGCCGACCGGCCCGGAGAAGTGGCTCAGGATCGTTCTCGCGACGATGCTCGCCTGGTCGGAGGGTGTTCGCGCGGCCTGGAGGGCGATCTCGACACGCTGCGTGTCGAAGCTTCCGACCTGGGCCACAGCCGCCGCCAGATCCCGAGCAAGGACCGGGATGTCCCCACTCGCGGCGGTCACCTGAACCCATCCCCCACCGACCCGCTCGATCCATTGACGGGCGAGCGTCGTCTTCCCGTAACCCGCGGGCGCTAGGAGGATGAAGGTCCGCCTGTCGGACTGGTCGAGGATCTCGAGCAACCGGGTGCGCTGGACGATCCGCCGTGCGTACGGCCAACTGGCATTCGGTTTGACTGCGGATACACCCACGGCCTGCCTGCCCTCCGGGTTGCTCCCGCCCTCCCTCGCTTCGGGAAGGCTTCCACGTTCTCCACCAAGGCTACTTCGTTCATCCGGTTTCTCAAAAACCCCCAGGCTTCAGAACAATCCGCGCCCGCGACGGCAAACCGCCACGGGCGCGGAGCCGTCAGCCCCCGGTATCGGCTTTCGCCGACTCGAGGCTCTCTGCGAGCGGGTCGTCGCCCGTCTGGAGGCGATATGCGAGCGGGATCTGCCGCCGCCGCTTGACGCCGAGCTTGAGACGGAGCGTGTCGCAGTGCGCCTTGGCAGTCCGTGGCGAGATGCCGAGCTCACGGCCCACCTCCTCGTTCGAGCGACCCGCAGCAATCAGCTGGATCACCTGCCTTTGGCGTTTGGTGATCGACGAGGGATCTCTCAGGGCATCCATGGGCCGGGACAGTAAACCGCGTCACCCCGGGCGACCATTCACCTAAGGGTGTAATTCTTCGCAGCCGCGCCGAACGCAGCCGAGTGCCCGCGCGCATTCGCCGCTTCCGCCTCGTCCGGATCGAGCGCGCCGATCCTGAGCAGCAGCTCGAACTCGTCGCGGAGATGCGTCCGCATCATCTCCGGGCCATCCGTGGCGATCGTGAAGGCGACTCCGTTCTCGGCGAACGCCCGGAAGGTCGCCGCGACGGCGTCCTCGTCGGCCAGAGCTTTCGTCAGGAGATTCGACGTAGGGCAGATCTCGAGCACCGTCCCGGCCTCCGCCAGCGCGCCCATCAGCTCCGGGTCGCCGGCGGCAAGGATCCCGTGCCCGATCCGGTCGGGCCTGAGCACCTCGACGACCTCGCGGAGCTCGGCGACCCCGTGCTCGCCGCCCTCCTCGCCCACATGGATCGTCACGCCGAGCCCGCCCGCGCGCGCCGCCTCGACGTGCGGGGCGATCTGACGGTAGTCCCACCGCTCCCCGCCCGGCCGCGGGCCGGCGATGTCGATCCCGACGATCCCGCGCGGCGCGTACCGCAAGGCCTTCTCGACGATCACCAGGTTCTGGTGCGGCGTGAACGTCCGGTCCATCATCAGGATCAGCCCCGCCCGCACCTGTGGGTACTCGAGCGAGGCCAGGTCGAGCCCGCGGATCGCGGCGAGGATGATGTGGTCGAGGTCGCGCTCCCCGCCGCGGTTCCGCTTCATCGGGTTGAACCGCAGCTCGAGCGTCGTGATCCCCTGCGAGCGGTACGCGCCGCCGATCGCCGCGTGCACCGACCGCTCCACCGCGATCGGCGAGGACTGGATCAGCTCCGTCAGGTGGTAGATCCGGTCGAGCGAGTCCAGATCCGGCACGCCGCGAGGATCCGACACCGTCACCATCCGATCGAATTCCCAGTAGTCGCGGGTCGGCAGCGCGATCCCCTGCTCGTGCGCGAGCGACCACATGATGTCGCTCGCGACCGAGCCGCCGAGGTGCGTATGGAGCTCGGCGAGGCCTCCCTCGAACATGCCGTCCGCGCGCATCTCGCCGCTACACTACGGCTCCACGCGCTGGTGGCGGAATTGGTAGACGCGCAAGGTTGAGGGCCTTGTGCCCCTTGGGGCGTGGAGGTTCAAGTCCTCTCCAGCGCATCCGCAGACGGGGGAGCCCAGCTCCCCCTGACGCGCTCTACGTGATGGGCTGCAGCTCGCGCTCGAGCGTTTCGCGCTCGGGCTCGAGCCACGGCGGCAGAGAGAGCGTCTGCCCGAGCCGCGTCGGTGCCTCGTCCACCATGAACCCGGGCCCGTCCGTGGCGATCTCGTGGAGGATCCCGTCCGGCATCCGGAAGTAGATCGAGCGGAAGTACTTGCGCTCCTGCTGTGCCGTCGGCCGCAGGCCGAGCTCGAAGAGCCGCTCCGACCAGGCCTCCTGGGAGGCGTCGTCGGCCGTCCGCCAGGCAATGTGGTGCGTCACGCCGGCGCCCACCAGCGCGGTCTCGTCCGCCGGCGCGGCGAACGAGATGGGAGCCGACTCGCCGAGCAGGCCCGCGTAGAGGTCCGGGTTCCCGATCGCGACCACCTCGTGGATACGCGGCCGCTCACCCGGGTAGAGCCTTAGGTGGAGGCCGTCCGGGTCCTCCACCTCGCGCTCCTCGGTCACCGCGGGCGTCTCGAGCCCGATCGACTCGAGCGTCCCGCGCCCGAGCCGCCCCCGCCCCGCGCGGGGCCACTCGAAGAACGTCATCAAGCTCCCCGGCGATCCGGTCTCGTCGCCGAAGTACAGGTGGTAGCTATGAGGGTCGTCGAAGTTCACGGTCTTCTTCACGAGCTGGAAGCCGAGCTCGTCCCGGTAGAAACCGGTCGTCGCCTGCGCATCGCTGCACACGCACGTCACATGGTGGAGCCCCGTGAGCATCACGGCGTTACGCGAGCAGGCGGTACAGGATGATCGTGTTCGTGAAGAACAGCACCGACACGAGCACCGTCAGACGCGTCAAGTTGCGCTCGACGATGTGCGTCCCGCCCTGCGAGCTCGGAGTGAAGCCCATCCCGCCGAAGCCGGCATCGCGGCCGGAGTGCATCAGGATGAGCGTCACGAGCGCCGCCGACAGCAACACGTGGATGACCGAGAAGAACGCAAGCATCGCCGGAAAAGGGTAGCTCAGCGAACAGCCGCGAGTACGCCCGGGACGAGCTCGTCGGCGATCCGCTCCTTCGTGAGGTAGCCGACCGCGCCCGCCTCTTGCGCCTTCGAGCGGTCGGCCGGGTCGTCCGAGCCCGTCAGCACGATCACCCGCCGCGCGGCGTTGTCGGCGAGCATCGCCGCGATGGCCTCGAACCCGCCCACGCCGGGCATGCTGATGTCCACGAGCACCACGTCCGGATCGAGCTCACGCGCGAGCGTCACTGCCTGCGCCCCGTCGAGCGCGCGACCTACGACCTCGATCCTGTCGTCCGCGTCGAGGATCAGCTCGAGTGTGTCCCCGAACAGATGGGAGTCGTCCGCAATGAGAACGCGGGTCGGGGTCACGTAGGGTGGGGGGAATGGCAGAAGGGGACCTGCGAATTCGTATCCAAAAGTCCCTCGTCGAGGGCGACAATCGCCTCAAGCAGGGCGCCGGAGCCGCCCGCGCCAGGGAGAGCTGGGAGCGCGCCCTGGCGCTGGCGCGCGAAGCAGGGATCGAGGAGCAGGTCGCGCCGCTCGTCGAGGTCAGGCTCGCCGATCTCGAGCGGCTCGAAGGAGAACCTGCTCCACCCGCTCCGCCTGCAACCTGACGTCGTGCAGGGTGGCGGCCTCCCGCGCCGCTTCGTTCGGAGACGGGAACGCGGCCGCAGCCTCCAGCGCCCGTGCCAGAGCGGCCTCGTCGAGCGGGTCGACGAGGATCCCCGCCTCCGGCGGGACGAACTCCGGCGGCCCGCCGATCTTCGTCGCGACCACCGTCTTCCCGGCCGCCAACGCCTCGAGGATCGACTGGCCGAACGGCTCGAGGAGCGACGGCGCGCACACGACATCGGCGGCGGCGATCAGCGACGGCACTTCGTCGTGCGGGACCCGGCCCGTCACACGCACGCCCGGGCGGCCTTCGAGCTGCGCGCGCAGCGGCCCATCCCCCACGAACGTCAGGCTGCCGCGGCCGAGCGTGGCGAAGGCATCGGCCAGGCGCACCGGGTTCTTTCGCTCCGTGAGGCCGCCGACCGCCACGAACGCCGGGCCGACGCCGGGCGATCGGCCGTTCGGCACCGAGAACTGCTCCAGGTCGACCCCCGAGTCGATCACGACCGTCTTCCCGCGCGCCTCGGGCACCTTCAGCTCGAGCTCGCGCCTCAGGTAGTCCGACACCGCGATCACCGCTGCCGCCCGACCGACCACGCCCCGCGTGATGCGGCCGACGCCGGGGATCGCGCCGACGTTCCGCACGTCGCGGCCGTGAGCGGTGACCACGAGCGGCGCGTCGACCGATGCCGCGATCGCCCCGGACGGCACGAGGAAGTGGGCCCAGACGACATCGGGTCGAGCCGCCTCTCGCACCTTGCGCCGCAGCTCGAGGAAGCGCCGCTTCCCGCCCGAGCGCCTGTCGAGCACCGCGAGCTCGATCTCGTGCCCGCGGTCGCGAAGAGCGAGCTCGAGCTGCCGCACGAACACGCCGAGGTCGGGGTCCTCGGGCCCCGGGTACATCTGCGAGACGAGGAGGATCCTCACCTAGACCAGAGGCGCGACCGCGTCGCCGACCCGGACGCGACCCGGCTCGACGACCCTGCCGTAGCGGGCGAACCAGATCTCTCCTTCCGGGCCCTGCCCGCGATACGAAGCGATCAGCCGGAGGGTGTCGAGGTCGCGCTCGCCCGTGTCCGGGTCGCGGGTCGTGACCGCGCACCGGATCACCGGCTCCCCGATCTCCACGAGCGCCTCTCCGATCCGGACGCGGCTTCCCTCCCACTCGTCCTCCTCGTGCTCGGCGCAGCCGTCGAGCTCGAAGAGCGACCTGAACCGCCGAGCGTCCATCGTCTCGAGCCCCGCCTCGCGCGCGAGCCGCGCGACCGACGCCGACGACATGACCGTGACCGGCTCGACCATGCCGTCCCCGTCGTGCTCGACCCGAGCGATCCGAAGGGGTCGCCCGCCGAGCTCCGACAACGCGCTCTCCCACGGGCCCGGGACGATGCTGACGCGCTGCTCGCGCCCGCCGACCTTGAGCGCGAGGTGCTCGCCGTTCCCGGCTGCGCTCCCCACGATCGCCTCACCGCCGGGGAACCTCAGCTCGAGCGTGTCACCCGCGGCGTCGTAGGAGGCCGACAGGGCGAGCGGCCAGGAGTTCTCGGCGCTTCGAAGGCGCGTGCCGTCGGCGCCGACGAGCAAGAAGAGGCGGTTGCCGACGACCCCGTCACGGCCGAGCATCACCTCGCCTGGATGGTCGAGGTGGAAGCACTTGACCGGTGTCAGCGAGATCCGGGAGACGGTGATCACCGGTAGCTGCCCCACTCCTCGCGGAGAACGCCGCACACCTCGCCGACGGTGCAGTGGGCGGCGAGGGCCGTTCGAATCGGCGGGAGCATGTTCTCGCTGCCTCGGGCGGCGCCTCGGACGGCTTCGAGTGCGGCCGTCGCGGCCGCGGCCTCGCGTGCAGCGCGGACGGCAATCGTGCGCTCGACCTGCCGCCGCTCCGAGACCGGATCGAGCCGGTGCAGCTCGATGCGCTCGCTGCCGGTCTCGTCGACGAAGGCGTTGACCCCGACGATCTTGCGGGCGCCGGTCTCGACCGCGGTCGTCCACTCGTAGGCGGCCGCCTCGATCTCGCCCTGGACCCAGCCGGCCTCGATCGCCGCGACCGCCCCGCCGCGCCGGTCGACCTCGCCGATGAGCTCGAGCGCGCGCTCCTCGAGCTCGCGTGTCAGCGCCTCGACGTAGTAGGAGCCGCCGAGCGGGTCGGCCGTCGAGACGACCCCGGACTCGTGTGCGATCACCTGCTGGGTACGGAGTGCGAGCGTCGCCGCACGCTCCGACGGGAGCGCGAGCGCCTCGTCGAAGCCGTTCGTGTGGAGCGACTGGCAGCCGCCGAGCACCGCCGACAGCGCCTGGATCGCGACCCGCACGACGTTCACCTCGGGCTGCTGCGCCGTCAGCGTCGAGCCGCCGGTCTGCGCGTGGAAGCGAAGCGCGAGCGCCTTCGGATTCGTGACTCCGAAGCGGCTCTCCATGATCCCGGCCCAGAGCCGCCGCGCCGCCCGGAACTTCGCCACCTCCTGCAGGAAGTCGTTGTGGGCGTTGAAGAAGAACGAAAGCCGCTCGCCGAAGTCGTCGGGATCGAGTCCCGCCGCCACGGCCGCCTGGCAGTAGGCGATCCCGTTCGCGAGGGTGAACGCGAGCTCCTGCACGGCGGTCGAGCCCGCCTCCCTGATGTGGTACCCGGAGATCGAGATCGTGTTCCAGCCCGGGATGCGATCGGCGCAGTACGCGAAGAGGTCGGTCGTGAGCCGCATCGACGGGCGCGGCGGGAAGATGTAGTTGCCGCGCGCGACGTACTCCTTGAGGATGTCGTTCTGCACAGTCCCGCGGAGCGCGCCCGGGTCGACGCCCTGCCGCTCGGCGGCGAGCTCGTAGAGGAGCAGGAGCAGTGCCGCGGGCGCGTTGATCGTCATCGAGGTCGACACCCGGTCGAGAGGGATCCCGGCGGTCAACAGCTCCATGTCGGCGAGCGAGTCGATCGCGACGCCGGTGCGGCCGACCTCGCCCTCGGCGCGCGGGTCGTCGGAGTCGAGCCCGAGCTGCGTCGGCAGGTCGAAGGCGACCGACAGCCCGGTCTGACCCTGCTCGAGCAGATAGCGGTAGCGGGCGTTCGACTCCTCGGCCGAGGCGAACCCCGCGTACTGGCGCATCGTCCACGGCCGCCCGCGATACATGTCCGGGTAGATCCCGCGGGTATACGGCGGCACGCCCGGCGGCTCTGCGGGGGGCGGCGCGTCGTCGGGCTCGTAGACCGGCTTGATCTCGATTCCGGACTCGGTGAGGCGCTGATCCGTCGCCGCCACAGGAGTAGGCTACTTGCCGTGCGTGTGACGGTGAGGCTCTTCGCGGGTCTGCGTGAGCGTGCCGGGTGGTCCCAGCGCGAGATCGACGCGAACCGCGTCGCGGACGTCTGGGCTGCCCTCGACCTCGGCGACGAGCCCGAGGGGCTGCTGTACGCCGTGAACAAGGAGTACGCGCCCGTCGAGACCGAGCTCGAGGACGGCGACGTCGTCGCCCTCATCCCGCCGGTGTCGGGCGGCGCGTTCGTCCTCACCGAGGAGCCCGTCTCACTCGACGCCGTCGTCGCCGAGGTCGCGACCGACGAGGCCGGCGCGATCGCGACGTTCTCCGGCACCGCGCGCCGCCACTCGCGCGGCCGCGTCGTCTCCTACCTCGACTACGAGGGGTACGAGGGAATGGCCGAGGAGATGATGGAGAAGCTCGCGGACGCGCTCAAGGAGCGCTACGACGTCCACGAGGTCGCGATTCACCACCGTGTCGGCCGGGTCGACCTCGGCGAGCCGTCCGTCGTGATCGCCGTCAGCGCCGCACACCGCGCCGACGCTCTCGCCGCGTGCAAGGACGCGATCGACATCCTCAAGGTCGAGGTGCCGCTCTGGAAGAAAGAGGTCTACGAGGGCGGCGAGGAGTGGATCGGCCGCGGCTCCTGAGGAAGGAGTACAACGGTCGGAGATGGAGGACGATCTCTCCCAGCGCGACTACGAGCCGATCCACCCGCGCGGCACCGACTGGCGCGGGATCTGGCGGCGCATCACCGCGCCCATCGTCCTGCTGCTGGGGCTCCTCGCCAAGCTTGGCTCGCTCGCCAAGTTCGGCGCCGTCTTCCTCGCGTTCGGGGGTTACGCCCTCATCTGGGGCTGGCAGTTCGGGCTCGGCGTCGTCCTGCTGATCTTCTTCCACGAGATGGGCCACTGGCTCGAGGCCCAGCGCGAGGGGCTTCACCCGTCGTGGCCGGTGTTCATCCCGTTCCTCGGCGCGTACGTCAAGCACACGCGGGGGAACCCCTGGCAGACCGCACGGGTCGCGATCGCGGGGCCGATCGTCGGGGGCGTCGCCGCGCTCGCCTGCTACGCGGTCGGGAAGTCGCAGGGCTCCGACCTCTTCATCGCGCTCGCCTACTTCGGCTTCGTGATCAACCTGTTCAACCTGCTGCCCGTGAGCATCCTCGACGGCGGCGCGGTGTGGCGGTCGACGAAGTGGCTGTGGTACGGGGGCGGCCGCGAGAAGGCGATCGTCTCGGGGATCCTCTTCGCCGGTACCGCCGCGCTCCTCCTGCTCGGCGCGTTCGCGGCGTACATCCCCCAGCACCGGCTCTAGTGGACGATCGCCAGCTGCTCGACTCCGGCGCGGCCCCGACCGACGAGGCGCTCACTCGGATCGAGCAGGAGTTCCGGGAGGGCTTCTCGCTGCTCTCGAGGATCGACCGCCCCGCCGTGGCCGTGTTCGGTTCCGCGCGAATGCATGTCGACGACCCGGATTACGCGAAGGCGCGGGAGCTGGGAGCTGCGTTCGCCCGCGCCGGATGGGCGGTGATCACCGGCGGCGGCCCCGGTGTGATGGAGGCCGCGAACCGCGGCGCGCAGGAGGCCGGCGGCCTGTCGGTCGGGCTCGGCATCGACCTGCCTCACGAGCAGGCGATGAACCGATACCTCGACCTGGCCTACGAGTTCGACCACTTCTACGTGCGCAAGGTGTGCTTCGTGAAGCCGTCCGAGGGGTTCGTCGTGCTCCCCGGCGGGTTCGGCACGCTCGACGAGATGTTCGAGGCGGTCACGCTCATCCAGACCGGAAAGGCGTCGACGTTCCCGGTCGTCCTGCTCGACTCGGGCTACTGGGACGGCCTGCTCGACTGGCTCCGCGACCAGGTCCTCGCGACAGGGAGGATCTCTCCGGCCGACCTCGAGCTCGTCCACACCACCGACGACCCCGCCCGGGCCGCGCAGATCGTGATCGACCACTACGCGCGGAAGTAAGCGGCTCCTACTTCAGCTCGTCGATCGAGGCGCGGGTCCGGTCGTGCACGTTCTTGCGCCGCGACTCGGGATCGAGCGGCGACGCGGGGGCATCCTCGACCGCGATCGACGCCGGCTCGTCCTCGGGCCCGGCGGCGCGGTTCTCGGCGAGCTTCGCCCGCAGCTCCTCGGCCGGATCGGGCCCGTCGGCTGCCGGGATCTCGTCGGCCTCGTCGCGCCGGCGTCCGCGCCAGAACGCCGCTGCGCCAAGCAATCCGGTGATCCCGACCAGCAGGCCTCTCACGGCCTCGATGGTACACTGGGCCGACTTCCCGCCACGCCCGTCGCGCCGTACAACCCGAAGCGGCGCCAAAGAGGCAGGGCCGACTCAGTCCATGGGAAGCCGACGAGGAGGTAATTCGGGCGTGAACGAATACGAGATTCTGCTCATGCTGGACCCTGAGCTCGACGAGGAGCGCGGGAACGAGATCATCGCCCGGATCCGGGAGCGCGTCGAGGGCGACGGCGGGCGCTGGGACGGCCACGAGCCGTGGGGCCGTCGAAAGCTTGCCTACGAGATCGATCACAAGCCCGACGGCGTCTATCACCTGCTGCTCTTCGCGGCCGAACCGGACACCCTGGCCGAGGTCTCTCGCGTCCTCAAGATCACCGACGGCGTGATACGCCACCTCGCAGTTCGGCGCGTCAAGGGCGGCCAAACCAAGGCGCCGGCGCCGGTCGCGGCCGTGTCCGCGCCCGCCGATGACGCCGACGGGACCGCGGGGTAGCCTGGTCCCCTTCAAACCGGGAAGGAGCGAATCATGGCAGCCAACATCAATCGCGTCGTGCTCGTCGGGAACCTGACGCGCGACCCCGAGCTGCGCCACACGGGCGGCGGCACTCCGGTCTGCAGCCTGCGGATCGCGGTCAACACGCGCCGCAAGGACGGCGCGACCGGCGAGTGGACCGACAAGCCGAACTACTTCGACATCACGGTCTGGGGCAACCAGGCCGAGAGCTGCAACCAGTACCTCTCGAAGGGCCGGCCCGTCGCGATCGACGGCCGTCTCGAGTGGCGCGAGTGGGAGGCCCAGGACGGCACCAAGCGCCAGGCTGTCGAGGTCGTGGCCGAGAGTGTGCAGTTCCTCGGTGGTGGCCGCGATAGTGACACTCAGGGCGGCGGCGAGGGCAACCAGTTCGTCCCTGCAGGCGTGAGCGCCGGCTCGGACGCCGACTTCACGGCCTCACCGGCCGACGACGACATCCCGTTCTAGGAGGTTCGCATGGCAGGAAAAAGCAACGACGGACGCAGCAGGAAGCGCCTGCCTCCGCTCACGGGGGGCCGGCGGAAGTCGTGCTTCTTCTGCAAGAGCAAGGTCGACGAGATCGACTACAAGAACGTCGGCGAGCTTCGCCGCTACATCTCCGAGAAGGGGAAGATCCGGTCGCGCCGGATCAGCGGCGCGTGTCGGCGCCATCAGCGCCAGGTGGCGGTCGCGGTCAAGCGCGCCCGCGAGATGGCGCTCCTGCCGTACGTGGCCGAGGGTCGCGACGACCGCGAGGGCGGCGGCGGCCGCCGCGACCGCGGAGATCGCGGCGACCGCGGGGACCGCTAGACGTGCCGATGCAGGTCGTTCTCAGGGAAGACGTCGAGAGCCTCGGTCTCCGTGGCGACGTGGTGAACGTCGCCCGCGGCTACGCGCGCAACTTCCTGCTCCCGCGCGGCCTGGCCGAGCTCGCGACCCCGGGCCTTCTGCGCGAGATCGAGCGGCGCGACTCGCTGCACGCCCGGCATGAGGCCCAGTCGTCCGACGAGGCGGCTGCGATCGCCGCCAAGCTCGAGGCGAACGAGCTCCGGTTCGACGTCAACGCGGGGTCGACCGGGTCGCTGTTCGGGTCGGTCACGGCGACGAACATCTCGGACAAGCTCTGGGAGGATCTCAAGATCCGCGTCGACCGGCGCAAGATCGGCGTCGGCCACATCAAGAGGATCGGCCGCTACACGATCCCGGTCGAGGTGTTCGGCGACGTCACCGCCGACCTGCGCGTGCTCGTCGTCCCCGAGGGCGGAGAGCTTCCGCCGGAGGAGGAGCTCGACGCGGCCACCGCCGAGGCCGAGGCTGCAGAGGCCGAGGCCGCCGAGGCGGAGGCGGGGGGCCACGCCGAGGCTGAAGCTCTGGTCGAGGCCGAGATCGTCGCCGACGAAGAGCCCCCGGCGGAGGACGAGCCCGAAGAGGCGCCGGCCGCCGCCGAGGACGAGCCGGGCGAGTAGCCCGCTCCGGGTTCCTCACACCCCGCCGGGCGGGGCGACCCGCTCCGAGAGCGGCAGTGCGGCCGTTGTCCACACACCTGTGGAGAGGCCGTCCCAGGCTTCTCCACAGCCCCTGTGGGTGATGTGGATTTCGCCGAGAACTTTTCGCAACGAGCGGCCTTTTCGTCCACCGCGACGTCCGCCCCACATGCGAACATACGTTCCATCATGCCTGCACAACGCGCCCTTCCGGCATACCCACAGGGCCCTTTCCACACCGTTGCGGTGGGTTCCCGCGACCTATCTACTTGCCCCTGATGGCCACGTCCGCGACAGCCTCCTACGCCGGGAACGCGCCCCTTCCGCCCCAGAATCTCGAGGCCGAGGAGTACGTCCTCGGGTCGATGATGCTCTCGGCGCACGCAATCGAGACGGTCAGCGACATCATCGATGCGGGCGACTTCTACCGCGAGTCGCACTCGAAGATCTACCGCACCGCGCTCGAGCTCTTCCAACACGGGCACCCGGTCGACGCGATCACGCTTGCCGACAAGCTCGACGAGAACAGCGAGCTCGAGGAGGTGGGAGGCAAGGAGCGCATCCGCGAGCTCGCGACGCTCGTCCCCGCCACGTCGAACGTCGGCCACCACGCGAAGATCGTGCGCGAGATGGCGACGCTGCGCGGGCTCACGGTCGTCGGCGAGGGGATCCAGCGGCTCGGCTGGGACCGTCCGGGCGAGACGCCGGAGCTCGTCGACCGCGCCGAGCAGATGGTGTTCGACCTCGCCCAGCACCGCATCCGCGGCACGTTCGAGCACATCGAGCTCCTCGTCCGCGAGAGCTTCGAGCAGATCACGAAGATGTACGAGTCGGGCGGGGAGATGACAGGGACTCCCACCGGCTTCCGCGACGTCGACGCACTCACCTCCGGCCTGCAGCCGGGCAACCTCGTCGTCGTCGCCGGCCGCCCGAGCATGGGCAAGTCCGCGTTCGCCATGGGCATCGCCTCGAACCTCGCGCTCCATCACGGCATCCCGGTCGCGATCTTCACGCTCGAGATGTCGAAGCTCGAAGTCGCGCAGCGCCTCATGTGCTCCGAGGGCCGCGTCGAGCTCCAGCGCCTCCGCACCGGGAGGCTCTCGAACGACGACTGGCCCCGCCTCGTCAAGGCCTGCGACGCGCTCACGAAGGCGCCGATCTACGTCGACGACACGCGCCTCACGACGATGCTCGAGATCCGCGGGAAGGCCCGGCGGCTCAAGTCCCGCGAGCCGAACCTCGGACTGGTGATGATCGACTACCTCCAGCTGATGACGTCGGGCTCGAACTTCGAGAACCGCGTCCAGGAGGTCTCCCAGATCTCGCGCTCGCTGAAGGTGCTCGCCGGCGACCTCGAGGTGCCGGTGCTCGCGCTCTCTCAGCTTTCCCGCGCCGTCGAGAGCCGCACCGACAAACGGCCGGTGCTCTCGGATCTGAGAGAGAGCGGTTCGATCGAGCAGGACTCCGACCTCGTGATGTTTCTCTATCGCGACGAGTACTACAACGAGAGCTCCGAGGACCAGGGCCTCGCAGAGGTGATTCTCGCCAAGCACCGCAACGGGCCGATCGGGACGGAGAAACTCGCATTCCTCAAGCGCTACGCGAAGTTCTCCGACCTGGCGCCGAACCACGACGCGCGGGTGGTGGCTGCATGAGCGAGCCGGCGGCGACGAAGAACACTGTCTGGGTTGCGCCGTCCGCGACCCAGTTCTCCTGCCTGTGCGAGCGCTGCCTGGAAGGGCGGCGGGCACGGGGCTCGTCGTTCCTCGAAGCCGTCCGCGTCGCGTCCGTCCGCGGAGTCGTCCCGGCCGACACCGACATCGTCTTCGTCCACTGCCGTGCCGGGCACGAGCTCGTGGTCAGGCGGATCGACCGGCCCCCCAACCTCGAGCGCCGCGACACGCGGCAGCTGTCCATCGCATGAGGCGTCCCACCGAAGGTCGGCAAAGACTCACCGGCCAAGCGAAGGTAGCCCGGTGATCGATCGCCAGCACGTCTGGGTCGGGCCCGAAGCGACGAGCTTCGAGGTGCCGTGCGAGGCGTGCCTGGCGAAACGAGGAGGCTGGGAGGACGCGTGGGACCGCGAGCTGCCGGCTGACATCTCGCTGATCGAAGGAACGCTTCGGCGCGACGCCGACGTCGGCTTCACGACCTGCCGTCGCGGCCACCGCATCGTCGTCCGCCGCGTCGGCCGGCGAATCAAGTTCCACTGACTAGGCTTTCCGTCGACGGTGGTGACGGTCGACGACGTCCGAGCGCTCGCGCTCACCCTGCCCCGGAGCTACGAGGCCCACGTCCGCGGGCGGGTCAAGTTCCGCGTCGGATCGATCGTCTTCTGCTCGTTCTCGCGCGACGGGACCGTGATGGGCTTCGGATTCCCCAGGGAATGGCGGGAAGCGCTCGTCGAGAACGAGCCCGACAAGTTCTCGCTGCCGAGTGCGCACGATATGCGGTACCACTGGGCCCATGTGAACCTCGCCGCGATCGACGACGACGAGATGCGCGACCTCGTCGAGAACGCCTGGGCGATGTGCGTCCCGAAGAGCGTCGCCGCCGAGTACGCCGCCTCCCGAGGCTACGTCGTCTGACGGTTCGAGGACTGCGCCGCTCGCTGCTCAGGCAGACTTCGATACGTGCCTTCGACCGTCGTCGTCGGCGCACAGTGGGGAGACGAGGGCAAGGGCAAGATCGTCGACCTGCTTGCGCAGCGTTCGGATGTGGTCTGCCGCTACCAGGGCGGGCCGAACGCGGGGCACACGATCGTCGTCGGTGACGAGACGTTCAAGATCCGCGCCTGCCCGAGTGGCGTCATCTCCGGCAAGACGTCCGTCATCGGCGCGGGCTGCGTCGTCGACCCGGAAGTGCTCATCGCCGAGCTCGAGGAGCTCGAAGCGCGCGGGATCGACACCTCCATCGTCGTGGTCTCCGGCAACGCCCACCTGATCATGCCGTGGCACATCGCAATCGACCAGGCCTCCGAGCGACGGCTGGGCAAGCTCCAGATCGGCACCACCCGCCGCGGCATCGGCCCCTGCTACGCCGACAAGGCCTCCCGGATCGGCATCCGCGTGCAGGACGTCCTCGACCCGAAGATCCTCCGGCAGAAGATCGAGGTCGCGCTCGCCGAGAAGAACGTCTGGCTCGAGCGCGTCTACGAGGTCGACGGGTTCGACCTCGAGGAGGTCGCCTCCCGGTACGAGGGATACGCCAAGCGGCTCCGGCCGATCGTCGGCGACGCCTCCCTGCTCGTCTCGGACGCGCTCGACGCCGGCAAGGACGTCCTCTTCGAAGGCGCCCAGGCCACGCTCCTCGACCTCGACCACGGCACCTACCCCTTCGTCACCTCGTCCAACCCGATCGCGTCCGGCGCCGCGACCGGCATCGGGATCGGGCCGACCCGGATCGACCGCGTCCTCGGTGTCGCCAAGGCCTACGTCACGCGTGTCGGCGAAGGGCCGTTTCCGTCCGAGATCGAGGGGGCCGAGCAGGACCGGCTGCGCGAGCTCGGCGGCGAGTACGGCACCGTCACCGGACGCAGCCGGCGCTGCGGCTGGCTCGACCTCGTCGCGCTCCGCTACGCCGTGCGCGTCAACGGTCTCACCTCGCTCGCGCTCACGAAGCTCGACGTCCTCTCCGACTTCGCCGAGCTTCCCGTCTGCGTCGCCTACCGCCTCCGCGACGGCTCCGAGACGCCGCATTTTCCCGCGCACCAGAGCGACTTCCACCACGCCACCCCGGTCTGGAAGACGCTGCCAGGCTGGCAGGAGCCGATCGACGGCGCCGCCAGCCGCGACGCGCTTCCGCAGCCCGCACGCCGCTACGTCGAGTTCGTCGAGCGCGAGCTCGAGGTTCCCGTCGAGCTCGTCGGCGTCGGCGCCGGCCGCGAGCACGTCCTGGGGAGCAGCGGCTCGTGACGCAGGCACACCTGCCGTCCCTCTCGCGCGACTCCTTTCTTGCGGTCGCGGTTTGGGCCGCGCTGGCCCTGTCGATCGGCAACGTCGTGGCGCAGACGGTCGACTTCGGCGTCTTCGACCTTCGGTATCAGGCGCTGAACTCGAACACGCACGCGAGCATCT
>CAWDGP010000002.1:0-7683 GCA_963801905.1 uncultured Actinomycetota bacterium | reverse complement strand
CGATGCCCGCCTGCGCGGAGGTGTCGAAGAGCAGGTCCTTGCCGGCCGGCCGGAATCGCGGCTTCGGCCCGAATCGATTCACGTAGGCCTGCGACTGGACGTAGCCGCGCGTGAAGGCCGCATGCAGCTTGCCGGTCGAGAACGGCGCGACGGACACGTGGGAGGTGACCCCCGCGCCCGGGTCGAGCGGTAGAAGCTTCTTCGCGCCGTCGGCGAATCGCGGCGTCACGGTGTAGGCGTAGGTGCCGAACGTCGGGTCGGCCCCGGTCGCCGCGCCCGGTACGTGCACCCACCGGAACTTGTGCAGCGGCGCGTTCACGCTCGAGTTGGCGGGCTGGGCAGGATCCTGCGAATGCTCGCCCGGCGTCGCATACCGCAGGTTGTTCTCGATGAAGTACGCGGGCTGTCCGGGCGGCTCGACCGCGATCGTGAACCCGGCGAGGTTCGTCGCGAGCTCCTGGGGCATGTCGAAGGCAAGCAGCGTCTTCGCGTCTCCCTCGAAGGCCCGGACACTGAATCCCGCTGCGCCTTTGACGACCGAGTCGGTCATCTCCGTGGAAACCCTACAAAAGGATCCGGGAGATGTCCACGTCACCGGGGAGACGGGCTTCAGGGCCCGTCTCCCCGGTGCATGGCTCAGGTGACGACGATGCCGGTGGGCGTCGCGCCGAGGGGGCCGGCCGCCTGCGACAGGAAGGTCAGGGCGCCGTGGCTGACCGTGAAGCCCGTCACCGCGTCGGCTCCCGCCTGGACGACCCAGAGCGTCGAGCCGTCGGGGGAGAGCAGGGCGTCCTCGGCACCGCCGCCGAGGTCGCTCGCCGGCGTGCTCTGCTCGAACGTGATCGCCCCGTGGGGGTCGATCGAGTACGTCGAGACGGTGTGCGAGCCGGTGTTCACGACGAACAGGTAGTTGCCGTCGCCGGTGATCTCGACCCAGCAGGAAGCGATGCCGTCATTGCTGACCGGTGAGGGCGCGACCGGCGTGAGCACGCCGTGCGGGTCGTCGGTGAAGCTCGAGACGAGCCCGGGTGCGCCGCCGCCCGCCGCCGTGTGCGCATCGGACACGAACAGCTCGCTCGGCTTCTTGGGGCTGAACGCGCTCCCGAGCTGGCCGAAGCCCTGCGCAGGCGAGAAGCTCTGCGCGTAGAACGGCGATCCGACCGCAGGTGTCAGCCGACCGCTTGGGTCGACCGTGAAGCTGTCGATCGCCGAGGTTCCGATCCGGGTGCCGACCAGCCGGTTGCCGTTCTTGTTGAAGAGCACCTGGCCGGGCACGGCGTCGCTCGGCAACACGTAGGTCGACCCGGGGATCGGGCTCAGCTTGCCCCCCGACTCCAGCGTGAAGCCGGTGTAGTTGGTGGCCCCGGGATTGCCCTGGTTGGCGACGTACACGAGGTTCCGGCTCACGGCGATGCTCACCGGGTTGACGCCCCCCGACGAGACCGGCGAGCCGTCCACGGGTGCGAGCGAGCCGTCGGGCCCGATCAGCACCACCGAGATCTGGTTGCTACCCGCGTCGACCGCGAGCAGATAGCGGCCGTCGGCGCTGAGCTGGAGGGACCCCTGTGACGCATTGCCTTGCCCGCCGCCGGCGCCGCCGACGTCGAAAGGGGAGCCCGGCATCGGGGTGAGCGAGCCATCGGCATGACGGTCGAAGCCGGCGACCGTGTTCTCGCCCGCAGTGTTGTCGTTCACATACACGTGGCCGACGATGTCGTTGGGCGGAGGCGGCGGTCCCGGAGGCTTCGCGCCTCCGACCGCGACGACGGCGAGTGCAGTGGCGAGAACGACCACGATGGCGAGGACCGACTTCCTCATTCCTGAACCTCCTGGGCGACTACCGAGGAGGATTCCCCGGCGCTGCCACGCTGCCACCCACCTCTGACGCAGCTCTTGCAGGCGGATGAACGTTTCCTGAACAACGAGGAATCCGGGTATCGCCACGGAACGAGTGGACATGGCGACGGGGCTCGAGCTCGCCCGGCGCGGCCGTCTACGTCACTGGCTCCACAGTGACGCGCCGGCGTCGAGGGGCGCACAGGTCTTCATGTTCGTCGCGGCCCTGCTCTGCGGGGCCGCGCTCTCCGGACTGCTCTTCGTCGGCGTCTGGCGCCACACAGCGGGCGAGGCCGCGCAAAGCCAGGCGGCGCGGGCCGACGACCAGCGCGCTCTACAGGCGTCCGGGCGCGAGAACGCGTCGCTGAAACAGAGGCTGGCCCACGTGCAGGCGCTGCTCGCGAGCGCGAACCGCGCACACAAGAGCGCCGTCGCCGCGCTCGGGGCTGCCCGAAGCGCATTCGCGCGTGCCCAGAGCGCGCTCGCACAGTCTCGCGCCGAGCTCCTCCGGACGAAGGCGGCGGACGGCGCGGCGACTCGAGCCTCCACCGCGCGCGCCTCCGCCCTGAGCGCCGACGCGAACGCACTCGCCCGCGCAACTGCCACCCTCAACTCCGAGCTCACCGCCCTCGAGACGTACGCCCAGAACCCCGGCCCGACAGGCATCGACCCGGGATACCTGGCAAACCAGGTGCGCTATCTCGAGGCGTCGGCGACCGCCGCGTCCTCGGCGGCGAGCGACCTCGCTTCCCGCGCGAGCAGTTAGGCCTTTAGTGGGCCGCTTCTCTCGGCGGTCTGCCGGCTTCCCGCCGTGAGCTACAGGGCGTCGCTACGGGCCCACTCCGCCAGGGCCGAGGCCAGCTCGAGCACCGCCGGGGCCTCGCGCGCGGCCGGGTCGTCGGTCTCGTGGAGCTGCTCGTAGAAGAACGTCGAGATCACGTCGATGTCGGAGGCGTTGAGCGCCATGACCCCCTCGTCGACGCCGTGGTCGAGCCGGTCGAGGGTGCCCTCGGGGAACTCGGGCAGGGCCCGCTCGATGATCCAGAGCACGGCCTCGTGGGAGAGTCCCGTCACTCCGGTCTCTGTCAGGATGGTCACGTCGTACATACGGCTCCCGAAGTGCTTCGACAGCATGATGCCGGAGCCTGCTTCCGCCCGATGGTCCTGGTCCTGTTAGGCGTTCGTCGGCGGCGCTCCGGGGCCGCCGCAGGTGAAATGGAGGGATGGAGGCACCAGGCGGGTTGTCGGCTCTTCAGGTTCGACTGGAGCAGCAGCGCCACTGGGAGCTCGCCGCGTCCGTCCGCGATGGGAACCAGCCGGCGATCGATCCCGACTCGCATCGGCTGATCGAGCTGCGCGCCTCCGAGCGCGTCTACCGCGGCGACGCAGGCACGTTCGTCAAGCGGCTCGACGGCGGTGCCTGGCGCATCGAGTCGGACCTCCCCGACGTGCTCTACTAGACCCTCGACGCGGCCGCGGGTGCGGCCGACGGCGCTCCTATCCTGGCCGGGTGCCGACGTATTCGCTGGTAGTCCCTGCGTACAACGAAGAGGGCGTGATCGGGGAGCTCGCCGCCCACCTCGGTTCGGTCATGGACTCGCTCGATGGGGACGCCGAGGCGATCCTCGTGGACGACGGCTCGACCGACCGCACCTGGGAGCTGATGCAGCAGGCGGCCGGGGGCGACCCGCGGATCCGGCTCGTGCGGCTCTCGCGCAACTTCGGCCACCAGATCGCGCTCACCGCAGGGGTCGACGTGGCGCGCGGGGATGCGGTGGTCGTGATGGACGCCGACCTGCAGGACCCGCCCGAGGTCGTGCTCGACATGGCGGCCCGCTGGCGCGAGGGGTACGACGTCGTCTACGCCGTCCGGGCCGAGCGCCAGGGAGAGACGAGGTTCAAGCGCGCGACCGCCTCTGCGTTCTACCGCGGCTTCAACCGGCTTTCCGACGTGAAGGTGCCGCTCGACGTCGGCGACTTCCGCCTCGTCGACCGCCGTGCGCTCGACGCGTTCTCGCACATGCGCGAGAGCCACCGGTTCGTCCGCGGCATGTTCAGCTGGATCGGGCTCTCCCAGACCGGCGTTCCCTACACGCGCCGGGAGCGCTACACCGGCGAGACGAAGTACCCGCTGCGGAAGATGCTCGGGTTCGCGTCCAGCGGCGTCATCAGCTTCTCGTCGGCGCCGCTGCGCGCCGCCCTGAACGTCGGCTTCGTCGTCTCGTTCCTCGCCTTCGTCCTCGGGATCTGGAGCGTCGTCGTGAAGGTGGGCGGCTTCTACAACGTTCCAGGCTGGACGTCGACGATCCTCGTCGTCTCGTTGCTCGGCGGAATCCAACTCGTCGTTCTCGGCGTGATCGGCGAGTACATCGGCTCGATCCACGATGAGGTGAAGGGCCGGCCGCTCTACGTCGTCGGTGAGCTCGAAGGCTTCGAGGTATTGCCGTCGCTGCCGCCGCGGGCCGTCGTCGTGCCGAGAAGCCCGAATCGGCCGGCTGCGACGAGCGCGACCAGTGCGACCGACCCGAGCCCGAAGAGCAGCGGGTAGTTGTCGTACGGCCGGTAGGCGACATACGACCCGCGGTGGTCCGTGACGGTCGACGGCAAGCCGGCGAAGACCTCGATGATGCCGGGCCGGGACGTCGAAGAGGGCCTTACTGCTCGAGCCGGCGGAAGAAGGCGTGGTGCTGCGCGGTGAGCGCCGTGAGAGCGACGAGCGCACCGAACGCAGCGAGATGATGCGTCGCCGTCAGCGCCAGCGCGCCGGCGATCCCGAACACGAGCACGGCGCGGCTCCAGGCGACAGCCCGGCGCTCGGCCTCGTCGCGGCTGCCGATCTCCGCCCAGAGAAGCGACCGGAAGAGTGCATAGCCATCGGTTGGCGCGATCGGAAGGAGGTTCAGCACGAGCAAGGCCAGGTTGAGGAGCGCCGTCAGCGCCAAGCCGACCGCGACCGGGTGGTAGGGGACGATCGCCGCTGCGACGACGTAGGCCACGGTGAGCGCCAGGCTCGCGGCCGGACCGCCCGCAGCGAAGAGCGCGGCTCCGCGCGGGTCCTGGAAGCGGCCTTCGACGATCGACGCACCGCCGCTTCCGCGCAGCAGCAGGATCCGCGGAACCAACCCGCGCACGTGTCGCCCGAAGAGCAGGTGGCCGGCCTCGTGCGCCGCGAGCGCGAGAATCAGCGTGGCGGCCGCGACCGCCGCGGTCACCGTGGCGGCGATCAGGCCGTCGCGGGCCTCGATCCCGAGCCCCATGAGCGCAACGATGAGTCCAGGCGCAAAGGCCCCGCGGCCGAGCGCGATCGTCACGGGCCGCGTGGTGAGCACGCGGTAGTGACCGGCGCCGACGGTGGCCTCGAGGAGTCGTGCGTCGTTCGGCTGCGGCTTACGTCCCATCACGCTCATTCGAGCCTACCCTCGACGGCTCCGGTCGCGTCGGTGATCACTCATTCGAGGGATGAACACAAAAGTCGATCGGCCGTTCTAGAGGTGAGAGCACGATGACATCCCACCAATCGCGTCCCAGCTTCGCGACCAGTTCGTCGCGATCGTCGGAGGCGCGGGACCGGTACGCGGGGGAGGTCTCGAGCGAGAGGCGCATCAGCTCGCGGAGATTCGGTTCTTCGTCGCAGATGAGGATCGTCACCTCTCGCGCCACGGTTCAGATTCCGAGCCTGAACAGGAGAAACTCGCGCCCCGGCACGCCGCCGAGGAAGGTCACGACCACGCTGCCGCGGACGTTGTCGTAGATGCCGGCCCCGCCGAGCACCGCAAGCTCGTAGAAAGAGTCGCGACGCGATGACGAAGCCGACCATGATTTTCCCCTCGGGCAGGAAGTACATGCCGTTGCAGTTCTGCGACCCGGTGCCGGTGTTGACGCAGGTGAAGTCGGAGTGGCCGAGGGCTCTCGCGCAGCCGTTCGGTGTAGAAGAGGCCGTCGATACCGGGAAGGCCGACGTCGAGGAGGACGGCATCGGGCACGCGCTGGAGGATCATCTTCTCCGCCTCGATCGTGTGGCGGGCGTCGCGCACCTCGATGCCCTCGAGCTCGAGCGTCGGGCACACGAGGGCGCAGAGCTGCTCGTCGTCGTCAACTACCAGGACATGAGGCTTCGTCGTCATGGTTGAACCCCCCGGTTCGTGTTCTTCGGTTGCCTCTGGAGTGATCGGAGGCCCGGGGGGTTTCCTGTAGGGGGAGGCGGAAGATCCCCCGGTCGAGGGATCAACCGTGGCCGGCGCGACGAAGCACGACGACGTTCGCCGGATATGCCCTCGTGCCGACGGCCTGTGCGATCGTCTCGAAGATTTCGAGGACGCGATCGAGACCGGTGAGCCTGATGATGTTCAGCGTGTGGCGGTCGTTGCAGACCACGCGGAGCTCGGCTCGGGCAGCGCTGAGCCGTTCCTGCGCCCCCGAGAGCACGCCGAGCGTAGCGGCGTCGACGAACGTGGCGGCGGTCAGGTCGGCCACCACGCGCCGGGGATTGCGGTTCTCCAGCCGGTCGAGCTCGCGATCGAGCTCGGGGCGGGCGGCGAGGTCGAGCTCGCCTTCGAGCGCCACGACGTAGTCGCCCGGTGCCGTGGTGTAAGTCTCGATCCGATACGTGTGCGGAACCGCGCGCGAGTCGCGGCGAGCGTTGCTCGCAAACCCGTACATCTGTCGCCTCCTTGGTCAGAGTGACCCGACAGTGAGCCGGTAACCCGTGGCGTCAGGTCTACCGCGCCGAGGTCAAGCGATTGTTTTCGCTCCGTTTTCGTGTTGTAAATCGAGGTGGACCGAAGGGCTACGATGGCGGCATGGCCGCGCGTCCGCCGATCCTGCTTCCGTGCCACGGCACCTCGGCTCGCGGTGTTCAGGCCGACGACGTCGCGGCCGCGCTGGACGGCCGCGGGCTCGTTCAGGTCATCGACGACATCGAGGAGATCGTCGCCGCGGCGCGCGAGGGGCGCGAGGTGATCGCGCTCGACGGTTGTGCCGCGAGCTGCCAGGCCAGGCTGCTCGATGCGCGCGGGGTCGAGACGTTGCGGTCGCTCAATCTCGGCGACGAGCGCAGGCGCACCGAGAGGGTGTCGGCCGCCTCGTCGGTTGCGGAGCTCGAGGCGGCGTCGGGCCCGGTCCGGCGCGCCCGTCGCGCTGCGCCCGCCGGGGGAGGTGAGCTGTCGCACCGCACGACGCACTCGCTCGACGACTACCTGCTCGCGCTGGACTCGCTGACCTCGCCGGTCGTGGCGTGCGGCGCCGTCGCGGATGCCCCGACGGTCGCCGCGCACGTCGCGCAAGTGCTGGGGGTCTCGCGTCCGGCTGCGGGCGAGATGCTCGGGCGGCTGGAGGACGGTGGGTTCGTGAGTCGCGGCGCGCACAAGGACGTGTTGCTGACTCCCCGGGGACGCAACGTCGCGGATCGGGCTCTTCGGAGGCAGCGGATCCTCGAGTGCTTCGCGGTGCAGACGCTCGGCTACGGGATCGACGAGTGCTACGAGCGCGCGCGGGAGATAGCCGAGGGGTTCACAGGCGAGTCGCTCGACCGCGTCTGGTCGGTGCTGGGCCGGCCCGAGCGCTGCCCGCACGGCTGGCCGGTCGATGCCGAGCAGGGGCGGCAGGAGTCGCGCGGACTGCTCGCGCTGTCGTCGGCGGGAGCCGCGGACGTCGTCGAGGTCGAGCGGGTCGACGAGACGGGCCGTGAGAGGCTGCTGATGCTTCTCGAATCGGGCATCGCGCCCGGCGAGACGTTGTCGGAGATCTCGGTCACCCCGGCCGCCGAGATGGTGAGCTTCGCGGCGGGCGGCGAGCGGCATTCGATCAGCCTCGCACTCGCCGGCTCGGCGCTCGTTCGCTCCGCCTAGA
>CAWDGP010000001.1:0-370213 GCA_963801905.1 uncultured Actinomycetota bacterium | reverse complement strand
CCGTCGGCAGCACCGGCAGCGTGAAGGAGATCTTCAGCCCGGGATTGGCCGCCTTCAGCGCCACGAGGGCCTTGTCGCGCCGCGCGATCGACGCCTGATCCGCCACGGCGCCACCCTCGATATCGAAATCCAGGGATTTCGCCTGATAGCGGTCGACGACCTGCTGGTAGACGGCCTTCAGGCTGGCCGCATCGGGGCAGGTGAGCGCCGGCTCCTGGCCCGCTGCCCCGCCGAAGGAGATGATGACATCACCGCCGATTGCCCGCAGGGCCTGGACCTGGGACAGCATGGTGGTGCCGTTGTCGAGGGTATCTTGGGCGATCGAGCCGACCCCCTGCCAGCCCGCCGCACAGCCGCCGGAGCTGAGCACGAAGGCCAAGGTGAAGACCTTGATGCCGGAGGCCTTCGAGATCTCCCACGAGATCCTGGTCCTGCCCCAGCGCCATATCGATATAGGGCGCATAGACCGTTTGCGCGTGAACCGCCGGTGGGCGCGGCCAAGGTCTTGACCGACCACCGCCGCGCTCTTCGGCGAGGTGCCGACGGAATCGAGGCCGGCGACCGCGAAGCTGTAGCTCGTATTGGCCGCGAGCTGCGGGACGGTGATGCTGGTGCCGGTGGTGGTGGCGACCTGGGTTCCATTCTTGAACAGGCTGTAGCTCGTGACCTTGCAATTGGCCGGCACGGTGGAAGCTTGCCAGAGCAGGGAAGTGCTGGTGTTGGTGGTGCCGAAGGCCGTGAGCCCGGTGGGCGCCGTCGGCGCGACCGAGCAGGGGGCGCAGGCGCCCGCCGCGGTCCAGGGCTGGCCGCTGCCCGCCGGTCCGCTGCTGGTGGTGGGGTTGTTGCCCTGGGTCCACCAATTCGCCTTGTAATTGACGCCCGCGACGGAGGCGGTCGCACCCGCCAGATAGACGGCGCTGGCGCTCCAGCCCGCCGCACAGCCCGATCCGCTGCCCGTCGACTGCTTGGCGAAGGTCGTGACCGTGAGGACGGCGCTCGCCTTCGACGGCCCGAAGAGGTCGCGCACGGTGACCGTGAGATAGTAGCTCGTCGAGGGCGCGAGCCCCGTAACGGCAAGGCTCTTGTTGGCGGTGGTCGCGATGGCGGCGCCGTTCCTCAGGATCGTATAGCTACCCAGGGTGCAATTCTTGGGCGGCACGGGTGCCTTCCACCCGAGGGTCACGCCGGTGCTGGTGAGATTGGAAGAGGTCAGCCCCGTGGGCGCGCGGAGGCACCGCGGCGCATCGGCCGGCCGCCTTCAGATTGATGCCTGCCAGAGGCCCGGCATGGCAGCGGGCGAGAGGGTCGGGGTCGAGGTCATCGGCCGCAGCGCCTGATAGGTCACGCCCTTGTAGATGGCGAGATCGCCGAAGGCATAGGGATGATTGCTTTGCGAGGCGGGGCGCTTGCGCGCCCGCTGGCCACCAGGCCGAGCAGAAGCAACGCGGCGAGGACGACGGCAGGGCGGGGAGCTGCGCCGCGTTCACCGCCTGGCCCTCGATCATGATCCCCCCGTTTATTCGTCATTCATATTGATTTATGGGGGCGTTTCGACCCGGTTCCTACAATAGGAATAATTTCTCCGCGTGCCCGCCGCGATGTGGTGGGTCGCCGGATGGTACGCCTCCCTGTGCGTCGGCTTGAATACAGGCTAAAATGCGGCGGCCGTGGGGGACTGTGTCAAATTTCGGTGAGGGCTAGGCGAATAATCCCCGCCGGCCTAAGCCGAAACGCCATCGGACGCGGAGAAATCTTAACCATTTGCGGGTTCCCCGATGACGTCAGGGGGGAGGAACCCGAAGGCACCGGGGCATCCGGCCTGCCGCGGCGGCGACGGCGCCGGGACCACGCTGATCGAATTGCTGGTGGGTCTCTCCCTGCTCTCGCTGATGGCCGTCCTTCTGCTCGGCGGCATGCATCTGGGGCTGCGCGTCTGGGAATCCGGCAATACGCGGCAGAACTTCGAGCAACAGTCCGAAAGGACCGACAGCTTCCTGCGCCAACTGCTCGGCGAAATTCGACCTTGCCATCGGTCCGGCGTCCCCGGGACAGCCCGCCGTTCCAAAGACCGATCAGGCCTGGGGATTTCTGGGCGATCCCGCAGAGCTCCGCTTCATGGCGCCGTTGCCCTATCAGCTCGGCAGCTGATCCGCGCAGCGCGGGCCGGCGACGAAAACGGTGTGTCCCAGGTGCGACCCGAGCGGAGCGCCGTAAGCTCTCGAGCAAACAAAAACCCCGCTGAGCGGGGCTTTTAGAGAGCCGACGCGCGGATTCGAACCGCGGACCCCTTCATTACGAGTGAAGTGCTCTACCAGCTGAGCTACGTCGGCGTGCCACCGAGTGTAGCGCCGGGATGACCCGTTTAAAAGGGTTCACCGAGCCGGTTGCGCTTTCATCCCCCGCCTCCACTGACCTCTCCGCCCTCCGGCCTTGCGGCCTTCGTCGTACTGGTCCTCAGAAGCGGCTTCGACTTACTCGCGCTCCGTACTCGGTGCGAGGGGGAAGCTACGGGTTCTCGGCCCTCTCGGCAAGGGCTCGCGCGACAAGAAAACTCGCAACGAGCGGCAGTTGCTTCTGACGTCGAAACGTCGCTGCCGTGGGGGTCCTTAAAAGGGTTCACCGAGCCGGTCGCGCTTTCATCCCCCGCCTCCGCTGACCTCTCCGCCCTCCGGCCTTGCGGCCTTCGTCGTACTGGTCTTCAGAAGCGGCTTCGACTTACTCGCGCTCCGTACTCGGTGCGAGGGGGAAGGTACGACCTGGCGGCCGAGTCCGCAAGGGCCGCCCCGACACGATTGCCGCTCGTTGCGACGATTTCGTTTCAGTCGGCGGCGGCTTCGGCCGCGGCCCGTGCCGCGAGGATCGCCTCTTCGGCGTCGGCGCGATTCCCGAAGCCGTGGGTGACGACAGAGCCCTTGTGGTCGAGATCCTTGTAGACCTGGAAGAAGTGCTCGATCTCGTCGCGAAGCCCGGACGGGATGTCGTGCACGTCCGACAGCCGGCCCCAGGTCGGGTCGTTCGGCGGCACGCAGATGATCTTCTCGTCGGGGCCCTTCTCGTCGGACATGTGGAAGATCCCGATCGGGCGGACGCGGATGCGGCAGCCCGGGAACGTCGGATCGCTGACGAGGACGAGCGCGTCGAGCGGGTCGCCGTCCTCCGCGAACGTCCCCTCGATGAACCCGTAGTCGGCGGGATAGCTCATCGACGTGAACAGGCGCCGGTCGAGCACGACGCCGCCGAGCTCGTCGCTCCACTCGTACTTGTTCCGGGAGCCGCCCGGGATCTCGACGAACACGACGTCGCTCACGCCGTGAGGCTAGCTGCCTCAGGCGGCGAGCTCCCGCGCCACCTGCACGAAGAGCGCCTCGAGCGCGAGCTGCGGCGCCAGGTTCAGCTCCTCGAGCCGCCGCCACGTCTCGCGCACCGTCTCGGCTGCGCGCTCGGCTCCGAGAAGGCGTTCCCGCGTCGCATCGGCGCGAAGCTCATCGAGCATGTCGGCGTGAATCGCCGCGCCCTCGGCACCGACGCCGACGACCACGAGGTCGCGGTACCACGACGCGAGCTCCTCGAGCTGAGCGAGGAGCTCCTCGCGCTCTGCACCCCGCTGCGCCCGCTTCACCCGCTGCTCCGCCTCGCGCGAGGGGAGCTCGAGCCCCTGCACCTTGACCTCCTCGAGGTCGCGCGCCTCCGTCCCCCGCTCGCGGGCGGCATCGAGCAGCGCCGAGGCGGCGTCGGCCGGCTCGAACGCCTGCTCCCGGTACACCGCGCGGGCCTGCGTCAGCAACACCTCGCGGCGACGCACGGCGTGCGGGTCGAGCAGGCGCGAAAGCCGGTCGAGCCTGCCGCCGGCCACGCGCGCAATCGCGACGCGTGAGGCCTCGTCGAGCTCGGGCGCCCTCGCGTCGACGGCGGCGCGGATCGCCCGCTCCGACAGCCGCGTGAACGGCACGAGCTGGCAGCGCGACCGGATGGTCTCCGGAATCGGCCCGAGGTCGTCGGCGACGAGGACGATGATCGCGTAATCCGGCGGCTCCTCCAGGTCCTTCAGGAGCGCGTCGGCGGCATCCTCGTTCATCAGGTGCGCCGAGAGGATGAGGTAGACCCGCCGGTCGGCCTCGAACGGCCGCATGTGCAGGTCGCGGCGCAGCTCGCGGATCGCGTCGATCCGGATCATCTCGCCGAGCGCGTCGAGCTCGTAGAGGTCGGGATGCGCGGCGCGGGTCGTGCCGAGCAGCTCGAGCGCGAACGCGCGGGCGAGCTTCCGCTTCCCGACGCCCGCGGGCCCGTGGAAGAGATAGGCGTGCACCGGCCCTTCGACGACCGCGGCGTCGAGGAGGCGCTTCGCCTCGTGCTGCTCGCTAGAGCCCTCGAACCTGCTCACGCACCTGCTCCGCGACCGTGTCGGGCTCTTGCGCTCCCTCGAGGATGACCACACGCCCAGGATAGAGCCGCCCGAGCTCGCGGTAGCCCTCCGCGACGACGTCGCGGAAGGCCTCGTCCTCCCGCTCGATCCGGTCGAGGTAGCCGGCCTGGCGGCTCCGCGCGTCCTCGGCCGACAGCGCGAGCACGAACGTCCGTGCCGGCATGAGCCCGCCCGTCACCACGCGGTTCAGCTCCAGCACCTGCTCGGCCCCGAGCCCGCGCGCGATCCCCTGGTAGACGATCGACGAGTCGACGTACCGGTCGCAGACGACCCACGCGCCTCGGTCGAGCGCGGGCCGGATCACGGTGGCGACGTGCTCGGCGCGCGCCGAGGCGAAGAGCGTGGCCTCGGCCCACGCGGTCATCTCGAGACCGTGCAGGACGAGCTCGCGGATCGCCTCGCCGAGCGGCGTCCCGCCGGGCTCGCGGGTCGTGAGGACCTCCTCGCCGCGCTCGTGCAGCCAGTCCGCGAGCAGCGCCGCCTGCGTCGTCTTCCCCGACCCGTCCGGTCCCTCGAAGCTGATGAACACCGCGCGCCTACGATACGGCCTGTGCACGCGGCGGTCACCGGAGGAGCCGGGTTCATCGGCTCCAACCTCGTCGACGCCCTCGTCGCGCGCGGCGACGAGGTGCTCGTCGTCGACGACCTCTCGTTCGGGAAGCGCGAGAACGTCAACCCCGCGGCGACGTTCGTCGAGCGCGACATCCTCGACGGCGTCGACGTCGCCGGTGTCGACGTCGTCTTCCACCTCGCCGCGCAGACCGACGTCCAGACCTCGGTCAGAGAGCCCGCCCGCGACGCCGAGGCGAACGTCGTCGGCACGGTTCGCGTGCTCGAGGCCGCGCTCGAGGCCGGCGCGCAGGTCGTCTTCACCTCGACGGGAGGGGCGATCTACGGCGAGTGCCCGGTCCCTGCCACGGAGTCGACGCCGCGAGAACCGGGATCGCCGTACGGGATCGCGAAGCTCTGCGGCGAGGAGTACCTCGGCGGCTTCAACCGCATCCACGGGACGACGAACGTCGTCGCGCGACTGGGGAACGTCTTCGGCCCGCGGCAGTCACCCAGCCTCGAAGGAGGGGTCGTGTCGATCTTCCTCGACCGGATGGCGCGCGGTGAGGAGACCGTGATCTTCGGCGACGGGCTCCAGGTCCGTGACTTCATCTATGTCGGCGACGTCGTCGATGCGCTCCTCGCGGCGGCCGGGCATCCGGGCGGCATCTTCAACGTCGGGACGGGGATCGAGACGACCGTGCTCGAGCTGCACCGGGCATGCGCGGAAGTCGCCGGCGTCCCGTCCGAGCCGACGTTCGAGCCGGCTCGCCTCGGCGACCTGCGCCGTTCCTCGCTCGACGTGTCGCGCGCAGCGTCGGAGCTCGGGTTCAGGGCGCGGTTCTCGCTTGCCGACGGGCTCACCCGGACCTGGGGCTGGACGACCGGCTCCTAGCAAAGGACTCGACGTGCGACCGGCGAAAGTCGGCCACGTGGACGGCCCGCTTCTCACAGCTCACGACCTGATCCGGCCGTGGCGCCGCGCGACGATCGTCGCCGGCGGCATCGCCGCGATCGAGCTCCTGCTCCTCCTCGCCGCCGCGACCATGCTGCTGGCGAAGCCGGTCTCCAAGGTGATCAGGAACGAAGCCGTCTCCGTCGCGACCCGTCCGGCGGCCGCTCCGCAGCCGAAGGCGCTGAAGCAGGCGATCAAGCGCATGAACGCGCCCGCCGGGCACGCACGCCCGCGCGGCCACGTCCGGATCATGGTCTTCAACGGCAACGGCCGGTCGGGCGCGGCCGGAGCCGAGGCGAACCGCCTCTCCAGGCTCGGCTACAAGGTCGCCGGCGCCACGAACGCGAGCCACCAGGACTACGCGACGAGCGTCGTCATGTACCGGCCCGGGTACCGCGCCGAGGGGCAGCGGCTCGCCAAGGACCTCGGAGTGAAGGTCGTCGGCCCGCTCGACGGGATCTCAGCCGCAGCGCTTCACGGCGGCGAGCTCGCAGTCGTCGTCGGTGCGAGCTAACAGACCGGCTTGCCCGAGTTCACCTGCGCGAGCGTCTTCGCGTAGAACCGGTTGTAGAGCGGGTTCTTCGGGTCGAGCGTCGTCGCGTGGTTGAACGCGGTGTACGCCGCCCGCGGACAATCGCGGGTAGTGAGTTGGAAGAAGCCGAGCTGGAACCACGCATCCGCGCTCGAGGGCTGTACCTCGGTCGCCTTGGTGAGGTAGCCGTAGGCGAGCTCGTTCACGGCGCGGTACCGGGCCAGCCATCCCGCCTTCTTCGCGCGTCTGATCGCAAAGCCCATGTCGACCTCCGCGGCGGCCGCCTGGTAGAGCGGATCGAGCGAGAGCGGGTTCAGCTGCCGCGCGCGCTTCGCGAGCGTGAGCGCGTGGGCGTCGTTCACGCCCACGGCGGCCGATGCCTGATTGGCGTAACGGGCGCCGAGCCAGACGACGAGGAGCGAGAAGCCGACCGCCAGCAACAGTCCGCTTGCGGTGAGGACCGTGAATGCCCGTGGGCGTGGGCGACCTGACGGCCTGACGACGAGGGCGCCCGCGATCAGGAACACGGGCGCCGACACCGAGGCGAAGTCCCAGTCGACGTCCAGCAGCCCGTGCAGGAAGTACGCGGGTAGCGCCAGTGCGAGCGCGAGCTGAGGCCCGGGTCGACGCTGCCCGCGGACGACGAGCCACCCGACCGATCCCAGGAACAGGACGAGGCCGATCACGCCGGTCTCGGTCAGGAACTGGAGGGGGAGGCTGTGCGGCTCGATCGTCTGGTCGAGGTTCGCCGTCCGGTAGCGGAGATTCGTGACCTCGAAGCTGCCGGCGCCGGTGCCCTTGAGCGGCGTCTTCTCGAACCCTTTCCACGCCTGCTGCCACCACGACCAGCGGAAGTTGCTGCCGGACGAGGCGAGGCGGCCGGGCGAGTTCGTCAGCTCCGGCCCGGATGACGAGGTGAGGGAGCTCCACCAGGAATGCGCGTGCGCGGCGCCGACCGCGACCGACGCGGCGATCGCGACGGCGAGCAGGGCGAGCGCGATCCTCCGTGTCGCCGTCACGGCGGGAAGCTCGTAGCGGGAGAGGCCCACCGCGATCAGCGCGTCGACCGCGAGCACGACGCCGAAGACGATCCCGGCGTGGACGCGGGCGTCGTGGGTCTGGCCGTCGCTCGTGATGCCGGGCAGGGCGAAGGCGACGGCCAGCGCGCCGGCCGCGGGCAGACCGGCCGCGACGATCGTCGAGAGCGACTCGATCCACGCGTGCGAAAGCCACATCCAGAGAGCGACGACGACGATCGCCACGAGCACCCCGCCGCGCGAGTACGTCAGCCCGATCACGACGATCCAGCCGTAGACGAGCAGGGTTCCGGCCCACCGGAGCCGCGCCGCGAGGCAGAGGCCGATCGGCAACGCGATGTCTCCGAGCAGCGCGAGCGCGTTCCAGTAGCCGACCGGCCCGCGCAGGCGGGCGATGCGGCCGTAGTCCTCGTAGAGCCACGGGAGCACCTTCCCCGCGAGCGACCAGACACAGACGGCCCCGAGGAGGATCGAGAAGCCGTAGAGGAGGCGGCGCGGGTCGGCGCCGAGGAATGCGCCGACGAGCGCGAAGGCGAGGTAGACGAGGGTGCGGTTCGCGTAATCCCAGCTGCGGTCCGGCTCGGCCGACCACGAGATCGACGCGGCGACCCACGCCGCGAGGAGCGCGAGAGGGACGAGCGCGATGAGCCCCTCGGGCGGCGACCGGGTCGCGAAGAGAGCGCCCGCGAGCACGAGCGCCGCGATCCCGAGCCACGGGAGCGTCGAATTGCCCGGGTCGTGTGCGAAGAACAGAGCCGCACCGGCGAGCAGCAGCGCCGGGGTGAGCGGCGAGCCGAGTTCGCGTCGCGCCGCCATCCCGTTCGACGCTAGCATCCGGGTCTGACTGTGTCGGCCCTGTCTAACAGGAGCCTTACACAGTCGCAACCGGGCGCATATCGACGTCCGGAAGACTCGTCACCATCACCTCCGGACACGTTCCCCTGCCCAGTCGATCTATGAGTCTCGCCCGCAAGCACGTCGTTCGTGCAGCGCTTCTCTGTGCGCTGGCGGTCGCGGTCGCACCCGTCGCAGCGCACGGCGCCGTCGCCAGGACCGGCGTCACCGCGCCGTGCTGGAAGCTGCTCCTGAACGACTGGTACGACGGGACGATCAACAAGACCTATCCGATCCCGTGCTACCAGCAGGCGATCAACCACCTGCCGGCCGACCTGCGGATCTACGGAAGCGCACGCGACGACATCCTCGCGGCGCGCGCCGCTGTCATCTCGGGCAAGCCGACTCCGCCCGAGCACAACGGGACGACAACCGGGGCGTCGACCGCCGGGGCGTCGACCGCCGGGGCGTCGACAACCGGGGCGTCGACGACGACTACGACCACCGAGGTCGTCACGAACCACGGAACGACCAGCACGACGACGACCGTGCTCGTCGTCCCGGTGCAGACGACGCCGCCCAAGAAGAGCACGCCGCTCCTCGACCGGCTCAACCCGGGCAACCCGGACTCCTTCCCGCTGCCGCTCCTCATTCTCGGCGCGCTCGCGATCCTGCTCGTCGTCGCGGGCGGGGCCGGGATGCTCTGGCAGCGTTCGCACCCGCGCGACGACGACGCCTCCGCGGCCTAGGACGCACCGCTCGGGAGGGGCCGAGCCGGTACAATGTCGGGTACGGGGTGAGGCTGGAAAGCGCACTGTTGCAAGGTTTTCTCGTTCCATCCGATGAGAGGCCTACGCTGCTCGGTCCCCCGTTCGACGGAGTCAGGCGGGCTCCGATCGACCGGATCGAGACCCGGCTGACCGCGGAAAGAGGAGACGAAGATGGCGTCCATGGAAGTTAAGGCCACCGCAGAGGAACAGGGAGTGGAGATCGCACCCGAAGCGCTCGTGAACGCCGTCGTGAAGGAGGACGCCACTCTTGCGGTCCGACGCTTCTTCACCATCCCCGGCCGCGACCCGTTCGACGAGATCGAATGGGAGCGCCGCGACGCCTACATCCCCGGCAAGGACAAGCCGGTGTTCGACCAGAAGGGCGTCGAGTTCCCCAAGTTCTGGTCGCAGACCTCGACGAATATCGTCGCCCAGAAGTACTTCCGCGGCCGCATGTCCTCCCCCGAGCGGGAGAGCTCGGTCCGCCAGATGATCGGACGGGTCGTCGACACGACCGTCCGCTGGGGTCGCGACGGCGGCTACTTCGCAACCGACGAGGAGGCAGAGACGTTCGAGGCCGAGCTGAAGGCGATCCTCGTCAACCAGCTCGCCGCCTTCAACTCGCCGGTCTGGTTCAACGTCGGCTTCGAGGAGAAGCCGCAGTGCAGCGCCTGCTTCATCCTCTCGATCGAGGACTCGATGGACTCGATCCTCGACTGGATCCGGCGTGAGGGGATCATCTTCCGCGGCGGCTCGGGCTCCGGCGTCAACCTCTCGCGGCTGCGCTCGTCGAAGGAGCAGCTCTCGAAGGGCGGCTACGCCTCCGGGCCGGTCTCGTTCATGCGCGGCGCCGACGCTTCGGCCGGGACGATCAAGTCCGGCGGCAAGACCCGGCGCGCGGCGAAGATGGTCGTGCTCGACGTCGACCATCCCGACATTCTCGAGTTCGTCTGGTGCAAGGCGCGCGAGGAGGAGAAGGCGCGCGTCCTCGAGGCGGCGGGCTACGACATGTCGCTCGACTCTCCGGACTGGTCTTCGATCCAGTACCAGAACGCCAACAACTCCGTCCGCGTCTCGGACGCCTTCATGCAGGCGGCAGAGGCCGGCGCCGACTGGAACCTCACCGCCCGCACCGACGGGAGCGTCGTCGAGACGCTGCCCGCACGCGAGCTGCTGCGGCAGATCGCCGACGCTGCGTGGCGCTGCGCCGACCCGGGCGTCCAGTACGACACGACCATCAACGGGTGGCACACGCTCCCGAACTCGGGCCGGATCAACGCGTCGAACCCGTGCTCGGAGTACATGTCGATCGACGACAGCGCCTGCAACCTCGCCTCGCTGAACCTGATGAAGTTCCGCCGCGAGGACGGCGAGCTCGACGTCGAGGCGCTGGAGCACGCGGTCGACGTCGTCTTCCTCGCCCAGGAGATCCTCGTCGGCAACTCGTCCTACCCGACGCCGGAGATCGAGCGGAACGCGAAGGCCTACCGCCAGCTCGGGCTCGGCTATGCGAACCTCGGCGCCCTGCTCATGGCGCGCGGCCTCCCGTACGACTCCGACGAGGGCCGCGCCTACGCTGCCGCGATCACCGCGCTCATGACCGGCCGCGCCTACCGCAAGTCGGCGGAGATCGCCGGGCGGATGGGCCCGTTCGCCGGATACCGGCCGAACGCGGCGGCGATGCTCGGCGTGATCGCGAAGCACCGCGCCGCGGTGGGAAACATCGCCGAGGCTGACACGGTGCCCAACGACCTGCTCACCGCGGCGCGCAAGGCATGGGACGAGGCGCTCGACCGCGGCGAGGTCTCGGGCTACCGGAACGCGCAGTCGACGGTGCTGGCGCCCACCGGGACGATCAGCTTCATGATGGATTGCGACACGACCGGCGTGGAGCCCGACTTCTCCCTCGTCAAGTCGAAGAAGCTCGTGGGCGGCGGCGAGATCACGATCGTGAACAAGACCGTGCCGCTCGGGCTCGAGAAGCTCGGGTACGCGCCCAACGAGGTCGACGAGGTCGTCGCCTACGTCGACGAGCGCAACACGGTCGTCGGCGCGCCGTACGTGAAGGCCGAGCACTATCCGGTGTTCGACTGCGCGATCGGCGAGCGGGCCGTCCACTACGGCGGCCACGTGAAGATGATGGGCGCGATCCAGCCGTTCATCTCGGGCGCGATCTCGAAGACCGTGAACCTGCCCGAGACCGTCACCGTCGACGACGTCGCGCAGGTGTACCTCGACGCGTGGAAGCTCGGCGTGAAGGCAGTCGCGATCTACCGCGACAACTGCAAGGTCGCCCAGCCGCTCTCGGGCAAGGCGGAGAAGGCCCAGGGCACGCTGGCCCCCGCGGGCGGCGTGGCGGTTGCCGCGCCCCGGCGCCGGCGGCTGCCGGACGACCGCACAGAGGTCGGCCGCAAGTTCCGCGTCGGCGAGTACGAGGGGTACATCCACGTCGGCCTCTTCGATGACGGGACCCCCGGCGACATCTTCGTCGACATCGCCAAGGAGGGCACGACCCTCGCCGGCCTGATGAACTCGTTCATGATCGCCGTCTCGCTCGGCCTGCAGTACGGCGTGCCGCTCGAGGTGTACGTCTCGAAGTTCGCGCACATGCGCTTCGAGCCGTCGGGCCTCACGAACGACCCCGACATCCGCAGCGCGAAGTCGATCGTCGACTACGTGTTCCGCTGGATGGGCAAGAAGTTCCTCTCGGTCGACCACCAGGAGGAGATCGGGATCCTCTCGCCCGAGGTTCGCGCCCGGTTGTCGGCGGCCTACGCCGCCGGTGCATCCGCGCCGCCCGAGTTCGACGCGCCGATGCCGACTCCGGGCCAGACCGCGCTCTTCAACACGCACGAGGACGCGATCGAGTGCTCCCGCTGCGGCGGCCGGATGGTGCGCGCAGGCACCTGCTACACGTGCAGAGACTGCGGCACTTCCACCGGCTGCGGTTAGTCGAGGCCGGCACGACTCGTCCAAGCGGGGCCGCCCAGCAAGGCGGCCCCGCTTCGTTTCGGTAGATAATCGCCCCTGCGGCGCCGCAGGTGCCACCGATCTGACGACGAGAGGAGAAGGCGTGATCACGACAGAGGAGACGGGCGAGCGGCAGTTCGAACCTCCGGGGCCGGGGCCCTGGGAGCAGGACTCGGTTCACCTCCCGCGGGGGGCAACGAGGTACTGGACGGAGGTTCACCCGGAGGCGTTCTGGCTCGGGACCTCCGATTTCGCCTCGTACTACGGGATGCTGATCGCCGGGCTCGCGATGGCATACGTCAACGGCATCGGGTACAAGCAGGTCCGGCCGGCGCCGGAGGACGAGATCCCACAACGGTTCGCCCGCGCGGACGAGGTCATGAGCGGGAAGCTCTGGCGCGAGCAGCTGCGCGAATGGGACGAGGTCTCCAAGCCGAACGCGATCGCGAAGCACCAGGAGCTGCAGTCGGTCGATCCTGACGCGCTCCCCGACGACGAGCTCGCCGACTACCTCGCCCGCTGCCGCGACCACCACTCGGCGATGATCACGCAGCACATGCGCTACACGGCGAGCGCCGTCGTCCCGACGGGTGACTTCCTCGCCCACGTCGTCGAGTGGACAGGGCTGCCGCCGGCGCAGCTGCTCGGGCTGATGCGCGGCGCCTCACCGGTGTCGGCGGGCGCGTCGGCCGAGCTCGAACAGTTGATCGCCGCGATCCGGGCCGACCCCGAGGCTCGTTCGCTCCTCGCCTCCGACGACGATCCCGCTGCGACGCTCGAGGCGCTGCGGTCACGCGACGGCGAGACCGGAGCCGCGATGACGGCATACCTCGACCTGGTCGGCAACCGGCTGCTGGACGGCTTCGACATCTCCGAACCGTCGGCGCTCGAGCTGCCCGATCAGCTCCTGCGCGCGATCCGCACCGCGACGGAGGGCGACGCCGATGACCACGACATCGAGGCGAGCATCGCCGAGGTTCGCGAGAAGGTGCCGGCCGATCACCAGGACGAGTTCGACGAGCTGCTGGGCGAAGCGCGGCTCCTCTACCGCCTTCGCGACGAGCGCGGGGTCTACAGCGACATCTGGGCCTGCGGGATCATGCGCCGCGCGGCGCTCGGCGCCGGCCGGCGCGCCGCAGCGGCCGGGCGGGTCGATGAGCCCGAGCACATGCTCGACGCCGGGCTCGACGAGATGCAGGACCTCGTCCGCGGCACCGGCGGGCCGAGCGCGGGCGAGCTCGCGGCTCGGGCCGCGTACCGCACGAGCCACACCGCCAAGGGCGCCCCCACCACGCTCGGGCCGCCCGCACCGCCTCCCCCTGACCCGTCTGGACTGCCGCCCGGGGTGGGACGGCTGATGCAGGCAACGGGCATCGCGCTCGGGGCGCTCTTCGGCAGCTCGGAGGCCGAGCACGAGGAGGCCATGCTCCGCGGACTCGCCGCGAGCACCGGCGTGTACGAGGGGACAGCCCGCCTGATCGAGAGCCCGACCGAGTTCGGCCGGATCGTCAAGGGCGACGTCCTCGTCACCGTCTCGACGACCGAGGCGTTCAACATCCTGCTCCCGCTCCTCGGCGCGATCGTCACCGACAGCGGCGGTCTCCTCTCCCACTCGGCGATCGTGGCCCGCGAGTACGGCATCCCCGGCGTCGTGGGGACACGCGAGGCGACGTCGCGCATCCTGGACGGCGCACGCGTCCGCGTGGACGGAAACGCCGGAGAGGTGACCGTTCTGGCGTGACCAGTCTTCTCTGGCTCGCCGAGGTCACAGAGACCTCGATCTTCGGCTCGAAGGCGGTCGGGCTCGGGCAGGCGGTCCGCGACGGCCTGCCCGTCCCACCCGGCATCGCGCTTGCCGGAGACATCGTCGAGGCGGTCGCCACCGAGGACGAGGACGCGATTGCCGCCGTCGTCGAGGCCGCGGAGCCCCTCGGCGGGCCTCTCGCCGTTCGCTCGTCGGCGGTCGACGAGGACGGCGCCGACGCGAGCTTCGCGGGGCAGCACGTGACGCTCCTCAACGTGCCGTCGGCAGCCGAGCTCGGCTCTGCGCTCAGGGAGATCTGGTGGTCGGCCAACTCGGACTCCGCGATCACCTATCGCAAGCGCGTCGGGCTCTTCACCCGGCCGAGCGTCGCCGTCGTGGTCCAGGTGCTGCTCGATCCGGAGGCGGCGGGGGTGATGTTCACCCGCAATCCGGTCACCGGCGCCGACGAGCGGATGATCGAGGCGAGCTGGGGGCTCGGCGAAGCGGTCGTCGCCGGCCTCGTCATTCCCGACAGCTTCCGCATCTCCCGCGACGGCCAGGTGCTCGACCGGCGCCCGGGGCTGAAGCGGGTGGCGGTCTGCTGCCTCCCGGACGGGGGGACGGTCGAGGAAGAGGTGGCCCCCGAGCGCGCCGAGCAGCTCTGCCTGGACGACGAGCGGCTCGCGGAGCTGAACGAGCTTGCGGCCGACTGCGAGCGAGTCTACGGCCCGGACCGCGACATCGAATGGGCGCTGGCGGACGGCCGGATCTACCTCCTGCAGTGCCGCGCCGTCACGAGGATGGGCGGCTGATGGCAGGAGCGCCGATCGATGCGCTGCGGAGCGTGTCGCTGTTCGCCGACCTCGACGACGCCGAGCTCTCGCAGGTCGCGCTCCTCTTCAAGCAGCGGCGGTTCGCTGCCCGCGAGACCGTCGTGATGGAGGGCGCCGACGGCGCCGCGTTCTTCCTGATCGAGTCGGGCGAGGCAACCGTCTCGGTTCGCGGCGTCGAACGGACCGGGCTCGGGCCCGGAGACCACTTCGGCGAGATCGCGCTCATCGACGAGGGCGTCCGCTCGGCCACGATCACCGCCACGACCGACCTCGTCTGCTACGGGCTCACGCTCTGGGAGTTCAAGCCGCTCGTGGTCGAGAACGGTGGCATCGGCTGGAAGCTGCTCCACTCGCTCGCCAAGAAGCTCCGCACCGCCGAGTCCTGACGCGTTGAGAGTCGCCGCGATCTCAGACCTGCACGGGTTCACGCCCGACGTGCCCGCGTGCGACGTACTGCTCGTGGCCGGCGACATGTGCCCCGTCGAGGACCACGAGCTCGACTTTCAGCGTCGCTGGCTCGAGGGCCGTTTCTCCGACTGGCTTCGCGGGCTCGAGGCCGGCGAGATCGTCGGTATCGCCGGGAACCACGACTTCGTCGCGCAGGCCGACCCGGGCCTGATGCGCAGCCTGCCGTGGACCTACCTCTGCGACGAGTCGGTCGAGATCGACGGCGTCAAGATCCACGGCTCGCCGTGGACTGCGACCTTCATGGAGTGGGCGTTCATGCGGGACGAGGAGGATCTCCGCGCGGTCTGGGCGCGCATCCCCGACGATGTCGACGTGCTCGTCACGCACGGCCCGCCGTTCGGGCACGGGGATCTCGCGGTGCACGGGCTTCACGTCGGCTCCGAGACGCTCGCCGAGCGGCTCGCCGAGCTCGGCCGGCTTCGTCTGCACGCCTTCGGCCACATCCACGAGGCCGGAGGCAGCCGGGACAAGCTCGGCGCAGCGACCCTCGCGAACGTCTCGTATGTCGACTTCGACTACCGGCCGGCGCATCCCGCGGCGGTGTTCGAGCTCTGAGTCACTCGACCTGGGGATCGAGGATGAGCTCTTTCGGCGCGGATTTCGGCTGCGTCCTCGGGATCCCGCCCGCACCGAAGAGACCGAGCAGCGCGACGAGCGCAACCACCCCGAGCGCGGCCTGGAGCGCCGTCAGGCGGGCGTTGCTGTTCTCCTCGACGATCGCGTCCGTGGTCTTCTTCGAGACGTGAGCATCGTCGAGGGCCGCGCGCAGGTCGGCGTCCGAGACGAACGGGATGCCGCCGGAGAGCTTCGTCGTCGACTGGCTCACCACGCGCGAAGGCACATCAGGGTTGTTCTGGATACCCGTGAGGAACGTGGCGGTGAGCACCGCGACCAGCACCGAGCCGGCGAGCGCGGTCCCGAGCGAGGTCCCGAGGTTCGTCGCCGTGTTCTGGAGGCCGCCGACCTCGGGGCTCAGCTCGTCGGGCACCGACGACACCGTGACGCTCCCGAGCTGGGAGGCGAGCGCGCCGATGCCGAGTCCCAGCAGGAGCAGCGGGACGAGGACGATGCTCGCGGTCGCGTCCGAGTCGATGGCGCCGAGAAGCACCACGTCGCCGAGGAACATCGCGAGCAGCCCGAGCCGCACGACCCGCCGCGGGCTCACGTCCGGGAAGAACCGCGGGATGCCGATCGCCCCGATCAGGAGCGTGATCGAGAGCGGCAGGAGCCGCACGCCGGTCTCGATCGCCGAGAGCCCGAGGGAAACCGACAGGAAGAGCGGCACGACGAAGAACACGCCGGACTGGACGAAGTACTGGAAGAAGAACATCCGCAACCCGCCGCGAAGCTGCCGCACCCGGAAGAGCACGCGCCGGACGAGCGGCTCCTGCCCGTGCGCCTCGCGCCGGCCCTCCCACTCGAGGAAGAGCCAGAGCACGAAGCCGCCGCCGACGATGAGCCAGAACGTCGCCGAGATGCCCCAGAGGTCGGGCGCGCCCGACTTGGGCTGGATCCAACCCCACGTTCCGGACTTCAGGACGCCGAAGACCGCGAGCGAGAGGCCGCCGGCGGAGAGGACGATGCCGACGACGTCGAGCTTCGGCCGCACACCGGGCGGCTCGTCGACGATGCCGCGCGCCAGGATCAGGATCGCGATCACGATGAACACCTCGCCGACGAAGACGTACCGCCAGCTCCAGTACGTCGTGAAGAGGCCGCCGATCAGCGGCCCGACAGCGACCGCGACCGCGCCGGCGGCCGACACGAGCCCGTACGCCTTGGGCCTCGCCTCGGCAGCGAAGTTCGCGGCGACGAGCGCGACGACGGCCGGCAGAATCAGCGCCGCGCCGACTCCCTCGAGGAACGACCAGCCGATGATGAGGACGGTCAGCGAGTGCGCGAGCGAGGTCGTGAACGAGCCCACGCCGTAGATCACGCAGCCGATCGAGAACGCCCGCTTGCGCCCGATCAGCGCGCCGATCTTCCCGCCCGTGATCATCAACGCCGCCATCACGAGCGCGTACAGCGTGATCGCCGTCTGCACGCCGGTGACGGTCGTGTTCGTGTCCTTGGCCACCGTCGCGATCGCGACGTTCATCACCGACGTGTCGAGCGTCATCAGGAACTGCGCCGCGGCGAGCGTGATCAGTACGAGCGTGGCGCCTGCCATCGCAGCTTTCTTCGCGGTCGATCCTTCCACGGTCGCGCGAGCCTACTTCACACCGGAGCTATCCGCAGACAGCGTGCTCGGAAACCGGAGAAACGGGTATCAGCGCTTCATGAGCGAAAAAGATGATGTTGCCACGCTGCTATCCGATCGGGGCGTCTCGCCCAAGTGTCCGAGTTGCGGCAAGGGCGAATGGGATGCTTTCGGCCTGCTCGGCAACTTGCACGTCGCGCTCCCGGCGGCCACGCCGGGCGACGAGCTGGTTCAGGGAGCGGGCCGAGGCGCCTTCCTGAGCGCGTATGCGTTCACGTGCCACAACTGCGGGTTCGTTCGACTCCACGCGCGGCAGGCGCTCGAAGACGACGACTCGTCCTAGAGCGGCGGTCGGACACCATGCCGGGGACGCACTCTGAGCGAGGCGCCACTTGCGGTGTCCGACACCGGCGGGTTTAGCCGCCGATAGCGGGGGTGCCGTGCGGCAGGTTCTGTACGGCCATCGCAACCAGGCTGGTCGCGTCGAGCGTGTCGCCGGTGGGCGGCGCGGTGACGTTCACGGCGCTCCCGTAGTCGCTCAGGTCGAGCGTCAGGTGAGCGGTCCCCGTCTGGCCATCGTTGTTGACGGTCTCGTCGACGGTCACCTTGCGCACGAGACCGTCGTCGCCGATCCACACGTCCGCCGGGACGGACGAAGGCCCGCCCTGGTCGATCAGGTGCTGGACGGCATCCTTCGCGGGGCCGCCGACGGTGTCGGCCGCCTTCGCGAGATCGATCGTCGCCTTGTAGTGCGTCGTCGAGGCACCGTCCACCGTCTCGGTCCCGACCGTCTGCACCGAGCCGACGGAGCGAAGCATGGCGAGCACGTCTGCCGGGTTCTGGGCCGCCTGGGAGAGCATCTGGTTGAGGTCGACGCCGGCGGCCTTACCGGCCTGCTGGAGGTCGAGCCGGACCCAGCTCTTGCCGCCGGGGATCATCGCGGTGAGAGCCGGCGCGTTCACGTAGACGACCGGATCGCCGTTCTCCTGGAGGTAGCGGACCTCGACCGAGCCGTTGTCTGCAGGAATCCCGCCCGCAGCAAGCACCTGCGAGAGGTCCGCGGTGATATCTGCCTGGCCCTGGTCTATGACGCCGTTCGCAGAGACGTTGAACGAGCCCTTGGGGCTGTCCACCGCGACGGTCAGCGCGACCTTCGCGCCGCCTGCGTTCCCGGACTTCGTCGCCGCCGACGCGACGGGATCTACGCCCTTCTGGAGCCCGAGCACCACGAGTGCCGCGGCGACCCCGAGGATTCCGAGCGCGACTGCAATCCACCTTCCGCGCATCACAAGTCACACTCTAGCGACGTTCGAGTGCCAGCCGGACGCTGAATCCGATCAGCACGAGCCCGGTCAGCCGGTCGAGCGCCTTCCGTACGCCCGGACGCCGCAGGTAGCCGGATGCGTGCCCGACCGCGAACGCGTACGCCGCGAGCCACGCGAGCGTCAGCAGAGCGAACAGCATCCCGAGCAGGAGCAGCGGCACGAAGGCCGGCCCGGTGCCGTGAACGAACTGCGGCAGCAGGCTCGTGAAGAAGATCGCCACCTTCGGGTTGCTGAGGTCGGAGAGCAGCCCCTGCCGCAGCGCCCGCGTACCGCTCTCGGCCCTCCCGGACGGCCCCGTGGGCGGCAGGCCGCGCGACCGCAGCATCTGGATCCCGATCCAGGCCAGGTACAGCGCGCCCGCGAACTTGAGCGCGTCGAACGCGACCTCGGAGGCGCGTAGCACCGCCGCGATCCCGAGCGCCGCCGCCGCCGTCCAGATGAAGAGGCCGACCGTGACGCCGACCGCCGCGAGCAGCCCGGAGCGGCGACCGCCGACGAGCGCGTTCTTGGTCACCATCGCCGTGTCGGGACCGGGCATGACGATCAGCAGGATTGCGATCGCGAGGAACGGGAGCACGTCGACGTGCATGGCGCGAAGTATGCCCGAGCGTAAGTTGATAATGAGACTGAGTCTCGATCTATGGTAGGCTCCGCGCGTGAAAGCCCTCGTCCTCCTCGCCGCGCTCAGCGCGACGCTCGCCGGTTGTGCGCCGGCGCACAGCGGCTCGGGGCTCCAGGTCGTCGCCGCAGAGAGCTTCTGGGGAAGCATCGCGGCCCAACTCGGCGGCAACCGCGCCACGGTGACGAGCATTGTCTCGAGCCCCGCGATCGACCCCCACAGCTACGAGCCGACGGCGTCCGACGCGCGCAAGCTCGCGGTCGCCGACATGGCCGTGGTCAACGGGATCGGCTACGACCGCTGGGCCTCGCAGCTCCTCGCCGCCAACCCGTCGAGCGGGCGCGTCGTCGTCGACGCGGGAACGGTGCTCGGTCTCGGAGACGGCGCGAACCCGCACCAGTGGTACTCGCCGGCGTCCGTCCGGACGATGGTCGGCGCGATCGCCGCCGCCTACCGGCAGGCGGATCCCGCCGACGCGGCGTACTTCAGAGCGCGCCAGCACGCCTTCGAGACGAGCGGCCTCGCACGCTACGACGCGCTGCTCGCACGAATCCGCACGCGATACGCAGGCACGCCCGTCGGCTACAGCGAGAGCATCTTCGAGCCTCTCGGCACGAGCCTCGGACTGAAGCTCCTCACCCCGTCGGGGTTCGCCAAGGCAGTGGCCGAGGGCACCGAGGTCAGCGCGGCCGACAGGTCGGAGACCGAGCGGCAGATCGCCGGCCACGAGATCGCCGTCTGGGTCTACAACAGCCAGAACGTCACGCCCGAGGTCGACCAGCTCACGGCTCTTGCCCGCGAGTCGGGCATCCCGGTCGTGACGGTGACCGAGTCGCTCTCGCCCGAGGGCTCAACCTTCCAGGCGTGGCAGTCTCGCCAGCTCGACCAGCTGGCTGCGGCGCTCCAGCGGGCGGCATGGCCGTCGTAGAGCTTCACGACGCCGCGGTCGAGGTCGGCGGACGCACGATCTGGGATGGCGTCGACCTCGAGATCGGGCCCGGAGAGCTCGTCGCCGTGCTGGGCCCGAACGGTGCCGGGAAGTCGACACTGCTGCGCGTGCTGCTCGGCCTCCTGCCGCTCGCCGCCGGCACCGCGACCGTGCTCGGCGAGGCGCCCGGCCGGGTGAACGCCCGGATCGGCTATCTCCCGCAGCGACACGGCTTCGACTCGTCCACGAGAATCCGCGGCGTCGACCTCGTTCGGCTCGGGCTCGACGGCGATCGCTTCGGGCTCCCGCTCTCCGGTGGACGCGAAGCGAGGGAACGAGTCGCCGAGGCAATCGAGGTCGTCGGCGCGTCCGGATACGCGCGCAGGCCCATCGGCGAGTGCTCCGGCGGCGAGCAGCAGCGGCTCCTGATCGCGCAGGCGCTCGTGGCCCGGCCCGAGCTCCTCCTGCTCGACGAGCCGCTCGACAGCCTCGACCTTCCGAACCAGACTGCGGTGTCGGCCCTGCTCGGCCGGATCAGCCGGACGCACGGCGTGGCCGTCCTGCTGGTCGCTCACGACGTGAACCCGATGCTCCACGACCTCGACCGGGTCGTCTACGTCGCCGGCGGCCGGATCCTCTCCGGAACGCCGGCCGAGGTGATCACGAGCGAGACGCTGAGCGCCCTCTACGGCGTCGCGGTCGAGGTTCTCCGCACCTCAGACGGGAGGCTCGTCGTCGTCGGCGCGCCGGAGCCCCCCGCCCACCACCACGACCGACACAGCCACTGATGTTCGCCTACCCGTTCATGGTCAACGCGCTCGAGGCGGGCACGATCGTCGCCCTGATCGCGGCGGTAGCCGGGTGGTTCATGGTGCTCCGCCGCCAGGCGTTCGCGGGTCATACGCTGGCGGTCATGTCGTTCCCCGGGGCGGCAGCCGCCGCGCTCGCCGGGATCCCGCTGGCGGCGGGCTACTTCGCCTCCTCCGCCGTGGCCGCGCTCGCGATCGCATCGGGGTCACGCGGGCGTGACGGTCGCGACCCGGTGCAGGAGTCAGCGGTCATCGGGACCGTGCAGGTGGCGGGCCTCGCTCTTGGCTTCCTCTTTCTCAGCCTCTACGGCGGCATTCTCGAGAGCCTCGAGACGATGCTCTTCGGCTCGTTCCTCGGGATCACCCGTGACCAGGTGCTCGGCCTGCTCGGCGTGGCCGCTGTGACGCTCCTCTTCTTCGCCCTCGCCGGGCGGCCACTGCTCTACGCGTCGGTCGACCCGCTGGCCGCCCGCGCCCGCGGCGTCCCGGTGCGGATCCTCGAGCCCGCCTTCCTGGTCGTGCTTGGGCTCGCGGTCGCCGCGACCGCTCAGATCACCGGCGTCCTTCTCGTGTTCGCCCTCCTCGTGGCGCCGGCGGCGGCCGCGCAGGAGCTCACCCCACGTGTCTGGCTGGGGCTCGTGCTCACGGCGGCGATCGCGCTCGGCGTCGTCTGGCTCGGACTGACCCTCGCGTACTACACCGACTACCCGGTCGGGTTCTTCGTCACGTCGATCGGATTCGCGGCCTGGATCGCGGCCGCCCTCTGGCGCAGGTTGTGCTGACACACGCCCTTCTCGCGGGATCTGCGATCGCAGTCGTCTCCGGAGCCGTTGGCTACTTCGTCGTGCTCCGCGCCCAGGTGTTCGCCGGGGATGCGCTGAGCCACGTGGCGTTCACGGGCGTCCTCGCCGCCGCCCTCGCCGGCATCGACCTTCGGGTCGGGCTGTTCGCAGCCACGATCGCGGTCGCACTGCTCTTCGCCGCACTCGGCGGGCGCTTCCGCTCCGACGACGTCGCAATCGGCGTGATCTTCACGTGGGTGCTCGGCCTCGGCGTGCTCTTCCTCGACCTCTTCAATGCGAGCGGCCGCGGCGCCGACGGCGTCGTCGCCTCGCGCGCGCTGTTCGGGTCGATCCTCAGCCTCACGGGCAGCCAGACCGAGGTGGCCGTGCTGATCGCAGCGGGGGTCGCGGCCGGCCTCGCCGGAATCGCCCGGCCCCTCCTGTACGCGACGATCGCGCCGGAGAACGCGGCGGCCCGCGGTGTCCGGGTCGGCGTCCTCGGTGGGGCGTTCCTCGTCCTGCTCGGGATCGTCGCGGGCGAGGCGACCCAGGCCGTCGGCGCGCTCCTGCTCCTGGGATTGATCGCCGCGCCGGCGGGTGCGGCGCTGCGACTCACGGCGAGCCCCGCTCTCGGGCTCGGCCTCTCGGTCGCCTTCGCGCTCGCGTCGATCTGGGCCGGGCTCGCGACCGCCTACCTCGTGCCCTCATTGCCGCCGAGCAGCGCGATCATCGGCGTCGCGGTCGCGATCTACGCCGCGGCGTATGCCGTGACCAGCTTGTAACGCAAGTTGCGGCCGCTCTTCAGCGGCAGTCGGAGCAGGCGCCGTGGAGAACCACGTCGTGGCCGGCGACGGCGTACCCCGAGGTCTCCTCGAGCCGGTGGATCGCCCTCTCGAGGCCGGGATCCTCGAACGCCTCGACCTTGCCGCACGTGTCGCACACGAGGTGGTGATGGTGCTCGCCGCCCGAGTGCGCCGGCTCGTAGCGCGCAATGCCGGAGCCGAGGTCGATGCGCTGGACGAGGCCCTCGGAGGTGAGCAGGTCGAGCACGCGGTAGACGCTCGCGATCCCGACACGCCGGTCCGACGTCCGCAGCCGGTCGAAGATCTCCTGGGCGGTCAGGCAGCAATCCTGCTCGGCGAGGAGGTCGATGACAGCCCGCCGCGCCCCGCCGTTGCGAAGGCCCTTGCGCTGGAGCGCCTCCATCGTCGAGTCGGCCCACACGCCCCAATGATAGCCGTTCTCATGAAGGACGCTACGTGCCGCGTAGCGCACGGTACTCGGCGGCCTCGGCGACGAGCGCCTCGAACAGCCGGGCATCCTCGCCGGCTTCCGGATGCCAGAGCACCCCGAGCGTGAAGCGGCGGCCGGGCGCCTCCAGCGCCTCGACCCATCCGTCCTCGTCACGGGCGGACGCACTCAGCCCGTCGCCGAGCCGGGCGAGGCCCTGGTGATGGTGCGACTTGACCTCCACCCTCTCGCCGAGGAGTCCCGCGAGCTGCGTCCCGGGCTCGATCCGGACGTCGTGGTCGGCGAACACGCCGGGCGTCTCCTTGTGACCGTTGTGACCGACCTCGTCGGGCAGGTGCTGGACGAGGTCGCCTCCGAGCGCGATGTTGAGCACCTGTGAGCCGCGGCAGATCGCGAGCACCGGCAGGTCGCGGTCGAGCGCCCCGCGCAGCAGCGTGAGCTCGGCGCTGTCGCGCTCCGGAACGACCCCGTCCGTCGCGGGATGGGCCTCCTGCCCGTACAGCTCGGGGTCGAGGTCGGAGCCGCCCGAGAAGATCAGTGCGTCGACCGCGTCGAGGATCTCCTCCACCCCCTCGTCCGAGGGCGGAACGATCACCGCGCGGCCACCGGCGCGCTCGACGGCACGCACGTAGTCGTAGGGGATCAGCGCCGACTCGAGCTCCCACGGCCCGAACGCCGCCTGAGTGACGTACGCAGTGATTCCGACGATGGGCCTCGCCATCTCCCCATTGTGGCGCAACCTGGAAACGGAGCGGTGAACACCCCTTGCGGGGCCCGGCGGCTGGGCGCACACTCCCAGAGCAGGCCGGGCGACAAGGAGCAGGTCCCCCAGGCCGCAAGTGGGAGGAGGGGTCCAAAAGGCCTCTCCTCACGCGTTTCGGGGGTACGCTCGACCCATGCTGCGAGCCGCCGTAACGGCCGCTCTCGCGCTGGCCCTGACCGCGTCCGCGCCCGCGGCGCCCACCACGACGTTCGGCGCCGCCGGAGCGGAGGCCCTCCAGACCCTCCTTTCCGTCTACTACAACGGCTCAGGGCTCTGGAACGAGTGCGACCGGCCCGGGTGCAACGCGACGGCGAGCGACTGGGGGGCCGACTCGCTCACCTATGCGCTCGCGCTGCGCTCGGGGACGACGGGCGACGCGTCGATCCCACCCGTCCTCTCGGCGCTCGACGCCTCGGCTCCGACCTACGGGTCCCCGTGCGCCCTCCCCGACTGCGGCTCGTGGAGCGACTACCCGCTCTGGGACTCGATCGCCGCATCGCGCGTGTACGGCGTGACCCACGATCCCTCCGCGCTCGCGAAGGCGCGGGCGGCGTTCGCGTTCGTCGAGAGCTCGAACGCGTTCGCGCTCGGGGCGTGCCCGGACATCCGCTACCAGCAGCCGGCGGGCCGGGACAACCACCTGAAGACGCTCGAGACCGACGCGAACGGGATCAAGGCGGCGATCCTCCTCTACCGGGAGACCGGCGAGGCCTCGTACCTCACCTCGGCCACGACCAGCTACGCCGCGGTACGCAGCCGGTTCCTCGACCCTGCCGTGGCCCTGTACACCGTCTACGTCTTCGACGACGGCACCACGTGCACGCAGGTGCCGCACCGGTTCTTCGCCTCCGTCAACGGCGACATGATCTGGAGCGGGCTCGAGCTCTCGCGGATCACCGGCGAGGGCCGCTACCTCGACGAGGCAGTCGCGACCGCGCATGCCGTGGTGGCGAATCTGTCCGACCCGGCCGGCGTCTTCGCCGACCTCCAGGCCGAGAACGACATCGTCGAGCCGCTCGTCGAGGGAATGTACGCACTGGCTACCGAAGCAGGCGCCTCGTTCGCGCGATCGTGGATCCTGACGAATGCCGCCGCTGCCCTGTCGGCCAGGACCGCCGACGGCTCCTTCGGCCGGTTCTTCGACGGCCCTGCTCCGACCGCCATGGTCACGGCCTGGCAGACGAACGGCGGGCTCGCGCTCGAGATCGCCGCCGCCGCGCTCGACCCCGGCGGCGCGGCGCCGAGCGGCGGCGCCTGGTCGACCGTTCGTCGGGTCTCTCGGTCGGTCGGCCCGTCGGGCCGGATCACTTTCCACGGCTCTGGGATCGCACTCATCGGGACGCTCGGCGAGAGCTGCTGCGAGGCGGGCCACGCGCGGGTGTTCGTCGACGGGCGCGAGACCTTCGACGGCACCGGCATCTGGCAGGACAAGTCGAGCTCGGGACAGCGAATCCCCGGCGCGATCCTGTTCGCGTGGCGGTGGCCGAAGCCGGGGCTCCACACCGTCACGTTCGCCCCCGGGGTGACGAACGGGAAGGAGGGAGGCTCCTTCCTGCACGTCAGGGCCTACCTGGTCAGAGCGTGAGCGTCACCTTCGAGAGCCCGTGGGGGTTGTCGAGGTCGCTCCCGGTGAGCTGGGCGAGGCGGAACGCCGCTACCTGGCCCGGAATGACGGTGGTGAGCGGGCTCAGCCATTCGGGTACCTGCTCGACGAGCCGGAGAGGGATGGCTCCGTGAGCCAGCACCGCCGGGTCATCGGCGATCACTGCGACCCGTGCGCCGCGACCCGCGAGGCCGTCGATGACGGTCCGCATGCTTTCGAGCGCAGGCCCCGACGGCGCCAGCGCGATCACCGGCCAGTCCGGCGCGATCGCCGCGACGGGCCCGTGCATCAGATCGGCGGCCGACCACGCCTCGAAGAGGAGGCCGGAGAGCTCGCGAATCTTGAGCGCGACCTCGAACGCCGTGCCGTAGTTGATCCCGCGCGCCACGACCGTGCCGCCGTGGATTCCCGCGAACGAGTCGAGCAAGGTGGCGTCGTCGAACGACCGCCCGAGCTGCTGGCCGATCCGGCCGGGCATCAGCTCCAGCTCGCGCAGCGCCGCGCGGTCCCGCGTCGACCACGCGAAGAGGAGCGCGATCGCACCGAGCGAGTTGACGAACGTCTTGGTCGCGGCGACCGCCCGCTCCTCACCCGCCTCGAGCGGAAGCACGGCGTCGGCCGCGCGGGCGATGGGCGATTCGGGCCGATTCGTGATCGCGATCGTCGGCCGCCCCTGGAGCCGGGCCTCCTCGATCACCGCCCGGACGTCGGGCGACTCGCCCGACTGGGAGATCCCGATCACGAGCGCGCCGTCGAGCCTCGGCGGCTGCTCGTACAGCGTGTAGAGCGAGGGCGTAGCGAAGGCGACGGGAACGCGGTTCGCGCGGCCGAGGAGATACTGGGCATAGCGGGCGGCGTTCGACGAGCTGCCGCGCGAGGCGATCAGCAGAAAGCGGACGTCCCGCCGGCGAAGCAGCGCGCCGAGCTCCTTGGCCGTGGCGCCCTGCTCGTGGAGCAGGCGCTCGAGTGCGGCTGGCTGCTCGCGCAGCTCGAGCTCGAGCCGTGTGTCTGTCACTTCGGGCCTCCATTTCCGTTGGCGAGCGCGTCGGCCACGGCCTCGTAGCTCACGCGGCTGCCGCCGTGTGTGACGACGTAACCGCCTGCGTGGGCGGGTCGCCACAGTGCGACGCCCGTCTCGACGGCGACGGCGGGAGCAAGCTCGTCGGTGAGGTCGCGCATCCACGCGTGCCGGTGCGCGTCGCGGAGGACGACGACGAGCGGCCGCCCGCTGCGCAGCCCCTCGACCCGCTCCGGCGCAGCGGTGGACTCGTCGAGGACGATCTCCTCCGCGCCCGGGATCACCGACCCGAGCGAATGCTCGGCCTCGCCCGCCGCGATGTTGACCCGAGGCCGCAGCTCGACGACGAGCGGAGGCGACCCGAGCCCCACGACGCCCTCGAGCTCGAGCGCCCGCCGGGCCGCAACCCGGCCCGCGTCGAGGTCTCGGGCGCCGGGCGCGGGCTCGCGGGAGCCGACACGCGCTACACGGCCGGCAGCCTCGCGGAGGCGGCCCTCGTCGAGCTCGCCCTCGGAGACGGCCCGAACGAGCGCCGAGCGGACGGCGTCGACGGCCTCCGCGCCGAGGTCGTGGCCGATCAGCAGGGCATCGACGCCGGCACCGATCGCGAGGACGGCGCCGCGCTCGATGCCGTAGGTCTCGCTGATGGCCTTCATCTCGAGAGCGTCCGCGATCACGAGCCCGTCGTAGCCGAGCTCGCGGCGGAGCAACCCCGAGAGGATCGCCGGGCTCAGCGTGGCCGGGAGGTCGTCGAGCGCGGGAACGAGCACATGCGCGGTCATGATCGACGCGACCCCCGCCTCGATCGCGGCACGGAACGGCTGAAGCCCGGGGTGGACGTCGCCGGACACGACCGGCAGCTCGAGGTGGGAGTCGCCCTCGGTGTTGCCGTGGCCCGGGAAGTGCTTCGCGCAGGCGGCGACGCCTTGACCCTGCAGGCCGCGGACGAACGCCGCGACGTGGCGCGCGACGAGCTCGGGGTCGGCGCCGAACGAGCGCACACCGATCACCGGGTTCCGTGGGTTCTCGTTCACGTCGGCGACCGGAGCGAAGTCGAGGTTGATGCCGACGGCGGCGAGATCGGCGCCGATCGACGCCGCGATCCGCTCGGTAAGGGCGACGTCGTCGACCACGCCGAGTGCGCCGTTGCCGGGGTACGAGCTGCCGCGGGCGACTTCGAGCCGGGTGACGTCCCCGCCCTCCTCGTCGATCCCGATCAGCACGTTGGGACGGGCCTCCCGGAGCGACGCGGTGAGCTCGGCGAGGCGGTCGCCGACGTTGTAGGCGAAGAGGCAGATTCCGCCGAGGCCGTCCTCGAGACCCCGCAGCGCCCACCCGGGAGCGTCCTCGCCGGGGAAGCTCGGCATCAGGCAGCCGGCGGCAATCCTCTGGATGCTCATCCCCGCACAGCCCCCGAGGTCAGGCCGAACGCGATCCGGCGCTGGACGATGAGGAAGAAGATGACGACAGGGATCGCAGTCAGCGTGGCGCCGGCCATGAGCACCCCCCAGTCCATGCCACGGCTCGTGCCGAGGAAGTTGGAGAGCCAGATCGTGAGGGTCTGCTTCTGCTGGTCGCTCAGGAGGATGTAGGCGAAGATGAACTCGTTCCACGCCTGGATGAAGCAGAAGATCGATGTCGCGACGAGCCCCGGCGCGACCAGCGGGAGGAGGATCTTGAAGAACGCGCTCGTGCGGCTGTCGCCGTCGACCATGGCGGCCTCCTCCAGGTCACGGGGGACACCGAGGATGAACCCGCGCAGCGTCCAGATCGCGAACGGCAGCACGAACGTCATGTAGGTGATGACGAGGCCGCTCAGCTTGTTGACCTCGTGGTACTTCGCGAGCACCACGTACAGCGGGATGATCAGCGCGTTCGGCGGCAGCATCTGGATCACGATCACGAGGACGATGAAGATCGCCCGGCCGCTGAACCGAAACTTGGCGAGCGCGAGCGCGGCCAGGAAGGCAAGGACGATCGACAGGATCACGACGACCGTGACAACGATGAGGCTGTTCTCGACGCCGTTCCAGAAGTACGGGGTGTGGATCGCGTCGGTGAAGTGGACGAGCGTCGGGTGGAGCGGGATCCAGACCGGCTTGTAGGCGTTGATGTCGTTGCCGGACTTGAACGCGGTCGAGACCATCCAGTAGACGGGGAAGGCCATAACCAGGAACACGATCGCGGCAAGGCCGTTCAGGACAGAGCGGCGGAGCGCGCGGCGCCGCCACGGCGGCCGGCGGGCGCCGGCGGGGACGACGGTCACCTGACCTCCCCGATTCGGATCATCTGGCGCACGTAGAAGAACGTGACGCCGACCATGATCAGGAGCATGATCACGGCGATCGCCGAGCCGAGCCCGTACTGGCTCACGCCGAACGACTTCTCGTACGCGTAGATGCTCATCAGCCAGTAGTCCGGGTTGGGCCGCTGGAGCCGGAGCAGGAACGGCTGCGTGAACACCTGGAAGTCCCAGATGATCGAGAGGCTCGTGAGGATCACGAAGATCGGCTTCAGGATCGGGAAGGTGATGTCGCGAAACCGCGCGATCGCGCCGGAGCCGTCGATCTGGGCGGCCTCGAGGAGGTCCCCGGGCACCTGGGTCAGCCCCGCGTAGACCGTGATCGCGACGAACGGGATCGCGCCCCAGACGATCAACGCGGTGATCACGCCGAACCCGACCAGCGTGTTCGCGAACCAGTCGTAGTTGATGAAGTTGCCGAAGCCGAGCTTGGTCAGCGCGTAGTTGAGGACGCCGTTTTCGTAGTTGATCATCCAGAGCCAGACCTGGCAGGCGACGACGACCGGCATCGACCACGCGAGCACGAGCGCCGAGGTGACCGCAATCCGCATCGCACCGCCGAGCTCCTTCAGGAGCAGGGCGATCAGCGTGCCGAGCACCAATGTCAGCCCGACGTTCACGACGGTGAAGATCACGGTACGAAGGAGGACGGTCCAGAACTCACTGTCGCCGAGGATCGTCCTGTAGTTGTCGAGGCCGACCCACTCACCCTTGTGCGCGATGAGCTGGAACAGCCCGTAGTGCTGGAACGAAAGGCGGAAGAGGTAGTAGATCGGGTAGCCGAGGACGGCGACGATGACGATCAGCGCCGGCGCGATCAGCCCGTAGGGCACCGCCCCCTGCGCTGCGCGGTCTCTCTCCCAGAGACGGCGGCGAGGCCGCCGGAGCTGCCCTAGGGCGGCTCCGGCGGCTGGCCCAGATGCTCGTGCGTGAACTGGCTCGCGCGGCATCCCCTCGCCTCGTCTCGACTGTCTTGCTCTAGCTGCTTGCGTTCAGGATCGACGTGATCTGATCGCTGGCCGACGTGGCCGCCTGTTGCACGGTCTGCTTGTTGGTCAGGATCTTGGTGAGCATCGTGCGAAGCACGTTGGAGCTCTCGACGTTCGCCCAGTTCTTGGCCGTCGGGACGAACCAGGTCGACTTCGCCGACTGCGCGAGCGCCGAGCCCGGGGTGCCCTTGACCAGATTGAGCAGGGAGGTCGTATTCGGGAGGTTACCCGCCTTCACGATCCCGGCCTCCTGCGCGCTCGCGGTGTACGCGGCGATCCACGACTCCGCCAGCGAGAGATTCTGGCTCGAGGCGGGGATAGCGAGGTCCGAGCCGCCGAGGAACGCCGGCATCGTGCGGCCCTTCACGTGGCTCGGCATCGGGAAGGCCGCCATGACCGGCTTCAGCTTCGGGTTGCCGGCCTTCGGGTCGAGCGCGTAGCCGAATTGCCAGCCCGGGCCGACGAACGACGCCGCATGACCCTGCGAGAACGGCACGGTCGGGAACGGGTTGGCCTCGTCGGTCGACTTGCTCGCCCGCGAAAGCGCCAGGTAGGTGTTCTTGAACGAGTTCAAGCCCGCGATCGCCCGCGGCGAGTTCAGCGATCCCGTCCACTTCCCGTCGGAGCCGAGTGTCGCGATCTGGCCGCCGAAGTCGTAGACGAAGGCGAGCGCCGAGTACCAGTCCTGCCCGGCGACATAGAACGCCGAGAAGGTGGTGTCGGCCTTGTTGCTCGCCATCAGCTTCTTGCCGTCGGCGACGAACTGGCCGAGGCTGGCCGGCGTGCCCTTGATCCCTGCCTGCTTGAACATGTCCGTCCGGTAGATGACGACGCGCGAGCCCGCGTAGTACGGGACGCCCATGAGCTTGCCGCCGTAGGTCGCCGACTGCTCGAGGCCCTTGAGCCACGTCGAGGAGTTCGGGAATTTCGACTTGTCGGCGGTCAGGTCGGCGAACGCGCCGGCCGCCATGTACTTCGTCATCTCGGTGTTGCCCATCTCGATCACGTCGGGCGTGTTGCCGCCGGCGAGAGTGGCGTCGAACTTCTGCAGGTGGGTGTTCCATTGCTGGTACTGGACGTTTACCGTGACGCCCGGATTCTGCGCCTCGAATGCCTTGTTCGCGGCGGCCACGACCGTCGGCCAGCCGGACTGTGCATCGACCTGCAGCCATACCGTGATGCTGCTGGCCGACGCCTTCTTCGTCGCACCCACGCCGGAAGCCACGATCGCGAATGCGACGACGGCAGACAGGCAGAGCGCGAGGATGACGCGTCTCTTCATTCCGAACCCTCCAGAGTCAGGCGGAGGCCACGCGATGGCCCAGCTCCGCTGAGTTGGTCAATACCACACTTCATTACCCGGGATCCTCTCACAAGCCTGGTCTTAATGTCAATACCAAATTATTTGGCTGCTCTACGGGCTTTCCCGCAACAGACAGTAGGCAAGCCCGCATCTGGTACTGACCACAGCGGTCAGGCGAAGCTGTCGAGCGCCCGTGCTGCGAGCCCGATCGGAACGGTCGGCTGGCCGCCGGTGCCGAGCTCGGAGACGAGCCGGTAGCGGTCGCCGCGGTAGATCGAGCTCGTGAACTCGACGGTCTCTCCAGTGACTGAACGTGTGACGCGCTCGAAAAGAAGCGCAGGTGAGTGAATGGGGACACCGAGGATATGAGACTCCTCTTCGCCGGTAACAGTTGGCTCGACGGTCTGTGTGCCGCCGACGATCTCGATGCCGTACCGGGTGACCATCAGGTCGTAGAAGGAGCCCTCCTCGAGGTCGTGGGCCGTCAGGCCCGGGAAGAGGCTCCCCGGAACGTGGAGCAGCTCGACCGCCATCGGCTCGTCGTCGGCGAGCCGGAGCCGCTTGACCGCAAGCACCGGTTCGGAAGGGGAGACGTGGAGGATGCGGCCGAGCCTCGCTCCCGCAGGAACCGTCCGGAACTCGAGCGTCTGGCTGCCCGGCGTGAGACCGCGGAGGCGCATGTCGTCGCTGAAGGAGCTGATCCCCATCCCCTTCGCGACCTTGGGCTCGGCCACGAACGTGCCCGAGCCGCGCCGCCGCGTGAGGCGCCCCTCGCGGACGAGCTCGTCGAGCGCCGCGCGCAGCGTCAGGCGGGAGACCCCGAGATCGTGGCTGAGGACCCGCTCGGACGGGATGGCGTCCCCGACCTGAAGCGCCTCGATCAGCTCGAGCACCTGCTCACGGGCCTCGTGCTGCTTCGTCACTGGGCAAGCACCGGCGAGGGGGTCGCGGCCGGCGCGAGGCGCAGGCCCGTTGCCGGATCGAAGAAGTGGAGACCGCGGATGTCGACGGCGAGCGAGGCTTGCTGACCGGCGCGGATTGCCGTGCTCGCGTGCACGCGAGCCGTTAGCAGCGTGCCCGCGCCGGCGATCAGAACGCGCGCGTCGTCGGCGGTCTCGAGCGCCTCGGGCGTCACCGGCCGGGCATCGGCGAGGAAGAACACATGGGCGTCGGAGCCGAGATCCTCGAGCACCTGGACGGAGACGTCGATCGCCGGCAGCGTCGGGGCGAGGGCAGCGTCCTCGAAGCTCTCGGGGCGGATCCCGAGGACAACCGGGCCGTCCGCAACATGGATCTCAGACGGGGATCGGGAGGGTGAACCGGCCGAAGCGGACGCTCCCGCTCTCGACCGACGCCTCGACCAGGTTCATCGCCGGCGAGCCGATGAACCCTGCGACGAACAGGTCACGAGGCTCGGCGTAGAGCCGGTGAGGCGTGTCGACCTGGACGATCTTCCCCTTCCGCATCACCGCGACGCGCTGACCGAGCGTCATCGCCTCGACCTGGTCGTGGGTCACGTAGACAGTCGTCACGCCGAGGCGCTGGTGCAGCTGGGTCAGCGAGGCCCGCATCCCGACGCGGAGCTTTGCGTCGAGGTTCGAGAGCGGCTCGTCGAGCAGGAACGCCTGCGGCTCTCGAGCGATCGCCCGCCCCATCGCCACACGCTGGCGCTGGCCGCCGGAGAGCTGAGACGGGCGCCGCTCCAGCAGGTCCTCGAGCCCGAGGAGCTCCGCGACGTCGCCGACCCTGCGGGCGATCTCCGCCTTGGGGGTGCGCCGAGCCTTCAGCCCGTACCCGAGGTTCTGGCGAACCGTCATGTGGGGGTAGAGCGCGTAGGTCTGGAACACCATCGCGACGTCGCGGTCCTTCGGCGCGAGCCACGTGATGTCCCGGTCGCCGATCGCGATCCCGCCGCCGGTGACGTCCTCGAGCCCGGCGATCATGCGGAGCAGCGTCGACTTGCCACAACCGGAAGGGCCCACCAATACGAGGAATTCGCCGTCAGCGATGTCGAGGGAGACATCGTCGACAGCGACGACGTCGCCATAGGCTTTGGTGACGTGCTCGAACCGAATCGCAGCCATGGTGGAGCGGATGGTATAGACCGGGAGCTCTCAAGACAAGGATTGCGGAAGTGGTATTGACCACAGCGGGCGATCGTCATAGACTTGACCCCGTGAACCGGAGCGACACGTGAAGCTCGGAGTCGAAGCGGCGCTCGTCGACGGGGTGTTCGTGAAGGGCGACGTCGAGATCGTCGACGGCCGGATCGTGCGCTGGGGCCTCGCCTCGCCGAAGGGCCGAGGCCTGGCGGTCCCGGGCTTCATCGACCTGCAGGTGAACGGGTTCGGCGGTGTCGACTTCCTCGACGCCGACGCCGACGGCTACCGGCGCGCGGGGAAGGCGCTGCTCGAGACCGGCGTCACCTCCTATCTCCCGACCCTCATCACCTCGCCCGAGGAGACGCTCCTGGCCTCGCTCGCCGAGGTGCCGAGCGACGAGGACCACCCGCGCATCCTCGGGGTCCATCTCGAGGGCCCCTTCCTCTCGCCGCGGCGTCTCGGCACACATGTTGGGAGCGCCCGGCGCGATCCCGACCCGGCGTTGCTCGAGCGGCTTCTCGACGGCGGGCCGGTGCGCCTGATGACGCTCGCGCCGGAGCTTCCCGGCGCGTCCGTGCTGATCGTGCGGCTGCTCGACCGCGGCGTCACCGTCTCGCTCGGTCACAGCGACGCGACGGCCGAGCAGGCCGAGGCGGCCTTCGACCTGGGCGTCCGCACGGTCACGCATCTCTTCAACGCGATGCGCCCGTTCCTGCACCGCGACCCGGGGATCGTCGGCGCGGCGCTCGCACGTGACGACGTCGTCGTCCAGTTGATCCTCGACGGCGTGCATCTCTCGCCCGAGGCGGTGAAGGTCGCCTGGCGCGCCGCCCCGGGCCGCGTCGCGCTCGTCACCGACGCGATCAGTGCGGCCGGCGTCAGCGAAGGCGACTATTCGTTCGGGAGCCTCGACGTCTCCGTTCGCGACGGCACGGTCCGCGGGCCCGACGGAGTCCTCGCCGGTAGCGTCCTCACGATGATCGAGGCGGTCCGGAATCTCCACGAGCTCGGCGTACCCCTCGCCGGCGCCGTGGAAGCCGCGACCGCCGTGCCCGCACGCGCTCTCGGCCTCACCGAGCTGGGCCGCCTCGATGTCGGGCTTCCCGCCGACGTGCTCGTACATCGATGACGGCGTGCAGATCGAGCGCGTGCTCGTCGGCGGCGACGTGCGCGTGGCCGTTTGACCCGGTTCGTCGCGGCAGTCGCCGCCCTCGCGGCGATCACCGTCGCGGCCGCCGACGCAGGCGCGCCGCCTCCGCTCGCGCGCCTCGTCGGCCAGAAGATCATGACCGGGATCGACGGCTCGACCCCCGGGCCCGTGCTGCTCGCCCGCGTACGGGCGGGCGAGGTCGGCGGCGTCATCCTCTTCTCGCGGAACACCGGCACCACCGCGCAGGTGACGAGCACGATCAGACAGCTGCAGGCGGCGGCCGCGGCGGGCGGCAACCCTCCGCTCCTGATCGCCGTCGACCAGGAGGGCGGCCTGGTCAAGCGCTTCCCGGACGGCCCTCCTGACGTTCCGCCGGCGTCGATTGGTACGGCCGCGAAGGCACGCGCCGAGGGAGCGGCGACCGCCGCATACCTCCGGCGGCTCGGAGTCGACGTCAACCTCGCGCCGGTGCTCGACACGCCGTATGGGCCTTCGAGCTGGCTGGGGACCCGCGCGTTCAGCCGCAACCCGGCGGTCAACGCGCAGCTCGGGCCGGCGTTCGTCGCGGGCCTCCAGAGCGGCCGCGTCGCCGCCACCGCCAAGCACTTCCCGGGCCTCGGCACCGCCCGGGCGACGACGGACACGGCCAACGTCGTTCTCACCACGTCGAAGCAGGCGCTCGAGACGCGGCTCGCCCCGTTTCGAGCGGCGATCGATGGCGGCGTCGACCTCGTGATGGTGAGCAACGCCGGCTACACGGCACTCGACGCGACCGGGACTCCGGCTGTTCTCTCCCGGCCGATCGTGTCGGGCCTGCTCCGGCGCCGGCTCGGGTTCAAGGGCATCGTGATCAGCGACGCGCTCGAGGCGCCGGGCCCTCGTAGCCATGCCGGCGCCGCCGTCACTGCGAGCAGCGCGGGGGTCGACGTCCTCCTCTACGTCACCGAGGCCGACGCGGGTGCTGCCTACAGCCGGCTCCTCACCGGCGCCCGGACCGGGGCCCTCCCGCACTCGGCGCTCATCGCGTCGTGGAACCGGATCCAGGCGCTCAAGCGCAAGCTTTCCTAGACTTGTCTTTTGACAACAGTTGTGGCAGAGTGCTGCCATGCCGGAACGGCTGCTCCTCGTCACGAGCCCGCTCCTCAGGGGAGCGGACGTGCTGGCGCTGCAGCAGCGGCTCGCCGCACTCGGCTTCGATCCCGGCCCGCCCGACGGTGCCTACGGCCCGGCCACGGAGCGGGCGGTGCGGTCCTTCCAGGCCTCCGCGGGGCTCACCGCCGACGGCGTCGTCGGTCCGCGCACGCGCGCAGCGCTCGCGCGGGCGCGCCCGCAGCCGCCGGAGGCGGGAGCGATCGGGCGGAAGGCGCTGGCCGAAGCGCGCCGCTGGCTCGGCACGACCGAGGATCCCTCGGGCTCGAACCGCACCCCGTTCGGGCTCTGGTTCGGGCTGGACGGGGTGCCCTGGTGCAACATCTTCCTGAGCTACTGCTTCGCGGTCGGCGCGGGGTACACGATCGCCGAGGGGTTCCACGGCGCGGGCTGCACGCCGCGGGGATGCGCCTACGTCCCCACCACCGAGGCCTGGCTGCGCGCAACCGGAATGTGGCGCGGCCGGGTGGCGCCACGCCCCGGCGACATCGCAATCTACAACTGGGACGGCGGGCCGCCCGACCACATCGGGATCGTCGAGAGCGCGGGCAACGTCGGGTTCGCTGCGATTGAGGGCAACACGGACGGAGCCGTCGCCCGCCGCAGGCGCGCCCTCGCCGACGTGGACGGCTTCGGCCGCGTTCACAGTCTCCGAACGCCCCTCGAACCCGACGCTTAGAGCGCGGGCCTAGGATCGACCGGTGGTCGCGAAATCCGCGAGGAGCGCGGCGGCGGGCGGCGAACACCCGTTCATGCGCTGGTTGATCACGGCGCGAGCTTCAGGGGTCGAGAGGCACTGGAGACGGGTCGGCGGCGTCGCGCTCGCGGCGGTGCTGGGGCTCGCCCTGGCCGGATCCGGATCAGGGGCGCCCGGCGCGTCGCAGACGGGGAAGGCAACCGCGTTCACCGGCTACGCCTTCGACGCGTGCAACGCGCCGAAGATCGACTCGCTCGCCGCCTGGCTCGCCTCTCCCTACCGCGCCCTCGGCATCTACATCGGCGGGGTGAACCGCGCCTGCGCGAACAACCAGCTGACGCCCGACTGGACGGCCGCGGCCGTCTCGACCGGCTGGGGCCTGATCCCGCTCTACGTCGGGCTGCAGGCACCGTGCGTCGGCGAGGGCGGGCTCGCGAAGATCTCTCCGTCGCTTGCCTCGAGCCAGGGCACCGCCGCGGCCGACGACGCCGACGCCCGGGCGTCCACGGTCGGCCTGGCCCCGGGAAGCCCGATCTACTTCGACATGGAAGGCTACGCGCTCTCGAACGCCGGCTGCTCCCAGGCCGTGCAGTCGTTCGTCACCGCCTGGGTCAACGAGCTCCACGCGCTCGGGCACCTCGCCGGCATCTACGGGAGCGCCGCCTCGACGATCCGCGACATGCAGGCGCTCGCCACGACCGCCTCTGCTCCCGACGACGTCTGGATCGCGAACTGGAACGACAACGAGAGCGTGTACGGCGACCCGTACGTCTCCGACGCCCTGTGGACGAACCACCAGCGGCTCCACCAGTACCGCGGCTCGCATCACGAAACCTGGGGTGGGGTGACGATCGACATCGACTCGAACTACGTCGACGGCGCCGTCGTCGGCGCGGGCGGGACGCTGCCGGTGCCGGCGCCGCCGATCCCGCTCCCGTCGCCCGGTGAGTCGGCGGCCGGCTCGGTCACGGCCGTGGACGAGTCCTCGTCTGTGAGCTGGCCCGCCGGAGCGTTCCAGCAGTCGGTCGTCGTCTCGCTGACGCCGGCGCTGCCGGTCGAGCCCGTGGACGGCTTCGGCCACGGCGGCTACGGCGTCCAGCTCCAGGTCCAGCAGACGGCGACCGCGGCGCTGCGCAAGGGCTTCGCGGTTCCGCTCACGATCCACATCGGCCGGCAACCCGACGGCGTTGCGCCGATGACCTCGAGCGACGGCCTGAGCTGGCAGCCGCTATCGCCGCTCTTCGGAGGCGCTCTCGCAAACGGAGCGAAGGCCGGCTACACCCGCAACTCGGACGGCTCCTTCGACATCCAGACCACCGCAGGCGGGTTCTTCGCTCTGCTTCCGGAGAAGGCCCGGCCGCCCGCTCCGGACGGTCTGACGGCGCGCTTCTCGCACGGCCAGCTCGTGCTCACCTGGCCGAAGTCTGCAGGCTCCGCGGGCGACGCGGTCTCGTACCGCGTCACGCTCGGCCAGAAGCCGCTCCTCTCGATCCCGGGCCAGACGACGGCGGCGATCCCCCGCGTCCACCACACCGCGCCGAGCGTCTATCGCGTGATCGCGACCGACGCCGCCGGGAAGACGAGCGAGCCCTCGAAGCCGATCGTGATCCTGCCGTCCAAGCGCCCGCAGAAGCTCCCGAAAGCGCTCCCGGCGTGGGCGTGGCCGATGTTCGAGTGGATGCAGAGCGGCAAGACCGGAAACCGTCCGAAGGGACCCAAGATCCTGCCGTCCTGGTACTGGCGCTGGTACGACTGGCGCGCCGCGCCGTTCCACGTGCGGGCCTGAAATCACTCTTTCCGGTCGGTCATCCGGCCGCGGGACGGTTTATGCTCGCGAGTGCCCGGCCGGACCGGGCGGAGCATGCCGGCAACAACACCGAAAGGGCGCAGGAATGGATCAGTTCAAAGAGCTCCCCAGGGAAGCCCAGATCACCATCGGGTGCCTGGTGCTGTTCGTGATCTTCTCGTTCTTCGACTGGCAGCAGGTCTCGTACCTGGGTGCGACGGCTGGACGCAACCTCTGGCACGGGGTCGGGATCATCACCGTCCTGATCGCGATCGCCTATCTGATCTGGGAGATCGGGCGAGCGCTGAACTACAAGGTGGAGCTGGGTCAGGTCACGCCGCAGATGACCTCGGCGGGATTCGCGATCGCGCTCCTCGTCTTCACGGTTATCACGTTCCTCGACTGGAGCGACTTCCGCCATTGGCCGGAATGGGTGGGTCTCATACTCTCGATCGTCATCGCCGTGGTCGCGTTCAAGCGCGCCAAGGACGAGGGCGTCGAGGTGCCGAAGATGCCGCAGAGCGTCTCGGTCAAGCGCGGCGAAGGCACCGCAGCTGCGCCGCCGGCTACACCGCCTCCTACGGCCCCTGCCGAGCCGGCGCCGCCGGCCGAAGGGGCGGAGCCCGAAGCCCAGGCGTGACCCCCTGCGCGCCGTAGCCGGCGAAGGAAGCTGATCGACGGGCGTCCGGGCCTCCGGGCGTCCGTCGACTACTCATGAGACTCCGCACCGCGATCGCCGACGCACTGGCGATTCTCGTCTTCGTGACGATCGGCCTTCTCTCCCATCACGGAGATCTGAGCCTGCGCGGGTACGTCCGGGACGCGCTGCCGTTCCTCGGCTGCTGGTTCGGGGCGGCGCTGCTGTTCCGGCTCTACACCCGGCCCGGGTGGTGGCGGCTGGCCGCGACGTGGGCGGTCGGTGTGCCGGCGGCCGTGCTCGTTCGCGCGCTCGTCCTCGGACGCCACCTCGGCGGCAAGGAGGCGGCGTTCCTCGTCGTCTCACTCGTGACGATCGGCGTGCTCGTCCTCGCGTTCAGGCTGCTTGCTTCACGGGTGTTCCGCGCGACTCCATGACCGCGTCGATGAGGCCGTACTCGATCGCCTCGGCCGGGGTCATGAAGCGGTCGCGGTCGATGTCGGCCATCACCTGCTCGACCGGGCGGCCGGAGTGCCGCGAGATGATCTCCGCCATCTGGCGGGTGAGCTCGAGGATCTCGCGTGCCGCGATCTGGATGTCGGCGGGAGTGCCGCGGAAGCCGCCGGAGCCCTGGTGGATCATGATCTTCGCGTTCGGCAGGGCGAAGCGCTTGCCGGGGGCGCCGCCGCAGAGCACCATCGCCGCCGCCGACATCCCCATGCCCAGGCAAACCGTGCCGACGTCGGGCTTCACGTACTGCATCGCGTCGTAGATCGCCATCCCGGCGTACGCCATCCCGCCCGGCGAGTTGACGTAGAGCCAGATGTCCTAGGAGATCGTGCTCCCCGCCGGCCGTGACGAGGTCTGGGCTGCGCTCACCGACCCGCGGCGGCTCGAGGAGTGGTTCGCGAACGACGTCGAGCTCGACCTGCGCCCCGGCGGCGAGGCGTGGTTCCGCTGGGGGAACGGCGAGTCGCGGCATGCGACGGTCACCGAGGTCGAGCCCGAGGAGCGCCTCGCGTTCGAGTGGGACGGCGAGGGTGAGGTCGAGTTCACGCTCGACGACGACGCCGACGGCACACGCCTCACCGTCGTGGAGACCTCGCCGGCCTGGACGACGGCCCTCGACTTGCAGGCCTCGGCGCTCGCCACCGTATGATCGACCCGCTCGGGCAGGTCTTCTCGGCCCTCGCGGATCCGAGCCGACGTCACGTCCTCGGCTACCTCGCCGATCACGGCACGGCGACGGCAACGGAGCTCACCGGGGAGTTGCCGATGACCCGGCAGGCCGTGTCGAAGCACCTGGCGACGCTCAGCGACGCCGGGCTCGTGTCGGCCGAGCGCACGGGGCGGGAAACTCGATACCGCCTCACCGGCACCGGCGAGGAGTGGGACGATCGGCTCGACGCGCTCCGCCGCCACCTGGGACGCGGCGGCTAGATTCACCCGCGGAATGACGCTCTACGACCTGGTCAAGGATCTCCCTCTGGAGATCGAGGACCTCGACTTCGAGATCTGCGAGAACAAGATCTCGGAGGAGTTCACTCGGCGAACGACGATCGTGAAGCTCCGCTACGGCGTCTCGATGCGGGGCGCCGACTTCGAGGGCAGAGGCGAGGACGTCACCTACGACCCGGGAGAGCATGAGCCGCACAAGCTGCCGTTCGTCGACCTGAAGGGGTCGTGGACGCTCGACTCGCTCTCGAAGCGGCTGGACGAGCTCGAGCTCTTCCCGGCCGGCGAGCCAAACCAGGCGGCCTATCGCGACTACCGCCGGTGGGCTTTCGAGTCTGCGGCCCTCGACCTGGCGCTCGTCCAGGCGGGACGGTCGCTCGGCGACGTCGTCGGGCGCGCGGCGCGGCCCGTCCGGTTCGTCTCCTCGACACGGGCCGACTCGCTCGACGGCTGGCTCGCCCTCTACCCGGCTCTTCGCTTCAAGCTCGACCCGACCCCTGACTGGACGGAGGAGAAGATCGCGGCCCTCGCGGCGCGCGGCAACGTCGACACTGCCGATCTCAAGGGCGCCTACCACGGTACCGTCGTCGACAACCCGCCGAACCCGGAGCTCTATGCGCGAGTCGCCGAGGGGCTCCCGGGCGCCTGGATCGAGGATCCGGCTCTCACACCAGAGACCGACGCGGTGCTCGAGCCATACCGCGAACGCATCACGTGGGATGCGCCCATCCACTCGTGGGCGGACGTCGCAGCGCTGCCGTTCGCCCCACGCTGCCTGAACAGCAAGCCGTCGCGGTTCGGCTCGGTCGAGCGGCTGTTCGAGTTCTACGACCGCTGCGGGGAGCAGGGGATCTCCCTCTACGGCGGCGGCCAGTTCGAGCTCAACGTCGGGCGCGGCCAGATCCAGCTCCTCGCGGGGCTCTTCCACCCTGACGGCCCGAACGACACGGCGCCGGGAGGCTACAACTCGCCCGAGCCCGTTGCCGGCCTCGAGGAGAGCCCGCTCGACCCGCGCCCAGCGGCGATCGGCTTCCAGCGTGCGGTAGGCTGATCGCGATGCGCAGGCGGCTCGTCCTCTCGGTTGTCTGCGCCGCGGGCGTTCTCGTCGCATCGGCGTCCGCTGCGAAGCCGCCCGATCCCTGCGTCTTGATCACGACGGTCGACGCGTCCACCGCCCTCGGCGCAAACCCGCCGGCGGCGAAGCCGAAGACGGTCGCCACCACCCGCACCTGCACCTACAAGGTCGGGAAGAAGACGATGACGGTCCAGACGCAGAAGGTCGCAACCAAGGCCGCATTCGACAAGAGCGCGAAGGCGATCAAGGGAATCGTCGTCCCCATGCTGGGAACCGGGGCCGACTCGTACTCGGCGAACGGCACGACGATCCTCGTCTGGAAGAACGGCACCGCGGTCACGATCGCCTTCGTCGGCCTCCAGCCGTTCGTCTCCGTTCAGCAGTCGCTCGTCAAGGCTGCCGCCGGCCGGCTCTGAGCCCGTCGTCTACAGTCCCGTGGCTCGGCCATCTCGAGTTGGCCGCCGAGTCTTCGGCCTGACCTAGTCACCGACAGCTCGGCTCCAGGACCACGTGGAGGCACTCACCCTGTTGCTGGTGGACGCGCAGGTCGATGCCGTCGATATGACACACCTCGTCGATCTCGTGGAACGCGGATTCAGCGTCTGCGCAATCGAGCGCCGGGCTCGTGACCATGATCGTCACGCTGTCCTCATCACCCCACCGCGGGGCGACCTCGTGAACCACGGTACTGATGTGCCGAAGGAGCTCTTGCCGTGAGCAGGCAGTGAGAAGCGCTGACCCAGCTGTTACTCCTCTCAACACGGGAGCCGACATCGGCAACCTCTCACCCCCCGGTTTGACGAACCGAGAATAGCTGAGCGAACGCACAGACGATCGGGCGAGTCCAGCCTTCTGACGAACGATCGGTCGCTACGCGGGCAGAGCGGCAAGCACCTCGCCGGGGTTCGGGAAGCGGCCTACCCGTTGTTTCGAGAAGATCGTCTCACCGTCGGCGACGACATCGAACTGGCTCTTGGCGCCCTCGACGATCTCTGCAGTGTGTCCGGCTCGGCTCAACTCGGCCGCGAGACTCGCAGCCCGCTCGTCATAGCCGCTTCAGACGGGGCAGTAGTAGATGAGCACGTTCGCCATGGGCTCGACTCTACAGCGCCAGAAGCTCTTCGCGGGTCACTCGTACTGGAGTGCCTGCAGGACGTTCAGCCGCGAGGCCCGCCTCGCCGGGAAGATCGCCGCGAGGATCCCTGCGATCACGGCGGCGATCAGGAAGACGACGAGCTGACCCACCGGCAGCGAGAAGACGAAGAACCCGATCGTCTGACCGATCAGCGCAGCGAGTGCGATCCCGATCGGCAACCCGAGCGCCGCCCCGATCAGGGAGGTGACGACGGACTCGTGGCGGATCATCCGCCGCACCTGCACCTGTGTCATCCCGACGGCGCGGAGCATCCCGAGCTCGCGCGTTCGCTCGAACACGGTCAGGACCAGCGTGTTCACGATCCCGAAGATCGAGATCACGATGCTCAGCCCGAGGAGGACGAACAGCAGGTTGAGCAGGATGTTGATGCCCTGCTCCTGGGCGTGCTCGAACTGCTTCTCCGTCTGAATCTTCGCGTCGGGGAAGTTCTGGAGCGTGCTGTCGAGGAGCGAGGTGTTCGCGGGCGTGACGCCGCCCTTGATGTTGATGAGGGTGAAGACGTTCTGCGGGTTGGGGAAGTTCGCGTCGAACGTCGCGGCCGAGGTCGTCACCGAGCCGAACGGCGAACCGCCCTTCGGCACCTTGAAGATCCCGTTGACGCGAAGGTCGATCGTCTTGTCGTAGGGCGTCAGCACCTTGAGCGGGGAGCCGACCGTCAGATCGTGCTTCTTGGCAAACGAGTCGCTCACGACAGCTCCCGTCGCGCCGAGCGTCTCGAGCGTGTGCTGCGAGCCGTCCTTCCACGGCACCGTCAGGACGTTGGAGATCCCCGGATCCACCGCCGTCAGGTCGAACTGCTTTCCGAAGGTCTCGCCGCGGCCGGCGCGCACACCTGCGGCCGTGGTCACCTGCGGGAGCTTCCGCACCGCGGCCACCGACGTGATGTCCGTCGGCGTGAAGCCGTTCTGCGACGTCAGCGCGTAGTCGGCGCTGAACTGCTGCTTGACCGCGCTCTCGAAGCTCGACTTGAGCCCGGCGGCGAGGACGGCCACGAACGTCACGAGCGCGAGCCCGATCATCAGCGCGGCTGCCGCCATCGCGGTCCTCGTGGGCGTGCGCACGGCGTTTCGCTCGGCCAGGTCGTTCGCTGTCTTGTCGGGTAGCACGCGGGGGAATCCCGGTCGCTTCCGGAACGGCCGGGCGATCAGCCAGAAGAGCAGCGTGATCGGGTAGACCAGGATCGTCAGGATCGTGACCGACCAGGTCGCGACGGGGTCGATCACACGGGTGAGCGGCTTGACGAGCCTCGGCGCCACGATGGCGACGCCCACGAAGATGAGGAGGACTCCGACGCCGAGTGCGACGAGACGAAGGCCGCCGGAGACGCCGATCCCGATCGTGCCTCCGAGGATCCCGGCCAGACCGACCGCCGTCACGAAGACGGCAGTCAGCGGCGCGTAGCGGGCGAACCGCAGCGGCGGCAGGACCGAGCCCTCGCGGACGGCGGCGATCGGCGGCACGCGGGTCGAGCGATACGCCGGCCAGAGCGACGCCAGAAGCGTGACGAGGATCCCGATAGCTAGCGAGACGACCACCGTTCGCGTCGCGAAGACCGTCCCGGTCTTCGGCAGGTCGATTCCGGCGGCCGAGAAGAGCGCGTCCATTCCCTTCGCAAGGAGCAGGCCCAGGAAGAGCCCGATGATCGAGGCGAGCACGCCGATCACGAGCGACTCCAGGAGCACCGAGCCGAGCACCTGGTTCCGCGTCGCGCCGATCGTCCGGAGCGTCGCGAGCTCCCGCGTCCGCTGGGCGATCGTGATCGACAGCGTGTTCACGATCACGAACGCGCCGACGAACAGGGCCACGAAACCGAATGCGAGCAGGAACTTCTGCAGGAACGAGAGGAACGAGGTCGTGTCGCTCGCGTCCTGCTTCGCCTGCTGCTCACCCGTCCTCGCCTGCGCCGTCGGCGGCAGGATCGAGCGGATCTCGGAGAGCAGCCTCGACGTCGGGATCGCGGCGGTCTTCGAGACCCGGATCTGGTCGAGCTGGTCCACCTTCTGGAACAGGCGCTGCGCCGTGGGAAGGTTGAAGATCGCGATTGTCGCGCCGCCGATCGTCGCGACCCCGCCCAGCTCGGCGATGCCGACGATGCGGAACGGCTCGGTTGGGCCGTGCACGGACACCCCGATCTGCTGACCGACCCTGTAGTTGTGCTTGCCGGCGGTGCCCTTGTCGATCGCGATCTCGTCGGGGGCGACCGGCCAGCGACCGGCGACGAGCTTCAGCGGGTTGAAGAGCTGATCGCGCGGGTTGATGCTGAAGCCGAGGTTCGGCGCGCCTCCGGTCGAGATCGACTTGCCGTTCCGGCCGACCAGGTGCGTCTGGTCGTACTCGACCCCGCCGACGGCGTCCTGCACACCGGGCAGCCCCTTGATCTTCGCGAGCAGAGACTCGGGGACGGTGGGCGCGGTCGTGTTGCTCGTGCTCCCGAACAGGGTCTTGCCGCTGACGACCGCGTCGGCGTTCTGGTACGAGACCGTGAAGATCGTGTCGAAGCCCTTCTTGATCGTGTCCGTGAGGACATAGGTGCCGGACACCATCGCCACGCCGAGCACGATCGCGAACGCGGTCAGCAGGGCGCGGAGCTTGCGCCCGGCGAGACCCCTCAACGCGACCTTGATCACGGGTCAGGCGGAGATCTGGTTGATCACGGAGAGGATCTCCGCCGGGTCGCTGCGCGGGCGCTCGTCGGCGATCAGCCCGTCGCTCAGGAAGAGGATGCGGCCGGCGATCGCCGCCGCCGCGGCGTCGTGGGTGACCATCACCGTCGTCTGGCCGTAGTCCTCGGTCGCCGACTGCAGGAGCTCGAGGATCTCGTGGCTCGTGGCGGAGTCGAGGTTGCCTGTCGGCTCGTCGGCGAGGACGACCGTCGGCTTCGACACGAGCGCCCGGGCGATCGCCACCCTCTGCTGCTGGCCGCCCGACAGCTCGGCCGGGCGGTGGTGGCGCCGGTCGGAGAGCCCCAGTCGTTTGAGCAGATCCTCGAAGAACTCCTTCTCGGGCTTCTCCCCCGCGATCGAGAGCGGCAGCGCGACGTTCTCCTCGGCGGTCAGCATCGGGAGCAGGTTGAAGAACTGGAAGACGAAGCCGATGTGCTTGCGCCGGAGCAGCGTCACCTCACGGTCGGTGAGCCCGCCGACGTCCTCGCCTCCGATCGTCACGGAGCCGCTCGTCGGGTTGTCGAGCGCCGCAAGGATGTGCATCAGCGTCGACTTGCCCGACCCCGATGGGCCCATCACGGCAACGAGCTCGCCCGGCATCACGGCCAGCGAAACGCCGCGGAGCGCGTCGACCGCGGTCTCCCCCTCGCCGTAGCGGCGAGTCACGTCGGTCGCGGTCACGACCGGATTGCCGTTCACCTGCCCGTCTGTGCTCATCTCGCCGAGCCTACCGGTCGCCCGTGGGGCTGGACCTACGGTTATCCGTACATCTCGGGTTACGAGGTGGTGACAGCATCCGCCAAGCGACGGGACACGCGACGTGGCAGGATGGACGCGTGGGCGAGGGAGGCATCCGTCTGGGAGGAGCGCCCTCGCTCTGGGTGGCAGGACGTGCCGAGTGGGTCGCGGTTCACTGGGAAGAGCCCGGGACCGAGGCACGGACCCTCCTCGGCTACGGGGTTCCCGAGTCGATCGCCTCGAGCATCACGGCGTATCTCCAGGAGCTCCCGGGGATGTCGCCGGCCGCCGGCGCCGAGTGGGTGCTCTCGCTCGAGGAGCCTTCCCGCGCCCTCTTCGGGAAGCCCGGGCCGGGAGAGGGCGAGGTCACGTTCTCCTGGCAAGGAACGGAGGCCGAAGAGCCGGTGCGCGAGCAGATGGTCCCGGTCAGCGAGCTCGAGAAGTGGCCGGAGGCACTAGCCCTGTACGGCTCGGCGGATCCCGACGAGATCCGCCGGCCGGACCGCTACGACAGCCACCCCTAGGCCTCGACGCCCGCGAACTGCGGGATGATCTCGCGTCCGTATGCCTCGAGCGTCTCTTCCTGGGCGTTCGTCATCAGGTAGACGTTGAACTGGTCGACGCCGACCGACTCGAGCTCGCGCAGCTTCTTCGTGCAGTCCTCGGCCGAGCCGATCACGCAGAATCGGTCGCAGATCTCGTCGGTGACGAACTCGCCGTGGGCGGCGCCCACGCGTGAGTGGTCCTTGTAGTCGTAGAACTTCCGTGCCTTGACGAAGTCGGTCAGCTCGGAGGGGATGTCGGAGTCCCAGCCGTACCGGTCGATCAGGTCCATCACGTGGTTCGAGACCATCGCCGGGAACCAGCGGACCTCCTCGCGCGCCTGCTCGAGATCGTCGGAGACCTTCGACGGGGCGCCGATGATGCACTCGAGGGTGTCGGGGTCGCGGCCCTCCTTCTCGGCCGAGGCCCTGGCGGTGGACATGATCCACTGGATGATCGCCGGGTCGGCGAGTTGGATGATCACGCCGTCGCCGACACGGCCTGCGACTGCGAGCGCCTTGGGCCCGTAGCCCGCGACGTACAGCGGGATCTGAGGCTCGCGGCCCGCCCAGGTGAGCTCGAGCTCCTTGCCGTTCCACTCGACCTTCCGGCCGTTCATGAAGTCCTTGATCATGCGGAGGGACTGTTCGAACTCGGCCATCTTCACCGGCTGCTGCCCGATCACCCGGCGCGCGGAGTCGCCGCGGCCGATGCCCATCACCATCCGACCGCCCGAGATGTCGTGCAGCGTTGCGTAGGCGCTCGCAAGCACGGTCGGCTCGCGGGTGCCCGGGTTCGTGACGAAGTGCCCGAGCTTCATGGTCTTCGTGGCCGTGGCGGCGAGGGCGAGGAGTGGGATCGACTCCTGCCAGAGGACGTGCGAGTCGTACGTCCAGCCGACGTCGAACCCGTTCTCCTCGGCGAGTGTGAGCAGCTCGAGGAACCGCGTGTACGGCGGGTCGGGGAGGACGGTGACCCCGAACTCGATTGCCATGGCCGCAGCCTATCGTGTGCACCGTGAAGATCATCGGCACCGGGCTGAACTACGCGACCCACATCGCCGAGCAGGGGATGCGACCGCCCGCCGAGCCGCTCCTCTTTGGCAAGTTCGCGACGACCGTGATCGGGCCGGGCGTGACGATCGTCCTCCCGCTCGAGGCGACGCACGTCGACTCCGAGGCGGAGCTGGCGGTCGAGATCGGGCGCGCAGGCCGGCGGATCCCCGAGAACGACGCCCTCGAGTTCGTCGCCGGCTACCGCTGCGCGAACGACGTGTCGGCCCGGAACCTTCAGTTCTCGGACAAGCAGTGGACGCGGGCGAAGGGCTTCGACACCTTCTGTCCCCTCGGCGACCGGCTCGTTCCCGTCTCGGAGCTCGGGGACGGCGGCGGCCTGCGCGTGGTGCAGCGGCTGAACGGCGAGGTCCTCCAGGACGGCAACACCTCCGACCTCGTGTTCGGCGTTCGCCGTCTGGTAGCGGCAGCCTCGGCCGTGATGACGCTCGAGCCGGGAGACCTCATCCTGACGGGCACTCCATCCGGGGTCGGACATTCCCGGACGCCGCCTCTATCGATGGTGGACGGCGACGTCGTCGAGATCGAGATCGAGGGGATCGGCGTGCTTCGTAACCCGGTCCGGGCGGAATCTGATTCGGCCGGGAGGGTGGGTCATGCTTGACGTTGATCCGCGAGCATCGCGAAGTCGATCAAGTACCAAGCCGCGCCAGCGTCTTCGACGCCAGGCTGTCGAGCGTCTGCACCGACAGCTCGAGGTGCTCGGGCTTCGTGTCCTCCAGCCTCGTGTGCGAGAGCCCTCGCAGGCTCTGGACGAACACCATCACCGTCGGCACGCCGGCACGTGAGACCTCGGCGGCGTCATGGAGGGGCCCCGACGGCAGCCGGTGGGAGGTCCCGGCGACCTCGCGGATCGACTCGTCGGCAAGCTCGATCAACGTGTCGTCGAAGAGAATCGGCTCGATCGACCAGATCGGTTCCCACTCGACGTCGATGCGCTCCTCGGCCGCGAACCGCTCGGACGCCTCCTTCGCGGCGGCCAGCATCGAGGCCAGCGCTCCGGCGTCCAGGTGGCGCTGGTCGAGAAGCTGCTCGGCCGTCTCGACGACGGACGTCACGATCCCCGGGTGGCAGACGACGCTCCCCGATGTGCACACCGCGCCACCGCCGGCCTCGGCCGCGATCCGCCGGATGTCGAGCGCCATCTTCGCGGCGCCGGCCAGCGCATCTCGGCGTTGATCCATCGGCGTCGAGCCGGAGTGCGCGGCCTGGCCGCGCCACGTGATGCGCGACCGCTCGACGCCGAACGTACCGAGCACGACGCCGAGCGGGAGATCCATCGCCTCGAGCACCGGTCCCTGCTCGATGTGCAGCTCGAGGTACGCGCCGGCGCCTTCCAGCTGCGAGCGCGCCTCGAGGGCGCTGTCGAGGTCGACGCCGTGCTCCGCGAGGGCGTCGGGGAGCGCGACCCCGTCGCGGTCGCTCAGCTTCCGGAGCTCGTCCTGGTCGCGCATCGAGCCGGCCGCGGCCGATGACCCGAAGAGCGAGCGCCCGAAGCGCGCTCCCTCCTCGTCGGCCCAGTTGACGAGCCGCACCGGCACGGGCGGCGTCCCTTCCTCGGCGATCCGCCGGAAGACCTCGCTCCCCGCGACGACGTTGAGCGAGCCGTCCAGCCACCCTCCGTTCGGGACCGAGTCGAGGTGGCCGCCGATGAGGAGGGCCGGGCCCCCGTCGCCGATCGTGAACCATTGGTTCCCCGCCTGGTCGATCTCCTCGCGGGCGCCGGTGCCCGCGAGCTTCTCGCGAAGCCACCCTCGCGCCGTCTCCCACGTGCTCGTCCAGGCCACGCGCTGGGCGCCGTTCTCGTCGCCCGTCAGCTCGCGCAGCTCTCGGAGCTCGGCGACGGTGCGCGAAGGGTCCAAGGGCACGGCCGGACTCTACAACTGCGATATTGCCCCGCCATGAGGAACGTGCTGAACCGGCTCGCGGTCTTCGTCGTCGTGCTCGCGGTGCTGTGGGGCCTCTGGGAGGGCTGGCACGCGATCGGCACGGAGCTGAAGCTGACGTGGCCGTTCCCGGTCAACGACGTGACCATGCCGCACCTGCACAGGATCGTGCAGTCGCTCTTCGAGCCGGCGCAGGTGAACGGGCCGTGGCTGATCGACATCCTGTGGCACGCGTCGCTGTTCACCGCCAAGGAGTGCATCGTCGGCTTCCTGCTCGGATCGGTGATCGGGTTCGCGATCGCCGTCGCCCTCTCGCAGTCACGCTTCCTCGAGCGCGGGTTCATCCCGTACATCGTCGCCTCGCAGACGATCCCGCTCCTCGCGATCGCGCCGATGGTGGTGATCGGGCTCGGCACGAAGGGCGTCAAGGACTGGGTCTCGGTGGCGGTGCTCGCGGCGTACCTCACCTTCTTCCCCGTGGCGGTCAACGGGCTCCGCGGTCTGCAGGCAGCCGACCCGCGCGCAGTCGAGCTGATGCGCTCCTACGCCGCAGGCCGGTGGAAGATCCTCTGGAAGCTCCAGGTGCCGACGTCGCTGCCGTTCCTGTTCTCGGCCTTCAGGATCGCCGCGCCGCTCGCCGTCGTCGGCGCGATCATCTCCGAGCCTGCCGCCTCGATCCAGGGCGGCCTCGGCGGTGCGATCGTCAACTTCAGCCAGTACTACACGATCGAGCCTCAGGAGCTCTGGGCGACGAACATCATCACCGCCCTCCTCGGGATCGGGTTCTTCGTCCTCGTCGTGCTCGTCGAGAAGCTCGTCGTCCGGCGAGCGCCCGAGAACTACGCATGAGCGTCCAACCGGAGGTTGGCCTGGACAAGGTCGTCGAGCTCGAGGGCGTCCGCAAGGAGTTCGCCCAGGGCAACACGATCGCGCTCGAGGCGATCGACCTGACGATCGAGAAGGGCGAGTTCGTCTCCCTCATCGGCCCGTCGGGGTGCGGCAAGTCGACGCTGCTCCGCATCATCGGCGACCTGATCGAGCCGTCGGGCGGGCGCGTCACCGTGCACGGCAAGCCGGCGCACCAGGCGCGGCTCGACCGTGACTACGGGATCGTCTTCCAGAACGCCGTCCTCTACGACTGGCGGACCGTCTCGAAGAACATCTCGCTGCCGCTCGAGCTGCTCGGCTGGGACCGTGCCCGCCGCGCCGCGCGGATCGACGAGATGCTCGAGCTCGTCGAGCTCACCGGGTTCGAGGACCACCATCCCTGGCAGCTCTCCGGGGGCATGCAGCAGCGGGTGTCGATCGCGCGGGCGCTCTCGTTCTCGCCGGCGCTGCTCTTGATGGACGAGCCGTTCGGCGCGCTCGACGAGATGACGCGCGAGCGCCTGAACATGGAGCTCCTCCGGATCTGGCAGGAGACCGGCTCGACGATCGTGTTCGTCACGCACTCGATCGCCGAGGCGGTCTTCCTGTCGACACGCGCGGTCGTGATGTCCCCGCGGCCGGGCCGGATCTCCGACATCCTCGAGATCGACCTGCCGCAGCCCCGGTCGGCTTTGCTTCGCGAGGACCCGCGGTTCTTCGAGCTCGTGACCGAGCTGCGCGAGGCCCTCGTGCGCGGGGGAGCGCCGCTTTGAAGCGCCTCGGCGACTGGCTGCCGGCGCTGCTCGTCTTCGTGCTCGGCCTCGCCGCCTGGCAGTTCGTGTTCTCCCCGCTCGCGGGGAAGTTCCTGCTGCCGAAGCCGTCCTCGATCGTCACGACGTTCTGGGACAACCGGAGCGTCTTGCTGAACGCCGGCTGGTTCACGTTCAAGGAGGCGCTCGGCGGGTTCGTGATCGGATCGTCGCTCGCGATCGTCGTCGCGGTCCTGTTCGCCCGCTTCCGGCGGCTCGGGCACGCCCTGATGCCGTACGCCGTGGCGGCGAGCGCGGTGCCGATCATCGCCTTCGCGCCGATCACGAACGCCTGGTTCGGGGTGCTGAACCCGCACTCCAAGTGGGCGATCGCCGGGATCCTCTGCTTCTTCCCGGTGCTGGTCAACACGCTGCGCGGCCTGATCTCGGTGAAGGCCGAGGCGGTCGAGCTCATGCGCTCCTACGCCGCGTCGGAGGTCGACATCTTCCGCCGCGTCCGCTTCCCGAGCGCGCTGCCGCACATCTTCGCGGGGCTCCGGGTCGCGACCGTGCTCGCGATGATCGGCGCGATCGTCGGGGACTACTTCGGCGGCGCCGTCACTGCGCTCGGCGTCCAGATCGAGAACTCGATCTCGCTGTTCGACTTCCCGCTCGGCTGGGCGGCGATCGCCGTCGCGAGCGCGTTCGGGATCGGGTTCTACCTCGTCGTGGTCCTCGCGGAGCGCTTTGCGTTGCGCGGGGTGCCTCCGCAATAGAGAATCGCCTCAGGTCGACCCTCGGATGAAGGAGAGCTAAATGAGACGGAAGTTCATGCTGATGGGAGCCATCCTCGCGGCGGCGGTCGCGACGACCGCGCTCCTCAGCGCCTCGGCCGGAGCGAGCACGAAGCTGACGAAGGTCACGCTCCAGCTGAAGTGGGTGACGCAGGCGCAGTTCGCCGGCTACTACGCCGCGGCGGCCCAGGGCTACTACAAGCAGGCCGGGCTGGACGTGAACCTCAAGGTCGGCGGCCCGAACATCACGCCGGAGACGGTCGTGATCGGCGGCGGCGCCGACATCGGCCTCGACTGGCTGCCGAACCTGTTCGCAACCGACGAGAAGGGCGGAGGGCTCGTGTCCGTCGCGCAGATGTACGCCCGCAGCGGCATGACCGAGATCACGTGGAAGTCGAGCGGAATCAACTCGATCGCGAAGATGAGAGGCAAGAAGGTCGGCGTCTGGTGCTGCGGCAACCAGCCGGAGCTCTACGCCGCTCTGACGAAGAACGGCATCGATCCGACGAACCCGAAGGACGTCACCATCTTCAACCAGCCGTTCGACATGAACGCGTTCCTCTCCAAGCAGATCGACGCCGCGGCGGCGATGACCTACAACGAGCTCGCGCAGGTGCTGGAGACGAAGGACCCGGCGACGGGGAAGCTCATCTCCCTCTCCGACCTGAACGTGTTCAAGATGGCCAACGTCGGGACGGGGATGCTCGAGGACAACCTGTTCACGACGAGCAAATGGCTCTCGAACCCGACCAACCAGGACACGCTCGTCAAGTTCCTGAAGGCCTCGTTCCAGGGCTGGATCTACTGCCGTGACCACGAGGCGGCGTGCGTGAGCATCGTGCTGAAGAACGGCCCGACGCTCGGCGCCGGCCACCAGGCGTGGCAGATGAACGAGGTCAACAAGCTGGTGTGGCCGAACCCGAGCGGCATCGGCGTCGTCCCGGCCTCCGCGGTCGCCGCGACCTCGAACATCGCGAAGACCTACGGCGTGATCAAGAAGGCGCCGGCGGCGGGGACGGTCAATTACACCTACGCGCGGAAGGCGCTCGCCCAGCTGAAGGCGGCGGGCGTGAACACGACCGGCACGGGCTTCAAGGCCGTCGTCGTGAAGGTCACCGCGGGCGGGAAGTAGCAGTGGATCGGAGGGCCGCGCCCGCGCGGCCCTCCGATCTAGTCTTTCCGGGTCGAGGCAAAGGAGGAGCCATGTCGGTTCTGATCAAGGGCGGGCGGGTCGTGACCGCATCGGACGACTATGTCGCGGACGTCTTCGTCGACGGCGAGCGCGTGACGCTGATCGGGGAGTCGCTCGACCAGGAGGCCGACCGCGTCATCGACGCGAGCGGGAAGCTCGTGCTCCCGGGCTGCGTCGATCCGCACACCCACCTCGACATGCCCTTCGGCGGGACGGTCACGATCGACGACGTCGAGTCGGGGCAGACCGCGGCCGCGTTCGGCGGGACCACCTGCCACGTCGATTTTTGCATCCAGGGGAAGGGCCAGTCGTTCGCCGACGCCCTTTCCGACTGGCACGCAAAGGCCGAGGGCAAGCAGATGATCGACATGGGTTACCACATCGCGATCACCGACCTCTCGTTCGACGGCGCACTCGACGAGCTTGCGTCGCTACCGGACCAGGGGGTGACCTCCTACAAGCTCTTCATGGCGTACAAGGGCGCGCTCATGGTCGACGACGAGACCCTCTTCCGGTCGATGCAGGTCGCGGCCAAGAGCGGGGCGCTCGTGATGGTGCATGCCGAAAACGGCGATGCGATCGACGTCCTCGTCAAGGAGGCGCTCGCAGCCGGGCAGACCGCGCCCCACTGGCACGCGTTGACACGCCCACCCGAGACCGAGGGCGAGGCGACCAACCGGGCGATCCAGCTCGCGCATGTCGCGGCGGCGCCGCTGTACGTCGTTCACGTGTCGTGCAAGGAATCGGTCGACCCGATCGCGACGGCGCGGGCGAAGGGGTGGGACGTGTGGGGCGAGACCTGCACCCAGTACTTCTTCGTCGACTACACCTTCCTCGAGCGGCCCAATTTCGAGGGAGCGAAGTACGTCTACACGCCGCCGCCCCGCGATAAGGCGAACCAGGACGTGCTCTGGGACGCGGTGCGCACCGACGTGCTGTCGGCGATCTCGACCGACCACTGTGCGTTCAGCTGGGACGGGCAGAAGTCGCTCGGTAAGGACGACTTCTCGAAGATCCCGAACGGCGGCCCAGGGCTCGAGAACCGGCTGCAGATGATCCACAACTTCGGCGTCCGCGGCGGCAAGATCTCGCTGAACCGGATGGTCGAGCTGCTTGCGACCAACCCGGCAAAGCTGTTCGGCCTCTACCCGCGCAAGGGCACGATCGCGGTCGGCTCCGACGCCGACATCGTCATCTTCGATCCCGAGAAGCGCGTGACGATCACGGCCAAGGATCAGCACTCGCGCGTCGACTACAACCTCTACGAGGGCACCGAGGTCGTCGGCTCGCCGGAGACCGTGCTGCTCCGGGGCAACGTCCTCGTCGACGACGGGGAGCTCGTCGCGTCCCCGGGTATCGGCCGCTATGTCGCACGGGCGAAGTTCGGCCAGGAGCTCGCCGGCGCCGGACGCGAGGTCGCCGCCTAGCCTGGCGTCCCCAGCTGGACGTCACACTCTCGTATCGGTCCCGTTACCAAACCTGGTACAGGACATGGCCGGACGGCCAAGGCGATTTGCAGGGATTTCCACCCTCGAACCGCCCCGATCGGACGTGTCCACCTAACGCTTGCGTTACGTAACCTGGTACAGGACATGGCCCCTCGGGACCGGTCCGGGACGGCTCGTTAGTTAGAGGCGACGTTCGCCGGGTGCGTCGCCTTGTAGACGTATGCGGCGATGTCGGCGATCTGCTTCTTCGAGAGGACGTTCCGGTAGGCCGTCATCTGGGTCGAGTACTTCGCGACCTGGGCCTTGGTCATCACCGACGCACCGCCGAGGGTGATCGCTTTCACGATCGTCGCCTCGGGAAGGGGCACCTTGTCGAGGTTGGGGCCGATCACACCCACCGTCTTCGCTTCACGCAGCCTGTGGCAGACGCCGCAGGTGCTCACGAAGAGTGGCTTTCCGGCAACCGGGTTGCCGACGGGCGTCGACGCGCGGAGGGCAAGCGCGACGGCAGGCACGACGACAGCGACCGCCGCGACAGCCAAAAACGCACGCAGAAACGCCCCCGTGACCATCCGCCTCAGTATCCAGGCGAATCATCCCGCCGCGGGGTAAGTGCGGTGTAAGGATTCTGGGGCGCGCTACCGGAGCGCGTCCTCGAGGGCCGCGCGGAGCCTCCGGAAGCGGAACTCGAAGCCGCCGAGCTTCTCCGACACCGCGAGCTGCCCGTGCAGGACGAGGTCGGCCTCCTCGCCGAGGAGCAGCCGTACCGCAGCGGCCGGCGCCGGTGCGACCGCCGGACGGTGGAGCACCGCGCCGAGCTCCCGGGCGAGCTCGCGCTGGCGGACTCGCTCCGGCGCGACCGCGTTGACCGGGCCCTCGAGCCCGCCGTCGATCGCGAGCCGGTAGACCGCGACAAGGTCGTCCAGATGAATCCATGGGAACCACTGGCGGCCGCCTCCGACAGGCCCGCCGGCGAACAGGCGGAACGGCAGCGCCATCAGCCTCATCGCCGGCGCCCGAGGTCCGACCACGAAGCCTGCGCGAACGGCGATGTGGGGCACTCCGGATCCTGAAGCGGCCTCCTCCCAGGCGACGCAGACGCGCGACAGGAACGAGTCCCCCGGAGGCGACTCCTCGTCGACGGTCAGATCACCGCTCGCGCCGTAGTAGTCGATCCCCGAAGCGGTCACGAAGACCGACGGCGGGCTCTGCGCGGAGGCGATCGCCGCCGACAGCGCCTTCGTCGTCTCGACCCGGCTCTCGAGGATCGCTGCCTTGCGCGATCTCGTCCAGCGCGGCCCGCCGATCGAGACCCCCGCCAGGTTCACGACCGCGCCCGCCCCGTCGACCTCCGCCGCCGCGTCTTCCCAGGCCACGCCGAGGGCAGCCCGCCGCGAGAGGACCGAGACGTCGTGGCCGTCTGCGAGAAGCGAGGCGGCGAGCGCCTGGCCGACGTATCCGCTCCCGCCGCCGATCACGACCTTCACGAGGGTCTCAGTCCGTGTACCCCCACTTCGCGAGCGTCTTCAGGAGGGCCGTGACGTGCGCCTTCTTCTGAGGCCAGAGGCCCACGCCAGCGCGACAGCGTTTATCGAGTCTGAGGGAATCCGAGGTCGACCTTCGAGGTCGCCGGGTCTGGCCAACGCGACGTCACGACCTTCGTGCGCGTGTAGAAGTCGATGCCCTCCGGCCCGTAGATGTGCCGGTCGCCGAAGAGGCTCGCCTTCCAGCCGCCGAACGAGTAGTAGGCGACCGGCACGGGGATCGGGACGTTGATCCCGACCATCCCGGCCTGCACGTCGAACTCGAACTGGCGGGCGACGCCACCGTCGCGCGTGAAGATCGCGGTGCCGTTGCCATAGGGGTTCCCGTTGACGAGAGCGATCGCCTCCTCGTAGGTGTCGACGCGCGTCACCCCGAGCACCGGGCCGAAGATCTCGTCGGTGTAGTTGTCCATGCCGGGCTTGACGTTGTCGATCAGGGACGGCCCGAGGAAGAACCCGTCGCCGGCCGGCACGCTCTCGCGCCCGTCGACCACGACCGTCGCGCCCTCGCCCGGTGCACGCTCGACGTACGAGGCCACACGATCCCGGTGCTCCCGGGTCACGAGCGGGCCCATCTCCGCACCCGGCTCGAGGCCGGGGGCGACCTTCACGGCCGGGATGCGCGCCTTGATCGCGTCGACGAGGTCGTCGGCGACCCCACCCACGGCGACGAGCATCGACACCGCCATGCAGCGCTCTCCCGCCGAGCCGTAGCCGGCCGAGACGGCGGCGTCCGCCGCCATGTCGATGTCGGCGTCCGGGAGGACGATCATGTGGTTCTTCGCCCCGCCGAGCGCCTGGCAGCGCTTGCCGTTCGCGGTCGCCGTCTCGTACACGTACCGCGCGATCGGCGTCGAGCCGACGAACGAGATCGCGGAGATGCCCGGATGGCCGAGCAGCGAGTCGACAGCCACCTTGTCGCCCTGGACGACGTTGAAGACGCCCGCCGGCACGCCCGCCTCGGCGAGCAGCTCGGCGGTGAGGAGCGACGCCGACGGGTCCTTCTCCGACGGCTTCAGCACGAAGGTGTTGCCGCACGCGAGCGCCGGCGCCCACATCCACATGGGGACCATCGCCGGGAAGTTGAACGGCGTGATGCCGGCGACCACGCCGAGCGGCTGGCGGATCGAGTAGACGTCGATGCCCGTCGAGGCCTGCTCGGTGTAGCCGCCCTTCAGGAGTGTCGGGATCCCGCAGCAGAACTCGATGACCTCGATCCCGCGCGCGACCTCGCCCATCGCGTCGGTCAGCACCTTGCCGTGCTCGGCGGTGAGATGCCGGGCCAGGTCCTCGCGGTGCGCGTCGAAGAGCTCGCGGATGCGGAAGAAGAGCTCGGCGCGCCTCGCGACCGAGAGCGCCCGCCAGGCCGGGAATGCCGCCTTCGCCGCCTGAACGGCGAGGTCGACCTCCTCCGGCGAGGCGAAGTCGACGGCGCCGGTCTGAACGCCGGTCGCCGGGTCGTAGACGGGCCCGACACGCCCAGATCCGCCCTTGTGGGGTCGCCCGCCGATCCAGTGGTTGATCGCCTTCACAGCCTGCGGCGCGTCGATCAGTTCCGTCATCATCACCCTCCTCGTATCGTCCGCGCAGCGTATCGCGTGGGTAGCCTCCGGGCGTGGACGAGAGCGTGCCCGAAGACGAGGAAAACGGGGAGGAGAAAGCCGACGAGGAAGCGCCTCCGCCGCCGACCGAGGAGCAGATCGCGCTCGCCGAGGAGCCCGGCCTGTGGCTCCCCGACGAGCCGACGCGGATGGTGTTCCACGGGGTCGGGTTCTCGTTCGTCCAGAAGGCTCGCTCGGCCTGGGTCCATCGCCTGCGCCTCCCCGACGGTGACGACGAGGAGGTGCAGCGGGCGATCGATCACGTCGACGCGATCCTCTCGATCAGGAACCTCGAGGAGGCGACCTGGTGGCTCGGGACGCTGTCGACCCCGGGCTACCTGGCCGACTACCTGGTGGAGCTCGGCCTCGAGCCGGACGACCCGCCGGAGATGAGGTCGCTCACGATCGCGAGGGCGCCCGAAGGCGAAGGCGAGCCGGCGGTCGAGGTCGAGGTGCGCCGCGTCGCCGACGCCGACGAGCTGATGACGGCGCTCGAGATCGACTGGGCGAGCTTCGAGATCGCCGAAGAGGAGAGAGAGCTCCGCCGGAAGGAGGCGCGGGAGGCCTGGCCCAAGTACGAGGTCGACGGGTCGCTGACGACGTACCTCGCGCTCGTCGACGGAGAGCCGGTCGGGTTCGCCCGGGATGTCCTGACACGGCACGGCGTCCTCATGCTCGGCGGCGCGACGGTTCCCGAGGCGCGAGGCCAGGGCGTCTACACCGCACTCGTGCTCGCCCGCTGGGAGCACGCGGCGGAGCGCGGCGCGCAGCGGCTCGTCGTCGGTGCGGGCCCGCAGTCGGCTCCCATCCTCGAGAAGCTCGGCTTCGAGTCGATGGGCACGATCCGGCTCCTGAAGCAGAAGGTCACGTAGGCGCGGAGCGCCTTCTCCGCCGAAGGCGGACCAGTGGAAGGGGTCTCGGGGAACCGGGGGTTCCACCTGAGCGCGATACGATCCCTCGATGGCCACCGTCGAGACGAACCCCGAGCTGGGGCGCCAGATCGTCGAGGACGCGAAGCGCTACGTCCTCTACTCGTGGTCGGTGCAGGACGCGATCGCGCCGATAGCGGTCGCCGGCGCCGAGGGCCGCTACTTCTGGGACTACGACGGCAAGCGCTACCTCGACTTCGCCTCGCAGCTCGTGAACGTCTCGCTCGGGTACGGCCATCCGAAGGTCGTCGCGGCGATCAAGGAGCAGGCCGAGAGCCTGGCGACCATCGGGCCGCCCATGGCGACCGAGTCACGGTCGCGCCTCGGCAAGCTGCTCGCCGAGATCACGCCCGGCGACCTGTCGTTCTCGTTCTTCACGAACGGCGGCACCGAGGCGAACGAGAACGCGATCAAGCTCGCCCGCTGGTACACCGGGCGTCACAAGATCGTCGCCCGCTACCGCAGCTACCACGGCGCGACAGCCGGCTCGATCACGCTGACCGGCGACCCGCGCCGCTGGGCCGCCGAGCCCGGGATACCCGGCGTCGTGCGGATGTTCGATCCCTACACCTATCGCTGCCCGGCCGGCCATCCCGACCCGTGCCCGGTCTGCAGCGGGGGCCCGCACCTCGAGGAGATCCTCATGTACGAGGGGGCCGAGACGGTCGCCGCGGTGATCCTCGAGACCGTGACCGGCACGAACGGCGTCATCGTGCCGCCGGACGGCTACCTCGCCTCGATCCGAGAGGTCTGCGACCGCCACGGGATCCTGCTGATCTGCGACGAGGTGATGGCCGGCTTCGGTCGCACCGGGAAGTGGTTCGCGGTCGACAACTGGGACGTGGTGCCGGACATCATCACGATGGCGAAGGGGATCAACTCGGGCTACATCCCGCTCGGCGCGATGACCGTGAGCCCGAAGCTCGCCGAGTGGATCCGACCTCGCTTCTTCTCCGGCGGGCTCACCTACTCCGGCCATCCACTCGCCTGTGCCTCCGCGGTCGCCTCGATCGAGGCATTCCAGGAGGAGGGGATCGTCGAGAACTCCGGCGCGATGGGCGAGGTGTTCCGCGCGGAGCTCCGCCGGCTGGCCGACAAGCACCCGTCGATCGGCGAGGTTCGCGGGCTCGGCTGCTTCTGGGGCCTCGAGCTCGTCAAGAATCGTGAGACGCGAGAGCCGCTCGTGCCGTTCAACGGCTCCGGCGAGGCCGCCAAGCCGGTCGCCGCACTCGCGAAGGACGCCCTCTCGAAGGGCCTTTACCTGATGACTCACTGGAACGTCGTCATGGTCTGCCCCCCGCTCACGATCACCCGCGAGGAGCTCGACGAGGGAATCGCGATCCTCGACGAGGCCCTCTCGGTCGCAGACGAGTTCGTCACCGGCTGACAGACGGCATTAGCGGACATTAATGCGCTCGTTCGCCGAGACGGGCATCATGGGAGCATGCTCGAGCCCCCCGCCCCTCCGGCAACGCCGCCAGAGCCGACACCGCCGGCGCCCCCGCTGCACCAGGCGCACGAGCCCTCGGGCTTCGGAGCGCGGTTCGCCTTCATCTACGGAGGGCTGGCCGCCGTTCTGGTCGCCTCCATCGTCGGGCTCGTGGTGATCGCAGGGCAGCCGGGCGCACCGAAGCAGCCGGAGTGGTCGACCTGGCAGCCGAAGACGAGCGGCACGGCGAACCGGACGAAGGAGATCGCCGACTACGTCGCCGGCCGTTACAAGCTGAACGGCGCCGGCGACCAGCTCCTCGCCATCGTCGCGAGCGCCCCGGAGATCACGCGCAACACGAAGGTCTCCGACGTCTCGACGATCGCGATCCGCACCTCGGCGTCGAGCCAGAACTTCAGCCGGATCATCAACACCAAGGGGAACGTCCAGATGCAGCTCTGCGGCCTCGGCTCGGAGTGCTCGATCACGCGCGGCACCGCGACCGCAGCGCGGGAGCGGCTAACCCGGCGCGAGGCGCTCGAGCTCGCTCTGTACACGTTCAAGTACGTGCCGTCGGTGAACGCCCTGATCGCCTACATGCCGCCGCCGCCGGGGCAGACGCCCCAGACGCTCCTCTACCTCGAGCGCGCGAACCTCAAGGACCAGCTCGACCAGCCGCTGTCGAAGACGCTTCCGCTCGCGAAGCCGCCGCTACCGTCGCAGGCCGACTCGAGGGAGTCGACGACCATCGACCGGCTGACGCTGCCGGTGGAGTACGCGTTCGGCTACCAGCCGTTGCCGAACGGCACCGACGCGATCATCCTGACGCCGACGTCCTACTGACGGCGGCGTTCAGCCGAAACGGACGGCGGCGCGCTCTCGCCGGCGTGCCGCCTCGATCTCGCGGTCGCGCGGCGGCGCCACGGTGACGAGGTCGTCGAGGAGCGCGCGGGTGGTCGCCGCGACCGCTGCGACTGCTCGCTCACAGGCCTCGGCGTTCGCCCGCGACGGCTTCTGCATACCGCTCACCTTGCGGACGTATTGCACCGCAGCGGCGTGGATCTCCTCGTCGGTCGTCGGCGGCTCGAAGTTGTAGAGGGTGCGGATGTTCCGACACATGGGCAGCATTCTAGGCGTTCGGCGGCTGGGCGCCTTGCCGCTGCACCCAGAGGCGAAGTACGTCGTTCTGGCTCGCGAACGCCATCTCCTCGGGAATCTCGCCGGGGCGAAACCACGCGAGCTCCTCGACGTCGTCTGCCGGGACGGGGTCGCCCTCGGCCTCGACGATCCACGTGAGGCCGAGTACGAAATGATCGTCGTACGGGTCGACGTGGGCGCCGATCCATTCGACCGGCCGGACGTCGAGCCCCGTCTCCTCGAGGAACTCGCGCCGGAGGCCGTCGAGCGGCAGCTCACCCTCCTCGAGGAAGCCGCCCGGCAGGTCCCAGTGACCCTTGCGGGGCTCGATCTTGCGGCGGCCGATCAGGACTCGTCCGTCACGGACGAGCAGCCCTTGCACGGCAGGCGCCGAGTTCGCCCAGTAGCTCGATCCGCACGCCGGGCATCCGAGATGCGGCCCGTGCCGCGGCTCGAGCTCGTGCCCGCACCTGGGACAGAGCCGCCATCCGTCGAGAACCCCCACGAGCCGAGCCTAGACGAGCCCTCGTCCCGTCAACGGAAGAGGTCCCGTCCGGCCGGGATCACCAGGTCGGTGGCGATTCCGTCTCCTGTCACCCGGTGGCCGCGGATGATCACGACCGGGATCCCGTCCGCCTTCGTCGTGCGCACGAGGTTGGCGGCCGCGGCCAGCTCGTCGGCGACGGCGACCTGCGTCGTTCTCAGCGACTTCCCTGCCCGATCTCGCGTCCCGCGAAGGTCGCGGAGAGGAGCCAGGCCTGCCACCCCGATCGCGACGTCGGTCGTCCCCTGGCGGAACGGCCGGCCGAACGAGTCGGTCACGATCACCGCGACGTCGACACGAGCCTGCTCTCTGATCGCGGAGCGGATCGTGCGCGCGCTCCCGTCCGGGTCGACCGGAAGGAGGATCACCGTGCCGGGCTCGGCGACGTTCGAATGGTCCACCCCGGCGGAGGCGCAGACGAACCCGTGGTGGGTCTCGGCGATGATGAGACCGCCGCGGGAGCGGACGATCCGCACGGTCTCGCGCAGAATCACCTCGAGCTGGCGGACGTCGGTCTCCGAGCCTGCGAGCTCGCGGGCTTCCTCGGAGGGCTCGACCTCGTCGAGCGTGACTACCCGGCCCTCTGCCTTGGAGACTGCCTTCTGCGCGACGACGACGACGTCCCCGGCCTCGAGTGACGCGGCGCTCGCGACGAGCGCGCCGAGATCGTCTCCCTCCTGGATCTCGGGGAGGCCCTCGACCGGGAGGATCTCGATCACGCGGGCGGGATCCCGGTGACTGCGATCCCGGCGTGGGCGCGGTAGCGGCGGTTCAGGTTGACGATGACGGCGGTCAGCCCCTCGAGGGTGCGGGCGCCCGCGAGAGGGCCGGCGTCGAGTGATCGCCCTGCGACGAGCTTCGCTGCGAGCGTGAGCGCAAGCTCCTTGGCCGCGGGGTCGTCTCCGCAGACGAAGGCGTCCTCGTCGGGAGCCTCGCCGAGATTCGACGCGGCGATCGAGTGGAGCCCGGCCACGACCGGTCCTGCGACGAGATCCTGGACGCGCTCGGCGAGGGAGCGCGCGTCCTGGTCGGGGCGGCATCCGCCCGGCGCGAAGGTGAGGTCGCTCGCGACCGATAGGAGCGGCGTCTCGCCGAGCGCCGTCGCGACGTCGCGCGCCGTGTCGAGCGCGGCGTCGGCCTTGACCGCGAGGACGGCGAGATCGACGCCCCCGACGGCGGCTTCGTTGCTCGCGCCTCGCACGTCCGCGCCAAGCTCGGCGGCGGCCGCCTCGGCGCGCGCCGCGTCGCGGGAGCCGATGACGACCTCGTCTTCTCCGACCGCCACCAGGCGAGCGGCGAGAGCCCGGCCGAAGCTGCCGGTCCCGCCGAGGATCGCGACCTTCATGTGAGCGAGGCGGCGGCGTCGAGCACGGCGAGTGCGAGCCGCCGACGGGCGTCATCGTCGACCATCAGCGTCCGCGTCACGATCGCACGGACACCGCCGGGAAGCCCGGCAGGAGCGTCCTGCTCGTCGAGCACGAGCGCGTCGATCAAGCCGGGGTAGCAGCCGGCGACATCCGCGGCCCCGGTGCCGCCCGCAAGCCGGGCGAGCATCCGGTCGGCAGGGCCCTTCACCGCGCGCCCGCCGATCAGCGGGCTGACGGCGACGCACGGCACCCGCCGGCGCTCGAGCGCAATCCGGATCTCCTCGACCGCGAGAATCGGCCCGATCGAGACATACGGGTTGCTCGGCGTGATCACGATCACGTCGGCCTGGTCGATCGCCTCGAGCACTCCCGGGGCGGGGCGTGCGTCGCTCGCGCCTGTGTAGTGGAGCGCGTCGACCTCGTCGCGGTGGCCGCGGGCGACGAACCACTCCTGGAAGGAGAAGGTGCCTGCCGGGGTCTCGACGAACGTCCGGAGTGGGTCGTCCGTGGCGGGGATGAGCGCGCACTCGAGACCGAAGCCGGCCGCGAGCCTCGCAGTCACGGCGGAAAGCGTGGCGCCCTCGCGCAGAAGCTGCGTCCGGATGAGATGCAGGCCGATGTCGCGGTCGCCGAGCTGGAACCAGGCCTCGCCACCGTGGTCGGCGACGGTCTGGAGCGCGTTCCAGGTCTCCTCGGCACGCCCCCAACCGCGCTGCTCGTCGGCGACGCCGGCGAGCGCATAGAGGACGCTGTCGAGATCGGGCGAGACGTGCAGCCCGAGCACCTCGATGTCGTCACCCACGTTGCCTATTATGGTTATGTTGCCAGGTTCGACTACCGAGAGAGCGCCGCGGAGGAACCGCGCGCCCCCGACACCGCCCGAGAGGACGGCTGCCTTCACGCGGCCGCCCCGGTGCGGAGCGTGGTGAGGACGCTCCGAGTCCGCGGGCCGAGCCGGCCGCGAAGACGATCCAGGTCCGAGGTGGTGTCCACGTCATCGATGAGATTCGGCGCCTCGACAGTCCGGGATGGGCCGAGCGCGGCGAACCGCTTCGCGCTGCCGGGGCCGTAGACCGGCGCGTACACGGCGAGCGACGAGAGCGCGAGCGCGTTGGTCGTCCCGTCGGCGGCCGGCGCCAGGGCGAGCCCGTTGTCCGGAACCGCGCCCGCGAGCGCGAGGAGGTCGCGTGCCGTCACGCAGGGAAGGTCGGCGTTCACGACGAGGAACGGCCCGACGCCTCCCGTGACGAGCGATGCAGCCTCGAGTCCCGCGCGTACCGCTGCGCCCTGGCCGCCGCCGGGGTCGGGAAGCACGACGACCTCGGGAGGCAAGGCGGCCGCAGGTCCGACGACGAACGTCGGCCCGATCGCGGTGCACGCCGACAGGACATCGTCGAGCATCGCCGACGCGAGCGCTTCCCGGGCGGCCCCGGGGAGGAGGCCGAGCCTGCTCTTGCCCTTAGCTCCTCGGAAGGGAACGACCAAGGACGGCATCGGCCGGACACTACAGCGCGGATGCAGGGTGGCGGAGCCGGTCAGGCTGCGTCGGCGCCTGGCGACCGCTCGACCCACTCACGGAGGTCGAACCAGTGCGATGCGCGGAGGGCTTCGGCGACAGCCGGATCGGTGTGCTCCGCGTAGAAAACGTGGTTGTCGAGGTCGCAGCAGATCGAGACGGAGTCGAGGTCGACCGACGTGATGCTCACGAGCGCGTCCCCAGGGAGCTGCGCCTCGCGAACGGTGTAGTGCTTGAACTGGAGCTCGGGGGCGAGCTCCATCAGCTGAGGCCAGTCGGGGCACGTACGTGAGCTCATGGCTGTCCGATTGGCGCGGAGGTCCCGATCTCCTGCACGCTCCAGCGGCCCTCGAGCAGCACTGCTCCGGTCTCGGCCCCGGCGGAGAACACGAAGAACCTGGCCGCGTCGTCGTGGAGGTCGAGGAGCCTGCCGCCGTCGGCGTCGACGAGCGCACAGCGAAGGTGAAACTGCCCCTCGGCGAGCGGCAGCCGGTCGATCTCGAAGCGGAGGAGGCGCTCGCCCGGGCCCGTCCCCCAGCCGAGCTCGGCGGTCGGCGTGACCACGCCGCCGAGCCCCAGCCCGCCCTTGTCGCGGAGCTCGAGCGAGACGCTCGGAGCCGCGATGCCCCCGTCGGCCTCGGCGAGTAGCTCGATCGTGAGCGGCTCTCCCGAGGCGAACTGGACCCGCGGCTCGCCGTCGGAGTCGAGCACCCTGGCCGAGACGATCCGAGCCTCACCGCTCCCCCACTCGCGGAGCCCTGCCGCGACCTCGTCGGGGCTGCGCTCGTCGGCGAGCAGCCGGCGGTAGGCGGCGATGGCATCGTGCGTCTCGCCGTTGAAGACAACCGATCCGTGCTTCAGCAGCACCGCGCGATCGCAGAGCCGTTCGACCGCCTGGGCGTCGTGCGAGACGAACACGATCGTCCCGCCGCGGCCCTTGAACTCGTGGATCTTGCCGAAGCACTTCCGCTGGAACTCCTCGTCGCCCACCGCGAACACCTCGTCGAGGAGCAACACGTCGGCCTGGATATGCGCCGCGATCGAGAACCCGAGCCGCATGTACATCCCCGACGAATACGTCCGGACGGGCAGATCGATGAAGCGCTCGAGCTCGGCGAACCAGATGATCTCGTCCATCAGCTCCCGGATCCGAGCCTTCGAGAGACCGTGGATCGACCCGTTGAGGTAGACGTTCTCGCGGCCGGTGAAGTCGGGGTGGAAGCCGGCCCCGAGCTCGAGGAGCGACCCGACTCTGCCGCCGACGGCGATGTGGCCCGACGTCGGCTTGAAGATCCCCGAGACCAGCTTGAGAAGGGTCGTCTTCCCCGAGCCGTTGCGCCCCACGAGACCGAGCGCCTCGCCCGGCTCCACCTCGAGCGACACATCGCGAAGAGCCCAGACCTCGCTCGTCGCCGCACGGCGGCGCGCGACCACCAGGTCCTTGATCGTCCGGTACGGCCGCTCGGAGACGCGGAAGCGCTGCGACACGCGGTCGACGACGATCCGGCCCGGCGTCACCGCCGGCACCTGCTGTCGGAACGGGAATCCACGCCCTGCAGATGTTCAGGCACGAGCCCGACGTCCCTGCTCACGCCGAAGACGCTAGCGCCCGAGGGTCACGTGGTGGCGCCGGAGGCGGTGATCCCGCTCGCGGCGGTCGTCTCCGCGTGCACGAGCTCACGCAGCCGGCCGAGCACGGCGGGGTCAGTCGACGGGAGCACGCCGTGACCGAGGTTGAAGATATGTCCCGGGCGTCCGCCGGCGCGGGCGAGGACGTCGCGTGCCGCGCCTTCGATCCGCTCCCAGGGACCGAGCAGCACGGCCGGGTCGAGATTCCCCTGAACGGCGCGATCGTCCCCGGCCAGCGTCCAGCCCTCGTCGAGGGGGATCCGCCAGTCGAGCCCGATCACGTCGCCGCCCGCAGCCGCCATCGGCGGAAGGAGCGTCGAGGCTCCCGTGCCGAAGTGAATCGACGGAACGCCGGCATCGCGAAGCGAGGCGAGCACCCTTGCCGACCACGGCGCCGCGAACTCCGCGTAATCGGCCGGCGAGAGCGCACCGACCCACGAGTCGAAGAGCTGGACCACGTCGGCGCCTGCTCGGGCCTGCGCGACGACATAGGCGGCGAACGTCTCGGAGAGACGCTCGAGGAGGCCGTGCCAGACCGCGGGCTCGCGATACATCAGCGCCTTCGTCACGGCGAACTCCCGCGAGGGCTTCCCTTCCACGACGTAGCCGGCGACCGTGAACGGCCCGCCGCAGAAGCCCACCACGGCCTGTTCGGGGGCGAGCTCACGCCGAACGATGCCGATCGCCTCGAGGATCGGCGCCACCGACTCCGCCGGGTCGGGAACCCGGAGCCGCTCGATCGCCGCCTTCGACCGGATCGGCTCGGAAACGACCGGGCCGACGCCCTCGACGAGCTCGACGTCGACACCCATTGCGACGACCGGCGTCATGATGTCGGCGAACATCACGGCGGCGTCCACGTGGTGCCGCCTGACGGGCTGAAGCGTCACCTCGGCGGTGAGCTCGGCCGACCGGTTGATCTCGAAGAAGGCGTGCTGCGCGCGGATCTCGCGGTACTCCGGCAGCGACCGCCCCGCCTGCCGCATGAACCAGATCGGCGTCCGCTCGGCCGGCTCGCGCCGCGCGGCGCGCACGAGGAGCGGTTCCACCGCCCTAGACTAGCCGCCCAATGACCAAAGGGCCGCTTGCGGTGAAGTGGGGAGACTGGAGGCTGGAAGGGGCGCAGGCCGGAACGTTCTCGACCGCCCGGGTGACGCTCTCGAACGCCGGGACAGTGCCGTGGCGCGACGGGATCCTCCTCGGCTACCACTGGCTCGACGACAGGGACAACCCGATCGTCTGGGACGGGGAACGGACCGGGCTCCCGGTCATCGCACCAGGTGAGAGCGTGACCCTCGACGCGCGGGTGCAAGCTCCGATGCCGCCGGGGCGCTACCGGCTTGCCCTAGACCTCGTCGCCGAGAATCGAGCCTGGTTCTCCGAGCTCGGGAGCGAGTCGACGACGGCCGAGATCGAAGTCCAGCCACGCGCGGGCGAGCACCGCGCCGAGCTGCCCGACTGGGTCGAGCCGGCTCCCGACTGGGCCGGGCTCGTCGCGGCGGCCCACGCCGAGGGGTTCGGGGTGGTCGCCGGCTCGATCGAGTGGGAGGGCGGCTTCGGACGCCGTCGCCCACATGCTCTGCTCGCCTACGAACCGGGGGCAGGACGGATCCCGGGGTTCTCGTATCCGCTCCTCTGCCCGTCGGTGATTGACGGCGTGACACTCGAGCCGCTTCCAGACGTCGCCGGGCTGCCGGCCTTCGCCGCCCCGGTCACCGAGCCGTGGGTCTACGACGGGCGAATCGTCCTGCGCGCCCGAGCACACGGACGCAGTTAGACCTACAGCTCGATCGCGAGCCGGTCGTCGATGCGACGGAACACGACCGACCCGAGGACGAGCGCGACGACCGCAGCCACCGCCAGGTAGATCACGTCGGAGGCGTGAGGGGCGTGGCCGCTCCAGAGGGCGTCGCGCAACGCCGCGATCGGCGGCGCGATGAAGTTTCCCCAACGGAGCACGTCCACCAACGTCTCATGCGAGCTCGCCCTCGCGCCGAGCGTCGAGAAGCTCCACAGGATCGGGGTGAGGAAGAACCACGGCAGGAGCGCCGCCGCGAGGATGTGCTCGACGTCCCGGAAGATCGCGTTCATGCACGCGACGATCAGAGAGGCGCCCGCGACGAGCGCCACGTAGAGCGGCGCCAGCGGCAGCACGAGCCACACCGTCCCGCGTGCAGAGGGGATGAAGACGAGCGAGAGCACGATCAGGATCGCGAGCATCACGGCGAACGTCACCGCCTGTGTCGCGACCACCGAGAACGCAACGAGCTGGCGCGGGAACCGTACTTTCCGGATGAGGTCGGCGCTCTCGACCATCGACCGCGCCGCCGTCTGCAGAGAGACCGCGAAGAAGATCCAGCAGGCGATCCCGGAAAGGAGGTAGAGCGGGTAGTGCGGGATCCCGCCGCTCTTGTCGAGGATGACCCCGAAGACGATCAGGTAGACGACGACCAGCGCCGCCGGGTTCACGAGCGACCAGAGGATCCCGAGCGCCGAGCCCCGGTACTTCGCCTGGAAGTCGCGTCGGAACAGGTTCGCGAACAGCTCGCGGTACCGCACGAGATCGCCGTAGACCGCCATCACGCCAGTGTACGGCGCAGGTGTCGGACACAGCGCCCGGCCCGGGTTGCGGAAAAGCCCCTCGATCGTGTCCGACACCGTGTGGAATGTCTGACTCCTCGATTACCGTCCAAACAACGTGCTAACCGGGTTCGACTACCCTCCGCGCCTGTGAGCACCGCCGTCGCGATCGTCGCCCTCCCGGCGACCGCGGCCGTGATCTGGGCGCTTCTGCGGTCACCCGCGACACGGCGCCTCGTGGCCGTTCCCTCCGCCGACCGCTGGCACGACTCCACGACCCCGAGCTTCGGCGGAATCGGGATCTTCGTCGGCTTCAGCCTCGGGCTCTGGACCGCGGCAGGGGTCGGCGCGTTCGACCCCACCCGCGAGCTCGTCGGGATCTGGGCCGGGATCGCCCTCGTCTTCGCGGCCGGCCTCGTCGACGACCTGCGCGGCCTGACGCCGCTCGTCAAGCTCGCCACCCAGGGGGCCGCCGCGGCGATCGTCCTGGCAACAGGCACGCACGTCCAGCTCGTCTCGAACCAGCTCGTCGGTGACGCGATCGCCGTCGTCTGGCTGGTCGGGCTGACGAACGCCTTCAACCTGCTCGACAACATGGACGGCCTCGCCGCGTCACTCGCGTCGATCTCGTTCTTCTTCTTCGCCGTGGACGCCGTCACCGTCCACCCCGACCACGCCTCCCTCGCCTATGCGATCGCGGGCGCGGCCGCCTGCATCGGCTTCCTGCCCTTCAACCTGCCGCCCAAGGGCCGCGCGCTCGTCTTCATGGGCGACTCGGGCAGTCAGGCGCTCGGGTTCGCGCTGGCCGCGCTCGGGCTCGTCTCGAGCTGGCGCGTCGCCGGCACGACCGTCGCGACGCTGATCCTGCCGGTGCTCGTGCTCGCCGTCCCGATCCTCGACACGACGCTCGTCACGATCGCGCGGATGCTCGACGGCAGGCCGATCCACCAGGGCGGCCGCGATCACTCCTCGCACCGTCTCGTCCGCTACGGGCTCTCGGAGCGGAGCGCGGTCGCGCTCCTCGCGCTCATCGCGTTCTCCGTCGGGGGATCGAGCCTCGCCTACAACGTCCTCGACAACTGGCGCTACACCGTGATCGGCGTCGTCGTCACGTTCGCTCTGCTGATCCAGTTCGCGAGCTTCCTCGCAGACGCCGACCGCCGGCCGCAGCTCGACGAGCCGATCAGTCTCGGGCAGGTCTTCGCGATGCACTGGCGGCGCCTCGTCGAGGTCGGCGTCGACTTCCTGCTGATCAGTGGGTCGTTCGTTGCCGCCTACGTCATCGAGTTCGGCTGGCCCGGCTCGACGAGCCAGCGGTTCATCGCCGGGCTCACCCTGCCGGTCGTCCTCGCCGCGCGGTACCTGGCCTTCATCCCGTTCGGCCTCTATCGCTCGGTGTGGCGCTACGCCGGGATGCGCGACGCCGCCGCCGCAGCCGCGGCAGTGGTCGTCTCCGAGCTCATCGCCGTCTCCTTCATGGTGCTCACGCAAGACATGCGCGACTTCAATCGCTCGTTCTTCATCGTCGACGCGCTGATCTGCATGGTCGCGATCGTCGGTTCCCGACTGGCGGAACGGACGATCGTGATCGGCTCGCGCAGCGTCCGCGACCGCACCGCCCGCCGGACGCTCGTCGTCGGCGCGGGACGCACCGGCCGCAGCCTCATGCGCGAGCTCCGGGAGACCGCGGGCGAGCGCGTCGTCGGGTTCGTCGACGACAACCACCGGCTCCGCCGCCGTAGCGTGCACGGCGTGAAGGTCATCGGAACGACGCACGAGATGCCCCGAATCCTCGAGAGCACGCAGCCCGACATCGTGCTCGTGACGATCCCGGACGCCCCACGCGACGTCCTCGACACCGTGGTCGGCGCGTGCGCCCGCGCCGACGTGACCTGCCGCTTCGTTCGCCGCGAGCTCGACCTCGACCCGCACGTCGAGTTCGGCGCCGCGTCAGAATGACCAGGCGTGGCGACCGTTTCAGTCGAACAGTCACGAGCTGACGCCGGGCGCCGGCGGACGTTCGTCGACCGCCTACTCGCCGCGATCCCGCTCATCTTCCTCGCCCTGGCCGTTCTCGTCTTCTACGCGGTCGAGGCCTGGTCGCGCAAGACGCCGTGGATCTTCACGGACGAGCTCGAGTGGACGCAGCTCTCGCGCTCGATCGCCGACACGGGCCACGCGGCGCGCCGCGGTGAGCCGATCTACTTCAAGTCGCTCTACGCCTACGCGATCGCGCCGTTCTGGTGGATTCACTCGACCACGGCCGCCTACGCGGCGGTCAAGTACGCGAACGCCGTGATCATGCTGCTCGCGGCCGTTCCGTCCTACCTGCTCGCCCGCATGCTCGTCAGCCGGCGCGGCGCGGTGGTCACCGCCGTCGGCTCCGTCGCGATCCCGGGCATGGCCTACGCGACGTCGATCGTCTCGGACGTCCTCGCGTACCCCTACTACGCCCTCTGCTCCTGGCTCGCGGTCCGGGCACTTCGCTCGAAGGCGCGCCTTGAGGTTGCGCTCGCGATCGTCGCCGTCGGAGGCGGCTACTTCGTCCGCCAGAAGCAGTTCACGAGCCTCGTTCTCGCGCTTGCGATTGCGGCCGCCGGCCTCTGGCTCACGGGGCCACGATCGCGCGAGCTGCGGCGCAACTGGTCGCGCGGGGACACGATCGGCGCGATCGCCCTGGGGGTCGGCGCATTCATCCTCTTCAACCGCGTCGTCCTGCAGCACATCCACGAGTGGCAGTACACGAGCCAGTACACGAAGAACCGCATCGTCGACCTGGGCCTGCGGGCGGGCAGCTCGTTCGCGATCGGGCTCAGCGCCCTTCCGGTCATCGGCGGCCTCACCTCCCTCTGGCTCCCCGAGCGCCGCGGCGACCCCACCTACCGCGCCTATGTCGCCTGGACGTCGGCGGCAATCGGGACACTCGCGATCTACACCGCCGTCAAGGCCGCGTACCTCTCGACGGTCTTCGCGACCCTCTGGGAGGAGCGTGACCTCATCTACCTCTCGCCCCTCCTGATCCTCGGCACCGTGATGGTCTTCGAGTCGAAAAGGATCAACCGCTGGGTCGTGGCGGGCGCCACCGCGTTCGTGCTCGTGTTGTTTCTCTTCAAGGCGATCCAGATCGGCTGGCCGTACTACGAGGCGCCGGGCTCGTCGTTGGCCGCCTACCTCGCGTCCCAGAGACACTGGACGACACACGACCTCCGCCTCGCGCTCCTCGCGTCCACTGCGGTCGCAGTCCTCCTGATTGCGTACCGGCGGCGTCGCGGCGTCGCGGCGCTCGCCCTCGTCCTCGCCCTCGCGTGGATGCTCTCGGCCGAGATCGCGATGACGGTCGGGATCGACCACGTCGCGACCGCCTTCACGCGCAACCTGCCGAAGCCGCTCGACTGGGTGGACGCCTCGACCGGTGGCCAGAAGGTCGCCTACCTCGGCCAGGCGATCCGCGACCCGAATGGCGAGAACCTGACCGAGTTCTGGAACCGATCGATCACCCGAGTTGCAGCTCTCGACGGCACCGCACCCGGGCCCGGCCCGACGCCGACCGCGAATCTCCTCAGCGCCGACGGGCTCCTGTCCGACCTGGACGGGTTCCGGTACGTCCTCGCGGACTCCAACATCAAGCTCGACGCCACCCCGGTCGCGCACGCGGCCAACGGCGTCATGACCCTCTACCGGAGCGACCGGCCGTGGCGCCTTGCCGACACTACCCAGCAGGTCTATACAGACAACTGGTGCCCCGACTGGTGCACCTATACGTACTTCAAGCCGGGCCAGGCGGGGACGCTGAAGGTCTCGCTCGGACGCCTGGGGTACAACGGCTCGGCCCCTGCCGCCAAGGTGCGCATCCTCGTCGGCGACGTCCACTACGACGCCGAGCACCAGGCGATCGACCTCGGGCAGATCCACCGCCGCGTCTACGTCACTGTTCCGAACGGGAGCACGCGGACGCTCTCGTTCCCGGTCGCGCAGACGCCGGTGCGTGTCGAGCTCACGATCGCGAAGGGCACGCTGATCCCGCCGACGGAAAACGAGCCCCGTACCCTTGGCGTGCAGGTCGGCTTAGCCTTCGTTCCAGCCAGCACGTGAGCCGGCCCGAGGTCGTGGTGGCGCGAACGCTCGAGGAGCTCGAGCCGCTGCGCGCTCGGCTCGCCGCTCCTCGACGCCTTTCTCGCCCTCGGGGGTGCGCTCGACCGCCAGCCGTTCATCACCCCGTGGACGCGCCGGACACTCGAGCTTCCCGGATCGTTCGACGAATTCGCCGCCTCCCGCAGCTCGAACACGCGCCGGCGGATCAGGCGCGACGCCCGCCGCCTGGCGGAGACGTTCGGCGACGAGCTCCACGTCGAGATCGTCCGCGACCCGTCCGGGCTCGACCGGCTCGTCGAGAGCGCCGACCGCGTCGCCCGCTCGACGTATCAGCGGCGCTGGGCGCCGGGTTCTCCAACACTCCGGAGTACTCCGAGCTCCGAGTCGGCCTGTATCTGCTCATGCGGGTGATCGAGGACGCGATCGCAGACCCGGCACTCCACGTCCTCGACTTCGGCCCCGGCGACGCCACGTACAAGCAGCAGTTCTCGACCGAGAGCCACGAGGAGCAAAACGTCGTCGTCTTCGCCCCGACGCTGCGCGGCCGGCGGCTGAACGCGACCCGCACGCTCGTGCTCGCCCCGGCGTGGGGCGCCGCAAGCTGCTCGACGAGACCGGGCTCACCGACAAGGTGAAGGCGTGCGACGACCCGCCGGCGGGTAAGTCCGAGCCCTGCCACGCTCAGGCTGCTGCGCTGCAGAAGACGCAGCCGACGCGCCTCGTCAGCGCGAGCCCGGCCGGCCCGGAGTGCTCGAGCACGGACAGGAGCGGGAGCGCCGCTCCCGGTAAAGCCTTCCGCTGTGGCAGGAAGAACGGTCGGAGCTCGATGCGGGAGAACCCCGCCTCGCGCAGGTCGCTCAGCACTCCGTCGACGGGAAAGACCATCGGCCTGAAGTCGAAGACGAACTTCTTCCGTGTGTAACCGCGTATGCGGCGGAAGAAGCCGACACGGTCCTCGGCGAGATAAAAGGAGCGAAGGCAGATCGTCAGGTCGACGGGCTCGGCGGGCTCGTAGTCCTCCATTCGATCGACGACGAAGTCGAGCCCGGGGTTGCGCTTCCTCGCTGCCGCGATCATCTGCTCCGTCGCGTCGACCCCCGTGTAGACGAGCCCGAGGCTCGTGAGCGACGCCGCCATGATGCCGTCGGCACAGCAGAGGTCGACCACGCTCTCGCCGGCACGGAGGGGCGGGCCCAGCCCCGCGATCACACCGGCGCGGCGGGTCGAGTACCGCACGGGGTCGGCGTACTCGCGCTCGGCGAACCCGTCCGCCAGCGCGGCGTACTTGTCCCGGGTACTCATCCGATACCCCGCGGCTGCCTCATGAGCGCAGCCTCTCCGGATGCTTGCGCACGAACCGCAGGATGCCGCGCCAATGCCACACCGTGCGGCGGGTCAACCAGCGGCGGTCGGTCAGGGCCTGGTGCTCGTGGCGCACGACGGCGGCCGGGACATACCACCGCTCCCACCCGGCCCGCATGGCGCGGTACTGGAGGTCGATCTCCTCACCGTACAGCCGGAAGCCGTCGTCGAAGCCCCCGAGCTCGTCGAGCATGGTCCGACGCACGAGCAGGAACCCGCCGAGCATCCAGTCGGCCTCCACCGGGCCTTCGGGCGGCGCCTCGTCGAGGTGGTAGTGGTGATCCTGCTGGACGACCTTCCGTAGCGGCGTGCGCCGGACGATCGTGCCGCCCACGGTCGGGAAGCGCCGCCTCGACGGCTGGGGGCTGCCGTCCGGGAACACCATGCGAGGGCCGGCGACTCCGCACCGTGGATGGGCCTCCATGAACTCGCGGAGCGTCGCGACGGCGCCGGGCTCGGGGACGGCGTCAGGGTTCGAGACGAGCACCGCCTCGCCCGAGGTGCGGGTGAGGCCGAGGTTGATGTTGGCGGCGAATCCGAGGGGCCGGTCGTTGGCGAGCGCCTCCACCCCGACGGGGACAGACCCCTTTACGTTCGCGATCACGAGCAGCTCGTCGACCTGCGGCTCGAGCGCCGGCAGCGACTCTCGGAGCTCGGCTGCATTCCCGTGCGAGACGACGATCGCGGAGACCTTCACGCCAGCACCCGGCGGTAGATCTCGACGGTTCGGCGGGCCGTCTCCGCCCACGAGAAGAGTCGCGCCCGCTCGATCCCGGCGGCCGCGAGGCGGTCACGATCCGCGAGCGCCCGGCGCGTCGCGGCGCCGAAGTCGCCGTCCTCGGCGTACACCGCAGCTCCGTCGGCTACCTCGCGCAGGGCGGGCTCGGGCGCGGCGACGACGGGCGTGCCGCTCGCCATCGCCTCGAGCACGGGCAGCCCGAACCCCTCGAACCGGGACGGCAGCACGAGCGCCGCAGCGTCGCGGTACAGGGCAGCCAACTCCTCCTTCGAGACATAGCCGCGGAGGTCTGCGCCGCCGTCTCGGAGCTCGCGCGCGATCGACGCGTCCTTCTCCGGGCCTGCGACGACGAGCGGAAGCCCGACCGCCCGTGCCGCCTCGAGCGCAGCCTCGGGATGCTTGCGCGCCTGGATCGCACCGACGAAGAGCACGTAGCCGCCGTCGCCCGCTCCGGGCGAGAACGCCGGATCGACCCCGTTGGGCGTCACCGTGACCTTCGACTCCGGGACGCCGTAACGCTCGACGATGTCGCGTTTCGTTCGTTCCGACACGGCGATCACGTGGTCGGCGCCGCGGACTGCCCGCGGGACGACGGCCCGGAACGTGAGGCGGTCGAGCAGCCCCATCGCGCTGCCCGGCGCCTCGAAGGAGAGATCGTGCACGGTCACGACGGACGGGCCGCCGAACCCGAGCGGAAGCGCATGCTGGAAGTGGCCGAGATCCGGCCGGACGCGGCGAAGGAGCCTCGGGAGCGAGACGGCCATCCGCGTCTCCTGCAGCCGAGCGGGTAGATGAAGCGGCTCGACTCCCTCAGGGACGAGGTCGGGCCGGCGCGTGACCGCGGCGAACCGGAGGTCGGGCGCCGCGGCCGGGAGCTCGCGGAGAAGGTTCGTGACGTACGTCTCGTCCCCGGTCCGCTCGCGCCCCAGGACGTCGGCGTCGATGAGGATCACATGACCTCCTCGTAGACGGCGCGCGTGGCTGCCGCCACTTCGTCCCAGGACGGCCCGCGCCTCGGATCAGCGCGGGAGGCGCGCGCGATCCCCTCGCGGATCGACTCGACGTCGTACGGGTCGACGGTCACTGCGTCCTCCCCGGCGTAGTCGGCCATCGGCGAGTGCCGGCTCGTGACGACCGGGCAGCCGCAGGCGAGCGCCTCGGCGACCGGGATCCCGAACCCTTCGTACAGGGACGCATAGACCAGGCATCTGGCGCCACGGTAGAGCGCGGCGAGCTCCTCGTCGGTCACTTCCCCGAGCCAGCTGACGTTCGCGGGCGGCTCCACGTTCCCCCAACCGCGCGCGCCGGCGACGCGGAGCTCGCCGTCGACGGCCGCCGCGATCCGGGGGAGGTTCTTGCGCGGCTCGAGCGTCCCGACCGCGAGGACGTAGTCCCCCTCGGCACGGGGCCCCTCGGGCGTGAAGGCGTCCTCCACCGCGTTCGGCACGACCCGGATCTTCCTCTCGGGGACGGCGAGCAGGTCGCCCAGCTCGCGCGCGGTCGCCTCGGAGACCGCGATCACGCAGGCTGCGGCGGCGACGACGCGCGGGACGGCGTGCGCCGAGTACGCGCGCGTCCAGCGGTTGAACCACTCGGGGTGGCGGAGCACCGCAAGGTCGTGGACGGTGACGACGAGCGGCACCTTCGACCGGAACGGCCCGCGGAAGGTCGGGCAGTGGAGCACGTCGGCCCCCTCGACGCGGAGGCGCGGATACCAGAGCGCGTCCGCCGCGAGCGTCCGGAGCCGAGAGGTGGCCGGAAAGGACGCCTGCTTCACGGGGACGTCGAGGTGGGCGAGCAGGCCGCGCAGGTAGCGGGCCGTCCCAGCGCGGGTCTGCCGAAGCGGCGTCGTGTCGATGCCTACGAGAATCGCCGGTACCCCTCGAGGAAGAGCTCGCCCGTCCGCTGCCATGAGAAGCCCTTCGCGTGGACGAGCCCGAGCTCCCGCAGCTCCTTGCGCCGGTCGAGCGCCTCGCGAATCGCCGCCGCCATCGCCTCGGGGTCTTCCGGGCCACAGCGGACGGCCGCAGCGCCGGAGGCCTCATCGAGCGACGGATGCGACGAGGCGACGACCGGAGCGCCGCACGCCATGGCCTCGGTGACCGGCATCCCGAATCCCTCGAACCGAGACGGGTAGACCACCGCCGCGGCGCCGCGATACAGCCGCGCGAGCTCCTCGTCGGAGACGCGCCCGACGCGCACGATGCCCGCCCGGTCGAGCCGCGGCTGCTCACCCCAGCCGGCGCCTCCGGCGACGACGAGCTCGAGCTCACTGTCGACGAGCAGCCGGTAGGCCTCGACCAGGGTGCCGAGGTTCTTGCGTGGCTCGAGCGTCGCGACCGTGAGGAGGTACGGCCGCTTACGCCCGGCGTCGGGCCCTTCCGTCGTGTACTCGGCGCCTATTCCGGGATGGGCCACGACGATCTTCTCGCGTGGGAACCCGAGGGTGGCGGCGGTGTCGTCGGCGGTGAACGCCGAGTTCGCGAAGATCACGCCGCACGTCGCGGCCGCGTTCTCGTACTTGTGCGTGTGCATGGCGCGGGTGCGACCGGTCACCCACTCCGGAGAGTGGAGTGGCACGAGGTCGTGGATCGTCGTCGCTCGGAGCCCTGCGCGCTGAGGCGGGTACATCCAGTCGGTGAAGTGGAGAACGTCGAAGGCGCCGAGGAACCGCTCGGCGGGCGGGCGCCCGAGCCGCGACCAGGCGGTGCGCCAGGCGTGCGCGAACGGGAGTGTCGTCAGCCTCAGCTCGAGGGGGATCCCCTCGAGCGCTTCGGGGATGGCGCGGCGACCGGCGGGCGAGGTCGGGGCGAAGGCCACCAGCTCGTCGCCTGCGCGCTCCGCCGCCTCGGCGAGGCCCGCGACCGAGCCGCGGATGTAGTTGTTGACTCCCGTCCGCTCATGCGAGAGGGGCGAGACGTCGAAGACGATCCTCACGAGCTCGGCGTGAAGGAGAGGAAGTGGGCGCCGAGCCGCCGCTCGTCCTGAGGCCCGGGCACCGCGGTGCGCCCGACCGTGAACCGGACCATGCACGCCCCGTCCCTGGGCACGAGCGGGACGGTCATGGTCGTGACGCCCGTGACCGGGACGATCGTCCGGCCGATCGGGTTGCCGTGCTCCGTCGCGATGACGGTCTGCGGCGTCTTGAACAGGCTTTCATCCCCCTGGAGCTCCACCGCGAGCCTGCCGCCGGCGCATTCGAAACGACGGTAGGTGACCGACTTTCCTGACCAGGTGTCGTTTGCGTAGAGGCCCGTCACCCGGTTGAGGATCACGATCGGGCCCTCGACGCGATAGAGGGCAACCCCGACGCCGTCGGTCGCGACGCGCTTTCCGCCGACCTCGACGTTCGAGAGGACGTACTCTGCCCGCACGGGCGCTCCGGAGGCTGTCGTCAGGGCGCCGCCGTGCGACTGGCTCACGGCCACCTCGGGGAGGGGGTCCGGCGGATGGGCGCCGTCGACGTCGTAGATTGTTCGGACGCTCCGGCTGAAGAACTCGTTCTCGTACACCGGGTACGCCGACGGCATTGCGGCCGTCCAGAGGACCGCCACCCTCGCGTCGGAGCCCACCTCACGATCGATCCAATCGCCTTGGGGCATGTGCGTCCCGGCCCAGAGCGAGCCGACAGCCGCGTGGTGGATACCGTGGCGGCCGCTCTCGACCACGATCGAGGTCAGCACGAAGTACACGGCGACGAGCGCCGGGAGGACCAGGACGTAGCGCCGCGGAAGGAAGACGAAGAGCACGGCCGCCGCCACGGAGACCGCGAACGCGGCCCAGCGCACCTGGTTCAGATGGATCAGGTGGTCCTGGGCCCACCACCAGGGCATCAGGAAGAAGCTGTCGCTGAGCGCGCTTGTGTCGATGAAGTGGGCGAACGGGATGAACACGGGCAGGACGCCCGCAATCACTGCGGAGGCGACGACCACCTTGCGCGATCGCGTTACGACGCCCTCGACGCCGAGTCCGAGCAGCGCGATCAGCCCGAACGGGGCGAGGTAGAAGATGTTGCGCTCCTCGATCCGGTCGACGTAGCTCGCCGAGGCGAACGCCGACACCTCGGCGAGCAGCCAGACGGACACGGCGAGCGTCGCGACCGTGAAGGCACGCGCAGCCGGAGTCGGGCGGCGAGGCGCGAGCCACATGGCGAGGAGCGCGGCAAAGGGGAGGATCCCGAGCGCGAGGTCGAGACCGGCGACGTGGTAGAGGAAGAAGCGGAGGACGCCCCTCGGCGTGTAGCTCGCGGAGGTCGCGGCGCGGTAGGCGCCGAGGAGCGTGAGCGGCGAGCGGCCGCGAGCGACGGTCTCGGCCAGCGCCAGGAGGGCGCCGGCGCCGAGGACGCCGTAGAGCCATGCGAATGGCCGGAACGTCCCACGCAACCCGCGCCGCTCCACGAGCCCGAGCAGGATCGGGGCCGTCGCGACTGCCGCGAAGAGCGCGACCGCCTGCGCTCTCGTCTCGAACGCGAGCAGGCACAGCGCGAGCAGCCCGACCTGCCGCAGAGGGGTCGGCTTCTCGAGCGTGATGACGAGGACGAGCGCGGTGAGGAGGAAGATCGGGTAGAAGGCGTTCTCGGTCATGATCTCGCCCGTGTAGAGCATCGCCGGGACGAGCACCGTGAGCCCGGCGGCGAGCAGGGCGAGGCGCTCGCTCAGGATGCGGCGGGCGAGGAAGTACGCGGGGATCGCGGCGAGCGACATCGCGACCGCGTTGATCGCCTTCGCAGCCGCATAGGCCGACGGGATCGAGGTGAAGAGCGCCCACGCGGGCGCGATCAGCACCGGGTAGACGAAGCCGTAGCCGTGCGACGGGACGCCGCGGACGAGGAACTCGCCGTGGGCGGCGACGTTCTTCGCGAGCTCGGAGTACACGACCTCGTCGATCATGATCCACGGCGCAACCATGCGGCGCCCGAGCGCGACGCGCACGGCTATCGACAGGACGACGATCCCCGTGAGCCATACCCACGCCGGGATGGCGAGTGCGCGCGACCGCACCGCGGTCACGGTGCTCATACCAGCCCGGCCTCGCGGGCGAGCCGAGCCAGCTCGGCGGGATTGTCGAAGCCGATTCCTGCGGCCCCTTCGGCGATCCGCTGCAGCACGGCGTCGGTGACGGCCTCGCCGCCGGCGGCCTCCTCGAGCGCGGCGGCGTAGGCGTCCGCGGCGCGTCCGAGGTCGTGAGCCTCGTGGACGTAGGCGGAGGCGGCGCTACCTAGCGCGGCGCCGTGGTCGGCGGCGAGCTCGAGCGCTCCGGCGATCGTCGGGACCTCGTAGTCGTCGACCGGGATCTTCAGCGCTGCGCCGTCGGGCAGCTCCGCGAACCAGCCGACGTCGGAGACGAGCACGGGCTTGCCCAGTGCAAGCCCACGGATCACCGAGCCCGACGTCTCCCCCATCGTCGGCGAGCGCAGGTTGACGAGGACGTCGCAGGCCGCCATCAAAGACCGGAACCGTTGCTCGCTCACCCACTGCTCGCGGATCAGCTCGTCACCTCCGAGCCCGAGCCGCTCGAGGCGCCGGTCGAGCTCGAACCGCTCGGTCGCCTCGCCGACGAGCAGCAGCCGTGCCCCGGGGCGTCGCTCACGGAGCGCCGCGAATGCCTCGAGGAGCGCCGGGATCCGCTTGTTGATGTTGAGGTGGCCGAAGCAGCCGACGAGCGGGTCGCCGGAAAGCGGGGCCGGCTCGACCGTCTCGTCGGGCCAGGAGGGGTGCGGGATCCGCCAGATCGGGCCGCCGTAACCGGCCGCCCGCACGCCTCGCTCGACGTAGTCCGAGTGGACGATCAGGCCCTCGGCGAGGTCGAGGATCGTGCCGTTGAGCGGGAAGCGGTCGGGCTGCGTCTCCCAGATCAGCGGCAGGAGGTTGTCGAGGACGCCGAGCCCGAGCAGGCGGCCCGGGACGCCGAAGTCGCGCTCCATCGCGTCGAGGTAGGCGCGGCCGTTGCCGCGGCCGATCGTGATCCCGGCGATCAGGTGGTGGAGCACGAGCTCGTGCAGGACGACGACGCCCGGACGGTCGCGGAGCGTATCGACGATCCAGCCGTGAGCCTCGGGGTCGTTGCCGACGTGGTAGAGCGCGATGTCCGCGTGCGGGGCGCGCTTCCCGGGCTCGGCGACCGCGACCTCCTCGATTCGCTCGCGGAGCGCGGGCAGGAGCAGCGTGGAGTAGTCGGCGATCCCCGAGTGGGACGGGGGCATCGGCGAGTAGTAGGCGACCTTCACGAGAGCAGCGCGTCGATGCAGGCGTCCCAGGTGATCCGTTCGGCGATGGCCTTTCCCGCCTCGCCGAGAGCGCGCGCCTCATCGACGTGATGGACGAGGTGCGAGCAGGCGCGGGCGATCTCGTCCGGATCGGCGCTGACGACGACGCCGGTCTCGCCGTCGTGGACGACCTCGAGCGGCCCGCCGGCGTCGACGGTCGTGACGACCGGCTTGGCCGAGAGGAACGCCTCGAACGGCACCATCCCGTAATCCTCGTCGACCGGGGCGTAGTAGACGGCGAGGCAGCGTGAGTAGAGGTCGACGAGGTCATCGCCGTCGACGCGGCCGGTGAACTCGATCCGCCCGTTCATCCCGGTTGCGAGTCGCTCGAGCCGCCCTCGGTCGGGCCCGTCGCCGACGATCACGGCCCGCAGCTCGGGGTCCGCCTTCACCGCTTCGATGAGCAGATCGATCCGCTTGTAGCGGTCGAGCCTGTTCACCGACAGCACGAAGCCGTCGTAGCCCTCCGTGCGGTAGGCGAGCTTCTGCGGCGGCGGCGGCAGGACCGTCGCGTCGAACCCCGTGTAGCGCTTGAGCCGCCCGGCGACGTTTCCGGAGATGGTGAAGATCTTCCGCGCCTCGGAGAAGGCGACCCGGTCGAACCGCTCTACGGCGTCCCGCGTCGCGCGGTCCAACGGCGACTCCGAGAACTGGCCGAACTCCCCGCGGTCGAAGTCGTAGGCCTGCCGGAACTGGTGGACGAGCCAGATCACCTTGTTCGGGTGCCGGATCCCGTAGGAGGGGAACTTCGTGCCGATCACGAGCTCCACCGGCTTCGGCGCCCCACTGAGGTCGATCAGCCGCCACTGGAGCGCGTTGTCGACGGCGCGTGTCCCGTCCCAGGCGAAGGGAAGCGTGACGAGCTCCACCTCGTGGTCGCGCGCGCGCAGCTCGTCGGCGAGAGTGTCCGCGACGACCTCGGCGCCCCCGTACACGAAGGGCACGAGCGGCCGACATACCGCAACTCTCATTTCTGCTCGAGGCGGGCGATGCGTTCGTCGAGGTCGTCGACCAGCTTCAGTACGGCGTCGTTGAACGCACGCTGGTCGGCGAAAGCCGGCTCGACGTACCACCGCATCAACCGGCGGAGGACGGCCTTGACGGGCCCGCCCTTGCCCACGATCGGCCGCTCCGCCGACACCGCCCAGAGCCGCTCGGCCTGGTCGCGCGCCGACAGCCTCACCTGCGCCGGCGTCACGTCGGCCGACCGCGGCCCGGACGCCCGCACCTCCTCCTTGAGCCGCGCAAAGAGCGCGGCGACGTCGACCTTCTCCTCGGCCTCGGACATGCCGAGAAGTGTAAGCGGGGGTGGTTACGACAAGGTAAGCAGGGGGCGGGAACCCCGGCTATCAAGACCACCGTCTCTGGCGCTACGGCGTGACCGGCGGACTGCCCCGCGATGATAGGGCCGATGACCTATGATCGACGGCGACCGCGCAGAACAGATCGGAGGCTGGACAGTGAAGCTTGGCAATAGGGGTCGGCGATGGCTTGGACCCACCGCCGTTGCGCTTCTCTTGGCGGCACTTACGCTCCTGCTCGCCGGCACGGGCTCGGCGCAGCCGGGGCGGGTTGCGGCCGACACCACGACGACCACCTCGACAGAAGCAACGACGACCGAGCCGACCACCGCGGACACGACGACCGAGACGACCACGGCCGAGAGCACGACAACGGAGACCGCGCCGATCACCGTGACCACCGTCCAGGTGACGACGGAAGCGACCACAACCGGGTCGGGCGTCACCCCGGGTGGCGCCGCAGTCGTCGGCGCCGCAGCAGCGTCGTCGAAGCAGGAGTCGAGCACCCAGTGGGGCTGGATCGCGTTCGGCATCCTCGCCGCGGCGGTGATCGTGTTCGGAATCGTTCGGTGGGTGCGCCGCCCCCGGCACGCCTGACCGTCCCGGCTCATCCCTCATCTCAGCGGCGTCCCCTCAAGAGGGTGAGCGCGCGGCCCGATACGGCGAGTGGAGCTCGGTCCGAGGCGAAGGGAGGTTCGTATCGCGAAAAGCGGTCTTTTCAGCGGCCTTGGCTCGGTGACTTCGTCAGCGGGCTCGAGGCGACCGGGTAACCCACCGGTCGGGGCCGGAGGCCCCGTTACGATTCGCGGGTGGCGACGCGGAGCGGCGAGGAGGTGCCGGCGGGCAGCTCCGGCTCCTCGCTCGCACGGGCGGGCTACCGCGTCGGGCGGATCCTCGGCCGCGTTCTCGACTTCGTCGACCGCGTGCCGCCCTGGCTCGTCCTCGGCGCCCTCGTCGTGCTCGGCTGGGTGATCGCCGCCGAGTCCGGCCGCATCGCTCCACACGACGGGCCCCTCTACTACCACGGCGGCGACGGCACCTACTACTACTCGAGCGCCTGGATGCTGGGCCACGGCGTGCTGCCGCTCACGGCGATCGGCTACGGCTACCCACTTCTGATCGCCCCGATCGCGGCAATCGCCGGCCCCAACGCCATCGCCGGGATGCCCGCGATCATCGCCTTCAACCAGCTCGTCCTGGCGCCGATCGCGCTGCTCTGCGTCTACGGGATCGCACGCATGCTCGCCGGCCGGGCATACGCGTATCTGGCGACGCTCGTCTGGGTCCTGTTCCCGGTCGCCGTCATCCACTACTTCCTGGCCGACTACCACTCGCGGTATGTCGACATCACGCTCCCGTCGGCCGTGGGTCTGCTCCCTCTCGGCGACTACCCGTCGATGGTGGTCCTCCTCGTCGCGGCGTACTTCACTCTGCGCCTCTCCTCCTCGGGATGGTGGGCAGACGCGCTCGCCGCCGGCTTCGCGACCGGGCTCGCAGTAGCCGTGAAGCCCGCGAACCTCCTCTTCCTGCCGGCGCCGTTCCTCGCGCTGCTCGTCGCGCGGCGATTTCGAGGGCTCGCCATCGTCGCCGCGGCGACGCTTCCGTCGCTCCTCGGGACGACGGCGTGGAAGCAGCGCGGTCTCGGCGATCTACCGGCGTTCGCAAGCAGCGGTCAGGGTCGGTTCGCGCTCGCGTCGGTCGGCGTCACGCTCGTGGCGTCCATCCATCTGAACGTCCACCGCTACCTGCCGCTCAACTGGGGCCAGCTCCATCACAACCTCGACGGGCTCCGCGAGTTCACCTGGAGCCAGCGGGTGATCTACTTCACTGCGATCGGGGGCCTCGTCGGGCTCGCACGCCGTTCGACAGTGGTCGCCGTCCTCGCCGGCACCTGGCTCGCGGCGTACGTGATCGGCAAAGGCAGCAGCCCGCAGGTGGACGTCGTGGGAGGCAGTTTCTTCACCCACCTCATCGCGGCATTCCCCGCCTACTTCCTGCTCGTGATCTCACTCCCGTTCCTGATCCCGGTCTACGGGCGACGGAGAGCAAGCTCCTCCAGGGCGGCGCAGGGCGGCCGCCTACCGGTCGTCGCCGCCGGAGTGCTCGGCTTCCTTTCGATCGCAGGGGCGCTGGCCGTCGCCGTCATCCCGACCTCGGCCCACCCCTCGGTGGCCCGGGCCGCGGGCAACCTGCTCGTCCCGATCGACAGGTTCCCGGTGACCGCTGCCGCCGCCGGACAGGCGGTCACGATCTCGTGGCCGCGTCAGCCGTCGCACGGGGCGCGGGTCACGTACGCCGTCCTTCGCGCCCCGGCCACGGCGCTGGGAGATTGCCCGAGGACGTCGGGCGCCTCGGCCACCTGCAACTACTCCAGCGACGTCGTCGGCTCCACTGACTCCAGCGGCGACTCGTACACCGACCAGGCCCCGGCCGGGGTCTGGTTGTACCGCATCGCGCTCAGTGCCACCCCGGTCGGGCAGCAACAGCCGACCGACTATCTGCTCCTCAGCCGGCCCGTGCGGGTCTCGGTTCCCGGATGATCCCGACCCACTAGGCTGGCCCCGTGCAAGGAAACCTCCAGCGCTTCCTCCCGATCCTGCTGCTGGTCGTCCTGCTCCTCTTCGTGCTGCCCGCGATCCTGCACCACAAGAAGTCGACGAACCTGAGCGCGAAGGAGCTGTCCCAGGAGACGATCGCGGCCATGAACATCGTCGTTGCCGGCCAGAAGAGCTTCACGGCCGAGAACGGGCGCTACACCGGCCATGTCGCCGATTTGATCCAGGGCAGCCGGAAGCTCGCAAAGTACCTCGCAGACGGCGTGCTCGTGTCCGTCGACGCCTCGACGAACGGCAAGACCTACTACACGCAGGTCGCAAGCGGATACATCGTCCTCATCCGCTCGCAGACCGGCGACAAGGTGCTCGCGAAGAGCTGCGACGTGATCAAGTCGAGCTCCGGCGTCGCGTGTCCGGGCACCGGGACGAAGACCACCACCTCGACGACAACGACGACGACCACCACCGCGACCACAGCGAGCTAGCCCGGTGCTGGGGCTGTCGGCGCTCAGCTGGGTTCTTCTGATCCCGGCCGTCCTCGTCTGGCCCGTCGTCTTCGTCGCGGGGTACCTGGTCTGGCGTTGGTCGAAGCGCCATACCGAGGCCGACGAGGCGCAGCGACGCTCACTCCTCGAGGCCGCCTCGAAACCAGATTCCGAGGAGTAGCGTGATCGCCATCGCCCTGCTCACGCTCGTACCGGGAGAGCTCGGCGGAAGCGAGTCCTCCACGCAAGAGCTGTTGCGGGCGCTGGCGCGGGTGGGGACGCTCGACTATCGCGTCTTCCTTCCCCCCGCTGCTTCCGATGCGAGCGAGGGGCTGCCCGCCGAGGTCGTCACCGAGTACCGGCGCGCCCGCTCGGTCCCGGAGCGGCTCGCGGCGATGTCGCTTGCCGCGACGCGCCCCGGCGCCGTTGCGCGCCCACTTCGCCGATGCCCGCGCGGTCCACTATCCGCTGACGATCCGGATTCCCGCTGTCGCAGCACCGACGGCGATCACGCTCCACGACGTGCAGCACCTCGACCTGCCACAGCTCTTCTCGCGTGCCGAGCGCGCGTTCCGCTCGCTCGCCTACCACCGCTCCGCGCGGTCGGCACGGCTCGTGATCGTTCCTAGCGCCTTCGTCCGTGACCGGGCCGTGGAGCTGCTCTCGCTTCCCGAGGCGAAGATCCGCGTCATCCACCACGGGATCGACCACGAGCGGTTCTCGCCGGGCGGCGAGCCGCGGGAGCCTTTCCTGCTCTATCCGGCGCGGCCCTGGCCTCACAAGAACCACGCCGCGCTCTACGAGGCGTTCGCGCTGCTCCGGCGCGACCGGCCCGAGCTCCGGCTCGTGCTGACCGGCGGCGGGCACGGCACAGCGTTCCCCGACGGCGTCGAGGCACTCGGGAACGTCTCGCTCGACGAGCTCGTCTCGCTCTACCGGCGTGCCGCGGCCCTCGTCTTCCCCTCGTTGTACGAGGGCTTCGGCCTTCCGCCGCTCGAGGCGATGGCGTGCGGATGCCCGGTCGCATGCTCGGTCGCCGCCTCGCTTCCCGAGGTCTGCGGCGACGCCGCACGGTACTTCACGCCGGACGACCCCGAGGAGATCGCAGCGGCGGTCGAGGACGTGCTCGCCGACCAGGCAGCCTGGTCGGCGTGCGGGATCGAGCGCGCCGCCGGCTTCACGTGGGAGCGGTCAGCGGCGGCCCACGAGGACGTCTACCGGGAGCTCCTGGCGTAGCCTAGAAACCATGTGCGGAATCTGCGGACTTCTCGCCCCGGAGGCACCCGATCCCCGCCGGGTCGAGGCGATGAACGACGCGATCGTCCACCGCGGCCCCGACCACGGCGCTGTCGCCTCCTACGGCCGGTGCGTGCTCGGCTACCGCCGCCTCGCGATCATCGACCTCGCGACGGGCGACCAGCCGATCGAGAGCGAGCGCGGGGACGTTGCGGCCGTCTTCAACGGCGAGATCTACAACTTCCGGGCGCTGCGCCGTGAGCTCGAGGCGAGGGGCCACGAGATCCGCGGAACGGGCGACTCGCCGCTCATCCCGCACGCGTACGAGGAGTGGGGCCTCGACTTCGTGGCCCGCCTCGAGGGGATGTTCGCGATCGCGCTCTGGGATCGCGGGGCGGAGCGGCTGGTGCTCGCCCGCGACCGGCTCGGGAAGAAGCCCCTCGTCTACGCCCGCCTGCCTGACGGCTCGCTCGCGTTCGCGTCCGAGACGAAGGCACTTCTCCGCCTGCCCGAGCTTCCACGCGAGCTCGACCTGGCCGAGCTCGACACATTCCTCGCCCTCCAGTACGTGCCGCGATCGGGCCTCCGCGCGGTGCAGAAGGTGCCGCCCGCGGCGTACGTCGTGTTCGAGGGGGGCTCGGAACGCGTCGAGCGCTACTGGCGGCCCCTTCCCGCCTCGGGCGAAGGCGAGTGGATCGAGCGTGTCCGCAGCGAGGTGACCTCGGCCGTCCGCCGCCGCCTCGTCGCCGACGTGCCGCTGGGGGCGCTGCTCTCCGGAGGGCTCGACTCCTCGATCGTCGTCGCGGCGATGGCCGAGGCGTCGTCCGACCCCGTCCGGACGTTCACGATCGGTTTCCGGGACAGCCGCTACGACGAGCGCCCGTATGCCCGGGCCGTGGCGGAGAGGTTCGCGACGATGCACGAGGAGCTCGAGGTCGATCCGGAGCCGGAGCTGCTCGAGCGGGTCGCCGAAGCCTTCGACGAGCCGTTCGGCGACGAGGCGGCGCTGCCGACGTTGCTCGTGTGCGAGGCGACGCGACAGCACGTGACCGTTGCGCTCGTGGGCGACGGCGGGGACGAGGCCTTCGGCGGGTACGAGCGCTATCGCGCCTACGAGCTCGCGGGCCGCGTCCCGCGATTCGCCGCCGCGGCCGGCCGGACGGCCCTCGGGGCCGTGCCTGCGGCGCGGCGCGAGCCGCGCTCGACGCTCTTTCGGGCACGGCGGTTCCTCGATGCGGCCGCGCAACCCGAAGGCGAGCGCTACGCCCGGCTCGTCGAGGTGTTCCCGCTCGAGCTGCGCCGCGAGCTCTGGACCGACGACGCGCTCGCCCACGCCGCGGCCGGGCTGCTCCCCCACGACCCCGACCTGCGGGTCGTCGACATCGAGTCGTATCTCCCGGGCGACCTGCTCCCGAAGGCCGACATCGCCTCCATGGCGGTGTCGCTCGAGCTGCGGGCTCCGTTCCTCGACCACCACGTGGTCGAGCTCGGACTCGCCCTCCCGCCCGAGCTCGCCCGCGGAAAGAGAGCGCTCAAGCAGGCGTTCGCGACCGTCCTCCCTCCCCAGACCACCGAGCGCGGGAAGACAGGGTTCGGCGTCCCCCTCGACAGCTGGTTCCGTGACGAGCTCCGGCCGATGGCGGAGGACCTCCTGCTCGGCGGCCCCGACCGCGGCCTCTTCCGGAGGGACACGCTCGAGCGGCTGCTCCGCGAGCACTCCGAGCGGCGGGCCGACCACGGCCACCGGCTGTGGTGCCTGTGTGCCCTCGAGCTCTGGCAGCGACGCTGGGTCGACAGCTTGGCCTCATTCACCACGGCCGCGGTCAGACGTTCGACCGCGAACTTGCCCCCGACCCATTTGTAGTTCGTTTCGCGCTACGCTTTGAAGATGAGCCCTGCGCCACCCCCGGTTTCGCTCCGGCTCGGTGAGGAGGGAACTCGTGCGCTCGACGAGCTGGCTCGTCGGCGACGAGTCTCACGCGCGGAGGCCGCCCGCCAGGCGATCACGGAGACTGCCGCGCGCGAGCGTCGGCGCGCCGGGCTCGCGGCCGAAGCCGAAGCGCTCATGGCAAATCCCGAGTACGTCGCGGAGGCCCGTGAAGTCGCAGCTCTCATGGAGCAACTCCGTGGTTCGCGGTGATATCCACGCGATCGTGCTGCCAGGACGCAAGGGGCATGTGCAGCAGGGACGCCGGTTTGCGGTGGTCGTCCAGGCGGACGACCTGCTCGCACTATCGACCATCGTGGTCTGTCCGACGTCTACCTCGACGCCGCCGGCGAGCTTCCATCCTGAGATCTCGATCGACGACCAGACAACGCGCGTCATGTGCGAGATGGTCGGAGCAATCGACGCTCGCTCACTAGGCGGTCAGGTCGGGCATCTCACCCTTGACGAGATGCGGGCGGTTGACGACGCGCTCGAACTCGTCCTCGACCTCGCTTAGCGTCTAGCGCGACCCGTTCCCGGCAATCGCCGGGAGCGCGAGCACGCCGGGCTCGAGCGCTCCGTTGCCGCGCACCTCGAGCCAGTGACGGTAGACCTCCTCGGTGCGCTCGGTGCAGCGCAGCTCGGGAAACCGCTCGATCGCGCGGCGACGGGCCTCGCGGCCCATCGCGACCGCGAGCGCCGGGTCCGCAGCCATCGCGAGCATCGCCCGGGCGAGCGCGTCGGCCTCGCCGGGCGGAACCAGCAGCCCCGTCTCGCCGTCGCGGACGAGGTCCTCGAGACCCCCGATCGAAGCGGCGATCACGGGACGGGCTCGCTCCATCGCCTCGAGCGCGACCATCCCGAAACCCTCGCCGAGGGAGGGAACGACGACGGCGAGCGACTCCTCGACTGCCCGCTGCACCGGGGTCACGTGACCCAGGAAGCGAACGGACCCGTTCAATCCGAGCTCCCGGGAGAGATCCTTGAGGCCGTGCTCGAGAACGCCGCGCCCTGCGATGTCGAGCGTCGCGTCTGGCCGGGCGTCGAGCACCTGCCGGAACGCGCGCAGCAGCACGACGTGGCCCTTGATCGGGATCAGGCGGCCGATGCAGAGGAAGCGCGGCGCCTCGCCGGCATACGGCTCGGGCTCGGGCCCGGCCGCGATGCCGTAGTGGACGATCTCGAAGTCCGGCTCGACGAAGCCCTCTGTGTCGCTCAGGTAGCGCGCGAGCCCGCGTGAGATCGCGATCTGCCGGTGCGCGAGCGCGCCGATCGTGCGGTCGCCCAGCGCGAAGACGCGGCCTTCGCGGAACTCGTTGAACCCGTGCTTGGTCGAGAGCCGCACCGGAACGCCCGCCACCGTCCCGGCCGTCTGGCCGTAGGCGTCCGCGTGGACGAGATGGGTGTGGAGGATCGTCGGCCGATGGTTGACGAGGTACGAGAGGACGCGCATGAACGTCCCGGGATCGACGTCGGTCTTCATCTCGATGCCGTCGACCGGCACGCCGCCCGCCTCGAGCGCGCGGGCGAACTCCCACGCTCCCGGCTCCTGCTCGTGGAGCATGAGGAAGCGGATGTCCCAGCCGCGTGACTTGAGCGCCGGCAGCAACTGGAGCAGGTGCGCCTCCGATCCCGAGATGCCGGCCACCTTCTGCGCGTGCAGCACGATCACCGCTCCGCCACCTCGAGAACCCTGTCGGCCCAGTGGCCGGCCGAATGGCGAGCGACGACCCGCTCGCGCAAGCTCGCGTCCGAGGGCGTTCCGGTCCATGCCGCTAAGGGTACGCAGCCGCTCCGCCAGGGCGTCGGGATCGTCCCGCGGGAACCGAAGCTCGGGCGGAAGGACGTCGTCGAACCCCGTGTTCGAGGCGAGCACGGGCATGCACGTCGAAGCCGCCTCGTAGACGATCTTGTCGAGGGAGCCTTCGCGCATGTTGTTCACGAGCACCTCGCGAGAGGCAAGGAGCGCCGGGACGTCGCCGTACGGCACGGGGTCATGGAGCCGGACGCCGAGGGTGAGCAGCCGCTGCCGCTCGACGCGTTCCTCGTCGGTCGCCGACGGCCCGTAGACGTCGAGCTCGACCCCGGCGAGCCCGGCGGCGCGGGCGATCGTCTCGAGGCCTTTCGCGGGCGACGTGCGCCCGAGCGCGACGGCCCTGAGCGGCCCCGGATCCCGCTCGGCGCAGGCGAACCGGTCGGTGTCGATCCCGTGCCCGATCGCGACGACCTTTCCGGAGTCGAGCGGAAAGGAGCGGCGGTCGACGCTGAGGATCGCGGTCGAGAGCCTCTCGGCGAGGACGAGCGTTCGGCTCGGCTTCCAGTGCGTGAACCAGAGAAGGAGCGGGACCCGCGCGGGCTTGGTCAGCGGCGCGGCGAGGATCGCGTAGAGCGGGACGCTGTGGGCCACGACGGCGAGCGGCTTCGGGGAGAGCTCGCGACGCAGTGCCGAGGCGTAGAGCCGGCCTCGGGCGCCTTTCGACGAGCCGCCGAAGAGACGGACGCGGCAGTTCTCCGGCAGGACGTCGGGCACGGCCCGGAGCGCGAGGACCGACGACCTCGTCGACGCGCTTCGCGAGTGCCCGGATCTTCGCGACGACGGCGCCGAGGATCGGGTCATCGGGATCGACCACCTGGGTCACGAAGACGATTCGCCTCACAGGAAGTCCAGATCCCCGAGCTCGAAATGGGGGCGCTTGGGCAGCAGGAGGGCGGGGTCGAGCGACTTGCCGAGCACCGTGAAGGTTCGATGGGTCGGCAGATAGCCCGCTCGCAGATAGCGGCGGCGGAGCCACGGGGGCGGAGCGGCGACGAGCGCGCGCCCCTCGGCCACCGCGGCTGCGTCCGCGAGGAGATCGCCGTCGACGGCAGCGAGCATCCCGACGCGCCCGTGGCTGCCGACGACGGCATACCCACCGCCGGCGAGGAGCGTGTAGGGCTTCGGCGAGTCGGCGAAGCGCCAGTTGAGCCACGTCCCGTCGCGGAGTACGCGATCGCCCCCGTCCATCCTCTCCGGCAGCGAGTCGACGAACCGGTCGACCGGCACCGCCGTCGCCGGCCGTCGCCGCGGTAGCAGCCGCGACCAGAGCCGGACGGGCGCAAGCTTCGCCCACCCCGGCGCGCCGAGGAGGATCTTGGCCGACGCGGCGTTCGGGACGATCAGGAGCAGCCGGATCCCGAGGTCGCGCGCGCGTTCCTCGTTGGCCGACTCGAGCTCCCGAAAGATCCCCCGACCCTGGAAGTCGGGGTCGGTCGCAAGCCGGACGGGCATCCCCACCTCCACCTCCTCGCCGTCGATCGACATGCGAATGAAGCTCATTGCCACCGACCCGGCCGTCCGCCCGTCCTCCTCGGCGATCAGCACCGAAGCCGGGCGCACAGGGTTTCCCTCGTAGAACCAGGCGAGCTCATCCTCGGTGGGCCGATGCCCCCAGACGCGCTCCATCAGGACGGTGACGTCGCCGCGCCGCGAAGGGTCGTACTCGACGACCCTCACCGCGTGGCGGTGCCGAGCGCCTGGTTGAACAGGCGCCGCGCGTGCGTCCCGGCGACGGTGTCCTTCAGGGAGATCAGGTCACACGCGCCGGAGAGCACGAGCTCGAACGTCCGGGCCGGGTACGGCTCGACGTTGTAGCGGCCGAGGCGGAACGGGTTCGTGCTCGACCCGTTCGCGCGCGAGATCGAGGTGAATGCGATCTCGTAGCCCGCCTGCTTGAGGATGCTCTCGTGCACCGGGTGGAAGTGGGCCTCCGAGCCCTTCACATAGGCGTACGCGCGGACGGGCCGGGCGAGCTTCTCCTCGAGCTTGAGCTTCGAGACGGCGATCTCGCGAACGGCCTCGTCCAGGGTCACCTCGGCGAGGGGGCGATGGGCGATCCCGTGCGACTCGACCCGGACGCCGCTCGCGTCGAGCTCGCGCATGAGGCCCCAGTCGAGCGTCCGGTTCCGCACGCCGCGCTCGACCAGACGCGCCTCGTGCGGCAACGGCGTCTCGTCCTCCATGTAGGCGACCGGGATGAACACGACGGCCTCGTGGCCGTGCTTCTGCAACACCGGCAGCGCATTCTCGAGCACGTCGCGATAGCCGTCGTCGAAGGTGATCAGCACCGCCTTCTCCGGGAGCGGCTTGCCGAGCGTGTAGTGGTCGAGAACGGAATCGAGGTCGACGACGTTGTAGCCCAGCTCCGCGAGGCGGCCGAGCTGGTCGTCGAAGATCCCGACGGGCACGGTTGTCGGGTTTTCAGGCAGGTCGTTGACCTTGTGGTACATCAGGATCGACAGGGTCTTCTGCCCGTCCGGTTGCAGTCGCAGCACGGTGGAGGTCTCGCCGATCGTGCGGTAGAGGGCGTTCTTCACGGCCTGTTTCGCTTGCTGGGCGGTCACGCGGCCATTGTAGGTGTCGGACACCGCGTGCTTGCCCCAGCCCCGAGGCGAGGCTCGCACGGTGTCCGACATCCGCCTTGAACGCCTCGGTCGGGCGTTGCGTCTAGGGCGGCTGTCGGACACGATCCAGGGCCGAGCGGTGGCCGCAGGACAGACGCTGTGTCCGACACCTACTGTTCGCGACGGCCTAGACGGCCTGCGCGAAAGTCGCGCCAGCCCTGCCATGTCGCGGCGAGGCACTCCGTCCGGCGCGGGGAGCGCGCGGCCTGGACAGCGTGAGCGCCGAGCACTACGAGCCGGCGGCGCCAGGTCCCGAACGTGCCGAGCGGAGCATGGCGCTCGGCGACGACCAGCGCATTCCGGAGGTCGTAGTAGAGAGCGGTCGGCGAGCTTTCGCCGCCCGAGGCGGCCGAGACCTTGTGCCAGACGCGGCTCGCCGGGACGACGTAATGGCGGTAACCCGCCTCGCGGGCGCGGAGCGACCAGTCGGTGTCCTCGCTGTAGGCGAAGAGCTCAGGGTCGAAGACGCCGACCTTCTCGAGCACCGTGCGCGGGACGAGCATCGCCGCCCCGCAGACGCGGCCGGTCTCGACGACCGTGTCGAAGCTGCCGTCGTCGTGCTCGCGGTAGCCGCGCTGGCGCCCGTTGTAGCCGGAGTGCGGGTCGTACTCTGCCCCCGCGAACCAGATCAGGTCGGGCGGCTCGGCGAAGAGGATCTTGGGCGAGAGCGCCCCCGCGTCCGGCCGTCGGGAAGCCTCGTCGAGCAGAGGTGCGAGGAACGCCGGGTCGACCTCGGTGTCGTTGTTGAGGACGAGCACGTGGTCGGCCCCGTGGGCGAGGGCATGCCGGATCCCGACGTCGTTGCCCTCGGCGAAACCCAGGTTCGCGGGGTTCTCGATCAGTTCGATCGAGGGGAACTCGCGGCGCACGGCCTCCGAGGTGCCGTCGGTCGAGGCGTTGTCGACGACGATCACATGTGGGGCGGGATCGGCGGCGGCGAGCGACCGCAGGCACGCGAGCGTGTCGTCACGGCGATTCCAGGAGAGGACGACGGCGGCGACCAGGCCCTCAACCTAACCGGCGAAGGTAGCCCCACGCGTTGACGAGCCCGGCGGGGCGCCAGACGGCGAGCACGGCGCAGTAGACGACGAGCCCGAGCGCGGCGCCGCCGATCGCCGTGGGCAGGAGCGAGGCCAGCCCGAAGCCCGCGAGCGCCGGGATGCCGCAGGAGAGCGCCGCGACGGCCACGCCGAGAGAGGCCGAGCGCAGCGCGCCGAGCGCCACCAGCAGCACGGCCAGCACCCCCGCGGTCGTGAGAGCGAGGCCGGCGACAATCCCGCCTAGACCCCACGCCGACGATCCGGCCCACTCGACCGGGACGTGCGCCGCCAGAGCCCCGAGCGCGAGCAAGGGAAGCCAGCGGGCCCGGCCGCGCACGAACAGGAGCGGGAACGTCACGGAGAGGGCGATCGACACCACCATCCACGGCGCGAGATAGGCGACGAGCCGCCCGAGCTCGGCGCCGGTGCCGCCGCCGTAGCTCGAGCCGAGCGCCGCCTTCGCGACCGGCTGCCCGGCGAGGGCGAACACCCCGGCCGCCGCAGCGACGAGCGAGATCGAGACCCAGGACGACGCGACGACGTGACCCGACGCGCGCGCCGGCGTCAGCTCACCACGCGAGAGCGGCACCGACGAGACCAGCGCGATCGAGGTGGCCGTGACCGCCACGAGCAGCGAGGCGATCAGGTAGGCGTAGGAGAACGTCGTCGGCTTCCCGGTTCCGAGCCCGCTCGCGAACCGGTACCCGATGATGTAGAGGCCCTGGAGGGCGAACGGCAGCGACACGCCCTCGACGAGGATCCAGAGGCGGTGGCCGACCGCACGGGCCGGCCGCCCGACGCCGCCCTTCGCGACGAGGGCCCCGAACGGGATCCCCGCCGCGATCGCCCCGTTGACCGCAAGCCCCCAGCCGAACGCGGCGACCCCGCGATGGACGAGGGCCACGATCACCGCCAGGCCGGCGACGGCACCGAGCGCGTACCCGAGCGCCGCGGTCCCGTAGTCGTCGAACGCGGCGAGCGCGCTCGCGCCCACGCCGGCATACACCTGCGCCGCCGCGGCCGGGACGAGCCACGGCAGGAGCTGCGCGGCGCTCGTCTGCGCGGCCGGGCTGCTCGTGAGGAGCCCCGCCACCCAGTGGGGAGCCGCGATCGCAACGACGCAGAGCGGCACGAGCGGGAGCGCCAGGGCGACCGCCCACGAGCCGGTCTCGCGGCCGAGCCCGCCGGCGGCACGGGCACGGGCGAACTCCGGCAGGACGACGACGCGCAGGGCGCTCGCGACGAGCACGACCGCCACGTACACGGCGTACGCCGCGAAGAAGCCGTCCGTCTTGACCCCGTGGCCGAACTTCCTCGACAGGATCGCCCCGGCGAGCGCAGCCGAGGCGCTCACTGCCGCGGTCGAGATGCCGGTCAGGAGGCCGCTACGCGCTGCGCTCCGGCGGCCTGAACGTCTACCCTGCATCGATGCCGCGCGACGATAGCGCCATCTGGCCTGAGGAAGAGCTCGACGCGCTGCGGCGAGAGCTTGGCGACGCCTACGAGGGCCGCACGTGCCTGGTCACCGGCGCGGACGGCTTCATGGGCTCGCACCTGACCGACGCCCTGATCGAGCTCGGCGCCGACGTGATCGCCTTCGTCCGCGCGACCTCCTCCGGCGCCCTCAACAACATCGGCAGGCAGCGCCGGCGGCTGGCCCGGGTCGTCTTCGCCGACCTGACGGACAAGACCTCGATCGACTACCTGATGCGGGACCTGAAGCGCGTCCCCGACAAGCCGTACATCTTCCATCTCGGCGCCCAGGCACACGTGGGCGAGTCATGGCACCGCCCCTACGAGACGGTCATGGCGAACACGATCGGCACGCTCAACCTGCTGCAGTCGATCGTCGACCACGAGCTCGAGCTCGAGAAGTTCGACACTGCCGGCACGTCGGAGGAGTACGGGAACGTCCGCGAGTCCGTCTCGCACCACCACGACTTCGACGACCTCGGCAGCCTGATCCTCCACGAGCGCTCGCCGATCAACCCGAAGTCGATCTACGCGACCTCGAAGGTCGCAGCCGACTTCCTGACGATGAACTACCACGACGCCTACGGCGTCCCCGGGATCGTCACCCGGATGTTCAACAACTACGGCCCGCGGCAGAACCCGCGGTACGTCACCGGGACGATCATCACCCAGGCGCTCGAGCGCCCCACGATCGAGCTCGGGCAGCTCGACCCGCTCCGCGACTTCTGCTTCTGCACCGACGGCGTCCGCGGCCACCTGACCGTCGCGGCGCGCGGGATCCCGGGCGACGTCTACGTCTACGGCCAGGGAGAGAACATCTCGATGGCCGACTGGGCCTCGATGATCCTCCGCGTCGGCGAGGAGAACGGCTTCTGGCCGGCCGGCCGCGAGGTCGTCACGACCGAGGCGCGCTTCCGCCCGGGCGCCAGCGAGGTGATGGCCCTACGGGTCGGCTACGAGAAGCTGAGCGCCGAGACCGGCTGGAAGCCGACCGTCTCCTGGGAAGAGGGCATCCGCCGGACGATCTCCTGGTACGCGGCCAATCGCGAGAGCTGGGTCGGCCGCGTCGACTGGATGCAGGGGACGAAGGCCGCCACGTAGTGAGGGCCCTCGTCACCGGGGGCGCTGGTTTCCTCGGCTCGTTCCTCGTCGAACGGCTCCGTGAGCGCGGCGAGGACGTCGTCGTTCCGCGCCGGGCCGAGTACGACCTGACCCGGTGGGACGATGCCGAGCGGCTGTTCGACGAAGCCCAGCCCGAGCTCGTCTTCCACCTCGCGGCCGAGGTCGGAGGCATCGGCGCGAACAGGGACAACCCGGGCCGGTACTGGTACGCGAACCTGATCATGGGCGCGCACGTGCTCGAGCTCTCCCGGCTCCGCGGCGTCTCGAAGCTGCTCGTCGCGGGGACCGTCTGCGCGTACCCGAAGTTCACGCCGACGCCCTTCCACGAGGACGAGCTCTGGAACGGCTACCCCGAGGAGACGAACGCGCCCTACGGCGTCGCGAAGAAATCGGTCCTCGTCGGTGGGCAGGCCTACCGTGAGCAGTATGGTCTCGATGCCGTCTACCTCCTGCCCGCGAACCTGTACGGCCCGCGCGACAACTTCGACCTCCAGACCTCGCACGTCGTGCCGGCCTTGATCCGCAAGATGCTCGCGGGGACGCCCGAGGTCGTGCTCTGGGGCGACGGATCGCCGACGCGCGAGTTCCTGTACGTCGAGGACGCCGCCGACGCGTTCGTGCTGGCCGCCGACCGCTACTCGGGCCCCGAGCCGGTCAACATCGGCACCGGAGCCGAGATCTCGATCCGCGACCTCGCCGAGGCCATCGCCGAGCTCACGGGGTTCCAGGGCGAGATCGTGTGGGACGAGTCGATGCCGAACGGCCAGCCCCGCCGTCGGCTCGACACGACGCGGGCGGCCGAGCTGTTCGGCTTCGAGGCGAGCACGGCGCTGCGCGACGGGCTCGCGCGCACGATCGCCTGGTACCGCTCACACGGCTCACCCGTCTAGTGGTGTATTAGCATCGGCTGTGGCAACGGAAGTCCTCCTTCCGGTGCTCGCGATCGTCGGGATCTGGACGCTCGTCGCCGTGGTCGCAGCCGGGTCGGGATACGTGGTGCGCCGCGCGCTCTTCGCCGTGCTCGGGAAGCCGGCCGGCGGGATCGCCCGGGGCGACGTCTGGCTCGGGCTCGCGGCCCTCGTCGCCTACCTCCTCGTCTGGAACATGTTCCTCGCGATCACGTGGTGGACGTGGGCGGTGCCACTCGTGGCCGGAGCATGGGGAACCTTCGCCGGGCTGAGAAGGGCCTCACGGCCGCGACTCGACAGGCGCGCCGGCGGCGCCCTCGTCGCGGTGGCGGCGGGCTGGGCGATCCTCGCCGACCAGGCGCTCGGGCCTGCCGACGACTACGACTTCGGCCTCTATCACCTGAACCTGATCACCTACGCCGAGCACTATGCGGCGGTCCCGGGGCTGGCGAACCTCCACATCCGGCTCGGGGCCGGCGACGCCCACCTCCTGCTCGCGGCCTTCCTCGACCGGAGCCCCGTCGCCGGAGCCGGTCCGCACCTCGTCGTCGGACTGCTCGTGTCGCTGCTTCTCCTCGACGTCGGCCTTCGCCTCGCGAGGCCCGGCTACGCGGAACCCTCCTTCTCGCGCCGACTCGCCGTGCTGCTCGTCCCGGCTGTGGTCGTGATCGCATCGCTGGCACCGCAGCAACGGCTGAGCAGCCCGAACCTCGACCTCGGGGTCGTCGTCGCGGCAGTCGTCGGGATGCTCTACCTCGCCGAGTGCATCGAGCGTGGCTTCGACCCGGGGGCCGGCCTCACCGGGGCTGCGATGCTCGCCGTCGCATCGGCGACGAGGCCGCTCTACTGGCCGCTCACCATCTTCGCGGCGGCGGTCTTCGTCTTCGGAGCGCGTACGGCCCGCGCCGCTCTCGCGGTCTTCGCGCTGCCGGCGCTCGTCGCGGCGGGCTGGGTCGCCCGCCAGGCGGTCCTGTCGGGGTACCCCCTCTACCCGCTGTCGGTCGGGGGGCTCTCGACGAACTGGCGCGTCCCGACCGCGGTCATCACGTCCGCGAACCGTGGTGACGAGGCCTGGGCGCGCTGGCCGGGGATAGCCCCCGACACTGTGCTCGCTTCGTGGCACTGGCTCCACGCCTACTGGCTCTCCCAGCGCGAGCGCGATGCCGACGTGGTGGCGCCCATCCTGCTCCTCGCCTCCCTGGGGCCGTCCCTCGTGGCCGCGTCGACACGCGACCCGGGGAGGAGCCGGCGCTCGAGGCCGATGCTTGCGGTCGTCGTGCCCTCGCTCGCGATCCTCGTGGTGTGGTTCCTGACCGCCCCCGATCCCCGCTTCGTCTTCGGGCTGATCTGGCTCGTCCCTTCCGCGCTCGCGGCCTGGGCGCTACCTCCGCTCGGACGACCCTCCGCGCGGTCATGGACGGGCCTCGCCGCAGTCACCGCGGCAGGCGCCGCCGGCATCGCGTGGCTCGGCAGAAACGACATCTCCTGGATGCTCCCGGCGGGGCTGATCGCTGGAGCGGTGGTGGCATTGATCGTGCTCGGCCTGAGAGGGCGTCATGGGCTGCTCTTCGCCTGGGCGACGATTCTTTCGACTTCGGTCGGGGCCTGCGTGTTCGCGGTCGGCTCCGTTCACCTCGAGCGCGGCAACGGGAACGGCCCGCTCGGCATCCCGCTGCCTGCGACGCCGCAGCTGGTCACGATCGCGACCAGCTCGGGGCTGGATCTCTCGCAACCGGCGAACGGGTCCGACCAGTGCTGGCAGGTCATGCTCTGCGTGCCTACGCTGATCTCGACGAGCCTGCATCTGCGGGGGTCGGGCATCGCGCAGGGCTTCAGCGTGTCGGGCTAGGTCCTTCGTTGTCAGGCAGTTGCGACTCGAGCAGAGCGAGCCGCTGCGCCAGGATCGTGTTCTGGTCGGCGAGCCTCGAGATCACGGTCGAGTAGTGGAGCAGCACGAGGATCACGAACAGGAGGCCGACTGCGAACAGCACGGCCGGCGGGGAGCTCCGGACGCCGAGCCAGCCGGCGATCGTGTTCAGGCCGCCGCGCCAGGCCGAGAGCACGACGAGCACGAGCCCCGTGGCGAGCCACAGCAACGCGTAACGCTCGCGAAGACGCCGGGAGCGGATGAGCTCGAACACGACGAGCAGAAGGACGACGGCGATACCGGTGCCGACGATGGAGATCCGGACTGGAGTCATGCATCCTCCTCTGGAACGACGTCGCGGCGGAACAGGTCGACGAAGACGGCGAGCAGCACCTTGAACATGTAGTACACGGAGGTGAGCGACCCGATCGACGAGCGTCCGTGCTCGCGCTCGCGCATCGTCACGGGCACCTCCTTGACGCGGAGGTGGTGGCGGATCGCCATCACGAGCCCCTCGACCTCCGGGTAGTCGCGCGGCAGGTCGGCCGCGAACAGACGGATCGCCTTGCGGTTGAGCGCCTGGAACCCGGAGGTCGTGTCGGTCAGCCTCTCGTGGGCGATGAACGACACGACCCGTGCCAGCACCCGGATGCCGAACCGGCGTGCGGCCGACGAGCGGTAGCCCCCGGACTCGAGGAACCGCGACCCGATCGCGAGATCGGCGTCACCGGCGACGACGGGTGCCACGATCGCGGGCAGCTGCGAGGGGTCGTGCTGCCCGTCGCCGTCGAGGCGGACGGCGAGCTCGTACCCGCCTTCCCACGCGAAGCGGAACCCGGTCTGAACCGCCCCGCCGATCCCGAGGTTGAACGGGAGCGAGACGACGTGCGCGCCCGCGGCCGAAGCCACCTCGGCGGTACGGTCGGTGGAGCCGTCCGACACGACGACGACCTCGAGGTCGGGGTCGAGCGCGGCGAGCTCGGCGAGCAGCGGCCCGATGTTCCGCTCCTCGTTGAAGGCCGGGACGACGGCGATTCGCCGCACCGCGGCTAGCGGCCCTGAGCTCAGCGCCGGGGCCGGCTCCTCCGCCACGGATACGTCAGTGGACATGCGCGGCGACTCCGAGGTCGAGCAGCTCGAGCACCCGCCTCGCGCGGTGCCGGTAGGTGTGCTCGTCGAGCACACGTTCACGAGCCCGGCGGCCCATCTCCTCGGCCTGCGCGGGGTCGTCGAGGAGCGCGCCGTAGGCGGCGATCGCCTCGTCGGCGTCCTTGACGACCAGGAGCTCGCTGCCGGGCTCGAACCAGCGCTCGATCCCCTCGTAGGGGTTTGCGACGATCGCGGCGCCCGTGGCGGCGAGCTCGAACGGCCGGCAGGACGAGGAGGCGGGGACGGTGGCGTGCGAGCGGCGAGTGATGCACAGGTTGATCCGCGCCGCCGAGATGGCGCGCGGGAACGAGGGGAACGGGATGTCTCCGGCGAGCCGAGCCGTCCCGGTGTCGCCGCGGAAGTCGTGGCCGCCGAGCGAGAAGTCGACGTCGGGCAGCGCGCGCGACGGCTCGCCGACGAGCGCCGCCATCCACTCGCGCCGGAACTTGTCCCCGTAGCCGTAGAAGAACACGTCGGTGTCCTTCTCGACCGGCTGCGGGGCGAAGAACTCGGGGTCGGCCCCCCAGAAGACGACCTCGGCCCGCCGCGCCCCGAGCGCGCGCAGGCTCTCGAGCCCGCCCTCGGAGTTCGAGATCAGGAGGTCGTACTCGCCCGGGTCGGCACCGTGGTAGTAGTTGAAACCGGTGTCCATGCCGCCGAACTCCGGCAGGCTCATGGGCACGTCGCCGTCGTAGAACACGACCGGGATGTCGAACCGGTCGCGGAGCGCCGTGGGGATCCCCCGGAAGTGCGCCATCGGCACGGTGAAGATCACGACCGCGTCCGGGCGCTCGCGCTCGACGAGCCGCTCGAGGTGGCGGCGCCAGCGCGGGGTCACGAAGCGCCAGATCGCCTCGCGGGTCATGCGATCGCCGCGCGAGTCCTCGGGGGAGTCCTCCTCACGGCGCAGGTGCCCGTCGCCCTTGAGGCGGGCGGCCATGCCCCGCATGCGCGCGTACGACTCACCCTCGAGGTAGGCCGGGTTCGGGGCGCTCCGCCACCACGGCGTCTCGATCGGCCGCCCGCGGTACGGGCGCGACGACGAGCTCGGCGCCCTCGTCGTTCAGCGCCTGCCAGAGCTGCCACCAGGCGGGCGTGCAGCCGTACCGGAAGTCGAGGTCGACCGCCGAGGCAACGCACAGGAGCTTCGGAGCACGCATCCGCCGGATTGTCGCAGGCAGCGATTACGTCGCCGTAAAGGGACGCGATCTGGTCTCATTCGCCCTGGTGGGTGGTGTCTACACGGAGGTCGTCCTCATCGCGCTGGCCGCGATGGTCTCGCCGACGACGCTCACGTTCTCGATCTTCGCGCTCGTCCTCGGCGACCGGCCCCTGAAAACCGGCTTCCTCTTCTACATCGGCGCCCTGTCGGCCACCCTCGGAGTCGGCATCGCCGCGGCCTTCGTCCTCGGGGACGTCGCCGCCTCACCGAGCGGCTCGAGCCCGAAGACATGGGTGAGCGTGGTCGACATCGTGGCCGGGGCCCTGCTGCTCGCGTGGGTCGTGGCGAGGCTGCGCCGGCCACGCGACCCGAAGCGAGAGGAGTCGATGGTGGCGCAGATGAGCAAGGTCGCCTCCTCACCGGCGATCGCCATCCTGGGAGCGGGCGCCGCGCTCGCAAACCCGGGTGCGTTCATCCCGCTCGAGCTGAAGGCGATCTCGCAGACGAACCCGACGACCGCCGGCTACGCGGTGCTGTGGATCGCATTCGCCCTGATCTCGCTGTTGCCGCTGGCAATCGCGCTCGTCATGCTCGTCGTGGCGCACGACTGGGCGCTGCGCGTCCTCGGCGGCGTGCGTGTCTGGATCCAGCGCAATGCCCGGACGGTGGCGGCTGTGATCGTGATCGCGCTCGCCGTCGCGCTGATCCGCAACGGGATCGCCGGCCTGGTCTAGTAGGCCCCGCGACGCCCGACCACGGCGGGGACCGTCCGGCCGAGGATCGTGATGTCGAGCCAGAGCGACCAGTTCTCGAGGTAGTAGAAGTCGAGGCGGACGAGGTCGTCGAAGGAGAGGTCGCTGCGGCCGGCGATCTGCCAGAGGCCGGTCATGCCCGGGAGGACGTTGGAGCGGCGGCGGTGCCAGGGCTCGAGGCGGCTGTAGTCGCGGAGCGGCAGCGGGCGCGGCCCGACGAGCGACATCTCGCCGCGGAGCACGTTCCAGACGTTCGGGATCTCGTCGAGCGAGAACCGGCGCAGGAAGCTTCCGACTCCGGTGACGCGCGGGTCGTTTCGGATCTTGAAGAGCGCGCCGCTGGCCTCGTTCGCCTGCTCGAGGGAGGCCTGCCGGCTTTTCGCGTCCTCGACCATCGTGCGGAACTTCAGCATCGCGAACGGGCGCTCCCCGAGCCCGACGCGCTCGTCGGAGAAGAACACCGGGCCGCGGGAGGTGAGCTTGATCGCGAGCGCGACCAGGAGCCAGACGGGCAGGCCGAGCACGATCACGATCGCGGCGACGACGAGGTCGAAGGTCCGCTTCATCGCCCAGTCGGCGCCGGCGAGGATGGGCGGCCGAACCTGGAACAGCGGCACCGCCTGGCCCGGGACGTACTCGCCTCGTTCGACGAGGAGCTCTGTCGTCCGCGGCGCGATCAGCACCTTGACGCCGCGGCGATGTGCCTCCTCGACGATCTCGAGGAGGAGCGACTCGGCGATCTCGTCGTCGGCGACGATGAGCTCGTCGAGATCCTCGCCTTCGAGCGCGGCCAGCACGGCCGGGCCGGGGGCGACGTGCCCTGCGAACGCGTAGTCGATCCCGCTGCGGCCGTAGCCGAGCGTGGCGCGAAGGTGGTCGACCTGGTCGCCGGCCCCGACGAGGAGGGCCCGGCGGCGGACACCGAGCGAGCGCAGCGCCGCCCCGGAGATCGACTCGTAGCTCCAGCGGAGCAGGCTGATCGAGGTCGCGACCGTGATCGCCGCGACGACGTACAGGCCGAACGTCGTGAAGTGCTGGCTGGTGCCGATCGCGAACGCGAGCGCGAGCGCCGTCACCAGCACGACCGAGGACACGACCTTCCCGGCCCCCTCGCGAAGCTCTCGCGGGCCGTAGAGGTGGTTGCGCGAGAAGACGAGCAGGAGCAGAAGCACGAGGAACGGCAGCCAGTCGCTCTCCTCGGTCCAGAGCAGGTTCCAGAGGATCGGCTTGGGATCGCGAACGAGCGAGCGGAGCACGATCGCGACGTAGAGGCCGACGGTGAGGCCGGTGATGTCGATCAGAACGAGCGCGACGACGCTGCCCGCCCGGCGTACGAACGCCTCGAACGGGCTGCGGCGGAGCAGGTACGGCCGAGCCGATCTGACGTCTTCGGAGCTCGGCTCCTGCTTGACTGGCAAGGCCATCGGCGAATTCTATGACGGCGACAACACGACGGTGCCGTGGACCGCCGGACCGTGGAGGCGAACGACGACGCCGGGCAGCGGGCCAGGGTTCCAGCTCCACCTGACGGGCTTGCCGCCGATCGTGACGCCGATCGGCCGTCCTTCCCTGGGAATGAACAGCTGGACGTCGCGTGGCAGCCCTGTCAGGTCGACGCGCGCGCCGTTGGTCGCCAGGTAGCCGGCTCGGCCGGGATGGGTCAGCTCGTCGACGCCCCACCACGAGCGCGACGCAGTGCGGAGGTTGAACGGGATCACCGCGCCCGCCCGCGCATAGAGCGGGAACTGGGCCAGCGGCGTCGGGCGCGTGAACGACTTCCCACCCTGGATCGCCACACCGCTGTACAGGTCGATCCACCGGCCCGGCGGCAGGTACACGGTGGGCGTCGTCCCCGGGCCGGTCACGGGCGAGGCGAGCAGGTCGGGGCCGACGAGGAGCTCGTAGGTCGCTGCCCACGACCCGGGGTCTGCGGGGTAGCCGTAGCCGAGCGGGCGGAGCACCGGCTGGCGTGCCTGGAGGAGCCCGTAGAGGTATGGGAAGAGCTCGTAGTGGAGGACTGCGGCATCGTGAAGCCCGTCCATCGCGGCCTGACCGAGAGTCCACGGCGTCGCGTTCGGGCCCGTGCCGCCGACCTCCATCACCGGCGAGACGGCCCCGAGCTGGGCCCAGCGCACGAAGAGCTCTGCGTCGTCGGCGGGCGGCGTGGCGTAGCCGCCGATGTCGGAGCCCCAGGTCGGGAAGCCGCTCATCGCGGCGGTCTGCCCGGAGACGATCGCCCGCTGGAGGCCGACGTACTCCTGGGGCTGGTCGCCCGCCCACATCCCCGGCACGACTGCCTGCGAGCCGACGGTGCCGGCGCGGAAGATCGCGGCGGCCCCGGGCGGTAGCCCGCCCATGACAGCGCGCTGGAAGAGGAGTGGGTAGTCGTTCGTGAGGGTCGGGCTGAGGCTGCTCAGGTCGTTCTCGTCGCCACGGTCGGCCTTGACCCCGTCGACGCCGAGCGCTGCAAGCGCCTCGATCCTTCGCTGGAACTCGGCGAACACGGCCGGGTTGCGGAGGTCGAGCACCTGGTGGGACGGGTCGCCGATCGGCCCGGAGGCGTAGCCGTCGGAGCAGGTCGCGAGTGGCGACACCCAGAGCATGAACCGGACGCCGCGCGCGTGCACGGCGCGGATCAGCCCCGCCGGGTCGGGGAACCGGTTCGGGTCGAAGGTGAGCTGTCCGTTGCAGGCCTCCCAGGGGTTGTCGACGAGAACCCACCCGATCGGGATCTTCGCGGCCTGGAGGCGGGAGACGTCCTCGAGCACCTGGTCGGCGCCGGTCACGACGTCGCGCCACTTGATCAGGGCGAGCTCGGAGGGCGGCGGCACGGTGGGCCGGCCCGTGTCGGCCTCGTAGTCGGCGAGGGTCTGGGACAGCGAGCCGACGTAGAGGCGCTCGTCGAGCCCGGGCGTCTGGACGCAGACCTCGGCGCGGTCGGCCAGCGGCGGGAACTCGCACGGGGGCTTCGCGCCGACCTGACAGCCCTGCCCGCCGGGCGACCCGGGGAAGGCAAGTGCCGAGGGAGACTGGCTCGCGATCCTGACGCCCCAGCCCGCGGTGCTCGAGAAGAACGGGATGGGCGCGTAGCTGCACTGGTAGCCCACCTCGACGGAGAGGATCTTCCCGCGAAGGTCGGCGTTCTCGCCGTGCTCGCCGCCGCCGAGGAAGTGGTCGGTCGGGGCCGTCAGGAAGGCGTCGTAGACCTGCTGGATGTCGGTCGTCGGGTGAAGGGCGAGCTGGATGCGGGCGCCGGACGGCGTCCGGGTGACGGTGACTGTCGCGGTCCTCCCGGGCTCGTCTGTGGCGACCTGGTACACGCCTCCCTTGGAGGAGGTCACGTTCGTGAGCGTGTGGATCTCTCCAGTCGAGGCGAGCTGGTATCGAAGCCGCCCGTCCTTGCTCTCGGAGACGACGGTCTTCCCGTTGTCGAGGACCGTGACGAGGAACGGCTTCGAGTCCACGTGGATCGAGATCCCGTGCGTCGATGAGCCGGAGCCGCAGCCGCCGAGCGCGGCCACGGCGGCGAAGAAGATCAGCCGGCGCATACGTCGGCCCACGCCACGTCACGGTCGGCGGTGAGCTGGTCGAGGCCGACGGGACGGCGGCGGCGGGCGAGCAGCACGAGGGTGGCGCTCAGCGCGGTGCGCCTGGCGGCGTCGAGGAGCTCGTAGTCGTGGAAGTGGACGTGGACGACGGGCGGCAGAGCACGGGGCAGCGCCTTGGCGGCAGCGCCGAGGGAATGCGTGGTGGGAAGCTCGAGGACGGTGCGACCGTCGTCGAGCACCACGCGGGCGGGCTGCGCGAGCGAGGCCCTCGGCGAGCCTTCCGGGAGGTAGGGCGGGCGCCAGGCCGTCGCGGTGCAGTCCACATAGCCCAGGTCGGCCACAGCCGACATCACCTCGGCATCGGTGTACCAGCCGCCGCCGCAGAAGAAGCGGGGCTCCAGGCCCTGCTCGAGCAGCCAGGCTCCTTCAGAGCGAACCTTCCCGGCCGGGTCGGGGCCGGTCGGCCGGGCGTGTGTGGGCGACGTCCAGTGGATGTGGTGGCCGAACGGGCCTTGCGCAGCGGCCTTCCGGGCCCGCTCGACGAACCGGGCGGCGTCCTCGCCCTCGGCCGGAGGCCGCATGAGCGACGCGACGGGGAAGCCTCCGGGGCGGCGGTCGAGGAGCTTCAGGTAGCGGGCCCAGACGGCGTCGTCGAGGGGTCTTTCGACGTGGCACGACACGACCGCGTAGCCTTGGGTGCCGGGCATGAGCGGGATCGAGTTCCTCTGTGTGGACACGCTCCGCCCTCGGTCGGGCGGATGAACGCGGCGATTGTAGACGCGCCCTCCGCGTGACCCGCCGTCGGGCGTACACCATCGTAGTCCTCGTCGCCGCACTACCGCGGCTCGTCGTGCTGCTCCACGAGCGGGCAGCGCTGCTGGCGAACTTCGAGAAGTCCCAGTACCTCGCCCTCGTGTTCATCCACCACGGGGTGTTCGGCTACGTGCCGGGACATCCCTCGGCGTACACGCAGCCCCTCTACGGCTGGTTCCTGATCCCGATCTTCTGGCTCGGGGGTGTGCACTGGTGGTCGGTCGGGACCGCGCAGCTCGTGGTCGCCGTCTGCACCTCGCTCGTCGTCTTCGAGACGGGCCGGCGCTTCCTCTCGATGCGCGTCGGCCTCCTGGCGGCGGTCATCGCGACGCTTCAGCCCTACCTCGTCTGGCACGACCTCCACGGGAACCGGGAGATCCTCGACCAGCTGCTCGGCGCGGCGATGTTCGGGCTGGCGCTGCTCGCGGCCGAGCGCCGCACGCTACGCACTGCCGTCGTTCTCGGCCTCGTGTCGGGGGTGGCGATCCTCTCGAACGCCCGGCTGACCCTCCTCCCGCTCGTGTTCGCCGTGTTCCTGTTGTGGCGCGGTTGCGGCTGGGTGGCGGCGGTCGCCGTGCCCGTGCTCGCGGCGGTGGCGCTCGCGCCGTGGGTGATCCGCAACAAGGTCGACGTGGGTTGCTTCGCGATCACGACAGATGCGCGAGCTCTCTGGAAGGCCAACAACCTGAACACCTACGGCGTGCTCGCCCACGGCGGCTGGATCGACCAGGTGCCCGACATCCCGCAGCGCCAGGGGCGGATCCCGGACAAGTGGCTGAACCCGCAGGAGGCCCACGACATCTGGGTCAACAACGGGCGGATCGTCGACGTCGACGAGTGCTCGCAGCAGGCGCACTACGAGCATCTCGTCTTCCAGTTCTGGAAGCACCACCCGGGAGCGAAGGCGAAGCTCGCCGCCCAGGCGACCTGGATGCTGTGGAGCCCGAGGGTCGGGATCGAGGGCGCCCAGGAAAGCGGAGTCGACCTCTTCCGCCGCTGGGTGGAGCCCCTCTACATGGTCCCGCTCTACCTGCTCGCGATCGCCGGGCTCTTCGTCGTGCCGTCGGCGTTCCGGGCGCTTGCCCTGATCTTCGTCTTCTACGAGACCGCAGCCGCGTGGGTCTTCGCCGGGACGACTCGCTACCGGGTGCCGTGGGACTTCGTGCTCGCGCTCCTCGCGGCGGCCGCAATCGACCGGCTGATCGCCCGCTGGTCGACGCGCAGGCGATGACGGAGGTCGTGACCGGCCGGTTTCCGTGGGCCAAGCCTCGCCTGGAGCCTCCTCCTTCTCGCGCTCGTGGCGGTTGCGACGCTGACACCGCTCGCCCACGTCACGCCGCAGGACCGGTCACGCTTCTGCCTCTCCGAGGCGCTTCTCCACGGCAGGGTCTCCGACGATCGGTGCTTCCTGATCGGCTACGACAGGGCGAGCTATCACGGGCACCTCTACTCCGACAAGCGCCGGGCCTCTCGTTCGTCGCAATGAACGCGTCGCCTGCATCGTCGTATCTCGGCGGCGACGTCAACCTCGTCGCGTCGGTCGACGACCACGGGACGCGCGGGATCGGAGGGCTCAGCCTTACGATCGATCTCTCCCCTGGGCTGCACCTCGTCGGCCCGCCTGCCTTCAGCCGGGGAAACGGATGCACGGGCACCGGCCCGGTTGTCTGCGACCTCGGATTCCTGAAGCCCCGAGGCGAGCAGGTGGCAACGGTGTCGTTCGGCGTGCAGCTGACCGAGCCCGGTGACCAAACCGTGAGCGTGGTCGCCAGCTCGGCCGACCGGGCGATCCCGAAGGTCGCGTCAGTCGTGATCGCGGTCCCAGGCGAATGAGGCGTCTGCGGCTCGCCGTCGGGCTGGTGTGCGTCGGTGCCGCCGCCTTCCTCTTCGTCGTCGAGGTACCGCGGACGGTGCGTGCCCTCGATGCCAGCGCTGCAGACAACGAGAGCTCGATCACGAGCCCGGTCGAGCGCCTCGTCAGGACCGGCCGCTCTCTGGACATTCCTCGCGACCTCCAGGAAGCTGCGCTCGCGGACATCCCGCCTGGATCGCGGTACGCGCTCCTCGTTGCGCCGAGCTCGCCCGGAGCCGAGAAGGCATACGGGATCGACGAGGTCGCCAGCGAGACGATCGGCCCGTTCCTCTTCTACCTCCTGCTTCCTTCGCTGCCGGTGGACTCGACGCACCCCGAGTACGTGATCTGTTGGGGCTGCGACACGAGCCCCTGGGACGGCCGCACGACCTGGCTCTTCCGCAACGACCAGGGCGTGGCGATCGGCCGGGTGAACCGGCGGTGAGCCCCGAGCTTCAGGGCGTGATCGAGCTGAACGCGCTCTTCGCGATCACCGGCCTCGCGCTCCTGGCCGGCCTGCGCGGCTGGCGGACGTGGCTCGAGCTGCTGGACTCGCTCGGGCTTGCGCTGCTGCTCGGCACGAGCGCGGTCGCGGTGCTCGCGACGCTGGTGCTGATCGCCGGCGGCGGGCTTCCGACCTGGACGATCCTCGGCCTGGCCGCGGCGGTGGCGATACCCGGCGTCATCCTCTCCGTGGTCTTACGGCGCCCGTTGCCGAGCACGCTGGGTGTGCTGCCGCGACTCTCGCTCGGGACCGGGGTCGCGGCGGTCGGGGCAGCCGGGCTCGTCGCGATCCTCGTGGAGCTCTTCCGCCTCTCGCGGGTGATGCCGCTCGGCGGAGGCGACTCGTTCGAGGATTGGGTGCCGCGGGCCAAGATCATCTACTTCTTCGGCAAGATCGACACGCCCCTGTTCACGGGGCTCCCCGGGCCGCGTTACCCGATCCTCGTGCCGACGCTGCAGGCGATGGACTTCCGCTTCATGGGCTCCGGGTTCGGGCCCGAGCTTGCGGTGGAGTACTGGTTTCTCTTTGCGGGCTTCGCGTTCGCGGCGTCGTTCATCCTCCGCCGGCTCGCTCCGGCGTGGCTGGTCTGGCCGTTCGTCGCGCTGACGGCCGTCCTCCCCCAGCTCGTCAACCGCGTGCTCAATGCGCAGGCCGACTGGGCGCTCGACGTCTTCTTCGTCGTCGCGGCGCTCGTCGTCGTCGCGTGGCTGCGCGAGGGCGGCTCGTGGCTCCTCGTGAGCCTCGGGATCCTCCTCGCTGCCGTGATCGCCACCAAGCAAGAGGGGCTCCTCCTTGCCGGATGCCTCTACATCGGGCTCGGGGTGGCCACGATCGGGTCGCGGCGCCGGACCTGGCCGCCGCTCATTGCCGTTGGGCTTGCGGCGTATCTCGTCAACCTGCCGTGGCGGATCTGGTGGGGCACGCGGCACCTGCCTGACGTCCTCCCCACGGTCGGGCTCCGCGACCTCCTGACTCACCTCCACCGCGGCTGGGCCTCGCTGCACCTCGTGCTTCGACTGACGTTCGATTACGGGATGTGGTTCGCGCTCGTTCCGGTCGCACTTCTCGCGGCGGCCGCCGCACTGAGCCTCCCCGGCCGACCGCGCGAGACCGCGCTCGTCTACCTCGGGACCTTCCTGACGGGGGTCGCCGGTTTCACCTACATCCTCTGGGACGACTTCACCTACAAGCTCGACACCCAGCAGAGCTCGACGCCGATCCCCCGCGCCGTCGGAGCGATCGTCCTCCTCTCGGCGACCTTCGCGCCGCTCCTGATCTCCCCGCTGCTCCGGGATCGAGGACGATCCCGCAGTACGTAGGCTTGCCTCAGTGGACGCCGACCTGGTCGAGATCCGCGTGCTCGGGTGCCTGATCGAGAAGCAGCGCACGACGCCGGATGCCTATCCGCTCTCCTTGAACTCGCTCCGGCTCGCGTGCAACCAGGCGACGAACCGCTATCCGGTCGTCGACTACGACGAGCCGACGATCCGCCACGCGCTCGATGGGCTCTCACGCCGGGGTTGGGCCCGCCTCGCGAGCGGCCCGGGCAGCCGCGCGGCGAAGTACCGGCATCTCTTCGACGAGGCGCTCTCGCTCGACGGTTCGGAGATCTCGATCCTCGCGGTGCTGATGCTGCGCGGCCCGCAGACTCCGGGAGAGCTGAAGGGGCGCACCGAGCGGCTGCACCGCTTCTCCAGCCTCGAGGAGGTCGACGATGTGCTGGCTCGGCTCGGCGAGCGCGAGCTCGTGGTGCGGCTGCCGCGCAGGCCGGGCCAGAAGGAGGAGCGATACGCCCAGCTTCTCGGCGGCGAGCCCGGCGAGGAGCCGGCCGCCTGCAAGCGTCGCGGCCGAGGACGACCGGCTCGCGGAGGTCGAGGCGGCGCTCCAGGAGCTCCGTGACGAGGTTGCGGCGCTGCGAGCCGAGCTGCGGTCTACGCGCCCCTGACGAGGCGCGCCAGTCCTCGCCGCCACCCACGCGAGAGGAGATAGGTCGGCACGAGCCAGACCACGAGGAACACGACGAGCTCCAGCGTGGACATCCCCTCGATCGCGAGCGTCAGGGCGAACGCCACGAGAAGCACGAAGCTGAACACGAGCCAGGCGCCGGTGAAGACGACGAGCGCGACGCCTCGAGCGGCACCGCGGAGGATCGCCTGGGGCATGAGCGGAGGCAGCTCGGCGAGCGAGCGCCGGACGTCCCGCTGGGTCCGGGCGCGAAGCGCCAGCTCACAGCGCGCCGACAGCTCCTCGATCGAGAGCCGCCCGCGCACGAAGTGCTCTCGCAAGGACGCGACGGCCCGTTCGCGCTCGTCGTCGCTTGCCCGCGCCATCGTCAGTAGAGGCCTTCGCGGCGGGCGTAGCGCTCGGCGCGTTCCCGGTCGTAGAGCTCGGCGTCGAAGTCGGGGTCGTTCAGGGAGCGAAGGATCTCGCCGCTCGAGGGCAGCTCCGAGCGGTCGATGTGCCGCTCGGGGTTCCAGAGGTCGGAGCGGATCAGCGCCTTCGAGCACTGCGTGTAGGCCTCCTCGATCTCGACGAGGATGCCGAGCTTCGGCGGCTTCCCGTCGACGGTGCTCTCGGCGAGGAGCTCTTCGTCCTCGACGATGCGCCCGCGGCCGTTGACCCGGAACGTGTCGCCGACGCCCGGGATCACGAAGATCAGCGCGACGCGCGAGTCGACGAGAAGGTTCGTCAGGGTGTCTGCGAGCCGATTCCCGGGACGGTCGGGGAGCAGCAGCGTCCGTTCGTCGAGGATGCGCACGAAACCCGCCGGGTCGCCTCGGGGCGACACGTCGAGCCCCCCGTCCGGCCGGCCGGTCGCGATGCAGACGAAGGGCGAGCGCTCGACGAACTGGCGCGTCAGGTGGTTCAGGCGGTCGGCGAGCTTGCTGACGACAACCTCCGCCGGTGCGCCGATGACCTCGCGAAGGTCGTCCTCGCTCGTGATCGTCCGGCTGCCCACGTTCTCCAGGATATCTGGGCGTGTGCGCTTAGGGACGTGACCGGGGACAGTCCCTGGACACGTCCCTAGGAGGCGTCTGCCGGCTCTGTTCCGCCGACGAGCTCTGCCATGCGGTCGGCGTACTCGGCCGGCGTCGCGACCCAGCGTGCGGCGCTCTCGGCCGCCGCGGCGCCGAGGCGGGCCGCAAGGGCGTCGTCGTCGAGGATCTGCTCGATCGCCGCGGCGAGCGCGGCTGAATCGCCGACGGGCACGAGGAGGCCGTTGACGCCGTCCTCGACGATGTCGGGGGTGCCGCCGGCGCGGGAGCCGACCACCGCCCGCCCACGCATGAACGCCTCGATCACGATCCGCGGCAGGCCTTCGGACGCCGAGGGCAGAAGCAGCGCCCGGGCGCGATCCATCGCGGCCGCGACCTCGGAAGCGTCGAGACGCCGCTCCCACTCGACGCCTTCGCGGGCGAGCGATTCGACGACCTCTTGCTGGGTGCCCTGCCCGACCAGGTGCAGGCGGGCGTCGGGGTGACGGGCAGCGACCCGGCGCCACGCCTCGGCGAGCACCTCGATGTTCTTGTAGCGCTCGAGAACGCCGACGAAGAGGAGGCGGGGCTCCGCGGGAACCGGGAACCGCTCGCCGGTGAAGGCGTCCAGGTCGGTGAACGCGGCGAACTCGGCGTCGGGCTCGCGGCCCAGCCCGCGGACGAGGCCCGTCGTGAACGCGGAGATCGTCCGCACGGCGTCGGCGTGACGGACGCCGTAGGCGCCGACAAGGTCCGTGAGCGGGGCGAGAAACCGGCGGAGCGGCGACCCGTAGAGCCTCGACGCGGTGCGCCAGTCGCCGTGGAGCTCGACGACGAGACGCGTGCCGCGGGTGACGTGCCGGATCAGCGCCGCTTCGTACGGGCTCTGGGTCACGACCGCATCCGGCCGGTGCTCGCCCATCAACCGGCGGACACGCGACGGGAGCAACAGGTAGAAGAGCGGGCCGTCGAGCACCGGCAGCCGGCCGACGAGATGAAGGACGCCGTCCTCGCGCGCGACTCCGTCGGCGGAGGTCGCGAGCACGCGGAGGTCGAACCGCTCCCGCAGAGCGGCGAACTTCCGCTCGCTGCTGTCGGGCAGCGGGAGCCGGTAGCGGGTACGCGCCACCATCAGGAGGCGCGGTTTCACGCGAGCACGGCCTCCACGACCGCGAGCACGCGGTCGGCGTACTCCTCCGGTGTCGAGACCCACCGCCCGGCCGCGGCCGCGGCGCCCTCGCCGAGTCGCGATCGCGAGCCCCTCCTCGGTCAGGATCCGCTCGATCGCGGCTGCGAGCGCCTGGGTGTCGCCGAGCTCGACCAGCAACCCGCTGACCTCGTCCTCGACGAGGTCTGGAATCCCGCCGGCGCGCGTCCCGACGACCCCCCGCCCGCGGAGGAACGACTCGATCCCGATCCGCGGAAGGCCTTCCGACGCAGACGGGAGGAGCAGGGCCCGGGCAGCGTCGAACGCCTCCGCGATCCTCGGAGGCGACACCTCGCGCTCCCAGCTCACGCCGTCGCGGGCGAGACCCTCGGCCACCTCCGTCAGCGTCCCCTTTCCGATCAGATGGAGCTGCGCCCCGGGTACGCGGCGGGCCACGACCCGCCACGCAGCTGCGAGCCCTTCGACGTTCTTGTAGCGCTCGAGCACCCCGACGAAGAGCACCCTCGGCTCCCCGGGAACCGGCACGCGCGGTCCGGTGAACGCCCCCAGGTCGGAGTAGGTCGTGAACACGCCGAGCGGAGGACGGCCACGGCGCTCGAGGAGCGAGGCGGTGAATCCGGACACGGCGCGGTGCCCGTCGGCGTGGTCGACCGCCCACCCGGCCACGGCATCGCTCACGGGTCGCAGGAGCGCCCGGAACCGGGACCCGTAATGGCTGCTCCAGACCCGCCAGTCACCGTGCACCTCCACCACGACCTTCGCCCTCGAACGCGTGGCCGCGCGGGCGACCTCGGCCGCGGCCGCTTCGTACGGGCTTTCCGCCACGACCACGTCGGGCCGGAACGAGCGGAGCTCCTGCGCAACGACGACGGGCAGCGTCGAGTAGAAGAGCGGCCCGTCGAATGCCCGCGGGGGCACCAGGTGGAAGCGCGGATCCGATCCCGTCCCGCTCGCGACGACCCGAACCTCCATCCGGTCCGAGAGCGCATCCCACTTGCGGGCGAGGCTGTCCGGCAAGGGCAGCCGGTAGCGCGTCCGGCCGACGAAGAGGACGCGTGGGGTCATCCGAGAGCGGCGACGAGGATCCGCTCGAGCCGCGAGTAGACGCGGTCCGGCGCGTAGTCGACGACCGAGGCGGCAGCGTTCTCCCGTAGCCGCGCGACGAGCCCGTCCTCGGCGAAGAAGCGCTCGATCGCGCCGGCCAGGGCATCGGCGTCGCCGGGCTCCACGACGAGCCCGTTCACGCCGTCGGCGAGCACCTCGGAGACACCGCCGGTCCGGGTCGCGATCACCGGAGTGCCCACCGCGAGGGCCTCGACCACGGTGTGCGGGAAGTTCTCCCAGGCCGAAGAGAGCAGCGACGCGTCGGCGGCGCGGAAGAGCTCGAGCACCTCCACCCTCGGCAGCGGGCCGAGGAACCGGCCGTAGCCGATGTGCTCGAGCGAGGCGCGGTCCGGCCCGTCGCCGGCGATCACGAGCGCGACGCCCGCTCGCCGCGCGGCTTCGATCCCGAGGTCGAGCGACTTCTGCGCCGTCAGCCGGCCCGCGAAAGCGAGCGTCGGCCCCGCGATCTCGAGCCGTTCGCGCAGCTCCTCTCGAGGCGGGAGCTCCGGCAGCGGCGGCGTAGGGTTCGGCAGCGTCGTCACCCGGCCCGGGCGGACGCCCCAGCCGAGCGCCAGCTCCCGCAGATACGCCGACGGGGTGACGACGTGGGCGGCACGCCGGACGTCGAGATCGCGGTGCACCCGCAACGGGAGTGACGCCAGCCCTGGTGAGCGCTGGAACTCCTCGAGCGAGCCGTTCGCGATGCCCCAGCGCCGCGCGCGCTCGTAGGCCGGGTCGGCGGTGAGCTTCGTGACGAACGGCGTCCGCCCGAGCAGCGACCCCAGCGAGGAGCGGCCCAGCATCCCGGTCGTGTACACGACGTCCGCCCAGCGCGAGAGCGAGGTGAGCAGGCGGACGGTGTCCGCGTGCCGCACCCCGGGCGGCCTCGAGCGGCTCACCCAGTGCACCGGATAGTCCTCGAGCGGGGGCGCCCCCTCGGCGGTGATCGCGACCTGCACCTCGTGGCCTCGCGCGGCGAGGAACTCCGCGACCTCCGGCGCGTGGGACGCCGGCCCGCCGACGTCGGGCGGCCAGATGCCCGAGACGACGAGGACCTTCACGACGGCACGGCCTCCGCCGAGTGCCACGAGGCGCGAAGCCGCAGCAGCACCACGGTCCAGAGCACGCAGAACACCGCGGTCGAGACGAGCATCGCCCCGGCGGCCCCGGTCGCGCCCCACTTGGACGCGAACCAGAGGAGGAGCGGCACGAAGACGGCGATCTCGACGCTCTGCACGATCACGCGCAAGCCCGGCCGCCCGATCGAGACCGGGAACGACTTCGTCCAACCCCAGACGAGGCGCAGCGCCGCTGCCACGAGAACGAGCCGAGCCGCATCCGTCGCGTGGGCGCGGAAGTCCGCCCCGTACGCGAGGCCGATCAGGAACGGCATCACGATCCAGAGCACCGGCACCGCGACCACCATCAGCGCCGCCGTGCTCGCCACGTACCGGTTCAGCATCTTCATGACGCGATCGTGCCGCCCGGCCTCGAAGTCGCGCGTCTGCTCGGTCAGCATCACGAGCCGCACGGGCCCCGACAGTGCCGCGAACCCGGTCGCCGGGGCCTGCGCGTTCCGGAAGTAGCCGGCCTCGACGATCGGGGCCACCGTCGGCACGAGCGAGGTCCCGAGCGTCCCGCGCGCCGAGTCGAGCGACGAGGCGAGCGTCGAGGAGAACAGGAAGCTCCGCAGGCCGCGCACGTCGTCGCCGAGTGCCTCGGCGGGCGCCGACGGGAACCGGAGGAACGCCGCGATCCCGGCCACGCCGATCGCCGCCGTCGCGACGACCTGTGCCACGACGAGCCCGATCACGCCCGCCGACCACACCGTGCCGGCAGCCGATCAAGAGCCCGACGAGCCGCAGGCCCATGGAGACGGCGAGGAACCAGCCTCGAATGTCGTAGCGTCCGCGGAGGATGATCGCCCCGGCGGCGACGTTCTCGGGTGACTGGGCGACGGGGATCAGCGAGGCGATCAGCATCGGGACGACGACGCCTCCCGTCCCCCAGATCTCCGTGGAGAACGGCGCGAGCACGCAGACGGCCACCGCGGCCAGGAGCCCGCCGGTGAGCTTGAAGCCCACCGCCACCTCGAACAGGCGCCGCAGCCTCCCCCACCGTTTCGCCTCGATGTACCGGAACCCGAACTTCACGAGCGCCTCCTCGATCGTGAGGTCGAGCAGCGTCTGAAAGAACGCGGTGGCGGCGATGACCGCCGCGAACTTCGCGTAGTCGTGGACGCCGAGCTCGCGGGTCGCAACGACCGTCGTCAGAAAGCCGAGCCCCGCGGCTGCATACGTCCCGATCGCCGTCGCCGAGCGACGCCAGATGATCCGGGAACGCACGGGTCAGCCAGTATAGTGGCGCGTCTTGACTGCCCGCCTGCGCGCGGCGGACGTCCTCCCGCTCGTCGCGGCCGCCTCGATCCCTTTCGTTTTCCTGCATGCCATGTACCAGTGGCACGGAAAAGTCGGGCCGGCTGACGTCTACGGATCGGACCTCGCCATCGCGGTGGTGGTCGCCTCGGCAATCGCTTCGGGCGTTCTCTTCGGCTGGCGGCCACTTGCCCGGATGCGTGTCGCCTGGATCCTGATCGGCGCCCTCATGGGCCTCTTCGTGATCTCCTGCTTCTGGCGGCCGATCGAGCTCCCGTCGAAGCACCTCACGACGGCGGCAAAGATGATCGAGTACGCCCTGCTCGCGCCGTCCGTCGTCTTGCTCCTACGACGGCGCGTCGACGTCGACCGCTTCCTGTACGTCTTCGTGGGCTGGGCGCTGGCGGCCGCTCTGTGGGGCGTGCTCATGTTCTTGGCGATCGTCGACGACCCGGAGGGGCCGCGGCCGGGCCAGCGGGAGGTCTCCTTCCTCGGCCACCAGGACTTCGGCACCTTCACCGGCGCAGCCCTCGCGATCGGCTTCTCGGCGCTCGCCCTCGCGATCCGGCCCGCCCTCGCCGCTGTCGCGATCACCGCCGGTGCGCTCGGCGTGATCCTCGATGCCTCGGTCTTCGTCTACTTCGGCTGTCTCCTCGCCACTATCGCCGTGGTCTGGATCGGCCGGCGGGCGGGCACCCTCACGCTCCGGCGGGGCCTCGCGATCGCCGCTGTCCTCCTGGTCGTCGGCTCCGGCGTGTACGTCTTACGGGGATCGGACGTGACGAACTACCTCTCCTTCCTCGGCATCTCGAAGTCGCACACGAACGTCGCCGGCCAGGTGGAGACGGGCTCGCAACGGGCGCTCCTGGCCTGGATCGGCTACCAGATGTGGAAGGACCACCCCGTCCTCGGGATCGGCTTCGAGCGTTCGAACACCGACTTCAAGCCCTACCTCCCGGCGGCCCACAGGCGATTCCCGAATCTGCCCGACAAGGCGTTCCCGGGCCCATGGCGCCGTTGGGGCGTGCAGAACTTCTGGCTCGAGCTCCTCGCCGACACCGGCATCATCGGGTTCGTGCTCGGCGTCGCCACCTTCGCGAGCGGGATCGTGATCGCGCTGAGACAGGCGCGCAAGCCGTCGTTCCTGGCTCTCTCCGCCGCGGGGTTCATCCTCGTCGCCGTCGGCGCGTGGAACGCCGTCGGCATCATCGCGGGCATCCCGATGGACGCGGTCACCTGGCTCGGGTTCGGCCTCGCGGGCGTGGCGCTGGAGGTCTCGTGACCCGCGCGCTCGTCACCGGCGGCGCCGGGTTCATCGGCTCCAATCTCGTTCGCGCCCTGCTCGAGCGCGGAGACGAGGTGCGCGTGCTCGACAACTTCTCGACCGGGTCGCGGGCGAACCTGGAGGGGGTCGAGGTCGAGATCGTCGAGGGCGAGCTCCGGAGCTACGAGCGCGTCCACAACGCCGTCCGCGGCGTCGAGGTCGTCTACCACCTCGGCGCGCTCGGCTCGGTGCCGAGGTCGGTGCAGGATCCGCTCACCTCGAGCGCGGTGAACGTCGAGGGCACCCTCAACGTGCTCCTGGCCGCGCGGGACGAGGGTGTGCGGCGCGTCGTCTACTCCTCATCGACCTCCGTCTACGGCACGAGCAGGTCGCTTCCGACACGCGAGGACTCGGTGCTCGACCCGATCTCGCCGTACGGGGTCGCGAAGCTCGCCGCCGAGCGCTACTGCATCTCGTTCTCGCGCGTCTACGAGGCCTTCGAGACGGTGGTGCTCCGCTACTTCAACGTGTTCGGGCCCCGCCAGAGCCCTTCATCGCAGTACGCCGCGGTCGTGCCGCTCTTCATCACCGCGATCGCCGAGGGGCATCCGGTCACGATCCACGGAGACGGGGAGCAGTCGCGCGACTTCACCTACGTCGGGAACGTCGTGGAGGCGACGATCGCCGCGGCCGGCGCGACGGGCGCGAGCGGACGCGCCTTCAACATCGCCGGCGGGACCCCGGCGAGCGTCAACCACATCGCGGACGCGATCGGGGAGATCCTCGGCCGACCCGTCGAGAAGCTCTTCGGGCCGTCCCGCCAGGGCGACATCCGCGACTCGTGGGCCGACCTCACCGCCGCCCGCGAGGTGCTCGGCTACGACCCGGCGGTCAGCCTCGAAGAGGGCCTCAGGCGGACCGCCGACGCACTCCTCGGCTAGAACCCGGAGGCCATCGCCTGGAAGGCGGCGAACGACGGCTTGTGCTTGCCGCCGACGGTGATGAGGCCCGACTGCCAGCCGTTCAGGTTCGGATCGTCCCGGAGCATGAACCAGAGCATCAGGTCGACCCGCGGGTTCGCCCGGACGATCCGGAACGCCTGGGTCAGGTAGGCGGCCTGCTTGGCCCAGGAGACGCCGAAGATCGGGTCGGGCGGGCTCGTCTCGTAGCCGTACTCGGTGATCCAGATCCGCTTGTTGCCGTACTCCCTGGTCACCTGGCGGATCAGCGTGTCGAGGTTCCCGAGCTCGACGGCGCCGCCACTCGGAATCGCCGACGTCGGCGTGCGCGAGGGATTCGAGTAGTACGGGTGGTGATCCCAGGCGTCGAACGTCTTCAGGCCGTCGCGCTTCACGGCAGCGAGGAAGGCGAGCGGCGAGATCGACGGGCGGCTGCTCAGCGGCTGGTTGTTCCCGCGCGGCGCCGTCGCCCCACAGCCGACGCGCTCGGACGCGATGCCGACGCCGTGGACTCCGTTGTAGATCGCGTTGCAGATCTTCGCGTATGCCTTCGCGCTCGCGATCACCCAGTGCGTCCCGACTTTCTGGAACTGCGGCCTCAGGAAGACCGGGTTGTTCGGCTCGTTCCAGGCGAGCCAGTAGCGGACGGGCGGGAGCTCGACCCCGCCGGCCGTGTACGTGCCGCTGTAGCGGAGGGCGGCGGCACGGGCGAACTTCTTGAGGTCGAGCGGGTTCCGGGGCGCGACGTTGAGGCCTTCCCCGTGGTTCGCCCACGACGGTGTCCCGTAGATCGAGAACAGCACCTTGATCCCCTTGGCGGCGAGCTGCTGCACGACCGGGTCGTACAGCGACCAGTCGTAGGCCGGGTCGGCGGGATTCGTGGGATGAAGCGGCCGACTCTTCGCCACCCCGAGAGGCCCGCCCCAGTAGAGATCGAGGCGCGCGACCTGCACGTGGAGCTTGTCGTAGGTCGCGACGGTCTTCGCGGTCGAGCCGTACAGAAGTGACGCCTCGTCGGTGATCCCGACCTGCAGGTAGCGGGACCCCGTCGCGGGCTGCGCGGCCGCGATTGCGAGTGCCGCGACCAACACGGCGATGAGAGCCCCCCGGCCTTGCATCTACGCTTCGACCGGCTCCCGGCCGAGGGCGCGTACCCAGCGCCGCAACCCTTCCTCCAGGTCGACCTCGGGCTCCCACCCGAGGATCTGGCGCGCTCGCGTGATGTCGGGACGGCGCTCGCGCGGGTCGTCGACCGGGAGCGCCTCGAACACGATCTCGCTCGACGACCCCGTGACCCGGATACACGTCTCGGCGAGCTCGAACATCGTCACCTCGTGGTTCGGGTTCCCGAGATTCACCGGCAGATGCTCCTCGCTCATCGCCAGCAAGTAGAGCCCGTGGATGAGATCGTCGACGTAGCAAAGCGAACGGGTCTGGGAGCCGTCGCCGAACACCGTGAGCGGCTTACCCTCGATTGCCTGGTGCAGAAACGTGACGGTCGCGCGGCCGTCGTTGCGCCTCATGCGCGGGCCAAGGGTGTTGAAGATCCTGGCGATCGCCGTGTTGACGCCCTGCTGGTTGTGGTAGGCCATCGTCAGGGCCTCGGCGTAGCGCTTCGCCTCGTCGTAGACGCCGCGCGGGCCGATCGGGTTGACGTTGCCCCAGTAGGTCTCGGGCTGGGGGTGGACCTGCGGGTCGCCGTATACCTCGCTCGTCGAGCTGATCAGGAACCGCGCCCGCTTCCACTTGGCGAGGCCGAGTGCGTTCGCGGTTCCGTGAGAGCCGACCTTGAGCGTCTGCAGCGGCAGCCGCAGGTAGTCGATCGGGCTCGCCGGGCTCGCGAGATGGAAGACGTAGTCGACCGGCTCGTCGATCCAGATCCCGTCGACGACGTCCTGGTAGACGAACGAGAACCCGGGGCCGCGCAGATGCTCGATGTTCTCGAGCGAGCCCGTCTCGAGGTTGTCGACGCAGATCACCCTGTGCTCCCGTTCGACCAGGTAGTCGCAGAGATGCGAGCCCAGGAAGCCGGCGCCACCGGTGACGACCGAAGTTGACATGTCGGATCATGCTACTGGGAGGCCAGGAAAGCACAGGCAATCCTCACGGACCCTTTGCAATAGCTTTCCGCCCCATGGCGGCTTCCGGTAGACGTGCGGGCCTCGCGGCGCTCGCCGTCTACTCGCTCCTCGCCTTCCTCTTCTGGGGCCTCGGCCCGCTGATCGAGCCGGGCAGGCAGTACGTCGGCGTCTTCGACGACCCGCAGATCCCGATCTGGTCGTTCGCGTGGTGGCTGCACGCGATCGAGCACGGCTCCAACCCGCTCTACACACACGAGGTCTGGGCGCCGAGCGGCGTCGACCTCGCCTGGGTGAACACCATCCCGCCGGTCGCGGTCGTGTTCGCGCCGCTGACCGCCCTTCTCGGGCCCGTTGCATCGTTCGACATCGCCGCGGTCCTGCTCCCGGCCGTCTCCGCCTGGACGGCCTATCTCCTCTGCCGCCATCTCACCGGCCGTTTCTGGCCCTCGCTCGTCGGCGGCTACGTCTTCGGCTTCTCGAGCTACATGCTCGGCCACGTCCTCGGGCAGCCCCAGCTGACGGCCATGTTCGTGATCCCCCTCGTCGCGCTCGTCGTCGTGAAGGCGGTCGAGGGCACCCTCGACCGGTGGGGGATCGTGCTGCGACTCGCCCCGCTCCTCGCGATTCAGCTCTACCTGTCGCTGGAAGTCGGATTGACGCTGACGCTCGTGCTCGCCCTCGCGCTCGTCGTCGGCTTCCTCCTCGCCCCGCCCTACCGCCGGCGGCTCGTGCATCTCCTCGTCCCGCTGGCGCTCGCGTACGCAGCCGCCGCGGTGCTCGCGGCGCCGATCCTCTACTACGCGCTCACGAGCCTGCGGGTCGCCGGGTTCACGCCGCCGGCGGCGTACACGGCCGACCTCCTCAACTTCTTCCTGCCGACGCACCTCGAGGCCGTCGGCGCCGGCTGGGCGCACTCGCTCGCGAAGCGCTGGCCGGGCAACAGCACAGAGCAGGGCGCTTTCGTCGGCATCCCGCTCCTCGTCATCGTTTTCCTCTACGCCCGGTCGAGCTGGAGCACGCTGAGAGGCCGGTTCCTGGTCGTGATGCTCGCCGTGACCGCGTACCTGTCACTCGGCCCGAGGCTGCACGTTGGCGGCCACAGCGTGATCCCGCTCCCGACCGTGCTCGGGCACGAGACGGTGACTCTGCCGGGGATCGGCCGGAAGTTCCTGCCACTCTTCGACAACATCCTCCCGGTCCGATTCCTCGTCTACACCTCGCTCGCCGGCGCCGTGATCGTGGCGCTCTGGATGGCGGCGACGAGTCACAGGACTCTCCGCTGGATCCTGCCGGCGGCAACCGTGCTCCTCCTCTTCCCGAACCCGGGCGCCGGGGTCTGGGCGACGACGTTCAGCATCCCACAGTTCTTCACGGCAAGCGCCTACCGCGACTGCCTGGCCCCGGGCGAGATCGTCCTTCCCGAGCCGCCCGGGCAGGGCGGCCAGTCGAACCTCTGGCAGATCGCCGCGAGGTTCCGCTTCCGGATGGCGGGGGGCCGCCTCCAGACCTCGCCGCCCAGCGTGTTCCTCCATCCGGACGGGATCGCGCAGATCTCGGTCGGCTACCTGCCGGTGAAAAACCAGGTTCACCTCCTGCGGCGGTACTTCGCGGCCAAGGGGGTCACCGCGGTCGTCGTCGACAAGCGGCAGGCGAAGATCTGGGCGCCGGCGCTCGACAGGATCGCTCCGCGCCAGGATCTCGGCGGCGTCCTCCTCTACCGCGTCGGCGGCGCCGCCTCCGTCGCCTGCGGCTGACGCCGGTCGACGAGCTGCGCGAACAGCAGCGCGAACACGCCGACCAGGCCGAGGTTTCGGACGAGCAGCACCCAGACGCTCCAGTTCTGGTCGCGCTGGCCGTGGCGGCCGCCGAGGTACTCGAGCTGGGTGATCGCGAGCACGGCGAACCACAGGATCGCGGCCTGCCGTCCGCGCCTTCCCGCGGCAAGAGGAATGAGCGGGACGAGCCAGGTGAGGTACTGGGGAGAGAGCACCTTGCCGAAGATCACGAACGCGCCGATCGTTCCCGCCCAGGCGGTCACCATGCGCTCGTCGTCGTCGGGCCCCTTCCAGAACGCCCACGCGACGGCGCCCACGAGCGCGAGCGCGAGCACCGAGCTGAGCACGCCTACGGAGTCGGCGAGGGTCCCGCCGATGTCGATCGAGCCGGGCTTGCCGCGGATCCAGCCGACGTGGTGGATCCCGAGCTTCGATCCCGCGAGGAGGATCGAAGCGCCGAGGCTCTCGATCTGGAGGTGGCGCTTCAGCTGCGTCCACAGGCTGAAGCCGACCCCCCCGGGCGCGAGCGCAAAGAACGGCACCACGAGCACCGCGCCGGCGACCACGTACGCGATTCCGGCTCGCACGACCGACCGCACGCGCCGAACCGCGACCGGGAGGACGAGCACCGGATAGAGCTTGAGCGCCGTCCCGACCCCGAGGAGCGCCCCGGGGAGGAGCTCCTGCCCACGCAGGAGCGCGACGAGCGCAAGCGAGACGAGGAACGCGGGCAGCGGGTCGTAGCGGTTGAGGAACACGGGGCCCATCAAGACGGGCGCGAGCACGATCGGCGCGAGGCGCCACGCGCTGAGCCCGAGCCTCCGCACCGTCCACGCGGCGCACACGGTGAAGCCGAGCCCGCACGCGGTCATCAGGAGCTTGAAGACGAGCACGTAGTGGGCGTCCCAGATCAGCGCCGGCAGCGCGAAGACGGGAACCGACCCCGGTGGGTACTCGTCGTAGAAGTCGCGGTAGGGGATGCGGCCGTGATGGACGAGCGCGCGGCCGTACTCGGCATACGTGCCCACATCGCCTGGGTAGGCGTGGCTGAAAAGGCCCCCGTAGGCGACCGCGCAGGCGACGAGATAGAGGGCGCCGGCGAGGATGGTCGTCCGGTGCACCCGCTGCACAGCGGCTTACCCTAACGTGACGAGGCCCATGGCGACCCACGAGAAGATCTCCGATCCGCCCGGGCGCTACGACGCGCTCGCCCAGACGTTCGACGAGATCGCGGCGGGACAGCCCGAGCCGAGGCGACCGGCGCGCGGCTACCACCGGCTGATCGAGGCGGTGCACCGCTCGATCGTCCGGCCGGGCGCCTCGGTGCTCGAGATCGGGAGCGGAGGCGGGGATCTCCTCGCAGCCGTCGAGCCCGCTCGTGGCGTGGGGATCGACGTCAGCGACCGGATGGTCGAGCTCGCACGCGCGCGCCACCCGGGCCTCCGATTCGAGCAGTCTGCCGGCGAGGACTTCGCCCTCGACGAGACCTACGACTACATCCTCCTCTCCGATCTCGTCCCGTACGTCGACGACCTGCTCGCGCTGTTCTCCAACGTCGCCGACCACGCGACCGCGGAGACGCGGGTCGTCGTGCACTCCTACAGCCAGCTCTGGCGTCCGGCGCTCGCGGTGCTCGAGTGGCTCGGGCTCAAGCAGCGCACGCCGGTCCGCAACTGGCTGACGATCGGCGACGTGAAGAACCTCATGCGGCTGACGGGGCTCGAGCCCGTGACGACGACGCGGCGGATCCTCTTCCCGCTGAGGATCCCGGTGCTCTCACCGTTTCTGAACGGGATCATCGGGCCGCTGCCGATCGTCCGCCACCTGTCGCTGACGTGGTGGATCGTCGCGCGGAAGCGGCCGCCCGACGAGCCGGAGGAACTGAGCGTCTCGATCGTCGTCCCCGCGCGCGACGAGGCGGGGATGATCGAGCGGATCGTCCAGGAGACCCCCGAGCTCGGCTCGAGCTGCGAGCTGATCTTCGTGGAGGGGCATTCGACCGACGGCACCCGGGAAGAGATCGAGCGGCAGATCGGGCTGCACCCGGAGCGCGAGATCGTCTACCTCCGGCAGACCGGGAAGGGCAAGGGCGACGCGGTGCGCCTCGGCTTCGAGAAGGCCCGCTACGACGTGCTGATGATCCTCGACGCCGACCTGACCGTCCGCGCACAGGAACTGCCGTCGTTCCTCGAGGCGATCGCCACGGGGCGCGCCGAGTTCGCGAACGGCTCACGCCTCGTGTACGGGCTCGAGCCGGGCGCGATGCGGTTCCTCAACCTGCTCGGAAACAAGGCTTTCTCCCTCGTCTTCGGCGCGCTGCTCGGGCAACCGGTGAAGGACACGCTGTGCGGGACGAAGGTGCTCAAGCGGACCCGGTACGAGGAGATCGCGGCCGGCCGCTCGTACTTCGGCGACTTCGACCCGTTCGGCGACTTCGACCTGCTGCTCGGCGCGGCCAGGCTGCAGCTCGAGATCGTCGACCTGCCCGTCCGCTATCAGCCCCGAACCTACGGCGACACGAAGATCTCGCGATTCCGCCACGGGTGGCTGCTCTTCCGGATGGCGGCGTTCGCCTACCGGAAGCTCAAGATCCAGATCTATGACGACTGAAGGTCGACGTACGCCGAGGCGACGCCGGCGTCGATCGCCGCCGGGACCGGGACGACGCAGTCATCGGGGCCGGCTCGGCCTGTGGCGACGGCCTCGAGGCAGCGCGCCTGGAGCGCGAACCCGAGGTCCATCGACTCGATCGAGTTTCCGAGCGGGCGCGGCCCGGCAAGGTTGACCATGTGCCCGCCGGTGAGCAGGTGGAGGCGCCGGCCGCCCGGAAGCCGGAGCGTCTCGATCCCGTCGGCCGCGTCGATGGTCTCCTGGGCCGCGGCGCGGACCGCCGGCACGTCGATCTCGAGCGGGAAGTGGCCGACGTTCATCAGCACGACGTCGTCGGGGAGGAGCGGCAGGTCGGCGGCGGTGACGACCCCGCGGGCGCCCGTCGCGGTGATCACGACGTCGGCGCGACGAAGAGCCTCAGCCTTGTCCGGTACCGCGAACCCGTCCAGCAGCGCCTCGAGGCGCGTGACCGGATCGATCTCGACCACCGAGACCTCGGCGAAGGCGTTCCGGAAGTGCGCAGCCACACCCCGGCCGCAGGCGCCGTAGCCGAACACGGTGACGCGCTTGCCGTTCGTCGAGCGGTTCGTGATGCGCAGGTACGACTCGACCGTGCTCTGGCCGACGGCGTGCCGGTTCTCGGCGAACTGCTTGATCGGGCTGTCGTTGATGACCAGGATCGGGAGGCTCAGCCGAGCGCGAAGCGGCTCGAGCCGCATGCGGCCCGACGTGGTCTCCTCGGTGCCGCCGACGAGGCCCTCGTAGGGGCGCTCGAGCCAGCGGACGAACAGGTCGCCGCCGTTGTCCAGCAGGAGCTGCGGCTCGGCGGCGAGCACCTCGCGCAGGTAGGAGTCGTGCTCGGCCGCATCGGAGGTCGGCGCGCCGACCGGGCGCACGCCGTGTGCACCGAGGTAGTCGAGCGCCTCCTGCTGGGTCGTGTTGAGGTTCCCGGTCGAGATCACCTCCGCCCCGCCGCGCGCCAGCGTGAGGAGCAGCGCGACGGTCTTCGGCTCGAGATGGATACCCGTGCCGATGCGCAGGCCCTCGAACGGGCGTGTCCGCTCGAACTCCTCGCCGATCTGCGCGAGGAGCCGGCAGCTCTCGATCACCCATTCGAACCGCAACCGCATGGCCGCGACGATAGTCGTAGACGCGAATGCGAGGTGCGGAGGTGTCGGACACCGCGTTGATAGCTCGGCAGACAACGCGAGGCTCGCACGGTGTCCGACATCCGCCTTGAACGCCGTCCCAGTCACAGCGCGTAAGGCGGATGTCGGACACGATCGAGGGGCCTATCCGCGGCGTACGGAGAACGCTGTGTCCGACACCCCGATCTCCGTGGCCCCCGCTAGGGCTCGATGTTCTGGTTCAGTCGGAACACGTTGGTGGGGTCGTATTCGCGCTTGAGCGCCGCAAGGCGTTCGTAGGTCTCCGGGTCGTAGCCGGACTTGCCGGCGCCCGGGTCGGACAGGAAGTTCACGTAGCCGCGGCCCGTGGATGACCCGCTGGCGGCTGCGACGACGCTGCGCGCCCACTCGATGTGCGCGTCGCCGACCGCCGGGTCGTGCCAGCCGGTCACCACGTTGATCAGGAACGGCATCGAGCGGTCCGGGAACGACGAGCCGGCCCCGTTGCGCGCGACCGCGCCGCCCATCTGGTGCACGTGGATCTCGGCCTGCGGGCCGGGCGCAGCGAGATGCCGTTCGACGAGCGCCTCGATCAGCGAGTCGTCGAGGGCGGTCAGGTTCGTCCCCTTGAAGTAGGCGTGGATCCCCTTGGGCCAGAGCGGGTCGAGCAGGCTCTGCATGACCTGGTAGGGCATCGGCCCGAGCAGGTCGGCGATCGGCTCGGCGACCTCACGGAACGGCTTCACGCGGGCGTCGGCCTCCTCCACGGGGTCGGTCGAGACCGCAATGAAGGCCGCGACCTTCTTGCCGTGCCACTCCTCGGGGATCACCGGCAGCGGCGGAGCCGAGGTCAGGTTGACCACCGCGGTGACGTCGTCGGGTGCGCTCGACGACCAGTCGCGGAACAGCCGCAACAGGTCGCCGGCGGCCTCGGCCGGGTAGAAGACCGGGCCGGCGTGGACGAGCGGGCCGACCGGATGGAGCTCGAGCTCGAGCTGGGTCGCGACGCCGAAGTTGCCGCCACCGCCACGCAGGCCCCAGAGGAGCTCCTTGTTCTCGCTCTCGCTCGCGCGGACGAGCTGGCCGTCGGCGGTGATCACGTCCGCGCCGACGAGGTTGTCGCAGGCGAGGCCGTGCTTGCGCATCAGCCAGCCGACGCCGCCGCCGAGCGTAAAGCCGCCTACGCCGGTGCTCGAGACCAGCCCGCCGGTCGTCGCGAGCCCGTGGGCCTGGGTCTCGTGGTCGACGTCCGCCCAGGTCGCGCCGCCTCCGATGTAGGCGACGTTCGCGCCCGGGTCGACACGCACGCTGCGCATCGGCGACAGATCGACGACGAGCCCGCCGTCCGGCGCCGAGAAGCCGCCGACGCTGTGCGCGCCGCCGCGCACGGCGAGCGGCAGGTCGTTGCTGCGGGCGAAGCCCACGGCCGCGATCACGTCGGCTGCACCCTCGCACCGCACGATCAGCGCCGGGCGGCGCCCGTCGAACATCCCGTTCCAGACGCGGCAGGCCTCTTCGTACCCGCTGTCGCCCGGGGCGAGCACCTCGCCTTTCACTGCTTCGCGCAGCTCCTGCACTGTCGCTTCCCCGATCACCGGAGAGATCGTTGCACTCATTTCCCCTCCTCAGTAGTGTCGGAGGAGTTGTACGCACGACCCCTTTGCAGCGGATTAGCGCGCGGGTAGCGACGCCGAGCGCTCGTCGACCGCCGCGATCCCGTCGAGGTCCGAGCAGGCCAGGTACAGCTCGCGCGCGGCCTCGAAGCGTGTGGCGGCGAGCTCCGCGTCGCCGCGGGCCAGGGCGACCTCGGCCTGGCTGAGCGTGGTGTGTGCGAGCCAGCGAGGACGCCGGGTCGTCCCGAGGGTCGCGAGCGCCTGCTCGAGGGCCGCGTCGGCCTCGTCGTAGCGGCCGCGCGCGAGCTCGAGGTCCGCCGTCCGCCAGAGGGTGCTCGAATACCCCCAGCGATCGCCGGCACGCCGGAAGAGGTCGCGGGCGTCCGAGAGCTCCGCGTCGGCCCGGTCGAGCTCGCCGGCGACCGTGTCGACGAACCCGAGGCCCGAGAGCGCCATGCCGATCCCACGGCGCTCCCGCAGGCCGCGGCGCAGCTCGAGCGCGCGCTCCAGCGCGGCCCGGGCCGCGTCGAGGTCGCCTTCGGCGAGCTCGAGATAGGCGCGGCGCACCAGCACGGCGGCGAGGCCACGGTCTTCGTCGGCGGTGGCCTCGGCCTCGTCGGTGAGCTCGCGCGCCCTTGCGAGCTCTCCGCGAACCCGGGCGACGCCTGCCTCGTTCACGAGAACGTGGCTCACCGCCGTCCGCCCCGTCAGCTCCTGGAACGGCTGGAGGGTCTCCTCGAAGAGGAGCCGCGGGCCGATCGTCCCCCCGAGGCCGGGCCAGCGGAGCTCGGCGATGTTGAGCGGCGAGGGAACCCGCTCGTGGGAGGCGACGAGCCGGAACAGATCGCGGCTCCGTGCGAGGCTCTCCTCTGCCAGGCCGGACTCGCCGAGAAGGAGTTGAGCGGCACCTTCCGCGTAGACGCCGAGCGCCTCGGCCCCGGGCGGCCCGTGCTCGGCGGCGAGCTCGAGCGCCCGGCCCGCCCACGTCAACGCGGCCGCGCCGTCGTCCCAGGCGACGGCTATGTCCGCGAGGCGCTGGAGCCCGTGCCATTCGATCAGGCGATCGCCGACCGAGACCGCGATCTCGAGGCTTTCTTCGACCCGGGCGTTCAGCGAATCCGTCAGGCCGCTGCGCAAGTCGATCGCCGACGCCGCAAGCAGTGCCTCGGCGCGAAGCGCGGTCGGCTCCGGCGAGCCCGCCAGGGCCGCGGCGAAGCGCCGCTGGGCCTCGACCAGGTCGATGCGCCGCAGCCAGAAAGGTGTGAGCGCAGCGCACAGGCGCAGGGCGCCGCCGGAGTCGCGGGCGAGAAGGGTGTCGAGCGCCGCGCGCATGTTCGCCGCCTCGCGGTCGAGGAGCTGCGTGTCGGGCGTCGCCTCGGCAAGGGCCAGCGCCCAGCCGGCGTGCCGCGCCGCGAGCGCCTGCGTCTCACCGGAGTCCTCGAGCTCGCCCGAGGCGTACAGCCGCACGGTCTCGAGCAGCCGGTAGCGGCGGTCGGGCCCGCGGTCGTCGAAGCTGACGAGCGACTTCTCGACGAGGCGTCCGAGCACGTCGGCGACCTCCGCCGCCTCGAGGAGGTCGCCTGCGCAGACCGCCTCGGCGGCGCCGAGCTCGAACCCGCCCGCGAAGACGCCGAGGCGGCGGAAGAGGACGCGCTCGTCGGGCTCGAGGAGATCGTGGCTCCAGCGGAGCGTCGCCTCGAGCGTCTGCTGCCTCGTCGGCGCCTGGCTCGACCCCGCACGAAGCAGGCGGAAGCGATCGTCGAGCCTCGCTGCGATCGCCGCCGGGGTGAGCGCGCCGACGCGGCCGGCTGCGAGCTCGAGTGCGAGCGGGAGCCCATCGAGCCGGAAGCAGATGCGCGCGATGTCGTCCGCGTTCTCGGCGGTGAGCTCGAACCCCTGCGCGACCGCCGCGGCCCGCTCGACGAACAGGCTCACGGACTCGTAGCCGGCGAGAGCGACGGCGTCCGGATGGGTCTCGGGGTCGGGGATCGCGAGGGAGGGGACGCGGAACACGACCTCACCGGGGATGCGAAGAGGCTCGCGGCTGGTCGCGAGCACGGTGAGCCGGGGAGCGGCGCGGAGGAGCTCGGACGCGAGCGCGGCGACCGGTGCGAGCACGTGCTCGCAGTTGTCGAGAACCAGGAGCAGCTCCCGTCCGGCGAGAAAGCCTGTGACGGCGTCCTCGAAGCTCTGGTCGGGGAGAGCCAGCACGTCGAGGGCCGCCGCGACTGCGATCGCGACCGAGGCGGGGCGCGCCGTGGCGAGCTCGACGAGTGCCGCCCCATCGGTGTAGGTCCCCTCCACCGACCGCGCGACCTCCAGGCCGAGTCGCGTCTTGCCCGCGCCGCCGGTTCCCGTGAGTGTGAGGAGCCGGCCGCGGTGGAGGAGCGCTGACAGCTCGCCGAGCTCGTGGCGGCGGCCGACGAAGGAGCTCGCGTCGGCCGGAAGCCGGAGCCGCGTGCCGCCGGCGTCGATCTCCTCGAGCGCGGCGTCGAGCTGACCGGCGAGCGCCTCGAGCTCCTCGCGCCGGCCGAGGGCGAAGTCGTCGTACCGGTTCTCGGGCAGGAGCTCGCCGGCGTACAGCCCGCGCGCCGCCCGCAGCGACGGAGCGGCCCGGGAGCGGAGCGCAGCCGCAGCGGCCGCCTCGAAGACATCGACGTCCACCTCGGCCTCGAGGACGAGCAGCCCGTCCCTCGCCTCGATCGCCTCGGCACCGAGTGCACGGCGCGCAATGTGCACCGTCTGGTTCAGGTTGTTCGCCGCTGCCGCGGCATCGAGCTCGGGCCACAGCGCATCCATCACCTGCTCGCGGTGCAGCCGGTGGCCGCGCGCAAGCGCCAGATGCTTGACGAGCTCCCGCCCCTTGCGCAGCCGCCAGGCGCCGTCCGGCACCTCCGTACCGCCGGACGAGGCAACGAAGCCGCCGAGGAGCCCGATCGTGACCTGCCTCACCGCCCGAGGATGACGCCGTGGCTTCCCGGCGTCAACCGTCGTAGATCGACCTGCTCAGGCCCTCGCGTGCGTTGTCGGGGTAGGGCACGAGGTCGTCGACGAAGCCGGGCTCGGCCTCGACGAGCGCCAGCCACCGCTCGACCGCCGGGTAGGCGCCGAGGTCGTAGCCCGCGTCGGGAGCCACATGGGTGTAGGCGTAGTTGGAGATATCCGCGATCGAGCACCGGTCGCCGACCAGGAAGCGGCGGCCCTCGAGCCGCGCCTCGAGCGTCTCGAGCGCGGTCTGCCCGAGTGCGAGGCGCGCCGGGACGACGTCGGCGCCACGGCCGGTCATGATGCGGAAGCGGGCGCTCCCGATCCCCGACATCACGCGCTCCTGCTCGAAGAAGAGCCACTGGACGACCTCCCCGCGCTCGTAGGCCGTCTGCGGCATGTAGCGAGTGCCCTCACCGAGGTACCAGACGATCGCGTTCGACTGCGCGAGGACGGAGCCGTCGTCGGTCTCGAGTACGGGCGTCTCGCGGAGCGGGTTCAGCCTCGCGAACTCGGGGGTGAGCGTCTCGCCCGCGAAGATGTCGATCGGAACGCGCTCGTAGTCGACCTCCAGCAGGGCCAGGAGAAGCCTGACCTTGAAGCAGTTCCCGGACGCGTCGTAGTCGTAGAGCCGCATTCTCCTTTCAACGATAGTGGCCGCCGGATCGTGAGACGACCAGCTCCCGCCGGCGGCGAGGCGCAAGAGCTTGCGCACGAGAGCGCACCTCGCGAGTACAGGAGACCTCGGCCTCGGCGGTGGCCGGGCCGGCGATCAGCAACAGCAGCAGGTAGCGGCGCGATTGGCTCATGGCGATCCGGTTCCACCGTTTGCAGTTCTGAAACGCCGCGGAATCCGCTTCGGTCCCGAAGGTCGTACCCTTCCACCATGGAGCTACTCGAGCGAGGGCATGCGCTCGCGGCGCTCGCCGACGCCCACGCTTCGGCCAAGCACGGCGAGGGCCGCGCGGTCTTCGTCAACGGCGAGCCGGGAATCGGCAAGACGTCGCTCGTCGCGCGGTTCCTCGAGGGGCTCGAGCCGGGCTCGCGCGTGCTCGTCGGCGCCTGCGACGACCTTTCGATCCCGAGGCCGCTTGGCCCGTTCCGCGACTTCGCCGCTCGCGTGTCGCCGCAGCTCTCCCGCGCGCTGGCGACGGGGGCGGCGCCGTACGACATCCAGGCGTTGCTCGTCGAGGAGCTCGAGCTTCCGCCCCACCCCACCGTGCTCGTGCTCGAGGACGTGCACTGGGCGGACGAGGCGACGTTCGATTCGCTCACCGTGCTCGGCCGCCGCGTCGGCTCCCTGCCGGCGCTCCTCGTCATCACCTTCCGCGACGGCGAGGTGCCCCCGGGGCATCCGCTCCACGCGACGATCGGCGCCGTCCCGGCCGACCACGCGGTGTTCCTCGAGCTTGCGCCGTTGTCGCACCGCGCCGTCGCGACCCTGGCAGGCGACCGCGCCGACGGGGTCTACGCGGCCACGCGAGGCAATCCGTTCTACGTCACCGAGCTTCTCGCCTGCTCGTCCGAGAAGGGGCTTCCGCAGTCGGTCGCGAACGCGGTGCGAGGTCGCGCCTCGCGGCTCGACCATCCCTCACGCGTTCTTCTCGAGCTCGTGTCGGTGGTCCCGAAACGCGTGCCCGTCTCGGTGCTCGACGACGTGATGTCGAACTGGGCCGCGGCTGCCGAGGAGCCGGAGCGCCGCCGGCTGCTCGAGGTCGAGGCCGGCTACGTCCGCTTCCGGCACGAGCTGGCCCGCCATGCGATCGCGTCGAGCATGACCGCTGCCGCGCGGCGTCGCGTGCACGCCGGGATCCTCGCCGCGCTGCTCGAGGCCGGCGCCGACCCGGCGGAGATCGTCCACCACGCCGAGGCGGCAGCCGAGGACGACGTCGTCGCCGAGTACGCGACCGTCGCCGCGCGACGCGCCTCCGCGCTCGAGTCGCATCGCGAGGCGTTCTCCCACTATCTCCGGGCTGCGGACTTCGCCGACAGGCTCCCGCCGGCCGAGGAGGCGGCTCTGCTGTTCGAGCTCGCGTCGGCGGCGTACGTCGTCTCGCGCCTCGACGCGGCATTCCCCGCCATCGAGCGTGCGATCGCGATCTATCGCAACCTCGGCGACAGGAGATCGGTGGGCAAGTGCATGCGGGTGCTGTCGCGCTTCCACTGGTTCTCGGGGGACGGGCGCACCGCCCGCCGGACGGCTCAGGCGGCGGTCACGCTCCTCGAGCCGCTCGGGGAGTCAACCGAGCTCGCAGCCGCCTACAGCACCGTCTCGCAGCTTGCGATGCTCGGGGAGGACACGAGCCAGGCGATCGCGATGGGCGAGATCGCCTACGAGCTCGCGACCCAGCTCGGCGACGACGCGACCCGGGCGCACGCGCTCGTCAACATCGGCTCGTCGAAGATTCAGCTGGACCCGGACGCGACGGCGACGCTGCTCGAGGCGCGCGCCATGGCCGATCGGAGCAGGACGCGGCACGAGGCGGCGAGAGCGCTCGTGAACCTCGCCTACACGCTGATGTGCTGGGGACGTCCGCTCGAGGCGCGGGTCTACGCCGAGGAGGCAATCGCGTACGCCGGCCAGTACGAGGTGCACACGCTCGCCGAGTACGCCGGGACGCTCCTCGCCTGGCTGCGGCTCAAAGCGGGCGAGTGGGACGAGGCGGAGCGCTTCGCCTTGCGCGTGGTCTCGCGCGGGGAGTCGATTCCCCAGCTGCTGGCGCGTACGGTCCTCACAGAGCTAGCGATCCGCCGGGGTGACCCCGACGCCGCCGACGGCCTCGCCGGGCTCGCCAGGCAAGCCGAGCGAACCGGTGAGCTCCAGCGCCTCGCTCCGGTCGTCGAGCTCCAGGTCGAGTCGGCCCTTCTCACCGGCTCGCCGATGCCGTGCCGGCGCATCGAGGATCTGATCGAGGAGATCCGGCGGACCCGCGGCGACTTCGCCGGCTGGGGTGCCGTGCGCATCGCGGTGACGGCGGCGCTCGTCGGCATCGAGGTCGACGTCGAACCACCGGGGTCACCGCCTCTCGACGCGATTCTTCGCCGGGACTGGCGGGCCGCGGCGGATGCCTACGGCGAGGTCGGCTGGAGCTACGACCGAGCGCTGATGCTGTCACTGCTCGACGACGAGGAGGAGCTCGGCGAGGCGATCGGGATTGCGAGGGCACTCGGAGCGGAGCCCCTCGCCCGGAGGGTCGCCGAGCGCATGCGCGACCTCGGCGCCGCGGTCCCGCGCGGCCCGCGTGCCTCGACACGCGCGAATCCTGCGGGCCTGACCGCGCGCCAGTTGGAGGTGCTATCCCTGCTCGCCGGCGGCCTCTCGAACGCGGAGATCGCCGGTCGGCTCGTGGTCTCGCCCCGAACGGCGGAGCACCATGTCGCCGCGGTGCTGGCGAAGCTCGGCGCGCCGACTCGCTGGGAGGCCGTCCGGCGCGCGACCGAGCTCGAGCTCGTCCCGGCCACGCGCGCTTGACACTCGTCAGGCGCGGCCGAGAGCGCGCACGAGGCCACGAAGCCCCGTCCGCCGGTGGTGCGCCTGCCCCTCGAGCTGCTTCGCGCGCAGCTCGAGGAGCGGGATGAGGTGCGCCGTCGGCCGGAACGGATCGGCGATCACCTTGCCGCCGCGGAGCGGGAGCGCCGCGACCAGTGCTCCGCCGACCTCGGCGACCACGCAGCGGCTGTCCGGCGCAGGCACGGCCTCGAGCGCGGCGAGGCGCTCGATCGCCTCGGTGTCGCCGACCGTCGTCAGCCGCAGCAGCACAGATTCCCTGACGGGGTGAGGCCGCCGCGACACCGCCGGTAGCGGCTGCAAGTGGTAGACGTCATGGACGGCCCGGTCGAGCTCTCGCCCCCGGTGGCGCACCATCGTCTCTGAGAAGAACGGATGCATGGAACCCTCCTGACCCTTTGCCTTTGTTGTCATTCGAAAGTACGCGCAGGCAGGGTCAGTCCGATTCGGTGTTGCTACCCATCTTTTCCTACCTAGGTACCGATCTTGAGCGGCCGGCTTCGGCGGTGGCGAGGCGGAGTCGGTCCGCGAGCTCCGGGGTGAGCTCGCCCGCCTCGAGCCCCCAGCTCCAGTTGCCGCCGGTGGTGCCGGGGGTGTTGAAACGGGAGTTGCTGCCGAGCTCGAGGACTTCCTGCGCCTGGATGATCACGAGCGAGGCACGTGAGCTGAGCGCGAGCCGGACGAGCCCCCAGGCGGGCTCCTCTTCGATCCCGGCGGCCCTCATCTCGCGGAGCGCCCGTCGTCGCACCGCCTGAGGGGCAGCCTCCCACCAGCCCGCGATCGGGTCGAGGTCGTGGGTGCCGGTGTAGAGGACGCAGTTCTCCGGGTGGTTGGCAAGGGCGTGAACGTTCCGTGGGCCTCCGGTGAAGCCGAACTGGAGGACGCGCATCCCGGGGAACCCGAGCTCGTCTCGTAGGCGGCGCACCGCCGGGGTGATGACGCCGAGGTCTTCTGCGACGACCGGGAGCGGCCCGAGCTCGTCCTCGACCGCTCGGAAGAGCTCGAGCCCGGGGCCACGTCGCCAGCGGCCGGTCAGGGCGGTCTCCTCGCCCGGCTCGACGCCCCACGAGGCCACGAAGCCGCGGAAGTGGTCGATCCGGGTCAGGTCGAGGAGCTCGACCGAGCGGCGGAAGCGCTCGATCCACCAGCGGTACCCCTCGGCGCGGTTGACGGGCCAGTGGTAGAGCGGGTTGCCCCAGAGCTGGCCCTGCGGGTTGAGCGCGTCGGGCGGCGCTCCGGCCACCTCGGAGAAGTCGAACAGCCCAGGATGTGCGGCCACGTCGGCGGAGGCGCCCGCGACGTAGATCGGAAGGTCGCCCATGATCCGCACGCCGCGGTCGGCCGCGTAGCGGCGGAGCGCGTCCCATTCGCGCTCGAACCGGACCTGGTCGGCGAGAGCGCCGTCGCCGACGAACCGCTCCCAGTCTCCGGTCCAGTAGCGGTGGCGCTCGCGGAAGCGCTCGACCTCGCCCGCGGTTACCTCTGCGTCCGGGTCGGCGAGCAGGGCCGCCGACGCCGCGAAGGCCGAAGCCGAGCTGTAGGGCGATCCGTAGCCGTCGGGCGGGACGAGGGGAAGCACCTGCCACCAGCGCTGGCCGGCTTCGGCGAGCCAGTCGACGAAGCGCTCGGCCTGGGGGCCGAGGCGGCCACCTGGAAGCGACGTCGGATGGAGAAGGACGCCTGCGGACCGTTCGCCTATGGGACTCGGACGCTCAGGCAGAGGGCTGAGCCGAGCCGTCCTCGGCCGGCAGCTTGGCGATCAGCGCCTGAATCCGGGCGACCAGATCGGCCTCCCCGTGTCCGAAGTCGTCGAGCAGCGAGTGGAGCGCGGTGCGAAGGAGCGTCAGCTCCTCGTCGGTGATTTCGAGCGTGGCCATGGGTCGAGCATCATAGTGCGAACCACCCCGGGGGTGAAGCTCCTGGGCCTTCGGGGGAGGACGCTCCATAGTCGCCCCGATGCGCGGTCTGGGTGACCGACTGGTGCCGTCCACGATCCCCTGGGCGCGCCCACGTCACGAGGTTGTGCTGCTCGCGGCTCGTGGCCGTCGCGACGGTGGCCGTCGTGTATCCGGCAGGGGCGCAGGACGTATCCCGGATGTGCGTGACGGAGTCGATCGCCCGCGGGCACCTCTCGGCCTCTACGACCGGGCCGCCTTCGGCTCCCCTTTCCACGTCTCGTACCGATACGTGGGAGAGCAGTTCGCCTCCCAGCAGGCAAGCGGGTTCTTCGGCATCCATAGCCCCTCGTGGCACTCGCTTCGAGTCGTTCTCGTCGGCAGCCGCGGCCTGATCGTCGTCGCGCCCGTGCTGGTTCTCGCCGTCGCGGGTCTCGTGCTCCTCTGGCGGAGCGGCAGGCGGGCGGAGTCGCTCGCTTGCGGCGGAGTCGCGCTCCTTTTCCTACCCAGAAGACGGTCTTCAACTGGGCCGGCGTCGGTCGGCTCGGAGGCGGCGCGATCGTCGTGCTCGCAGGTCTTTCGGCGCTTGCGATCGGGCTCACCGACGGCCTGGGTGCGTCGCGCAAGCGGGACGTCGCCGCCGCGCTGCCCCCCCCGAGATTCCGTGACAGGCGGCAGGGAGGCTCGTTACCGGTTCGTGCGAACGGCGAGCGGGTTGAAGACGGGAATGCGCCCAGCAAGGCCCTGGCGAGCTTCCCGAGCGACGGCAGAGGAAACGGCAGTCCGGGCAACACCGGATGGTTGTCCCGCGTCGCGACGGACCTACCTCCTCAGCGCAGGTCCTTGTTCGACTCCATGTCGAACCACATTGCGAACAGCGTGAACTGGAAACCCGAGATCAGGAGCAGGGCGACGAGGACGATCGTCGCGGCCGGGATGCCGTGGCCCATGATGCGCAGCACCGTCTCGAAGATGCCGAGCGCCAACCCCGCTACCGTCATCACGATCCCGAAGAAGTAGAAGAAGACGAGCGGGTGGAAGTCGCGGATGACGTACTTCTCCCGCATCCGCCAGAAGAAGCCCTTCATCAGCAGCCAGGAGATCCGCGGAACCACGTTCCGGAGCTTGATCCCCGACCGTTCGCCGACGTTGTAGATCGGCCGCGACGGCACGTCGCGCACGCGCGCGTTGATCACGTTCAGGTGGACGAGCAGGTCGTTCGGGAAGCCGTAGCGGGTGTAGACGCGGTCGAGGTCGAGGCGCTCGAGGGTTGTGAGCGAGATCGCCGTGTAGCCGGCCTGCGAGTCGGCGACGTGCCAGTAGCCGGACGCGATCTTCGTCAGCAGCGAGAGAACGGCGTTCCCCAGGTAGCGATGCCTCGGGATCAGCTCCCAGGCGCGGCCGGTGAAGAGGCGGTTCGCCTTTGTGTAGTCGACCTCGCCCCGGATCACCGGGCCGGCGATCGACTCGAGCTCCTCGGGATCCATCTGGTTGTCGCCGGCCATTACCGCGGTCACGTCGACCCCCTCCGCGAGTGCCCGCTTGTAACCGGTCACGATCGCGGCACCGACGCCGGCGTTGCGCTCGTGCGAGACGACCTCGATCTGCGGGTCGGCGTAGCTTCTGGCCTTCTCCGCCGTCCCGTCGCTCGAGGCGTCGTCGACGACGACGATCCGGTCGACGAAGCTCGGGATCCCCGCGAGCGTCTCGCCGATCAGCGCCTCCTCGTTGTACGCCGGGACGATGACCGCGACGGTCTTGCCTGCGATCATCCCGAGATCCGGACGCGCACGAGCACCCACAACGCGCGGAACCCGTCGCGCCACGTGATCTTCTTGCCCTCGTCGTGCGTCCTCCCGTAATAGGAGATCGGGAGCTCGTAGATCCGGAGCTTGCGCATGCACACCTGCCCGGTGATCTCCGGCTCGATCCCGAACCCGTTCTCCGTCAGCCTCAGCGAGCGGAGAACCTCCATGCGAAACGCCTTGTAGCCGGTCTCCATGTCGGAGAGGGTCGTGTTGAAGAGCGCGTTCGTGACCAGCGAGAGGAAGCGGTTGCCGACGAGGTGCCAGAAGAGGAACGCCCGCTGCGGCTTCCCGCCCCGCAGACGCGACCCGTAGACGACGTCCGCGACTCCTCGCACGATCGGCTCGATCAGGTCCGGGACGTCGACGGGGTCGTACTCCATGTCGGCGTCCTGGATCACGGCGATGTCACCGTCGGCCGCGGCGATCGCCGCCCTGATCGCGGCGCCCTTGCCGCGGTTCGGCTGGCGGACGACGACGGCCCCCGCCGCCTCGGCGATCGCGGCCGTGTCGTCGGTCGATCCGTCGTCGACGACGACGACCTGCGAATCGAGGCCGAGGGCGGCGACTCGCTCGAGCACCTCACCGATCGTGGCCGCCTCGTTGTAGGCAGGAATGAGGAACGAGACCTTCACGTCCGGGCGATCGTACTCGGCGCCCCCGCTGGAATCAGGCAGGGACGGCGGCTCGGCGTGCGCGCAGGCCGACGATGATCGCGACGATGGCGCCGATCAGGAGCCCGATCAACCCACCGATGACCACGGAGCTCCGGCGCGAGCGCGCGATCGACTTCTCGGCCCTCGCCTGCTGAACGATCTGCGTTTGCTCGACCTGCTGGGCCAGCGTCAGGAGCTGCTGCGTCGTCGTCTGCGAGTCCAGGGTCTGCCCGTAGGCAGCCTCCGCGGCGTCGAGCTGGCTCGCGATCACGAGCTGGTCGAGCGGGGAAAGGCCCTGCGCCTTCCCAAGCGACGCATTGAGAGCGTTGATTCTCTCCTGAAGAGTCTTGAGCCGCTGCTGGTAGTTGGTGAGCCTGACCTTGTAGATCTGGATCGACTGTCTGACGTATCCGGAGGTCGTTTGCTTCTGGACGACGTGGGCGAGCGCATTCGCGGCATCCTCGGCTCGCTTCGGCCTGTTCAGCGCGACGGCGATCTGGATGAGGATGCTGTTCGTGTTCTGGGCGGCCGCCTGGAGATCGGCCGTGACGGTCGACGTCGTCACATGCCCGCGAAGCTCCCCGACGCTCATTCGCGCCTTCGCCGCCGCATACCGGAGCGCAGGCTCCGACGTGGCGAACGCCTGGATCGCGGCTGGGCTCGAGAGGTATGAGAGGACCGTGTTGTTCCCATTCGGAGAGAAGGCCTGGCCGCGCGCGATCAGCGCGGTCGCGGTGTAGGTGCTGCCGCCACCGCCGAACGAGTACACCACGCCGACGAGCACGCCGATCGCGAGCCCTGCAAAGGCGATCCAGGCGCGGGAGCGAAGCGCCTCGAGCCAGCTCCGCAGGTCGATCTCGCGCTCCGCATCGAGATCGGCGCCCGGCTTGTCAGCACTCATGAAGCGGCAACTCTAGACGACGCCCACTCCCATTCGGCACGGAGACCGCCCTCGAGGGAGACCGACGGCTCCCATCCGAGCTCCTGCCTGATCCGGGTCGTGTCGGCGCTCGTGCGCCGCTGGTCGCCTGCCACCGCCGGGCGGTGGGTGACCTCCAGCGTCCGGCCGGAGATCTGCTCGAGAAGCGCGATCGTCTCGTTCAGCGACGCCTCGAGCGCGCCGCCGACGTTGTAGGTGCCCGTGCCCCGTTCGGCGGCGAGGATCGTGGCCGCGACCACGTCGCCGACGTACGTCCACCCGCGCGACTGGTCGCCGTCGCCGTACACCTCGAACCCGGCTCCCGCTGCCAGCGCGTTCACGATCCGAGTGAAGGCCATGTCCGGCCGCTGGCGCGGCCCGAAGGCGTTGAAGTAACGCAGCACCACGCAGTCCAGGCCGAATTCGCGCGCATATGCCGCGCCGAGCTGCTCGGAGGCGAGCTTCGTGATCCCGTAGGGCGAGAGCGGCCGTGGACTCGTGTCCTCCGGGGTCGGGTAGCGCTCGGCGGCGCCGTAGACCGAGGACGACGAAGCGAAGACCACGCGCGAGCCGTCGCGCGCGGCAGCTTCGAAGACCCGCTGCGATGCGAGCACGTTACGGCGTAGGTACGTGGGGAAGACCCCGCCGAAGCTCTGCACACCCGGCTGCCCGGCCAGGTGGAAGACAACGTCGACGCCGCCGAAGTCGAGCTCGTCCTCGGCGAGATCGAGAGGAAGCATCTCAACGCCAAGGACGTCGAGCCCCCGAGCGTTCTCCTGTTTCAGCTCGACGTCGTAGTAGTCGGTGAAGCAGTCGATCCCGGTCACCTCGTGGCCTTCGGCGGCGAGCGCCTCGGCCAGATGCGAGCCGATGAACCCGGCCGCCCCGGTGACGACGACGTGCATGCGCGGAGGGTACTTGCCTCGTCAGGCGTCGCGGATCGGTTCCAGCCCCTCCGGGCCGGTCTCCAGGATCACCTGGGAGAAGAACCTCGTCATCACGACGCCCTCGCGGAACTCACCGAAGCGCGGCTCGGGGCGCTCGCCCCGCGCGAGCGCGAGCGCCAGCTCCGGAAACCCGGACCCCGCGGCCGTCGGAAGCGGGAAGCCGCCGCCGAAGCGGGGATTCACGTCTGTGACCGGAAGCGAGCCGTCGGGCTCGCGGAAGCACTGGATGTTCGCCGGCCCCACGATCCCCATCGTCTCCGACACGTGGCGCCCGTGGTCGATCAGCTCCTCGTCGCGGATCGTCATGCCTTTGATCGACTCGCCGCCCTTCGACTCGATCATCGTGCGCGGGACCGCCCCGAGACAGCGGCCCTCCGTGTCGCAGAAGACGTCGATCGAGAACTCCTCGCCCTCGCAGACGCGCTGCACCATCGACTCCGCTCTCGTGTGGCCGAGGAAGAAGTCGAGCTCCTCCCGGTTCTCCGCCCGGTAGATGTGCCGCGAGCCGAAGCCGCGACGTGCCTTCACGAGCACGGGAAACGGGATGTCGGCCGGCAGCTCGCCCTCGAGCCACGTCGGCGGTGACGCCACGCCGTTCGCCTCGAAGAAGCGAGCCGCCTCGTACTTGTCCTCGCAGAGCGCGATCGTCTCGGGGCCGGGCAGCAGCACGAGCGCGCCGAGCTCGTCACGCCGTGCCGAGAGCGGCCGGTGGTCGAGATCGGCGAGCGGCACGACGAGACTCACTCCGTGCTCGGCGACGAGCGCGCCGAGCGCCGGGATGTACCCCGAGTCGCCGACGGGGGGCACGAGCGCGCGCAGGTCTGCGGCGTACAGGGCGGGTGCGAGCTCGTTCACGTCGACCGCGAGCGTCGTCGCCGCGGCACGCCCGAACGCCTGGACGATGTCGACGCGCTGGCCGGCGCAGGTGAAGAGGACGACGGGCACGGCGGGGAAGCGTACTTCCACGCACCTAGACTGCGCCGCATGGGCCGTCCCGTCGAGCCACGCACCGCGATCGTCACGGGCGCCACCGGTCAGGACGGCTACTACCTCGTTCGGCGGCTCCTCGCCGACGGCTGGACGGTGCACGCAGCGGTGCGGGACGTCGAGGCCGCCGAGGCTATGCTCGGAGGCGAGGGCAACCTGGTCGCGGTGCGCCGGGACATCCGCGACCCTGGGCCCCTACGAGCCCTCGTCGGCGACGTCAGGCCCGAAGAGCTCTACAACCTCGCCGGCGAGAGCAGCGTCAGCGCTTCGTTCGCCGATCCGCAGGCGACCTGGGAGTCGAATGCGCATGTCGTCGTCCACCTGCTCGATGCCGTCCGGCTCGACAGCCCCGAAACGCGCTTCTACCAGGCCTCCTCGGGCGAGATGTTCGGCTCTGTCCCCGGCGAGAGTGTCGTCCACGACGAGAATGCGCCGCTCAATCCTCAGAGCCCGTACGCCGCCGCCAAGGCCGCCGCGCACATGCTCTGCCGCAGCTACCGGGAGAGCTACGGCGTCAAGATCGCCTGCGGGATCCTCTTCAACCACGAGTCGCGCCGGCGCGGGCCGCGGTTCCTCTCGCGCAAGGTCGTGGACCACGTGGCCGGCCTCAAAGCGGGGCTCGGGGGCTCCCCGCTCGCGCTCGGGAATCTGAAGGCGCAACGTGACTGGGGCTTCGCGCCCGACTACGTCGAGGGGATGGTCACGATCCTTCGCCAGGCGGAGGCCCGCGCGGTGGCCGACGAGGCGGCCCTCTACCGCGACTACGTGCTGGGCACGGGGAAGTTGCACTCCGTGTGGGAACTGGCGGACCGAGCCTTCGCGCTCGCCGGCTTCGAGCTCGAGTGGCACCTCGACGGGGACGACCCGCTCGGATGGTCGGCGGCCTTTGCCGGCTCGGGCGAGAAGGCGGTCGTCGTCGACCCGGCGTTCATCAGGCCGTCGGACCCGCAGGCGATCGCCGCCGACCCGGGTCGGATAGAGGCAGAGCTCGGCTGGAGCCCGCGACCCGGGCTCGACCGCTTTCTCGAGGACATGCTCGACCTTCAGTAGAAGAGGAACGGGAGCTCGGCGAGCGCGAAGAGCGAGAGCAGCACCGCCACCGCCGTCCACCAGCGGCCGCGAAGGCGGTCGAGCGCGTACCCGAACCCGATCGCCCAGCCGACGGCCGTCGTCAGCAGGTAGGTCGCCTTGAGCAGATCGCCGTCCGGTGTCCAGTAGCGTCCGGCGAAGTAGAGGTAGGCCGCAAGACCGAGGAGCGGGACGAGCGCAACGGCGAGCGCTACCGGCCTGCGCAGCGACGCCCGCGCGAGGAGTACCCAGCCGACGACGGCGAGGCCCGTCGGGATGAGGCCGAGGAGCGACTGCAGCCGCAGCCAGCGGAGGGCGCCCGTCGACGGCTTGGTGACGGAGACGCTGTTCGAATGCCAGGCCCAGACGCCGAAATAGTCACCCCACACGCCGTCGTAGGTGACCGGGATCCACCGGGTGTAGTGGTTCTCGCGGTAAGGCTTCGTCACGACGGTCGGGATGCCGAGGCCGTACCAGAACGCCGAGGGGAGGCGCGTCCCCTGCGCCGGCTGCGGGAACTGCGGCTGGCCGCCGTAGGCCGTGCGCTGATGGATGTACCACGGGGCGGGAATCGCCACCGCGAGCACGCACACGACCGCGAGCTCACGCCAGCGGCGTGCGACGAGCAGGGCGAGCACCACCGCCGCGACCGTGGCGAGCGCCCAGGCGCGCACGAGCTGGGCGGCGCCGAGGGTCGCCCCGAGCGCCCACGCGTAGCGAGGGTTCGAGAACGTCCGGACGCAGAGCCACAGGGCAAGCGCGGTCAGGAAGAGCGACATCGGCTCGGGATGGAACATCGCGCCCGTCTCGACGACGACGGGCAGGAACGCGACAAACGCGGCCGCGCCAAGCTCGATCCGCCTGCGACCGGGCCAGAGCTCTCGCGCGACAGCCGCAACGAGCAGAACGGTCCCGAGCAGGTACGCGACGTTCACGGCCTGCGCCGCCCGGTCCGGATCTCCGTAGCCCGTCTGGGCGAGGAGCCAGTCGGCCACGCCGGCAACGAAGTAGAAGCCCGGCGGCGTGTAGTACTCCGTCGCCTCGGTCGCCGAGGGATGCGGGAGATGCCAGCCCGGGAAGAGCCCGTCGGCGTATGCCATGTGCGAGCTTGCGTCGAATCCGGCTCCCGTCGGGTAGCGGGCCGCGTTCCAGAGGCCGAGGCAGACGACGAAGACGCAGATCGCGGCGAGCGGCCGCTTTCCCTCAGTCAGTCGGCTTCCAGCCACCGGTCTCGCCCTTGTAGGTGCCGCCGAAGAGCGCGAGCGGCGTCCGCAACAGGATCTTCAGGTCGACCGAGGGCGAGCGATGGCCGACGTACCAGAGGTCGAGGTCGATGCGGTCTGCCCACGGCAGCTGGGCCCGCCCGTGGATCTGCGCCCAGCCGGTGATCCCGGGCTTGACGTCCAGGCGGTGAAGCTGGCGCTCGTCGTACCGGTCGACCTGGTAGCGGAGCGTCGGCCGCGGGCCGATCACGGACATGTCGCCGCGAATCACGTTCCAGAGCTGCGGGAGCTCGTCGATCGACAGCCTGCGCAGCATCCGCCCGGCCCGCGTGATCCGCGCGTCGCCGCGGTTCACTGCGAGACCGGCGCCCATCGTCTCGGCTCCGACGACCATCGTGCGAAGCTTCAGCAGCTCGAAGTCCTGCCCGTCGAGGCCGACCCGGGTCTGGCGGTAGAGCACGGGCCCGCCGTCCTCGAGCTTGACCCAGAACGCCGCGAGAGCGAGCACCGGGCTTGTGAGCGCGAGACCCATCCCGGCGATCGCCACATCGAGCGAACGGTTCAGAGTGTCACCTTCAGCGCGTGCCCTCGGCGGGCTGCCACGTGGCCGGCACGCCGCGGCGTAAGTAGTTCCAGAGCGAGACGACCGTGGCCCAGCTCACCAGCACGTAGTAGCGCGCGATGCCGACACCGGCCGCCGCCGCCGCGAGGAGCGCGGCCTGCGCTGCGAGCACGACGGCGTACACCCAGCCATGGGTGACGAGCGCGATCGAGGTCGCGAGCAGGACGAGATGGAGCAGGCCGGAGGCGTAGCGCAGATGGCGGTGCGAGACCAGGGCGACGAAGTAGCCGGGTGGCTGCCCGCGGAGCATCTTCCCGCGCAGCACGATCAGCCAGCAGTGCTCGAACATCCGCACCTTGCGCCGGTACTCGGTCTCGTTCGACGGCGTCGGCTTCTCGAACGCATGCGCCGCCGGCTGGTATACCGCCCGCTTCCCGTGCTGAACCATCAGGTACGGGAGCGAAAGGTCGTGGCCGAAACGCGGGTCGACCTCGACGTACTCCGACCGGCGCAGAGCGTAGATCGCCCCGTTCCCGCCGGTCACCGAGCCGAGCTTCGACTCCGCGGCCCTGATTCCCATCTCGTAGCGCCAGTAGACCCCCTCCTTGTTCGACCCATCGGCCGCCGGGAGCCGGAGCTGCCCGCAGACGTACGCCACCTTCGGGTCGGCGAAGGGTGCGACGAGGCTCCGCAGCGCGTCGGGCGCCCACGTCGAGTTCGCGTCCGAGAACGCCACGATGTCCGACTCGGTCTCGCGCACGGCGCGGTCCTGGGCGGCGACCTTGCCGCCTCGCGGCGCGCGGATCACCCGGGCGCCCGCCGCCTCGGCAAGCTCATCGGTCCGGTCGTCCGAGGCGTCGGAGACAACGACGACCTGGAGGAGCTCGCGCGGGTAGTCGAGCGCGAGCAGGTTCTCGACGCGGCGCTCGATCACCGTGTCCTCGTTGTGCGCCGCCACGATCACGACGACGCTCGGTAGCGGCTCCGATGCCCGCTCGCGACGTGACCTGGAGCGCGCGGCCACCTCCACGACGAGCGGGTAGGCGACATGGGTCCAGACGAGTGCAGCGAGCGACGCCCAGAAGAGGATCTCGACGACGATCACGCCGAGATCGTAGGGAAGGAGGTCACCTGAGCGCGTCTGCATAGACGCCCTCAACGGCCTCGACGTACCCCGACCAGGAGAAGGACTTGGCCGCGGCTTCACGTGCCGCGAGCCCGAGGCGCGATCGCATCCGCGGATCGCCGAGCACGCGCTCGATCCCCGACCGGAGCGCCACGGGATCGCCCGCAGGCACGAGCAGCCCGGTGACGCCGTTCACGACGGCATCGCGAAGGCCGCCGACATTGGTTGCGACCACTGGGCGGGCGAACCCCATGGCCTCGCGGGCGACCATGCCGTTTCCCTCGCGACGGGACGGCACGCACACGACGGCGGCGCGCTCGAGGTACGGCCCGACCCGATCGTGGGGAACGAACCCGATCGCCTCTGGGACGCGGTCGCGCAGCGGCCCGTCTCCAACGACCACCCTCGGTAGCCCCTCGGTGGCCGCCAGAAACTCCAGGATCCCTTTCTCGGGGCTGAGACGGCCCAGGAACAGGACGTGCGGCGGATCCTCGGGATCGGCTACCTCGGCCGGGATGTCGACGCCGTTCGGGATGACGTGCACGTCTCGGGCGCCGAGCCGTCCCGCCGCCTGTCCGAGGAAGGCCGACGCGGCAACGACGCTTCGTGCCCGGCCGATCAGGGGCCTCACGAGGCGCGGCACCCTCGCCGCAAGCTCGACATCGGTACCCCAGACCTGAAGCACGAAGGGCTTGCGAGTCGCGAGCGCGGGAAGCGCCGAGGGAATCCAGTGAGCGTGGACAACGTCCGCCGCCCGGGCGGCGCGCCGGGCGGCCAAGGCGAAGGAGACGAGGAAGAGCGGCAACAACAGGACCCGCCACGGCGCGGCCCGGAGGTTCTGGACGATCCCGTCGCCGTAGGCGATCCCGAAGTGGCGGAAGTCGGCCGGCGAGACGACGTCGACCTCGACCCCCGCGTGTCTCAGATGGGCGACCGCGTCGGCGACGAAGCTGCCGGCCGGCTCTCCCGGCGTGCGGGGATACGACGTCGTCAGGACGCAGACCCGCACCTAGGCGGTGGCCGGGCGCAGGCGCGCGGCCGCCGCGGCCGCCCTCGGCGAGGGCGCGGTCTTCGCCCCGAAGACGAGCGGCGTCGCGAGCGCGAGGGCGAGGAAGACGAAGAAGTAGTAGAACGACATCGTCAGGTAGAAGACGTTCGCCGCGAGCGTCCCGGCGAGCGCGGCCGTCCAGCCCCACGCGAGCGGCCTGACGCGCCGCGCCAGCGGGTCGCCGGCCCGGGCGAGGGCGTTCCCGAGTTCGCGAGCCACCTTCAGCCGCACGAATACCCAGACGAGGAACAGCGCGAAGAGCACCGTGCCGACGAGGCCGGTCTCGACGATGAGCGACACGTAGAAGGAGTGGGGGCCCCAGTTCGTCTTGCCGGTGGCGGCCTGGTAGTAGATCGAGAAGTTGTTGAGCCCGAGGCCGAGCAGCGGATGGCTGTGGAGGATCTGCGGGATGAAGTCGTAGACCTGGAAGTGCGCCGACTGCGAGGCGTGGCCGGTCTGCACACGTGACTTGATCACGACGAGGAAGTAGTGGAATCGGGTCGCGATCACGATCCCGATCACGGCGAGCGCCCCGACGATCGGGTAGATCAGGGCCCGCGAGCGGAGGTAGCCGCGATACGGCAGGAGCAGCACGAGCGCGCCGACGGCGATGCCGAGAATCCCGCTGCGCGACAGCGTCGCGATCTCGACGACGATCAGGAACGTGAGCAGCGCGCCGAGCTTGCGGCGGAGGTGGTGGCCCGCCTCCAGCCGCAGGTAGAGCGGCGTCAGGACGAGGATCGGGACGATCAGCATGATCCCGAGGTGGTTGGGGTCGCCGGTGAGCGCGTTCGGCCGGTAGACGTCGGCGCCGTTGACGGCGCCGTAGATGTTGATCTGGCTCGCCCCGCCGGTGAGCGGCGAGATGAAGAGGTTGTCGAGGTTCACGCCCGCCTGCGCCGTCGCGAGCTGCAGAACGCCGTAGGCGGCGTTCACCGTCATCCCGCCGAAGAACCACGCGAGCGACCGCCAGTAGTAGGCGATCCCGCGGCGCGAGAGCCAGGCGACGGCGAGCGCGAGGAACGTGAAGTGAATCAGGAACTTGGCGAGCCCCTTGGAGAATTGCGCGAGCCCTGCGGCGGTGTTCAGGTTGTAGAAGCCGAAGAGGTAGACGACGACGAAGGCGGCGCCGAAGACCAGGAGGATCGCGCTCGTCCGCGGCAGCACCGGGCGCGAAAGCCAGAGGTACGCGACGATGAAGCAGAGGGCGAGGACGTCCGCGAGCGCGAGCTGGCCGCCGAAGTTCCAGTGCACCTTCTCGAAGGTGCAGGCAAAGAGCGTGGCGAGGAAGAAGAAGCTCGCGATCTGTCTCACTCGGGGCTCACCTCCAGGGTGTGCATGAGATCGGCAAGCTCCTGCACGCGGGTGCGTCGGTCGAGGCGCTCGCGCCAGTCGTCGTCGAGCGGAGAGCCGTCGAGCTCGCCCGCGCGCCAGCGGTCGCGCATCGCCACGAGCTCGCGCTCGATCCCGTCGATGTCGTCGGGCGCGACGACCACCCCGGCGCCGGTCTCGCGAATCAGGTTCGCCGCCGCGCCGTCCGGCGGGACGACGGCGAGGATCGGGCGCTCGGCCGCGAGGTACTCGAAGACCTTCCCCGAGAGCACGCCGCGACCGCGGCCGTCGGCCTCCGGGATCAAGAGCAGCAGCGCCTCTGAGCTGCGCTGGAGCTCGAGCGCACGTCGGTGCGGGGCGTAAGGGATCAACTCGATGCGATCCATGATGGCGGAGGCCCACTCCCTGTCGGCCGCCCTGAAGTCGCCGACGAACCGCGCGGTGACGCCGTCGACCCGGGCGAGGGCGGTCAGGAACGGCCTCGGGTCGCGCTTGCCGAAGAAAGACCCCGCGTGCGTGATCCGGAACCGCTCGCCGCGGTTGTACTCGAGGCCGGCGAAGTCCTCGAAGTCCGAGCCGTTCGCGATCGTGACCACGGGCCCGCGGGGCGAGCGGGTGCGCATCTCCTCGGCGATCGCGTCGGAGACGGCGACGATCGCGTCGGCCTGCCGGGCGACGAGAGAGGCGACCGCCTGCACGCCCTGCTCCTTGATCCGCACGGAGAGCTTCGCCGCGTCGCGGTGCGGGTGCGCGACGAGCGAGTCGCGAAGGTCGGCGATCCATCTCGCTCCGGTCGCCCGCTTCACGGCGGCGCCGACGAAGTGGACCGACGGCGGCGGGGAGGTCGTGATCACGACGTCGATCCCCTCCTCGCGCGCGATCCGGATCGCGGCGGGGATCGCGGTGAGGTTGTAGGTCACGTTCTCGTCGGGCAGGAGCAGGCGCCGGCCGAACAGGGAGGCCTGCTTCGTGTACCGCTCGAGCCCTGCCGTACCGTGCAGCTCCTCGGCCGGCTTGCGGCCCTCGGGCCCGATGAACCGCACGCGATGCACCCAGGCGAGCGTCGGCGGCGGGAGCTCGTCGTCGCGGTGGATCCACTTGGGGTCGTCGGGCGCGAGCACGTGGGTCTCGATCCCGAGCTCGGGCAGATGCGTCGCGAGCTTCAGCGGCCGCTGCACGCCGCCGCCGCCCGCGGGCGGGAAGTACAGCGTGACGAGCAGGACCTTCATGACGGGAGGCGGACGAGACGGCCGTGCACGACGGCCCAGCTCGCACCGTACCTGCGCGGGATCGCCGGGTCGCCGGTGGCCAGCCACCGCGCGACGTCGGCCACCCGGTTGGCGGGGTCGTTCGCCTTCGTGTTCGCGACGTGGGCGATCGGTGCGGCGACGAGGTAGACGGGAGCGGCGGCCGCGATCCGGTAGCTCGTCTCGGGATCGGCGATGACGACGGCGCCCTTGGGGAGCTTCTGCACCTCGGCGAGGAGCTGCGGCGAGAGGGGGTGCGAGTCGGACTTGTTGAGCGGCGTCCACTGCCGGAAGCCGTGCACCGCCACGGGGAGCACGAAGAGCAGGGCCGCGAGCGCGCCGAGGCCGTAGCGTTCCTTCGGCCGGTTTCGGGCGGCGACGATCCCGATGACGAGCGCGATCGCCCCGCCGACGAGCGCGAACCAGGTCACGGCTCCGGGCCCTCCGTCGTGAAGCCCGTAGGCGAAGTCGCCGGGCCACTGCCGTTCGAGGACGATCCCCGCGGCGAGCGCGAACGGCAGGACCCAGACCGACCGGGCGAGCAGCGCGAGCCCGCCGGCGAACGCGAACGCGAAGGGCAGGAACCCTGCGGCGCGGCGCGACTGCGAGAGCGAGACCGCGTTGGAGAAGCGGGTGAAGAGCTCGGGGATCAGCATCAGCGCCAGGATGGCCACGGCGCCGCCGAGGACGAACGCGCCCCAGCGGCGCTTGGCGGCGAAGCCGGCGAGCGGGACGAGCGCGAGAGCGGCAACGGCGACGGCGCCGGTTCGGCCGGGGACCTCCGCCGCGAGCCGGAACCTGTGCACCGAGTAGACGACGAGCTCCCCGCCGTACTTGGCCAGCGTCGCCGCCTGAACCTGGTCCGAGGGATTGACCGAGAGCGTCTCGTCGACGACAGGCCGCAGCCACAAGACAGCGATGCCGACGGGGACGATCGCCGCGGCAAGAGCGAGGCCCGACCGCTTCCAGTCGCGCCAGCGGATCAGCGAGTAGGCGACGAGCGGGATCAACGCGAAGAGCGCGTAGGTCGGGTGGACCAGGACAATCGCTCCGAACGCCGCCGAAAGCGCCCCGAGGTCGGCCCACCGCCCCGACTCCGCATACGTGAAGAAGAGCGCGAACGCTGCAAGCACGAGGATCTGGCGGGAGGCGGTGGCCGGCAGCGCAAGCGAGACATACGCCCCGCCGTGGCCGGCCGCGAGCGAGTAGAGCGCGACCGACGCGGCGAGCACCGATACGCCCCCGGTGACCGAGCCGAACACCGCCAGGCCCGCCTCCCAGGCGACGACGAACGCGAGCGGGGCGAGCACCGAGGCCTCACGGTGGAGGACGACCGACGGATCGAGGCCCGACACCTTCGTCACGAGGGCGAGGAAGCCGTGCCAGAGCGGGAAGGCATAGCCGGGGTGGAGGCCGCCGTGGACGAGCTCGTCGACGGAGCGGAGGTGGAGGTGGCCGAGGTCGACGAGCTTTCGCACCCGGGCCTCGTGGAAGAGCGCATCGCCGGTGACCGCTCCCTCGACATGCCAGAGGACGAGCCCGAACACGACACCGGCGAGGCCGACGGCGCGTCGTCCCCAGGCGACCGGGTCGGGGCCTTCGTCCTCAGGCGCCGCGGCGACCGGCTGGGTGAGTCCTCGCACGGCGAAGAGGCCGGCCAGGATCCCGATCCCGGCGAGGATCCCGGCCGCGAGCCTGATCGTGCCGTGGACGGCGAACACGACGCCCCAGGCGGCGAAGAGCGCGAGGAACGCCCAGGCGAGGCCCGCCGAGGCGCTCCTCTGGCCGAACGCCCGGGCGACCAGGAAGCCGGGAAGCAGGACGACGCAGCTCGCGAACGCGAGCCGAAGGTACTCGCCGATCACGACAAGAGCGCCGGGACGTCCCCCGACTCCAGGAACCTCACGCCGTCGCGGTAGGCCTGCCCGCGCTCGCCCCTGAAGAGAATCGTCCGCAGCCGCAGCGACCAGAGCAGCAGCAGGCGTGCCCGCGCCGCCTCCTCCGGGCCGCGGTTCTTGGACATGAAGCGGAGAATCCCGCGGAGGTTCTCGACATAGAGGCGACCGCCGTGCGAGGCGCCGCCGAGATGGGTCACCTCCGCGGCCGGCGTGAACCAGACCTCCCAACCGGCGCGCCGGAAACGGTAGAGCCAGTCGGTCTCCTCGCTGAACAGGAAGAACGCCTCGTCGAACAGGCCGACGTCGTCGATCGCCTCGCGGCGGACGAGGAGCGCGGCACCGTAGAGCGACTCGACCGCCGCCGGGGCGTCGTAGTCGAGCCCGCCGCCGTAGAAGGCATTGAACGCCTGGGTGCTGGGCGCGAGCTTCCGGAGGAACAGGTACTCGGTCGCGAGCCGCCACAGCGTCGGCTCGCCGCGGACCGAGCGCTGGAGTGAGCCGTCCGGGTTGCGGAGGCGTGGGCCGACGACTGCGGCGCGCGGATGCTCGTCGGCGAAGGCCGCGAGCTTCTCGACGGCATCGCGCTCGGCCCAGGCGTCGGAGTTCAGAAGCAGCACATACTTCTCGTCCGACGCCCGGATCCCGGCGTTGTTGCCGCCGCCCATCCCCTTGTTCTCCTGCTCGATCACCCTCGCATCGGGGAACCGCTCGCGCACGAGCCCGACCGTGCCGTCGGTCGAGCCGTTGTCGACGACGACGGTGTCGTACCCACGCACGGACTCGAGACAGTGCTCGATGTGATCCGCCGCGTTCCAGGTGACGACGACGACCGAGACGCGCCGTTAGCCATCCGCGACGGGCACCGGCGAGCGGCGGAATCCCTCCCAGAGGATGATCACGACCCCGGGCAAGGCGAGCAGGAGCGTCGTCAGGAAGAAGATCAACCCGGTCGCGAACGCGGCATCCGGGTCGACCCCGAGGCGCCCGAGGAAGCTGACGAAGAACGCCTCGCGGACGCCCAGGCCGTTGACCGTGAAGGGCACGAGCATCACGAGGAAGAGGAGCGGCCCGAGCACGATGTACGGGCGGATCCCGACCTCGACTCCGACGGCCCGGCCGCCCGCCCAGATCGCGAAGATGCGCGAGACCTGGCGCTGCCAGGGTGATCGCGGCAACGCCGAACATGGTCGAGACGTGGTAGCGGTAGCCGTGAATGCCCTCGTAGAGCGCCCGCGCGAACCGCTCGACCTTCAGCCGCTCGAGCAGCGGGACGATGCGACGGAGGTGGCGGCGAAGACGAGCCGAGAAGACGACAGCTCCCGCCGCGACTGTGCCGATGACGAAGAGCGCCTCGATCCACAGGTACGGCCCGATCGGGTACCGGCCGATCGCGAGCAAGAGGCCGAGAGCTGCGAGGACGAGCGTGACGGCTCCGCCGATCGCGCGCTCGAGCACGACCGACCCGGCGATCGGCGAGCCCTGGCCGGGATGGCGGCGCGTCGTCTCGTAGATCCGCGAGGCGTCGCCGCCGACGCCGGTCGGCAGCACCTGGCCGACGGCGTAGGAGACGAAGTAGGCGCGCGTCAGCCACGCGATCGACTCGCGGACGCCGCGGGCGCGCAGGAGCATCTGCCAGCGCCACGCCTGCGGCGGGACCGTGATCAGGGTGAGCACCGCCGAGAGCGCCAGCCATGGGAGGCTGGCACCGGTGATCGTGTCGACCGTCTTCCGGAGGTCGACCTTGGAGATCAGGTACGCCACGGCGAGGCCCGTGACGAGCACCGTCGCGGCGACGCGGAACCAGCGCTTTTTCAGCAAGGCTGAGACTCAGACCATGGCTTCGGCATCTGCCGTCACGAAGCGTATGCGCTCGGCTGCAGCCTCGACCCTGGCAAGAGCCTCCTCGCGGCGTCGCGCCGGCCGCGAGCACGACACCCGCGCGGTCGGACGCCCGGCGCAGGGAGCCGAAGACGTAGCCCCGATCGTGGTAGATCCGGGTCGAGACGACGCCCTTCTGCCCCTGCGGAATCTCGACCGACTCGAGAAAGCCCGGCGGCGCGACCAGAAAGCGCGTGGCTGCGCCGCCGATGCCCGTGGGGCGTGGCGCGACGACGTCGCTCGCTTCGAGCGGCCGACCCAGGGCGGCTGCGAGGGCGAGCCCGTTCAGGTCGATTCCGGTGACGAGCTCGACGAGCTCGGCGTCGTGGCCCCCGCCGAGCCTTGCGGCGACCTGGATCACCTCCGGCCCGCCACGGCTGATCCGGAGCTGCGTGTAGGACGGGCCGTCCTCGATGCCGAGCGCCTCGACGGCGCGGCGCGCCACCTCCGCCGCTGCGTCGGCGTGGACGGAGGGCCAGACGTGGACGAGCGGGACGCCGAACGCGTCGCCGTCCGCCGAGAGGCGATCGGTCACCGCGAGGGGGACGAACTCGCCGCCCGCGGAGAAGCCGCTGACCGTCACCTCCGGCCCGTCGAGATACTCCTCGACGAGGACGGCGCCGCTGCGGGAGGCGGCGCGCGCAGCCTCGATCGCAGGCTCCAGCCGGCCGGCGCTGCGCACCAGCGAAAGGCCGGCCCGCGCGGTGCGGTCGGCGGCCTTGACGACCGCGGGGAGCGGCGGATCGAAAGCCTCGTCCTGCGTCGCGATCTGCCATCTAGGCTGGGGAACGCCGGCCTCGGCGAGCGCCTCACGCTGGCGGAGCTTGTTCGTCGCGAGAACCGCCGTCGCGGACGAGATCGGATGCGGGCGCCCGAGCTTCTCGGCGATCCGCGCGGCCACGGCGACGGGCGGATCGGTGCCCGGCGAGATGACCCCGTCGATCGGCAGCGCCGAGGCGAGCCGTTCGAGGGCCGGCTCGTCGTCGGTGCCGATGATGCACCGCCGGCCTGCGAGGGCGAAGCCGGGAGCCCCGGGGTCGCGGTCGCAGACGGCCGTCCAGATGCCGTGGATCCGTGCCGCTTCGAGTAGCCCGAGCTGGGCCGGGCCCGCCCCGAGGACGAGGAGCGAGCGGCTCTGGTCGGGCGGATCGACGATCACCGGCCCATTGTCGGCGCGGAACCGGCTGGCGCCGGTTCCGCGCTAGACAAGCCCTTACGCGGCCAGCTCGAGGTCCGGGACCCGCTCCGCTACCTCCGCGCGCCGGCTGCGCCTGATCGCGAACGCTGCGATCGACCCGATCGCGACGATCGCCGCTCCGACGTACACGGCCGCGTTCATCCCGTTCACGAAGGTGTCGGCGCTCGTGTAGCCGCCCTCGTGCGCGAAGATCGAGGCGAGGACGGCGACGCCGAGGACGCCCCCGAGCTCGCGGATCGCGTTGTTCACGCCGGAGGCCTGGCCCTGCTCGACGTCGCGGACGCTCGAGAGGACCACGTTCGCGACCGGGGCGAAGAAGAGCGACATCCCGATGCCCGCGAGCACGAACGGCCCGACGATGTCGACATACGGCGTGGTCGGTGTGGAGACCGCCGCGATCCAGGCGAGCCCGGTCGCCTGCAGCGCGAGCCCCGCCCCCATCAGCCGGCCTCCGCCGATGCGGTCGGACATGGCGCCGGCGATCGGGGCGATGATCATCGGCATGGCCGTCCACGGCAGGATCCGAAGGCCGGAGGCGATCGGGGAGTAGCCCTGCACGGTCTGGAAGTACTGCGCGAGCAGGAACACCGAGCCGAACATCCCGAACGAGAAGAAGAGCGAGGCGACGTTCGCGAGCGAGAACGTCCGGTTGCGGAAGAACCTCATCGGCAGCATCGGCGCCGGTGCGCGGAGCTCCCACATCACGAACCCGGCCATCACGAGGAGGCCGCCGAAGATCGCGCCGAGAATCGCAGGCGAGCTCCACCCGAGCGCGTTGCCGCGAATGAGGCCCCAGGTGATGCCGAGCAGGCCGACGCCGGCGAGCCCGAGGCCGGGCAGGTCGAGCCGACCGAACGGGCCACGGCTCTCGTCGAGCCGCAGCAGGACGAAGGGGATGAGCACGATGCCGATCGGCACGTTCAGCCAGAAGATCCACTGCCACGAGAGACCCGAGACGACGGCGCCGCCGACGACCGGGCCGAACGCGACGGCGAGGCCCGTGATCCCCGCCCATGCACCGAGCGCGACCCCGCGACGCTCGGCCGGAACGGCGGCGGACAGGATCGTGAGGGTCAGCGGCATCACGATCGCGCCGCCGACGCCCTGGAAGGCGCGGGCGATGTCGAGGGCCAGGATCGTCGGCGCGAGTGCGGCCGCCGCCGAGGAGACGGTGAAGATCCCGAGGCCGATCGCCAGCATCCGGCGCCGGCCGAACCGGTCGCCGAGCGCCGCGCCCGTCAGGAGCAGCACCGCAAAGGTGAGCGTGTAGGCGTTGACGGTCCACTCGAGCCCGCCGAGCCCGGCGCCGAGGTCCTTGCGGATGACGGGCAGCGCGGTCGTCACGACGAGGTTGTCCAGCGTGACCATGAACCCCGCGGCCGAGGTGAGCGCGAACGCCCAGAAGACCTTATTGCTCCGTCGTACTTTGTGACTCATCACTAACCTCCCCTGGAAAAAAATGCCTATTTCTCGCAGGCCTCGAGCAGGCGCACCGCCCACGGCTCGGCCCCCTCGTCGAACTGCTCCATCGAGGCGAACACGTTCAGCAGCATCCCCATCGCGAAGAACCTCGCGACCTCCTCCGCCGGCAGGTCCGACACGCGCTCGGCATACGCGACGAGGTCGCCGAAGCCCGCACGCACGACCTCGCGGATCTCCGGGTCGTGGCAGGCGGCGTACGCCTGCATCTGGGCTCTCAGGAAGATCGGCTCTGCCTGTAGCCGGGCGACATACGCCTTGCCCATCGCCTCGAGCGCCGCCGCGCCCCTCTGCCCTTCCGCCGCGCGCTGGAACATCTCCAGCGTCTCGCGGAAGCAGCGGGCCACGACGGCGCGGAAGAGCTCCTTCTTCGTCCCGAAGAGCCGGAACACGTACGGCTGGGAGATGCCCGCCCGCCGCGCGATGTCCTCGGTCGACGCGCCGTGGAGCCCGCCCTCCGCGAACTCCAGGAGCGCCGCGTCGAGGATGTCCTCGCGGCGTGCGTCCTTCGTCTTGCGTTCGTGTACTACGACCATGGCCTTAGGTTAGTGATGACTCACAAGCGTGTCAAGTCAGAAGTCTTTCCAGCGCTTCCGCGACCCGATCCAACTCGGGCTCGGTCAGACGAGTGTGGAGCGGAAGTGCCAGTGCGCGCTCGAAGGCATGCTCGGCGCCCGCGAAGAAGCCCTGGTCGCGGTAGGGGTGCAGCAGCGGCAGCGCGAAGGTCCCGATCTGCGCCTCGATGCCCTGCGACCTCAGCCCGTCGAGCACCTCGTCGCGCCGCTCGACCTGGATCACGTAGGCCTGCCAGCCGTGGACGTCGCCCTCGTCGGCCGAGGGAAGCACGACCGGGAGATGGCGGAGCCGCTCGTTGTAGGCGTCTGCGATCCGCGTCCGCTCCCCGAGCAGCTCGTCGAGGCGGTGGAGCTGAGGCAGCCCCACGGCGGCGAGGATGTCGGACATGCGGTAGTTGAGTCCGGGCTCGGGCATGTCGCCGGCGGCGAGCGATCGCCAGCCATGGTTTCGGAGCCGCACGATCTCGGCGGCGATCCTCTCGTCGCTCGTCGTGATCGCTCCTCCCTCGCCGGTGGTGACGATCTTGCGCGGGTGGAAGCTGAGGCACGCCGCCAGCCCCAGCGAGCCGCACGCCTCGCCGGCCCGCCGCGCACCCAGCGCGCCGGCGGCGTCCTCGATCACCGGCAGGTCGGGCAGCTCCTCCATCCGGCAGGGCCGGCCGAAGAGGTGCACGGCGAGGATCGCGCGGGTCTTTGGCCCGACCTCGATCGTCGCGGGATCGATGTTCATCGTCACCGGGTCGACGTCGACGAGGACGGGCTTGAGCCCGGAGAGCACGACCACGTTCGCCGTGGCGGGGAAGGTGTAGGCGGGGACGATGACCTCGTCACCCGGCTCGAGCCCGAGGGCGAGGACGGCGAGGTGGAGCGCCGCCGTGCCCGACGACACGGCGATCGCGTGGGTCGTCTCGCACGCCCACGCGAGCTCCTGCTCGAGCTCGGCGACGACGGGGCCCTGGGTGAGCATCCCGCTCTCGAGTACCTTCGCCACCGCGTCGGCCTCGACCGCGCCCGTGTCGGGCCGCGCGAGGCGGATCCTCTCTATCTCGCCCGGTACCACTCGATCGTCCTCGAGAGGCCGTCGTCCAGCTCGACCCGCGGCTCCCACCCGAGCAGCTCGCGGGCCTTCTCGACGTTCGGGATGCGGAGCTCGACGTCGACGTAGCCGAGCGGGGCGAAGACGATCTCGCCGGAGCAGCCGGTGAGCCGCCTGATCCGCTGGGCGAGATCGTAGATCGTCACCGACGAGCGCGGGTTGCCGATGTTGAACGCCTGGCCGACCGCCTCGGGCCGCTCGAGGCAGGCGAGGACGCCGCTGACCATGTCGGTCACGTAGCACCAGGCGCGGATCTGGGAGCCGTCCCCGCGGACCGTCAGGTTCTCGCCCGCGAGCGCTGCCTCGATGAACGCGCGGATCGCGCCCCCGCCGATCTGGCGCGGCCCGAAGACGTTGAACGGATGCACCGTCACCGTCGGGAGCTGGAGCTCGTCGTGGTAGGCGTGGGCCATGTGCTCGCCCGCGAGCTTCGAGACGGCGTACGTCCAACGCGCCTCGCCGACCGAGCCGATCGTCGAGACCTGTCCCTCGCTGACGTTGTAGGCGTGGGTACCGAAGACCTCGCTCGTCGAGAAGTCGACGAACCGCTCGAGCGTCGCTGCGGTCGCGAGCGCGGCCTCGAGCGCGTTGTAGGTGCCGATGACGTTCACGCGCATCGTGCGCACCGGGCTCTCGAGCACCGTCTCGACCCCGGCGATTGCAGCGCAGTGGACGAAGTGCGTCGCGCCCTCGGCGAGCTCCTTCAGCCTCGGCGCGTCGAGGACGTCAGCCTGGACGAGCTCGAAGTTCGGGTGACCCGCGAGCTCGGTGCCCGAGAGCGCGTCGCGGTGCAGGTTGTCGACGGCGACGATCTTGTTGCGGTCCACGAGCTCGCGCGCGAGCGTCGTCGCGATGAAGCCGGCGCCGCCGGTGATCAGGATCCGCTTACCCTCGAGCACGACGCCGAAGCCTACGTGCAAGGAGGGCGAGGCGAATCCGGTCCCGGCGGCGTCCGGCGGGTAGCTCGACGACCGCGTCGGCCGGCCAGTCGGGCGGCTCCGCCGCGGCCTCCATGCGGAACCGGTCGCGAAGCCAGTCCGGCTTCGGGCCGACGAGGAAGGGCTCCAGCGCCGGGTCGAGGGCGGCGAGTGCCTCGTCCACGCGACCGTCGAACTCCGGGTCGCCGGGCGGCTGGCCTACGAGGACGACGGCTCGGCGGAGCGGCGAGACCGTGACCTCCGCCGCCGTCTCGCAGCCGAACCAGCGGTGGCGTTCGTGGACGAGGTCGACGACGAGGGTGTGTGGCCCCGGCTCGGCCGGCGCCTGGAACGAGAGCGGAACGCGGAGCGTCTCTCCGGGCTCGACCCGGTGTGGGAACGGCGTCCGGATCCCCGCCCGGTCGCTGCCCTCGAAGCGGTAGGCGAGGCGGATCTCGGGAACGTCGTCGCCGGCGGGCCAGGAGCGGCTGCCGAGGTTGGTCGCCAGGACGTCGATCTTCCGAAGCTCGCCTGCGACTGGGTGCGGCGCGGGGCCGAGCTCGAGGCGCGCCCGGTAGTCGCTGTCCGGGAGGGGCGCATCGGCCCAGTGGGCGTCGACCTCGTCACGCGTCGCGAGCCTGGGCTCCGCCCGCGGCCCTGCGGCGGGCGCGGGCGCCATGCGCACCGTCTCGACGAGCCCGGCGTCGTCGGCCGGCACCTGCGCGATCCGAACCGCCGGGTGCAACTCGGGGAGGTAGAAGGCAGTGTTGAAGGGAAGGCCGCCGAGCCTGAGGCCGCGCCTGACGGCCTCGTAGCGCCGGACCTTGGCCTCGCGCTGCTCGCGCGTGTTCACGACGAGGTCGAGGTGGTAGAGCGGCGCGTCGAGGTAGGCGTGCTGGCCATGAGCCCTGATCGGGACGTGCATCACCCCCGGAAAGCTGACGACCTCGGCGCGGAAGAGCCGCAGCTGCCAGTCCGGAGACCAGGGGTCGTCGGCCAGCCAGCCGTCCTCCCAGAGCCAGCACCGGGGCACGAGCGCATGCGTCAGCCTCTGGTCGAGCCGACCGAGCGCCGCGAGCAGGGCTGCGCTCGGGACCTCGTCGTCGTCGATGCTGAACAACCAGTCGCCGCGACACTGCGACGCCAACCAGGCGCGTGGGCGCTCGACCGGTTCGGCGTACGGATACCGGAGGAGCACGTCGCATAGCTCGGGGACGGCGCCGAGACAGTCGAGGTCGACCCGTTCGTCGAGGCCCACCACGATCTCGTCCGCGACGGGCCGAAGCAGGGAGAGCAGGGCGGACAGGCGGCCCGGAGGGCCCCCGGAGAGGCAGCAGACGGAGAGCACCGGCCAACGATACGGGTGGGAGAAGTAGCATCGCGGCGCTATGAAGACGGTCCTCTTCGTCGGTGCGGGGCGCCACCAGCGACGTGCGATCCTGCGCGTGAAGGAGCTCGGGCTCCGCGTCCTCACCGTCGATCGGAACCCCGACGCGCTCGGGATGGCGGAGGCCGACAAGCGGTTCGTCGTGGACTTCTCGGACGTCGACGCCGTCCTTGCGGCCGTGGCGGACGAGCCGATCGACGGCGTGATGACGGTGTCCGCCGACCGCGCGGTGCCGGTGGTCGCCGCGGTCGCGGAGGCACGTGGGCTGCCGGGGATCGGCGTCGAAACGGCCCATCTGATGACGCACAAGGTCGCCATGAGGCGGCGCCTCGCCGAGGAGGGCGTACCACAGCCGCGGTTCGCAGCGTTGCGGACGCTGTCGGAGCGGCGGCGCGCAGCCAACGAGGTCGGCTTTCCCGCGGTGCTCAAGCCCGCGGACTCGGGCGGCCAGCGCGGGATCTTCCGGATCGATTCGGTCGGGGACATCGAGGCGCACCTCCACGAGGCGCTGTCGGCGTCACCCACCCGGGAGGCGATCCTCGAGGAGTACGTCGAGGGGACGGAGATGAACGGGATCGTCATCGCCCGGGACGGGGAAGCGTGGACGCTGACGCTGTCCGACCGGCTGCGGCCTCCCGGGATCGGGTTCGGCGTCGGCTGGATCCACGTGTACCCGGCCACGGTGTACGGCGACCGGCTCGAGGAGTCGGAGCGCGTGGCTGCGCGGGCCGCGCGAGCGCTCGGGCTCGAGACCGGGATCGCGTTCCCGCAGTTGATCGTGGCCGACGACGGGCGGGTCGTCGTCGTCGAGTGCGCTGCCCGGATCCCCGGAGGCCAGATGACGGACCTCGTCCGCCATGCGGTGGGCGTCGATCTTGTCGACGTCCAGGTGCGGATGGCGCTCGGCGAGGAGCTGCCCGACGAGCTCGTGACGCCGCGTTTCCGGCAGCCGCTCGCGATCCGGTTCCTGACGGCCGCGCCGGGGCCGCTCTCACCGGGCCGCGTCACCCACGTCGGCTCGCTCGAGAAGGTGCTTGCATTTCCCGGCGTGGTGCAGGCCGAGACCTATCTCGTGGAGGGCGAGGTGATCCGCCCGGTGCGCCTCGACGGCGACCGCCGCGGCTACGTGATCGCCGTCGCCGACACGAATCTCGAGGCCCTCGACAAGGCCGAGGCTGCCGCGCGCCTCGTCGACGTGGAGGTCGACCCGACGTGACGTGTGAGTTCTCCCTGACGCACTACGGGGAGCTGCTCGACGCGGCGAAGGCCGGCGGCTATCGGTTCGCGGGGTTCGACAGGCCTCCGGAGCGCGGCGACCTGATCCTGCGCCACGACGTCGACCTGTCGCTCGAGGCGGCGGTCGCGCTCGCAGAGGTCGAGGCGGAGGCAGGTGCCTGGTCGACGTGGTTCCTGATGACGCGCTCGATCTTCTACAACCTCGACTCGGCCGTGGGCGAGGAGACGGTCGCGCGGTTGCGGGAGCTCGGCGGGCGGGTTGCGCACCACGCCGTCTGGCCGAACGTCGACCTGGACGATCGTTTCGAGCCGGTCGTTGCCTGGCACAACCCCGATCCCGAGTACATGACCGCCCCGATCGACGGGGTCGTCAACGTGATGGCTGCGCCGTGGTTCGACCCCGAGCACTACCGCTCGGACTCGAACCAGCGCTGGCGCCACGGATGCCCGCACGAGCAGCTCGAGCGCGGCGAGCTCGAGTGGCTACAGCTGCTCACCCACCCGGAGATCTGGGCCTACGACGGGGCGACGATGGGCGCGACGATGCGCTCGTTCCTCGACGCCGACCGCGAGGCGCGGCTCGAGCACCTGCGAGGAGACAGGATCGAGCTCGAATGACGCCGAAGCCGATTACCGTCGTCGTCACCGCGTCGGGCGCTCCGGGAACGGCCGCGCTCCTGCGGGCACTGCGCGAGAACGGCGAGCGCGAGGTGCGGCTCGTCGGGACCGACCTGAGCGCGCGCTCGGTCGGCGCCCATCGCTGCGACGCGTTCCACCTGGTGCCGGCGGGGTCGGACCCGGGCTTCCCCGAGGCGATCCGCGAGATCGCTCAGCGCGAGGGCGCGGTCGCGGTGCTGCCGCAGTCGTCCTTCGACCTGGAGGGGCTCGCGGCGGCCCCGGACGGGTTCTTCGGCGACGTCGCGGTGCTGGTCTCCTCGGCGGACGCGATCCACCGCTCGAACGACAAGGCCGAGAGCTATGCGTTCCTGCGGCGGCTGGGACTTCCCGCGCCGGACTTCCGCCGCGTCCGGGGCGCGGCCGAGGTCGAGGCAGCGGCGCACGAGCTCGGGTACCCGGAGCGGCCGGTCTGCTTCAAGCCGGTGTTCTCGTCCGGCTCCCGAGGGTTCCGGATCCTCGACCCGACGGTCGACCGGGCCGACCAGCTCCTCCGCGAGCGGCCCGGGTCGGTGTCAATGCTGCTCGAGGACGCCGTCGAGATCCTCGCGTCTGTCGACGACCGCACCGATCTACTCGTCATGGAGCTGGCGACGGGGCCGGAGCGGACGATCGACGGGATCGCGAACGGCAGCGAGATCGTCCTCGGCCACCCGAAGACCCGCGAGGGCATGCGCGCAGGGCTCGCGATGTACTTCGTCACCCTCGCCGACGAGGGCCTGATGAGCCTCGCGAACGCCATCGTGGCCGAGCTCGCCATCGAGCACTTCTTCAACATCCAGCTCGTCGGCGACCACGTGATCGAGATCAACCCGAGGATCTCGACGATCGTCTACCAGGACGACCTGAATCTCCCATACCTCGGCGTCAAGCGCGCGATCGGCGAGATCTCCGACGACGAGCTCCGTGCCCTCGCGCCTCGCATCCGTCCCGGCCGAACGGCCCTGCGCTACTTCGACCAGCTCGAATGGGACCCCTAGCTTTGATACGTGGCTGGGGACTGTCCCCAGACAGGTCTCGCCGGGACATGGCTGGGGACTGTCCCCGGACGCGTCCTGCGCGGACGTGACGCTTCGGGTCACCCACTGCCCCGTGAACGTCGCGGGGATCCCGTGGGAGAACGTCGAGGCGCTGCGGCGGAAGGGGGTGGACGCGCGGCTGGTCGTCTTCAACCGCGGCAAGCTGCACCCCGAGGCCGACATCTCGCTCGATCGCCACGGCGGGCTGCCGCGGCGGCTCGTTACGCAGTTCGCAGCGCTCGCGAAGCTGCTCCCGAGGACCGACGTCTTCCACTTCTACTTCGGGCTGACGCTGGTGCCGCCGTCGCTCCAGTTCCCGATCCTGCGCGCCACGCGCAAGAAGAGCGTCTTCCACTATCTCGGCTCGGACATCCGCGGCAAGCGCCCCGAGGAGCTTCGGGATGGAAAGCGCGCGAACGCCGAGATCGTCGGCTCCTACGCCGCGCTTCGGTGGGTGCCGGAGGCGCAGGTCGTCCCGCCCGGCCTCGACCTGCGCGACTACACGCCGGTGCCGCCGAGCGACAATCCACGTCCGCTCGTCGTCCACGCGCCCTCGAATCGCGAGAAGAAGGGCACGAAGTACGTGATCGAGGCGTGCGAGCGCCTCCCGGTCGACCTCGACATCGTCGAGGGCGTTCGCCACGACGAGGCGCGCGAGCGCTATGCCCGAGCGGACATCGTGGTCGACCAGCTGAACGCCGGCTGGCACGGCGTCTTCGCTGCTCGAGGCGATGGCGCTCGGCAAGCCCGTTCTCGCACATCTCGACCCCGAGACGGTGGAGCAGAGCGCCGAGGGGTACGGGATCCGCGTCCCGATCGTCCCGGCGACGAAGGACACGCTCGAGGCGCAGCTCCGCCCGCTCGTCCAGAGCCCGGCCCTCCGGCGCGAGATCGGAGCCGCGAGCCGGACGTACGTCGAGCAGGTCCACGACATCGACCGTGTCGCCGACCGCCTGCTGGCGATCTACGCTGCGTTGTAGGTGCTCGCGCGGCAGCTCAAGCGACTCGGCACGCAGTCGGCGATCTACGGCCTCGGCGGCATCGTCTCCCGTCTCATCGCCGTCTTCCTGCTGCCGGTCTACACCGTCTACCTCGGTACGACGGGCTTCGGCCAGATCGAGACGATCGTCGCGCTCACGGCGGTGCTCACGATCGTCCTGCGGCTGGGGATCACGAGCGCGTTCTTCCGCTTCTACTTCGACTCGGAGGACGCCAAGCGGCGAACCCTGATCGTGCGCACCTCGTTCTGGTTCACGATGGCGATGGCGACCCTGGGCCTCGCCGTCGGATGGATCTTCGCCGACCAGATCTCACGCTGGCTCGGCCTCGGCGATCCCTGGCTCGTGCGCGCCGGCTTCGTCGGCCTGTGGGCGCAGATGAACTACGCCCAGATGACGTCGCTCTTCCGCGTGGAGGAGCGGCCGGTGGGCTTCGCGATCGCGAGCGTCGCGAACGTGCTGATCACGATCGGCGCCACGATCGCCCTCGTCGTCGGCTTCCACAAGGGCGCGATCGGCGCCGTGATCGGGAACTTCCTCGGGACGCTCACGGTCTACGTCGTGCTCCTGGCCTACCGCCGCTATCAGCTCGGCCTCCAGTTCGACCGCCGCCTGCTCCGGGCGATGAACCGTTTCGGCCTGCCGCTCGTCCCGTCCGCGCTCGCCCTGTGGGCGATCAACCTGATCGACCGCCTCTTCATCAACGGCTACAAGGGCCAGTCCGAGGTCGGCATCTACTCGCTCGCGGTTCGGATCGCGTCGGTGATCGTGTTCCTGATGACCGCGTTCCAGCTCGCCTGGCCGGCGTTCGCCTACTCGATCCGGGACGACGGCGCCGCCAGGCGCACCTACGCCTACGTCCTCACCTACCTCCTCTTCATCACCTGCTGGATGTCGCTCGCGCTCGGGTCGCTCGCCCCCTGGCTCGTCAGCCTGCTCGCGCCGCACGGGAACTTCGAGCGCTCCGCAGGCGCGGTGCCGTTCCTCTGCTTCGGCGTCGCCGCCTACTCCGGGTACTCGGTGCTCGCGATCGGCGTCGGCCGGACGCGGCAGACGCAGCTCAACTGGATCGTCAGCGGCGCCGCGGCCCTCATCAACATCGCGCTCTGCATCGCGCTGATCCCGCCCTACGGGATGATGGGCGCGGCCGTCGCGACGCTCGTCGCCTACGTCGCGCTCTTCCTCGGCATGTGGGCTCCGAAGCCGCGTCGGTCTACCCGGTGGCCGTACCAGTGGCGGCGCATCGTGACCCTGTCGGCGTCGCCGCCGCGCTCACCGCGATCGCCTACTCGCTCCACTCGCTCCCGGTCGCGATCCTGCTCACGCTCGCCTACCCGCTCGTCCTGCTCCCGCTCCGCTTCTACCAGCGCGCCGAGCTGACCCGGCTGCGCCGGCTCGCCCCGGGTTAGCCTTCGAACGCGGCAGCCGCGGCCACCTCGGCCGCGCGCAGAGCGAGCGCACGGTTGACCGCGTTCACGATCGCTCGGAGCGAGGCCGTCGCGATGCTCGGATGGAGCCCCACGCCCCAGACCGCGTCGTCTCCGACGTCGGCCTCGACGTAGGCCGCCGCAGTCGCGTCGGCGCCGCCGGCCATCGCGTGCTCGTGGTAGTCGCGGACCCGCACCTGGATGCCGAAGTGCCGGTCGAACGCCTCGACGAGCGCCGCGATCGGGCCGTTGCCGCCCCCGCTGACCTCCTGCGGCTCGCCGTCGACCGCCATCTGCGCGACGATCCGGTCGTCCTCGGCGCTCCAGTGTGCATACGAGACGAGCTCGTACGGGCTCGTGTGCGAGAGGTAGTGCTCGTCGAACGCCGCGAGGAGCTCGTCGGCTGTGAGCTCGTCGCCGCGCGCGTCGGTGATCGCCTGCACCTTCTGGGCGAAGTCGATCTGGAGCCCGCGTGGGAGCTCGAGGCTGTGCTCGGTCTCCATCAGGTACGCGACGCCGCCCTTTCCCGACTGCGAGTTGACGCGGATGATCGCCTCGTAGTCACGGCCGAGGTCCATCGGGTCGACCGGCAGGTAGGGCACGTCCCAGAGCTCCGACGACGAGCGCTGCTGGGCGTACATGCCCTTCTTGATCGCGTCCTGGTGCGAGCCCGAGAACGCCGTGTAGACGAGCTCGCCGGCCCACGGATGGCGCGGGTGCACCGGAAGCTCGTTGCACTCCTCGACGATCGCCTTCGTCTCGTCGATCCGGGAGAGGTCCATCTGCGGATCGACGCCCTGCGTGAGCAGGTTCAGCGCAAGCGTGACGATGTCGACGTTGCCGGTGCGCTCGCCGTTCCCGAACAGCGTCCCCTCGACCCGCTCGGCGCCGGCCATCAGGCCGAGCTCGGCGGTCGCGACCGCTGTCCCGCGGTCGTTGTGGGGATGGACGCTCAGGATGATCTGGTCGCGCGAGGAGACGTGGCGCTGGAACCACTCGAGCCGGTCGGCGTACACGTTCGGCGGGAACGCCTCGACGGTCGTCGGCAGGTTGACGATCATGGGCTCCTCGCTCGTCGGCCCCCACTCGGCGATCACGGCCTCGCAGATCTCGAGCGCGTAGTCCAGCTCGGTCCCGTGGAAGCTCTCGGGCGAATACTCGAACATGATCTCGGTCTTCGTCTGCGCGGCGAGCTCCTTGCAGAGCGCAGCGCCGCGCACGGCCAGCGCGGTGATGCCGTCCCGGTCGAGCCGGAAGACGACCCGCCGCTGGGTCTCGGAGGTCGAGTTGTAGAGGTGGACGATCGCGCGGCGCGCCCCCTCGATCGCCTCGTAGGTACGCTCGATCAGCTCCGGCCGGGCCTGCGTGAGAACGGCGATGGTCGTGTCGGCCGGGATCAGGTCGTCCTCGACGAGGCGGCGCACGAAGTCGAAGTCGGTCTTCGACGCCGACGGGAACCCGACCTCGATCTCCTTGATCTGGAGCGCCACGAGGAGGTCGAACATCCTCTGCTTGCGCACGGAGTCCATCGGCTTCACGAGCGACTGGTTCCCGTCCCGCAGGTCGGTCGAGCACCAGATCGGCGCACGGTCGACGACGCGGTCGGGCCACGTTCGGTCGGTCAGGTCGACTGTCTCGTACGGTCGGTATTTCCAGTAGGGCATCGTCATCGGTCTTGCTCCTTCGTTCGTCGTCGGACGGACTGCTCCCGTCATTGCGTCACGCAGGGTCGGGTATGTCGCCGGTCCGCTCCCCTCAGCGGGGAAGGAGCAGGGCAAGCGCAAGCGAGCCGGAGAGCTCGATGGAACGGGGTGCGCTGCCGCGGACGACCAACGGGTCAAGCGTAGCCATGCGGCCGGGAAAGCGCAAAGCGCCGCCTATACTCGCGCGGGCCGTGGATCGTCTACGTCAGCACACGGTCCGCGCGGCCTCGATCTCGATCCTCGGCCTCGAGCTGCCGCTCCTCCTTCTCTGGTTCGTCCTCGCGACCGTCCTCTCGACGATCACCGAGCGGGTCCGTGACTGGAACGTCATGACCGACGAGCTCGTGTGGGAGCGACTGGCGATCAGCGTGGGACAGTGGCACTCGGTGCTGCCCCGTCTCCACGGAGAGGTGATCCGGAGCCTCTCGCAGCTCTACCCGCTGCTGCTCGCGCCGTTCTTCTGGAGCGGCTTCGTCTCGACGGACCTCCAGAGAGCGCACGTCTTCAACGCGTGGCTGATGAGCTCCGCGGCGATCCCCGCGTTCCTGCTCGCGCGGCGGGTCACAGGCCGCCGGTGGCCCGCCTATGTGACGGCGCTGCTCGCGGCGTGCACGCCGTGGATCGTGTACTCGACGGTGCTCCTCACGGAGGTCGCCGCCTATCCGGTGTTCCTCTGGGCGATCCTCGCGATGCACAAGGCCATCACGGATCCGGCGCCTCGAAATGACCTGCTGCTCGTCCTCGCCCTTGCGATCGCCTTCCTTGCCCGGACGCAGTTCGGGCTCCTGCTCGTGGTGCTGCCGGTCGCGCTCGTGCTCTTCCACCTGCGGTCCGGGCTGCGGGAGGCAGTTCGGGGTCACCTCGTACTGGTCTGGCTCTACGTGCCGCTGCTCGTCGGCGGGCTCGTCCTCGAGCTCTCGGGACACGCGTTGACGCATCTCAGCGTCTACGGCGGCGAGACGGCCCCGCACGTCCTCTCGGGCCCGACTGCCGGCTCGTTCACGGGACATGCGGCCGACCTCGCGTTCGGAGTCGGGATCCTTCCGTTTCTGGTCGGAAGCGCCTGGCTGCTCGCGAACGCCGTCCAGGGCTCGGCCGGCCCGAGGCCGCGCGCCTTCGCGTGCATCGCCGGGGTCACGACCGTGATCGTGCTCGTGGTCGTCGCGGCCTGGGACCTCACGATCGGCCACTTCGTGATCGATCGCTACCTCTTCTACCTCGTACCGCTCCTGCTCCTCGCCGTGCTCTGCGCCCTCCTCGACGCGCGACGGCCACGCTGGTCGCTCCTCATCCCGACGGCAGTCGTCGCGCTCGGATTCGCGACCCATCTGCAGTCGGAATTCCTGTGGTCGGGGCAGTTCCCGCTGAGCTTCGACAGCCCGATCGCGACTCTCTACAAGCCGATCGTCGATCTCGGCGGCAGCATGACCGGCGCCGGAGCCATCCTCGCGGTCGCGACCGTCGCGCTCGCCGCACTCTTCGTCCTCGCCACGCGCCTGCTTCGACCCCGGGTACTGACCGCCGTCGCCGTCGTTCTCCTGCTCGTCACGTTCCCTGCCGACACCGGGTACACGTTCGTGAAGCTCCTCGACCGAAACGGCCACGCCGAGCGTCCGCTCACACGGTCGGAGGCCGGCATCCTCGACTGGGTCGACCGCACCGTCGGGACCGGTGCCAGGGTCACCCAGGTCCCCTACTCCGTCAGCACCGCGTACCTCGTCAACCAGAAGGTGTGGCGCGACCTCGAGTTCTGGAACAAGTCGATCAGGTACGGCATCCACTACCCGTCGATCGGCGTGTACGGCGACGCACTGATCTGGTTCCCGAACAACACGGTCACCTTCGACCCGGCAACCGGCGCCGCCGGCAGGTCGCTCTCGCCCTACGTCGTCCAGAGCGTGTCGGAGTCGCGTTTCCGGATCTCGGGGAACGTGCAGCGAATCGACCCTTCGGGTGTCATGCTGATCGATGCCGACATGCCCTGGCGAACCGACTGGCTGACCTACGGCCTCTACAACGACGGCTGGATGCGCCCGCCGGGGGTGGCGCACGTCCGCGTGTACGCCGATCCGAAGCAGCGCGGCGCGGTGACGCGGACGCTGACCTTCCAGCTCCAGTCACCGCCGAACATCGGGAGCGCCCCCTTCTCGATCGTGACGAACCTCGGGAATGTGCAGGGGACGGCCGTGAGCGACGACAAGACGATCTCGTCGATCTCGGTCTGCGTGCCGGAGCACGGGTTCGGCGTGGCCCGCCTCTCGGCCCCTCGGATCGGCGCGATCCCGGGCGATCTCGACACGTACGCCGACTCCATGATCCCGAGGCGCGGCTCGCTCCTCGTCGCCAACCTCTCGGTCGCGGACGAGATCGGGCCGCCCTGCAAGCCTCGGACACCGTGAGCGCGACCCGACCTGCCAACATGCGCGCGTGAAGATCACCATCATCGGCTCCTCGCCCGCCTGGCCGAACCCGGGCAGCGCCCAGTCCGGTTACCTCGTCGAAGGGCCGGGCAGGCTGCTCCTCGACTGCGGCCCCGGCGTGCTGCCGGCGCTCCGGATCCCGGGCGGGTGGCCCGACCTCGACGCGATCGCGATCACGCACTTCCACCTCGATCACTGGGGCGACCTCGTCCCGTGGGTCTGGGGGGTGCTCCACCACCGTGGACGCGGCATCGACCCCGGTCATCCCGACCTCTGGGTCCCGCCGGGCGGACGCGCGCGGCTCGAGCACTTCGGCGAAGACCTCGGTTTCCCCGACATGTTCGAACGGGTCTTCACCGTGAAGGAGTACGAGCCGGGTCGGCCCTTCACCGCCGCCGGGCACGAGGTGACGGCGGTGCGACTGCCCCACTACCGGATCGCGTCGTACGGCTTCCGCGTCACCGACGGGAACGCCGTGCTCGCGTACTCCGGCGACTCGGCTCCGGACAACCGCCTCGTCGAGCTCGCCCGCGACGCCGACCTCTTCATCTGCGAGGCGACGCTGATCACGGGGGAGTCAGACGGCGTCCCACCGCGGGGCCACCTCGCGCTCGACGAGGCGCGGGCGGCATACGAGGCCTCCGGCGCCAAGCAGCTCCTCATCACCCACCGGCCGGTGGAGCTTCCGGCCGAGGGCTACGACCTGGCCCACGATGGGCTCGTGGTCGAGATCTAGCCTTCGGCCGCGCCGACGATCATGGGCCGCGCGAACCTCGGCGCCTTCGGCATGACCGTGTGCTGCACGTCGGTGACCTGGAAGCCGGCCGCGCGGATCGAGTCGAGGGTCGACCTGTTGCAGTCGCAGCCGACGACGAAGCGGTTCAGCCCGTTCATCCGGTCCTGGAATCGCGCCTCGTCGGCGTCGCCGGAGCGAACGTGCTCGATGAAGAGCAGCCGACCTCCGGGCCGGAGCACGCGGCGGAGCTCCCTGAGTGCCCGCGGCTGGTCGTCCACGCCGCAGAGGACGAGGGTCGAGACGGCCGTGTCGAACGAGGCGTCCTCGAACGGCAGATCCTCGGCAGGCGCCCGCAGCACCGTCGCGTTCGGCGCCTCGTCGCGAGCGCGGCGCTCGAGGCGCTTCAGCATCGGCTCCTCGGGCTCGGTGAGCGTGAGCGCCTCGACGCCGCGCCCGTAGTACTGGAGGTTCGCCCCCGTCCCCCCGCCGATCTCGAGCACCCGCCCGCTCGCGCCCGCGAGGAGCAGCTCGCGATGGGTCGCGAGGCCGGCCTTCTCGGTCCTGGCGCTCATCCGGTCGTATGTCGCTGCGAACAACCTGCTTCTGAGGCTCATGCCCGCATGGTGCGCCTGCGGCCGCTCGCCCGCAATGAGGCGAATGCCTCATCATCAGCATCCATCACATCTACCAGACCGCGCGATAGACCTGGAACACCTCGGCGTACTCGCGGTTGACGTTGATCCCGTGGGTGCGGGAGAGGCTCCACACGTACTCGGGGTCGGCGTAGCGGCGATGCTGCTGCGAGGCGTAGCGCCCTAGCGCGGCGGCCTTGCGCTCGAGGTGGCGCTTCTCGAGGGCGATGTAGGCCTGGTAGGCGAAGTCGAGGTTGTTCCAGGGGATCTCGTAACCGAGGATCGTCGTCCGCTTGAACGCTCGGAGGCCTTCGGCGGCGATCGCCTGGTGGTCCTGGTGGATGTCGTGCAGGGACGGCTGGAAGACGACGTCGGGCTGCCAGTCGTTCCAGAGCTCGATCAGGAGCTCGAGGATCTCCTGACGGTGCTCCGGGAAGGTGCGGACGTCGAAGTCGTGGACGGTCAGATGGTCGGCCGGAATCCCGAGCTCGGTGGTCGCGGCGGCGACCTCGTGGCGCAGCGTGTCCGGCGGGAAGCCCTCCGGCAGCGACCGGGTCGCGATCGAGAAGGCGACGTAACGCACCTCGGCACCCTCCTCGACGAGGCGGGCCATCGTGCCGCCGCAGCCGAACTCGCCGTCGTCGGTGTGAGGGGCGAGCACGAGCGCGCGCTTCCAGCCGCCGGTCAACGCGGCGCCTTAGGCGTGACGCAGAACGCGGTCGAGAGCATCCGGGCCACGGCCGGGACGATTCTACGTCCGCTCTGGCCTTTCCCGAGGTCAGAATGCGCACGAGTGTCGACTCTGGCGCCATCGATGTCCCGGTCGCCGGAGCGGGTCACCGCATGGCGCGGCATGAGCATGGCCGTCCTGGCTCTCTACTGCGGGACCTCCGTCCTCTTGTTCGGATCGCTCGTGGCGTCACACCCGGGGCGAGGGATCATCGGCATCCTCACCGACCCGGAGATCTACATCTGGTCGGCGGCGTGGTGGTCGCACGCGCTGACGACGGTGACGAATCCGTTCGTGACGCACGCCGCCTACTACCCGGTCGGAGCGAACCTGATGTGGACGGCGTCCGCTCCAGGCCTCGGCCTCGCGCTCGTGCCCCTGACGCTCCTCGTCGGCCCGACCGCGGCCTACAACACGGCGATGGTCCTGCTCCCGGCGCTCGGAGCGTGGACGGCGTTCCTCCTCTGCCGATACGTCACCGGCTCGACCTGGGGCTCGATCGTCGGCGGCTACCTGTTCGGCTTCTCGAGCTACGTCATCGCCCACGTCTACGGAGGGGACCCGAATCTCTGCGTCTTCCTGGCGCCTCTTGCCGCGCTCATAGTGCTCCGCTACATCCGTGGAGATCTCAGGCGCCGGAGCCTGATCTGGCAGTTGGGTCTCGTGCTCGCGGCCCAATTCGCGATCTCGACCGAGCTGGCGCTGACGATGACCCTCGCACTTGCCGCGGCGCTCGTGATCGCGTTCGCTTTCCTGCGGAAGTGGCGGGCACGAATCGCGGCTGTCGTGCTGCCGGTGCTCGGCGCCTATCTGTTCGCCGGGGTGGTCGCGGCCCCGTTCGTGTTCTACGCTGTCTCCGACCTGCAAACCGAGCGGTTCGTCCCCGTCGTGCCCGACGGCGACGTTCTCAACTTCGTCGTGCCGACCCGCCTCATCGCAGCCGGGGGGTCGGCCTTCTCCACGATCACCGGCCGCTTCGCCACGTCAACTGTCGACAGCGACCTCTACATCGGTGTTCCTACGCTGCTGATCCTCGCTCTCCTCGGGTGGCGCCGTCGGCGCGATCCCGGAGTTCGCTTCCTCCTCGCGACGATCCTGGTCGGATGTGTGCTCGCGCTCGGCGCATCTCTGCGATACGAAGGCCACAGGATCCTCGAGCTCCCCTGGTCGCTCGTGAGATCGGAGCCGTTCATGGGCAACGTCATCCCGGGACGTCTCATCGAGTACGTATCGCTGGGGGCGAGCGTCGCGGTCGCCTTGTGGATCTCCTCGTCGAAGGGGAGGTTCTTCGCCCGGCCCGTCGTGCTCCCGGCGCTCGCCCTGGTGTCGATCGTCCCGGCGACCTGGCATCACGGCTTCGTGAGCCACCCTCCGAGGCCGGAGTTCTTCAGCAAGGGGATGTACAAGCTCTGCATCCCGCGCGGCGAGACTCTCCTCGTGTTCCCGTACGGGCGCTTCGGCGACTCGATGCTGTACCAGGCGGAGTCCGGCTTCTGGTTCAACATCGCGGAAGGCAACCTCGGCCGCGACACGTTCCCTCCGCGCTTCGTGTTTGCCGACCCGATCGTGAACAGGCTTCAGTTCTTCTACTACGGCCCGGGACCACGTCCGACCATGCCGCAGCTCCGATCCTACGCGCGTCGGCGCCACGTCGACCGGATCGTGAGGCTCGAGGCCGGCGACTATCCGACCGGTCCCCAGATGAACGCCTTCGGGCCGCTCCAAGTGCTCGGCGGCGCCCTGGTCTCGCCGGCGTGCGGCTACGACTCGCTGGCGGGCGACACGCGCCGGATCCCGGGTCAGTGATCCGGCGCCCACTGGCACCGGTCCTCGGCCTCTGGGTTCTCGCTGCGCTGGGGTTGTCCGAGCTCACGGGGCGCGTGACGGACTGGTTCGACATGACCGACGAGCTGCGATACGAGCGCCTCGCGATCAGCATCGCTCGGACCGGGTCGGTGCTTCCGCGGATCCACGAGACCTCGGTACGGGACATCGACCAGCTCTACCCGATGCTCATCGCCCCGTTCTTTGCTCACGGGACGGTCGCCTTCGACATCCACCAGGCGCACATCCTCAACGCCTGGGTGATGACGTCGGCGTGCATTCCCGCCTACCTGCTCGGCCGGCGCGTCACGGGCAGGGCGTGGGTGGGCTGGGTGATCGCGGTCGCCTCGCTGACGATCCCGTGGCTGATCTACTCCTCGTTCCTCCTGACAGAGGTCGTCGCCTATCCCGTTTTCCTGTGGGCGTTCCTCGCCGTTCAGCGAACCGTCGCGGCCCCCACCGTCGCGGCGGACCTCTTCGCGCTCGTCGCGGTTGCCGTGTCGTTCTTCGCCCGGACCGAGTTCGCCGGCCTCATCGTCGTGCTGCCCCTCGCGGTGGTCGTTGCCGAGGTGACGTCGACCTCGACGGATAGTTGGCGAACGCGCGTAGTCTCGGCATCGAGCCGGGTCGTACGTGGCCATCCCGTCCTCGTCGCGACCTACGGATTCCTCCTGGCGAGCGCCCTGGTGTTCACGGTGGCGGGCGGAAGCGTGCTCGGCCTCAGCGCCTACGGCCAGTCGGTCCAGGGCGCACTCGTTCCGGCCGGTTTCATGGATGCGCTCCTCGGCTACGTGGCCCAGTTCGCGTTCGGGCTCGCGATCCTTCCGTTCGTCGTCGGCTTCGCGTGGCTTCTGGCCAATACGGTGGCGTCGTCGGGCGCCGCAGAGGCGCGGGCGTTCGCGTGTGTCGGCTCGCTCTCGTTCGTGGTCGTCTTCGCCGAGGTGACGAAGTACGCGCTCGGGGTCGGCGGGGTGATCTACGAGCGCTTCACGTTCTACTTCGTCCCGATCGTGGTGCTCGCGTTCGTGTGTGCACTGCTCGACCGGCAGTGGCCCCGCTGGTCGCTCCTCGTCCCGTTCCTCCTGGTCGCGGCCGGCTTCGTCCTTCGCCCCCAGTCCGCCTTCACCTGGAACGGCGGAAGACTCAATCCGGACACCCCCGTCTCGATCTTCTACCACCCGCTGGTCGAGGTGCTCGGGTCGAAGGCCGCCATGCAGGCCGGGCTCGTGCTCGCGGCCATCGTGCTGACGGGGCTCTTCGCCTTCGCCGCCGCACGCACGACGAAGCGGAAGCGGGTCGCGGCGATCCTGATCACGGCGACCGTGTCGCTTCTCGTCGCCGAGACCGGATACGTGTTCGTCCGCCTCTTCCGGACGACGAGCTACTCCGAGAGGCCGCTGACGGCGCAGATCTCGCCTGACCTCGCCTGGGTCGACGGCGTGGTGGGTCACGACACGGACGTGACCGCGATCCCGTATCACGTGAGCACCGACTACTTCGTGAGCCTCCGGTACTGGCGTGACCTCGAGTTCTGGAACAAGTCGGTCGACCGCGACGCCCAGTTCGGGGACCCTGCCGGCTACGACTACACGGGCGTCTGGTTCCCCAAGCTGGGGCTGGCCTTCGACCCGGCGACCGGCAGGGCGAGCATCTCACCCTCGCGGCTGGTCGTGCAGAGCGTGACCGATACGCGTTTCCAGCTCGCCGGCACAGTGCAGTCCGAGAACCAGTTCGGGAAGCTGATCGACGCGGACCAGCCGTGGCGCCTCTCCTACCTCACGCGTGGGGCCTACGACGACGGCTGGCTCAGGCCGGGCAGGCCGGCGACGATCCGGCTCTTCCCGTCACCCGGCCAGCGCGGGCCTCGCATCCACTACCTGAACCTTCAGATCTGGGCGCCGCGACGACGTGGCCTCGCGCCCATACGAGGTTCGCTCGAATCTCCGGAGGTTGCGGCGCGTGGCCTCGAACTCGAGGACGGAGTACGTCAACGCGCTTCCCGTCTGCGTTCCTGCGAACGGATACGCAGACGTCCGGATCGCCGCCCGTGGCGCGTCTGCGATCCCCGCCGATCTCAGCACGCTACCCGGGCCGCCGCAGGAGCGGATCGGCAGCATCTTCCTCGCGGATGCGTCCGTGTCGGACGACCTCGGCGGGCCGTGTGAGGCCCGGCCGAGCACGTAACCCTACGTTGCCTCTGGCGCGGAGACCCTCGCGACGCGGCGGATCCGCACCTGTCGCACGAGCCAGGCGACGAGGACGATTCCCAGGCAGACAACGCCCCCGGCGATGATGTAGTTCGCGTAGGGGACGCCGACGAGCTTGATGCCCGACAGGATCAGCACGATGCCGAACGCCACCCGCAGTGCCCGCTCGGGGACCTTGATCGAGAGGCTCGAGCCGATCAGGACGCCGGGGATCGAGCCCACGAGGAGCCACGCCATCGCGTGGGTGTTGACGTCCCCGTGGAGGAGATGAGAGGTGCCGGCGACCCAGAGCAGCACCGCCGCGTGGAACATGTCCGTGCCCACGATCTTCTGCGATGTGAGCGGGTAGGCGAAGAGCATCGCGAGGCCGAAGAACGTGCCAGATCCGACCGAGGTGAGGCCGACGACGAACCCGCCGAAGGCGCCGATCGCGACCGCGATCAGCTTGTCCCGGGTCCTGAGTTGGAAGGGCGCGTCGCTCGCGTGCGCCTTGATGAACGTCTTCGCCAGGAATCCGAGCCCGCCAAGGATGAGCGCTCCGCCGACGACCTGCTGGAGCGTGTTCATGTCCTTGTCGGCGATCTTGTTGGAGAGGTCCACGCCGACCAGGGACAGCGGCGCAGACCCGAGCAGCATCCAGCCGCCGAGGCGCGCATGGACGGTGCCGAGCATCCGGTGGCGAACCGCACCGAACGACTTGAAGATCGCGCCGTGAAGGATGTCGGTGCCGACGGCGACCTTCGCGTCGAAGCCGAAGAAGAGGATCAGGATCGGCGTCATCAGGCTGCCGCCGCCCATTCCTGTCATCCCGACGAGGACCCCGACGAGGAGCCCCGCCAGCGAGAACTGCCACGTCATGCAGGCCTCGCGGGCAGCGGGCAGGAGACGAAGGGCTTGCCCGTGAGCCTGCACCCGAGCTTGTAGGCCTCGCAGCCGGTGCAGAAGCCGGTGACTGCTGCGAGCAGGGCTAGCGCGGCCACGAGGAGGCCGAGGGCAATGCCGAGGACGGTCAGGCCTGCGGCGTAGGCGATCGAGGCGGCCGTGAGGACGGCGAAGCCGACCATGTTCGCGGCCCGCGGCGGGCGCGAGTCCTCGAGCGGCCCCTCACCGAAGCGCGGCTGGATCAGCTCGAAGTAGGCGACGCAGGTCAGGCACCAGCGCCGGCCGAGGGTGAGCCCGAGTGCGAGCTGGAGCGCGAGGAGCGCAAGCAGCCACCACCAGCCGGTGATCACGGCGACCAGCGAGAGCGTCCCGATCACAGCCTGGTTGAAGCGCGGAGCACGCGAGTCGATCACGGTCAGGTCGCGGTACGGGTCGGCCGACCTGGGAATCACGTGGCGTCCTTCACCATCCCTGCGCCCACCGTCTCGTTGGTCGATTCGTCGATGAGAATGAACGAGCCCGTTGTGCGGTTGCGCTCGTACGGGTCGACCGCGAGCGGCTCGGCGAGCCGGAGCCGCACGATGCCGAGATCGTTGAGCCCGAGCCGTTCGGGCGACGGCATTTCCTCGAGCGCATGCATGTCGACGAGCGAGACGAGCTCCTCGACTACCGCGCGCGAGGCGCGCGTCGTGTGCTTGACCGCGAGGCGAGTACCAGGCTCGAGGGCGCGCTCGCTCATCCAGCAGATCTCGGCGGTCACCTCGCGGGCGACGAACGGCGGGCGCTCGGGGTCGGCGAGCATGTCGCCGCGGCCGACGTCGAGGTCGTCCTCGAGCAGCACCGTGACCGACTGGCCGGGGATCGCCGCCTCGATCGGCCCGTCGAACTGCTCGACCGACGCGACGCGGGTGCGGCGCCCCGACGGCAGCACCACGACGTCGTCGCCTGCACGCCAGATCCCGCCGGCGACCTCGCCGGCGTACCCGCGGTAGTCGTGGTGGTCGTCGGACATCGGGCGGATCACCCACTGGACGGGGAACCGCCTGTCCTCGAGGTTGCGGTCGCCTGCGATCTCGACGGTCTCGAGGTGCTCGAGCAGGGTCGGGCCCTCGTACCAGGGCATCCCATCGCCCCGCTCGACGACGTTGTCGCCGCGGAGCGCCGACATCGGGATTGCCCGGAGATCGTGCAGGCCGAGCCGATCGCCGAGATCGCGCAGGTCGGCCTCGACCTCGGCGAACCGCTCGGCCGAGAAGTCGACGAGATCCATCTTGTTGACGGCGACCACGACGTGCGGAATGGCCAGGATCGCCGCAATGTAGGAGTGGCGGCGTGTCTGCTCGACGATGCCGTTGCGCGCGTCGAGGAGGATCACCGCGACGTCGGCGGTCGAAGCGCCCGTGACCATGTTGCGCGTGTACTGGACGTGGCCGGGCGCGTCGGCGAGCTGGAAGCGGCGGCGCGGGGTGACGAACGAGCGGTAGGCGACGTCGATGGTGATCCCCTGCTCGCGCTCGGCGCGCAGGCCGTCGGTGAGGAGCGCCAGGTTGACGTAGCCGTCGCCGCGGCGCAGCGAGGTCTCCTCGATGTGCGCGAGCTGGTCGGCGAGAATCTGCTTGGTGTCGTAGAGCAGCCGGCCGAGCAGCGTCGACTTGCCGTCGTCGACAGAGCCCGCTGTCACGAGCCGCAGCAGCTCGGACTGCATCATCTGCTCGGAAGTAGCCATCAGAAGTACCCGTCCCGCTTGCGGTCTTCCATAGCCGCTTCGGAGACGCGGTCGTCGGCGCGGGTCTCGCCGCGCTCGGTGACATTGGTGGCGGCGATCTCGGTCACGACCTCGTCGATCGTCGACGCGCGCGACTCGACCCCGCCGGTGCAGGTCATGTCGCCGACGGTGCGGAACCTGACCCATGACGTCGAAGGGATCCTCGCCCGGGAGCCGCTCGACGTGGTCGGAGACGGCGTAGATCATCCCGTCTCGGCGGAAGACCTGCCGCTCGTGGGCGAAGTAGATCGAGGGCAGCTCGAGCTGCTCGCGGGCGATGTACTGCCACACGTCGAGCTCCGTCCAGTTCGAGATCGGGAAGACGCGGATCTGCTCGCCCTTCCGGATGCGGCCGTTGTAGAGGTTCCAGAGCTCGGGGCGCTGCGCGCGCGGGTTCCACTGGCCGAAGTCGTCGCGGAAGCTGAAGATGCGCTCCTTGGCGCGGGCGCGCTCCTCGTCGCGGCGGGCGCCGCCCATCGCGGCGTCGAAGCCGTGCTCCTCGATCGCGTCGAGGAGGGTCGTGGTCTGGAGCTGGTTGCGCGACGCGCGAGGCCCGGTCTGCTCGACGACCCGTCCCCTGTCGATCGACCCCTGGACGCTCGCGACCACGAGCTTCACGCCGAGCTCGGCGACGCGGCGGTCGCGGAACTCGATCACCTCCGGGAAGTTGTGGCCCGTGTCGACGTGCATGACCGGGAACGGGAAGCCGCCGGGCCGGAACGCCTTCTCCGCGAGGCGCAGCAGCACGATCGAGTCCTTGCCGCCGGAGAACAGCAGCACAGGGCGTTCTCGCTCGGCGACGACCTCGCGCATGATGTGGACCGCCTCGGACTCGAGCTCGTCGAGATGGGAAAGGGTGAAGGGAAGCGTGACGGCGCTCATGCTGCTACCTCGTCCTGGATCAGCCCGAGCTCCTCCAGCTTGGCGAGGACGGCGGCGGCAGACTGCTCGGGCGTGCGGCCCTCGGTGGAGAGGCGCAGCTCGGCGTGCTGGGGCTCCTCGTACGGGTCGGAAACGCCGGTGAACTCGGCGATCTCGCCGGAGTGCGCCTTCGCGTAGAGCCCCTTGGGGTCGCGGCGCTCGCACTCCTCGAGCGAGGTCGCGACGTACACCAGCACGAACGGGGCGTGCTCCTCCGTGAGGGCGCGTGCCTTCTGCCGGGCCTCCTCGTACGGCGAGATCGCCGACACGATCACGACGGCCCCGGCACGCGCGAGCCGCGAGGCGACCCAGCCGATGCGCTCGATGTTCAGATCGCGGTCTTCCTTCGAGAACCCGAGTCCCCTGGTCAGGTGGGTGCGAACGACGTCGCCGTCGAGGCGGTCGATGAGCAGGCCGCGCTCCTCGAGCTCAGAGGCGACGAGGCTCGCGATTGTCGACTTGCCCGCGGCGGACAACCCTGTGAGCCAGAGGACAAAGCCGTTGCCATTTCGCTGCGCGAAATGGCTAGTGGGCAGCTGTTCGGTCACTCGCCATCCTCCCACTAGCCGCTTCGGCGGCGCCAGCCGCCGAAGGGGCATGCAGACCACATTCCGTCTTGTCCGATCCGGTCCAGCGGCCGTCACGGCCGGTGCCCGGCTTGGTGCAGTGCGTGCAGCCGATCGAGGCGTACCCGTGGTCGTGTAGCTCGTTGTACGGCAGCTCTCGCTCGCGGATGTAGTGCCAGCAGCGCTCGTCGTCCCAGTCGGCGAGCGGGTTCGCCTTCCAGAGCTCGTGCGTCTCGTCCCAGCCCACCTTGGGCGCGTTCGCGCGCGTCGGCGACTGGTCGCGGCGCAGCCCGGTGATCCACGCGTCGAGCCCGCCGAGGGCGCGGCCGAGGGGCTCGACCTTGCGGATCGCGCAGCAGAGGTCGGGCTTGCGCTCCCAGAGCGCCTCGCCGTGGATCTCGGCCTGCTTCGCAAGCGTTGGTCCTTCGTAGATTTCAATGTGACTTCCGTACCGCTCCTCGACGGCACGCCAGACGGTGTAGGTCTCGGGGAAGAGGACGTGCGTGTCGAGCGCGAAGACGCGGGCGTCGGGCGCGACCGTGTAGAGCATGTCGAGCAGCACCGACTCCTCCTTCTGGAAGGAGCAGGCGAGCGAGACGCGGCCGGGAAACGCATCGAGGAGCGCACCGAGGATCTCGGGCGCCTCCATCGTCTCCCAGTCGAGCTCAGGCAGTGGGGGCCGGCTCGCCACCGAGCAGCACCTCCTTCAGGGTGTCGCCGCGCAGGCCCAAACGGAGCGTCTCGAGCGGGATCACCTCGTCGGGCGGGATGTTCCCGACGTTGACGTTGGGACCGAAGTGCTTGACGAACCACGCCTGGCTCGCCTTGGTCGGCGCTTCGAAGATCAGGTCGGAGACGGAGACCTCGTGGACGATCTCGTCGACGAGACCGGTGCGCATCTCCCCGGTCGGCCGGTAGATGCCGGCGGTGCCGCCCTCGCGGCCCTCGGTCACGACCTTCCAGGCGCCCGCGTCGAGCTCCTCCTTGATCCACTCGACCCACTGGTAGGGCGCGTACACGACCTCCGCGTCCTTCGACCCGACCTCGGAGAGAACGGTGAAGTCGCGGGCGAAGTCGGCGATCAACTCGAGCTTGCGGTCGCGCGGGATGTCGATCGTCCCGTCGGAGATCTCGACGTAGGCGATGCGGTGCTCGACGAGCCAGCTCTTGTACTCGTCGATCCGGTCGCGTCCGTAGACCGCCTCGAACAGCGTCCCTCCGCAAACGACGGGCGTCTCGAAGGAGCGGTAGAGCGCGATCTTCTTCTCGAGGTTGTTCGTGATGTACGCGGTGCCCCAGCCGAGCTTGACGATGTCGACGAAGGCGCCGGCGGTGTCGAAGAGCTGCTCGATGTCGCGGATCCCGAGGCCCTTGTCCATCACGTGCGTGAGCCCCTCGGTGCGGGGCTTGCCCGGCCGCGCAGGCAGGTCGAGGAAGCCGTCGTGGAAGCCGTTAGAGCCTGGCAAAGATCTCCTCCAATCTCTTTTGCGCTTCGTCCTGCACCGCTTTGTAGAGACTCTGGCCGTGGGCGTCGATTCCGACGGTGAGCGGGCCGAAGTCCCGGACCCGGAACTTCCAGAGGCACTCGGGCATGAGCTCCTCCCAGGCGACCTCCTCGATCTCCTCGATCTGGGTCGTCTCGAGCGCGGCGGCTCCGCCGACGATCGCGAAGTAGACCATCCCGAGCCGCTGCATCGGCTCGATCGCCTCGTCGGGAAACCCGCCCTTGCCGCAGATCGCACGGACGCCGTACTGCGCGCCGAGCGGCTCGGTGAAGCGCACCATGCGGGCGCTCGTGGTGGTTCCGATGCAGATCTTCTCGTAGCGGCCGGGCCCAACCTTGCGCACGTTCGGCGCCGTGTGAAGCAGGAACGCGCCCGAGAGATCCATCGGCGGCTCGACTCCCTGGTCGAAGATCCGGATCTGCGTGCGGTCGCGGATCCCGATGATGTGTCCCTGCACCGTGACCTCGTCGCCGGCGCGGAGCTTCAGGATCTCGGCGGGATCGGTGATGGGGAAGGTGACCTCGTGCGTCGCCATCAGGCTTCCCGGTCGTAGTCGATGTCGCCGGTCGCGCTGATGTGGGCGCTCGCGCGGCGGGCGGCCCAGCACTGGTAGTTCACGGCGACCGGGTTGAGGGTCATATGGGTGTCCGCGTGCTCGATGTGGCACTGCAGGACGGTGACGTCGCCGCCGAGGCCCATCGGGCCGATGCCCGTCTCGTTGAGGAGACCGAAGAGCTCGTCCTCGAGCTGAGCGACGAGCGCGTCGGGGTTCCGGGTCCCGATCGGCCGCATGATCGCCTCCTTGGCGAGGTACATCGCGTAGTCGGCCGAGCCGCCGATCCCGACGCCGACGATCCCCGGCGGGCACGGCTTGCCGCCGGCGCCCACGATCGACTCGAGTACGAAGCGCTTGATCCCGTTCACCCCGTCGGCGGGCACGCACATCTTCAGGAAGCTCATGTTCTCCGAGCCGGAGCCCTTCGGGACGCACTTCACGTCGAGACCGTCCCAGTCGGTGACGAACTCCCAGTGCACGATCGGGAGCCGGTAGCCGATGTTCGGGCCGGTGTTCTCGCGCGTGATCGTGTGCACGGCGTTCGAGCGAAGCGGATGCTCGACGGTCGCGCGCGCGGTGCCGTCGCGCAGCGCATCGTAGATTCGCGCCGGGTGGAGCGGGAAGCCCTCGCCGACCTTGCAGTGGTAGACGGCGATGCCGGTGTCCTGGCAGACGAGATTGCGCTCGGAGTCGGCGATGCTGACATTGCGGTGGATCGTCTCGAGCACACGCTTGCCGGGGACGGATGTCTCGCGGTCGCGCGCGTCGGCGAGCGCATCGCGCAGGTCCTGCGGGATGTCCTTGAGTGCCCAGACGTAGATGTGCGCCGCGGCGTCCTCGACGGCTCCCTGGAGGTCAGTCGTGAGCTGAGTTGTCATCTAGTCAACCTCCGGTTGAACGCTCATGCCGCCGCCGCTGCCTTCCCGGCGCGCCGGCCGAAGACCACGCACTCGAGGAGGCTGTTCCCCATCATGCGGTTGCGGCCGTGGGTGCCGCCCGCGATCTCGCCGCAGGCGTACAGGCCCTCGAGGGTCGTCCGTGCGTTCGTGTCGATCACGAGGCCTCCGTTCTGGTAGTGGAGGACGGGGTAGGTCAGGATCCGCTCCGCGAGCGGATCGACCCCGGCCGCGCGGAAGCGGCGCAGCATGTACGGGAGCGAGACGTTCGCGTCGGCCTCCGAGATCCGTGTCGTGTCGAGGTAGACGGCCGGTCTCCCGTCGGGGGTCTCGACCCCGCCGCCGCCGGCGACCTCGTCGACGATCGCCTGGCTGACGACGTCGCGCGGGCCGAGCGAGTCGGTGAACTCCTCCCCGTTCGCGTTCAGGAGCACCGCCCCGTAGGCGCGCGTCGTCTCGGGGATCGAGTAGCCCTGCATGTTCGCCGGCCACGCGCCGCCGTTCGGGTGGTACTGGAGCGCGTCGAGGTCACGCGTCTCGGCGCCGAGGTCGATCGCCATGCGCGTGACCTCGCCGGTCGCGTTCGGGTGGTTCGTGGAGAGCTCCCCGCGCGCCTTCGCCTCCGCGAAGCAGCGTCCGCCGGCCGCCAGGATCACGTTCGTGGCGTCGATCGTGTGCTCGCCGCACTCGGCGCGCCAACCGCCGTCCAGCGGCTCGAGGCTCTCGAGCGGCGCGTTCTCGAACGAGGTGCCCGAGCTACCCTCCCACGCCTCGCGCAGCCCCTTCGTGATCGCGTGTCCGGTGCGGTCGCCGACCTGGAGGAGGCGCTTCTGCGAGGCGCCGCCGCAGCGCGCCAGACGATAACCCCAAATCCCAGTGTCCCCCTTCTCTCTGGTGAATTCGACCCCCAGCTCCTCGAGCCAGTGGATCGCGCCCGGCGCCTCGCCGGTGAGGATCTCGACGAGGTCGCGGTTGGCGGTCTCGTGCGAGGAGCGCCAGACGTCCTCGGCGTGCTGCTCGGGTGAGTCCTCGGCGCCGAACGCGGCCTGGATCCCGCCCTGCGCCTTGGACGAGTTGTTCGCCTGCAGGGAGCCCTTCGTCGCGACCGCGACGCGCGCACCGGCCCGCTCCGCCGACACCGCGGCGGCAAGGCCCGAAGCCCCGCTGCCGATCACGAGCACGTCGAATGGGGCCCCCGAGGACACGGCGCCAGACTAGCAGAGAATCGCTAATCGCACCGATTAGAACAGGTTATCTCAATAGATGGAACGAAGGAGCTCCTCGACCTCGGAGGGCGTGGCAGGACGCGGGTTCTGGCGGTTGCCGCCGCGTCCGGCCGCAGCCTCGGCGACGGCCGGAAGCTCGTCCTCCGGAACGCCGAAGTCGCGGAGCCGCTCGAACCCGCCGAGCCGGGCGAGCTCCTCGACCCTCGAGGCGGGATCGTCGGGCGCCCCGATCGCCTCGCCGAAGCGTGCGACCGCGTCGGGCACGACCGGTGCGTTGAAGCGCAGCGCGGGCGCCAGGGTGAGCGCGTTCATCGCGCCATGCGACAGCCCGAAGGTGCCGCCGAGCGCCTGCGCCATCGCATGGGCCAGGCCGAGGCCGGCGAGCGCCAGGGCCTGGCCGGCGTCGCAGGCTCCCCAGAGGAGACGGGCGCGCGGAGACCTGGCGTGAGGCGACTCCACGACGGCCGGGAGGTACGCAGCGATGGTTCGGGCCCCGGCGAGGGCCCGCTCGTCCCCCTCCGGGTTGTGCCCGGTGACGTAGAGCGCCTCCGCGCAGTGGGCGAGCGCGTTCATCGCCGTCCCGACGGTCTCCGGCCGCGGGAGGTCGAGGGTGAGGCGGACGTCGTAGACGATCCCCGCGAGGTGCGCGCCTCCGCCTCCGCCGACCATACGGCGCTCGGGCGTCCGGACGCCGAAGCTGGGCGCCCACTCTGCGCCGGAATACGTCGTCGGCACCGAGACCAGCCCCAGTCCCGAGGCTGCCGAAGCAGCCTTCGCGGTGTCGATCGCCGAGCCGCCGCCGATCGCGAGGATCCCGTCGGCGCCCGGCTCGACCTCGATCCGGTCCGACGGCACCTCCGTCCACGCCCCCGCCACCGGCACCTCGGCAATGCCGATCCAGCGCGGGCTCGTGACGAGGAACGGGAGGCGGATCCCGAGCTCGGCCAGGACGCCCGGCAGCTCGTCGAGCGACCAGCGGACGATCACGGAAGGCGCTCGCGGACGAACTCGACGAACGCCCGGCTGGCCCTCGTCTCCGCCCGCCCGGCGGCGCGCACGAGCTGGATCTCGCGTCGCAGGTCGAGGCCCTCGACCCTCGCCTCGGCGAGCGTTCCCGCCGCCAGCTCTGCCTCGATCGACGTGCGCGAGATGAAGGTGACGCCGTAGCCGGCGCGCACCGCGCTCGCGACCGACTCCTGAAGGCCGAGCTCGAGCCGGACGTCGAGATCGCGCAGCCGAACGCCGCGATCCTGGAGCTCGTCCTCGATCATCTGGCGGACGCCGGCACCCTCCTGCATCACGATCAGGCCCGCGTCCCGCACCTCGTCGAGAGTCACCGTCTTCCCGGCGAATCGGTGGCCGGGCGGGCAGGCGAGCACGACCTCGTCGCGCAGGAACGGCTCGAAGACCACGCCGCGATGACGCCGCGCCGCGCCGACGACCCCGAGCTCGAGCTCGCGGCCCGCCACCCGGTCGACGATCGTCTGCGTGTCGAAGACCCAGAGCAGCACGTGGAGCCTCCGGTGAATCGCCGCGAACTCGCAGAGGAGGAGCGAGAGGACGATGCCGCCGGGCCCGGTCGAGGCGCCGATCTCGAACCGGCCCTCGAGCTCCGAGGTCGCCTCCTCGGCGACTTCGGCCACGACCTGCTCCTCGAGGGCGAGCAGCCGCTGAGCGCCGCGATAGAGCCGCATGCCCGCCTCGGTCGGCTCGACCCGCCGCCCGGAGCGATCGAGGAGCTTCGTCCCGAGGCGCTTCTCGAGCGCCTGGATCTGGAGGCTCACCGCCGGCTGCGTGACGCCCAGCCGCTCTGCGGCCTGGGAGAAGCTGCGCCGCTCGACGACGGCGACGAACGTCTCGAGCTGACGCGTGTCCATAAGCTCAGCTTATATGCCCCTGTCGCACCTCCAGCCGGTTCCCGAACGGGTCGCAGACGAAGAGGCGGTCGACGCCGGCAATCTTGCCGTCGTCCTCCCAGGCCGTTCCGGCGGCGGCCAGGCGGGAGCGAATCGCGTCGAGATCCGAGACGACGAGCCCGGGGTGGGCCTTCCGCGCCGGCGCGAACGGCTCCTCCACGCCGAGGTGGAGCTCCTGTGCGCCGGCCTTGAACCAGCAGCCGCCGCGGCCGCGGATCGCCTCCGGCTTCAGCAGCTCCTCCATCCCGAGCACGCCGCCGTAGAACGCCCGCGCCTCGTCCTCGCAGCCGGGCGGCGCCGCAACCTGGACGTGGTCGATCCCGAGGACCGTCACGACCCAAGCTCTACCTAGTCAGACCTTCCGCGGCGGGAGCGGGAGCGCCTGAGGCCTCCAGGTTCGCCTGGATCAGGTCGAGGCAGCGAGCCATCACTTCCCTGTCGTCCTGGCGCAGCCCCGCCATGACCACGGTCTGGAGCTGGATGACCGCGGTCATCATGCGCGCGTGCAGCTCGACTCCCAGGGGAGTGAGCTCCAGCCGGCGGACGCGCCGGTCGTCCGGGTCCAGCACGCGCCGCACGAGCCCTGCCTTCTCGAGCCGATCGACGTGGTGGGTGATCGTTGCGCCCTCGAGGTGCGCGTGAGTCGCGAGCGCCGCCTGGGTCATCCCGTGCACCTCGGCGATCGCGCTCATCACCATCCAGCTGCCGAGCGACCCGCCCGCGCGGACGAGGGTCGCCTCGAACGCCTCACGCATCGCTTTCGCCGTGAAGACGAGCTGCCGCCCGAGCGGCTCCAGCCGCTGGGCCTTCGACCTCGGTGGTGGCTTCACCATCTCGTTAGATCATAAATCATTTGACATCTCACGACAACTCGGTATCCTGCGCACCGATGTTGGAGCGTCTGGCTCACGTCATCGTCCGGCGCAGGTGGTGGGTGATCGGCGTCTGGATCGTGCTGACCATCGTCGGAGCCTTCTCCGCGGGTCAGCTCTCGAAGCGCTGGTTCCAGAGCTTCTCGATCCCGGGCTACTCCGGGTACGAGACGAACCAGAAGACGTTGAAGCTCTTCGGCAGCGGCGAGTACCCGCCGATGATCGCCGTGTTCCACTCGAACGGTGACATCACCAAGGTCGCAGGCCTGCAGAAGGCGGTCGACTCCGCCTCGACGGTGCTTCCGAAGTCACGCTCCGCCTCCTTCTGGACGACCGGCAGCCGGGCGTACGTCTCGAAGGACGGCCATACGGCGTTCGCGACGATCTACCCGGCCGGGAACCAGGACTTCACCTCGAACCTCCACATCAAGGAGGTGCGGGCGAAGCTCAAGGCGGCAACCCCGGCCGGGACGACGGCGTACCTGACCGGCCGCGATCCGCTCGTCTTCGCCTCGTCGAGCACGAGCGGCCCGAGCGTCCTGACCGAGTCGCTGATCGGCGGCCTCGGCGCGCTCATCATCCTGCTCTTCGTCTTCGGGACGATGCCCGCCGTGCTGATGCCGATCGCGATCGCGATCGCCTCGATCCTGAACACGTTCACGCTCGTCTACCTGCTGACGTACGTGACGCACGTCTCGATCATCGTCCAGTACCTGATCGCGCTCGTCGGGCTCGGGGTCGCGATCGACTACGCGCTGCTCATGATCTTCCGGTTCCGCGACGAGCTGCGCGACGGATCGGACGTCGAGACGGCGATGGTCGAGACGATGACCCACGCCGGGCGCTCCGTGATCGTGTCTGGCTCGACGGTCGCCGTCGGCCTGCTCTCGATGGTCTTCCTGCCGCTGCCGTTCATCCGCTCGATCGGGATCGGCGGACTGCTGATCCCGCTGGTCTCCGTGATCGCGGCGATCACGCTGCTGCCGGCGATCCTCTCGACGCTCGGCACGAAGGTGAACAGCATCCGGGTGCTCCCGAAGCGCTTCATGGACGACGGCCACGCGGAGGACGGCTGGTGGGGCAGGTGGGCCGGGTTCGTCGTCCGCCATCCATGGCCGGTCGCCGCGGTCGGGCTCGTGATCGTCGGGGCTCTCGTCTTCGAGGGCTTCCAGCTGAACCCGAGCGAGGCCCAGGTCAAGTACTACCCCGGCTCGGGCGACGCAATCGACGGGCGCCAGGCGCTCGCCGCAGCCGGCATCTCGGCCGGGGTGATGAAGCCCTTCGTCGTGCTGGTGAACCCCGGAACCTCGAGCGCCGCGATCGTGAAGACGCTCGACTCGACGCAGGGGATCGCCGGGGCGGTCGCGCCCGCGGCGTGGCAGAAGGACGGCTACCGGCTCATCGAGGCCTTCCCGGCCGCCGACGGCTCCTCGGGTGCGGGGAAGACCGCGATCAAGACGGTGAAGTCGGAGCTGAGCGACACGGGCTCCGCTCTCGGCGGCGTCGCGGTCGAGGAGCGCGACTTCGTCAGCGCGGTCTACGGGAACTTCCCCTACGTCCTCGCCTTCGTGATCACCCTGACGCTGATCCTGCTCGCGCGGGCGTTCCGCTCCGTGGTGCTCGCCCTCAAGGCAGCGCTCCTCAACCTGATCTCGCTCGCCGCGGCCTACGGGATCATCGTCTTCATCTTCCAGAAGGGCCATGGCTCGGAGACCATCTGGGGGATCCACGCGACCCAGTCGATCATCCCGTGGATCCCGTTGATGATCTTCGCCTTCCTGTTCGGGCTCTCGATGGACTACGAGGTGTTCCTGCTCACCCGCATGCGGGAGATCTACGACCAGACGGGCGACACCGACACCGCGATCAGGGTCGGGCTTGCGCGCACGGGCAAGCTCGTGACGAGCGCCGCGCTCGTGCTCATGTTCGCGTTCTTCACGCTCTCGTTGAGCCCGGGCCTAGACATCAAGCAGTTCGCGATCGGGCTCGCCGCCGGGATCATCTTCGACGCGACCGTGATCCGGGTGGTGCTCGTGCCTTCGCTGATGAAGATCCTCGGGGTCTGGAACTGGTGGCTGCCCGCTCCGGCGGCCAAGGTGTTGTTGGTGCGCGAGCCCGGTCCCCCGGAGCCGGCGCTCGACTCCGCCTAGCCTCTCTAGACTCGGCCGGATGTGCGGGATCTGCGGGATCGTGTCCTCGCGGGGGCGCGTCGACCGGAAGCGGCTTGCCGCCATGTCCGAAACGCTCGTCCACCGCGGGCCCGACTCCGACGGGACGTTCGTGAAGGGCGGCACCGGCCTTGCCGCCCGTCGCCTCGCGATCATCGACCTCGAGGCGGGCGATCAGCCGATCTCGAGCGAGGACGGGTCGTGCACCGTCGTCCAGAACGGCGAGATCTACAACTACGTCGAGCTTCGCCGAGAGCTCGAGCGCGCCGGCCACCGGATGGCGACGCACTCGGATACCGAGACGATCGTGCATGCGTATGAGCAATGGGGTCTTGGATTTGCAGCGCGGCTGCGCGGGATGTTCGCGGTCGCGCTCTGGGACGAGCGTCGCAAGCGGCTCGTGCTCGCGCGCGACCGGTTCGGGATCAAGCCGCTCTACTACCGGGTGGCCGACGGGGAGCTGTCGTTCGCCTCGGAGCTCGATGCGCTGCCGAAGGGCGATCTCGACCTCGACGCGCTCGAGGCGTTCCTCGCGACCAACTGCGTTCCGGGGCCGCTCTCGATCTTCCGCGAGATCCGCAAGCTGCCACCGGGCCACCTGCTGACCTGGTCGGAGGGTGTCGTCTCGGTGGAGCGGTTCGCTCGACCGGGGCCGCTCCCGGTGCGGAGCGACGATCAGGCCGAGCTCATCGAGGAGTGCCGCGCGCGGCTGCGGGACTCGGTGGCGGCGCACCTCGTCTCGGACGTGCCGGTGGGGGTGCTCCTGTCGGGCGGGGTCGACTCGGGCGCTCTGACTGCGTTCGCCGCCGAGCTGTCGGCTGAGCCGGTGCGGACGTTCTCGATCGGGTTCGAGGAGTCGTCGTTCGATGAGCTCGACGGCGCGCGCGCAGTCTCGGCACGGTACGGGACGCTTCATCGCGAGCTGGTGCTCCGGCCGGACGCGGCGAAGCTTCTGCCCGCGCTCGCCGACGCCTTCGACGAGCCGTTCGCCGACTCCTCGGCGCTGCCCACCTACCTCGTCTCGCGGCTCGCGGCCGAGGACGTGAAGGTGGCGCTGTCGGGCGAGGGTGGCGACGAGCTCTTCGGCGGCTACTACACGTATGCCGCAGACGCACTCGCAGACCGGCTGGCGCCCGTGGCGCGGCTCGCCCGGCCCGCCGTCGAGCGGCTGCCTTCCTCGACGCGCCGGGCGAGCTTCGACTACCGGGCGAAGCTGTTCGTGCGGGCGGCGCACCTGCCGCCGCTCGAGCGGCACGAGGGCTGGAAGGAGATCTTCTCGCCCGATGCGCGTGCCGAGCTGACCGGGCGGAGCCACGAGTTCGACCCGCTGTCCCTGCCGCGCGCACGGTTCGCCGAGACGGAGGGGCTCGAGCTGGTGACACGCCTCCAGGACGTCGATCTCGGGGGCTATCTCGTCGACGACCTGCTCGTGAAGACCGACCGAGCGTCGATGGCCTGGTCGCTCGAGACGCGGGTTCCGTTCCTCGACACGGTGGTGGCGAACTTTGCCTTCTCGCTCCCCACGCGCCACAAGGTGCGCGGCCTCGAGAAGAAGCGGCTGCTGCGGAAAGCGGTCGAGCCGATGCTGCCGCGCGAGGTCGTCCACGGTCGCAAGCGCGGGTTCTCGATCCCGGCGGCAGCGTGGCTGCGGGGCGAGCTCGAGCCGTTCGCTCGGGAGACGCTCGCGCCGGAGGTGCTCCGCCGCCAGGGCTACCTTCGCCCGGAGGCCGTGACGGCGGTGATCGATCGCCATGTCTCCGGAGCGGAGGATCTGTCCCGGCAGCTTTGGGGCCTGCTCTCGTTCACGCTCTGGTACGAGCGCCACGTCGAGGGCGTCCGCCGCGATGTCGAGCTCGAGGCGATCGCGGCGCGAGACTCAGACGCTCTCGAGCGTTCGCTGACGGTGCGGGGCCGGAGGGGACAGTGCGACTAGCACGGCCCCGGAGAGCACCGTGCCGTCAGCGGGCGCAGGCCTTCGCGGAGCCCGGCTCCGCCGGGCGGGAGCGAAGGCCGGTCGAGGGCGTCTGATGAGGGTGTGGATCGACATGACTGCTAGCGCGCATCCGCTCGTGCTCCGGCCGCTGGTCGAGATCATGAAGGCGCGCGGCGACGAGGTCGAGATCACCGCGCGCGACTATGCACAGACGCTCCAGCTGATCGAGTCGCACGGGATGACCGCGACGCCGATCGGCCATCACGGCGGCCGGTCGCGGCTCGGCAAGGCACGGCAGCTGTCCTCGCGCCTCGGCGCGCTCGAGAAGTGGGCCCGCGGGCGCGGCTTCGACGTGGCACTCGCCCACGGTTCGCACGAGCTGACGATCACGGCGCACCGGCTCGGGATCCCGAGCTCGACCACCTTCGATTACGAGTTCGCCTGGCTGCAACACCAGCTCGGGTGCCGGGCGGCGACGAAGGTCGTCGTTCCCGACTCGATCCCGGCCGACCGGCTCGCGAAGTACGGAGCCGTCCCGCCGAAGCTCCTCACCTATCCCGGGCTCAAGGAGGAGTACTACCTCGGAGACTTCGAGGCGGACCCAGGCGTGGCAGCAGCCCTCGGCGTCGACCCGGCGCGCACGCTCGTCGTCCTTCGCCCTCCGCCGGACGTCTCGCTCTACCACCGCCACTCGAACCCACTCTTCCCCCAGACGCTCCAGCACCTCGGCCGCCTCGAGAGCGTCCACGCGGTCGTGATCCCGCGCACCGAGGAGCAACGCGACTACGTCCGCTCGCTCGCCCTGCCGTCGGTCATCGTTCCCGACCGCGCGATCGACGCCCAGAGCCTGATCGCCCAGTCCGACCTCGTCGTCTCGGCCGGCGGGACGATGAACCGAGAAGCAGCCGCGCTCGGCGTGCCGGTCTACACGACCTACGGCGGCCGGCTCGGGGGCGTCGACGAGGAGCTCATCCGACAGGGTCGCCTCCGGCCGCTCACTGACCCGCGCGCGTTCGAGCTCGAGAAGCGCAAGGCCGGCGCCGGCGAGCGAGTCCGCCGCGACCCGGCGGACCTTCTCGCGCTGCTGCTGTCGGCCTATCCGGACTGACCGACCACGGCGAGCACGTCGTCGCCGTAGCGCTCGATCTTCGTCGGGCCGATACCCGGCACCGATGCGAGCTCGTGGATCGAGCGCGGCTTCGCGCCCGCGATGGCAGCGAGCGTCGTGTTGTGGAACACGACGTAGGCAGGGACCGACTCTGCTTTCGCGCGCTCCTTGCGCCAGGCTGCGAGCGCGTCGTAGAGCTCGGGGTCGGCGATCTCGACCGCCTTGCGCTCGACCCGGGCCGGGCGGGTCTCGACGCCGAGCTCCGCGATGAACGGGCTCGGGTCCCGTGACCACGTGACCGCGAGGTACCGCCGCGCGCGGGTGATTCCGACGTAGAAGAGGCGGCGCTCCTCGTCGCGCTCCGCGGCCGTCTTCGCGAGTCGACTCGGAAGCTCCTTCTCGTCGAGCCGCGGCAGGAAGACGGCATCGAACTCGAGTCCCTTGGCGCGGTGGTAGGTGAGCAAGTGCACGCCACGCACCTCGCGGCTACCGGGGTCGTAGCGGCGGCGCAGCTCGGCTGCGAACGCGGCGCAGGTCAGCTCACCACTGCCATTGGATGACTCCTCGAGCTCCTCCGCGAGGCGGACGAGCCTTGAAAGGTCGGCCTGTCTGGTGAGCTCGCGCTCGCCCAGCTTGTCGGGGAGCGAGTAGAGCATCCCGGCCTCGACGGCGAGCGCCCGGACGCGCTCCGCGACGTCGGTCGAGCCGTCGCGCTCGAGGAGCTTCAACATCCGGCGTGCAGCCTCCCGCTCGAGGAGCGACGAGCCCTGGAAGGGGATGCCGGCGTCGTGGAACGCCTCCTCGAAGTCGGCCAGGCGCGCATTCGTGCGGGCGAGGACGGCAATCTCCTCGAGGACGGTGCCGTCGGCGGCGAGCCGCTTGATCTCGCTCGCAAGCCACGCGTCCTCCTCGTCCGGCCCCGCGAAAGGCCGGACGACCGGCGCCGGCCCCGAAGCCTGGGTCGCCCTCAATACCTTCTCGGCCCCGCCGAGCCGCGGCACGAGCAGGTTCGCCAGCTCGAGCACCTCGGGGCTCGAGCGGTAGTTCTCCTCGAGCCGCACCACTGCGGCGTGCGGGTAGCGCGAGGCGACCCCGAGCAGCCAGCGGGGCGAGGCTCCCGTGAAGCCGTAGATCGACTGGTAGTCGTCGCCGACCACGCACAGGTCGTCGCGGTCGCCGAGCCAGAGCTCGAGGAGCGTTTGCTGAAGCAGGTTCACGTCCTGGTACTCGTCGACGGTGAACGCCCTGTAGCGCTCTCGGAAGACAGACCGGACCTCGGCGTTGCCCTCGTGGAGACGGATCGCGAGCTCGAGCAGGTCCTCGAAGTCGATCTCGCCCCGTCCCTCCTTCCGGCGCTCGTACTCCGCGTACACCCGCGCCATCAAGTCCTCCGGGATGGGCGGCTCGTGGTCGCCGAGACGAGCCCTGTACTCGCCGGCGCCGATCCTCTCGTTCTTCGCCCACTCGATCTCGGTCGCAAGGTCCGCCGCGGGCCGGAACTTGAACGGTGGGGGCAGCCCGTTTGCGATCTGCCGGAGCGTCAGGGCCTTGGTCGGCAGGATCCGCCCCACTACCCCGGGCGAGAAGTGATGCAGCTGCGCGAGCGCCGCAGAGTGGAACGTGCGCGCCGCGATCGCCGAGACTCCGAGCGCCGCCAGCCGCGACTTCATCACACCTGCCGCCTTCTCGGTGAACGTCACGGCCAGGATCTGGCTCGACGCGAACGCACCCGTCTCGACCTGGTGCGCGATTCGGCGCGTGATCGTCGTCGTCTTGCCCGACCCGGCTCCGGCGAGGATGCACACCGGTCCACACACCGCCTCGGCGGCGCGGCACTGCTCCGGATTCAGGCCTTCGAGAACCTCCACCCGGGCACCCTAGCCGCGCCTCCGGCCGGAAACCGTCATGGGTCCTGAACGATTCTGCGACGCGATCAGTGCAGCGTGTCTTCGAGCACCGCTTCGCCGACGCGCTCGGACTTGTCGACCATCTGCTTCAGCTTCGTCGTCACGCCGAGCATGTCGTTCTCGGCGACGAGGCCCTCGAGCTCGGCGAGCTGCTGGTCGAGCCAGGCCGCGTCGATCGGGGGGCGGGCTGCGCGCATGATCTTCGGGTGCTTCGTCGTCCCGACCGTCTCGCCCTCGTTCCAGAGCTCCTCGTGCATCTTCTCGCCCGCGCGTGAGCCGGTGAACGCGATCTCGACCTCGCTGCGGCCCGAGAGCTCGATCATCTGGCGGGCGAGGTCGAGGATCTTCACCGGCTCGCCCATGTCGAGGACGTACACCTGGCCCTTGCCGCCCATCTCGCCGGCCTGGATCACGAGCGACGCGGCCTCGGGGATCGTCATGAAGAACCGCGTCATCTCCGCGTTCGTCACGGTGACCGGCCCTCCCCGCTCGATCTGGCGGCGGAAGATCGGGATCACCGAGCCCGACGAGCCGAGCACGTTCCCGAACCGCACCGCCACGAACCGGGTCGCGACGTCGTCACGGCGGGCGTACGACTCGACGATCCACTCGCACACGGCCTTCGACTGGCCGAGGAGGTTCCTGGGCCTGGCCGCCTTGTCGGTGGAGATGAACACGAACCTCTCGACGCCGAACTCCGCCGAGATCTCGACGACGACGCGCGTCGCCACGACGTTGTTCGTGACCGCCTGCATCGGGTTGGTCTCGAGCATCGGCACGTGCTTGTAGGCGGCCGTATGGAAGACCACCTGCGGGCTGTACTTCTCGAAGACGTCGCGCATCTTCGGCGCGTCGCCGCAGTCGGCGAGCACCGGGATGACGGCTGTGAAGCGGCGCTCGTCGACGAGCTCGCGCTGCATCTCGTAGAGGGAGGACTCTGCCTTGTCGACGAGGACGAGGCGCTTGGCGCCGAGCTGCACGACCTGGCGGCAGAGCTCCGAGCCGATCGACCCCCCACCGCCGGTCACGAGAACGACGCGGTCCTTGATGTACGCCGAGACCGCCTCGAGGTCGACCTCGACCTGCTCGCGACCGAGGACGTCCTCGATCGCGACCGGCCTGATCTGCCCCGCGAGGTCGATGTCGCCCGAGATCAGCTCATGCAGGCCGGGCAGCGTCTTGACGGCGACGCCCTCGCCCCGGGTCGCGTCGAGCACCTTGCGCCTCATCTCGCCCGGCGCGGACGGCATCGCGATCAGCACCTCGTCGGGCCGGTGCTCGCGCACGAGCCGCGCGAGCTCGTCGGTCGTTCCGAGGACGCGGACGCCGTGGATGCGAATTCGCTTCTTGCGCGGGTCGTCGTCGACGAAACCGACCGGCGTGTAGGCGAGACGCCGGTTGCGCTGCATCTCGCGAACGACCAGCTGGCCCGCGTCGCCTGCGCCGACGATCAGCACCTCGCGGCCGCGCGCGACGATGCCGCCGGAGGGGCGCTCGATCAGCGACCGCGCCAGGAGGCGCGTGCCGGCGATGAAGGCGAGCAGCAGGAGATAGTCGAGCGCGATGATGCGCTTCGGCAGATGGGCGGTGTGCGCAGGCGGGAACACATAGAGGACGAGGGTCGTCGCGGCGACCGCGACCGTTACGCCGCGAAACGCGCCCCACATGTCACGGGTGGAGACGTAGCGCCACCAGCGGTTGTAGAAGCCGAACAGCACGAACGTCGCCAGTGCGATCCCGATCACGACGGCGTAGACCCGCCACGACAGGAAGTGCTGGTAGTAGCGCGGAACGCTCCGGTCGAAGGTGAGGAAGAACGCGCCCCACCACGCGAGCCCGATCAGGACGGCGTCGACCGCGAGCTGCCAGAGGCGGTGCCGGCTGATCGGGGCCTGGATTTTCAAGCCTGCACGAGGCTCGAGGCCCGCCGCAGCGCCGCGACGACCTCGGCCTGCTGCTCCTCCGAGATCCCTCCCCACATCGGCAGGCAGAGGTTCTCGCGCGCGGCCTTCTCGGTCTCCGGGAAGTCTCCTTCCGAGTAGCCCAGGTACCGCAGCGCCGGCTGAAGGTGAAGCGGGGGCTGGTAGTAGGAGGCGAACCCGATCTGCGCCTCGGCGAGCGCGGCCGCGAGCCTGTCCCGCTCGAACGAGCGCACGCAGTACATGTGGTAGACGTGCCCCGGCTCGTCGGGCGGGAGCAACGCGACCTCGCCGAGCCCGAGCTCCTCGTAGCGGAGAGCGGCCTCGCGGCGTGACGCGTTCCAGCCGTCGAGGTGCGGCAGGAAGATCCGCAGCATCGCGGCCTGGAGCGCGTCGAGGCGCGAGTTGTAGCCGATGAGCTCGAAGTCCTTCTTCGCCTTCGACCCGTGGAAGCGGAGCATCCGCAGGCGATCGGCGAGCTCGGCGTCGTTGACGGCGATCAGGCCCCCGTCGCCGAGCGCGAACAGGTTCTTGGTGGGGAAGAAGCTGAAGGTCGAGGCGATACTCGTCGTGATCCCGCCGGCGCCGAAGGCCTGCGCCGCATCCTCGAGAACCGGCAGGCCGTACGCGCGGAGATCGTCGAGCGGCGCCGGGCGGCCGAACAGGTGCACCGGCATGATCGCCTTCGTCTTCTCGGTGATCCGCCCGGCGACGTCGGCCGGGTCGATGTTCAGCGTCGTGGGGTCGATCTCCGCGAAGACCGGCGTCGCGCCGATGCGCGCGATCGCCTCGGCGGTGGCGTAGAAGGTGAACGAGGGGCAGATCACCTCGTCCCCGGCGCCGATGCCGAGCGCATCCAGCAGGAGGACGATCGCGTCGGTGCCGTTCGCAACGCCGACCGTCTGCTCGACGCCAAGGTACTCGGCCGCCTCGCGCTCGAACCCCTCGACCTCGGGACCGAAGATGAAGCGCCCGCTCTCGAGCGTGCGCGCGAAGGCCGCCTTCAGCTCGGGGACGAGAGGCGCGTACTGCGCCTTGACGTCAACGTGGGGAATCGGCATTAGAGGGTGCAGCTACTCGCTGGGGCGACCACTTGGGCTCATGGTAGTGGAGCGACGGCGCCGGATCAGCAGGACGGCGGCGAAGACGACGATGGCGAGGACGACGGCGAGCTCGACGTAGCGGAAGTCGTGGTGCACGGTGCTGTAGCTCGAGCCGGCCGCCCAACCGATGCCGGCGAGCAAGGCGCAGAAGACGGCGATCCCGAGGGCAGCCTGCACGATGAACCGCCTGAACGGGACCTCGAGGATCCCGGCCGGGATGGCGACGAACGAGCGAACCAGCGGAGTCGCGAAACCGAGCGGCACCGCGACGCCCTCGAACCGGTCGAACCATCGCTCCGCACGGGCGATCCTGGCCGGCGTCACGTGGATGTAGCGGCCGTAGCGCTCCAGGAGGGGATGGCCCCCGCGGACGCCGATCCACCAGCCGCCGGCGGCGCCGAGCGTGTTGCCGGCCACACCGGCGACGACGACGGCGAGATAGGCGGGGAAGCCCGACTTGAAGTCGTGACCGAAGAGCGAGATCTGGCCGGCGAGCGCGCCCGAGGCAAGCGCTCCGCCGTAGAGCATCGTCACCTCGCTTGCGGCGGGTAGCACGGCGGCGACGGTCATGAGGATGAAGACGGCGAGCAGGCCGTGGTCGCCGATGAACGAGGTCACGGCAGCAGGCTACTAGGCGCCGAGCTCGAAGCGACTCGAGTACGAGGCGGTGCCGATCGCGCTCGTCTCGGTGACGGTCGCGACGTACGCGCCCCGCGGCGCCTTGGCTCCGGCGGAGGTGAGGCCGTCCCACGCGAGCGACTGCGCGCCGGCCTGCAGGCTTGCCGCCGGGAGGGTGGCGACGAGGGTGCCGTTCGCGGCGGCGATCGACAGAACGGCGGAGGCGGGCCGGGAGAGCGTGAAGCCGACCTTCCCGCCGGGGGCGACCGAGAGCCCCGTGAGCGTGAGATCGAACGAGAACGTCCGGTCCGCCGTGGACTGGCGATTCTGGTCGTCGGTCGCCTGCACCGTCCAGTGCCAGGTTCCCTCGGTGTCGAAGGCGTCCCAGGTGAAGCTGTAGGTGCCGGGCTGGCGGGCTCCCGAGTCGATCTGATGGGGAGTCCCGTCGGGTGCGACGACGTTCGCCGTGACGGTAGAGGGCTGCGTGACGCGGTAGGAGAGCTTCACACCGCCCTCCGCGTTCGCCTTGCCGAGCACCGCGACCGACGGCGGCGGCGCGTAGACGCCGGCGTACTGGACGAGGAGCGCCTCCTTGACCGGCACCTGGCGAGCCTGGCTCAGGCGGTTCACGACCTCCCCGTCGAACGCCGCGGTCACGAACCGGCCGTACTGGAGGCCGACAGCCGTGACGGCGCCGAGCTTCGCCATCGTCTTCGCGAGCTCGTAGCTCGTCATCCCGACGCTGTAGCCGGGGCGGCCGCCGTCCACCGTCACGAGGATCACACGGCCGTCGGCGAGCTGCCCGACCGCGGTGCGGGGCTGCCTGGTCGCGAGATCGACGGGGTCGAAGTTCTCGCCGGTGCTGAACAGCGGCTTCCCACCTTTGACGAGCTGCGGGCCGCCGCCGAATGCGGAAACGACCGAGCCCCACGCGTCGGGAAGAATCAGCCGTACCGTCACCTGCGTTGACTGCGACGCCTCGGCCTGAAGCTTCGCGGCGTCTGCACCGGTCGCCACGAGGACGGCGCCGTCGGAGGGAATCGGCACCTGGCCGGAGCCGACCGAGGAGACCGTCGCGTCGAGGTCGGTACCGATCGCAGCGTCCGGGAACGGCTGGAGCACGGCGACCGCGGCGTTTGCGACGTTCGGCGTCGAGGCGCCCCACGCGGGCGTGAAGAGGATCGTCTGGTTCGAGCGCGGCTGCTGGTTGACGCCCTCGAGCGGACGGCGCTGCCCGGTGCCCTTCCAGGTTCCGCTGAAGGAGATCCGCCCGACGTGCATCGTCCCGTTCCCGTCGAACCCGATCGACGAATGCGCAGGCGTCGGCACGCGGACGAGCGCGCCGTTCTGCATCACGATCCCGGACGGGTAGGAACGGCCGCCGCTCTGGGTGAAGAAATCGCCGTTCACGCCTGCCACCGTGACGACCGACGACACGCTTCGCTCGAGCTGTGTGACGGTCTCGCGCGGGCCGGTCACCGTGCCGGCCCCGAGGACCGGGGCGATCGTCGTGAGCCCGGCGGGTGCAGGCGTCGTGATCACCGAATAGACGACCGGCCCGCGCGGCGTCAGCAGCGTCTGCTGGTCGAACGTGACCCCCGGCATCAGCGTCTCGGGCTCCTGCGCCGAGGCGAGTGGAACGAGCGCAGCAGCAAGCGCCGCGCAGGCGAGGAGGAGACGCATGACCCCGGTCGAGGGTAGCTGAGTCAGTTCCAGACGCGGACTTCGCGGTACAGCGTGTCGCGCTGAACCGGGATCTTCCCGAGGCCCCTGATCGTGCGGACGAAGTCGTCGGTCGAGGCGCGGTACGTGGTGCCGGCCGCGGAGACGACGTTCTCCTCGATCATGATCGAGCCGAGGTCGTCTGCGCCGAACTCGAGCGCGACCTGGCCGATCTTCATCCCCTGCGTCACCCAGCTCGACTGGATGTGCTCGACGTTGTCGAGATAGATCCGCGAGACCGCCTGCGTGAGGAGGTAGTCGAACGAGGTCGGCATCGTCTCGCGGGGCACCTTGGCTCCGAGACGGTTGCCGTCGTCCTGGAACGTCCAGGAGATGAAGGCGCGGAACCCGTGCGTCTCGTCCTGGAGGTCGCGGATCCGCCGCATGTGCTCGACGCGCTCGGCGAGGGTCTCGACGTGGCCGTACATCATCGTCGCGGTCGTCGACATGCCGAGGCGGTGGGCGTGGCGCATGACGTTCAACCACTCGGCCGACTTCGTCTTCTTCGGCGCGATGATGTCGCGGACGCGGTCGACGAGGACCTCGCCGCCGCCGCCCGGGATCGAGTCGAGGCCGGCGTCCCGGAGACGCGTGAGGGTGTCGGGGACCGACAGGCGCGAGCGTCGCGAGATGTGCTGGATCTCGGGCGGCGACAGCGCGTGCAGGTGGACGGGATACCGCTCCTTGATCGAGCGGAAGAGATCCTCGTAGTAGTCGATCCCGAGGTCCGGGTGGTGGCCGCCCTGCATCAGGAGGCCGGTGCCGCCGAGCTCGAGGGTCTCCTCGATCTTCTTGTAGATGACCGGCTTCGGGAGCAGGTAGCCCTCGCGGCGGTCGCCCGGGCTGCGGTAGAAGGCACAGAAGTCGCAGTCGGTGACGCAGACGTTCGTGTAGTTGACGTTGCGGTCGACGATGAAGGTGATCCGGTCGGGGTCGGTTCGGCGAGCGCGGAGCTCGTTCGCGGCGCGGCCGACCGCGAGGAGGTCGCGCGACTCGAGCAGGGCGATCGCCTCCACGTCGTCGATCCGCTCGCCTGCGAGCGCCTTGTCGAGAATCGTGGCGGTGTTCAGAGCGCTCACGGGACGACGGCTCCCGCCGTGACGAACCGCAGCTCGGGCACCTCGTCGAGCTCGCCGACGTCGTGGGCCAGCTCGAGGAACGTGTAGAGCCCGGCGCGCTCGCGCGGGCCGAACCGGTACCGGAGCTTCTCGAAGTAGCGGGCGAGGAAGCCGGCGGGGTACCCGTAGCGCTCGGCTGCCTCGTGCGCGAGCGTCTCGGGCTCCGCGCGGGCGGCGCGGACGGAGGAGACGAGCGCCTCCTCGAGGTCGAGCAGGTCCGGGTGCGGCGGCGAGCACACGGCCCAGACCGCGAACACCATCGGCAGGCCCGTGCGCTCGAGCCACAGGCGCCCAAGGTCGTGGTGTGGCGTCGGGTCCTCGAACGCCGACTTCAGCGCGGCGTCGCCGATCAGCAGCGTCGCGTCCGCCTTCTCGCCTAGCGGCACATGCGTTGCCCCCGGCACGAGCACCTTCGTCAGCACGACCGACGTGGCCGACTCCGGCGTGACCGCGACGGTCTGGATCTCCTCGAGCGGCACCCTCGAGACGAGCTGGATCGAGTCCACCGCGCCCTCGCTCGAGACGCACAGGCGCGGGAGCAGCAGCAGCGTGTCCGCGTGGCGCGCGTACTCGATCGACGAGATCGGCGCGGTGTCCAGCTCGCCCGCGACCAGGCGCCGGTTGAGGTCGGTCGGTACGCCGGTGACCTCCTCGAACTCGGCGTCGACCCGGAAGAAGACAGGCGCCATGTTCGCGTACGAGATGCGGCCAAGCTTGATCATGCGGCCACGGTGTCGGACACGACAACGGTTCCGTCGACACCGTCACGAGGTTCGGACGTGTCCGACACCGCACTAGACGTATCGACGGACGAGGCGTTCAAGGCGGTGTCGGACACCGTCCGTACGAGAGCCGTTTTCCAACCTAGCGACGCGGTGTCCGACACCTTCCTCACCATCTGCGGAGCTCGTTGTACAGCGTGTCCCGCTGGACCGGGATGCGCCCAGCGGCCCTGACGGTGCGGACGAGCTCGTCGGTCTTCTGCCCGCTGCCGGCGGTCGAGCCCGCGGCGCGGAAGATCTCTTCGCGAACGAGTGTCCCCTGCACGTCGTTCGCGCCGAAGTGGAGCGCGACCTGGGCGACCGGGAGCGTGAGCGAGATCCAGTAGGCCTTGATGTTCTGGATGTTGTCGAGCATCAGGCGCGAGACCGCGAGCATCTTCAGGTCGGCGGCGCCCTCCTGGAAGGTGAAGCCGCGGCGCTCGAACACCGTGTTCTCGGGATGGAACGCGAGTGGGACGAAGGCGAGGAACCCCCCGCTCCTGTCCTGCTGGTCGCGGAGCCGGATGAGATGCTCGATTCGCTCCTCGTAGGTCTCGACATGACCGTAGAGGAGCGTGCAGTGCGTCGGCATCCCGAGCCGGTGCGCAACGTCGTGAACGTGGAACCAGATGTCCGGATGCTCCTTGCCGGGGGCCACGAGCCGTCGCACGCGGTCGGCGAAGACCTCAGCGCCACCACCCGTCAACGCACCGAGACCGGCGGCCTGGAGCTCGCGAAGCACCTCCTCGTGCGAGAGCCCGGAGAGCGTCGTCATGTGATGGATCTCCGACGCCGTGTAGCACTTGAGGAACACGTCCGGAAGCGCCTTGTGGAGGCCGCGGATCGTCTCGAGGTAGTAGTCGAAGTCGACGTGTGGGCTCTCGCCGTTGACGAGATGGATCTCGGTGTAGGGGTGGAGCTCCCGCTGGGCGACCGCCTCGGCCACGAACTCTTCGGGCGTGAGCGTGTACGCGTGCGCCTGCTTCTGCGTCGCGGCGAACGCGCAGAACTTGCACTTCACGCGGCAGACGTTCGTCTGGTACAGGTAGAGGTTCTGGATGAAGAAGACGCGGTCGTCGCCGCCGCGCTCGCGGCGCGCGAGGTCTGCGAGCTCCCCGATCGCGAGCAGGTCGTCGGACTCGAGCAGCGCCAGTCCGTCGTCCAGGTCGAGGCGCTCGCCTGCGAGCACCTTCTCGCGGGCGAGCTCGAGGGCGGTGTCGTGCGCGATCGCAGTCATGAGGCTCTGTCCACCACCAGGTAGGTCAGCGCCTCGAGCTCCTCGCGGTGCGGCGCCGAGCCGACACATGAGCGGGCCTTCGCCGCGTAGTCGAGCGCCGCTTCGCGCGAGCGAGCGAGCGCGTCCGTTCCTGCCACCCGAACGAGCGCGCCGTCGAGCGGCCCGCCCGCGAGCGCGCTCCGGACGACGTCGTCCTGCGCGGCGGCGAGAAGCAGCGGCATCGTCGGTGTCCCCTCCCGCAGGTCGGTGCCCGGGATCTTCCCGGTCTCCTGGGTCTGCCCGGCGCAGTCGAGGATGTCGTCGGCGATCTGGAAGGCGATGCCGAGCGCGAGCCCATAGGCGCCGAGCTCGCGGTCGCCGCCCGAGCCGAGGCTGCACGCCGCCTCGAAGAGCTTCCCGGTCTTGAGCGCGCAACGGTCGAGATAGGCGTCGATCGTGGTCTCCGGACGCCGCGTCTGGCGCCGCTGCATCGCCTCGCCGCGAGCGAGCGCAAGGCAGGCGTCGGCGAGGATCTCCACCGCCTGCGCGTCATCGGCCGCGGAGAGCTCGGCGAAGGCGCACGCAAACAGGTAGTCGCCGGCCGACAGCGCCGCCCCCGGTCCGAAGACCGACCAGGCGGACGGCACGCCCCGCCTCATCCGCGCGCCGTCGACGAGGTCGTCGTGCACGAGCGTCGCCATGTGCACGAGCTCGGTGGCCACCCCTGCCGCGAGCAGCTCCTCGCTCTCGCCGCCGTCCGAGGAGAGGAAGCAGAGCAGCGGCCGCAAACGCTTGCCGCCGGCGGCGAGCGCCTCCGACGCGACGACCGACGCATAGCCGTCGCGGCGGCCCACCGCCTGGGCGAGCCGCGCCTCGAGCTCGGCCATGTACGCGGCGAGCCCGGGAGTGGCATCCACAGAAAGAGCGTTCAAGGAGTCACCTCCGGCTCAGTCGAGCCTACGTCGACCTTGCCAGTGTGCAGCGCGACGATCGAACCCGCCAGGAGACGGAAGCGAACCTCCGCGAACCCGGCACGCTCGAGGAGCGACGCGAGCTCCTCGGCGCCGGGGAACCGCGCGACCGACGCCGGCAAGTAGGCGTACGCGTCGCCGCCGGGGAGCAGCCTGCCGAGGAGCGGCACGATGCGGTCGAACCAGAGCGTGAAGAACGGCTTCAGCGGGCCGCGAGGACGGGTGATCTCGAGGATCGCGAGCCTGCCTCCGGGCCGCAGCACACGCCGCAGCTCGCGCAAGGCGAGCTCGAGGTCGGACACGTTCCGCACGCCGAACCCGACCGTCGCCGAGTCGAACGCCCCGTTCTCGAAGGGAAGCGCGAGCATGTCACCCTCGACGAACTCGAGACCGGGCGCCTTGCGCCGCGCGCGCTCCAGCATCCGCGGGGAGAAGTCGAGCCCGGTCACCTCGAGCGCGCCCGCTCGGTGGCCCGCCAGAGCGAAGTCGCCGGTGCCGCACGCCGCGTCGAGGACCCGGTCCCCGGGACGCACCACGGCCGAGGCCGCCAGCCGACGCCAGCGCAGGTCGAGGCCCACGGTCATGACGCGGTTCATCGCGTCGTAGACCGGCGCGATCCGGTCGAACATCGACCTGACCGCCTCGGGTGCAAGTGTCACCGGGTCACCTCCACGCCCGAAGCCTACGGACTCGAGCCTGCTGCGGGGGCTATTTCTTCGGGCCCTTCGACGCCTCGAGGAAGATCGCGAGCTTCGTGAGGTTGGCGTTCCCCTGGCTTGCGAACGGAGGCATCGGGCTGCCCTTGTTCACGCACGAGGGGCACTTGAGGTGCGCGATCTGGAAGAAGACGCCCCGCCCCTTGGAGCCTTCATTGCTCAGGTCGGGCGCGCCCAGGTTGTGGTTGCCGCTGCCGAGATAGGTGTGGCAGTTCAGGCACCCGAGCGTTGCGAACAACTTGGCGCCGGCGACCGCCTGCTTGTTGCCGACGAAGCCCTGCTCCTTCGCCCACGTCGGCACCTGCTTGAGGAGCTCCGGTCCGAGCGCCTCCTTCGCCACGGCGCCACGGTAGGTGAGGATCCCCATCGAGACGATCACGAGCACGCTCGCGACCATCGCCACCGGCCGCTTCAGCGGATTCCGCTCGGCCCGCGTGTCGATGAACGGGATCGCGATCAGGAGCAGCAGCAGGATCGTCGGGATCCCGACCGTGCCGAGAATCACCGACGAGGGCCACTTGAAGACCCGGAGCAGGTAGAAGAGGAAGTAGAAGTACCAGTCGGGTCGGGGGACGAAGTTGAACGTGCCCGGGTCGGCCGGCTCGTCGTAGAGCTTCCCGAGCAGCCCGGAGGCGGTGCCCGTGTGATCGCCGGGAACGGACCACTTCCAGATGACGGCGAGCCCGATGATCACGAGCACGACGACGAACGACATCACGGTGTCGTGCCACATCGCGAACGGGAAGAACGGCTTCCCGCGCTCCTTGACGTCCTCCTTGTACTGCTTGAAGACCCGCTGGCGCTCGGCGATCCGGTCCTCACCCACGCGCGGCCTCCTTCGCTGCGCGGGTGGGGACTGAGCCGTTGGTCGAAGGCTCCGGCAGCGGCCCGGTCCCGGCAGCCTCCTTCGACCAGGGCGGCGAAGTGACCCCGAGCCGGATCACGAGGTAGAGGTGGAGGGCGATGAGCCCGCCGATCGCGACGGGCAGGATCAACATATGGATCGCGTAGAACCGGCTGATCGTGTCGCCGTTGATGTAGGTGCCGCCCTGCAGGAACTGGGCTATGAACGGGCCCAAGAAGGGCGCCGTCCCGTTGAGGTTGATCCCGACGGTCGTCGCCCAGTACGAGGTCTGGTCCCACGGGAGCAGGTAGCCGGTGAAGCCTTCGGCCAGCCCGAGCGCGAGCAGGAGCACCCCGATGACCCAGTTGAGCTCGCGCGGGTACTTGTAGGCGCCGAAGAGGAACACGCGCCCCATGTGGAGGAACATCAGGATGATGAAGACCGAGGCGCCCCACTTGTGCATCCCGCGCACGAGCCATCCGGCCCAGAGATCGTTCGTGATCCGCTCGATCGAGTTGTACGCGGTTGTCGGCCCCGGCTGGTAGTACATCGCGAGGATCACGCCGGTCGTGGCCTGGATGAGGAACGCCGTCAGCGTCGCCGACCCGAGCGTCTGGAACCAGTTGACGTCCGCCGGGACTTTCCGGAACAGGAAGTACCGGAGCGCGCCGACGATGCCAGACCGCTCCTCCAGCCAGTCGAGCGGGTAGAGGATCCGCTCCTGCGTCGTCTTCTTCGCCGCCATCAGCGGGGAGGCTGGATCGGGTAGAGCCAGGACTCGGGCCCGGTCACCCACTCGCCGGGGAAGGAGAGGGTCGTGGAGAAGATCTTCGCGCCGGCGCCGATTCCCACGACCTTCGAGACCGAGAAGGGCTTGCCGACCAGCAGGTGCCCGTTGACGATCTGGAACGAGTAGCGGTCGAGCGCCCGTACCGGTGGGCCCGCAATCCGGTTGCCCTCGGTGTCGTACTGCCCGCCGTGGCACGGGCAGCCGAAGCCGGACGGGTTCACCGGGATCTTCCTGACGCCCTGGTACATCGTCGTCTGCTTGTACTGCGGCTGACCGTTGGGCTCGACCGGGCAGCCGAGGTGGGCGCAGTGGTTCGAGAGGATCGTGAAGCTCGGCAAGTCGCCGAGGAAGCCGTTGTTGCGAATGAACGCCGTGCGCCGCGACACGTCGCCCTCGAGGCTCGAGACAAACGTGGTGACGAGGTACTCGCCCTCCGGATACGCCTCGATCGGGCCGAGGTCGGTGTGCCTGACGCCCTGCTTGAGGAACGCCGGGCCGATCGTGAACCCCAGCACGGGGAGGGTGACGAGGCCGCCGATCACGGCGCCGAGACCGAGCGTCGAGGCCTCGAGGAAGACGTTGCGCGGGTAGCGCTCCTCGGCCTGGTGCTCGTGCTTGGCACGGGGCACCGGCGCCGTCGTGCGCGGCAGCCGCTTCTCGGGCTCGACCTTCTCGGGCTTCTCGGAAAGCGAGCTCTTTCGGGTCAGCTCCCTGGCCCAGAGGAAGCCGAAGAAGACGGTGACGAAGATGCCGACCGCCACGATCGCCCACGAGACGACGAAGCCGACGAGCAGTACGACGACGCCCACGGCCAGCCCGACAGGCCAGAGGCTGGGGCCGGGAGCGTGGTCGTGTTCGCCGCTCGGGTCCAAGTCGCTAGCAACAAATATCACAGGTGGCTGCCCCACTTCTCGGGACGGCCGGGCTCGCAACTATGCCCGAACCGAACGCTCCCCGCTGCGGGAACAGCTCACTTTTGCTCACCCAGGCCATATTCAGACCAGCGCCGGCTCACGAGGTCCCTGACCTCGGCGCTCATCTCGATCTCTGGTGGCCACTCTCGCGCCCCCTCCTCCGGTAGCTTCGCGGTGGCGTCGATCCCGAGCTTACCTCCGACGAACTGCCTCGCGGTGGCGTGATCGAGATGGTCGGCCGGGCCCTCGGTGAGCACGACGTCGCGGGCCGGGTCGACGTTCGCGCCGGCGTAGAAGGCGACCTGGGCGTAGTCGTGCGGGTCGACGTGCTCGTCGACCACGATCACGGTCTTCGTCAACGAGAGGAGCCCGAGCCCCCAGACCGCGTGCATCACCTTGCGGGCCTGCGCGGGATAGGTCTTTCGGATCGAGACGATCGCGCAATTGTGGAACGCGCCCGCGACGGGCAGGTCGTAGTCGACGATCTCCGGGACGGACGCGCGGATCGCCGGCAGGAAGATCCGCTCGGTCGCCTTGCCGAGCCATCCGTCCTCCTGCGGCGGCTTGCCGACGACGATCGATGGGTAGATCGCGTCGCGTCGCATCGTCAGCGCGGTGAGGTGGAAAACGGGGAACGGCTCGGCCGCCGTGTAGTAGCCGGTGTGGTCGCCGAACGGCCCTTCCTCGGTGAGGTCGCCCTGCTCGACGTAGCCCTCGAGGACGATCTCCGCCGACGCCGGCACCTCGAGGTCGACGGTCACGCCCTTGACGACGTCGACCGCCTCGCCGCGAAGGAAGCCCGCGAACATGAGCTCGTCGATGTGCTTCGGGAGCGGCGCGCTCGCGCTGTAGGTCGTCACCGGGTCGAGACCGAGCGCGACCGCGACCTCCATCCGCCCGTCCGAGCTCGTGAAGTCGGCGCGACCGTCCTTGTGGAGCTGCCAGTGCATCGCGGTCGAGCGCGGGCCGAGCACCTGCATCCGGTACATGCCGACGTTTCGCTGGCCGGTGCGCGGGTCGCGCGTGATGACGGCCGGCAGGGTGATGAACGGCGCCGCGTCGAGCGGCCAGCACGTCTGGATCGGCAGGGCACCGAGGTCGACGTCGTCGCCCTGAACCACGACCTCCTGGCAGGCTCCCTTGCGGACGCTGCTCGGCAACGAGTCGGCGATCGACTTGAGCTGCTTGAGGCCGCGAAGCTTGTCGACGAGGCCGGAGGGCGGCTGCATCTCGAGGACGTCGGCGAGCTTCGCCCCGACGTCGTCGAGTCGCTCGACGCCGAAGGCGAGGCACATGCGCCGCTCGGTCCCGAACTGGTTGATCAGGAGCGGGTGAGAGCTTCCTTTCGGGCGTTCGAACAGGAGCGCCGGGCCGCCCGCCCTGACGGTTCGGTCGACGATCTCGGTCACCTCGAGATGCGGGTCGACCTCGGCGGTGACGCGAACGAGCTCACCCTCGCGCTCGAGGAGGGCGACCCAGGCGCGCAGGTCTGCGGGAGGCGACACTTGGTGGTCTAGTAGGAGCTGGGACGGCGCGCCTTGCGCCGGTGCGAGGCCGCCTTCGCGAGCTCGCCGAGGGCGATGACGCCGAGGAAGATGAGCCCGACGATGAGCATCGCGACGATGATGTGTAGGCCGTCGCTGGCGGCGTCGAAGATCATCGCGGGATCGTACCCGCCGTCTGTGCCCCTTCAGTGGATGTGGCCGCGTTCCTGGGTCGCGAGCACCAAGCGAGGCAAGGACGCAGGGAGCCCCGATAGTCGACCTATCGGGGCGACCGAGGACGCCGCATCGCGCAGCGTGATCGCGGGCCAGGGACACGGAGGGCATTCACTGACGGGGCACCAAGCCGTCGGTCCGGGCGACGTGGAGACGGAGCGCCGAGACGATCTCGTCGCCGGTCGGCTCGCCCCCGAGCGCCCGGGCCGCGTCGACCCAGGCCTCGCCGTCACCGCTCTCACCGGCGGCGCGAAGCGAGGCGCAGCGGGAGATCAGCTCGGCCATCGCCGCGACAGCCTCGACGCCCCCTGCGGCCGCGATCCTGACGAGACCGTGCGCGTAGAGGTAGTCGCCGAGCAGCACGCGCTCGGTCTCCTCCTCCGAGGCGAAGAGCCTCGACAGTCCGTAGTGGACGAGGTAGGCCTCGTAGACGGTCTCGAGCCCGAGCGCGAAGGCCTCCGGGGCGAGCGCCGAGAAGACCGCGAGCGGCTGTCGATCGGCCGGCGGGCGCAGCGCCGCCGCCCAGAGCGGGCTCTCGGCCTCCGCCTCCACGGTCATCTGGTCGAACACGTCCACCGCAGCAGTCTTACAATTGCTGAATGCAGGCAACGGGAACCGTGACGTTCTTCCTCTACTTCGATGACCGTGACCACGCAGAGCACGCGCATGCGGCGCTCACCGTCGACGGCTTCGCATGCCGCCACGTCGACCCGCCGGAGGACGCCGAGGATCTGAGCTGGTCCGTGACGGCGGGTCGCGAGCTGCAGGACTTCGAGGTCGAGATGGTGCTCGAGCGCGTGCACGCGATCGCGGCAGCCTCGGGCGGCCGCCTCGACGGGATCGCGACGCCGTGGCCGAGCCACCCGGCGCACTCGCCGCCCGCGTCGTTCTAGGCCGCGAACGAGCGAACCGCGGCGATCGTCGCGTCGATCTCGGCGTCGCCGTGGGCAAGCGACGGGAAGAGGCACTCGTACTGGCTCGGGGCGACGTAGATCCCATCCCCGAGGAGATGGCGGAACAGCGCCGCGTAACGCTCCGTGTCGAGCTTCTGCATCCGCGTCACCGGCCCGGCCTCCCCGAGGAACAGCGTGAGCATCGCGCCGACCCGCTGGACGCGCCCGTACGGAGAGAGGCCCGCCTCCAGGCGTGCGCTTCGGCGCTCGAGCCCCTCGTAGACGGCGGGGTCGCGGAGGCGGCGAAGCACCGAGAGCCCGGCCGCGGTGGCCAGCGGGTTTCCCGAGAGCGTCCCGGCCTGGTAGACGTCGCCGACCGGGGCGAGGCGCGACATGATCTCCCTGCGGCCGCCGAACGCCGCGAGGGGGAGGCCGCCGCCGACGATCTTCCCGACGATGGTCAGGTCGGGGCTGATGCCGTATCTCTCCTGGGCGCCGCCGCGGGCAACCCGGAAGCCGGTGATCACCTCGTCGAACACGAGCAGCGCGCCCGACGCGTCGCAGAGCGCCCGGAGCGCCTCGAGGTAGCCCGGCTCCGGCGGGACGCAGCCCATGTTCCCGGCGACCGGCTCGACGAAGATCGCGGCAAGATCCTCGCTGTGGCGCTCGACCGCGGCTGCCGCGAGGTCGACGTCGTTGTAGTCGACCACGACGGTGTCCGCGACGACGGTCCCGGGAACGCCGGGCGACGCCGGGATCCCCAGCGTCGCAAGACCTGATCCGGCCTCGGCGAGGAAGGGATCGGCGTGGCCGTGGTAGCCCCCTGCGAACTTGAGGACCCGCGAGCGACGCGTGAAGGCGCGCGCGAGCCGGAGCGCGGACATGGCGGCCTCGGTACCGGAGGAGACGAGCCGCACCTGCTCGACGGAGGGCACGGCGTCGGCGATCTCGGCCGCGAGCTCGACCTCGCGCTCCGTCGGTGCGCCGAAGCTCGTGCCGGCGAGGGCCGCTTCGCGCACCGCCTCGACCGTCTCGGGGTCGGCGTGGCCGAAGACGAGCGGGCCCCACGACTGGACCCAGTCCAGGAGGCGCCTGCCGTCGGTCGTCTCGAGGTAGGCACCCTCGCCACGGGTGACGAAGAACGGCTCTGGGACGCCGACGGCCCGCATCGCGCGGACCGGCGAGTTCACGCCTCCGGGGATGAGCTTCTGGGCGCGGTACCAGAGCTCGCTCTGCTCTAGAGCCAGGCGGAGAGCTCCTTCGCCCAGTACGTGACGATCACGTCGGCACCTGCGCGGCGGATCGCGGTCAGCGACTCGAGCGCCGCCGTCCGCTCGTCGAGGTGGCCGCCGGCGGCCGCGGCCTTCACCATCGCGTACTCGCCCGAGACGTTGTACGCGCCGACCGGGAGGTCGAACCGCTCCCGAACGGCACGGATGACGTCGAGATACGGAAGCGCAGGCTTGACGAGCAGCACGTCCGCTCCCTCGGCGACGTCGAGCTCGCACTCGCGGAGCGCCTCGCGGACGTTCCCGGGATCCATCTGGTACCCGCGGCGGTCGCCGAACGACGGCGCCGAGCCGGCTGCCTCGCGGAACGGGCCGTAGAACGCGGACGCGTACTTGGCGGCGTACGACACGATCGGCGTCTCGGGCAGCTCGGCGCGGATCGCGGCGACGCGCCCGTCCATCATGTCGCTCGGGCACACGACGTCGGCGCCCGCCTCGACGTGCGACACGGCCGTTCGCGCGAGCAGCTCGAGCGAGGCGTCGTTGTCGACGTCGCCGTCGTGCAGGACGCCGCAGTGGCCGTGAGCCGTGTACTCGCAGAGGCACACGTCCGTGAGGAGCAAGAGCTCGGGGAAGCGCGGGCGAAGCGAGCGAAGCGCCTGCTGGACGATCCCGTCGTGGGTCCACGCGCCCGAGCCCTCGTCGTCCTTCTCCTCCGGGATCCCGAACAGGATCACCGAGCTGACGCCCGCCCGGAGGAGCTCCTCGCACTCCCTCACGACGCCGTCGATCGTGTGGCGGGACATAGCCGGAAGGGCCTCGTTGGGGAGGGCGTCCGGGGCGACGAAGAGCGGCATCACGAGGTCGTCGAGCGACAGCGTCGTCTCGCGGACGAGGTCGCGCAGCGCCCCGGTGCGCCGCAGGCGACGCAGCCGCGTAGTCGGAAAGGCGCTCATGTCGGAAGGGTACTCGGCCCTCAGCGAGGGGCGACGGTCTCGGAGGGCGCCGGATCGTCCGCGGGCTCGACCTCGACGGGGATCGCCCCACCTCCCGCCCACGGCTCGAAGACGACGCGCTCGGAGAAGAACTCCCAGACGGCACGGCCGACCGCGAGCAACGGCAGCGCGAGCAGCGCCCCGATGAGCCCGTCGATGTTGGCGCCGGCGAGCAGGCCGAAGATGATGAGCAGCGGGTGCAGGCGCAGGACGCTCCCCATCACCTTGGGGACGACGATGTGGCCCTCGACCTGGTGGATGCCCAGAAACAGGAGCACGACCCAGATGACCGAGAACGGATGGACGACCGCGGCGTAGATCGCCGCCGGGATCGCGCCGAGCCATGGGCCCAGGTAGGGAAGTACCTCGGTGATCGCGACCCAGCCGCCGAAGAGCAGGGCGTAGGAGTCCGCCCCGGGCACGAGCCCGGTCGCGCCGAGGATCCACATCCCGAGCCCCGCGCTCGTGCCGATGATCAACGAGAGGGCGACCTGCCCGCGGACGTAGGAGACGAGTGCGTGCTCCATCCTCGAGATCAGGGGCCTGCCCCCCCGTGGAGGGAAACGTCGGTCCACGGCTCGCGAGAGCCGCTGCATGTCGAGGAGCATGTAGATCGAGACCACGAGGACCAGCACGAAGTCGAAGAGCGCACGGCCGATCGAGATCGCCGCCCCTTCGACGAAGTCGACGATCCTGTGCGTGTAGCGCCCGACGTCGCGTTTCTGGATGCGCAACACGACCCGGTGGCCGCTCTGGTCGATCTTGAGGCTCTGCAGATGGTGGGTGTCGAGCCAGTGCTGGAGCCGGTTGACGTCCGTATAGGCCTGGCTCTGTCCGTGCTTGACGGTGAAATAGTCGTTGAACCTCGAGGCCGCGGTCTTGGTCTGGCTGACGACGACCGTCCCGATCGCGACGAGGATGACGATGATCGCCGCTGCGAAGGTCAGGTACACGAGCGCCACCGCGATACCGCGGCGCAACTTGAATGCACCGAGCGTCAGCACGATCGGATCGAGCAGGAGCGCGATCAGCCCTGCCACGAGGAACAGGAAGACCGTGTGACCGGCAGCCTGGCCGAACACCCAGCCGAAGAACACGCCGATCGGAAGCCCGACCAGCTGGATCCATCTCGGAATCTGGACCCGCGGCGGCGGGCTGACCGGAGCGCTCATCGCGTCGATCGTACAAGGGGTCCCGGGGCCGAAGAGGGCTGCTGGGGACACCTCGCGGTTTCCCCAGACCCCTTCCACCGGTCCGCCTCCGGCGGACGAGTGCTCCGCACTTGGTTGATGAGCCATGCCGGTTCCGATACGGTCCCCCTGATGTCGCCGCCCCGCGCCCACAGGCGGGCGGCGCGCCCCAAGCGTCCTTCGCATGGCATCCGGAGGCGCAGGCTCGCCGTTCTCGTAGTCGTTGCCGCGGTCGCCGCGGGCGTCCTGCTCGTGACCGCGTTCGGCGGCGGTGACCATCCGGCGGTGTCGCTCACCGCTCCGGCGAGTGCCTCCCGGCTCCTTCCCGCGGGCCCGCCCGAGCTCCAGGCCGTCGCGAAGCTCGGGTCGCTGACGATCGAGCTGCCGGTCAACCAGAGGCGCATCACGGCGATCGGCTACCACGCGGCCGCCGACGGTGCGCTCCAGCTCGCGCCGCTCGGCTCCCAGGCGAACCAGGGGCTCGTGAGGCGGGTCGTGCACGCGATCTTCGGCGGCGGCTCGGGCTGGCCGCACTGGTACCTGCTCTCCGGCAGCCAGGGCACAGGCACCTCGGCCCTCGACGTCGGCGCGCTGCCCGGGACTGACGTGTACGCCCCGGTCGCCGGGACGATCGTGGGCATCGAGAAGGTGATCCTCGACGGCAAGGTGCACGGCCAGCGGATCGACATCCAGCCGACCGACGCGCCCTCCCTCGTCGTGTCGGTCGCGAATATCGCTGCAGATCCGTCGCTCACCGTGGGCGCGGCCGTCAGAGCGGGCGCCTCGAAGCTCGGCGAGCTACTCGACCTCTCGCACATCGAGACGCAGACGCTCGCCCGCTACACGAACGACGCGGGCAACCACGTCCTCGTGGAAGTACACCCCGCGGCGACGCTCGCGATCCGGTAGCGGGCCACATGCGGATCCTCTTCGTGGGCGACGTATTCGGCGCCCCGGGCAGGCGTGCCGTCGAGGCACGTCTCCCCTCGCTACGAGACGAGCTCGCCGTGGACTTCTGCATCGTGAACGGCGAGAACGCCGCCGACGGCCGCGGGATCACCGCCAAGATCGCGGAGCGGCTGCTTGCCGCGGGCGCCGACGTGATCACGCTCGGCAACTGGGTCTGGGGCCAGCGGGGGTTCGCGCCTTACCTCAGTGGCACCGACCGGGTCCTCCGCCCGGCCAACCTCTCACCGCACACGCCCGGCCGCGGCCTCGCCGTCCACGACGGCGTCGCCGTGATCAACCTGCTCGGCCACATGACGCTGAACCCGTTCGAGAGCGCGTTCGTCATGGCGGATCGCCTCGTCGAGGAGGCCGCGCGCGAGACGCCGGTCATCGTCGTCGACTTCCATGCGGAGGCGACGAGCGAGAAGGTCGCGCTCGCCTACCAGCTCGACGGTCGCGCGACCGCCGTGCTCGGTACGCACACACATGTCCAGACGTCCGACGCGCGGGTCCTGGCCGGCGGGACGGCGGCGATCACCGACGCCGGGATGACCGGCCCGCACGACTCCGTGATCGGAAGCAACCCCGCAGGCCCGATCCGCCGGTTTCTCACCGGTTTCCCCGAGCGTCTCGAGGTCGGCGAGGGAGACGTCCGAATCGAGGGCGCCCTCGTGGAGTGCGACGCAAACGGGCGCGCGACGAGCTGTGCAGCGATTCGGGTGCCCGTGGAAGGTGTCTGAACGCCGCGTCAGGCGATACGTCTACGGCGGATGTCGGACACCCTTTCTCAGGAAGGAGCTGGACTCGGCCACAACGGGGTGTCCGACACCAGCTCATCTTCCTCCTCAGCGACGGGAACCACTGCTTCGGCCGTGCGGGGCGCGAGGACGGCGAAGGCGACGAACGGGAAGAACCACGGCAGGTAGAGGTAGAACCAGTGCGTCAGCACCATCTCGAAGCCGACGAGAAGCGCGCCGGTGAACGCGGCGATCTGGAGCGGCGAGCGCCGCCTCGGCCAACGGTAGAGCACGAGCGCGCCGACGAGCAGTGCCAGCTGGAGCGCGCGCTGGACCCAGTGGAGATCGGGGATCCCCTTCGCGTGGTACTGGCGCCAGTCCCAGAGCGAGAACGGTGAGGAGCGATCGAACTGGTAGCCGAAGGTGTGATGGACGAACACCTCGGCGCCGTGCAGCGGGTTCGAGTCGAACAGCAGGATCACGAACGACGCCGCGGCGGCCACCAGGGCGCCGAACACGAACCGCCTTCGTGAGCGCCCGTCCCGGGAGTCGGGGTACCCGGACCAGAGTGGCAGCACGATCAGCGGGGCGAACTTGACGAGGGCGCCGAGAGCGCCGAAGGCGCCACGGAGCCACGGCGAGCTCAGGAAGTAGAAGCCGAAGATCAGGAGCGCCGGCTGGATCATGTCGTTCGTGTTCGAGCTCGACGCGTACTGGGAGAACGGCCACGCCGCCCAGGCGAACGCGAGCGTCGCCGCCAGACGAGCGCCTCCGAAGCGCCACCCCACAAGCCAAAGCCCTGCGATGCATAAGAGGTCCCAGAGGATCGAGGTCGCGTGCGCGGTCGGGAGCGTGTCCCATTTCCCACTCCAACCAAAGATGAGGTACCCGGGCAGATAGGCCTCGTACGAGACCGGCCCGTAGGTGTCGCCCTGCGCGTCGGCCGCCTCGCAGCGGCCGTTCGTCTGGATGTGATCGCGGATCTCCCCGCTCGAGTCGGCCGGGCCGCACGCCGGGCGGTCGCCCTCGATCGGGAAGTTGCCGTAGGGGTTCACGAACGTGGCGATCCTCTGGGCGCCGATCACGCCGGAGAGCCCGACGTCGATCACGTTCGAGTCGCGGACGTTCAGCCCGATCCGGAACCCTGCCAGGAACACCGTCGCCCCGATCAGCACCCAGACGGGCCACACCGTCGAGCCGAGAGGGGCCCGGTCGCGCTTCCCGATCCAGATGCACCGCAGGAGCAGCCAGAGCATGCCCGGGTAGGCGAGCGGCATGGCGGTGAAGATGTCGCCGCGGTTGAAGTACCAGAGCGAGACCGAGAACGACAACAGCATCACCAAGTCGAGGTTCCGCAACGAGAAGAGCCTGCGCCAGTCGGCGAGCCCGATCAGGAACGCGGCGCAGAAGCCGAGCCAGACCGGATACGAGTTGATCTTCGGCCCGCCGAACGCGCCCGGGCCGCCCCGAGCCATCCCCCACGCGACCTGTGGACCGGTGTAGGCCGTGAGCACCGATCCCGTCGCGTCGTCGATGGTGCCGGTTGCGATCTCGCCCGCCTTGCCGGAGAACACGTTGACCGTCCAGGTCCCCTTCGAGAAGCTCGAGTCGACCGCCGGGCTCTTCGGGTAGCGCTCGAGCCACGCGGCAACCTTGTGGACCGCGAGGAAGATCCGTTGCGCCTCCTGTCCGCTGAGACGCGCCTTCTCGGGGGGCCCCGACGGGTTCGTCAAAGGCGTCGGCGGGGCCGTGACGGTGAAGCCGGAAGTCGTGGTCGCGGGCTTCGCCGCATGCGCGGCAGGTGCCAGGCCGACCACGGCGACGGCGACGAGCGCCGCTGCCGCAGCTCTCAGCGCCGGAACGACCAGAGCTTGTTCCCGAGGAAGTTCAGCGGCGTGACGACGACGATCGCCACCGCCTGCGAGATGATCTCCCCGAAACCGAGCCAGACGAGTAGTGAGAGCACGCCGAGGTTGGCGAAGTAGACCGTTCCCGAGACCGTGAAGAAGCGCATACCCTGGTAGCCGAAGTGGCCCTTCTGCTCGCGGAACGTCCAGTGCCGGTTCCACCAGTAGTTCCAGCTCGCGGCCACGACGAACGAGACGGTTGCCGCGCCGAGGTAGTGCATTCCGGCGCCCCTCAGGAGGGACGTGTAGACGATCAGGTTGACGACGTACCCACTAAAGCCGACGACACCGAACTTCGCGAGCTGGATCCAGTTCGCGGGCCGCCGCAGCGCCTGAACGGCGCGGTTGTCGAGCATCGCCACTACGCCGAAGGTCCCCTCACACGACGAGGCTAGCAGCGGGTCCTGCAGTTCTTGTTAGCGATTGCCGTGGACCAGGGGAACGTAGCGGGCAGGTACAGAGGCCACGAGCCGCGGCCCGCGCGGGGTGCGTTCGACCACGCATAGGTGCTGCGCCCGGCGGCCCGTTGCGAGCGGCACGGCGATGTGCCCGCCCTCGCGGAGCTGTGCCCAGAGCGCCGGCGGCACCTCCGGTGCTGCCGCGGCGACCGCGATCGCGTCGAACGGCGCCTGCTCTTGGAGGCCTAGCCAGCCGTCGCCCACGTGGATCGAGACGCGCTCGTAGCCTGCGGCGACGAGCGTGGCCCGCGCCGAGGCGGCCAGCTCGGGAATGAGCTCGATCGTGTGCACCTGGGCGGCGAGCTCCGCGAGCACCGCCGCCGCGTATCCGGAGCCGGTGCCCACGTCGAGCACCCTCTCGGTTCCTCGGAGGCCCAGCGCCTCGCAGGTCAGCGCGACCATGTAGGGCTGGGAGATCGTCTGCCCGTACGGCAGCGGGACGGGCGCATCGTCGTAGGCCGTCGACCGGAGGTCCTCCGGGACGAAGAGCTCGCGCGGGACTCGTTCCATTGCAGCGAGGACGCGAGCGTCGTGGATTCCTCGGCGCGCGAGCTGACGGTCGATCCAGGCAGGCGGCGACGTCACGGCCGTCAGGCGGCGGCTTCTTCGCTCCTAGGGCTGCCGGGAACCTCCCGGTTCCCCCGGACCCCCTCCACGGGTCCGCTCCGCGGACAAGGCGCTGCGCGCCTCGGTAACTCCGAAGTGCTCGAGGATGACGCCCTTGATCCCGGTGATCGAGTCAGGCGGCGGGCACAAGCCGACCGTCAGCATCGGTACCTCGGAGTCGGCGGCCTGCAGGGAGCCGTGACTGCCGCCGCCGGCGTGGTGGCGGCCGCCGAGGTCCGCGAACTCGTAGCCCGCGGCGGCGGAGAGGATCACCTCGCCGGCGTTCCGGTTCCGGAGCGCGGCCTCGGCCCGCGCACGTCCGTTCGGGTAGTGGTCGAGGATCCGCGGGTCGTCGGCGCCTCCGCTTCGAGCGACCACCTCGCCGTCCTCGAGGAAGAGCGCGACGTCGACGGCCGACTCACCGTCGAGCGCCTCGGCGAGGCGCCTCGGGTTCTCGCCGTAGATCATCCCGGCCCGGTTCGACGCGGTGACGAGCCCTCCCGGCACCTCGAGCCGGGCGGTCTCCTTGACGAGCGACTGGCCGTGGTCCGAGCAGAGAACGACGGCGTAGCGGTCGAGGAACTCGTCGGGCCCGCCCGCGGCGTCGAGCAGCGCCGCGATCGAGTCGTCCGCGCGCGCGAGCGCCTCGTGCGCGGCGTCGGGGCCGACCGCGTGCGAGGCGTAGTCGTAGTCCGGGAGGTAGTGGACGAGCAGGTCGAACCCGTCACGCGTGACGAGCCAACGTCCGATCGCCGCCGCGTAGCTGTCGATCGAGCCGAGCGAGCGGTTCAGAAACGCGATGGGCGCCCCGGTCCGGTCGGACTCGTAGACGCTGTAGAAGAAGAACCGCTTGGGTCCGTGCACCGGAGGGAACCCCGGGATCGGGGACAGATGGCGGTGGCGGCCACGGTAGGTGGTGATGTTGATCGCGGCCGTCGTGAGCCCGGCGCCCTCGAGCGCCTCGTACACCGTTTCGGCGTCGCGGCTCAGGTGCCGCTCGTTCAGGTTGACCACGGTGTCGCGAAGCCCTTGAACGAGGCCCGAGGCGCGCAGGGCCGCGAAGGACGACCCGTACTCGACGAGGCGGTCCTCGTCGCGGTTCCACCAGACGAGGTGCGGGATCCCGTGCACGTCGGGGCCCGCGCCCGTCGCGATCGAGGCGAGGCAGACAGGAGTGAGTGACGGGAACGTGGAGACGGCGCGGCGGTACGTCCCGTGGTCGAGCAGATGGCGAAGCGCGGGGCCGTCGGTCGCCTCCAGCATCGACGGCGTCAGGCCGTCGATCACGATCAGGACGACAGGCTTCGTTGCGCGACGTTCAGTCACGGGCAAGGATGCGCAGGCCCGCGTGCTGATCGGGGGCGCGGCGGCGCGCTCTCAGCCCGACGGCCGGAAGGAGGACAGCCTCCAGGTACCCGGCGATCGGGATGAACGCGAGCCCGGCGGCGACAAGCGCGCCGAGGAGCACGAACACGGCAAGGCCGAAGCGAGTCCCACCGCGTCTCAGCGCACCGGTCACGAGCGGCGAGACACCGAACGCACCGGCAACGCCGCCGACGGCACCGGCCACGGCCTCGGCCCAGTGGAAGACGCCGAAGCCGACCGCCGCGCCGGCGACCGCCGCGACGACAGCTGCAAGCGGCCAGCGAAGGAGGATCCCCGACGCCGCGATGCCGAGAGCAGCGCCGAGACCGGCGAGCACGCCAATCCAGTACCAGCCGCCCACAGGATCGAGTGTACCCCGGGAAGTCCGCGACCCCGACGGGCCTCGCGTTCAAAGCGCGGTGGTAAGACTCCCCCGGTGAGACTTGGCAGGGGCTCTGTCGTGCTCGCCGGTCTCGTCCTGGCCTCGACTGCGCTGAGGGCGTGGGCAGGCCGTGCCGTCACGACGCCATGGATCTCGCCCGATGAGCCGGCGTACGCGCTGCTCGGGCGCAGCCTCTATGCCACCGGCCGGCTGCGGATCCTCAACGGGCCTACCGGTTTCCTGAGCGCGACCGCGCCGGCCCTGTTCGGACTGCCGATGAGCCTCGGCAACCTCGAGCTCGGCTACAGCATCGCGAAGGTCGTCGACGCGTCGGTCATGTCGCTCGCTGCCGTCCCGGTGTACCTCTGGGGGCGATCGCTCGTCTCGCGCGGCTGGGCGCTCGTCGCGGCGGCGTTGACGCTCGCGCTGCCGGGCCTCGCGTACTCCGGCCTGCTGATGACCGAGGTCGTCTTCTACCCGGTGCTCGTGTGCACCGCCTGGTCGCTTGCAGCAGCGCTCGAGTCGCCGACGCTCCGACGGCAGCTCCTGTTCGTCGCGCTCCTCGCCGTCGCGGTCCTGACACGCACGCAGGCGATCGTGCTCGTCGCCGGCTTCGCGGGTGCTGTGAGCCTCGAGTGGCTGTTCGCGCGGCGCGTGCGGCTCCGCGTGTTCGCGCCGGCTGTCATCGCGATCGCGGCGCTGATCGCGATCCGATTCGCGACGAGCGCGGTTACCGGCGGCTCGGTGCTCGGCGGCTACGCCGGCGCCGACCGCGGCTATGCGGTCGGTTCGGCGCTGCGCTATGTCGTCTACCACGCCGGAGATCTGGCTCTGCTGACCGGCTTCTTGCCGTTCTGTGCGGTCGGAGCCCTGCTCGCCGGCGCCGTCGCGCACGGCGAGGATGACCCGCGCCTGCGCGCGTACCTTGCGGTCGTCACGGCCCTCGCCTGCGCCTTCGTGGTCGAGGTGGGCGTCTTCGCATCGCAGAACGTGCACCACCTGGCCGAACGCGACCTGATCGCACTTGCGCCGCTGTTCTTTCTCGGCTTCGCCGTCTGGCTGGCGCGTGGAAGCGGCGGCCGGGTTGCGCGCGCCGCGGTCGCGGCGGCCGCGGTCTTGCTCGTGCTGCTGATCCCGGTCGGCTCGTTCGTCACGTCGGTCTCTCTCGTCGACGGGTTCTCGTTGATCCCTCTCCACGATCTGCGGGGCCTGACTTCCTCGCCGGTGACCGCCGCCGCGCTCGCGGTCGGTGTCATTGCGGCGGCCGCGCTCTTCGTGTTCCTGCCTCGCCGGCGAGTCGTCGTGCTGCCGGTCGTCGTCGGCGCCGTGCTCGTCGGCGGGTCCGTGGCCGCGAGCAGGCAGGTGGTGGCCGAGTCGAACATCCAGCGAGCGCTCTTCGCGGGGCCGGTTCGGCGGTGGGTCGACACCGCCGCGGCCGCCCCGACCTACTACCTCTACGACCAGCAGACCCCGGCGAACACGGCCTGGCAGACGCTCTTCTGGAACCGCTCGATCACGCGCGTCTACGACCTGCCGCCCTCGTTCCTGTCCGGCCCCGCCCCGCAGCAGACAGTGCGGATCTCGCCGAACGGACTCGTGCGCACCCTGGCCGGCGCGCCGCTGCGGCCGCCGTACGCGGTGGTCTCGCAGCGATATGCGCTCGTCGGGCAGCCGGTCGCGTACTCGCCGCAGAGCGCCGACCGGTCAGGCTACGCCGTCTGGAGGGTCGCGAAGCCCCTCCGGATCGCAAGCGAGGTGACGGGGCTCGAACCGAACGGCGACATCGCGCCCGGCACGACCGCGGCGTTGGAAGCGTACGGCTGCACGGACGGAACGCTCCGCCTGACCCTGCTCGTCAAGCAGCCGGGGCTGATCAGGATCGCGCTCGACGGCCGAGAGGCCCGGAGCCGCAGGTTCGCGGGCCCGACCCGGTGGGAGGTGGGAATCCCGGTCGGGGCGCACACCGGCACCTGCCGGTTGACGGTGCAAGGGAGCGGCCTGATCGGCGCGATCCGGCTCGAGTTCGACCGCTGACGGCGCGGCGACAGAAGCATCTCCTCTCTTCCCCTAGACCAGGACGTCGAGCGCGCCCCGTTCCGCACTGAAGCTCGCTTCGGTCACATCGCCCAGGTCCTCGCCATCCGTCTGGAGCGGGAGCGGGCGATCGCAGCGCACCTCGAAGGCGTCGATGTCGTGAGCGGAGAGCACACGAGGGTCGGTCGCGAGGTTGCCGCGGATTCCTCGGTAGGCGAGCATCGGCGCCGAGGCCGGGGTGATCTCGCGGGGCGCGGCGAAGTCGAGCCCGCCGCCGAAGTCGGCCTCCTCGGAGATCGTGACCGGGAGCGGGCCCGCGTAGGTGTAGGGGCGGCCGTTGGCGACGAAGATGCAGGCGGCCCGACCGTACCCCTCGACCGTGAGCTGCGGCGGCAGGCGAAGCCGCTGCTCCAGCACGATCCTGACGACGGTGGCCGCGAAGATCGCGTTGCTCGCCCGGCGCCCGTCGCGATCCCGTCCGCGGAGGTCGATTCGACGGACGGCCTCGGCGTCGAAGCCGATCCCGGCCGAGAAGGCGAACCGCCGGCCGTTCACGCGGCCGAGCCCGATCGAGATCGTGCGGTCCGCCTCGAGGGCCTCGCCCACGCGGACGGCCGCCTGCACCGGGTCGCGGGGCAGGCCGAGTGCGCGCGGAAACACGCTCGCCCCGCCGCCGGGCACGAACCCGAACGGCAGCTCCCCGGCGGCGCCGTTGATCGCCTCGTTGTAAGTGCCGTCGCCGGAGAACACGACGAGCGCGTCGGCGTCCTTGACCGCTTCAGCGGCTAGGTCGGCCGCGTGACCCTTACCCTCGGTCTGCCGCACGACGACCTCGGCGCGGCGTGCGAGCGCCGCTGTGACCTCGGTCACGCGCTGCCGCGTGACACCGGAGGAGTAGGGATTGACGATCAGCACGATCCGGCGCACGCGCCGAATCGTAGGGGTGAGTCAGTGCACGGGAGAGTCGCCGAGCACGCCGTTGGTGTCCGAGCTCATCGCAAGCCAGACGAGAACGATCGTGTCGCAGACCATCGCCGCGATCGCGAGGCCCATCCACCACGCGTCGCCGGTCGCGAACACCATGCCGACGAAGAAAGCGGCGATCAGCGCGGGGAGCCCGAAGTAGAGCATCCAGCGGTTCATCTCGACGGCGTGCATCTTGTGCTCGGCCGCCACGGAGCCCTCCACGGCGTGGAGATGCGGGGTGTCGGCCGTCGTGAGGGTCTCGGCAGTCGCGACTGCGCTCATGGTTCGTTCCTCCAAAGGGATAGGCGCAGTCACCGCGCCGGGTTTGCTGGTCGCACATGTCTAGCACATGCGACAAGATCGGCGTGATTAGAACCGTCTTGAATACGTGCCGAAATTCACGAGCTGTTGGTTTTCGCGCCGGGCCACACGATGTCTAATCGTGCGGAAATGCACAAGCGGCTATTGCGTCGGGAGTTACAGGCTCCAGCGAGGCTCTGATACCAGCCTGTGAGACACCTCGAGGGCGGTGCATAGAGTTACCGCCCTCTGCCCAGCCGACCGAGGAGATCCCATGCCCGCCCCGACCCCCACCGTGCCGTGAACGCCGTCGCCGTCGGACTCGCGACGCTCGCCGGGCTCGCCGGCTCCGTTCAGGTCGCGGTGATGGGCCGGTTCGGCGGCCGGGTCGGCGTCGTCGAGGCCCTTGCCTTCGCGACAGGCGTCCAGTTGCTCCTCGCGGCCGCCATCCTGGTCGCGGCGCGCCACGGGACCGGCCGGCTCGGGACCGCATTCTCGGCCCCGCCCTGGATGTGGATCGGCGGCCTGATGGGGCTGATCGTCGTGTTCTCGATCACGTTCGCGCAACCGAAAATCGGCGCGACCGCGACGATCGGGATCCTCATCGCCGGCCAGCTCGTGATGGGCGCGGTCATCGACCGGTACGGCCTGTTCGGCGTCGACCAGATCGCGCTCACCTGGCCGAGGCTCCTCGGGATCGCCCTGCTCGCCGCCGGAGCGGCGCTCTCGCTCGTGCGGTGAGCCAGGGCGCGAAGGTGTGGACCGCCCTCTGGGCCGTCTACATCATCTGGGGCTCGACCTACCTCTTCATCGCGATCGCGGAGGAGACGATCCCGCCGATGCTCGCGGTGTCGACGCGGTTCATCGCGGCGAGCGTGATCATGGCGACGATCGTGGTGGCGCGCGGCGGCACGCTGCGCGCGCCGCGGACAGCACTCCTCTCCTGCGTCCTCGTCGGGGCCTTGTTGCCGGGCGCCAACGCCGTCCTCTTCTATGCCGAGCAGGGCGTGCCGACCGGCCTTGCGTCGCTCATCATCGCCTCGGTCCCGCTCTGGGTCGTGCTGATCCGGGCCGGGTTGCGGGAACGGCAGTCGAGGGCCGTTCTGGTCGGGGTCGGGACCGGGTTCGCCGGCGTGGCGGTGCTGCTCCAGCCCGAGGCGGGGGCGACCGCGCTCGGGATCGGGCTGTGCGTGGTCTCGGCGGTGATGTGGGCCGTCGGGTCGGTCGCGTCGGCGCGGCTGCCGATGCCATCGAACCCGTTCGCGGCGACGACTTGGGTGATGCTGTTCGGGGGCGTGCTGATGCTCCCGTTCGGGCTCGCGCAGACGGGCTCTCTCTCGATCTCGGCAGGGTCGGCGCTGGCGTGGGTCTACCTGGTCACGGTGGGATCGGTGATCGGGTTCACGGCGTACACCTGGCTCCTCGCCAGGGCGCCCCTGGGCCTCGTGTCGACCTATGCGTACGTGAACCCGGTCGTCGCGATCCTGCTCGGCGTGGGGTTCCGCAACGAATCGGTGACGGTGCGGATGGGAGTCGGAGCCGCGGTCGTCGTCGGGTCGGTCGCGATGGTCGTCCGGCAGGAGCCGCCCTCGGCGGCCGTGCCCGAGGAAATTCGCTAGACGCCGGCGAGCTCGTCGAGCGTGACCGGAGCGCGCGAGAGCTTGCGGCGCGTGGCGTCGCGGAGGGCGGCGACGACGGCGGCGGTCGAGACGACGGTGGGAGGCTCGCCAACTCCCTTGACGCCGTAGGGTGCGTCGGGGTCCGCGTCCTCGATGATCACGATGTCGACCGGCGGCATGTCGAGCGCGGTCGGGATCAGGTAGTCGGTGAAGCTCGCATTGGTGATGAGCCCGTCGCGGGTCTGGATCTCCTCCATCAGCGCGAGGCCGAGGCCCTGGGCGATCCCGCCCTCGATCTGGCCCTCGACCGAGCGTGGGTCGACCGCGCGGCCGACCTCTTGCGCGGCGCCGATCCAGACGACGCGGGTGAGGCCGAGGTCGACGTCGACCTCGGCGACCACGCGCATAGCGGCGACAGCGAGGGCGACGTGTGCGCGCTCGCCGGTGACCTGGCCGGTCTCGGGATCGAGCGGCGTCGTTCGCGGGTGCCGGAAGACGCGCTCGACGTCGACCTCGCCGCCGCCCTGCGCGTCCCGCTGCTCGAGGGCGGCGCGACAGGCATCGCGGACGGCGCCGGAGACCATGTAGGTCTGCCGTGAGGCGGAGGTGGACCCGGCGGAGTCGACGGTCGCCGTCGACGGGGGAGCGAGCCGGACGTCGTCGATGCCCAGCTCGGTCCGCGCGACCTGAAGGATGACGTTCGTCACGCCCTGGCCGACCTCGGCGGCCGCGCAATGCACCTCGGCGGAGCCGTCGGCGAGAAGCCGAACGCGTGCGGCGCAGTAGTCGTCGAAGCCCTCGGAGAAGCAGATGTTCTTGAAGCCGGCCGCGAATCCGACGCCGCGGCGGATGCCCTCTCCGCGGCTGGTGTTCCCGGCTCCGCCCGGCAGGCGAAGCGGGTCGCGCGGAAGCTCCTCGGGCGGCGGAGGCTCGAGGGCGGCGGCGGCGCGGATGACCGCGGCTGTGGGGAGGGAGCCTTCGATCCGCTGTCCGGTCGGGAGCGTGTCTCCGGGGCCTAGGGCGTTCAGGAGCCGGAACTCGACCGGGTCGACGCCGAGCGCGTCGGCGAGCTTGTCCATCTGGGCCTCGGCCGCGAAGCAGGTCTGAACGGCGCCGAAGCCGCGCATCGCACCGCACGGCGGATTGTTGGTGTACACGACCGTCGCCTCGAGGGCGGCGTTCGGGACGTTGTAGGGGCCGACGGCGAACGCCGCCGCGTTCGCGCAGACTGCGGTCGAGCTGGAGGCGTAGGCGCCGCCGTCGAGCAGGATCCTCATCTCGACGCTGACGAGCTTGCCTTCCTCGGTGGCGGTGTGCCGCGCCCACATGCGCGAGGGGTGCCGGTGCACGTGGCCTGTGAACGACTCCTCGCGCGTGTAGACGATCTTGACCGCGCGGTTCGTGTGGAGGGCGAGCAGCGCGGCGTGGATCTGCATCGAGACGTCCTCGCGGCCGCCGAACGCACCGCCCACCCCCGCGAGATGGACGCGTACCCGCTCCGGCTGAAGCCCGAGGCACGGAGCGATCTGGGCGCGGTCGACGTGGAGCCACTGCGTCGCGACGTAGATGTCGACGCCGCCCTCCCCGTCGGGGACCGCGAGGCCGGACTCCGGGCCGAGGAAGGCCTGGTCCTGGATGCCCGTCTCGTAGGTGCCCTCGACCGCGACGTCGCCGCGCGCGGCCGGGTCGCCGTGCCGGATGACGATCGTCCGGACGACATTCGGCCGTGGGTCCTCGCGGTAGCCGTGGCCCATCGTCGGGCGGTCGGGATGAAGTTCCTCTTGCGCCGTCGCGCGCTCCATGTCGGTGACGGGCTCGAGAGGGTCGTACTCGACGCGGATCGCCTCGGCGGCGCGACGCGCCTGCTCCGGGTGGTCGGCGGCGACGAGCGCGACCGGCTCACCGTGGTAGCGGACGCGGTCGATCGCAAGCACGGGCTGGTCGCGGAACTCGAGGCCGTAGCGCTTCTCGCCCGGCACGTCGTCGTGGATGAGGACGGCATGGACGCCCGGCATTCCAATCGCGCCGGAGATGTCGATCTCGCGGATCCGTGCGTGCGCGTGCGGGCTGCGAACGGTGTGCCCCCAGAGCATCCCGGGCGCGTTCAGGTCGCTCGAGTAGGCGAACTCGCCCTTGACCTTCGGAGCGCCGTCTTCGCGGAGCAGGCTCTCCCCGATCCGCCCGACCTTCAGCCGCCGCGGCGCGACCGGCGCCTCCGTCGTGGTCGCGCGCGCACCCGCCCTGCCACCCGGCCCGACAGCGAGCCCACCCCCACCCTGGGTGGGGAGTGGCTCCACCCTCCACCCGCCGGGATCATGACCGCCGGGAGGCGCGGAGCGCAAGATGTCCTTCGTCACGATTCTGTGCCGATTCATCCCCAGCCGTCCTTTGCCGCCATGCGCACGGCGTCGAAGATCTTCTCGTAGCCCGTGCAGCGGCAGAGGTTCCCCGAGAGCGCCTCGCGGATCTCGTCGTCGCTCGGATCGGGAGTCCGGCGAAGCAGGTCGGCGGCTGCGACGACGAGGCCGGGTGTACAGAACCCGCACTGAACGGCACCCGCCTCGACGAACGCCTCTTGCACCGGATGGAGCTCCTCGCCGTGCGCCAGCCCCTCGATCGTCGTGACGTCGTGCCCGTCGGCCTGCGCCGCGAGCACGAGGCACGAGCAGACGAGCACCCCGTCGAGCAGCACCGAGCACGAGCCGCACTCGCCCTGCTCGCACGCGTTCTTCGAACCGGGGTAGCCGAGTTTCTCGCGGAGCGCGTAGAGAAGCGACTCGCCCTCCCAGCAGTCGGCCTCGGCGTCGACGCCGTTGACGCGGAGTGAGACCCTCATTGGGAGAGCGTCCTCGCGAGAGCGCGCCCGGTCAGCACCCGGATCGCATGGCGGCGGTACGCGGCGCTGCCGCGGACGTCGTCGATCGGCGAGGTCGCGGAGGCGACGCGCTCGGCGAAGGTGTCGGCCTCGTCGAGCGGAGCGGTCACGAGCACCGGCCGCGGGCTCGCCGACCCGAACGAGGCGCGCAACTCGTCCCCGGCGGACAAAGCAAGTGAGCAGACGGCGATCACCATCGCGTTCCGCGGCCCGATCTTCATGAACGTCTGCGGCGCGCCCGAGGGCCGCAGCCACACGGCCGCGATCAGCTCGTCGGGCTCGAGCGCCGTCCGCTTCACGCCGGTGACGAACTCGATGAGCGGCACCCGCCGCGTTCCCCGAACCGATGCGCACTCGACGTCGGCGCCCTCCACGAGAAGCGGCGGGAGCGCGTCGCCGGCGGGCGATGCAGTCCCCAGGTTCCCGCCGATCGTGCCGCGGTTCCGGATCTGCGGCGAGCCGACCGTGCGGGACGCCTCAGCCAGCGCCGGGAGCGCCGAGGCGAGCTCACCCTCCATCGCCTCGCTGTAGGTCAGGCCCGCGCCGAGCCGGACCGACCCGTCGTCCCGTGCCCATCCGCGAAGCTCTCCGACCTCGTTCAGGTTCAACACGACTCCCGGCCGGGCCCGGTCGAAGTTGAGGGCGACCATCACATCCGTGCCACCCTGGATCGGGAGCGCCTCGGGGCTCTCGGCCTTCAGCTCGAGTGCCTCGGCGAGCGAGCGCGGTGTCAGGACGTCCATCGGGGGAACTGTACGGTTCGCGTCGCGATGACGACCCTCGCGAACGCCCACGTCCTGACGATGGACGACGCCGGGACGGAGCACCCGCGGGGCTGGATCCGGATCGAGGCCGGCCTGGTCGCCGAGCTCGGATCCGGCGACCCGCCCGGGCCTGCCGAAGACCTCGGCGGGGCCGTCGTCACACCCGGCCTCGTCAACACCCATCACCACCTCTACCAGACCCTCACCCGCGCCCGCGCGCAGGACGCCGACCTCTTCACCTGGCTGCGCACGCTCTATCCGGTCTGGGCCCGGATCGACGAGGAGATGGTCTACGCCGCCGCCAGGACCGGCATCGCCGAGCTCGCGCTCTCCGGCTGCAGCACGGTCTTCGACCACCACTACGTCTTCCCACGGGGCACCTCGGGGCTCGTCGAGGCCGAGCTCCGGGCGGCCTCGGAGCTCGGGGTCCGTATCGTCGCCTCCCGCGGCTCCATGGACCTCGGCGTCTCCGACGGCGGGCTTCCACCCGACAGCCTCGTGGAGGAGATCGACGATGTTCTCGCCGACACCGAGCGCCTTGCCGGGCTCGTCGACGGCGCCATGGCTCAGATCGCCGTCGCCCCCTGCTCGCCGTTCTCGGTGACGACACGCCTGATGGAGGAGTCCGCCGTCCTCGCACGCCGTCTCGGCCTTCCGCTTCACACCCACCTCGCCGAGACCGTCGAGGAGGAGGGCTACTGCGCCGAGCTCCACGGCTGCCGGCCGGTCGACTACCTGGGCCGCGTGGGCTGGCTCGGTGACGACGTCTGGTGCGCCCACTGCATCCACCTCTCTCAGGAGGAGGTCGAGCGGTTCGGGGCTCGCGGCGTCGGGGTCGCGCACTGCCCCACCTCGAATCTCAGGCTCGGCGCGGGCATCGCGCCGGTGCGCGAACTCGTCGACGCCGGGGTCGACGTCGGGCTCGGGGTCGACGGGTCGGCGTCGAACGAGCGGAGCGACCTGTTCTACGAGGTGAAGCAGGCGCTCCTCGTCGCCCGGGGCCGCGGCGGGCCCGGCGCGATGACCGCGCGGGAGGCCTTGCGGCTCGGGACGCAAGGTGGTGCGCGGGCACTCGGACGCGCCGATATCGGCTCGCTCGAGCCGGGGAAGCGTGCCGACCTGGCGGTGTGGAGCGTGGACGGTCTCGAGCTGGCCGGTGCCGCCGATCCGGTCGCCGGGCTCGTGTTCGCAGGACCCCACCGCGTCGAGCGGCTGATCGTGGGCGGGAACGACGTCGTTCGTGGCGGCGCGCTCGTGAACGCCGACGAGGCCGAGATCGCCCGCGAGCACCGGATCGCCGCCGCCCGGCTCCCGGCGTAGAGTCGAGCCGTGACCGTCTCGACCCACGTCCTCGACACCGAGCACGGCCGGCCCGCGTCGGGCGTGCGCGTGGAGCTCTGGCGCGGCGAGGAGCTCGCGGGCTCCGGCGAGACGGACGCCGACGGCCGCATCCGCGAGCTCGGCGGCGGCGAACCAGGTATCTACCGCCTCGTCTTCCACCCGCCCTCGCCGTTCTTCCGGCGGGTCGAGCTCGAGATCGAGCTGGCCGAGGGCCACCACCACGTCCCGCTGCTCCTCTCCTCGTACGCGTGCGCGACCTACCGCGGAAGCTGAGCGTCGAGGAGCTGGCCGAGCTCTTCGAGGGCCGGACGCGATTCGTCGAGCGGCTGGCCGAGCTCGACGATCCGCTCGGGCAGGCGCGCGCCGTGGCCGCAGCCCTCCCCGACGACGAGAAGAAGGAGGTGCTCGACGCTCACCCCGCGATCGGCGCCGCCAGGCTCTCCGCCCGCAGCGCCGCCGAGCAAGGGACCGATGCGGCGCCGGAGCTGGACGAGCTCAACCGCCGCTACGAGCGCCGCTTCGGCTTCCGTTTCGTCGTCTTCGTGAACGGCCGGCCGAAGAGCGAGATCGTCCCGATCCTCCGCGAACGGCTCGAGCGAGCACGTGAGGAAGAGCTGGCGACCGCGGTCGACGAGCTCTGCGCGATCGCCGAGGACCGATGGCGGCGTTCCTAGCGTCGCGCGACTACTGGTGGGGCTGGGGCGACCTCGTGTTCCGCTGCCTGCACGTGGTCGCCGGGATCGCCTGGATCGGGTCGTCGTTCTACTTCATCGCGCTCGACCAACACCTCGAGCCGCCGAAGATCCCGTCGGACGCCGAGCGCGGCGTCGGCGGCGAGGTGTGGGAGATCCACGGCGGCGGCTTCTACCGGATCGAGAAGTTCAAGGTCGCGCCCGAGCGGCTCCCCGAGAAGCTCTACTGGTTCAAGTGGGAGGCGTACACGACCTGGCTGTCCGGGTTCGCGCTGATCACGGTCGTGTACTACGCGCACGCCTCGACCTTCCTCGTCGACCCCTCGGTCGCCGACATCACCACGGGCCAGGCGATTGCTCTCTCGATCGCCGGGCTCGCGCTCGCATGGATCGTCTACGACGGGCTCTGCCGGCTGCTCGGCTTCAACGACCGTCTCCTCGCGGTCTGCGTGGGGGCGTTCGTCGTCCTCGCCGCCTGGGGTGCCGGACAGCTCTTCGCGCCGCGGGCTGCGTACATCGAGGTCGGCGCGATGCTCGGGACGATCATGGCCGCGAACGTCTTCTTCGTGATCATCCCGAACCACTGGAAGCTCGTCCGGGCGAAGGAGGCGGGCGAGGAGCCGGATCCGGCCTGGAACGCGAAGGGCAAGCAGCGGTCGGTGCACAACAACTACTTCACGCTGCCGGTGGTGTTCGCGATGCTCTCGAACCACTTCCCGTTCACCTACGGGCACGACCACGCTTGGCTGATCCTCGTCGTCCTGATGGCGCTCGGCGCGCTGATCCGCCACTACTTCAACCTCCGGCACGGCGGCCGGAACGCATGGTGGATACTCGCGGCCGCCGCGGGCGCGCTGCTCGCGCTCGCGATCGCGATCCGGCCGCCGTCCAGCTCGTCGAATGCCTCGGGCCCGGTGCCGAGCTTCGCGACGGTGCAGGCGATCATCGCCAACCGCTGCGCGCCCTGCCACTCCCTGCACCCAACCGAGCCCGGCTATACCTCGCCGCCGTCGGGGATCGCGCTCGAGACGCCCGAGCAGATCATGGAGGCCGCCGCGCTGATCAAGACCGTCGCGGTCGACTCGAAAGCGATGCCGCTCGGGAACGCGACCAAGATGACCCAGGCCGAGCGGGACACCCTCGCGCGCTGGCTCGCGTCGCTGTAGCGTCAGGTCATGCTCGAGATCGTCGCCGGCGGATTCACGTTCCGCGCCCGCTTCGAGGGAGCCGACGCGCCGGCCACCGTCGCGGCGTTCCGCGCGATCCTGCCCTTCGAAGACCGGATCATCCACTGCCGCTGGAGCGGCGAGTCGAACTGGATCCCCTGGGGCGACCGCGAGCTCGGCATCGGCGCCGAGAACGCCACCTGCTACCCGGCGCCCGGGGAGCTCCTCCTCTATCCGGGCGGCCTCAGCGAGACCGAGCTGCTCTTCCCGTACGGGCACTGCGCCTTCGGCTCCAAGGCAGGTGCACTCGCAGGGAACCACTTCGCGACGATCGTCGAAGGCAACGAGCATCTCGCCGACCTGGGAAAGCTCACCCTCTGGGAGGGCGCCCAGCCGGTCACGTTTCGGGAGAGCTGACCTCGGCGTCCTTGTGGCGCCCGGCCATGAGCAGGCCGATCTCCTCGACGTCGGCGCCTTCGGCCCGCATCTCGCCGAGGATGAACCCCTCGTAGATGACGGCGATCCGGTCGGCGATCTCGAGCAGCTCGTCGAGGTCCTCGCTGAAGACGAGCACGGCGACGCCTGACCCGGCCGCTTCGCGGAGGTAGGCGCGAACGGACTCGGTCGCGCCGACGTCGAGGCCCTGGGTCGGCGACGCCGCGACGATCACGCGGGGCTCGCCGGAGAGCTCGCGCGCGAGCACGACCTTCTGGAGGTTCCCGCCCGAGAGCACACGTACGGGTGTCGAGGGCCCGGGCGCGGCGATCTTGTAGCTCGCGATCAGCCGCACGGCGCGCTCGCGGATCCGGTCGAAGAGGAGCATCGGGCCACGGGAGAGCGACTTGCTCCGATAGCCGCGCAGGATCAGGTTCGAGGCGATGCTCAGTCCGGGGGCGGCGCCGGTGGCGAGCCGGTCCTCGGGGACGAAGGCGATCCCGGCGTCGAGCGCGGCCCTCGGATCGCCGCCTCTGACCGCCTTGCCCGCCACGCGGATCCCTCCACGTGAGGGCGGCCGCAGCCCGGCGATCGCCTCACCCAGCTCGCGCTGGCCGTTCCCCGACACACCTGCGACGCCGACGATCTCGCCGGCCCCGACCGTCAAAGACACACCTCGAGCGGCCGGCCGCGATCCGGAGCCGGCGACCCAGAGGTCGTCGAGCTCGAGTACTGGATCGCCCGCGGCCGGGCGGGGCTCGCGAGGAGCGTCGGAGAACTCCCGCCCGACCATGAGCGACGCGAGCGACCGGGCGGTCGCTTCCGCCGTCGCGACCGTGGCGACCGATCGGCCGCCGCGCAGCACGGTGACGTTGTCCGACACCTCCGTGACCTCGTTCAGCTTGTGCGAGATGAAGATGACCGTGCGCCCGTCGTCCACCATCTGCCGGAGCGTCCCGAAGAGCATCCGCGCCTCCTGCGGCGTCAGCACCGCAGTCGGCTCGTCGAGGATCAGGACCCGGGCGTCGCGGTAGAGCGCTTTCAGGATCTCGACCCGCTGCTGCTCGCCGACAGAGAGCTGGAAGATCCGCGCCTTCGGGTTGACGGCCATCCCGTAGCGCTCTCCGAGCTCGATCACGCGCGACTCGATCCGGCGCGGATCGATGCGGAACGATCCACGCTGGCCGGCGCGATGCTCCCCGAGCGCGACGTTCTCGGCCACGGTGAACGGCTGCACGAGCCGGAAGTGCTGGTGCACCATCCCGATCCCGGCGTCGAGCGCGTCGCGTGGGCTGTCGAACACGACCGGCTCGCCGTAGAGTCGGATCTCGCCCTCGTCGGGCCGGTAGAGGCCGGTGAGGATGTTCGAGAGCGTGCTCTTGCCGGCGCCGTTCTCGCCGAGGAGCGCGTGCACCTCGCCGACGGCCGCCTCGAAGTCGACCCCGTCGTTCGCGACGACCCCGGGGAAGCGCTTGGAGATTCCGCGCATTTCCACGGCCAAAGCCGCCCCTGACGGGGCGGCTTTGGCTAGAGGAGTGCGATCCGGATGACTGCTCATCCATCTGGCGCGCGGTCGCCCGAAGTGCGAGCGCGTGCTAGCCCTTCGGGCTGCCGATCACGCCTTTCACGAGCCAGTTCATGCCGTAGAGGCTGTTCGTGCCGCCCGTCAGGACGCCCATCTTGACGCCCTTCGGGACGCGGAGCTTGCCGTTCTGGTCGTACAACGGCCCGGTGAACTCGTAGAACTTGCCCGTCCGGATCATCGTCTGGTACTTGGCGATCAGCGCCTTCGTCTTCGCGCTGACGCTCGGCCCGTAGGCGGCGAGCTTCGTGAACCCGTCGTTGATCGAGCCGTAGTAGAAGCCCGGCTTCCAGGTGCCCGCCATCGCCGCCGTGACGCGCTTCAGCATGTACGGCCCCCAGTCGTAAACCGAGGCGGTCAGCCAGGACTTCGGCGCGAACGTCGACGCGTCGGAGTCGTACCCGACCCATCCCAGCCCCTTCGACTCGGCGTACTGGCCGGTGGCCGGCGAGTCGACGTTCTGGCCGAGCACGTCGGCGCCCTGGGAGACGAGGCTCTGTGCCGCCTTCTTCTCCTTGGCCGGGTCATACCAGGAGTTCGTCCACACGAGGTGCACCTTCGCTCCTGGATGCGTCAGCTGCGCGCCAAGGGCAAACGCGTTCGCGTGCCGGATCACCTCGGGGATCGGGAACGCGACGACGTAGCCGATGTTGCCGTTCTTGGTCGCGGCACCGGCGGCCATCCCGGACAGGAAGACCGTGTCCTCGGCCGCCCCGAAGTACTCCGACAGGTTCGGCGCCACATCGGTCCCGGTCGCCTGCTCGAACAGGATCTTCGGGTACTTCGCCGCCACCTGCTTCGTGACCATCCCGTACGAAGTCGCGAAGATCATCTGGTAGCCCTGATTCTGCAGGCCCTGCACCGTCTGGTCGAACTGGGCCCCCGGGGCGATGTTCTCCTTGTAGGTCGTCTGCACCTTGCTGCCGAGCATCTTCTGCACGTACTGCATGGCGTCGTAGTGCGCCTGCGACCAGCCGCCGTCGTTGTGCGGCCCGACCAGGATCACCGCCATCTTGAACGGCGTCGCGCCGTGTGTCGCCGACCCCGCACCCGACACGCCGAGCGCTACCGCGACCACAGCCGTCGCGAGCACGCCGCGCGCGAATCTCCTCCCACTCATGCTTCTCCTTCCTCGTCCGTCCGCGATACGACAGGTACGGGCCGACTATATGAAATCGCGGAGCCCCGGACTAGATGCTTTGCAGCAGTCCCTCGGAGACCGGCGCACGGACGCTCCACGGGAAGTCGATCCAGCGGTCGGTGCGGCGCCAGACATACTCGCAACGGACCGTCGTGCGCGGCTTCTCGTACAGGACGGCGCAGCGCGTCTCGGCGACCTTGCCGCCGAGGAACTCCTTGACGAGCGCGAGCGTCGCCCCCGTGTCGGCGACGTCGTCGGCGATCAGAACGCGCGTCTCGGAGAAGTCGACGAGGTCGGGCACGGGCGGCAGGATCATCGGCACGTCCAGGCGCTCGTCGATCCCGGTGTAGAACTCGACGTTCATCGTGAAGGTGTTCTTCACGCCGAGCGCGTAGGAGAGTGCTCCCGCGACGAGGAGCCCGCCGCGCGCGATCGCGAGGATGATGTCCGCTTCGAAGCCGTCCGCGTGCACCATCTCGGCGAGGCGCCGGGCGCCCGCGCCGAGGTCCTCCCAGGTCATGACCTCGCGCTCGCTCATCGAGCGATCCTACTAAGCGCCGAGGTGAGCGCCGTGATCCCCAGCTCGATGTCGTCCGCACTCGACAGCTCGTCGGGCGAATGGCTGGCGCCGCCGTTGCGGCTGCGGACGAACAGCATCGCCGAGGGGACGCCGGCGGCTGCCAGCACCGCGGCATCGTGGCCTGCACCGGAGACCAGCTCGGGAGCCCCGGGGAGCACGGCGCGGAGTGCCGCGAGGGGCGCGCCGCCCATCGCGACCGGGTCGGTGCGCCAGGCCGGCACGAAGCCGATCGCGGCGACGAGCACGTCGAGACGCTCGGTCGTCGCGGCACGGGCGTCGACCGACAGCGTCACGCGGGCCGGCACGACGTTCGCCGCCCCGGGCTCGACCTCGAGCCGACCGACCGTCGCCACGGTCCCGGGGCCTGCTGCGTCACGCACAGACAGGACGAACGAGGCCGCCTCGACGAGGGCGTCGGCGCGGGCGTCCATCGGCGTCGTGCCCGCGTGGTCGGCCCGGCCTTCGAAGACGACTTCGCCCCGCGCCTGTCCGGCGATCGCCGTGACGATCCCGAGCGGCTCGCCGAGGCGCTCGAGCTCTGGGCCCTGCTCGACGTGCACCTCGAGGTAGGCGTCCGGTAGGCCGCCCGCCGCGACCGCGGCGAGGCTCCCGCCGTAGCCGCGCTCCTCGTCGCGGAACGCCACGACCGCGAGCGGCACGCTCGTGCGCTCGGCCGCCTCGATCGCCGCGACGACGCCGAGGGCCCCGTCGAAGCGTCCGCCGTTCGGCACGGTGTCGACGTGGGAGCCCGTCCAGACCCGGGCTTCGCCACGGCGGCCGAACGTGTTCCCGGCGGGGTCGACCGCCACCTCGAGCCCGGCGCTCTCGAGCCACCGCGCGACGAGGCGGTGCGCAGCATCCTCCTCCGGCGACCCTCCGACCCTGGTCGACCCGATCGCGTACAACGCGTCGAGGCGCTCGAGTGCCCGGGTCACGGCCCCGTTCTCATCAGGCGTACGTGGCGGTGATGCCTGTGCCCGACCGTCGCAGAAGCTCGTCGACGGCGCGGCGGCCGAGCTCACCGTAGTCGGACGTCAGCTCGTTCACGTACATCGCCACGAACCGGTCGGCCGTCTCACGGTCGATCCCCCGGCCGAACCGCTCGGCATAGGCAAGCGCCTCCTCGCGGTGATCGAGACCCGTGCGAATCGCCTCCGACAGCACGGCCGAGACGTCGGGGAGAAGCTCGCCCAGATCCCGGCGGGCGGCGTTGACGCCGAGCGGGAGCGGCAGGCCGGTGTCAGCCGTCCACCACTCCCCGAGGTCGAGCGCCTTGCGGAGGCCCGCCGCGGCGTACGTGAGCTGCCCCTCGTGGATCACGAGGCCTGCCTCGGCACGTCCCGAGGTGACCTCGTCGAGGATCTCGTCGAACGGCAGCTCGCGAACCCTGATGTCCTCCCCGAGCGCGAGGCGGAGCACCATGTACGCGGTCGTCAGCCGGCCGGGGATCACGATCTCGACGTCGCGGAGGTCGACCGGCTGCCGCGTGACGACGACCGGTCCATACCCGAATCCCATCGACGCCCCGTGCGGCAGGAGCACGTACCGGTCCGCGACGCTCGGGTACGCGCCCATCGAGATCGCGGTCACCTCGAGCCGGCCGTCGAGCGCCCATCCGTTCAGGGTCTCGATGTCCGACACGACCCCTTCGAACTCGAGGCCCCGCGTGTCCACGCGGCCGGCCTCGATCGCCCAGAACATGAAGGCATCGTCCGGGTCGGCGCTGTGCCCCACGCGGATCATTTCTGCCACGCTACCTCGGTGACCCAGCAGCCGCTCTCCGACACGATCCAGGACTACCTCAAGGGGATCTACAAGCTCCAGGCGGCGGGCGGGCGCGCCACGGTGACCGCGCTCGCGCGGGACCAGGGAGTGTCGGCCGCTTCGGCCTCGGCCATGGTGAAGAAACTCGCGGTGCTCGATCTGCTCGAGCACGAGCCCTACCGCGGGGCCCGCCTCACTCCGGCGGGCGAACGGGTCGCGCTCGAGGTGATCCGCCACCACCGGTTGCTCGAGCTCTACCTTGCGCGCACCCTCGGCATCGCCGTCGACGACGTCCATGACGAGGCCGACCGCCTCGAGCACGTCATCTCGGAGGAGCTCGAGGAGCGGATCGACCAGGCACTCGGCTACCCCACCCACGACCCGCACGGCGACCCGATCCCGGACGCGAACCTCGAGTGGCCCGCAACCGACGAGTCCCCGGCCAGCCGCAACTAAACTGCTCGCGGTGGGCAAGCTCACGGACTCCATCAAGACCCTCTTCGGGTCCCTGTTGCCGAAGTCGCGCAAGGAGGACCTCGTCGCCGAGCACATCGTCCGCGAGCACCATCGCGGACGAGACCTCACGGACATCCTCCAGGACGCGTATGTCACGAATCGCGTGACACCGGACAAGGTGGACCGGTGCCTCGAACGGCCCGAGGTCGTTCGGGCCATCGGCGAGGACCTGATTGCGCAGCAACGCGCGACCAGACAGGCCCAGGTCTAGTCCAGCGCCTCGCCCCTGTCCGTGTAACAACGTGGTGCGTTCGTGGCGCGAGGCGCGCAGGAAACCCCGACATTCCACGTGAGGATTCTCGGCGGGGACCCGACCGGCATCGTCGTCGAGATGACGCACGTGTAGGTGAGGCCATCCGGCGTCGTCTCGTCGCACGACGCGCTGACGGGATAGAAGTACCCTGCGAATGCCTGCTCGGCACGGAACTGTGTGACGAGCTGGCGGGCGAGTGCCGACGACCTCGGCGCCGCGGTTCGGTCCACCGAGGGACGGGCGTCGGCGAGTGCGACGACCGCCGAGGGCGCAGACGGACGCGACGACGAACGGTACGCGGGTGCGCCGACGGGCCGGGCCGAGCGCCGGATCGGGGCGTACGAGCGAGGCTCCGAGAAGCAGGGTGGTGAGAGCGCCGCCTGCAATGACGATCGTGGGCACCACCCGCTCGACGGTCACCGAGATGTAGAAGCCGATCGCGGGACGCGCCACCCAGTAGACGATCGCCAGCCCGCCGAGCGCCGCGAGCACCCACACCACGGTCGCGATCGTGAGCGTGCGGAGCCTGCGCCCGGCGAAAACCAGGATCGCCACCCACGGGACGAGGAAGATCCACGCGCGTGGGACCGGGCCGACACGGCCGCCGAGCGCCCCGGTCACCAGGCCCTCGATCTCTCTCCGGATCGCCCTGAGGCCGCGCGTGAGCCTGAACGTTCGCTCCGACAGGTAGTGCGGATCGAGTACGTCGCTCAGGTGATAGTCGCTCGAGTTCGCGGTCGGGAGGCCATGGCGGCTGAGCCAGATCCTCCACAGGACGATTCCGGCCGGCGCAAGCAGGAGCCACGCCGCCGGCAGCCCTCGGCGGCCGAATCGGACGAACGCGGTACCGACGAGGGTGAGCGCGAGCAGCCCGCCGAAGAAAAGCCCCTCGAACTTCGTGAGCGCAGCCGCCGCGATGAAGATCCACGCCAGCACGAGCCACGCCCGATGACGCTCGAGGAGCCACAGGAAGCCGGTCGCAGCAGCCGCGCCGACGAGATACGCGACCGGCGAGTCGACCATCACCGAGCCGAGTGCGACCCAGAACCAGCTGGCGGTCGCGAGCGCCGCGACGAAGGGCAGCAGGACCCAGCTCGGCACGTACCGGCCGAGCACGGCAACGACGGCAAGGAGGAACGCGATCCCGAGGATTGCTCTCTGGGCAGGCAGGAGCGAGGGATGCATGCCGGCGAAGAGGAAGGTCATGGCGTCGGCGGCAGGCGCGAGCGGTGGGTACTCGGGATGAGCGAAGAGCCCCCAGAGCTCGGCGTTCAGCCCGTGCGACCAGTAGATCACCTGAGCCTTCGGGATCCAGAAGTTGAACGCGTCGAAGTCCTCGGTGGCGTTCCACTCGGCCGCGGAGGCGACCGCCGCGGCGCTGGCCGCAGCGACGGCGACCAGCGCCCAGCCGACCCAGGTGGCTGCACGCGCGAACGGGCTGTGCGACTGGGCCACCGGGGGTATCGGAAGCGGAGTCGCCCTACCGGCGAGCCAGAGACAGGCCACGATCGCGACCGCCGAGGCCGACAGCACCAGGGGCAGGGACTCTCCGGCGCCCAGGATCAGACCGAGCGTGACAAGGAGCCCCAACGTGGCCCAGCCGGCGAGGTAGCTGAGGCCGAGGAGCCCGACGTCGGCTGCCTCGAGCTTCGCGACTCCCAGGCCCCTCAAGAGCGCGTATCCCACCGCGGCGACCACGACCTGGCTCGCGATCAGCCCGACTGTGGCGATCAACGCTCGACCTCGACCGCATTCACGTCGGGGGCCAGGCCGACCTCGCGGCTGTAGGGCACGCCCAGACCCTCCGAAGGGACCCCGTACGCGATCACCCATTGCGCCCGATGGCGGTCGGGAGTGTAGACGCGCGGCAGAAGGGCGAACTTGAACGCGAGAATCGCCCCGTTCTCGTTCCCGCCGGGGACGACCACGGAGAACGTCGCGCCGGGGGGGATGACGCTGCGCGCCCGCACGAGGGCCTCGGGCGGGGCATAGAACGCGAGGGGGTCGAGGTCGGCCGCCTGCACGGTGTGGCCCTGCCCGCCGACCGCCCGAATGCCCTTGGCCGCCAGATGGGGAATCCGCGTCGAGGCCGCCCAGAGCTCCGTCGCAACGATGATCGCCGCAACGATCGTCAAACCGCGACGGCGTGACAGCGACACCGCTAGGGCTCGACGCCTATGCCCCGCTCGCGCGCGAGCTCGACCACGCGGGCGCCGGCCGCGAGATCCCAGGCCGCGATGCCGTTCGACTTGAAGACCACGATGTCGGACTCCGTGGCGCGGCCCTCGAGCTCCCCCGAGACGACTTGCTGGAGCTCGTGCACCTCGAGCCAGTCGAGGACGCCGCGGTCCACCGGCTCGATCAGGTCGCCGGACTCGAGCTTCGACTGCTCGCGGGAGTCGCAGCAGACGAACGCCGCGCGCTCGAGCACCGCGTTGTCGAGCTCGCGGCGTACCGGGTCGTTGGCCCCGACCGCACACACGAGTGCTCCCTCTCGCAGCCACTCGCCGCGCAGAACCGGGTCCTTCGAGGTCGTCACGGTGACGACGACGTCGGCGTCGGCCGCCTCGCGGTGGGTCTCGGCCGGCTCGCACCCGTTCTCGCGGCAGAAGTCGGCGAGCCGCTCGGCGTTCCGGCAGTAGACCGTCACCTGCTCGATCGTCGGGACGGCCGTGCGAATGCACGCGATCTGAGACGCTGCCTGCCAGCCGCACCCGATCACGCCGAGGCTCGCCGCTCCATCACGCGCGAGGTATTTCGCCGCCACCCCCGAGGCGGCGCCGGTGCGGAGCTGGCCGAGCTTGTCCGCCTCGATCACGGCCTCGAGGCGCGTGGGCGGGTCGATCGCAAACAGCAGCACCGCGAACGGCGTCCCGGTCATCGTCCAGGCATACGACTTCAGCCCCGCATAGCCCAGCTCGCGGTCGACGCAGGCCATGACCGCGTACTGGCCGTCGTCGAGAGGCAGCCGCTCGCGGGGACGATTGTCGACGACCCCGCGCGCGAGACGGTGGAGCGACCGCTCGACCGCTTCGAGCGCCTCGGCCGGCGTGAGGAGATCGGTGACGTCCTGCTCGGTCAGGAAGAGGGCCGGCATCGCGCCATTGCATCACGCTCGCCAGATCGGCGCCGGTCGGCCCGCTTCGTCCGTCCCGAATAGTGTGCTAGAGCGCGGAAAGTCCAGGTTTTCCATGCGGCGGGAAATACATGCGCCCGGCAAGATTCGAACTTGCGGCCTCTGCCTCCGCAGGGCAGCGCTCTATCCCCTGAGCTACGGGCGCGGGAAGGTCAGTGTATCCGGGCGGGCCTGCCCGCCACCGTGAGCTCGGCGCCCTCGGGTACCTCGACCCGCACGTAGGCGAGCGCGAGGCCCGGAACGGCGCTCGTGACGCGGCCCACGACGCGATCGCCCTCGAGCACTTCGTCGGCCTGACGCGCGTCCTCAACCTCGATCACGCGCAGCGTGCGGTTCACGTGGCCTCGGTGTTGGAGCCGTGAGAGCGGCTCCTGGCCCGGGTAGCACCCCTTGGTGAAGGAGACGGCGCGCTCGTCGAGGCCCGCCTCGGCAGGCAGGATCCCCTCGTCGATCTCGCGCCCCCAGCGCGGCGTGCGCGCGAGGATCCTGAGCCGCTCGAGCTCGGCGTCGGCCGGCTCGGCATCGGCGAGGATGTCGAGCACTTCGACGGCGGGGACGCCGTAGTCGTGAGTCGGGATGCCGGCGGTGCCGCCGAGGACGACCGTCGAGGAGTGTTCCTCGAGCTCGACTGTGCATCTCGAGGCAAAGCGCATCCTCGTGAGATGAGTCCGCACCGTCTCGCCGAGCTCGGGCTCCGTGAGGAGCAGGAAGTCGTCCTCGCCGCGACGCCAGACGAGCAGCGGTGCGATTACCCGCCCCTTCGGCGTCAGGATCAGCGCCTCGCACGACTCGCCGGCGAGGACGTCGTTGGAGACGATCCGCTGTAGGAGGTCCGCGGCGTCGGGACCCTGCACGCGGACCGTTGCCCGCGGCCGGATGTACGCCTTGGTCGCGACCGACCCCACCGGGCTAGTGTAGGTCGCCGTGTTCCGGTCGAGGGAGGAGAGGAAGGTCCGCGAGGCCGGGATCGAGCCGGCCCGGCTGCCCCCGGGTCAGCACATGACGGTGAAGTGGCCCGTCCTCCACGCCGGGATGGTGCCGCGCTACGACCTCTCGACCTGGAGTTTCCGGGTCTGGGGGAAGGTCGAGGAGGAGATCGAGCTCGGCTGGGCCGCGTTCAACGAGCTGCCACGGTCGGGCAACACCCAGGACATCCACTGCGTCACGCGCTGGAGCCGGTTCGACACCCCCTTCGAGGGCGTCCACTGGCGGGAGATCGCGAGGCTGTGCCGGCCGCTGCCCTCGGCGCGCTTCGCCCTGGCCTGGGCCGACCCGGAGTACACGACGAACGTGCCGCTCGCCTCGCTCGAGCACGAGCTCGCTCTGCTCGCGACCCATGCCGACGGCAAGCCGCTCGAGCCGGACCACGGCTACCCGCTTCGCCTCGTGATTCCCGAGAGGTACTTCTGGAAGAGCGCCAAGTGGCTCCGCGGCATCGAGCTCCTCGATCACGACCAGCCCGGCTTCTGGGAGCGCTATGGCTACTCCAACAACGCCGACCCGTGGAAAGAGGAGCGCTACAGCTTCTAGATCTGAAAGCAGAAGAGCCGGCGATATGGAGGCCGGCTCTCCTGGTCATGCGGACGGGTTGGGTTGCGTCGCGGAAGGCATCGGCAGCTCCCTCGACCCGCTGAAGTCCCTCGATCGAGTGATCTCGAGAAAAGAAAGAGGCGCGGGTCTCCCCGCGCCTCTCGTGAAGCATCGAGCGTTGAGCTCGGCTTACATCATCCCCGACATGTCAGGCATGCCTGCTCCGGCGCCCGCGCCGGCCTTCTCCGGGGCGTCGGTGACGATCGCCTCGGTGGTCAGGATGTTCTTGCCGATCGACGCGGCGTTCTGCAGCGCCGAGCGGGTGACCATGGTCGGGTCGATGATCCCCGACTTGACGAGATCCTCGACCTCGCCGGAGTCGACGTTCAGGCCCTGGCCGGGCTTCGCCGAGCGGACCGACTGGATCACGACCGAGCCCTCGAGGCCCGCGTTGGTCGCGAGCTGGCGGAGCGGCTCCTCGAGCGCGCGCAGCACGATCTTCGCGCCGGTCTTCTCGTCGCCGTCGAGCGAGTCGAGCAGGGAGTCCTTGACCTTGTCGGCCGCGTTCAAAAGCGCGACGCCGCCGCCGGGGACGATGCCCTCCTCGAGCGCCGCGCGGGTCGCCTGGAGGGCGTCCTCGACGCGGTGCTTCTTCTCCTTCATCTCGGTCTCGGTCGCAGCGCCGACCTTGACGACCGCGACGCCGCCCGACAGCTTCGCGAGGCGCTCCTGGAGCTTCTCGCGGTCGAAGTCGGAGTCGGTCGTCTCGATCTCGGCCTTGAGCTGCTTGATCCGGGCCTTGATCGCGTCGGACTCGCCGGCGCCGTCGATGATCGTGGTCGAGTCCTTGTCGACGACGACCTTGCGGGCACGGCCGAGCTGCGAGAGCTTCGTGTTCTCGAGCTTGAGCCCCATCTCCTCGGTGATCACCTCGCCGCCGGTCAGGATCGCGATGTCCTCGAGCATCCGCTTGCGGCGGTCGCCGAACCCGGGCGCCTTGACCGCGACGGCCTGGAACGTGCCGCGGAGCTTGTTGACGACGATCGTCGCGAGCGACTCGCCCTCGACGTCCTCCGCCACGATCAACAGCGGCTTGCCGGCCTGGATCACCTGCTCGAGCAGCGGCAGCAGGTCCTTGATCCCGCCGAGCTTCTGATTCGCGATCAGGATGTAGGGGTCGTCGAGGACGGCCTCCATCCGCTCCGCGTCGTTGACCATGTACGGCGACAGGTAGCCCTTGTCGAACTGCATCCCCTCGGTGAACTCGAGCTCGAGGCCGAAGGTCTGGCCCTCCTCGACGTTCACGACGCCGTCCTTGCCGACCTTCTCGATCGCGTCGGCGATCACGTCGCCGATCTCGCGCTCACGGGAGGAGATCGTCGCCACCCGGGCGATGTCCTCCTTGCCGTTCACCTCGGTCGACTGGTCGGCCAGGTTCTTCACGACCGAGTCGACGGCCTTCTCGATCCCGCGCTTGAGCGCGATCGGATTCGCGCCCGCCGACACGTTCTTGAGACCCTCGCGGACGATCGCCTGAGCGAGCACCGTCGCGGTGGTGGTGCCGTCACCGGCGACGTCGTTCGTCGCCGTAGCGACCTCGCGGACGAGCTGCGCGCCCTGGTTCTCGAACGCGTCCTCGACCTCGATCTCGCGGGCGATGGTGACGCCGTCGTTCGTGATCGTCGGCGCGCCGTACTTCTTGTCAAGGACGACGTAGCGGCCCTTGGGGCCGAGCGTGACCTTGACCGCGTCGGCGAGGATGTCGACGCCGCGCTGGAGCGAGCGGCGTGCGTCCTCGCTGAACTTCAGTTCCTTGTGAGCCATGTTCTCCTCGTTCCTCTCTCTAGGCCTTGGCCTTGACCTTGGCGACCTTGGCGGGTGCGCCGACGACCTTTGCGAGAACGTCGCTCTCGCGCAGGATCAGATAGTCGGTTCCCTCGACCCGAATCTCGGTGCCGCCGTACTTCGAAAAGACGACGGTGTCGCCCTCGGCGACGTCCATCTGGATGCGATCCCCGGTCTCGCTGTTGCGGGCGCCCGGGCCGGCAGCGATCACGCTGCCGCGCTGCGGCTTCTCGACCGCGGTGTCCGGGAGGACGATCCCACCCATCGTCGTCTGCTCCTCTTCGAGGGGCTCGACGATGAGGCGGTCTCCCAGGGGCGTCAGATTCATTCCTACGACCTCCGCTTCGTGGTTGTTCGTAACAAGCTTGTAACACTCATCGGCACTCTCTCCTCGGGAGTGCCAGCGCGAAGCATACCCCACGCGATCTGAGTCGCGCAGGCTAAGATCCGGCGCGTGCGCCGGGACTTCTCCGCCGGCGGTGTCGTCGTCAGACGCCTCGGCGGCGAGTGGGTTCTGGCGGCGATTCGGCCTGCCGGGAAGCCCGAGGGCCTGTGGGTGCTGCCGAAGGGAGCCATCGACCCGGGCGAGAGCGGAGAGGAGGCGGCGCTGCGCGAGGTCGCCGAGGAGACCGGCGTCCACGGCCACTCGCTCGGCAAGCTCGGCGACACCCGCTACTGGTTCAACTGGGACGGCGAGCGTGTCTTCAAGGTCGTCTCGTTCTTCCTCGTCCGCTACGAGGGCGGCCGGCTCGGCGACATTCCCGAGGAGTTCCGGCACGAGGTGGCCGAGGCCCGGTGGCTGCCGCTCGCCGAGGCGACCTCGCTCCTTGCCTACAAGGGCGAGCGGGAGATGGCCGCCAAGGCCTTCGAGCGGCTGGGCGACAGGGAGGACGTATGATCCTGAGCCGGTGACGGCCTTCGCCCTCAACTTCTACTCGCCGGTCGTCGAAGCCCAGCTCCGCTCACACCGCAAGACAGCGACCATCCGCCTCGGCGACAAGTCTCGCAAGTATCAGAAGGGGATGATCGTGTCGGTGCTCGTCGGCGCACGTTACGGCCCGAGGTCTCACATCTTCGACGCGGTGATCGACAAGGTCGAGGTGAAGCGGCTCGTCGACCTCTCCCCGCGGGAGATCGAGCACGACAACCCCGAGGTGCGCCGGCCCGAGGAGATGGCGCGCTTCCTGAGCCAGCTCTACAACCGAGAGGTCACCGAAGAGGACGTCGTCACGGTGATTCGCTTCTCGGCGATCAAGACTTTCTGATCTGCACGCCGAAGAGCGTCGGCTCGCGAATCCGCGCCCCGCACTCCTCGCAGTCGACGGCAAACGTCGAAGAGATCGGCGCAGAGCACGACGGGCAGCGGTGGATCACCTCGCCGCCGCAGGACGGGCACTCGGACGGCACCTCGCTCTCGTACTCCTCGAACCAGCGGCGGGCGGCGCCGCAGCGAAGGCAGATGGAGGTCCAGTCGCCGAGCACCTTGCGCCGCTCTTCCCGGAGCCAGTCGGAGGCCTTGCCCATCGCGACATCGTCGCACCGGGTACCGGTCGAGCGCCACTCTGATCGCCTGGACGGAATCATGAACGGCGATTCGCGGGTGTCAGATCCCCCCATCTGGTTAGAGTGGAGTACGGCATGTCGATCGCCCGCCTCGCCGATCCGAGTGGTTCGCTTCAGGAGGCCAAGGAGTGGGGCCTCGACCGCGAGGATCTCCTCGGCATCTACCGCAACATGCTCATGACCCGCGGGGTCGAGGATCGCGGCCATATCCTCTACAAGCAAGGGAAGATCCCCGGCTCGTTCTACACCGGGCGCGGCAACGAGGCCTCGTCCGTCGCCGTCGGCACAGCCATGGGGCGAGACGACGTCGGCACGCCGCTGCACCGCGACATGGGCGTGCACATCACCCGCGGCGTCGAGCCCTGGCGTATCTTCGCGAACTACATGGGTCGCGCCGATGGGCCGGCCAAGGGGCGCGACGGCAACGTCCACATGGCCGACATCCAGCTCGGCCTCGTCGCGATGGTTTCACACCTGCCGGCGATGATGCCGGTCGCGGTCGGCTGCGCCCTCGCCTTCAGGATCAGGGAGGAGAAGCGGGTCGCCGTGACGTGGTTCGGGGAGGGCGCCTCGGCGCGCGGCGACGCTCACGAGTCGATGAATTTCGCCGGCGTCCGGCAGCTGCCGGTCGTCTTCATCTGCGACAACAACGGTTGGGCGTACTCGACACCGGCCCACCTCGAGTACGCCGTCGAGCACCTCGCCGACCGCGCGGCTGCCTACGGCTTCGAGGGTGTCGTCGTCGACGGCACCGATGCGCTCGCCGTGTACCGCGAGGCGAAACGCGCGATCGAGAAGGCGCGCCAGGGCGGCGGCCCGACGATGATCGAGAGCCTCACTCTCCGCATGGAGGGCCATGCCGTCCACGACGACGCCTCGTACGTGCCGAAGGAGCTCTTCGAGCAGTGGGAGGCGCGCGACCCGGTCGAGCGCTACCGCCGCTGGCTCTTCGAGCACGCCGACATGACGCGGGAGGACGAGGACGAGATCTCGAACTACGTCAAGCGGCAGCTGAACGACGCGCTCGAGCGGGCCGAGGCCTCCCCTCAACCCGACCCGTCCACCTTGCTGAAGGGCGTCTACGCGGCCCCGGAAGAGCTCGACACGCCTCACCACATGTGAGGTGGTCTCCACTAGTGACCGAGAAGACCTACCTCCAGGCAATCAGCGACGGGCTCCGGCAGGAGATGCGCCACGACGAGCGCGTGTTCCTGATCGGGGAGGACATCGGCGTCTACGGTGGCGCTTTCAAGGTCACGGCCGGCTTCCAGGAGGAGTTCGGCAGCTGGCGCGTGATCGACGCGCCGCTCTCCGAGACCGCGATCGTCGGCGGCGCCACCGGCGCCGCGATGGCGGGCCTGCGCCCCGTGGCCGAGATGCAGTTCTCCGACTTCATCTCGTGCGCCTACGACCAACTCGTCACGATCGCCGCGAAGCAGCACTGGCGCGCCGGTACTCCGGTCCCGATGACGGTGCGCCTCCCTTCGGGCGGTGGGTTCTCGGGCGGGCCCTTCCACTCGCAGAACCCCGAGTCGACCTTCGCGCACTTCCCCGGGCTCAAGTGCGTGTGTCCCGCGACGCCGGCCGACGCGAAAGGCCTGATCGTCTCCGCGATCGAGGATCCCAACCCCGTGCTCTTCTTCGAGCACAAGCACCTGTACCGCCGCATCAAGGGCGAGGTACCCGACGAGCGCTACTCGATCCCGATCGGCGAGGCGCGCATCCACCGGGAGGGGGACGACATCACGATCGTCACCTGGGGGGCGATGGTCTACACCGCCTCGGACGCGGCCGACCAGGTCGCGGACGAGCTCTCGGTCGAGATCGTCGACCTGCGCACGGTGCTGCCTTGGGACCGTGAGGCCGTGCTCGCGTCGGTGCGCAAGACGTCGAAGGTGATCGTCCTCCACGAGGACACGATGACCGGCGGGTTCGGCGCGGAGATCGCGGCGACGATCGCCGAGGAGGCCTTCGAGGACCTCGACGCCCCGCCGAAACGCATCGCCGCGCCCGATACGCCGGTACCTTTCGCGCCGGTGCTCGAGGAGGCGTTCCTGCCGCAGGTCTCTGACGTCGTCGCCGCGCTGCGCGAGGTCGGCGGCTACTGATGGCGACCGGCACCGTCGTCGACGTGGTCATGCCCCAGATGGGCGTCTCCGTCTCGGAGGGGACGATCACCCGCTGGCTCCGGAGCGTTGGCGATCCCATCGCTGCCGACGAGCCGCTCCTCGAGATCTCGACGGACAAGGTCGACACGGAGGTGCCGAGCCCCGGGTCTGGCGTCCTGCAGGAGATCCTCGTCCAGGAGGGCGAGACCGTGCCCGTCGGGACCGTCGTCGCGCGGATCGGCGCCGGCGACGCGCCCGCCGCTCCTGCTCCGGCCGCGCCACCCGAACCGGAGCCCGAGCCGATTCCCGACCTTGTGGCCGCCGAGCCCGAGCCGGCCCCGGTGGCGCCGCCGCCGCCGGCCCCCGAGCCGGCGAGCGCCGGGAACGGCGCCGCGGCAACCGAGCGTCACACGTTCGTCTCGCCGGTCGTCGCGCGAATCGCCTCCGAGCACGGCATCGACCCCTCGACCGTTCCCGGCACCGGCCGCGAAGGCCGCGTCACGAAGAAGGACATCCTTGCCTTTGTCGAGGCTGACGCCTCGACAAAGGCTAGTGAGCCGGTCGCGGCTCCACCGCCCGCTCCACCCCCGGCGCCCGCTCCTGCTGCGCCGCCGTGCCCCGCCGCCGCAGCCCACTAGCCAAACGCCGCAGGCGTTTGGCCCGGCGAGACGAGATCGCCCCGATGAGCGCGATGCGACGCGGCATCGCCGAGCACATGCGCCGCTCGCTCGACACCGCCGCGCACGTGACGAGCGCGATCGAGGTCGACATGTCGAAGGTCGTCACGATCCGCCAGACGCTGAAGGCCACATTCAAGGAGTCCTACGGCGTCAACCTCACCTACCTCGCCTTCATCTCGCGCGCGACCGTCGAGACGCTGCGTGAGTGGCCGTACGTGAACGCCGAGATCAGGGGCGAGTCGATCGTGACCCACAACTACGTCAACCTCGGCTTCGCGGTCGCGCTCGACGAAGGCAAAGGACTGATCGTCCCGGTGCTGAAGCAGGCCGAGAGCCTCAACCTGCTCGGCATGGCCCGCGGCGTCGCCGATCTTGCCGACGCGCGCACGGACGAAGAAGCTGCTCCCCGACGACGTCCAGGGCGGGACGTTCACGATCACGAATCCCGGCAGCTACGGCACGTTCATCGGCACGCCGGTGATCAGCCAGCCCCAGACGGGCATCCTCGGCACCTACGCCGTCGTCAAGCGGCCGTGGGTGATCACCGACGACGCCGGCCACGACGCGATCGCGATCCGCCCGATGATGAACCTGACGCTCACGTATGACCACCGCCTCGTCGACGGTGCCTACGCCGGCCAGTTCCTCCGCGACCTGACCGGCCGGCTACAGACCTGGGGTGAGAGCGACTACTAGTCGCGCTCCGCCTCGCTCGCCAGCCCAGCCCAGCGCGAACCGGCGTCGAGCTCGAACGCGAACTGATCAAGGATGCGCAGGACGGTCTGGTCGACGATGTCGCCGATCTCCTCGGGGTGGTGGTAGAAGGCCGGGACCGGGGGCAGGATCGTGGCTCCGAGCTCGGACAGCGTCAGCATGTTCCGCAGGTGGATGGCCGAGAGCGGGGTCTCCCGCACGGCGAGGACGAGCGGGCGTCGCTCCTTCAGGGTCACGTCGGCCGCGCGGGCGACCAGATTGTGCGAGAAGCCCGTGGCGATGGCGGCGAGCGTCTTCACGGTGCAGGGCGCGATCACCATCCCACGCGTCAGGAACGACCCGCTCGACACGGCCGCGGCGAGGTCGTTCTCCGCGTGCACCTCGTCGGCGAGCTTCTTCACCTCGGCGAAGCTGTAGGGCGTCTCGTCTTCGATCGTCACGCGCGACCAGCGCGTGGCGATCAGGTGGGTCTCGACATCGAGCTCCCGGAGCCGCTCGAGCAGGCGGATGCCGTAGATCGCACCGGAGGCCCCGGTGATCCCGACGACCAGGCGCGGTCTTCCATCCATCCGGCTGAGCGTACCGCCCCCGGGCCCGCCGCGGGCGTGGCCCCCGCGGCGGACCGGTGAACGACCGTGACCTAGGCGGTCGCGTTACCGGAGGACGACGGCGGGCCGCCGTGTCCTCCCGGGCCGCCGGTCTCGACGCTGACGAGCTTGAAGCTGTCGTCGACGTAGACCGTCGCCGGGGTGCCATCCGACTTGACCACGTGGGCCTCGTACTCGGCGTTCCCGTCGGCATCCGTCTCGACGCGGACGATGGTTGCGCTCGGAAGCGCGTCCTTCGCGACGGCGGTCACCTTCGCCAGCGTGTCACCCGTGAGCGCCGTCTCGTCCGACCGTTGCGGGCCCCATCCCTGCGGCGCGGCCGGCGTCGACGACCCGGTCGTCGGTGTGGTCGCCGCGATCGATCCGGTCGATGACACCGAGCCGCTCGCAGCCGAGGCGAGCCCGTAGCTTCCGGCCCCGAGCCCGAGGACGATGGCCCCGAGCGCCGCGTAGCGCGTGACAGGGTTCGGCTTCGTGTGCATGTTCGCGTTCCTTTCGTCTCGCTGTGGTTGTCGAGTCCACGATCCGCGCGCGGCGTAGGAGCAGCCTGGGCCGAGGCTGAGCATCCGATGTGAGCCGCCAAGGGCCGCTAGGGTGGATCGTGATGCCACGCGGCGCATACCTGATGAACCTCGGCCTGACCGACTACCGTGAGGGCTGGGAGCTGCAGCGGTCGCTGGCGGCGGCCGTGACGCAGGGCGCGATCCCGGACACGGTGATCCTGCTCGAGCATCCGCCGACGATCACGCTCGGCCGCCGCACCGATCCCGGCGAGCTCCACCTTCCCGCGGGCGTGGAGGTGGACGTCGTCGAGAGCGACCGTGGCGGCAAGTCGACATACCACGGGCCCGGCCAGCTCGTCTGCTACCCGATCCTCGACCTGAAGCGCCACGGCCGCGACGTCAAGAAGTACTGTCGCGACCTCGAGCAGGCGATCATCCAGACGGTGGGCGCCTACGGGGTGGGAGCGACCTGTATAGAGGGGCTCACCGGGGTGTGGCTCGAGTCGCCTCCGCGCAAGATCGCGTCGATCGGCGTCCACATCTCACGCTGGGTCACGACCCACGGCTACGCCCTGAACGTCGACCTCGACCCAGCGCCGTTCACGGAGTGGATCACCGCCTGCGGGCTCGAGAACGCGGCCTTCACCTCGCTCGCGAGCGAGACCGGATCGGCGGTCTCGGTTGAGGACGTGCGACCCCATGCGGCCACCGCGCTCGAGGAGGTCTTCGGGCTCCGGCTCGAGGAGCTCCCCGGCGACGAGCCCGGGCTCTGGGCCCAGCCGCTGCACGCCCAGCTCGCGGGCGCTCCGTAGACTGGCAGCAATGGAGGGCTCGTTCCCAGTCGCCGAGCGGCCGCGCCGCCCCGAGTGGATGAAGGTGCGTGCGCCGAGCGCGAGCACGCGCTACTTCGACGTCAAGAAGCTGATTCACGGGGCGAGCCTTCACACGATCTGCGAGGAGGCGCGCTGCCCGAACATCGCCGAGTGCTGGGGGCGCGGGACGGCGACGTTCCAGATCCTCGGCGACACCTGCACTCGCGCCTGCCGCTACTGCTACGTCCACTCGGGCACACCGACCGAGCCGGTCGACGCGCTCGAGCCGCTCCGGCTCGCGCAGACCGCGAAGGAGATGGGGCTCAGGCATGTCGTCGTCACCTCGGTCGACCGCGACGACGTGCCCGACCGCGGGGCAGGCCACTACGCGGCCGTCATTCGCGCCTTGCGCCACAAGGTCCCCGAGGCGACGGTGGAGGTCCTGACCCCGGACTTCCTCGGCGTCGAGGAGGAGGCCCTGGCCGCGGTGATCGGCGCGCGGCCGGACGTCTTCAACCACAACATCGAGACGGTCCGCCGGCTGCACGCGCGGATGCGCGGCGGGAAGGCGAGCTACGACGGCGCGCTCCGGCTGCTCGCCCGGGCGAAGGAGGTGGCCGACTATCCGGTGCTGACGAAGAGCGGGATCATCGTCGGCCTCGGCGAGACCAACGACGAGGTGGTCGAGACGATGCGCGACCTGCGCGAGCACGGGGTCGACGTCGTCACCATCGGCCAGTACCTGCAGCCGAGCGCGAAGCACGCGAAGATCGACCGCTGGGTGCACCCGGACGAGTTCCGCTGGTTCCGGGAGCAGGGCGAGGAGCTCGGGTTCGGCTCGGTGTTCTCGGGGCCGCTCGTCCGGTCGAGCTACCGGGCCGACGAGCAGCGCCACGCCGCCGCAACCGGTCGCGGCGCGCTGGCGTACTGAGCCCGTCGCGCGCCGGCCGATCCCTAGCCGTTCGGCTTCGCCATCGCGCGATAGTCGAGCGCCTTGTCGAGCGTCTCGTCGTCGACGCCCGCCTCACGTGCGACCTCGCGCAGCGAACGGCCCGAGCGTGAGGCCTCCTTGACGATCTCGGCGGCCTTGTCGTAGCCGATGTACGGGTTGAGCGCCGTCGCGGCCGACAGCGTCAGCTCGGCGTAGTGCTCGCACTGCTCGCGATTCGCCTCGATGCCGCTGACGCACTTGTCGGCCAGGAGGCGCGAGGCCGAGGCCAGCAGACGGATCGAGTCGAGCAGGTTTCGAGCCATCACCGGGATGAAGACGTTCAGCTCGAAATGCCCCTGCATGCCGCCGATCGCGATCGCGGCGTCATTGCCGATCACCTGTGCCGCGACCTGCGTCACGACCTCTGGGATGACCGGGTTCACCTTGCCGGGCATGATCGACGAGCCCTTCTGGAGCTCGGGGAGGTAGATCTCGGCGAGGCCGGCCCGCGGCCCCGAGCCCATGAAGCGGAGGTCGTTCGCGATCTTCGTGAGTGAGACGGCGACGGTCTTGAGCGCGCCGGAAGCCTCGACGAGCCCGTCCCGCGCCGCCTGCGACTCGAACGGGTCGGCGGGCGGGTTGATCGTCAGGCCGGTGTCGGCTGAGAGCCTTGCGCGGACACGGGAGGCGAACTCCGGGTGGGTGTTGAGCCCCGTGCCGACAGCGGTGCCCCCGAGCGGGATCTTGCCGAGCCGATCGAGAGTCCCGCCGACGCGCTGGGCGCCCTCGCGCACCTGGGCCGCGTAGCCGCCGAACTCCTGGCCGAGCGTGACCGGGACCGCGTCCATCCAGTGCGTCCGGCCGGACTTGACGACGTCGTCGAACTCCGCGGCCTTGGCCGCGAGCGCGGTCGCGAGCTTGCCGAGCGCCGGCAGGAGGTCGTTGACCAGCTGATCGAGGGCCGCGAGGTGCACAGCCGAGGGGAAGACGTCGTTCGAGGACTGGCCCATGTTCACGTCGTCGTTCGCGTGGACGTCGGCGCCCGCGATGGTCGCCATCACCTCGTTGGCGTTCATGTTCGACGAGGTCCCCGAGCCGGTCTGGAAGACGTCGATCGGGAACTGGTCGTCGAGCTCGCCGTTCGCGATGCGGTCGCCGGCAGCGGCGATCCGCTCCGCCTTGTCCGGATCGAGAAGCCCGAGCTCGCCGTTGACGCGCGCAGCCGCGGCCTTGATGCGTCCGAGCCACCGCGCGACCGGCACGGGAATCGGCTCTCCGGAGACCGGGAAGTTGCCGATCGCCTTCTCCGTCTCCCCGCCCCAGAGCTGCTCGGCCACGTGCGCCGAGTCTAGTCACGCCATTGGCTCCGAGAGCGCATTGCGTGTAGTTGGGGCCGTCCCAGAATCGAACACGTGGAGGCCTTCGGATCGCTGAAGTCCGAAACGGACACTTGCCGCGCCAGGCAACGGGCGACACTATTGAGCGATCGAGCCGCTGATCGATCACCACGACGTCACGACTATCATGAGGCTCCTCGCCGATATCCAACTGGACGTGCGAAGCATTCGGAACCTCCTCGAGGACAACGATGGAGAACAAGAAACAGAACCTGAAGATGACCCCTGAGGAACACGCCGAGCGCGACGAGACACAGCGCATGGCCCAGGAGCGGATCGCCTACCACCAGGCGAAGGCGCGCGAACAAGACGAGGCGCGGCCCAGGCCGCAGTCGTAGCCCTAGCTGCGGCGACCGTGGTGCAGCAGCTCGTCCCAACGGTGGAGCTTCACGCGCGGGCGGCCGTGGGGAGCGCCGAGGCTCTGCTCGTGGCGATCGATCGCCTTCCACCCCTCGTAGTCGACGTAGGGCAGGCCGCGTTCGTCGAGCAGACTGGCAAGGTCGCCCTTGCCCGGCGTGAGCAGGCCGGCCTCGGCATCTTCGAGGACGTGAGCGGCGGTCTCGGCGGCGTCCTTCTTGTTGGTGCCGATGACGCCGCTCGGACCGCGCTTGATCCAGCCGGCGCAGTACATCCCCGAGATCGGCCGGCCGTCGTCGCCGAGCACTCGGCCGTCGTCGTTCGGGATCACGCCGCGGCCGTGATCGAACGGCACGCCCGGTAGCGCGACGCCGCGGTAGCCGACGCTCCGGAGGACGAGCCCGCACGGGATCGTCTCGCGCTCCTCCGCCGCAACGGCTCGCAGGCCGCCCCGGCCGTCGTCGACGAGCACGTTGCGCACGACCTCGACCTCCTCGACCTTGCCGTCGCCGCGGATCTCCACGGGCGAGACGAGGAACCGCAGGGCGAGTCGGCGCGGCTTGCCCTCCGGCTCGCGGGCGGCGTACTCGCGCAGGAGATCGACGTTGCGACGGGCCGTGCCGCGTGCGTCGGCAAGCGCGGCCTCACTCGCGCGGTCCAGAACGAGGTCGGCGGGCTCGACGACGACGTCGGCGCCCGCGAGCTCGCCGAGCTCCTTGAGCTCCGGGTTCGTGAACGCCGCCTGGGCGGGCCCGCGACGGCCGAGCATGACGATCTCGCGGACGCCCGAGCCGACCAGCGCGTCGATCGCTGCGTGGGTCGTGTCGGTGGGGGCGAGCTCATCGGCGGTCAGCGCCAGCATCCGGGCCACGTCGACGGCGACGTTCCCGTTCCCGACCACGACGGCCCGCTCGCCGGAGAGGTCGAACTCGATGTCCTGGAAGTCGGGATGGCCGTTGTACCACGCGACGAAAACGGTGGCGGGCCACGACCCCGGGAGGTCCTCGCCCGGGATCTCGAGGCGCCGGTCGGTCTGAGCCCCGACCGTGTAGACGACCGCGTCGTAGAGCTCGCCGAGCTCCGATGGGCTGATCGACTTCCCGACGTCGACGTTCCCGAAGAACCGGAATCCGCGGCTGTGCAGCCGTCTTCTCGAACACGCGTGAGACCGCCTTGATCTCCGGATGGTCGGGCGCGACGCCGAAGCGGACGAGGCCCCAGGGCGTCGGCAGCCGCTCGATCAGATCGACGTGCGCGCCTGCCGCGAGCAGCGGCGCGGCGACGTAGAACCCGGCGGGGCCGGAGCCGACGACCGCGACGCGCAATGGCTCAGTGCGAGCAGCCGGAGCCGTGGACGTGCTCGTGCTCGTACGTCGCCCTCTTCGGCGACGTGGAAGCTGTGACCGCACCCGCAGGAGCCCGAGGCGTTCGGGTTGTCCACCTTGAACCCCGACTCCTTGAGCGTGTCGACGAAGTCGATCGTGGCGCCCTTCAGGTATTGCGCGCTCGCGGGATCGACCACCATGCGGACGCCGTGGAAATCGAACTCGGCGTCCTCGGCGGTCGCGCCTCGGTCGAAGCCGAGCTGGTACTCGAACCCGCCGCACCCGCCGCCCTGAATCGCGACGCGAAGGACCTCGGCCTCGCCGGCCGGCTCCTGCGCCATCAGCTCGCGCACCTTGATCGCTGCAGCCTCGGTCAGCGTGACGCCTGCAGTCCCTCTCGTCTCGACAGTTGCCATCACAAAAGAGTGTACCGACGGCCCTCCCATGACCCCGTGGTAGCGTCCAAACAGCCGATCCGCGCGGAGGAGAGACGCTTGTTCGACGACTGGCTGCCGTTCGCCATCTACGGGTTCTTCGCCCTCGTGATCCCCTCGACGATGATCGCGGCGAGCTTCCTGTTCGCGACTCGGCCGAAGCGCCGGGTGCGTGCGCGGACGATCCCGTTCGAGTCCGGCGTCTCGGCCGGCCCGCCGCCGCGGCAGCGCTTCACGGTCAGCTTCTACCTCACCGCGATGCTCTTCATCCTCTTCGACATCGAGATCGTCTTCCTCTACCCGCTCGCGGTGATCCTCCACTCTCTCTCGTGGTTCGGGTTCATCGAGTTCCTCGTGTTCCTCGGGATCCTCCTCCTGGCCTACGTGTACATCTGGCGGAAGGGGGCGCTCGAGTGGCGATAGAGAAGGACAAGCGCCTCCGCGACATGGGGCTGCATTCGGAGCGGCTGCTCTGGCCCACCAAGGGGCCTGGGAAGTTCGAGACCGAGGTGAACGACCTCGAGCAGGAGGTCGGATTGTCCACGCTCTCCAAGGCGGTCGCGTGGGCGCAGACGAAGTCGATGTGGCCGGACACGTTCGGGCTCGCGTGCTGCGCGATCGAGATGATGTCCATCGTCTCCGCGCGGTACGACATCGCCCGCTTCGGGATGGAGGCGTTCCGCTCCTCGCCGCGGCAGGCCGACCTGCTGATCGTGTCCGGCCGCGTCTCGCACAAGATGGCGGCGCCGCTCCGGCAGATCTACGACCAGATGCTCGAGCCGAAGTGGGTGATCGCGATGGGGGCGTGCGCGAGCTCCGGCGGCATGTTCAACAACTACGCGATCCTCCAGTCGGTCGACAAGATCGTCGCGGTCGACATCTACGTCCCCGGCTGCCCGCCCCGGCCCGAGCAGCTGATGGAGGGGATCATCCGGCTGCACGAGGCGGTTCAGGCGGGAGTGCCGCCTGCGTACGAGATGCGGAGCGTCGCACCCTGACCGCCTGGACGAAGATCCCGGGCGTCAAGCGCGTCCACGAGGCGCACGGTGAGCGGACCCTCGTCGTCGACCCTGCGCATCTCATCGAGACCTGCACCCACCTGCGCGACCAGGAGGGCTTCAACTTCCTCTCGGACGTCGCGACCGCCGACTATCTCGGCTGGGGAGCGACGGGCGTCTCGGGTTACATCGGGACGGCAGGCGGCCGCGACCTCAACGTGCCGGGGACCCAGGGGCTCCAGACTCTGCCGGCGTCGAAACCGAAGCGGTTCTCGGTCAGCTACCAGCTGCTCTCGGTGTCGGAGACGCCTCGCCGCGTACGCGTCCAGACCTGGGTCGACGACGGCGAGCCGGTGCCGACTGTGATCGAGGTGTGGCCCACGGCCGACTGGCACGAGCGTGAGGCCTGGGACATGATGGGGATCCCGATCGAGGGCCACCCGAACCTCAAGCGCATCCTCACCGACGACGACTGGGAGGGGCACCCACTTCGCAAGGACTACCCGATCGGCGGCGAGCCCGTCCGTTTCTCGGAGGACGAGTAGTGGCAGTCGCACCTGAGCGGACGCGTGCGGCGATCTACGAGGGCACGCGCATTCCGCATCCGATCCCGACCGTGCTGCGAGTCCCGGACGCGCTCACGGCGACCGGTGACGTCCTCCCGATCAACTTCGGACCGAACCACCCGTCCACGCACGGGGTGCTGCGCCTGATCGTCGACCTGTACGGCGAGGACGTCGTCGGGCTCGAGGCGGTCATCGGCTACCTCCACACCGGGTTCGAGAAGAACATGGAGCAGAAGAGCTGGTGGAAGGCGATCACCTACCCCGAGCGGATCGACTACCTGTCCTTCCAGGCCAACGAGCTCGTGTTCGTGCTCGCGATCGAGAAGCTGCTCGAGCTCGAGGTGCCGGACAAGGCCCAATGGATGCGCACCTGCCTGTGCGAGCTGAACCGGATCCACTCGCACCTCGTCTGGCTCGGCACGGCTGCGCTCGAGCTCGGCGCGATCTCGATGTTCTGGTACTGCTTCCGCGAGCGCGAGCAAATTCTCGACCTCTTCGAGATGGTCTGCGGGACGCGCATGCACACGCGGTACTTCCAGGCCGGTGGGCTCGCGGAGGACATCCCGCGCGGGTTCTTCCCCGAGGCACGGCGGTTCGCCAACTGGATGCCGAAGGCGGTCGACGAGTACGAGGCGCTCGTCGACAAGAACATGATCTGGCTCGAGCGGACGGTCGGGCTCGGGCTCCTCTCGGCCGAGGACGCGATCGCGCTCGGACAGTCGGGCCCGGTGCTGCGCGCCTCGGGCGTCGACTGGGACCTCCGCAGGGTCGAGCCGTACCTCACCTACGCGGAGTGCGAGTTCAACGTCCCGGTCCGCCACGAGGGCGACGTGTACGCCCGTTACCGCGTGCACATGGAGGAGATGCGCGAGTCGGTGAAGATCATCTCCCAGAGCCTCGACCGGCTCGAGAACATGGAGGGTGAGCCGTGGATCGCGGACGACCGCAAGGTCGTGCTGCCACCACGGGAGGAGCTCCAGACGTCGATGGAGTCCCTGATCCACCACTTCAAGATCGTGACCGAGGGATATCGCGTGCCCGAGGGCGAGATCTACGTCACCGTCGAGTCGCCACGCGGCGAGCTCGGCTGCTACGTCGTCTCCGACGGCGGGCCGAGGCCGTGGCGGGTGAAGTTCCGCGCGCCGTCGTTCGTCGCGCTCGAGGCCACGGCGACGTGCATGACCGACGCGCTCGTCGCGGACATGATCGCGATCGTCGGTTCGCTCGACACCGTGATGGGCGAGGTCGACAGGTGACCTTGTACGAAAAGATCCAGAACGAGCGCGAGAAGTTCCCGCAGGGAGCTCGCTCGGCGACGATCCCCGCACTCCGGCTTGCCCAGGAGGAGTACGGGTGGCTGCCGCCCGAGGCCATCCGCGAGGTCGCCGACGCGCTCGACCTGACGCCGGCCTACTGCCACGGGGTCGCGTCGTTCTACGACATGTTCCACCTCGAGCCCGTCGGCGAGCACCTGATCGAGGTCTGCACGAACCTGTCCTGCGCTCTCGTCGGCGCCCAGCGCGTGGTGGACGCGTTCGAGAGCGAGCTCGGGCTCGATGCCGGCGAGACCTCCGACGACGGGAAGATCACCTTCAGGACCGTCGAGTGCCTCGGCGGGTGCGGGTACGCGACCGTCGTCGCCGTCGACAGCCGCTACCGCCAGCACGTCGAGCCCGACGACGTCCCCGCGATCGTGAAGGAGATCCGTGGGCGCTCGTAGCGTGCTCCTCGCCGGCGCCGACGAGCGCGACCTGACGAAGCTCTCCGAGTACCGGGCGATCGGCGGGTACGACCAGGTGCCGAAGGCTCGCAAGCTGACGCCCGAGCAGCTGATCGAGACGCTGCTCGCCGCGAACCTCCGCGGGCGCGGCGGCGCCGGCTTCCCGATGGGCCGAAAGGCCTCGCTGATCGATCGCGGCTCGTCGAAGCCCAAGTATCTCGTCGTCAACGCCGACGAGTCCGAGCCGGGAGCGTTCAAGGACCGCGAGGTCATGGCGCGCGTCCCCCACCGGCTCCTCGAGGGCTGCCTCATCGCCGCGCACGCGATCGAGTGCGAGCACGTCTTCATCTACATCCGGGGCGAGTACCTGCACGAATTCGAGATCCTCGACCGTGCCGTCGCCGAGGCCCGCGAGGCCGGGATTCTCGGGGACGTCGAGATCACCGTGTACCGAGGCGCCGGCGCGTACATCTGCGGCGAAGAGACGGCATTGCTCGATTCGCTCGAGGGCCGTCGGGGCCAGCCGCGGCCGCGGCCGCCGTTCCCGCCCGTGCAGGGCCTCTTCAACGCGCCGACGCAGATCAACAACGTCTGCACGATCGCGACGGTGCCGTCGATCCTCGAGCTCGGCCCGGCGAAGTTCACCGCAGATCGGCGTCGAGAGCTCGCCCGGCACCGCGATCTTCTCCATCTCCGGGAACGTCGTGAGGCCGGGCAACTACGAGCTCGAGCTGGGGACGCCGATGCGGGAGCTGATCTACGACTTCGCCGGCGGAGTCGCCGACGGGCGCGAGCTGAAGTGTGTGATCCCGGGCGGGTCGTCGGTGCCGGCGCTCTCGCCCGACCAGATCGACGTGCCGCTCGACTACGACTCGCTGGGCGCACTCGGGACGTTCTTCGGCGCGGCGTCGCTGATCGTGGTCGACGACCGCTGCTGCATGGTTCAGCTCGCCCTGCGGTCGACGAAGTTCTATATGCACGAGTCGTGCGGGAAGTGCACGCCTTGCCGCGAGGGGACGCGCTGGATGGTGCAGATCCTCGAGAAGCTCGAGGCCGGGCGGGGGACCCACGAGGAGATCGACCTGCTCCGCTCCGTCGGCTCACGCATCCTCGGCAAGTCGCTGTGCGCCCTCGGCGACTTCGCGGTGTATCCCGTGGCGAGCTATGTCGCGAAGTGGGGCGAGGAGTTCGAGGCCCACGTCGAGCTCGGCCGCTGCCCGTTCGACGGCGAGTCGAGCCTCGAAGGGATCGTCGCGCCGAGCGACGCCCACGCCCACCACGAGGTGCACGCATGAGCGCCACCCGGCAACGCGTGACCCTCAGCGGAGCCCTTCCTGTGGACGAGATGTTCACGAACCGTCCCAGACACGTCACCCCTCCAGGTCTAGAATTGATCTCGAGGGCGGAGGGAATGCGACCCCACCCAGGGTGGGGGTGTGCGCGGTGAGCCCCGAGATTGTCAAGCTCACGATCGACGGGCGCGAGGTCAGCGTGCCGAAGGGGACCGGGCTCGTCGAGGCAGCGCTCGCCGCCGGCGTGGAGATCCCGGTGTTCTGCTACGAGCCGAGGCTCGGGCCTCCTGTCGGCGCGTGCCGCATGTGCCTGTGCGAGGTCGCGCCGGGGCCGCCGAAGCCCCAGGCGGCATGCACGCTCAGCGCGGCCGAAGGGATGGAGGTGCGCACCGCTGCAACCTCGGAGATGGCGGCCGAGGCGCAGAACGCGACGCTCGAGTTCATCCTCGTCAACCACCCCCTCGACTGCCCGGTCTGCGACAAGGGCGGCGAGTGCCCGCTCCAGGACCTGACGTTCCGGTACGGGCCCGGGAACACGAGGATGACGTTCCCGAAGCGGACGTTCGAGAAGCCGATCCCGATCTCTCCGACGATCGCGCTCGACCGGGAGCGCTGCATCCTCTGCTACCGCTGCACCCGCTTCTCCGAGGGAGTGTCCGAGGACGGCCAACTGGTCGCCGTCGAGCGGGGCTCCGCGTCGATGATCGCGACCTTCGAAGACGAGCCCTACCGTGCGCCGTTCTCCGGCAACGTCATCGAGCTCTGCCCGGTCGGCGCCCTCACCTCGACCCAGTACCGCTTCGAGGCGCGCCCGTGGGAGATCCAGAACGTGCCGACGATCTGCGGGCTCTGCCCGGTCGGCTGCAACGTCAGCGCCACCGTCCGCGAAGGGAAGGTCAAGCGGATCCTCTCGCGCAACCACCCCGAGGTCGACGAGGGCTGGCTCTGCGACAAGGGTCGCTTCGCGTACTCGCATCTTCGCGCGGGCGACCGGCTCGAGGATCCGCTCCGGCGAAGCCGCGACGGCGACCTCGAGCCCATCGGGTGGAACGACGCCCTCGACCTCGCCGAGCAGATGCTGTCGAGCGCCGGGAACGCGATCCTCACCGCGCTCTCCGGAAGCGAGACCGTCGAGCAGGCCTACGGGCTCGGCCGCCTCCTCCGCACCGGGCTCGGCGCCCACGAAGCCGTGCTCACGGAGGAGATCCCGGACGAGCTCGACGCGTTCCGCGCCCCGCTCTCCTCGATCCGCGACGCGCCCGCAGTCGTCGTGCTCTGCGACGAGCCCGTCGTCGAGCGCGCCCCCGTCGTCGACCTCTGGATCAAGGCCGCCCGCAGGAACGGCGCGCGGATCCTCGCCGAGCCGCCGGAGGAGCCCATCGAAGGCGCGGTACTGATCTGCGACGATGCCCAGTGCACCGCCTGGATCGCCCGCGACCTCAAGGCCGCCGCTGCCTTCTACCTGCCTCGTACGCCGAACGGCCGTGGGGTCGCCGACGCGTGGAGCGCAGCCGGTGACGGTGAGCCGGTCGACGTCGAACCGGCCCTCGTGGTGATCTCCGGCGACGAAGCTGCTCTCGACCCTAGCGTTCGGGCGCTCGCGGAGCGCGCGAACGCAGTGATCGGGATCGGGATGTTCGAGGGCTCGTTCCGCGGCCTCGCGGATCTCGTTCTCCCGGGGACGAGCTACCTCGAGCGCGACGGAACGACGGTGAACCTCGAGTCGCGTCTCCAGCGCCAGCGCCGCGCCGTGATCGCGCCGTGCCCTGACGAGCTCGCCTGGATCGCGAAGCTCGCAGGCCGCTTCGGCGTCGACCTCTCTCCTCACGCCTCGGTCGTCTTCGAGGAGGTCTCTGCGATCTGTTACGGCGGCATCTCGTTCGGCCAGGTCGGCGAGCAGGCGGCGCTGCCCGCGCCGGTCACGCGCGCCCACACAGTCGAAGCGCCGCCGGCGAAGCCGGTCGCGGGGGGCAAGGGGCTCCGCCTCCTGACGTTCAAGCCGCTCTTCTCGGGGCCGGCCGTCGAGCGGACACCCGAGCTCGACTTCCAGCGGCGCGACGGCGAGGTCGAGCTTGCCCGCGCTGACGCGCGGGCTAGAAAGATCTCCCAGGGAGACGTCGTGAAGGTGTCCTCGAACGGCACGTCCATCACCCTTCGCGCCCGGATCACGTCCGACCTTCCCGCCGGGGCGGTGCGCATTCCGCGTGACGAGGCCGCCGGCCTGCACGAGCTCGTCGAGGTGACGAAGTGAGCCAGCAGCCCTGGTGGATCGGCGTCATCGCGGTGCTGATCGTTGTCAACCTCGTGATGGCGGCGTTCGCGTACACGACCTGGCTCGAGCGCAAGGTGCTCGGCCGGATGCAGCTCCGTTTCGGCCCGAACCGCGCCGGCCCGTTCGGCCTCCTGCAACCGATCGCCGACCTGATCAAGCTCATCCGAAAGGAGGCCTTCTATCCCGCCTCGTCGCACGAGCTGCCCTACATCCTCGCGCCGATCGTCTCCTGCTTCACCGCGCTTCTCGCGTTCGCGGTGATCCCGTGGGGGCCCGGCTGGACGGTCGACGGTTACTACATCCAGGGGTCGATCGCGAACCTCCCGATCGGGCTGATCGTGATCTTCGCGCTCGGCTCGATCGGCATCTATGGCTTCATCGTCGGCGGCTGGGCCTCGGACTCGAAGTTCTCGATGCTCGGCTCGATGCGCACGTGCGCGCAGCTCGTCTCCTACGAGGTGTCCCTGGCGCTCAGCGTCCTCGGAGTCGTGATCATGGGCCGCTCGTTGAACCTTGCCGAGATCGTCGACCGGCAGGGTCAGACGCTCTGGTTCTTCATCCCGCAGTTCGTCGGTCTCGTCATCTTCCTGCTCGGAGGGATCGCCGAGACGTCGCGGCCCCCGTTCGACCTCCCCGAGGCCGACACCGAGCTCGTCGCCGGGTACCACACCGAGTACTCGGGCATGCGTTGGGGGCTCTTCCAGACGGCCGAGTACATCAACATGATCGTCCTCTCGGCGCTCTGCGTGACGCTTTTCTTCGGTGGGTGGCAGTTCCCGTGGATCCACTCGCTCGACCGCTTCGGCCCGATCTGGTTCCTGCTGAAGCTCGGCGTGCTCGTCACCGCGTTCATCTGGCTTCGTGCCTCCCAGCCGCGCCTCCGCTACGACCAGCTCATGCGCTTCGGGTGGAAGGTGCTCCTGCCGGTCGCAACGCTCAACGCCCTCGTCACCGCCCTCATCGTCGTGTGGCACGGCAACTGATGAGCCGTAGGCTTGACGGAGGCTCCAATGTGACCGCGGCTCGTGGGCATGCACACGCTCGCACGGAGGCGCCGGCTCTGCCGGCGCCGGAGCAGGACGGTTCGTCATGAGCGCCCTCGTTCCCAACACCTTCAAGGGCTTCGGCGTGACGCTCAAGCAGGTCTTCCGGAAGCCGATCACGCAGCAGTACCCGGAGTACCTGCGACCCGTGTACCCGCGGTTCCGCGGCCGGCACCGGCTGCACGTCCACGAGAACGGCCTCGAGAAGTGCGTCGGCTGCTCCCTCTGCGCCGCCGCCTGCCCTGCGGACTGCATCCGCGTCGTGGCCGCGGAGAACACCGCCGACAACCGCGTCTCGGCCGGAGAGCGCTACGCCCGCATCTACGAGATCAACATGAGCCGCTGCATCTTCTGCGGCTACTGCGAGCTCGCGTGCCCCTTCGACGCGATCACGCTCGGCAACGACTTCGAGATCTCCGAGTACAACCGCGACGACCTCATCTACACGAAGGACATGCTCCTCGCCGAGCCCGTGAAACAGGTGCCGGTGGCCGACCGCGACCTCTACGACACACCGATCCCCTACTACAAGTCCAACTCGTAGATGGCGAATTTCCTGGTCTGGGTCGTGTGGGTCATCGCCGCGTTCGCATGCGTGGCGAGCGCCCTCGGAGTGGTCACGTTCCGCAACGCGTTCTTCTCGGCGCTCGCGCTGATCGGGAACCTCGCTTCGCTCGCCGTCCTCTACCTGCTGCTCGGCGGCGAGTTCGTCGCGGCGGCACAGGTGCTCGTGTACGGCGGCGCCGTGATGGTCATGTTCCTGTTCGTTCTCGCCTACCTGGGCGAGCAGGTCGGGGTGACGCCCTGGGCGGGAGGTCCCTCCTGGCAGGTCGTGGCCGCGTGTCTCGCCGGCGGCGCGATCCTCGTCGAGGTCATCGTCGCGGTCGGCCTCTCGACCGGCGGCTCCCTCTCCCACTCGGCCTCGATCGAGCGCTCGTTCGGCTCGCCGGCATCGATCGGCGAGCTCTTCCTGACCGACCACCTGATCGCGTTCGAGGTCACCTCGATCGTCCTGCTCGTCGCCGCCGTGGGCGGGGTCGTGCTCGGCTCGCACGCCCGCGGCCGCGCGGTCGAAGCCGCCGAGTTCCGCACCGCCCGGCTCGCCGAGGTAGAGGACACCGAAACTGCACGGGCCTGACATCACCTGGTACGTGGTGCTGGCCGCGATCCTGTTCGCGATCGGCGCCGTCGGAGTGCTCGTCCGCCGCAGCCCGCTGATCATCCTGCTCTCGGTCGAGATCATGCTGAACGGCGCGAACCTCGCCCTGATCGCGTTCGCCCGGCACGTAGGCCGCGAGGACGGCCAGGTGTTCGCGATCGCGGTGATGGCTGTCGCCGCCTCAGAGGTGGTCGTCGGGCTCGGGCTCATCGTCGCCATGGGCCGCCGCAACCTCGAGCTCGACGTCGACAAGCTGAGGACCCTCCGAGGATGAACGCTGCCGCCTGGGTCTGCCTGGCCTCGCCGCTGGCTGCCACGATCGCCCTCGCGCTCGCCGGCACGCGCATCTCGCGTCGAGGCGCCGGCTACGTATCGACCGCGTCGACGATGGTCTCGTTCGCGGCCGCGATCGTCGCGTTCGTGATCATGCTCGGCGAGTCGCCCGCGGCCCGCGCGCACACCACGACGTCATGGACGTGGCTCTCCGCGGGCCAGTACAGCTTCGGCTTCACGCTGCTCACCGACCAGCTCAGCGTGATGATGATGCTGATCGTCACCGGGGTCGGCTCGCTGATCGTCGCCTACTCGGTCGGCTACATGGACGGCGAGGATGAGGAACGGCGCTACTTCGCCTACATGTCGCTGTTCGTCTTCTCGATGCTCCTGCTCGTCCAGTCCGGGAACCTGCTCCTCCTGCTCGCCGGCTGGGGGATGGTCGGCCTCTCGAGCTACCTGCTGATCGGCTTCTACCAGGAGCGCGAGTCGGCGATCGCGGCCGCCAAGAAGGCGTTCATCATGAACGCGTTCGGCGACGCGACGATGGCGCTCGCCCTCTTCCTGCTGATCCAGCACACCGGGCAGCTCGACTACGCGGGCGTGTTCGCGTCGGCGCCGCACGGCGGCACGGTCGCGAACCTGATCGCTCTCGGCCTCCTCGGAGGCGCAGTTGCCAAGTCGGCGCAGATCCCGCTCCAGACCTGGCTTCCCGACGCAATGGAGGGCCCGACTCCGGTCAGCGCCCTCATCCATGCCGCCACGATGGTGACCGCGGGCGTCTACCTGATCGTCCGCACGCACACGCTCTTCGAGAACGCGCCGAAGGTCGAGGACCTCGCCGCCGGCCTCGGCGCTGCCACGCTCCTGATGGCGGGGCTGATCGCCCTCGTCCAGGTCGACATCAAGCGCGTGATCGCGTACTCGACGATGTCGCAGATCGGGTACATGTTCGTCGGCGCCGGCGTCGGCGCGTACTCGAGCGCGATGTTCCATCTGATGACGCACGCGTTCTTCAAGGCGCTCCTCTTCCTCTCCGCCGGCATCCTCATCCACGCCCTTGCCGGGGAACAGGACATGCGGCGGATGGGCGGCCTCGGGAAGGCACTGCCGTACACGCGCAACGTCTTCCTGATCGGCGCGCTCGCACTCGTCGGCATCCCGCCGCTCGCAGGCTTCTTCTCGAAGGACTCGATCATCGCCGCCACGCTCACGAAGGGGGCCTTCGGCTACTGCCTCTTCGCCGTCTGCCTCGCCGGCGCGTTCCTGACGGGCCTCTACACCTTCCGGATGTTCTTCATCGTCTTCGGAGGGCAGCAGTCCGCGTATCGCGCAGGAGCATCTCCTCGGTCACATCGACCACGGGGAGAAGCACGAGGGGCCGATCTCGATGATCTGGACGGTCGGCGTGCTCGCGTTCCTGTCGGCAACCGCCGGGCTCCTCCAGTTCACGCCGCTCTGGCACCCCCTGACCACCTGGCTCGACCCGGTCGTGCCCAACACCGCCGACCCGAGCGGGACCCAGGAGGCGATCGCCTCCGTGTGCGCCGTCGGTCTCGGGCTCGCCGGCATCTGGGTCGCCCACGCGGCCTACGTCACGAAGACGCTGAGGGTGCCGAAGCCCGTGACGCTCTTCCAGAAGAAGTTCTACTGGGACGAGCTCTACGACCTCGTCTTCTACAAGCCGGCCGACCTGATCTCGCGCGGCCTCGGCCGGTACTTCGAGCAGCCCGTCATCGGCGGCTCGATCGGCGAGGTGAAGGTCGGCTTCCGGTTCGGCGCCGGTGAGCTCGCCCGCGTCCAGAACGGCCTCGTCCGCGCGTATGTGCTCGCGCTCGCAAGCGGAGTCGCCGTCCTCGCCCTCGTCTTCATCTCCACCCGATGAGCCGTAGGCTCGACGGAGGCTCCAATGTGACCGCGGCTTGCCGGTGCAGGCGGCTCCGGTCGGAGGCGCCGGCTTTGCCGGCGCCGGAGCGGGACGGTCTGTCGTGAGCGACTGGCTGACCACGATCCTGATCTTCCTGCCGATGGCAGGAGCGCTCGTCGTCTGGCTGGCGCCGCTCTCCAAACAGGCGGCAGGCTCGCTCGCCGCGCTCGTCTCCCTCGCCGAGGTCGCGGTCTGGATCCTCGTGCTCGAGCGCTTCGACTTCGGTAGCGGCGAGCTGCAGTTCGCGCAGCAGACGAGCTGGTTCAGCGAGATCAACTCGAGCTACCACGTCGGCCTCTACGCCTTCTCGGTCTGGCTCGTCGGCCTGACCGTCGTGTGCGGAGCGGCGGCGGCGATCTACGCGTGGTGGGTCGGCCGCGAGCGGCCGCGCGCCTACTTCGGCCTTCTGCTCTTCCTGACCGGCGCCGTGGCAGGCGTCTTCGCGTCGCAGGACCTGCTCCTCTTCTACGCCTTCTTCGAGGCCATGCTGATCCCGCTGTACGTCCTGATCGGCTTCTGGGGCGGGGCCGGGCGGCTGCGCGCGACGATCACGTTCGTCGTCTACACGGTCGCAGGGTCGCTGCTCATGCTCGTCGCGATCATCTGGTTCGGGCTGCAGCAGGGCACCTTCGACCTGACGCAGATCGGGACGAGCACGAACGACTGGCTCTTCCTCGGCTTCGCGATCGCCTTCGCGGTCAAGGCCCCGCTCTGGCCGTTCCACGGCTGGCTGCCGGACGCCTACCGCGAGTCGCCGCCGGAGGTGGCGGGCCTGCTCTCGGGGGTGATCTCGAAGGTCGCGGCGTACGGCTTCATCCGGATCTGCATCGTCAAGTTCCCCGGCCCAACGGCACACTTTCGCGACCTGATTCTGACGCTTGCGGCCGTTGGGCTGGTTTACGGCTCCCTCCTTGCCTTCAGGGCTCCCGACGTACGCGGCGTCATCGCCTACTCGTCGCTCGCGCAGATGGGGCTGATCACGTTCGGCATCTTCGCGGTCAACGACCTCGGGCTCGACGGGGCCGTGCTCCAGATGGTCAACCACGGGCTGCTCTCGATGTCGATGTTCCTGCTCGCCGGGATGGTCGAGCGGCGAACGGCTACCGGCGAGCTGTCGCTGCTCGGCGGCATGGCCCGCGGGCGACCCGTGCTCGCGACGATCCTGATGACGGTCGGCGTGATGATGCTCGCGGTCCCGCTCTCCTCCAACTTCGCCGGCGAGTTCCTGATCCTGGCAGGCGTCTTCCAGACCGGCTGGGGCTGGGCCGTCGTGGGAGCGGTCGCGATCGTGCTCGCCGCGATGTACGTGGTGCGACTGATCTCGGCGGTGCTCCATCAGGACGTCGGGCCCGCCGTCAGCGACGCGGCGCTCGACCTGCGCACGGGAGAGCTCGCGGTGATCGTCCCGCTCGTCGCGATCCTGCTCGTCCTCTCGGCCTGGCCTGACGCGATCAGCGGCCACTCGTTCGCCGGCGGCAGCGGCGGCGTCCAGGTCTCCTCGACCCTCGGCGTCAAGGAGGCGAGCCCCTAATGCCGAGGCCGCACGTCGACTGGTTCGCGATCTCGCCGTCGCTCTCGATGATCGGCGCGGCCGGGATCATCATGCTCGTGGCGGTCTTCTGGCCGAAGAGCTCGCGCCGCGCAGCCTCGGCGGTGGTCTGCGCGGCCGGGTTCGTGACGGCGTTCGTGTTCGCGATCCTCGTGTTCGACAAGAGCCCGAACGGCGGCCCGATCGTCGCCGACTCGATCTTCCGCGACCGCTGGGCCGCGCTTGCTCAGATTCTCGTCGCGGGCTGCGGGCTCGTGGCCGTCCTGATCGCGTACTCGGAGCAGATGCGCGAGGAGAACATCGCCGAGTACTACGTGCTGCTCGCCGCAGCGGGCGCCGGAATGGCGTTCTTCGTGCAGGCCGCGAACCTGATGACGCTGTTCCTCGGGCTCGAGTGGTTCTCGATCGCGCTGTACGTCATGTGCGCGATCGACATCGACCTCGTCGGCTCCCTCGAGGCCGGGCTGAAGTACCTGGTGGTCGGCGCCGTCGGCTCGGCGACACTGCTCTTCGGCTCGGCGCTCGTCTACGGGGCGACCGGCGAGCTGAGCTTCGACAAGATCGCCGCCGCCGGGAATACGCACGACTCGCTGCTGGTGCTCGGCCTCGCGATGATGATCGCCGGCTTCGCGTTCAAGGCCTCAGCGGCACCGTTCCACATGTGGACGCCCGACGCCTACCAGGGGGCCCCGACACCCGTGACGGCGTTCATGTCCTCGGCCACGAAGGTGGCTGCTCTCGTCGTGATGCTCCGCGTGCTGCTGACGGCGTTCCCGGGCGAGGAGCACCTCTGGACGTGGGCGGTGGCCGGGATCGCGATCATCTCGCTCGCCGTGGGGAACATCGCCGCGCTCGCGCAGCGGAACGTCAAGCGCCTGCTCGCCTACTCGTCGGTCTCCCACGCCGGGTTCATGCTGATCGCGGTCTCGGTGGCGAACGAGACCGGCGCGAGGGCGCTCATGTACTACCTGATCCCCTACTGTGCGATGTCTCTCGGCGCGTTCGGCGTCGTGGCCGCGCGAGAGCGCGAGCTCGGTGCGCCGGTCACGCTCGAGAACCTGTCCGGATTCGGCTGGGAGCGGCCGCTTCTCGGCGTCTCGATGTGGGTCTTCATGCTGGGCTTCCTGGGCTTCCCGCTCACCGGCGGGTTCTGGGGGAAGATCTACGTCTTCGCGGCCGCATACGACAAGGGCTGGTGGTGGCTGATCGTGATCGGCGTCGTCTTCACGATGGTCTCCGCCGCCTACTACCTGGCGGTCGTGCGCTCGATGTTCCTCCGCGACAGCGCCGAGCTCCGCCTGGCGCCGGCCGGCGGATCGCCGCCGCGTGAGTGGCTTCTCCAGAAGGGCGTCGCGATCTGCGCGATCGTGACGGTCGGGTCGTTCTTCTTCGTGCAGCCGCTGGTCGATCTCGCGTCGAAGGCTGCGAGCGCACTCCCGTTCTGACCGGGTGCCCGGTGCTCGACTAGCTCCCCGCCGCAAGCTCGACCTGGCGCCCCATCTCGTCGAGGCAGAGCTCGTCCTGAAGCGCGAGCTCGGGTTTCGCGAACGGGACGGGGTCGAGAAGCACCGTTCGACCGTCGTCGGCGACCACCACGTTCCAGGGGTTGAGATCCCCGTGCACCACGTTCTTGCCGTGGAGCCTTGCCACCACCTCGCGCACGCGGGCGAGCTGCCGCCTCGCCTCGTCGAGCATCCTCGTCTGGAGCAACTCGTTGAACGTCACGCCTTCGACGTACTCGAGGATGTAGCCGACGAACTCCCGATCCGAGTTCCGCACCTGGGCGACAGGGAGCGGGATGCTCGACGGCACGATCGCGTGCATCTCGACGATCCGCTCGAACTGGGGGCGGAGGTGCTCGGATTTGACGAGCGACCTGATTCCGGCATCCGCGGGCGCGGCGTAGCGCGGCCAGTGGTACTTGAAGACGATCTCGTCCGAGTCGAGGCCCTGCTCGACGAGCCTCGCCTTCAGCTCGTTTCCGTCGGCGATGACGATGTCGACCACGTGGGTCGACTTCCCACGCTCCGGCGGGTCCGACGAGCTGGAGCGCCGAAACATGCCCAGAGGCATGCGCTGAGGGTAGCGGGGCGGGAGCTGTGCTACGGCTTCGCGGGCGAGAAGCTGCCGAGCCGGCGCCGGTGCGGCACCGCTGCGAGCAGGCCCTTCAACACGAACAACCCGACCACCGCGACGAGCGAGGACACCGCGAGGGGCGGCACACCCTGGACGGCGCTCGCACGGACGGCGCACGACAGGACCAGGAGCACGACGATCGCACCGGAGCAGAGCGCCTGGATCCCGGAGAACCGCTCGCGCGAGTCGAGGAAGCCGCCGAACCGGACGAGCGCGGCGACCGCGGCGAAGGGAAGGGCGAAGAGGAGCGCGTTCCGGGCGAGGCCGTGATCACCTGCCGAGTCGGCGATCGCTGCTACCGCCACGAGGAGGGCGGGAAGAAAGCGACGTCCCATCGGCCCATAGCTTCGCCCCCGGGCCGGACGATCCTGCAAGCAGAACGGCGCCAGATCGATCTCAGACCCGACCGTCCCGACTAATCTGGCCCCGACTGCAACGAAAGGAGCGAAGAGCGATGGCAGCACTCACCTGGTTCGGACATGCGGCGTTCCTGCTCGAGAGCGACGCGGGCAGGAAGATCTACGTCGACCCGTTCCTGACCGGGAACCCGAAGACGCCGGAGAACCTCAAGAGCCCAGAAGACGTCGACATCATCGCCGTGACCCACGGGCACGCCGACCACGTGGGCGACACGGTCGAGCTCTCCCGGGCCTTCCCGCAGGCGCAGGTCGTCTGCCAGGTCGAGCTGAAGAGCTGGCTCGGCGGGCAAGGCGCGCTCGTCGCCGACCAGCTTCCCGGCCTGAACAAGGGCGGCACACAGGAGCTCGACGACATCCACTTCACGCTCGTGAACGCGTTCCACTCCGCGAGCTCGAACGACCTCGAGTACCTCGGCGAGTCCTGCGGGATCGTCATCCGCCTCGAAGGCGGCCGCGCGATCTACTTCGCCGGCGACACCTGCGTCTTCGGGGACATGGCCCTCATCGCGCGTCTCTACGCCCCCGACTACGCCGTGCTGCCGATCGGCGACCACTTCACGATGGGCCCGCGCGAGGCCGCGGTTGCGCTCGAGCTGCTCGGGAACCCACCGTGCATCCCCTCCCATTACGGCACCTTCCCGCTCCTCACCGGCACTCCGGAGCAGCTCCGGATCGAAGCGCCGGACGCCACCATCCACGTCCTCGAACCGGGCGGGACGCTCGTCCTCTGATGCGCGAGCCGGTCGTCGCGACGTACTCGATCGCCGCGTGCGACCTCGACGCAGGCCGGTGGGGCGTCGCGACGCAGTCGAAGTTCCTCGCCGTCGGCTCGGTCGTCCCGTGGGCCCGCCCCGGCGTGGGCGCGATCGCGACGCAGGCCTACGCCAACCCTCGCTACGGGCCCGACGGGCTTGCGCTCCTCGGGCGGGGAATGACCGCGACACAGGTCGTGGCCCAGTTGACCGATGCCGACGAGGGACGCGACCACCGCCAGCTCGGCGTGGTCGACGCCCACGGCGGCAGCGCCACGTACACCGGCTCGGAGTGCATGGACTGGGCGGGCGGCGTGACCGGCGACTGCTTCGCCGCACAGGGGAACATCCTCGTCTCCGGTGAGACGGTCGAGGTGCTCGCCGCCGTGTTCGAGGACTCGGCGGGGCAGACCCTGGCCGAGCGGCTGATCGACTGCCTCGCCGCCGCGCAGGCGGCGGGAGGAGACAGGCGCGGCCAGCAGTCGGCTGCGCTCCTCGTCGTCGAAGCCGACGGCGGGTACGCGGGGCTCTCGGACTCGGTCGTCGATCTCCGCGTCGACGACCACCCGGCCCCGGTCGAGGAGATCGCCCGGCTCTATCGGATCCACCAGGCGCTGTTCGGCAAGACGCCGGAGGACGAGTGGCTCGTGCTCGACGCCGCCCTCGAGAAGGAGTTGCGCGATCGTCTCACCGGGCTCGGCTACGACGGCGACCTCGCCGACGCGTTCCGGGCCTGGGCCGGTCGCGAGAACCTCGAGGAGCGCGTCGACGGGATCGAGCGGATCGACCCGGTCGTGCTCGAGGAGCTCCGGCGCGGATGAAGGGATGGGAGGCGACGAGCTTGGGGGAGCTCGACTCGATCCCGCTCTTCGAAGGGATCGTCTGGCACCCGGTGCGCCGGAAGCTCGGGATCCGCGCCTTCGGGATCAACGCCTACACCTCGGAGAAGGTCGGGGAGCTCGTGATCGAGGAGCACGACGAGACCGGCGGGGGCGCCGGCGGCCACGAGGAGCTCTACGTCGTGATGGCGGGCCGCGCGACGTTCACGCTCGACGGAGAGAGCCTCGACGCTCCCGCCGGGACACTGGTGTTCCTGTCCGATCCCAGCGTCAAGCGCAAGGCAGTGGCGGAGGAGGACGGCACGCTCGTCCTCGCGATCGGCGCCCAGCCCGGAATCGCATACGAGCCCTCGCCGTGGGAGTGGTACTTCGCGGCGATGCCCGCCTTTCGCGAGGAGCGCTGGGACGATGCGATCGCGCTGATGCAGACGGGCCTCGAGGAGCGGCCCGGTCACCCGGCGATCCTCTACAACCTCGCCTGCGCAGAGTCCCGCGGCGGCCGGCCCCTCGATGCGCTCACCCATCTCCGGGCATCGATCCAGGCCGACTCCAAGTACGCGGACAGGGCCCGCGAGGATCCGGATTTCGATCCGATCCGCCGCGAGCCCGGCTTTCCTGCTTAGCGATCGCCCGGAAGGCGCATGCCTGAGGCAAGCTCGCGGAAGGCCGGAACCGGGTCTGCCAGCGGGCTCGCGACCACGAGCACGGCGCCGAAGCCGTCCTCGACTGTGAGCACGTCCACGAGCAGCTGGAGACCCACCGCGAGCGCGAAGGCCTTGTGGGCGTGCTCCTCCCCGCCGAAGGGGGCGAGATCGTCCTCGGCCGCCCTACCGGCGAGCACGTCGCCGTAGGTGAGGTTCCCCATCGAGACGTCGCTGACGACCGGGGAGCCGTCCGACGAGGGGATCGCGATCGCGAGCGGGTTCGTCCCCGCCAGCTTCGGCCCTCCACCGGGAGACCCGAGCCGGCGCGGCGAGGTCGCCGTGATCACCGCCACGAGGCCCGCCTCGGCCAGCTTGCGACCCCAGTAGCCGAGCACGCCGGTCGGGAAGGTTCGTTCAGCCACGACGAGCCGCGCCGACGAAGGCGGTGAGGCGACCTGCGCCTCGACGATCGCGTTCATGACCAGGTAGCCGACCGCCTCGTTCCCGTCCCAGCGCTCGTACCCCGGCTCGGAGGCGACCCGTCTCGGTTGCGCGGACGGATCGAGCCCGGGAAGCTGTTCGAGGAAGTCGAGCCGGACGAGCCCATGGCCGGTGCGGCCTCGAGCCTCGGCGTCGAGGAAGTGGTCGGCCAGCACCGCGGCGTCCGCCGGGGAGAAACCCAGCCCCTCGAGGCGCCGACCGACGTCAGGAGACAAGCGGCAGCGTGCGGGTGAAGCCCGCCCCGCGGCTGCGGTCGATCTCGGTCGCGATCGCGGCGATTGCGCGGGCCGGATCCGACTCGGGATCGGAGACGACGAGCGGAGTCCCGACGTCGGCGGCCTCCCTGATGCGGCCGTCGAGCGGCACCGACCCGAGAAGCTTGACGCCGAGCTCGGTGGCAAGGCGCTCGCCGCCACCGGTGCCGAACACCTCGGAGGTCATGTTCTCGATCACGCCCAGCAGCTGCATCCCTGTGCGGCGCGCCATCTGCGCAGCTCGGCTCGCCACCTCCTGCGCGAGCAGCTGCGGCGTGGTCACGACGACCGCCTCGGCCCGCGGCAGCATCTGGCCGAGCGAGATCGACACGTCCCCGGTCCCGGGCGGCATGTCCACGACGAGCACGTCGAGCTCGCCCCAGTGAACGTCCTGGAGGAACTGCTCGAGCGCGCGATGGAGCATCGGCCCGCGCCACATGAGCGGCTTGTTGTCGTCGACGAAGAAGCCGATCGACATGAGCTTCATCTCGTGCGCGACCGGCGGGATCATCAGCTTGTCGACGAGCACCGGCTTCTGCGCGATCCCGAGCATGTGCGGGATCGAGTGGCCGTAGATGTCGGCGTCGAGGATCCCGACGCGGCGGCCGGACGCGGCGAACGCCGCAGCGAGGTTGGCCGTGAGGGACGACTTCCCGACGCCGCCCTTCCCCGACGCGACCGCGATCACGCGGGTCGTCGGGTCGAGCTGGATCGATTTGTCGGCCTCGGGGCGACCCCCGCGGAGCTTCGTCGTCAACGCCGCGCGCTCCTCGGGGCTCATCACGTCGAACTCGAGCTTGACCGTGGCGACGCCCTCGACGGCACCGACCTCGCGCGAGACCTGGTCCTGGAACGAGTTGCGCAGAGGGCAGCCGGCGACTGTGAGCGCGATCGTGACGGTGACGTCCCCGCCCGAGATCCTGATGTCCCGGACCATGTCGAGCTCGGTGACCGGCTTGCGCAGCTCCGGGTCGATGACGTTCGCCAGGGCGACGAGAACGGCGTCGCGGGACGGCTCCATGCCTAGGAGCGTACCGCCGCCGCGATGAGCTCTGCCAGCTCCTGGGTCCCTGCGGCACAGATCCGCGAACGGGCCTCGAGGTCGAGCGGGATCTCGGGAACGGGCGGCCCGTCGATCGCGTGCACCGCGAACCCGCGCTCGCGGATCAGAAGCTGCGAGGCGGCGAAGTCGACCGGGCGCGAAGGCTTGAGGCACACGACCGCGTCGGTGCGCCCCGCGGCCAGGTGGCAGAACGTGATCGCCTGCGCGCCCATCACCCGGACGCGGTCGGTGAGCGGCGCGAGCTTCTCGAGCCGATCGAGCACGAGCGCCGCGCGGGTCGCCTCGATCGAGAGGAACTCGATGTGGTCCTTCGGCGCCCCGGTCAGCGGCCTGCCGTCGAGGAACGCGCCGCCGCCCTTGACGGCGGTCCACTCCTCGTCGGAGCCGAAGTCGTGGACGAACCCGAAGACGACGTCGTCCATCGTCTGCCCGCCCTCGGCGACCGCGACGCAGAGAGCGAAGTACGGGATCGCCCGCACGGCGTTCTGGGAGCCGTCGATCGGGTCGACGACAACCGTGATCGGCCCGTTGCCACGGATCCCGATCTCCTCGGACACGATCCGGATGTCCGGCCGGTCGAAGTGCTGAAGCACGACCCGCTCCGACGCCTCGTCGAGCGCGGCCGTGATGTCGCCGCCCTCGCCGAGCCCAATGGGCCGCTCGCGCTCCTCCCGTGTGGGCATCGCCGCGAGGACGGCCTTCACGTCGCCGACGGCCGCCCGGCACAGCTCGAGCCATGGACTCACGAGACAGGCAGCAGGAGCAGGCCGGAGGTGAGCTTGGGGTAGAAGTACGTCGTCTTCTTCGGCATCGTCTCGCCGCGACGAGCGTAGAAGAGCACCTGCTCCACCGTCGGCGCGCGCACGAGGAAGACGAGCTGGGCCTCGTTCTCGTCGACCGCCTTGATCGCCTCCTCGGCGTCCGGCGTGAACTCGATGCCCTCCATCTCGTACTGCTCGATGTCGTTGACGTCGAGCTCCTCGTCGCTGTCGAGCCGGAAGAAGTTGCCCGTCCGGTACATCGCGAGCGACTCGGTGTCCCAGACCGAGGTCATGAACCCGAACGGCTGAACCCCCACGTCCTGCACGACGCGGTGGGTCGGGAAGATCTGGAGGCCGGGGTCGCGCGACGAGACGAGCACGGCGAGCGTGCGCTCGGCCTTCGGGTTCTGGCTGCGATAGGCGACCGCGGTCTCGTAGCGGTGATGTCCGTCGGCGATCAGGAGCGGGACGTCGAGGTCGATCCCGTCCGAGTCGAGCTTCCAGAGCCGACTGTGAACGCCTGCCTCGTCGACGTCGATCACCGGGTCGCCCGAAGGCCGCGACACCGGCGGGTCGGCGTCGTAGAGCATCAGGACGGGCTCGAGCTCGGTCTTCGTCTCCATCAGGATCTCCAGGCGCTCCTGCTTGACCTCGGGGTTCGTCTGCTCGTGCGGCAGCACCTTGCCCTCGGAGTACGGCGTTGCCTCGATCGCGCCGACGATGCCCTCCCGGGTGCGGCGGACGCCGTCCGGCCCCTCGTAGTCCTCGGTCAGCCACCAGATCGCCGGGGCCTCCTCGACGAGGACGCCGGAGCGGATCCAGTCGGCGATCGCGCGCCCGGCGTCGTCGGGCCGCCCCGGCTTGGTGAGGTGGACGATGTTGTACGGGCTCGTGTGCCAGAGCCGGTAGTGGTCATCCTCCGAGATCACGTCGTAGGGCGGCGCGACGAGATCGGCGAGCCGCCCGGCGACATTCTCGTCGTAGCGGAGAGCGGAAAACGGGTCGATCGTGGACACGGCCGGAGGCTACCGAAGCCTTGAATAGACTCGGACGGGTGATCGCCGACCTCGAAGCAGACCGCGTCGTCGAGGGCGTCTTCGCGGTGAAGACGAAGCGTCGGCTGCGGACGAAGGGCGGGGCGCCCTACCTCGCGATCGAGCTCGTCGACCCGAGCGGACGGATCGACGCGCGGGTCTGGAACGACGTGGAGCTCCTCGACGGCCGCTTCGCCGAGGGCGACGCGGTGCGGGTGCTCGGCCGGGTCGAGAAGTTCCGCGATCGGCTCCAACTCGACGTCCGGACGCTCGAGGCGTCCGAGATCGATCCGGCGAGCCTTACCCCCTCGCTCCGGCGCGACGGCGCGGAGCTGCAGGGGTTTCTCGACTTTCTCGTCGAGGAGATCACCCATCCCGGCCTTGCCACGACGGTGCGAGCGGTGCTCGCAGACCGGGACCTCGAAGCCTGGCCGGCGACCGCCGGCGACCACCACTCCTACGCCGGCGGTCTCCTCGAGCACACGGTCGGGGTCGCGACGCTGTGCCGCGAGACAGCGCAGCTCCACCCTCGCCTCCGGTCCGAGCTCGTGCTCGCAGCGGCCATCCTCCACGACGTCGGGAGAACGCTCGAGCTCGGAAGAGGCCCCGCCTTCCTGCCGACCGACGAGGGCCGGCTGCTCGGGCACGTCCATCTCGGCCTGCGGCTCGTCGAGGAGCGCGCCGACGGGCTCGGCAACGCGGAGAAGGCCGAGCTCCTGCACTGCATCGCGGTACACCACGATGGTCGCGCGGCGCGCACCGCCGAGGCGGCTGTCCTCTACCACGCCAACCAGCTCGACGCGAGCGCCGCCACCCGGCCCACCGGGTGAACGGACTTCTGCTCGCGCTCGGCGCGAGCCTCGCCTGGGGCGTCGCCGACTTCGTCGGCCCGTGGCAAGGACGCACGCTCGGGATCTTCCGGGTCCTGCTCTGGGCGCAGATCGGCGGCCTCGCCGCCGTCGCGATCGTCGTGCTCGCTCGCGGCGAAAGGCCGCATGACGCAGCGGTGCTGCTCGCGATCCCTGCCTCGATCTCGGGGACCCTCGGGCTCTACGCCTACTACCGCGGCGTGGCGATCGGCGCGATGGCCGTCGTGGCCCCGATCGCGGGTGCCTCCGCGATCATCCCCGTCGTCTTCGGGATCCTCACGGGCGACCGCCCCTCACCGGCGCAGTACGCGGGGATCGTCTGCGCCCTCGTCGGGATCGTGCTGGCGTCGCAGGAGCACCAGGCGGGCGGCGGGCAGCGAATGGCCGCCGGGGTCGGGCTCGCGATCCTTGCCGCGATCGGGTTCGGCTTCTACTTCCCGCCCATGCATGCGGCCGGCAAGGCCGACCCGTTCTGGGCCGGGCTCATCTTCCGCATGGTCTCGACCGCCATCGTCCTCGTCGCGGTCGTCGCTCGCAGACGCGCGGTGCGTCTCGGCGGCTGGAAGCTCCTGATCGTCCTCGGGGTCGGCCTCGGCGACACGCTCGGGAACGTGTTGTTCGGCGCGGCAGCGGGGCAGGGCGGGCTCGAGAGCCTGACCTCGGTGCTTGCCTCGCTCTACCCGGTCGTGACGGTCATGCTGGCGGCGATCGTTCTCCACGAGCGGGTAGCCGGGATCCAGCGGCTCGGCGCCGTCCTCGCGCTGACGGGCATCCTCCTGATCGCGGTTTAGGCTAGACGTTGAACCTGATATTCAGCACGTCGCCGTCGCGAACCACGTACGTCTTCCCCTCGAGCCGCTGGTGGCCCCGGCGGGCCACTTCTGCATGAGAACCTGCCTCGACGAGCTCCTCCCAGTCGACGACCTCGCAGCGGATGAAGCCGCGGGCGATGTCCGAGTGGATCGCGGCCGCGGCGTCGAGCGCGGTCTGGCCGCGGCGGAGCGGCCACGCGCGGGTCTCCTTCTCGCCCGCGGTGAAGAACGTGATCAGGTCGAGTACGTCGCGAAGGCGTCGCGCAACCTCGTCCAGCGCAGAGGGGGCTCCGTCGCGGAACGCTGCCGCCTCCTCCTCGGGCAGCTCGGCGAGCTCGGCCTCGAGCGAGAGGTCGATGCCGCCTGGGCCGTTCTCGACCGCGATGAGCGGCTTGGTCGTCAGCGGCTCGAGGCCGTCGGGTAGCTCGCCGGGAATGTCCGAGAGCGGCTTCCCGGCATCGACTTCGGCCAGGACCTCGCGAAGCCGTTCGACCTCGGCCCGAATCCTCGGGTCACCCGACTTCGCCTGCTTCTCCATGCGCTCGAGCCTGCCGGCAACGTGGTCGCGGTCGGCGACGAGCAGCTCCAGGCGCAGGTTCTCGAGGTCGCCGGCGGGATCGGCCCCCGGCGAGAAACCGTCCAGGACGACGACCAGAGCGTCGACCTGGCGCAGGTTGCCGAGCAGCGCCGGCCCCGTGCCTGGAACGTCCTGCACACGAATGGCGACCGGGGTGATCTTCCGGGCCGAGACGACCTGAGCGAGCGCGCCGAGGCGTGGGTCGGCGACCTCGGCCATGCCGACGTTCGTCTTCCCGTACTCACCGCCCCCGGCGCGGGTCAGCGCCCGGAAGAGCGTCGTCTTGCCCGCTCCCGGCAGGCCGACGATCCCTGCTTCGAGGGCCACTTGGCGTTAGATGGAAGCGCCGAACCCGACGCGGCTCTCGCGGGCGTGGCGCTTCACGAAGGCGATCATCTTGACGACCGCCGTGTAGCGGCCGTCCTCGGCGTCGAAGCTCACGGCGTCGGGCTCGCCCTGCGCGAGGGCGGCCTCGAGCTCGTCGGCGGTCTTCGGCGTCACGTTGACGGTCAGCGACTGGCCGCCGCGGAACGAGATCTCGAGCCGGATGCGCTCGGCGTCAGCCACGGCCGACCAGCTCTGCGAGCACGCCGCCGGTGGCGTGCGGGTGGATGAACGCGACCTCGCGCCCTTCGAGCCCGGACCGCGGGGCCTCATCGATCAACTCGGCACCGCCTGCCGAGAGCCGCTCGAGCTCCGCCGCGACATCGTCGACCTCGAAGGCGAGGTGGTGCATGCCGGGGCCTCGCCGTTCGAGGAACTTCCCGACCGGGGTGTCCGCGCCGAGCGAGGCGAGCAACTCGACCCGGCCGTCACCGATCCGGAGAAACGCCGTCTCGACGCCCTGGTTGGCGACCGTCTCGCGCGTCTCCACCTCCGCGCCGAAGAGGCGGCCCCAGGTGGCCACCGCCTCGTCGAGGTCGGAGACGGCGACGCCGACGTGATGAATCCCGGATGTCCGCATGGGCCCGATGCTACCGTCGGGCCATGCGTCGGGCGCTGGCGTGCTGGCTTGTCCTGGTTGCCATGGTCCTGGCGGGCTGCGGCGGCGGCGGCGCGAAGTCGAACGGGATCGTCGACATGACGCCGAAGCAGATCCTCACCGAGATGCAGAAGGCGATTGCGAACGCGAAAAGCGTCCACATCTCCGGGTCGGGCACGACCGGAGGGACGCAGCTCACCCTCGACCTTCAGCTCGCGCGCGACAAGGGCGGTGCCGGCCACGTCGAGATCGGCGGATACGGGTTCGACATCGTGCGGATCGACCAGAAGCTGTATTTCCGGGCAAATGCCAAGGCGCTGGAGCACTACGCGGGCAGCGCCGTCGCACAGCTGCTCGCAGGGCGGTGGTTCGAGGTCTCGACCTCGTCGAGCGGATTCGGCTCGTTCGCGCCGCTCACCGACCTCGAGCAGCTGATGAAGCAGATCCTCACGGCGTCCGGCCCGGTCGAGAAAGGCGAGGAGACGAAGATCGGCGACCAGCCTGCGCTGGCGCTGACCGACACGGGAAAAGGCGGCACGCTCTATGTGGCCACCACGGGGCCGGCGTACCCGCTCGAGCTGAAGCCCGCCGGCTCGAAGACCGGATCGATCACGTTCACCGACTGGGACCAGCCGGTGACGCTCACCGCCCCGAAGGACTCGCTCGATTACTCGAAGCTGACCGGCGGCTGAGACGCGACGACCTGGGGCACGCCGACCGCCACGGCGGCGCTCGACATGCGTCCCTCATCGGCACGCGGGGGTGCGCTAAAGGGCGGTTCTCAGACTTCGAGCTCGAGGCACGCCGCGAGTGCGGCCTCGGCTACCGCGAGCTGGTCGGTGCTCGGCTCGGCAGTCGAAAGACGGTGCTGAAGCTCGTGACCGGGCCGCGCGAGCGCGCGGGCGAGCTTCCGGTCCGGGTTTCGCGTCATCCACCCGAAGATCTCAGTGGCGGCTGCGATCGAGCCGAACGACGCAGCGAGGCGGGCGGCGGGCCGCAACTCGCGGGGCGCGCGGGCGGCGAGAATGTTCCCCGCGACGCCGGTGAGGACGAGCGGGCCGACGAGATGCGAGCCGCACCGCTCGTGCTCCTTCGCAACGATCTCGCCGTGCTCGTAGGTCCCGATCGCGACGTGCTCGGCGCCGTGGTACGCCGCGAGCGAGCCGCTGCGCACCGACAGCACCGCCGGAGCGACCGCGAGCAGCCCCGCGACGATCTCCTGCGCGGTGTCACCGAGCCTGGAGCGGCGGAGCGCGTGGATCGCGGCCGCGGTTCCGGCCATCGCGGCAAACGCGCCTCTGCCCTCGAACGGCAGCTCGGCCTCTGGAAGGGCGCGCTTCACCTTCGGGATCACGGCCACGGACTCGAGCAGCCTCGCCGGGCCGCGCAGCAGCGGCGCGTTCACGCGCGAGCCGATGAGCTTCTTGCGGCCGGAGGCGATCCTCAGCTCGCCCTCGTCGGTGCGCACCGCGCAAGCCCAGGCCGTCGGGCCGTGCACGAGCACGCCGTTCCGGAGTGCCATCCCACCCAGGCGAATCTTGTCAGCCATCTCCTCCAGGGTAGTCGTCGGCGACCTCCTCGAGCAGCGCCTGCAACCGCGGGGCGGCGTCGCCGCGCTCGAGCTCGCGGCCGTCGACGGCGACGAGCGGCATGATCTCCCGCACCGCCGAGCTCGTGAACGCCTCGTCCGCTCGAAGGAGGTGCGGGAGGGTGAACGACCCCTCCTGGACCCTGTAGCCGGCCGTGCGTGCGATCGCCGCGACCGCGCCGCGTGTGACGCCCGGCAGGATCCCGGTCGAGAGCGACGGCGTGACGAGGACATCGCCTTCACGCCACCAGACGTTCGACATCGTCGCTTCGAGGACGGTCTCGTGCTCGCCCAGGTAGATCGCGTCGTCGGCGCCGGACTTCTCGGCCCGGGCGACCGCGGCGAGCGCTGTGGCGTAGCTGGTGGCCTTCACCCCGGTGAGGAGCCCGGCGCTCGTGGTCTTGACGGTCACGGCGGCGATGCCGCGGCGCCGGAGCTCCTCGAGCCCGGGCGGGAGCGGCCCCGCGGTCGCGAGCAGCGTCCGGCCGGTATGGAAGAGCCGCAGGGTGCCCTCGTCGGCCCCGGAGGCCTCGGCAACCTCTTCGGCGAGCGCGAGCCGCGCCGACGGGCGGGGGAAGCCGCAACGCGATCGCCGACCCCTCGAGCCGGTCGACGTGGCGGCGGAGCAGGACGGGCCGGCCGCGCCGCAAGCGCACCGTCTCGAAGGCCGCCGCGCCGCGAAGGAGCGCCTCGTCGTCGGGGTAGAAGACCGGCGAGGCCGGGTCCACGAGCCCGACGCCGCCGACACCGGCGGCGAGGAGCGCGGTCACGCGGGGACCAGGCTGCCGACGGCGGAGAGAAGCGGCCTGGCCTTGACCCAGGACTCCTCGATCTCGGCCTCGGCCTCGGAGTCCCAGACGACCCCGCCGCCGACCCACAGGTGGACGCGGCCGTCGGCGACCGCGAGCGTCCTGATCGTCAGGGCCAGCTCGAAATCGCCGTCGGGTCGAAGTACGCCGAGCGCGCCCATGGAAGCCCCGCGCCCGACCGGTTCGAGCGAGGCGATCAGATCGACCGCCGAGATTTTCGGGGCCCCGGTGACGGAGCCGCCGGGGAAGGTCGCGGCGAGGATCTCGGCGAGCGACGCGCCCGGCCGGAGACGCCCCTCGACGGTGGAGACGAGGTGCGTCACCCCTGCGAGCTCGTGCTGGACCATCAACTCGGGCCAGCGGATCGAGCCGGGCTCGCAGACGCGCGCCAGGTCGTTGCGCTCGAGATCGACGATCATCACGTGCTCGGCGCCGTCCTTCTCGCCCTCGACGTCGACGCCGGCGGGGCGCGTCCCCTTGATCGGCATCGTCACGAGCCGGTCGCCGCGGCGGGCGAGAAACAGCTCGGGCGAGGCCGACACGATCGTCCAGCCGTGGCCGGCGAGCGGTCGAGGAGCCAACGGGTGGAGGTGGCGAAGCGCGAGGGCGACCGCGTGGGGATCGCCGGCGAACGGCGCAGACAGGTGCTGCACGAGGTTCGTCTGGTAGACGTCCCCGCGCTCGATCGCCGAGCGGACGGCCTCGATCGCCGCGGTGTACCCGTCGTCGTTCCAGCTGCGTTCCCACTCCCCGACCTCGAACCCGACGGTCGAGACGCGCTCACGTCCCCGAGCAGGCCGGACACGACAGGCGAGGAGCGGCAGCGCGCACGGCTCCGGCGGCGCGGGCGTCGCCTCGCGCCGGATCGGCGCAGAGAGCCCGTAGCCGAGGTAGAGGTCGGCGACGAGCTCGTCGCGGCCCCAGAACCCGTGCAGGTACTCCTGAAGCGCCTGGAAGGCGCCGTCCGGTTCGTGCAGCTCGAGCACGAACGGGAGCGTAGCCTCGCTACCTGCGGGTGCCGAGTGTGAGCAGGTACCGGCGGGGCGCCCGGATGCGGGCGCCGTCGCGGTAGGTCTCGTAGAGCTCGACGAACGCCTGATGGAACGCCTCGCCGCGCTCGGAGTCGAGCTTGTTCAGGAGCGCGGAGACCGGAGGCGAAGAGGTCGAGAAGACCTCCCACAGCTCCTCGCCGGAGGCCGCGTCCACCCAGAGCGTCCCGTCGACGAACTCGAGCTCGAAGTCCTCGCCGAGCATGTCCTCGACGTGGTCCTCGCGGCCCCACTCGGTCGCCTCGCGGCCCTCGAGCGGCTCCTCGGTGAACCTGCGGTAGAGCTCGCCCAGCTTCGGGTTCGGCTTCCAGGCCGTGAACCCGAGCCGCGCTCCGGGGCGGGCGACGCGTGCCAGCTCGCCGGCGACGTTCGCGTGATCGGCGGAGAAGATGAAGCCGAAGGCCGACGCGATCACGTCGAACTCACCGTCCTCGTAGGGCAGGTACTCGACGCTGCCCTCGTCGAGCCGCACGGAGAGCCCCTCCGCCTCGGCATCCTCGCGAGCCTTGTCGAGGAGAGGCGCGGAGCTGTCGAGAGCGGCCGCCTCGATGCCGACGCGAGCGGCGCGGAGCGCGATCGCTGCGGTGCCCGAGCCGAGGTCGAGCACCCGCTCACCCGGCTGCGGTGCAAGCCGCTCGAAAAGCTCGTCGTGCACGGGCTCGAGCACAGACGTCAGCCGTTCGTACATCCCTTCGCTCCAGAGATCCATCACCACGCCGCACCAGGAGCATACTGACGCGAGTGGCCGATCTCTTCGACGAAGCAGCCGGGCGGCGCCTCGAGACGGTCGCGCCGCTCGCACAGCGCCTCCGGCCCTCCGAGCTCGACGGCTTCGTCGGCCAGGAGCAGGTCGTGGGACCGGGCCGGGCCCTGCGCCTCGCGATCGAAGCCGATCGCGTGCCATCGTTCGTGCTCTACGGCCCGCCGGGAAGCGGGAAGACGACCCTCGCACGGATCGTGGCGGGCGTCACCGGCGCCGAGTTCGTCGAGCTCTCGGCGGTATCGGCGACCGTTGGGAACGTCCGGGAAGTGCTCGCCGCCGCGCGTGAGCGGCTCGGGGCGCAGGGACGGCGGACGATCCTCTTCCTCGACGAGATCCACCGCTTCAACAAGGCCCAGCAGGACGCGCTGCTCCCCGGCGTCGAAGACGGGATCGTCACCCTGATCGGCGCGACGACCGAGAACCCCTACTTCGAGCTCAACTCCGCACTGCTCTCGAGGATGCAGGTCTACGAGCTCGAGGCTCTGACCCCCGACGAGCTGCGCGAGCTCATCCGGCGCGGTGCCGACGAGCTAGGCGCGCAGATCGATCCGGCGGTCGAGGAGATGATCGCGGCGCGGGCGGGCGGGGACGCGCGGAGCGCGCTCGGCATCCTCGAGCTCGCCGTCCAGACCGCGGCGCCCGGGCCGGTCGACGCGTCCCACATCGAGGACGCGGCGCGCAAGCGGCCTCTCCTCTACGACCGGGGCGGCGACCGCCACTACGACACGATCTCCGCCTGGATCAAGTCGACGAGAGCCGGAGACGTGCAGGCGTCGGTCTACTACCTCGCCGTGATGGTCGAGGGCGGCGAGGATCCGCGCTTCATCGCGAGAAGGATGATCGTTCTCGCCTCAGAGGACATCGGGAACGCCGATCCGCGCGCGCTCCTCGTCGCGGTCGCAGCGGCGCAGGCGGTCGAGCACGTCGGGCTCCCGGAGGCACGGCTGAACCTCGCGCAGGCCGCCGTGTACCTCGCCCGCGCGCCGAAGTCGAACGCCTCGTACAAGGCGCTCAACGCCGCGGTCGCGGACGTGCGCGAGCACGGCCACCTCAACCCGCCCGATCCCGTCCGCTCGTCGGCCTACCCGGGCGCATCGAAGCTCGGGCGGGGGAAGGGCTACGCCTACCCGCACGAGGATCCCGCCGGCTTCGACGTCGACTACCTGCCCGATGAGCTCAAGGGCCGTGTGTATTACGCGCCGTCGGGCAACGGCGAGGAGTCAGAGGATGCGGGCACCAAGAGCGCTCGCGGCGAGCTCGACGGCGAGTGAGGCAGTCCGGTTCTCCTCGTCGAGGATCGGGTTCACCTCGACGAGCTCGAGCGAGTCCAGCAGCTCGGACTCCGCGAGAAGCTCGAGCGCCAGGTGCGCCTCGCGGTAGGAGAGACCGCCCTGAACGCGCGTGCCCACGCCGGGCGCGAACATCGGGTCGACGGCGTCGAGGTCGACGGTGGCGTGGAGGAACGAAGCGCCGCGGAGAAACTCGAGCGCCTCGCGCATCACGCGCTCGATGCCATGCCGGTCGATGTCGCTCATCGTGAACACGCGTACGCCGAGCTCGGCGATCAGAAGCCGCTCGCCCGCGTCGATCGAGCGCGCCCCGAGAATCGCCGCCCGCTCCACCGAGGGCGAGGGCCACGTGCGCGAGTCGAAGTCCTTCCCCGCCGCGCCGAGCGCCTCCGCAAGGGGCATCCCGTGCACGTTCCCGCTCGGCGACGTGGAAGGCCGGTTCATGTCGGCGTGCGCGTCGACCCAGAGAACGGCGCCGGCGCCGTGGGCCTGCGCCATCCCGCCGAGCGTCCCCATCGAGACGGAGTGGTCCCCGCCGAGCACGAGCGGCAGATAGCCCTCGGCGACGGCTTTCTCGACGCGGCCGGCGATCTGGCCGCAGGAACGGAGAATCGCGCCGAGGTAGCGAGCCTGCGGATCGCCGATCTCGGTCGCCTCGGCCACGGGCTCCTCGACGTCGCCCCAGTCCTCGCACTCCCGGCCGAGCTCGGAGATCCGCTCCTGGAGCTCCGCATACCGGATCGCCGACGGCCCCATGTCGACCCCGCGCCTCTGCTGGCCGAGGTCGAGGCCGGCGCCGATCACCGCCACGGGCTTCGCGCTCACAAGAGAAGGCTAACGGCGCCGCGGATACACTGACCGGCGGGGGCGAGGTAGCTCAGTTGGTAGAGCACACGGCTGAAAACCGTGGTGTCGCCGGTTCAAGTCCGGCCCTCGCCATTCATTCTCCCTAGGTCGCCCGGACGCGAACCTCGTCTCCCGGGCAGGCCCCGGTCAGCGCCCCGGCGTTGCCGCCGTTGATCGCGATCGCCCAGGAGCCGTACGAGTCCTCGTAGAGGATCAGCTCGCCGCGTCCGGCGTCGGCGTAGGTCTCGCCGACGACGGCGAAGTACGGAGTGAGGGCGAACGAGAGCTCGACGGTGTCGCCGCGGCCCAGGCCCAGCTCCTCGATCTCGACAGTGGAGACGTTGAGCCCGAGGTTGCCGAAGCGGTCGACGTCGAGGATGGTCGCCCGCAGCTCGCCGTCGGCCACGGTGGCGACGGGGAGCTGGATGCGGACGAGCGTTGCGGGGTCGACATGGTCGCCGAGCCCCTCGAAGCTCGCGCCCGCGGCGAGGTGCGCGGCGACCGGCGAGAAGAGATCTCTGGCGTGAAAGGTCTTCGAGACCTGCTCCAGGTGGTACTGCGGGTTCGTCAGGCTCCGCACCCCCTCGATCCCCTCGGCGTCCGCCGCGACGGCGAGGAGCCCGTTGTCGGGCCCGACGAACACGCGGCCCGACGCCGTGCGGATCGCGACCGCGCGGCGCTCGCTGCCGACACCCGGGTCGACCACGGCGAGGTGCACCGCCGGCGGGAGGTACGGCACCGAGCGGGCGAGGACGAGTGCGCCCTGCGTGACCGCCTGCGGCGCGATCCCATGCGTGATGTCGATGATCTGGGCGTCCCGGGCGATGCGCTTCATCACCCCCCGGCAGACGCCGACGAAGTCGTCCTGCAGCCCGAAGTCGGTCAGGAACGTGATGGTGTCGAACATGCGTACTCCGCGACCGCTGCGAGGAGCCCTTCGAGGTCGTGGGTTTTCGCCTCCCCGACGACCTGGATCCCGACCGAGCCGGCGACCTTGGTCGTCTCGGGCCCGATCGAGACGGCCGGCGCGGAGCCGCCGATGAAGGAGTAGGCCCGGGCCGCCGACCCTGAGGCGAGCACGACGACATCGCCCTCTGGAGGCTCGGGGTTGAGGAGAACGGTGCTGTAGAGGGGCACGAAGTCGGCTTCGAGGGCGTCGATCGGGCCACGGCGGGAGTTCTCGGCGGCGAGGTAGATCACCTTGCCCTCGTGCTCGGGGAACTCACCGGCCATGTGCTCGGCCGTCGAGACGGACGCAACGAACGCAGGCTCGATCCCGTGGCCGCGAAGCGTCTCGGCGGTTCCGGGGCCGACGGCGGCCACCTTCGGCAGGTTGCGGGCCCGTCGTGCGACCTCGTCGGCGCCGTTCGGGCTCGTGACCACCGCCCATTCGTAGCCGGCGCAGTCGATCGGCTCGTCGGAGGTGCGGATGATCTCGATCAGCGGGCACTCCACGACCTCGTACCCGAGCTCCTCGATCCGGCCGGCGAGCGGCTGGGCTTGCGCGCGGGGGCGGGTGACGATGACCTTCACTGAGCCTCCGCCATCGCGGCGCGAGCCTCCGTCAGCGCGATCAGCTCGTCGGCGAGCGCGTCCGGATCGTCCCCGCTCCGCCGTTCGATCCAGCTGCCGTCCTCGGCTGCGACCAGCGCCGAGAGCACTTCGCCGTCGTGGTGCGCCGCCACCGGAGCGAGGCAGCCCGCGCCGATGCGGGCGACGACCGCGCGCTCGGCCTCGACCCGCCGGCGCGTCTCGGGATCGTCCGCAAGGGCAACGAGCTCCTCTTCCCCGGCGCGGACCTGGAGCGCGAGTGCGCCCTGGGCGGCCTCGGGGAGCATCGTGTCGACTCCCAGCCGGAGGCCGATCCGATCGGCGAGCCCCAGGCGGTCGAGGCCGCAGGCGGCGAGGACGAGCGCGTCGAGACCTCGCTCCGAGGCCTTGCGCAGTCGCGTGTCGATGTTGCCTCGGAGCGGCTCGACCGAGATGGTCGGCTCCAGCGCGAGCAGCTGGGCCCGGCGACGGACGGATGCCGTCCCGATGCGCATCCCCGGCTCGATCGTCGCCGCACCGACGAGCGCGTCGCGCGGGTCGTCGCGCTCGAGGTAGGCGCCCACAACGAGACCGGCCGTGTCGGTCGAGGTCATGTCCTTCGCCGAGTGTACGGCGACGTCGATCCGCCCGGCGAGCAACGCCTCCTCGATCTCCTTGACGAAGACACCACGATCGCCGATCTGGCCGAACGGGCTCGAGCGGTCACGGTCCCCGGCCGTCGTGATCGGCACGAACGCCATCTGGCGATCCGCGGTGCGGATCACCGAAGCCGCGAGCTCGGCCTGGGTGAGCGCGAGCCTGGAGCCGCGCGATCCGATCCTGACGACCACCGGCCGCCCCGGCTAACTGGGCTCCTCGAGCCCGAACAGGCGGCGGATGGTGGCGGCGTAGGCCTCGCCGCCTCCGTCGACGGCCGCCTCCTTCATTCGCACCGTCGGCTCGTGGAGCAGCTTTGCGACGATCTGTGCCGTCACCTGGTCGAGACGTTCGCGCTCCCCGTCGGGGAGCGCCGGGAGCTTGTCGAGCTCGGCGACCCGGATCTCCTCGGCGCGCGAGCGGAGCGCCGAGATCGCAGGGACCACGTCGAGCGTCGCCCGCCACTCGCGGAATCGCTCGGTCTCGAGCGCCACGAGACGCTCGGCGACCTCGGCCTCGGCACGGCGGCCCTCGAGGGTCTCGGAGACGACCGCCTCGAGGTCGTCGATGTCGTAGAGGAAGCAGCCGTCGAGCTCGTGGACCGCCGGGTCGACGTCCCGCGGGACTGCGATGTCGATGAAGAAGAGCGGATGGCGGCGGCGCGAAGGAACGTCACGCCGCTCGATGAGCAGTCCCGGGGCCGCGGACGAGCTGAGGACGACATCGACCTCGCCGAGCTTGAGCGCGATGTCGTCGAGAGCGATAGGCGCGCCGCCGAAGCGCGTCGAGAGCTCGGCGGCGCTCTCCGGGGTGCGGTTCGCGACGTATGCGATCGAGGCGCCGCGCGCCGAGAGGTTCGCGGCGGCAAGCTCGCCGATCCGGCCTGCCCCGACGAGCAGCACCTTGCGGCCGTTGAGGTCGCCGAACACCTGCGCGGCCAGCGCCGCGGCTGCAGACGGCACCGAGGCCGGGCTCTCGCCGATCGCGGTCTCCGTCCGGACCCGCTTGCCGAGCGAGAGCGCCTGGCGGAACACGCGGTCGAGGAGCGGCCCGGGAGAGGCCGCGTCGAAAGCGGCGCGCACCTGGCCGAGGATCTCGCTCTCTCCGGGGATCAGCGAGTCGAGGCCCGCCGAGACGCGGAAGAGGTGGAGCGCTGCAGCGTCGTCGTGCATCCGGTAGGCGACCGAACGGAGCGGCTCGCCGGCGATCTCCTCGAGCGAGGAGAGCGCACGGGTGCCGTCGTCGCCGGCGAGGTAGACCTCGGTGCGGTTGCAGGTCGAGAGGCAGACGGCATCGCCGAGGGCGCGGGCGAGCGAGGCGGCGTGCTCGAGCGAGAGCGCCACCCGTTCGCGCAGCTCGACCGGAGCGACGTGGTGCGAGATGCCGACGAGCGACAGGGTCATGTCAAGAACCGTCCTGCTCCGGCGCCGGCCAAGCCGGCGCCTCCGTTCACGGCGCTTGCGACCTCGACAACCGCGGCCACATTGGAGCCTCCGTCAAGCCTACGGCTCAAAAGTGGCTCCCGGCGAGAGCGATGCGCGCGACGAGGACGATCCCGAATCCGATCAGCGCAAGGTAGGCGGTGCGCCGACCTTTCGGGCGCAGGGCCAGGAGGCCGGCGTAGACCACCCAGGCGACGATCGTCGCGGCCATGAGCGCGTCTGCGCTCTTGCCCTCCTCGCGAAGCCTCACGAACCCGGCGACGAGGCCGATCGTCAGGAGGGGCAGCGAGATCGCGATCGTGCGTACCGTCAGCTTCTCGAGCACGACGAGCGACGGCAGCTTCAGCCGGAGGATGTTCGGCGAATGGCGGTTCAGGCCGCGCTCCTCGACCAGGTAGAGCGTGGCGAGGGACGCGGCGAGCGTGAAGCCGGCGAACGCGGCGAGGACACAGCCGACATGGATCGTCAGGAAGAGATTCGAGTAGTGGGACTTCTCGCCGGCTGCCGTGCCGCCGCCGATCCGCGAGGCGATGAAGAGCCCCACCGCGAGCGGCATGACCGTGAGCCCGACGAGCCTGTAGCGGGCCTGGCAGCCCCAGATCAGGTACGCACCGACGGTGAACCAGACGAACAGGTTGAGCGAGCCGGCCCACGAGGCCCAGGGGAAGCCGTCGAGCCGCGTGGCCTGGTAGACCAGCAGGCCGGTCTGGGCGAGCCAGCCGATTCGGACGCCCCAGGTAGCGAACCGCGTGTACCGCGGCGAGGTGTAGGCGAGCGCCGCCTCGCCGTAACCGAGCAGCGCCGGCCAGAAGAGGAGCTCAGCCATCGGGCGCGGCCTCCTTCTCGCGCACCCGCTCGACGATCTCGGCGACCTGCCGCTGCAGCCGCTGGAGCTTCGACGCGATGATCAGCACGTAGGCGAGCACGCCCACGAAGACGACGAGGTAGGCCGCAGCGGTGTACTTCTCGGAAGGCGTCATGCGAGCAGCTCCCTCAGTTCGCGAAGCTGGCTGTCGAGCCGCTTTCCGGCGAGCTCGATCCCGTAGAGCGTCGCGAACAGGGAGAGCATTGCCGCCCACGAGACGCAGAAGGTGAGGAACTGCGTGTGCGTCATCTGCGGGCCGTGGCGGGTGAAGACCTCGGGATGGATGATGCTGCGCGAGATCCGGATCGCGAGGAACGAGATCGGGATCAGTACGACGCCGAAGAGCGCGTAGACGGCGGACAGGTTCTCGCGCTGCAGGCCGGGCTCGACGGAGTAGCGAAGCATGAAGTAGGCGCAGTAGAAGAGGAAGAGGATCAGGAAGAGGACGAGCTGGTCGTCCGACCAGACCCACCAGACACCCCACGAGATCCGCGCCCAGATCGAGCCGGTGATCAGAGTGAGCGAGCCGAAGATCACGCCCTGGTGGATCGCGACGTAGCTCTCGAGGTCGGCGCCGGGCTTGCGCTTCCAGAGGTGCAGGAGCGCCTTCCAGGCACCCCAGGCGAAGCACGCGTACGAGGTCAGCGCGATCGGCACGTGGAAGTAGAAGATCTTCTGGGACAGGCCCTGGTCGCCGTCCACCGGCGCATAGAAGAAGATCAGTGCGATCGCCGCCGCGAACAGGACCGTGGTGAGCCCTGCCAGCGCCGGGAGGGAGACACGACCCGTCACGGTCGAATGGTAGACCGGGACGGGCGGCGGGGGCTCAGGTCTCCGCCACGACGTACTCGAACGCGCCCCACGACAGCAGTACGAACACGAGGTCGTAGAGCCCGAGGAAGGCGAGGTACTTCGGCTCGTCGCGGACGCTCGCAGCGATCCCCCCGGCAACGATCGGGATCGCCAGTGGCAGGAAGAGGAGCGGTAGCAGGAGCTCGCGGGCCCGGCCGGCCACGGCCATCGCGCCGGTGAGCGTCCCGACGGCGGAGATGCCGATGTTGGCGAGGGCGATCGCCGCGAGCGTCCGGCCGTCGATGCCGTGGAAGAAGAGGCCGAACGCAGGGATCGCGACGAGCTCGGCGAGGCCGAGGAACGCGAGCACCGAGATGCTCTTCGCCGCCCAGATCGCGCTCCGGTCGGACGGCGCGAGCACGAGCGCGTCGAAGACGCCCTGCTCGCGCTCGGGCACGAATGCGCGGGTGAGGCCGAGCAGCGCGGTGAAGATGATCGCCGTCCAGAGGAGGCCGAGCGAGACCTGCGGGCTCGCATTGGCAGGCACCGCGAAGTGGAAGATCGTGAGCGCCGAGAGGACGAACAGGAGCATCGCCGGGACAGTCTCCTTCGCCCGCAGCTCGATCAGGAGATCCTTTCGGAGCAGAGCGCCGACAGCGGAGAAATACGTCATGTGAACGCGAGCGTCCGGGTCGCAAGGCGCTCGACCCGGGCAGGGTCGTGCGTCGCGACGACGAAGGCGCGGGTGCCGTGCAACTCGTCGAGCGTAGCGTCGAGGAGCGTCGTGCCGGCGTCGTCGAGTGCGTTGAACGGCTCGTCGAGGATCACGAGCTCCGGCTCGTGCAGGAGCACGCGGCAGAGCCCGAGCCGCTGGCGCATTCCCCGCGAGAAGGTCGACACGTGCTGGTCACGGACGTCCCAGAGGCCGAAGCGCTCGAGGAGCATGCCGATCCGCTCGGCGCGCTCGGGGATCCGGTAGAGGCGCCCGAACATGTGCAGGTTCTCGAGCGGTGTCAGCTCGCGGTAGACGAGGGGCTCGTGACCGAGGTAGCCGATCACGCCGCGGTCGGGGAGCTCGAGCTCGCCGCTCGTCGGCGCGTCGAGGCCCGCGAGCATCCGCAGGAACGTCGTCTTGCCCGAGCCGTTCGGGCCCGTGACGAGCAGGAAGCCGCCCGGGTCGAGCTCGACGTCGACCTTGTCGAAGACGCGCTTCAGGCCGTAGCGGCGAGAGAGCTTGGTGCCGCGGATCATGCCCTACGGCTCAAAGAACGTCCGCGAGGACGAAGGCGAAGAAGGCGACGCTGATCACGCCGTTCATGGTGAAGAACGCGGCGTCGAGTCGTCGCAGGTCGCCCGGGCGGACCAGCGAGTGCTCGTAGGCGAGGAGCCCGGCGACCACGACCACGCCGGCCCAGTACCACCAGTCCACGTCGAGGCCGAGACCGGCGGCCACGAGGAACGCCACGGTCGCGACGTGCATCCAGCGTGCACCGAGAAATGCACCACGCTCGCCGAAGCGCACAGCCCAGGAGTGGAGTCCCTGCGCCCGGTCGATCTCGACGTCGAAGAGCGAGTAGAAGATGTCGAATCCAGCTACCCAGGTCGCGACGGCGCCGCCGAGGGCCCATGCCTGCCAGGGCAGCGTCCCCGTGATCGCAACCCACGCCCCCACCGGGGCAAGACCGTCGACCGCCCCGAGCCAGAGGTGGCAGAGCCACGTGAAGCGCTTGAGGTACGGGTAGACGACGAACATGATCACCGGGATCGGCCAGAGCCAGCGCACGACGGGGTTCAGCTGCCAGACGGCGATCAGGAACACCGCCAGCGACGCCAGCGAGAAGGCGAAGACGGCCCCGATCGTCAGCTTCCCCGAGGGGATCTCACGGCCCGCGGTTCTCGGGTTCCGGGCGTCGATGCCCGCGTCGATCAGCCGGTTCAGCGCCATCGCAAGTGAGCGTGCCCCGGCCATCGCGATCGTGATCCAGAGGAGGTCGTGCGCCGACGGCACCCCGTCGACGGCGAGGAACGCGCCGACGTAGGCGAACGGCAGCGCGAAGATCGTGTGCTCGACCTTGATCAGGTTGGCGAAGAGCCGGGCCTTGCCAAAAGCGGTGTCGGACACCGTCGAGCTCATTGGCCGCGCAGCCCTCTAGGTATGAACGTGATCCGTCGCTGTTGCCTGATCAGCCAACAGATTCAGGGCATGCGGGAGCGCCGGCCGGAGCACCGCGTATCCGTCGCGGCAGGCTCCGGGCGAGCCGGCGAGGTTGACGACGAGGGCGCTCCCGACGGTGCCCGCGACGCCACGGGAGAGCAGGCCGTGAGGCGTCTTCGCGATCGAGTCGGCGCGGATCGCCTCGGAGATCCCCGGCGCCTCCCGCTCGAGCACCGAGCGAGTCGCCTCGGGCGTCACGTCGCGGGCCGCAAGGCCGGTGCCTCCCGTCGTGATCACGAGCGCCAGGTCCTGGGCGAGGTCGACGATCGCGTTGGAGATCTCGTCGCGTTCGTCGGGCACGAGCCGCCGGACGACCTCGAACCCGTCGGCGAGGAGGAGCTCCTCGAGCGTGTCGCCGCTCACGTCGTCGGCCTCGCCGCGCGACACGCGGTCCGAGATCGTCAGCACCCCGGCCCTCACGCCGTCTCCTTCTCCTTGGAGACCAGCGTGATCTCGGTGATCGTCATGTTCTTGTCGATCGCCTTGGCCATGTCGTAGACGGTCAAGCCGGCCACCGCGACGGCTGTGAGCGCCTCCATCTCGACGCCGGTCTTCGCGGTCACCTCGGCGGAGGCGACGATGTCGACCCGCCCCTCGCCCACCTCGAGCTCGACCTCGACGTGGTCGAGAGGGAGCGGGTGGCAGAGCGGGATCAGCCTGCTCGTCTCCTTGGCGCCCATGATCCCGGCGAGCTTGGCGGTCGTCAGGGCGTCGCCCTTCGGAAGGTCGCGCAGGCGCCGCGAGGTCTCGGGCGCCATCAGCACCGCACCGCGGGCCACCGCCTTCCGGCGCACCGCCGGCTTGTGCCCGACGTCGACCATCTGGACCGAGCCCGAAGACTCGTCGACGTGCGACAAATCGTTCACAGTTGTCAGTCTACGGGCGAGCGCCGAGCGTGACCGGGATCACGAGCTTGCGCCCCGCGCGCATGATCGTGAACCAGGCCGCCTCGCCCGGGACCATCCGCTCGGCGACGATCCTGGCCACGTCGTTGGAGCTCGTCACCTCGATCCCGTCGATGGCGACGATCGCATCCCCGCCGACGGTCATCCGCTGGTTCTGCCAGAGGACGCTCTGGTGACCAGGCTTGAGCCCGGCTGCAGCCGCGGGCCCGCCCTTCGTCACGGAATCGATGATCGCGCCGCGGCGTGCCGGATAGCCGAAGGCCTTCGCGATCGAGGGCGTCAGGTCCTCGGACTGAAGCCCGAGGTAGGCGTAGTCGACGTGCCCCGAGCTGAGCAGTTGCTCGAGGGATCGCTTCACGGAGTCGATCGGAACGGCGAAAGCGACGCCCTCGAAGCCCGACTCGAGGCTCGACCGGATCTGGGCGTTGATCCCGATGGCCCGGCCGGCCGAGTCGAGGAGCGGGCCGCCCGAGTTGCCCTGGTTGATCGGCGCGTCGGTCTGGATCGCGTCGAACAGGTCGTAGGAAGTCGTCAGTGACGGGATCGTGCGGCCGACGCCCGAGACGACGCCGATCGAGAGCGAGGTCTCGGCGCCGAACGGCGAGCCGATCGTCGCGACCGGCTGCCCGACCGTCAGGCCCGCCGAGGTGCCGAGCGGGACCGGTATGAGCGCGTGCGCCGTGGGAGGCACCCTGAGGACTCCGACATCGTCGTACGGGTCCCAACCGATGACCTCGGCCTTCACCCGGTCGCCGTCGCCGAATTGCACGTACACCGAGCTCGCGGGCTGGGTGAGCAGGCCGGTGCCGGTGGTCGACACGATCACGTGCGCGGACGTGAGGATCACTCCCGTGCGATTGACCACGAAGCCCGATCCTTCCTCGAGCGAGGCGGCGCCGGGGTTCGCGCCGAAGTACGAGAACACCGTCACCACACCCGGGGCGCGCTGCGCGAAGATCCGCTTCGGCGCGAAGTTGCCCGCGAGGACAGGCTTCGAGACGACCACCATCGAAGGTACCGACGAGCGCACGAGCGGCTCACGGACGAGGACCGTCTGCGCGCTGCCCTTGTCCCAGCCGCCGGTTTCGACGGCGAACAGCACCCCTCCCGCGCCCGCGGACGCGGCAAGGGCGCACAGGGCGACTACGAGTGCCGGGCGCACGCACCCTGGATGAAAGCAGTTTCAGCCCGACATTTCATCCCCTTCGTGCAGGGACCGCCGGTTCGCGGGCCGTCACGTCGGCCGCGAGCGCGAGCGTGAACCGGGTTTCGCCCGGTCCCGAGACTAGCTCGATCGTCCCACCCATCAGCTCTGCCAGCTCCCGCGCGATCGCGAGCCCGAGCCCGCTGCCGGACGCGACCGTCCCACCGAGCCGGAAGAACCGGTCGAACACCGCGTCATGGGAATCACCTGGGATCCCCGGGCCGTCGTCCGACACCGACAGGGTCGCGCGGCCGCGGACGAGACCGGTCGTAACGGTGACCGTCGTGCCGGGCGGAGTATGGACGATCGCGTTCTCGGCCAGGATGCGCCCGATCTGAAGCACGCGCGCCTCGTCTCCACGCGCGAAGACAGGACCCTCGCCGGCGACCTCGAGACCGTGGCCTCGGGCCAGGGCCCTCGGGCCGATCTCCGTGGCCAGGACGTCGCCGACCACCGCGAGATCGAATCCGTCGTCGGCGACGTCGAGCCTCCCGGCGTCGATGCGCGACAGGTCGAGCAGATCGGTCGCGAGCTTCGTCAGCCGCTGCACCTGCCCCCGCATCTCGGCGAGGAACTCCTCCCGGGTGGCGGCATCGACATCTTCGCCGTCGAGCAGCTCGAGGAATCCGGCGAGGGAGAAGAGCGGCGTCCGCAGCTCGTGGGAAGCGTTGGCGATGAACTCACCACGCGCGCGGTCGAGCGAGGCGAGGCGGAGGCGCATCCGGTCGAACGCCCGGGCCAGCTGGCCGAGCTCGTCGGGTGCATCGTCGACGACCGGTTCGTCGAACCGCCCGCCGGCGATCCGCTCCGCTGCGGCCTCGAGCCGCTTGATGCGGCGGGCGAACAGCGTCGCAAGGACGTAGCCGACCGCGATTGCGAAGGCGGTGGCGAGGCTCGCGGCGACGAGCACCCGCGACCTCACGACGGCGACGGAGGCGAGGTCGTCGTGGAGAGGGGTCGCGACGAGCAGCACGGGGCCCTTGAGCGAGACGGCGGCTTCGGCGTAGGTCGAGCCGTCGCGGGTCACGGCAGCGCTGACGACGCCTCGAGAGCGGGCGGCGCGCCGAGCCAGGGGGTCGCGCTCGACGTCGCGCGACGTCCCGCCGTTCGAGTCGGCCACCGGCTCGAGGAGCGGCGGGGCGCTGAACACGACGACGCGCGCCCCCGAAGCCGCCGGCGCCGCCTCGTCCTCGATCCAGGTAGCGCTCGGGAAGACCTCGCCCGGAGCGTCTCGCGGCTTGGCCGCGATCTGCTCGACGCGGTGGCGGAGATCCTTGAGCCGGCTCCCGACGAGCGAGCTGCGATAGGAGGGGACGACGATCAGGTAGACGATCGCGAGCGACCCGCCGACGACCACGAGCAGCGCCAGCGCCAGGCGCCCGCCGACCGTCCGGAAGGGGTTCACCTGTCGCGGAAGCGGTACCCGACGCTACGTACCGTGAGGATCAGCTCCGGGTTCCGCGAGTCCCGCTCGAGCTTCTCGCGCAGGTGGCGCACGTGCACGTCGATCGTCCGGGGATCACGAAACTCCGCGCTTCCCCAGAGCGCCTCGAGGAGCATCCGGCGGCTGAACACGCGGCCGGGCCGGGCTGCGAGGCGCGCCAGGAGCTCGAACTCGACGTAGGTGAGCTGGACCGGCCGGCCGTCGACCTCGACGGTCCGACGGGGAAGGTCGATCACGAGACCGGCCTGCTCGATGACCTTGCCCTCGAAGTCACCCGGCTCGTGCCGCGGCGCCCGCGCCCGCCGCAACAAGGCACGGGTGCGTGAGCGGAACTCTCGGATCGAGAACGGCTTCGTGACGTAGTCATCCGCGCCGAGCTCGAGGCCGAGGACCTTGTCGAGCTCGTCGTCGCGGGCCGTGAGCATGATGATCGGCACCGAGCTCCGTGCGCGCAGTTGCTTGCACACCTCGAGCCCGTCGAGCTTCGGCAGCATGATGTCGAGCACCACGAGGTCGATCGAGTTCGCGCCGAAGCGCTCGAGGGCCTCCTCGCCGTCGACGGCCTGAATCACCTCGTAGCCGTCTCGCTCGAGCGGGAAGCTGAGCACCTTGCGGACGGCCTCGTCGTCGTCGACGAGCAGGATCGTGGATGCGTCAGTCATCTGGGGTGGTCCGTCGCCTGCCGGGCTCCTGGTCGGCCCCCGCTTCCTACTATAGCTCTGGATGGCGCCTCCCCCGCCCAACGGTTACAGGGATTTCCGCCGGCGGCGGCCGCGGCGCGGCTCGCTCGCACGCCCGATCAACGGCCGGCTCTACCGTGCGTCGTTCTTGGTGGTCCTGCTCGCGCTCGTCGTCCTCGCCTTCGGGGTCGCTCGGCCCGTACCGCTGGCGAAGCCCTCGCTTCCGGGCTCGTTCGACACCGCGTCTGCGCTCGCGCTCGCGAACGACCTCTCGTCGCAGTACCCCGACCGCCGACCCGGGAGCGCGGGCGCGATCGGCGCGTGGAGCTGGTTCGGCGACCAGTTGCCGCCCCAGTCGTACGGGCTCGCGATGCGTACGTCCTCCTGGTACGAGCGCATCCCGGGACTGGGACGCGTGCAGCTACGGAACATCGTCGCGGTGGCGCCGGGGCAGTCGCAGGACGTGATCGTCGTCATGGCCCATCGGGACGACATCGGGACCGGGCCCGGCGCGAACGACAACGCGAGCGGCACGGCCGCCCTCATCGAGCTGGCCCGCGCGTACGCCCAGCCGCTCAACGAGGGGGCGACACACGTCGTCTCTCCTCGCCGGATCGTGTTCCTCTCGACCGACGGCGGAGCCTACGGCGGGCTCGGGGCCGCTCATTTCCTCGAGTCCTCGCCGTATCGCAACAGGATCGTCGCGGTGGTCGATCTCGACGCGATCGCGGGAAAAGGGCGGCCGAGCATCGAGATTGCGGGCGACTCGCCGCGCTCTCCCAACGCGAGCCTCGTGGCCACCGCGATCGCTCGGATCGCCGAGCAGACCGGCACACCACCTCGTCACGTGAGCGTGCTCGGCCAGCTCGTCGACCTCGCCTTCCCGTACACGCTGTACGAGCAGGGCCCTTTCGTCGCCGCGGGCATTCCGGCGATCACGATCACGACCGGGGGCGACCGTCCCCCGCCCGCGTTCGGCGACCGCAGCGCGACACTGGACTCGACGCGGCTCGGACAGCTCGGAGCGGCGGCCCAGCAGCTCGTCGGGTCGCTCGACCAGAGCCTCTCGCTCGCCTCGAGCCCGGGGAGCTACGTGTGGGTCGGCGGCCGGGTTGTGCGTGGCTGGGCGATCGAGCTCGTCCTCGTCGCCTTGCTCATCCCGTTCGCCGTCGCGATCGTCGACCTCTACGCGCTCTGCCGGCGCCAGGGGGTGCAGCTGCGGCCGGCGTTCGGGTCGCTTCGCACCCGGCTCCTGTTCTGGTTCTTCGTCGGGATCGTTTTCACGTGTTTTCGCTTCCTGAACGCCTGGCCGTCAGGAGTCCCGCGACCACCGAACCCTGCCACGGCGACCGCAGGCGACTGGCCGGCGTGGGCGCTCGTCGGCCTCGTTGCGGTCACCGGGATCGGTTGGGCGCTGTCGCGACCGCGCCTGGCGAAGCGGCGGCCGGTCACACCCGAGGAGGAGATCGCCGGCTATGCAGTCGCGCTCGTGGCGCTGCTCGTCGTCGCGATCGGAATCACCGCGACGAACGCATTTGCCCTCCTCTTCGCTCTGCCGGCGCTACACGCGTGGCTGTGGCTCCCGCAGTTCCGGATCGCCCGGCCGCCCGTGCGGCTCGGGCTCTTCCTGCTCGGCCTCGCCGGCCCGGCCATCCTCGTCGTGTCGATCGGATGGCGCTACGGGCTCGGCTTCGACACGCCGTGGTACCTCCTCGAGCTCGCCGGGATCGGCTACATCAAGCCGATCGGCATCGTGATCGTGCTCGCAGGCACGGCAGCCGCGGCCCAGCTGGCCGCGGCTGCGACAGGCAGGTACGCGCCCTACCCGGCCCCGGAGGAGCGCTCGCCGAGAGGGCCCGTCCGCGAAGGGGTGCGGCGCAGCGTCCTCGCCGTCCGCGCGCGGCGCGAGCTACAGGCCGAGGTAGGTGACGGCCGTACCGGCAGCGAGCTCCCCGTCGCCCCGGGGAACGAGCACGAGCGCGTCGGCCGTCGCGGCACGCGCGATCATGTGGGACTCCTGCCCGGTGAGCGGGTCGAGCACAACGGACCCGTCCTCGATCCGCGTACGCGCTCGTAGGAGCGAGTCCCGGCTGACGAGCTTGACCGGACCTCCAAGGCGCCCGGGGCGGAAGAGCGGCCTCGGCTGGGCCAGGCCCTGGAGGGCAAGCAGCGCAGGGCGCACGAACAGCTCGAAGCCGACGAGAGAGGAGACCGGGTTGCCGGGAAGCCCGAAGACGAGCGTGCGGCCGCGGACCCCGAAAGCAACGGGCTTGCCGGGTCGAACGGCAACGCGCCAGAAGACCTCCTCGACGCCGAGCTCGGCCTCGGTGGCGCGCACCAGGTCGTAGACGCCGACCGAGACGCCGCCGCTCGTCACGAGCACGTCGGCGGCGAGGCCGCGCTCGACCGCGCCGCGGGTCGCGTCCGCGTCGTCCGCCACGGGAGGCAGCCGGTCGACCGAGGCGCCCGTGCTCGCAATCTGGGTGGCGAGGATCACGCCGTTCGCGTCGTAGATCTCGCCCTTGGCGAGCGTCTCGCCCGGCGACCGAAGCTCTGTCCCGGTGACGGCGAGGACGACCCGGGGTCGCCGGGCTGAGCTCACGTGCGTGACCCCGGCGGCCGCGAGCGCGCCCAGATGGACCGGGCCGAGGCGCGTTCCTGCGGCCACGACCACGGCGCCGGCGGTCAGGTCGCCGCCGCGAGGTCGCACGTTGGCGCCCGTCTCCACCGCACCCGGCACGACCACGACGCCGTCGCGCTCCTCGACGTCCTCGATCGGCACGACCGAGTCGGCACCGTTGGGGACGACGCCGCCGGTCGCGATCGCCATCGCCTGTCCGGCCTCGAGCGCCTCGGCCACGGGCCGTCCGGCGGCGATGCGCGCGACGACGGGCAACGTGGCGGGAGCATCGGCGGCGCGGAGGGCGAAGCCGTCCATCGCGGAGGCCGGGAACGACGGGAGGTCGACGGCGGCCGCTGCGGGCGCTGCCAGCACGCGGCCGGCGGCCTCGTCGAGCGGCACATCCTCCGGCTCGAGCGGCACGACGTGCTCGAGCACGAGCTCGACCGCCTCGGAGATCGTGAGAAGCTCGTCGGTCACGGGACGAGTCGTGCGCCGCCGCCAGGAGACGCCGCGGGTTTGGCCCCCGCCGGCGGGCCCCCACGTCCCGGGTTGACCTCTACGGGCACCTTCGACGGAACGGCCTTCGCTGTCGTGGTCGTGGTCGTGGTTGTCGTGGTCGTCGTGGTCGCGGGCGCGACCGGGACGGCGAGGTAGCCCCAGTAGCCCTTCTGGAAGTAGGCGAAGGTCGGGTAGGACGACGGAGTCTGGAACTCACGCGCAGGCCGGTTCTTCTCGGCCTGCTCCATGTAGAGGTGCCAGATCGGCACCGGGAACGTCGCGCCGGCAACGGCCTGGCCGTGGACGTCTGTCATCGGGATCTCCCCACGTGGGTACCCCATCCACACCACCGTGGAGAAGTCCCGCGTGTAGCCGTCGAACCAGGCGTCGGCGTGGTCGGTGGTCGTCCCGGTCTTGCCTGCGTTCGGGTGGGTCCCGTCGCCCGAGCCGGCTCCGGTGCCGTACTGCGCGTTCTCGGCGAGGACGTGTGTGACCTCCCACGCGACTCCCTGCGAGAGCACGCGCTTGGTCTGCGGCTTGCTCCAGGTCTTGTCGATCTTCCCGTTCGGGAGGATGACCTTTCGGATCGCCGTGGGCCTCGCGTAGATGCCGCCGTCGGCGAACGTCGCGTATGCCGCCGCCATGTCGAGCGGCGAGACCGAAAGCGCTCCGAGCCCGATCGAGGCGACGGGCTTCTGCGTCAGGTGGACGCCGAGCCGCCTGGCCATCCGCCAGACGACATCGGGGCCGACGTCGAGGGTGAGCTGCGCGTACACGGTGTTGTCCGAGCGCAGGGTGGCGCTGGTCACCGAGATCGTCCCCGCGTAGGTGTGGTCATACGTGCTGACCGTCCACGGCTTTCCCGCCTGGTAGTCGCCCTCGCACCACGGGCCGGTCGTGCAGGTGAACGGTGCCGAGGTGTAGTAGGTCGTGTCCGGGTCCATCCCCTTCTCGATCGCGGCGGCGAGCACGAAGGTCTTGAAGGTCGAGCCCGCCTGCCGGGCCGACTGGGACGTGAGGTTGAACTGGTTGTGGGCGTTCCCCGGGATCACGGCGGTCATCGCGCGAATGAAGCCCGTTCCCGGCTCGACCGAGACGATCGCGGCGGCCGGATCCTCCGGCTGGTCGAGCGTCTGGCGGATCGCGCCGTTCGCCTCCACCTGGAGCTTCGGCTCGATCGTCGTGTAGACGCGCAGGCCGCCCTCGCGCACGGCGTTCGCGCCGTAAACGCTCTCGAGCTCGTCGATGACGTAGCTGAAGAAGTACGGCTGTTTGATACGCGTGTAGATCTCGCCCGGCTTCAGGCGCAGCGGCTGGCGCATCGCCCAGCGGAACTGCCGGGGAGTGATCGCCTTGTTCGCGAGCATCGCCCGCAGCACCTCTCCGCGACGGAGCATCGCCGCATGCGGGTTGTGGAGCGGGTCATAGATCGACGGGGCCTGCGGGAGCCCGGCGAGCAACGCCGCCTGGGCGAGGTTGAGGTTCGCCGCCCGGCGCGAGAAGTACGTCTGCGCAGCCGCCTCCACACCGTAGGCGTGGTTGCCGTAGTAGACGGTGTTCAGGTATGTCGCCAGGATCTTGTTCCTCGGCCAGCGGTCGCTGAGCTTGATCGCGAGGCAGGCCTCCTTGATCTTCCGCTCGAACGTCTGCTCCCGCCCGACGTACATGTTCCTGACGAGCTGCTGGCTGATGGTCGAGCCTCCCTCGACGACCTTGCCGGCTCCCACGTCGGCCCAGAGGGCGCGCAGGATCCCCACGTAGTCGATCCCGCCGTGCTCGTAGAAGCGCTTGTCCTCGACGGCCACGGTCGCCTCCGGGAGCCACGGGCTCATATGGTGGAGGCTGACGGGCTCGCGGTTGCGGTCGGCCGGGATCGAGCCGAGGAACGAGCCGTCGGCCGCGTAGACGAACGTGTTGGCGCCGATGTTCACGGGCCTCAAGCTGTCGAGGCTGCAGGACGCCGAGAGCGCCGTTCCAGCACCGAATCCGACTCCACCGACGACGGCCACGCTGACGAGGGCGAGCGCCGCCATCACGAGCCCTGTGCGCCGCCGTCGGTGCCGGCGCTTGATGCGCTTCCGCTTGCGGGCGAAGTGGAGGGCGAGGAACCGCTCGAGCTCGCGGTTGTCGGCCATGCCGGATCTTACTCGCCGGCCGCGAGGATCCCTGCCTCGCGGAGGCGTTCTGCGACCTCGATCCGGAGCTCGCTCTGCGCCTGCTCGACCGACTGGCGCCCGTCGACGAAGCGTCGAACGGCGATGGTCGCGCGGTCGCCGATGTCCGTGACCACGACCTCGTGCGTATCCGGCTCGAGCGTCGCCACCACAGCCCGGAGGTCGGCGCCGGGAGGCAGGGTCACCATGATCTCGGCCACGGGCCGTTCGTTGCGGATGGTCGCGTTCTTCAGCGTCTCCGAGACGAGCTTCTCATTGGGGATGACGAGCCGGTCGCTGTCGGGGGTTCGCACCCACGTGTAGATCAGGCCGACCTCCTCGACGACGCCGCGTGTGGTCTCGAACTCGATCTCGTCGCCGAGGCGGACCGGCTGCGTGAAGGCGATCAGCAGTCCCGCAATGAAGTTCCCGATCGTCCGCTGGGCGGCGAAGCCCAGGATCAGGCCGATGACCGCCGACGACGCGAGGATGCCGACCGCGACGCCGCGCACGGCCGGGATGACGAGGAGGGCGGAAGCCACACCCACGAACACGATCGTCCCGAGGATCGACTGACGCAGGATGCGGTAGCGCGTGGCCGCGCCGGGAGCCAGCTCGCGCCTCGCGAGACGCCGGTCGATGATCTTCGCGAGCGCGAACGAGGACACGATCACGACGAGCGCGACGGTCAGCCTGACCCAGAAGTCGTGCGTCATTCGTTAGCCTCGTCTGAAGTGAACGAATCGACCACGGCGCCCGCGACCAATCTTAGGGGGACGCCCGGCAAGCTCGTGGGGTTCCTGACGCTCGTGGGAGTCGTCTCGGCGCTCAACTACGCCGGGAACTACGCCGGGCGGTCGAGCAAGGACAGCACCGACACGGCGCTCTACCACTACTCGACGGCGGTCGGGGCGGTGATCGTCTACGCGTTCATCCTCTTCATCGTCCTCTGGATCACCGCAGGCCGGCCCCAGGGGGTCGTCCAGGCATTCCGTAGCCCACTCCTCGCCCTGAGACGACCCCGAAGCTGGCGGCGCGCGCTCGGGCTCGCGTTGGGCACGCTCGTCGTCGCCGGCGTCGTGATCTCGATCATCGACTCGTTCCTCCACGGCGGGCGCGAGCAGGGAATCGTCCCCAAGCACTTCCTCCACGGCCACACCGCCGAGTACGTGGCGAACTGGATCGTGATCGCCGGCGTGGCGCCGTTCGTCGAGGAGACGACCTACCGCGGGCTCGGCTTCGGGCTCTTCTTCGAGCGCTTCGGGCTCCTGGCTGCGATCTTCGGCACCGGGATCCTGTTCGCGACGAGCCACGGGCTCGTCGATGCGTTGCCCGAGCTCGCCATCTTCGGGTTCGCGCTCGCGTGGCTACGGTCGCGAACCGACAGCGTCTTCCCGGGGATGTTCGTCCACTGCGCGTTCAACAGCTTCGCGCTGGCGAGCGTGTTCTGGCACTAGCCGTTTCGCTTGCGCGAAACGGCTAGTCCTCTTCTTCCTCCGGGTCCGACTCGAGCTCGGCTTCGGCCTCGGCGAAGTCCTCGGCGGAGACGCGGTCGAGGAACCGCTTGAACTCGTCGACGATGTCCTCCTCGCTGACGTCCTCGCCCTCGAACTCGATCGCCGACTCCTCGATCACGTCGTCGGCGGCGTAGATCGGAACCTGGGCGCGTACGGCGACGGCGATCGCATCGGAGGAGCGAGAGTCGATCTCGAGCTCCGAGCCGTTGTGCTGCACCGTGATCGAGGCGTGGAACGTGTTCTCACGCAGCTCCGTGACCGTGACCCGCACGACCTCGACCTCGAGCTCGTTCAGGATGTTCACGAGCAGGTCGTGGGTGAGCGGCCTCGGCGCGGTCGCGCCCTGGAGCTTCATCAGGATCGCCGCGGCCTCCGGATGGCCGATCCAGATCGGCAGGTACCGGTTCCCGTCGGACGTCTTGAGAAGGACGATCGGCTGCTTGCCGACGAGATCGAACGAGACCCCGTAGATCGACATCTCGACCATCGCCTTCCAGCTTACCCGCCCTCTGGCGCCTCAACGCGTCTCCCGTTTCGAGGTGGGCGTGCCCGCTACACTGCCCCGCGCGGGCGATTAGCTCAGTTGGTTAGAGCGCCGCTCTGATAAGGCGGAGGCCCCTGGTTCGAATCCAGGATCGCCCATCGCGGAGGCGGCCGCGGAGCGGCCTGTCCGCGAAGCGGACGAGGGGAAGGGGTCTGGGGAAACCGGAGGTTCCCCCAGCTTCCCTGCACGGCGCGCTCTACGCCTCGCCTCACGGCCCTGGACAGTACGCGGGAAATTTCGTGAACCGGTACACGTAGGCGCCGCCGATCAACTGGGGGGCCGCGAGCTTTTCGAGCCGGGAGCGGCGGCGAGCACTGCACGAACGCGCCCCGGCGTCATCGGGGCCGTCCTGATCCGGAGCCCGGTGGCGTCGAAGAAGGCGTTGGCGATCGCGGCGGCAACCGGGACGTTCGTCGGCTCGCCGGAGCCGGTCGAGGCGAGATCGAGTCGCTGCACGATGCGGGTGCTCACGGCCGGGGCGTCCCTGAAGCGCAGGATCGGGTAGCTGACCCAGTCGAGCGCGAGAGACCGGCTCCGGTCGAAGGGAACCTCCTCGTGGAGCGCGCGGCTCGCGCCCATGATCAGGTTTCCCTCGATCTGGTTCTCGATCCCGGGCAGGTAGACGGCGAGCCCGGCGACCTGGGCTCCGTAGAGATGAAGCGGCCGGATCTTCCCGCTGCGGCGGTTGACCTCGATCTCGGCGACGACCGCGGCCTGGGAGCTGGCGAAACCGCCGATCGCGATCCCTCGGCCGTGCGCGATCGTTCCACGTGAAAACGCGCGCCCTGCGGGCCGGGGCTCCCAGCGCGCCAGGTCTGCAACGGCGGTGAGCACGTCGCGCCACTGGCCGAGCCCGTCGTTCACCTGCGCCGTCTGGACGTTCTGCAGGCGGAACGCGTACGGATCCATGCCGGCGGCGTGGGCGAGCTCGTCGACGAGCTGCTCCGTCGCGAAGCAGGTCTGCGGGCAATGGGGTGCGCGCATCGCCGACGTCTTGAAGAACAGGTCCCAGAGCGGCAGGGACTTGCCGGTGACGCGGCGAGCCGGCAACGCGTACTGCGTCCCGGAGTTGAGCCCGTCGGCCGAGCCGAGCCCGGGCGGATTGAAGGGAATGCCGACGTTCTGCATCACGGCGTCCGAGGCCATCGACATCGGCGGGAGCTCGAGCGACGTGAAGGTGAAGCCGACGATGTTCCCGCGCCCGTCGGCACCCCCGGCGAGGTCGGCGAGCAGCGCCGGCGCGTAGTTGTCCCAGCCGTGCTCGTCCCAGCGCATGTACTGAAGCCGCACCGGGGCGCCGGCGAGCTGCGAGAGAATCGCCGCAGCCTCACCGGTGTCGAAGCGGGCCGGGCCGTTCCCGAACGAGCTCGCTCCCTCCCAGTACTGGACGCGGATCCGGTCGGTCGTAAGCCCGAGGACGAGCGAGAGCTTGTCGCGCATCGCGTACGCGTCCTGCGTGTTGCAGAGGACGATCGCCCCCGCAGAGGTGACGTCGGCGACCGCGCAGCTCGGGCCGATCGGGACGTGGGCCTGGTAGTGGAAGGCGTAGCTCTGCCTCACGGCGTGCGCGGCGACCGCGATGGCAGCGTCGGGATCGCCGACGAGGACCTGCGTGCGCGCCGGAGCCTGACCGGCCTCGTCGAGCGCGCGCATCTGGGAGAAGAGATCCCCGCTCCCGGCCATCCCGTCCGGGGCCGTGCGATAGGTGACCCGCAGTCGCGCGGCCGCCTGGATGGCGTCGAACTCCCGGGAGGCGACGACCCCGAGGAGATCGCCTCGCTGCACCACGCGCGCGTCGCCGAGCCCGGCGATCGAGCTCTCGTCGACGGAGACGACGCCTGCGAGCGTCCCGTCGCCGTAGGCGCCCTGTCCGAGCGGCCGCACGAGACGCCCGTGCAGCATCCCCGGCACGCGCACGTTGTGGACGTAGACGTAGGTGCCGGCCACCTTCTCGGGGATGTCGAGCCGCGGCATCCGGGAGATCCCCACGAGCCGGTAGGCGGAGACGGGCTTCGACGGCGGCGCTCCCGGCGGCAGGAGCGGTGCGGGAAGGCTCACCCCGAGCAGCCGCCCCTCGACGAGCTCGCCGTAGGTCACCGACCGGCCGCCGCCCGACACGACCCCTTCCGAGACGGCCAGCGACCCCACCGGCACGCCGAGACGGGCCGCGGCAAGCGAGAGCATCGATTGGCGCGCGACCCCGGCGGCGCTCCGCAGCATCGATCCGGCGATCGCGATCGAGCTCGACCCGAACGTGCCGCCCGTGTTCGGGGTCACGTCGGTGTCGTGACGCACGAACCGGAGCTGGTCGACGCTCATGTCGAGCTCATCGGCCACGAGGAGGAGCAGCCCCGTCATCGACCCCTGCCCGAGCTCGACTCGCCCGCTCAGGACCGAGGCCGTGTTGTCGGCGTGGATCGCGAGGTAGGAGTCGGCCTGCGCGGGGTCGGGCGGGCCGGCCGAGGCGAACGGGCTTGGCGTCGCGGCTGCTGAACCGGCGAGCCGCAGGCCGGAGGCTCCCACGAGCAGCGCGCCGCCCGCCTTCACGAACGATCGCCGCGAGAGCATGGCCCCGCTCATCACGACGTGACGATGAAGTAGGTCTTCTTGCCGACGAAGGTCGGGTAGTAGAACCACTGCCCGGCCTTGAGCGTGAGGGTCTTCTGCTTCTTGCCGGTGAACGTCGTCGCCGTGATCGTGATCGGGGAGCTCTTGATCTGCTGCAGGTTGAAGCCCGCCTTCTTCGACCCGTCGGCGATCGAGAACGTGTACTTGCCGGCCTTCAGGCTCTGGACGGACTTGCCGGAGAGCTTGAGCGACACGGCCCCGGATGCGGCCACGGTGCCCACGAGCGTCCCGCGGAACGGAGCGATCGCCGATCCGACGACGTCGGTCGAGCTCGCCTTGCCTGAGCTCCCGCTCGAGATCGGGGTGCTCGATTTGCCGCTCGAGGCGCCGGCGGAGCCCGAGTTCGCCGTGCCGACCGAGGCGGAGTTCGAGGTCACGAAGGTGAACACGGCCGACGGGTTGAAGTCGTCCTTCCACGTGTAGGTCGAGCTCGGCGCGAAGGTCTCGACCCACACCTCCGACGGCTCCTCCCCGTAGGACATGTTCGAGACGAGCTTCACGCCGGGGCCTTCGAGGTGGAGCTGAATGTTCGAGACGAACGTCGGGTCGGTGAGCGACATGTTGTACGTGCCCGGCGGGATCACGCTCGGTGCGCCGCTCGACGTCCCGAGCTGGGCCCCGTTCAGCGTTACCGTCAGGGTGCCGTTCTGGTTGAAGACGACGTCGATCGTCGGGTAGTCGGCGCCACGGCGAGCGGCGCCCTGCGCGGCGGTGGCCACGAGAAGCGCCAGGGCGATGCACGGGACGAGAACCGAGGCGCGCACGAGCGTAGAAAGGCTCCCTTCAAGCCGACTGCGACTTCGGGATGTTAGTTGTTTGGCCGGTGACGTCGCCCGGTTCCTGGGTCACGAGCACCAAGCCAGAGGCCGCGATCGTCCGCAGGCAAGGCCGGGGCCTTGACAAGGACGAGCGTGGACTTTGGCGCAGCGTGATCGTGGGCCAGGGACCCGGCGAACGTTGCCGGTCAGACCACTAACTCAGTCAGGAAGCGATTCGAGGGCCTCGGCGAGCTCCTCGAGCTGGTGCTCGCCGTCCCAGGCGATCTCGACCTTACCCGGTGCAACACGAACGTCGAGCCCGGTGAGCCGGGCCAGGCCTGCCCGGATCCGGGCTGCGAGCGCGGGGTCGACCGGCGTCTTCGTGCGCGGCTTGGTTCTCGCACCCGACCAGCGTGCGGCCCGCTCGGCGGCCCGCACCGACATTCCCTGGGCGACGATCTGTCGCGCCAGCCGGCGGCGGCCGGCCTGGTCCGGGACGGCGAGCACGGCGCGGGCGTGTCCTTCGGAGAGCTCGCCCCGCTCGACCATCGCGAGCACGTCGTCCGAGAGCTCGAGCAACCGCAGCTTGTTGGACACGGCCGGCTTCGACCGGCCGACGCGCTCGGCCACCTCGCCGAGCGACAGGTCGAAGGCGTCGATGAGAAGCGAGTAGCCGCGCGCCTCTTCGACCGGCGAGAGGTTCTCGCGGGCGACGTTCTCGACGAGCCCGATCAGAAGCGTCTCGCGGTCGTCTGCCTCGCGGATGACGGCCGGCACGGTCGGCACGCCGGCCTCGCGGGCCGCCCGCCAGCGCCGCTCGCCGGCGATCAGCTCGTATCCGCCTTCGGGTCGAGGGCGAAGCACGACCGGCTGGACGATCCCCTGATGGCGGATCGAGTCGGCCAGCCCGGCGGTCGTCTCGTGATCGAAGCGCTTCCGCGGCTGCCTCGGGTTGGCGTGGATCTGCTCGAGCGGAACGTGTGCGAGCTCGACGTTCCCGGCGCCGCCGATCAGGACCTCGAAGCCGCGGCCGAGACCTCGGCGCGGCGCTTCAGCTGCGTTCGACAAGCTCCATCGCCACCTTCCAGTATGCGTCGGCGCCCCGTGAGCGCCGGTCGTAGTGGGTGATCGGGAGGCCGTGGCTCGGCGCCTCCGCCACGCGGACGGAGCGCGGGACCACGGTCTCGAAGACGAGGTTCCCGAAGTGGCGGCGAACCTCGCGCTCCACGTCGGCGGAGAGCCGGGTGCGGGCGTCGCTCATCGTGATCAGGACGCCGCCGATCGCCAGGCGCGCGTTCAGGCGCGCCTTGATCAGGTTGATCGAGCGCATCAGCTGGGCGAGCCCCTCGAGGGCGTAGTACTCGGCCTGCACCGGGACGATCACCCGGTCGGCCGCGGCGAGCGCGTTCACGGTCAACGGGCCGAGCGACGGGGGGCAATCGAGCAGCACGAAGCCGAAATCGCCGGCGCCGGCCAGAGACGCCGCGAGATATCCCTCTCCGTCGGAGCGGCGGGAGAGCTCGACGGCCGCGCCCGCGAGCTCGGGCTTCGACGGGATGCAGTAGAGGTTCGGAAACGCCGTCGGCTTCGCCAGGTCGGCCACTGGCGCCCCGTCGAGGAGGTCGTAACTGGAGGTGCCGTTGGCCGTCATCCCGAGGCCCGAGGTCGCATTGGCCTGGGGGTCGAGGTCGATCACGAGCGCCCGCTCGCCGGCCTCGGCGAGGCAGGCGGCGAGATTGACGGTCGTCGTCGTCTTCCCGACCCCGCCCTTCTGGTTCGCGAACGCGTAGACCCGGCCCGACACGAGGTCAGGGTAGTAGCGCTCGCGGACGGCGCGGCTACGCGAGCGGCCGCTTGCGGGCGACCCCGGAGCGGCGCGGGAAGCCCGGCGGAGTGGGTCCCGTCTTGACGAGAACCGCGAGGCCAGGAGGGGACTCCACCGGCTCGGCGGTGAGCCTCGCAGCCGCCCGGGCAAGCGCCTCGAGATCGGCGCTCTCGCCGACCCAGAGGACGGCGATCCCGCCCTGCCGCACGAGCGGAAGGCACCACTCGGCGGCGACAGGGGGAGGTGCGAGAGCCTTCGCGAGCGCGACACCAGCCCAGTCGGTCTTCTGTTCCTCGGCGCGGCCGCGGACGACGCGTGCGTTCGCCGGCGCCCACCTCCGCAAGAACTCGCACCGGCGTTCCTCTGCCTCGAGCAGCACCACCTCGAGGCGGGGAAGTGCAAGCGCCAACGGGATCCCCGGAGAGCCGTTCCCCGAGCCGACGTCGACGACCGGGCCCTCACGGCCCTCGACGAGGGGAACGGCACGAAGGGCGTCGTCGACGAGCATCGCCCGGGCGCGATCGAGGTCGAGTGCCGTCAGCCCCGGCGTCTCGACGACCGCGTGGAGCCACGCCTCTAGTGCTGTCACGCAGGCTCGACGACGATCCGGCGATTGGGCTCATCGCCCTCGCTGCCGGTCGTCACGTCCTCACGGTCCTGCAGGGCCGTGTGGACGATCTTGCGCTCGGCGGCGCTCATCGGCTCGAGCTCGACCCGCGCGTCCGTCCTGACCGCCTCCTCCGCGCTGCGCAGCGCGAGCGACTCGAGCGTCCGACGACGACGGTCGCGATAGCCGGCCGCATCGACCACCACGTCACGGCGGTCGTCGCCCGATCCGCCCACGATCGCCGAAGCAAGAACCTGGACGGCATCGATCGTCTGCCCGTGGCGGCCGATCAGCAGGCCGAGGTCGTCGCCGAAGCAGGTCGCCACGAGCGCCGCATCGTCCTCCTCGATCTCGATGCGGCAGCGAACGCCGATGGCCGTCGTCACGTGCTCGAGCAGGTCGCGGAGCTTGGCCGCCGGACCGCTCTCGTCTCGGGCGACCGCAGCCACTGCGATCTCGCCCTCGGCCGCTGTCGCGACCACTCGCGCAGGCGTATACCCCACTCCGAGCAGGCCGCGCTCACCTTCCGAGAGAACCTGGAACCGCACCGAGGCCTTGTCGAGCGAGGGAACGAGGAGCTCGAGCTCGCGAAGCGCCCTCCACTTTGCCTCCCCGACCGTCTCGCCGGTGGCCTCGACCGTCCGGTCGCTCATCTCCGTCCGTGCCCGCGATTGCGCTTGACGCGTCGCGGTTGCGTGGACGGCTGGCGCGGCTTGGGCGCCGTGACCGGCTTCGGGGCGACGGCCGGCTCCGGAGCGGTCTCGGCCCCGTTTCCGCCGGCGTCCTCGACGACGGCCGGAGAGGGTGTCCTCGACGAGCGCCTCGGCGCCGCCGGAGCAGCCGTCGTCTTCGGGACGAGCCGGCGGGTGACGAGCCCCTGGCCGACCGTCCACAGGTTCGTCGTCACCCAGTAGATGACGAGGCCGATGGGGAAGTGCGCGATGACGGTGATGAAGATGAGCGGCAGCACCATCATCAGCCGGCGCTGCAGCTTGTCCATCGCCTGCGACATGAAGTAGGTCGAGAAGACCTGGCTCGCGGCGTAGGTCGCGAGCAGCACATAGCCGTACCAGCCCGAGTTCGCCTTCGCGGTGATGTCGGGGACGAAGTGGAGCCACGAGAGATCCGAGCCCGCCGGGACGTGCTTGGAGAAGTTCCGGAGCACCAGGTAGAGCGAGATGAACACCGGCGCCTGAGCCAGGAGCGGCAGGCAGGAGGCGGCCGGATTGATCTTGTTCTCCTTGTAGAACTTCATCATCTCTTCGTTCATCCGCTGCCGGTCGCCCTTGTACTTCCGCTGGATCTCCTTCATCTCCGGGGCGTGCCGCTGCAGGGCCTGCATCGAATGCACCTGCCGGACGGTCAGTGGGACGAGCAGGATCCGCACGACGAGCGTCGTGCCCACGATCGCCCAGGCCCAGGTGACCCCGACGTCGTAATGGAAGCGCTCGAGCAGCCAGCGGACGGCGTCCTCGAGCGGCTGGAGGATGCTGAAGACCATCAGCCCCCCGGTCATCGAGAGCCTCCGTCAAGCCTACGGCTCATGGGTAGTCCACCCCGCCGTGCGACCAGGGATTGCAGCGGAGGAGGCGCCACCCTGCGAGCGCCGAGCCCTTGAAGAGGCCGTGCTTGCGCAGTGCCTGGATCGCGTACTCCGAGCAGCTCGGGTGGAACTTGCAGGTGCCTGTCGGCACGAGTAGCCCGAACGTCCAGCGGTAGAGCCAGACGAGGCCGACCCCGACCGACGCGGGCGCGGCCTTGACGCGCGCAGCAGTCATGCGGCCACCTTGCCGAGGACCTCGTCGACGCGCTCGACGAGCCAGTCGTGGCCGCGTGACTCGGCAGCCTCCGGCAGGCCCGGGCGCACGACGAGCACGTAGTCGTTTCCGGACGAGAGGGACTCCTCGTTCAGACGCGCGCGCCAGATCTCGCGCAGCTGGCGCTTGATCCGGTTGCGGGTCACGCTCGTCCCGGCTGCCCTGGGCACGGCGAGACCGAGCCTCGGCTCGTCGAGCTCCTCGTCGCGCTCGAACCAGTAGAGAGTGAGAAACCGGGTCGAAACGGACCGGCCATGCCGGTAGACGGTGTCGAAGTCACGGGAGCGGGAGAGACGATTCTTGCGCTGCACTCAGGCAGAGAGCCGCTTGCGGCCCTTCGCGCGGCGGCGCTTCAGAATGGCACGCCCGGCCTGCGTGGACATCCTGGCCCGGAAACCGTGCTTGCGCTTGCGCCGGCGGACGTTTGGCTGATAGGTGCGCTTCATCGCTCGAAGACAGGCGCTCGAGAACCTCGAGGCCTAGCCGAAGCGCCCAGTATACGCGGAGGGACCGCTCAGCCGGTTTGTCCACAGGCCGTCCGTTGCGGAAAGTCGTGGAAAGTGCGGGCGAAGCCGAAGGCGCCCAACCGCTTTCCACACCTGTGGAGAGTCGTGTGGAGAGAGGTTTTTCCCTGCAAAGAAGCCACTTTTGCGGTCGACTTCGGGCGAGAAATCCTCATTGAGCGAGCCGCGGGACGGTGCTATTCTCGCCGCCGCCCGGCCCGACCAAGGAGTCAACGAACCGCGTGGAGCACCCAGAAGAGCTGACTGCCGAAGCCCTGTGGAGCGACGTGTCGGGTCGGTTGCGAGGCACCCTGAACGAGAAGACGTTCAGGAACTGGTTCGGCGAGGTCAGCGCGGTCTCCCTCGATGACGAGCGGTTCGTGCTCGCCGTCCCGACCGACCTCACGCGGGAGCAGATAGAACGGCGCTTCGCGCACCTGATGAGCGCCGGCGTCACCGACGTCGTGGGTAGTGAGCGCCGTCTCGAGCTCGTGGTGCGGACGCCGGCCGTGTCCCCGTCGGTCGCACCGCCCGTCATGCCGAGGCCGGACGGGCTCGCGATCAACCCGAAGTACACGTTCGACTCGTTCGTGATCGGATCCTCGAACCGGTTCGCCCACGCAGCCGCGCTCGCGATCGCCGAGGCGCCGGCCCAGGCCTACAACCCACTCTTCATCTACGGCCACACGGGGCTCGGGAAGACGCACCTCCTGCACGCGATCGCCAACTACATCGGGCTCCACTCCTCGAGCCTCGGCGTCCGTTACGTCACCTCGGAGACGTTCATGAACGACTTCATCAACTCGCTCCGGGACAAGCGCATCGAGGGCTTCAAGCAGCGCTATCGCGCCTACGACGTGCTGCTCATCGACGACGTGCAGTTCTTCGAGCACAAGGAGCGGATCCAGGAGGAGTTCTTCCACACCTTCAACTCGCTCCACGAGGCAGGCCGCCAGATCGTGATGAGCTCCGACCGGCCCCCACGTGACATCGAGACCCTCGAGGACCGGTTGCGGTCGCGGTTCGAGTGGGGGCTGATCACCGACATCCAGCCGCCGGACCTCGAGACGCGCATCGCGATCCTTCGGCGGAAGGTCAAGTACGACGGCATCGACGTGTCCGATCCCGAGGTGCTCACGCACATCGCCAGCCGCGTGACGACGAACATCCGCGAGCTCGAGGGCGCCCTGACGCGCGTCGTGGCGTTCGCGTCCCTGACCGGCCGCCGGATGGACGTCGAGCTCGCGCAGGACGTCCTGCGCGACGTCTTCCCCCAGGGCGAGCCTGCGGTCGTCTCGATCGAGCGGATCCAGGAGCTCGTCTGCGACCGTTTCGGGGTCACCCTGACCGAGCTGAAGAGCGAGCGGCGCTCCCAGAGCATCGTCTATCCACGCCAGGTCGCCATGTACCTCTCCCGCGAGCTCACCGACTCCTCGCTGCCGAAGATCGGGAAGCATTTCGGCGGTCGCGACCACACCACGGTGATCCACGCGACCTCGAAGATCGCCCGCCTGATCAAGGAGGACAGGTCTGTGTACAACCTCGTCCAGGAATTGACAGCTCGTGTGAAGCAGGTGCGTTGACCGTGTCTCGCTGTTGGTCCGGTGGAGAAGTCCCCCGTCCGATCCCACAAGCCAGAATGCCCTCTTCAAGCCAAACGCGCGGGTTCTCCCCGTGATCCCCACGCTTATCACTACAACGGTTTTTTAATTCATGATTGACTCAGAAACTGTCACCGTGGATCTGTTGAAGGCATCTCTCCCTCGCGAGCAGTTCGCCGACCGCGTCGCGGTGGTCTCACGAGCCCTGTCGACCCGGGCGTCCGTACTGGTGCTCGGCGGGATGCAGCTCCGCACCGCGAACGGGCGGCTCGAGCTTGCCGCAACCGACATGGAGCTCTCGCTCCGCGCGTCCGTCGACGCGGACGTGGCCGGCGAGGGCACGGTCGTCGTTCCGGGCCGGCTGTTGCTGGACATCGCCCGGTCGTTGCCCGAGTCCGACGTCACGATCGAGCATCTGCCCGAGGAGTCGGTCCTCGTGATCACGAGCGGCGCAGCCACGTATCGCATTCACACGTATGCGGCCGAGGACTTCCCGAACCTGCCGGACCTCGATGCGGTCGCGCTGCAGCAGGTCGACGCCGAGCTGCTCCTCCAGACGATCGCGCGAGTTGGGCGCTCCGCGTCGCGTGACGAGAGCCGCCCGGTCCTCACCGGCATCTTCGTGAGCTTCGAGCCCGGGAAGCTCGTGATGGCGGCGACGGACTCGTACCGCCTGGCCGTCAAGGAGACGGCGTCTCCCGGACCGCTGCCGGAGCTCGAGGCGATCATCCCCGCGCGCGCGCTCCAGGAGGTCGCCCGGATCGGAGCGGGCTCTGACGCGATCGAGCTCACCGTGCAGGAGAACCACGTCGTGTTCGGCGTCGACGGCGTGTGGCTGACGAGCCGCCGCATCGACGGCCAGTTCCCGAACTACAAGCAGCTTCTCCCCGAGCAGTTCGAGCACGAGCTCGAGCTTCCCCGCGACGAGCTGCTCGACGTCGTCCGGCGGATCGGGCTGCTCGCGCAACGCAACTCCCCGCTCAGGCTTCGGTTCGCCGAGGGCGAGCTGACCATCTCGGCGCGGACGCAGGACGTCGGCGAGGCGAGCGAGAGCATGCCCGCCGGATTCGCTGCCGACGCGATGGAGATCGGCTTCAACGCGGAGTTCCTGCGCGACGGGCTCGAATCCATCGACACCGACACCGTGCGCGTGAAGCTGATCAGCCCGCTCCGGCCCGCGGTGCTGCAGGGCGACGCACCCGACTACACGTATCTGATCATGCCCATCCGCCTGGCGGGCTGAGCCGGCGTCCGCCTGGTCGTCGAAGCCGTCACGCTCAGGAGCTTCCGCAGCTACGCGTCGCTCGAGCTCGACCTACCTGCGGGCGTCGTGCTCGTGACGGGCGAGAACGGCGCCGGCAAGACGAACCTGCTCGAGGCGATCCACGTGGGCACCCAGGGCTTTTCGCCGCGGACACGCAGCGACGCCCGGATGATCCACGAGGGCGAGCCGGCCGCGTCGGTGGAGCTCGCGGTCGCGCGTGGCGGCGTCAACCACCGGGTGCGGGTGAAGCTCGCCGCCGGCACGGGAAAGACGGCGGAGCTCGATGGGACGCGCCTGCCGTCTGCCGAGTCGCTGCGTCGCGAGTTCCCGACGCTCGTCTTCACTCCCGACCGGCTCGCCGTCGTCAAGGGCGGGCCCGCAGTGCGGCGTGCGTACCTCGATCGCGCCCTCGCACGGCTCTCACCCACCCGGAGCGGTCTCCCGCAGGACTACGCGGCGGCTCTCGCGCAGAGGAACGCAGCGCTCCGCCGAGTGCAACTCGGCCTCTCCCCGCGGGACGTCGTCTTGCCGTGGACGGAGCGCGTCGCCTCACTCGGTGCAGAGCTGGTCGAGGCACGCCGCGAGGCCGCGATGGCTCTCGAGCCGGGGTTCCGGGCGCACCTCGCCGGCTTCGGGCTGCCGGGCGGGCGGCTCTCCTACGATGGTGACCCGCCCTCCGTGGAGGCCCTCGAGGCCCGCCTCGACGCCGACGTCACCCGCGGGACGACGGGTCTCGGGCCGCATCTCGACGACCTCGTGATCTCGGCCGGCCGCGAGCTTCGCGGATTCGGCTCGCAGGGCGAGCAGCGGCTCGCCGTCCTCGCGCTCCTCCTGGCCGAGGCCGAGCTGCTCTCCCCGCCGCCGCTCCTGCTTCTCGACGACGTGCTCTCGGAGCTCGACTTGCGTCGCCGCGAGGCACTGACCACCGCGATCGGGGGGCTAGGCCAGACCGTGATCACCTCGACGCATGCGTCCCTGCTTCCGGCGACACCGAGCCGTCACGTGGAGGTGACCCTTGGAACGGCTGTCTGACGCGGTCAGGGGCGAGCTTTCGCGCTTCGGGCCCTCGGGCGACCTCGCCGACCTCGTCGAGCGCTGGCCGGATGTTGTCGGCGAGGGGATCGCGCGGAACGCGTGGCCCTCCCGGATCGCGCGCGACGGGACGCTCCACGTCAACACTGCCGATTCGGTTTGGGCCTTCGAGCTCGCCCACCGCGGGCAGGAGATCGCCGAGCGGCTGGGCGTTCCGTTCGTCCGCTTCGCCCCGGGGCCGCTTGCCGGGAGATCGGCGCCGGAGCCCGTCCCGGCGCCCATATCGCCGACGTCGGACGATCTGCACGAGGCTGCCACGATCGCCGCACCGATCGGCGACGAAAACCTACGCAAAACTGTAGAAAAAGCGGTCGGCCTGAGCCTCGCGAGCGAGCGGTCGAACCGGCCGCTCTGATACACTGTGTGCAGCCCGCAAAACCGGCATTTTGCAGGACTTTTTTGCAGGCTTTCTCTATTTCGCCCGCTGCCTTAGGAGCTCATGTCTCAGCCTGCACCAGACCCGTCGTACTCTGCCAAGGACATCACCGTCCTCGAAGGCCTCGAGCCGGTCCGGCTCCGCCCTGGGATGTACATCGGCTCCACGGGTCTCCGGGGGCTGCATCACCTCGTCTATGAGGTCGTCGACAACGCCGTCGACGAGGCCATGGCGGGCTACAACGAGTCGATCGAGGTGACGATCCACCCGGACAACTCGATCACCGTCGTCGACCACGGCCGCGGCATTCCGGTGGACGTCGTCGAAGGCACGGGACAGCCCGGTCTCACGGTCGTCCTGACGAAGCTCCACGCCGGCGGCAAGTTCGGCGGCGAGGGCTACAAGGTGTCTGGCGGCCTGCACGGCGTCGGCGTCTCGGTCGTCAACGCGCTCTCGGAGTGGCTCGTCGCCACGGTCGAGCGCGACGGCAAGGTGTACCGGCAGGAGTTCGCCCGCGGCGTCCCGCAGGGCGAGATGAAGCCGGTCGGCATCAGCAAGGAGACGGGGACGACGATCTCGTTCCTGCCCGACGCGGAGATCTTCGAGGAGCTCGAGTTCTCGGCACAGACCCTCGTGCAGCGGCTCCGCGAGACCGCGTTCCTGACGCGGGGGCTCCGGATCGCGCTCGTCGACGAGCGCGTGGACGGCGAGAGCGTCGAGTTTCGATACGACGGCGGAATCAAGGACTTCGTGGCGTACATCAACGACTCGAAGGACCCGGTCCACCGGCACATCGCCTACTTCGAGAACGAGACCGACGCGGGACAGGTCGAGGTCGCGATGCAGTGGAACACCTCCTACCAGGAGTCCGTGTTCTCGTTCGCCAACAACATCCACACCGTCGAGGGCGGAACCCACATGCAGGGCTTCCGCTCGGCTCTCACGCGCACGCTGAACAAGTACGCGCGCGACAAGGGCCTGTTGAAGGAGAAGGAGGACAACCTCGAGGGCGAGGACGTCCGCGAGGGGCTCGCCGCCGTCATCTCGGTCAAGCTCCAGAACCCGCAGTTCGAGGGACAGACGAAGTCGAAGCTCGGCAACCCGTCGATCAACGGCCTCGTCGAGTCCACCGTCAACACGAAGCTGTCGGAGTTCCTCGAGGAGAACCCGACCGATGCGCGCCAGATCGTCAACAAGGCGATCGCTGCCTCACGTGCCCGCATGGCTGCCCGCAAGGCGCGCGAGCTGACGCGCCGGAAGTCGGCGCTCGACGGGATGTCTCTCCCGGGCAAGCTGGCCGACTGCTCGATCAACGATCCCGAGGCGGCGGAGCTCTTCATCGTCGAGGGCGACTCGGCCGGCGGCTCGGCGAAGCAGGGCCGCGACCGCGGTTTCCAGGCGATCCTTCCGCTCCGCGGGAAGATCATCAACAGCGAGAAGAACCGCATCAACAAGGTGCTCTCGAACATCGAGATCCAGGCGATGATCACCGCGATCGGAACGGGCATCGGCGACGAGTTCGACCTCGAGAAGCTCCGGTACCACAAGGTCATCGTCATGACCGACGCCGACGTCGACGGCTCGCACATCCGCACGCTGATCCTGACGTTCCTGTACCGGCAGATGCCGGAGCTCGTCGAGCAGGGCTACGTCTATATCGCGGCGGCGCCTCTCTACAAGGTCAAGCTCGGAAGCCAGGAGTTCTACTTCGAGAAGGACGTGCAGCTCGAGGATCTGCTCGCTCGCGAGCGGATCCCGCAGGTCGTCGTGACCGACAGGGACGGCGGCGAGGTCAAGCTCACCGAGGCGAAGTGGCAGCGGTTCGCGAAGGAGCTCGCCCAGTACGACGGGTACTCGGCGCGGCTGCGCGGCGACTTCGGTATTCCTGCGGCCGAGCTGATGGTCAAGCACCGCCTCGTGGAGCACGAGATCGAGGACGCCGCCGGGGTCTCCGCCGCCATTGCGGCGATCGAGCCGAACGGCTACGAGCTCTCCCTGCTCGAGCAGGACGAGGCAGGCTTCCTGATCCGGCTCGTCGAGACCGAGACGAGCACCTCCCGGAGGATCGCGGTTCCCCTCGACCTCCTCGCCTCGCCCATCTACGCGCACCTCAGGAAGGTGTACGCCCGGCTCGGCGAGCTCGTCGGGCTGCCGCCCTTCACGGTGACGGTGGGCAAGGAGACCGTGCTCGCAGAGACGTTTGACGCGCTGCGCGACCGTGTGCTCGATGCCGCCAAGCAGGGGCTCCAGATCTCACGCTTCAAGGGTCTCGGCGAGATGAACGCGGATCAGCTCTGGGACACCACGATGGACCCGTCCCGCCGGCTGCTGATCCGCGTCGACGTCGAGGACATCCACACCGCCGACTCGGTCTTCTCGATGCTCATGGGCGACCAGGTCGAGCCGAGGCGCCTGTTCATCGAGCAAAACGCGAAGAACGTGAAGTTCCTGGATGTTTGAGGTCGACGCAATCCCGCGGCAGGACGGCCATTTGCTGGCGCAAATGGCTAGTCAGGCACCTACTAGCCAAGCGCACCGAGACGCCTCATGTCTGAGACCGAGACCGGCGCGCTTGGCGGCGGCCGCATCGAGTCGCGCGAGCTCGAGCAGGAGATGCGCTCGAGCTTCCTCGACTACGCGATGTCGGTCATCGTCGCGCGCGCCCTTCCCGACGTCCGCGACGGCCTGAAGCCGGTCCACCGGCGCGTCCTCTACTCGATGTGGGCGAACGGCAACCGCCCTGGCCGGCCCTACGTGAAGTGCGCGAACATCGTCGGCTACGTGATGGGCAACCATCACCCGCACGGGGACTCGGCGATCTACGACACCCTCGTGCGCCTCGCTCAGCCGTTCTCGCTGCGCTACCCGCTCGTCGACGGCCAGGGCAACTTCGGCTCGATCGACGACGACCCGGCAGCGGCGATGAGATATTGTCTGAGCGGTCGAACGAGGGTTGCGACCGCAGAGGGCTCGTTCCCGATCGACTCGCTCGTTCCCGGCATGGAGCCGGAGTCCGAGCGCGACGTCGACATCGAAGTGCTCGACCGCCTCGGCCGCCCGGTGCAGGCGTCGAAGCTCTTCCATTCCGGAGTCCACCCGACGCTTCGACTTGCCACCCGCGAGGGCTACGAGCTCGTCGGGACGCACAACCACCCAGTCCTCTGCCTCGTGGACATGGCTGGAGTACCCCTGCTGCTTTGGAAGCTGCTCGAGGAGATCGTTCCCGGCGATCGCGTGCTGATCGCGAGAGCGCCGCGCGCGGTCGGACCGATCAGCGATCACGACCGGGATACGGCGCTCCTGCTCGGAGCCTTTGTCTTCCGAAGGGCTTGGTTCGGAGAGACGAAGGCTGGGCTTCGACAACGTCGATGAGGAGTTCTTCGACGCTGTGGTCAACGCTTACGACTCTGTCGTCGGTGGATCGTCGCTCCGCGTACGACCGCGGGCTCTCGTCTGCCGGCACGCTCTTCGATCTACCGGCGTCCAGACATTTGGACAGCTCACTCGTCTCAAGGCCAGTGTCCTCTGGCCGAATTCGGCTCGGCTTGCGAGCGCCGAGAAGGTTGGGTTCCTGAATAGCGTTTGGAGCACGAGTCGCACGGCGTGCAAGCGCGCCTTTCTCCAGGCGCTCTTCACCGGCGACGGCTCGTCGTCGCTCCTGCCGACGCAACACCATCCAGGTTTCGTATTCGACCTACAGCGAGCGGCTGGCGAAGGACGTCCAGCAGTTGCTGCTCGAGTTCGGCGTCATCAGTCGTCTCTGCCGGTACGACGAAGGGTGAGGTCGAAGGTCGTGATCACGAACCGGCGCGACGCCCGGCTCTTCGCCGCGAACGTTGGGTTCCTCGGCGCGAAGCAGCGCAAGCTCGAACGCGATCTTGGCGCGATCCCGGCTCGGAGCCGCGCGCTCTCCCATGACCACGTCCCCTACGTGGCCGACTACATCAGGACGGATAGCGGATCTCCCCCAGCCGACAGGGACTGGCTGCGCCGTCACAACGTCGACCGGATCGAGCGCTGGGAGCAGGGCGGCACGGCGATCCTGGAGCGGATCGCCTCCGAGGAGGTCAAGAAGGTCGTCGAGCCGCTCGTCACCGGCGAGTACTACTACGCCGAGGTCGAGTCGGTCACCGACGCCGGCCCGCGGCCGGTGTACTCGCTGCGGGTGGATACGGGCGACCACTCGTTCCTCACCGACGGCTTCGTCAGCCACAACACCGAAGCGCGCCTGGCAAAACTCGCCGAGGAGATGCTCTCGGAGCTCGACTCGAACACCGTCGACTTCGGCCCGAACTACGACGAGTCGAAGCAGGAGCCGCTCGTGCTGCCGGCGCGGTTCCCGAACCTGCTCGTCAACGGGTCGGCCGGGATCGCGGTCGGAATGGCGACGAACATGCCCCCCCATCACCTCGGGGAGACGGTCGACGCCGTGGTGGCGCTGATCGACAACCCCGAGGCGAATGTCGAGGACCTGATGAGGCACGTGAAGGGCCCCGACTTCCCGACCGGCGCCATCATCGTCGGCCGTGCTGGGATCCGCGACGCCTACCGCACCGGCCGCGGCCGCGTCGTCATGCGCGCTCGCGCGCACATCGAGGAGCTCCGCGGCGGCAAGAGCGCGATCGTGATCACCGAGCTCCCGTACGGCGTCAAGAAGGGCGGAGACAGCGGCGTGATCAAGAAGATCGCCGACCTCGTCCACGAGAAGGTGATCACCGAGGTCTCGGACCTCGCCGACCACAGCGATCGAACCGGCATGCGGATCCAGATCGAGCTCAAGCGCGACGCCATACCGCAGGTGGCGCTGAACAAGCTCTTCAAGCACACGGGGCTGCAGAGCACCTTCGGCTACAACGCGGTCGCGCTCGTCGACGGCGTCCCGCGGACGCTCTCGCTGCTCGAGCTCGTCACGCACTACCTCGACTTCCAGCGCGAGATCGTCACGCGCCGCTCCGAGCACGAGCTTCGCCAGGCTGAGCGCCGGGCGCACATCCTCCGCGGCTACCTGATCGCGCTCGAGCATCTCGACGCAGTGATCTCGCTGATCCGCGCTTCGAACGACACCGAGTCTGCGCGACATGGTCTGATGGAGCAGTTCGGGCTCAGCGAGCTCCAGGCCGCGGCGATCCTCGAGATGCAGCTGCGCAGGCTCACGGGGCTTGCCCGCAAGGAGGTCGAGGACGAGTTTGCCGACCTGCAGGAGCGGATCGCGGAGCTACGCCATCTCCTTGGCGACGAGGCGAAGATCGACGCGCTGATCCGGGAGGAGCTCCTCGAGCTGAAGCAGGTCTACGGCCGGAACGACGACCGTCGTACCGAGATCATCGCGGCCGAAGAGGAGCTCGAGCTCGAGGACATGATCGCCGAGGAGGACATGGTCATCGCGATCACGCGCTCGGGCTACATCAAGCGCCTGCCGGTCACCTCCTACAGGGAGCAGCGCCGTGGCGGCATCGGCGTGATGGGGATGGATCTGAAGGACGAGGACTACATCGAGCACCTCTTCGTGGCCTCGACCCACGACTACATCCTCTTCTTCACCTCCGTCGGCAAGGTCTATCGGCTCAAGGTGCACGAGCTCCCGCTCGGGTCGCGCCAGTCGAAGGGCCGCGCGATCATCAACCTGCTGCCGTTCCGCCAGGACGAGCAGGTTCGCGCCGTCATCCAGACCCGGAACTTCGAGGAAGCCGAGTACCTGCTGTGCGCGACCGCGAACGGCGTCGTGAAGAAGACGAGGCTCGCCGAGTACAACACCCCCCTGAAGGCCGACGGGATCATCGCGATCAAGATGCGCGACGGCGACGAGCTCGTAGCCGTGCGCCACGTCTCCAAGGGCGATGACATCCTGCTCGTGTCCCGGAACGGTCAGGCGATCCGGTTCTCGGAGGCCGACGCGCGTGCGATGGGGCGCGCCACCGAGGGCGTCCGCGGGATGCTGCTACGCGGCGACGACAAGGTCATCGCGGCCGAGATCGCACGCGACGACTCCGATCTGCTCGTCGTCACGGACAACGGCTACGGCAAGCGCACTCGCGTCTCCGAGTACCCGCGCAAGGGGCGAGGCGGGATGGGCGTGAAGACCGTTCAGCTCACCCAGGCGCGCGGCCGGCTCGCCGGCGCCCGCGTCGTTCGCGACGGGTATCAGGTCATGCTGATCTCGACCGGCGGAACCGTGATCAAGATGCCGGTCGAGGACGTCAAGCGGCTCGGCCGCTCGACGCAGGGCGTGATCGTGATGCGGCTGCGCGAGGGTGAGATCGTGTCCTCCCTCGCCCCGGTTGTCGACGCGGACACGAGCCCCGTCGAAGAGGACGAGGCCGCAGAGGCCGTGGCCTCCGAGGAGGTGCTCGACCCGTTCGAGGACCCGAGCGACGAGAGCGTCGTCCCCGAGGACGACGAGGACGACGAGCTCTCGACCGAGTAGCGCGTTTCACTTTTCCCCTGCCGCGGAGTAAGGTCGCCGCATGGCGACGCGCGAACGCGCAGACGTCGAGCTGGAACCGGTCGACATGACCGCCCACCTCGACAAGCTCGAGCTGTACCTGAGCCAGGTCTGCCGCCTCGCCGGCATCTCGAAGATGCAGCTCGACTACTGGACGAACAAGGCGCAGATCCCGACCAAGGGCCACAAGCAGCGGATCTACGACCGGCGGGCGATCGAGACCGTGTTGCTGATCAAGCAGGGGCGTGACAAAGGGCTGGGCCTGGCCGCCGCCATCGACGCCGCCCGCCGCTTCCAGAGCTCGAGCTAGTTGTTCCCGGTGTCGGTCTTGGGCAAGAACGCGGAGATCACGTCGATCGGCGCCGGGAAGACGATCGTCGTCGCCGGCGAGCTGCTGATTTCGATCAATGTCTGCAGGTAGCGAAGCTGCAGCGCGATCGGGTGCGACTCGATCACGGTCGCCGCGTCCTTCAGCCGCTCGGAAGCCTGGAACTCGCCCTCGGCGGCGATGACCTTGGCACGCCGCTCGCGCTCGGCCTCGGCCTGGCGGGCCATCGCCCGCTGCATCCCCTGCGGGATCTCGACGTCCTTCAGCTCGACGATCGAGACCTTGATGCCCCACGGCGCCGTCTGCTCGTCGATGATGCCCTGGAGGATCCCGTTGATCTTCTCGCGCTCGGACAGGAGCTCGTCGAGCGAGTGCTGGCCGAGCACCGACCGCAGCGTGGTCTGCGCGATCTGCGAGGTCGCGACCATGTAGTTCTCGATGTTCACGATCGCCGCCTTCGGGTCGACGATCCGGAAGTACGCGACGCCGTTCACGCGGACGGGGACGTTGTCCTTCGTGATCACCTCCTGCGGCGGGATGTTCAGCGTGATCGTGCGCAGATCGACCCTCACCATCCGGTCGACGACCGGGATCAGGAAGAAGAGGCCCGGGCCCTTCGGCTCGGGAAGCAGTCGGCCGAGCCGGAAGACGATCGCGCGCTCGTACTCGCGGGCAACCTTCAGCGCGCCGATCAGGAACAGCACGAGCACGAGGAGGACGACGGCGAGCGAGATCAAGACGGCGGTCAACGAGGTCGATGCTACTCCGACGGGGTGAACGCGGAGGGTGAGCCCGTCGAGCTGGTCGACCTCGACTCGCTGGCCGGTACGGAGCGGCTCGTCGGACCTTGCCTTCCACAGCTCGCCGTGGACCTGTACGAGGCCGCCTTCACGGACGATGCCGTGCATCCCGACGATGTCGCCCGGCCCGACCAGCACCGGCGAGCGGCGCACCGCGATCGCCTTCGAGATCGCCCAGGCCCAGAGGCCGCCGATCACCACCGTGATCGTGAGCACGAGCGGGATCGAGGTCGAGTAGAGGCCGGACGAGTCGTGGAAGAGCGTGGCGAGGCCGAACCCGAGCGCGATCAGCCCCGAAAGCGTCAGCGCGCCGTGCGACGGGACGTAGGTGTCGACCCCGAGCAGCAGCACGCCGAGGAGGACGAGCCCCAGCCCCGTCCATGACGTCGGCAGTACCGCGAGCCCGAACAGCGCGAGCAGGAGCGACACCGCGCCGAGCGCGCCGGGCAAGACGATGCCGGGGTGGAAGATCTCGAACCCGATTCCGACGATCCCGGCGAGGAAGAGGAGCGGGAGCAGGTTCGGGTCGAGGATCGTCGTCAGGAACCGGGTGAAGAAGCCGGGGCTCGACTCGACGACCTCGGCGTTCTTCGTGTGAAGGATGTGGCCGGCAGGGACGGTCTTCCACCCGTCGACCTTGTCGAGGAGCGCCGGCAGGCTGGGCGCGACCGTGTCGATCACGTTCATCTTCAGCGCCTCGGCAGCGGTGAGATTCGACGCGACCCGGACGGCCTTGTCGGCCCAGGCCGCGTTCCGGCCGTGAGTCGAAGCGAGCCCACGCAGCGAGGCGGCCGAGTCGTTGACGATCTTGCGGCGCAGGTCGCTGCCGATGTTCGACCCGCTGCCGTTGATGGGCGTCGAGGAGCCGATGTTCGTGTTCGGCGCCATCGCGAGCAGGTCCGCCGCCTGGGAGATCCAGACCCCCGCGGAGGCCGCGCGCGCGCCTTCGGGCGACACGTAGACGATCACGGGGGTCCCGGCCTCGCTCACGGCCAGCTCCTTCTGAACGATCTTCCGCATCGAGTCCTCGAGCCCGCCCGGGGTGTCGAGCAGGATCACCGCGGCGTCGTAGTGATCCTTGTGCGCGCGGTCGAGCTGGGCGTTCAGCCAGCCCTGCGTGACCGGGTTCACCTCTTGCACGAAGTGGATCGCAAGGACGCGCGGAGTCTCCGCTGTGGGCGATGAGGCAGCGCCTGGAACAGCGACCGCCGCGATCAGTGCCGCGAGGACGAGCGAGCGCTTCAACTCCCCTCAGTGTAGGCGCCCACCCCCCTTGTAACGCAAGTCACAAGTTTGCAAGCCAGGCGTCGTAGCCCCGCTCGAGCCGGTCGAGGATCTCCACCAGCAGCTCGAGCCGGTCGCCCTCGATCGCGCCCGCGCCCGGCCAGGGCGCCTCGCCGACGTTGACCCCGATCCCGAGGACGACATGATCGGTTGCCTCTGCGAGGATGCCCGCGACCTTGAGGCCGTCGACGAGCACGTCGTTCGGCGCCTTGATCGCGGCCTCGGGCCCGATCGCGCCCCGGACGGCTTCGGCGGCGACGAGCGTCAGCTCGGGCCAGCGCGCCATCGGCGGCGGCGGCCGCAGGACGACCGAGAGCGCCAGCCCCGTGCCCGGCTCGTCGACCCAGATGCGCCCGAGCCGGCCACGGCCGGCCGTCTGGTGCTCGGCGAGCGCCACCGTCCCGTGTGAGGCGTCAGGGCCCGGCATCCCCATCGTCGAGGGTGTCTCCACCGCGTGCAGGTAGGGCCGGCCGAGCGTCCCCCGCAGGCGCGGAACCACGAGCTCTGGCAACAGGGCCATCGAGATTAGAGTAGGCGCGCCGTGCAACCCCCCTCCGCGCAAGGTCGTCCAACCCGCCGTGATCATCTCGACGCCCCGCTCGTCTACGAGCGGCTCTCAGACCCCATTCTCGTGACGCGAGCGAAGGCAGGCGACAAGCGCGCGCTCGCGGCGTTGTGCGAGCGGCACGCCGCGCGCGTCGAGCGCGTCGCGCTGCATCTCCTCCGCGACCCGGAGGACGCCCGCGATGCGTCCCAGGATGCGCTCGCGAAGCTCGTCGTACGAATCCGCCAGTTCCGGGGCGAGTCGGCATTCTCGACCTGGCTACATCGGCTGGTCGTGAACACGTGCAAGGACTACGCCCAGGCCCGTGCCGTCCGCCGCACCGAGCCTCTCTACGCCGACGAGCGGCCCGCCAGGGACGGTGACCCGGTCGAGGCGCTCACCTCGTCCGAGACGCGACGCGAGCTCGGGCGATGCCTGGCCGAGCTTCCGCCCGCGCAGGCGGCCGTCGTCGCGCTCAAGGACGCCTTCGACGTCGGCTTTGCCGAGATCTCCGCCACCACCGGGCTTCCCGTCGGCACGGCCAAGTGCTACGCGCACCGCGGCCGCGCCTCGCTGCGGGAGCGGCTCTCCGCATGACAGCGAGCGTAGGCTCGACGGAGCTCGAATGATTCAGCTCGACAAGGCCGGGATCGAACGGATCATCCCCCACCGCGCGCCGTTCCTCCTCGTCGACGAGGTGGTCGAGCTGGTGCCCGGCGAGCGCGTCTCGGCAAGAAAGCTCGTCACCGACGAGGACTGCGCCGGGCACTTCCCCGGGAACCCGATCATGCCCGGGGTCAAGATGGTCGAGGCCCTCGCTCAGTGTGGAGCGGTCGCCGTCCTCTCCCAGCCCGAGAACGAGGGTCGCCTCGTGCTCTTCGCGGGCATCGACGACGTCAGGTTCAAGCGAATCGTTCGCCCCGGTGACACCCTCGACCTCCTGTGCGAGGTCGAGGCAGTCCGCGGGCCCGTCGGCAAGGGGAAGGTGAAGGCCACGGTCGACGGTGAGCTGGCGGTGCGCGGGACGCTGACTTTCGCGGTGGCACCGCAATGACCGGACGTGCCGCCGCCGGCCGGCCCGTGACGATCACCGGCCTCGGCACCTACGCCCCGGAGCGGGTTCTCTCGAACGACGACCTCTCGGAGTTCGTCGACACCTCGGACGAGTGGATCCGCGCGCGGACCGGGATCCGGGAACGCAGGATCTCCGCCGAGAACGAGCTGACCTCCGACGTGGCGCTTTCCGCTGCGCGGAAAGCGCTAGAGGACGCCGGGGTCGAGGCCGGCGATATCGACCTCGTGATCGTCGGGACCATCTCTCCCGATATGGGGTTCCCGGCAACGGCGGCAATAGTCGCAGACAGGCTGGGTTGCGGCGAAGCCGCAGCCTACGACGTCTCGGCCGGCTGCACGGGGTTCATGTACGCGCTCGCACAGGGCCACAGCGCCGTCGTCTCGGGCCTCTCCCGCCGCGCGCTCGTGATCGGGGCCGACGTCCTCTCGAAGATCCTCGACTGGACGGACCGCTCGACGCTCGTGCTGTTCGGGGACGGCGCCGGAGCGGTCGTCCTCGAAGCCACGGAGGAGAGCGGGTTCCTCTCCTTCGACGTCGGTGCCGACGGTAGCGGCGGGCCGCAGCTCAACTACCCGGGAAGCGGGACGCGGCCGCTTCAGCAAGGGGAGAAGCGCTTCCTGCAGATGAACGGCCGAGAGGTCTTCAAGTTCGCCACACGCGTGCTGGTCAGCTCGGCGGAGAAGACACTGGAGGCCGCCGGGCTCACGGTGGACGACGTCGATCTCTACGTCCCCCACCAGGCGAACGTCCGGATCATCGACCACGCTGTCCGCAGATTAGGCTTCCCCGAGGAGAAGGTGGTTGTTAACGTGGAGAGGTACGGAAATACCTCGTCGGGGTCGATCCCGCTCGCGCTCGCCGATGCGTTGCGCGACGGCAGGCTGCAGCCGGGGAGCATCGTGCTGATGACCGGTATGGGAGCGGGCCTCACCTGGGGCTCGGCAGCAATTCGCTGGACACATCCGACGAAGGGAGAACTGTCTTGACCAAGCTGGCGTTCATGTTCCCCGGTCAGGGCTCCTTCGAGCTGGGCATGGGGCGCGAGATCGCCGAGGCCGAGCCTGCGGCGATGGCGGTGTACGACGAGGGGAGCGAGGCCTCCGGCCTCGATCTCAAGGAGCTCTGCTTCCTGGGCACCGCCGAGGAGCTGACGCGCACCGACCTGCAACAGCCCGCCCTGGTCGCAACGAGCCTCGCGATCGACGCGGCGCTTCGCAGCCGCGGGATCGTGCCCGACTACGTCGTCGGCCATTCCGTCGGCGAGTTCTCGGCGCTCGGCTCCGCCCGGTCGATCGAAGTCCGCGACACGATTCGCCTCGTCCGCGAGCGCGGCATCGCGATGGCCGCCGCAGCGAAGGAGACACCCGGCTCGATGGCCGCGATCCTCGGCCTGGCCGACGAGGTCGTGGAGTCCCTGTGTAAGAAGATCCACAACGTGTGGCCGGCGAACTACAACTGCCCCGGCCAGCTCGTCGTCTCGGGCGAGACCGAAGCGGTGGACGAGTGCTGCGAGGAGGCCCAGCGCGAGGGCGCGCGCCGTGCGGTCCGGCTGAAGGTCTCGGGCGCGTTCCACTCGCCGCTCGTCGAGCGGGCCGCCGAGCGTTTCCGCCCGGCGATCGAGAAAATCGAGTTCAAGGTCCCCAGCGCGCACTTCGTCTCCACGGTCACCGCGAAGCTGGAGGACGCCACGCGGTTCCGCACGCTCCTCGTCGACCAACTCACGGCTCCTGTGAGGTTCACCCAATCGGCACGCGAGATGATCGCCGGCGGCGTCACCACGTTTGTGGAGGTGGGGCCGGGGGACGTGCTCAGCGGTTTACTGAAGAGGATCGACAGCTCCGTCAAGGCGATCTCGGTCAACGACCTGAAGTCGCTCGACGCAGCCGCCCACCAACTTGGCTAGCAGCGTCTTCTGCTCCCTCGAAGGGAAGACGGCACTCGTCACCGGAGGCTCCCGCGGCATCGGCCGCGCGATCGCAGTCGAGCTGGCGCGTGCCGGCGCACGGGTCGCGGTCGGGTACAACTCCGGCGCTGCCGAGGCCGAGCAGGTCGCCGGCGAGATCGGCGGCCGCGCCGTCCAGGCGAACGTCTCGAGCGCCGAGGATGCGGCCCGGCTCGTCGAGGAGGCCGGCGACCTCGACATCCTCGTCAACAACGCCGGGGTCACCCGCGACGGCTTGCTGGCGCGCATGTCGGACGAGGAGTGGCGCGAGGTGATCGAGACGAACCTGAGCTCGGTCTTCTACACCTGCCGGGCAGTGACACGGCCGATGATGAAGAAGCGTGCCGGCGCTATCGTCAACCTCAGCTCGATCGTGGGTCTTCACGGCAACTTCGGGCAGACGAATTACGGCGCGGCGAAGGCCGGGATCATCGGATTCACGAAGTCGCTGGCCCGCGAGCTCGGCTCGCGCGGTGTTCGCGCGAACGTCGTTGCGCCGGGCTACGTGAAGACGCGGCTCACCGACGTCATCCCCGACGAGGGCAAGGCGCTGATGCTTGCGAACACCCCGCTCGGCCGGCTCGGGGACCCGGAAGACGTCGCCGGGGCTGTACGGTTTCTCTGCTCCGACGAGGCCTCGTTCATCACGGGCGAGGTGCTGCTCGTCGACGGCGGATTGGGGATGTGATGAGCGTAGGCTCGACGGAGCTCACAGCAATATGAGCGAGAACGGCAGGCGGGTCGTGATCACAGGGGTGGGGATGGTCTCCTCGCTCGGGAACGACGCCGAGACCAGCTGGCGGGAGCTCCTCGCCGGCGAGTCGGGCGCCGGCCCGATCACGCAGTTCGACTCCGAGGGCTACCCCGTCCACTTCGCCTGCGAGCTGAAGGATTTCGATCCGACCGACTGGGTCGACCACAAGTCGGCCCGGCGGATGGACCGCTTCGCGCAGATGATCCTCGCGGCGGCGCGGCAGGCCGAGCAGGACTCCGGGATCGACATCGCGGCGGACGCGGAGCGCATCGGCGCGTCGGTCGCGACCGGAATCGGCGGCCTCGGCTCGTTCCAGAACTGTTACGACGTGCTCATCCACCGCGGCCCCGACCGCGTCAGCCCGTTCTCGATCCCCTCGATCATCCCGAACATGGGCGCAGGCTGGGTGTCGATCGAGCTCGGCCCCAAGGGCCCGCTGATGAGTCAGTGCACGGCCTGCGCCGCCTCGAACATGGCGATCGGCGATGCCCTCGACGCGATCAGGCTCGGACGCGCCGACGCGATGATCGCCGGCGGCAGCGAGGCGCCCGTCACGCGCGTCGGCGTCGCCGGGTTCGACGCGATGCGGGCCCTCTCCCGGCGGAACGACGACCCATCGCGCGCCTCCCGACCGTTCGACGCGGAACGCGACGGGCTCGTGATGGGGGAGGCCGCCGGCGCGATCGTGCTCGAGGAGCTCGAGCGCGCGAAGGGACGAGGGGCGAAGATCTACGCCGAGCTGATCGGCTACGGGATGTCCGCCGACGCGTCGCACATCACCGAGCCCGACCCCACCGGCAAGAGCCCGGCGCGGGCCATGCGCGCCGCCCTCGCCGACGCCGGGATCGATCCGACCGAGGTCGGGTATGTCAACGCGCACGCCACGTCGACGCCGATCGGCGACGCCGCCGAGACGAAGGTGATCAAGGTGGCACTCGGCGAGGAGCACGCTCGCCGAACTCCGGTCTCCTCCACGAAGGGCGCCACGGGCCACTGCTTCGGCGCCGCCGGCGCGATCGAGGCGATCTTCACGACGCTTGCGCTCCGCGACCGCGTCGTGCCGCCGACCATCAACCTCGAGGATCCCGACCCCGACTGCGACCTCGACTACGTCCCGAACGTGGCGAGAGAGGTACCCGATCTCCACACCGCCGTCTCGAACAGCTTCGGCTTCGGTGGCCACAATGCGACCATCGTCTTGCGTCGCTACGACGGCTAGCTATCTTTCCGCGCGCTGATGGCTGACAGGTGGGCGACATTCGACTGCTACGGGACGCTGATCGACTGGAACGGCGGGATCCGGGCCGAGATCGAGAGGCTCTGGCCTCCGGCGGAGGCTGCGGTCGAGGAACCGGAGGAGGACGAGGACAGTGACGCCGAGCCCGCCGAGCCGGAACCCGATCCCGAAGTCGAGGCGAAGCTCCGCGAGTATCACCAGATCGAGCCCGAGCTGCAGCGGGACGGCAAGCTCACCTACCGCGAAGTGATGACCGAGGCGATGCGGCGGCTCGGCGCGCCCGAGGGCGAGGAGGGCGGCCTCGCCGCCTCCCTCCCGTCGTGGAAGCCCTTCTGGGAGGTGCCGGACGCGCTCGAGGAGGCCCGGAAGCGCGGCTGGCGGCTCGCGATCCTGTCGAACTCCGATCCCGACCTGATCGCCTCCTCGATCCAGCAGATCGGCGTGCCGTTCGACGAGGTGATCGTCGCCTCGGAGATCGGCTCCTACAAGCCGGCTTTCATGCACTGGCTCGAGTTTCAGGCTCGCACGCGCGCCGACCGGCGCCGCCACGTCCACGTCGCGGCGAGCAGCTTCCACGACATCGTCCCGGCGAGCAAGCTCCGGATCCCGAACATCTGGATCAACCGGGACAACGAGCCCGCGCTCACCGCCCCGACCAGGGAGCGGGAGGATCTGGTCGATCTGGCGGACATCCTGGACGAGATCGTCCCCGCCTAGGCCCGAGCTGGGCGGGACGTGCAACCGGCTGGAGGCAGGGCCGGTCTAACATCAATCCGCGAATGAGTGAAACCAGGATCGACGTCAAGGTCGAGCAGGTCGAGAGCGCACCGACGGACAAGAAGCATCCGAACACCTGCCCGGGCTGCGGGTCGCACTATCGCGACGACGAGCTCGAGGCCGCCCTCTTCGTCTGCGCCCAGTGCGGCCACCACTTCCGCATGTCGGCCCACGCGCGCGTCGCGCTCCTCACCGACCCGGGCTCGTTCGCCGAGGAGGCCGCCGAGGTGCGGTCGGCCGATCCGCTCTCGTTCTTCGACCTGCGCCCCTACCGCGAGCGTCTCGCAGAGGCCGAGCTCAACACCGGCCTCACCGACGCCATGGTCGTCGGCGCGGGGACGCTCGAGGGCACCGCCTACGAGCTCGCCGTCATGGACTTCTCGTTCATGGGCGGCTCGATGGGAAGCGCCGTCGGCGAGAAGTTCGCGCGCGCCTGCGACGCGGCGATCGCCGCGTCGACCCCGCTCCTGCTCGTCACGAGCTCCGGCGGCGCCCGCATGCAGGAGGGGATCCTGTCGCTGATGCAGCTCCCGAAGGTGATTGCCTCGATCGACGAGCTCCACGAGGAGCAGCTCCCGCTCTTCTGCCTCCTCACCGACCCGACCACGGGTGGGGCCATGGCGAGCTTCGCCACCCTCGGCGACGTCGTCGTGGCCGAGCCTGGCGCGCTGCTTGCGTTCACCGGCCCGCGCGTCGTCCAGGAGCTCGTCAAGGAGAAGCTCTCCGACGACTTCGGCCGCTCCGAGCAGAATCTCCGCTTCGGCCAGATCGACGCCATCGTTCCCCGACCCGAGCAGCGCACGTATCTCGCGCGGCTTCTCAGGCTCTTTGAGCGCTGAGGCCGAGCGCGGGCTGCTCGAGCGGCTCGGACGGCTCAGGAACCTGCCTCTTCTCCATCGCACCGGCGTCTCGGGGGAGGAGGAACGGCTGCGTAAGCAGCTCGATTCGATGTCGCGCGCGGACGCGACCGAAGACGAGATCTGGGAGTTCGTCGAGCTCGCCCGGCACCCCGACCGACCGTACACCCTGGACTACGTCGAGCGGATCCTCGACGACTGGGTCGAGCTCCACGGCGACCGCGGCCGGATGGACGACGGTGCCATCGTCGCGGGGCTCGGGAAGCTGGACGGCCGCACCGTGGCCCTCGTCGGCCATCAGAAGGGTCGCGACGCGAAGGAGCGCGTCGAGCGGCAGTTCGGGATGCCGAGCCCGGAGGGCTACGCCAAGGCGGCGCGGATCATGGAGATCGCAGAGCGGTTTGGGTTCCCGATCGTCGCGCTCGTCGACACTCCCGGGGCCTTCCCCGGCGTGGCCGCCGAGCAGCACGGCCAGGGTGGCGCGATCGCGCGCGCCCAGGCGACGATGATCGCGCTTCGCGTGCCGACCGTCGCGTGCGTGATCGGCGAGGGCGGCTCCGGCGGCGCGCTCGCCCTCGCCGTCGCCGACAGGGTGCTGATGCAGGAGAACGCGATCTACTCGGTCATCTCACCCGAGGGCTGCGCGATGATCCTGTGGCGCGACCGCGACGAGAAGAAGAAGGCCGCCGCCGCCTTCAAGCCGGACGCGTTCCACTGCTACCAGCTCGGCGTGGTCGACGGGATCGTCTCGGAGCCGAAGGGCGGTGCGCAGGAGAGCCCCGACGTCGCCGCGGCGAACCTCAAGCAGGCGCTCGAGCAGGCGCTCGAGGAGCTGGACGGGACGCCGGAGGCTGAGCTGCGCCGGGCACGGCGCGCGAAATTCCGCGCCATGGGCGTCTTCGCCTGAGTCCCTTTGTTCATGCGAGTTCTCGCCCGTTCTCCACACCATCCACAGGGTTTTCAACCGGGTATTTACAATGTGTGAAGACGCAGGAACGGAGCAATGCCGAAACTCGGCGCCTACAGAGGCAAGCGCGACCCCGCGAAGACCCCTGAGCCCTTCGGCGGAGGCGCTTCCGGTGGTGCGCCGATCTTCGTCGTGCAGAAGCACGCCGCGCGAAGCCTTCATTACGACTTCCGGCTCGAGCGTGGCGGCGCGCTCGCTTCCTGGGCCGTGCCGAAGGGGATCCCGCTCGAGGTCGGCCAGAAGGCGCTCGCGGTCCACGTCGAGGATCACCCGCTCGACTACGCGACGTTCGCCGGCAAGATCCCGGCTGGGCAGTACGGTGCCGGGACTGTCGAGATCTGGGACCACGGCACGTACGAGCTCCTCGAGGAGAAGAGCGACGGCGGGCTGACGGTAAGGCTCGCCGGCGAGCGGCTGAAAGGTGTCTGGACGCTCGTTCCCGCCCATCTCGACGGGAAGGAGCGCAACTGGCTGATCCTGCGAAAGCGCGACGAGGGGAACAGTGCCCCTCGAGAGACCCGGTACCGGCCGATGCTCGTAACGCTCGTCGACGAGCTCCCTCGTGCCGGCGAGTGGCTCTACGAGGTGAAGTTCGACGGCTACCGTGCGCTCGCATACGTCCGGGGAGGTCGGTGCGAGCTGCGCTCCCGCACCGACAACGACCTCACGGCTCGCTTCGCCGACGTCGCGACCGCGATCGACCGCGCCGCGCGCGACGACGCTGTCCTCGACGGCGAGGTCTGCGCCCTGGACGACCTGGGTCGGCCGAGCTTCTCGGCGATGCAGACCGGCACGGGGACACTCGTCTACTACGTCTTCGACTGCCTCGAGGCGCGCGGGGAGCCGCTCCTCGACCGACCGATCGAGGAGCGCCGCGAACGGCTGGCCGAGCTCGTGCGCCCTGACGCGACCGTTCGGATCTCGGAGGCCTTCGACGATGGACAGGCGCTGCTCGAGGCGGTCATCGAGCAAGGCCTCGAAGGGATCGTCGCCAAACGCCGCGGCTCGCTCTATGCCCAGGGCCGGCGCACCCGCGACTGGCTGAAGCTCAAGCCTCACGCCGGGCAGGAGTTCGTGATCGCCGGCTACACGCGCGGATCGGGCGCCAGGGCGTCAACCTTCGGCTCGCTCGTGCTCGCCGTGAACGAGGGCGGTGAGCTGCGGTACGCCGGCAACGTCGGGACCGGGTTCAACGACCGCGAGATTCAGCACCTGCTCGAGAAGCTCCGCCCGCTCGAGCGGGCCGATCCGCCGTTCCCGTCCGCGCCGAAGATGCCCCGCGTCAAGCGCGGGGACGTCGTGTGGGTCGAGCCGCAGCTCGTGGCCGAGATCGAGTTCAGCGAGTGGACGCATGACGGCCACGTGCGCCAGCCCTCCTACAAGGGTCTTCGCGACGACAAGCCCGCGGCCGACGTCCGTCACGAGCGCCCGGCGGCGGAGGTCGTGCGCGAAGGGAAGCGCGAGCTGCGGCTCTCGAACCTCGACAAGCCCTTCTGGCCTGACGAGGGGATCACAAAGGGTGACCTCGTCGACTACTACCGCCAGGTGGCGCCGGTGCTCGTTCCTCATCTCCGTGGCCGGCCGTTCACGATGCGCCGCTACCCCGACGGCGCGTTCGGCAAGGCGTTCTTCCAGAAGGACGCACCGTCGCACACGCCGGACTGGATCCACACGTTCCGGACCCCGGTTGCGACGCGCGGCGGCAAGGAGCGGGAGGTCGACTTCCCGATCGTCGACGACGAGCTCGCACTCCTCTGGATGGTGAACATGGGCTGCATCGACATGAATCCGTGGTACTCGCGGGTCGATCGTCCCGACCGCCCCGATTTCGTTCTCTTCGACCTCGACCCGACGCCGGAGGTTCCCTATGCGCAGACCGTGGAGGTCGCGCTCCACGTGAAGATGCTTCTCGACGGCCTGGGGCTCGCCTCGTTCCCCAAGACCTCGGGGGGCAAGGGCTTCCACATCCTCGTCCCGCTCGACCGCCGCTCGACCTATGAGGACTCACGGTCGTTCGCCGAGCTCGTGGCGGGCACGATCGCGCGTTCCTACCCGAAGCTCGCCACGACCCAGTGGGCGAAGTCGCGTCGCCGCGGCGTGCTGATCGACGCCAACCAGAACGGCATGGGCAAGACGATCGCGTCGGCGTACTCGGTGCGCCCCCACCCGGGTGCGCCCGTCTCGACGCCGCTTCGCTGGGACGAGGTCGAACAGACGCTCGATCCGGCCGCGTTCACCATGGGGGTCGTGCTCGATCGCGTCGAGCGGCTCGGCGATGTCTACGCCGGAGTGCTCGAGACGAGGCAGTCGCTCTCGAAGGCGCTTCGCGCGTTCACGTGAGCGTGCGGACACCGTTCACGACGAGCTGAACCCGCTTCGGCCGATCCCAGGTGAGGCTCCGACGATACCCTGGCTCCGCCGTGCATAGCCGCAGTCTTGTGACCCTGGCCCTGGTCGCCGGATGCTTCGTTGCACTCGCCGGCTGCGGCGGGGGCAAGAGCTCGAGCCCATCGTCTCTCGAGGCCGCGCTCGGCGTCAAGCAGGTCGCAGGTCTCTTCGCCGGAGGTCTCGACGGCGTGATCGGGCCCGTCTGCACGCCGGCGGCGATCGCAGGCAACTTCAGTTGCAGCGCCCAGCCGATCCTCGGCGCGTGCACGCCGTCGACGACCGGCCCGTGCGCCTCACCGCTCGCGCCTGCGAAGGTCTGGTTCGACTGCTTCCCGGACACGGGCGGGACCGTCAAGTGGGCCTGCCAGCTCGTGAGCCCGCCCCCGGGCGTCCCCGTCTTCACCACCAGGGCCCAGAAGGCAGCACCGAAGCACGCTGTCTGGACGTGCAAGACCTTCAACGCCGATCACGAGCGGATCGGCCCGGTCCTGATCGTGACGAACGACCCGCACGGGCCGAAGGAGCAGCGGGGAGGCGCGATGACGATCGAGTCGGCGCAACTGCTTGCGAAGCAGCTCGGCCTCAAGCTGACGAACGGCTGCTAAGCCTGCATCAGGCGCTCGAGGAGCGTTCGGGCGCCCGCCTTGTCGAGCATCTCGTTGAGGTTGCCGCACTTCGGGCTCTGAACGCACGACGGGCAGCCGTCCGAGCACGGGCACGCCGCCACCATGCCGCGCGGTGTCGGCCACCCAGCCCTCGAACTGCTCGAATCCACGCTCCGTGATCCCGACCCCGCCGGGGTGGCCGTCGTAGACGAAGATCGTCGGGCGGCCGGTGTCCAGGTGGAGGTTCGTCGACAGGCCGCCGATGTCCCAGCGGTCGCACATCGCCCAGAGCGGCAGCATCGCGATCAGGGAGTGCTCGGCTGCGTGGAGGGTGGAGAGGAGCTTCGGCATCTCCTCCAGCCCCTTCAGCTGCGCCGGCTCGGGGCAGAACCAGATCGCCTCGGTCGCGAACGTCTGCGGCGGGGAGTCGAGTGGAACGAGCTCGATCCGCTCCTGTGAGGCGATCGTCTTGCGCTCGTAGCCGACGACACGATCGGTCACCTCGACCTCGCCGAAGACGAGGTCGAGCCCGGCTCGGCGCTCCTCGCGGAGCGGCCCGAGGACGGCTGTCTCCGTTTCGCGCTTCGGCTGGGTGTACCAGTCGCCGCGAAACGGCTCGACCACGGCGCGGAGCGTCGTCTCGTCGAGCTCGCGGACCAGGAACGACTCGCCTCCGTGAAGGTAGACGGCGCCCTCGTGGACGGTCGAATAGACGCGCGATCGTTCGACATGGCCGAGCAGGGAGCCGGTCGAGCCGTCGACGATGGTGAACGAGTCCGGATCTGCCGAGCGCAGCGCCACCGCAGCCGCGGGCGTCGTCGTACCCGCCCAGACGAACCCACGCGGGGTCTTGCGGAGCTCGGGATCCTCCGCTGCCGCCGCGACGGCCTCGTCACCGAGGATCGCGGTGTCGGCGGCGTCGATCGGCGCCTCGTACGCTGCCGCGCGCACATGGCCGGCGAGGACACGAGGGTTCGCGTGGTCGAGGATGGCCGCCTCGACCCGGCGACCGAGGAGCTTGTCCGGCTCTCGCATGAAGTACTGGTCGAGAGCATCTTCGGTCGCGACCAGCACCGCGAGCCCGTGCCCGCGGCGCCCCGCTCGGCCCCACTGCTGGCGCAGCGAGGCGACCGTGCCTGGGAACCCGACGGAGATCACGGCGTCGAGAAGGCCGATGTCGATGCCGAGCTCGAGCGCGTCGGTCGAGGAGACGCCCAGCAGCTCACCCTCGGCCAGCCGTCGCTCGATCCCTCGCCGTTGTTCGGCCGTATAGCCGGCGCGGTACGGAGAGAGACGGGAGTCGTCGCCCAGCCGCTCGGCGGTGAAGCGGTGCACGAGCTCCGCCGCCTTGCGGCTCTTCGCGAACGTGAGCGTGCGCAGGCCACGTTCGACGAAGCCGGCCTGGAGCTTGGCCGCTTCGGCGAGCGCCGACCCGCGCAGGCCGAGCTCTGCGTCGAGGAGCGGCGGATTCCAGAGGATCACCGTGCGCTCGGCGCGCGGCGCGGTGTCGTCGCCGACCACGGTCGCCTTCGCTCCGAGGAGCTCGAGCGCGAGCTCGCCCGGGTTCGCGATCGTCGCGGTTGCGAGGAGGAACTGCGGGTCGGAGCCGTAGATGCGAGCCATCCGCCGAAGCCGTCGCAGCACGTTCGCGACGTGCGAGCCGAACACGCCGCGGTAGACGTGAGCCTCGTCGACGACGACGTAGCGGAGGTTCGAGAGCACGTCGCCCCAGCGCTCGTGGTTCGGGAGCAGGCCGATGTGGACCATGTCCGGGTTGGTCAGGATTGCGTTCGACCACTTGCGGATCTGCCATCGCTGCTCGGTCGGGGTGTCGCCGTCGTAGATCGCCGGCCGCAGGCGCGGCACGCGGAGCGCATTCAGCGTCCTGAACTGGTCTTGAGCGAGCGCCTTGGTCGGGTAGAGGTAGAGGACGCGGTTCTTCGGCGTGCGCGCCAGCGAGTCGAGGACCGGCAGGTTGAAGGCGAGCGTCTTCCCGGAGGCCGTCCCGGTCGTGACGACGAGGTTCTCGCCGCGCGAGGCGGCGTCCCAGGCTGCGATCTGGTGGAGGTAGAGCGAGTCGACGCCGATCGCGTCGCGCACGCGTGCGTCGAGCTCCGGCGGGATCGGCCCTGTCCGTGCCCGGCGGGCGGCTTCCTCGGCTCGGTGGGCGAGCTCCTCGCCGCGGAGCAGCGAGTCGGGAACAGAGGGCGCGGTGGTCAGGCCGCCGAGGATACGCACGCGATAGGGTTTGCCGTACCGGGGTGCCCTGGATGGGGGCTGAGATCACACCCGTCGAACCTGATCCGGGTCATGCCGGCGAAGGGAGTGGCGTTGCAGGTTTCACGAGCACTGACGATCGCGACCTCCGACAGCGGCGGCGCTGCCGGGATCCAGGCCGACCTGAAGGCGTTCGGCGCCGCCGGCGTGTACGGGACGTCGGTGCTCGTCGCGCTCACCGCGCAGAACACATGCGAGGTCACGGCGATCCACGAGCTTCCACCCGAGTTCGTGCTCGCACAGCTCGAGGCGGTCTTCTCCGACGTCGGCGTCGATGCCGCGAAGACGGGGATGCTCTTCTCGGCTCGCCTGATCGAGACCGTGGCGGGCTTCCTCGAACGCCATCCGGTCCCGCTGGTCGTCGACCCCGTCATGGTCGCGAGCTCCGGAGCGAAGCTGCTCGAGGACGACGCCGTCGACGTGCTCGTCCGGCGCCTCTTCCCGCTCGCCACCGTCGTGACGCCGAACCTGCCCGAGGCGATGGCGCTGACCGGCCTCGAGGGGAACCGGCGGGAGCTCGCCGAGCGCCTTCACGAGCTCGGTGCTCCTGCGGTCGTCGTCACGGGAGGGCACGGCGAGACGGCGGTCGACCATCTCTTCGACGGCGAGCGCCATATCGAGATCCCCGTCGCGCGCCACACCGTCGCGGCGACCCACGGCGCCGGCTGTACGCACTCCGCGACGCTTGCGGCCCTGCTCTCCCGGGGGGAGCCGCTCGAGCAGGCCGCTCGCGGGGCAGCGGCCGCAGCGTCGGCCGCCGTCGCGCACGGCCTGGCCGAGATCGGCGCCGGCGACGGCCCCGTCGACGTCCTCAACCTCAAGGGAGCCGCATGAATGCCGGTAGCTCGCTCGCCGCGATTCGCGACCGCAAGCCGCTCGTCCATCAGATCACGAACTACGTCGTCATGAACGAGACGGCGAACGCGACCCTCGCGCTCGGCGCGCTCCCGGTCATGGCGCACGCGCCCGAGGAGGTCGAGGAGATGGTCGGCCTCGCAGGCGCGCTCGTGCTCAACATCGGCACCCTCTCCCGCCACTGGGTCGAGGCGATGCTCGCTGCCGGCTGGGCCGCGAACGCGCGCGGCGTCCCGGTCGTGCTGGATCCTGTCGGCGTGGGGGCGACCGCGTACCGCACCGACACGGCCAGGCGGATCCTCGACGAGGTGGACGTCGCGGTGCTCCGGGGCAACGCGGGCGAGGTGGCGACGCTCGTCGGCGTTGCCGCCGAGGTGCGGGGCGTCGAGTCGGTCGGTGCCGGCGCCGAAGCCGCCGAGGTGGCGCGTGAAGCGGCGCGTTCGCTCGGCGTCGTCGCAGCGGTGACCGGTGCCGTCGATCATGTCTCCGACGGCGAGAGAGTGGCGGCGGTCGCGAACGGTGACCCGATGCTCGCGACGATCACGGGGACCGGATGTATGTCGAGCGCCGTCACCGGGTGCTTCCTCGCGGTCGCCGAGTCGCCTTTCGACGCCGCGGTCGAGGCTCTCGTCGCGTTCGGCGTGGCCGGCGAGGATGCCGCCCGCGACGCCAAGGGCCCGGGCTCGTTCCACGTGAGCCTCTACGACGCTCTCGCCGCGCTCGATCCGGCGACGCTCGACGGGAGGGCTCGCGTCACGTGAGGGTGCACGCCATCGTCGAGGATCTCGAGACGGCGAAGCGAGCGATCGAGGCGGGCGCAACCGTCGTCCAGCTGCGCGTGAAGGCGCCGACGGACGAGATCGTCCGGCGCGGTCAGGGCTTCCGCAGTCTCGGCACGTCCTTCATCGTCAACGATGACATCGCCGCGGCCCTCGAGCTCGGGGCTGACGGTGTCCACCTCGGTCAGGAGGACGACGGTGCCGAGCTCGCGCGTGACCGTGGCCTCCTCCTCGGTCGGTCGGCGACGACCTACGACGAGGCCGTCCGGGAGAAGGCCGACTACCTGGGCGTCGGCCCGATCTGGAACACGCCGTCCAAGGATGATGCGTCCGAGCCGATGGGCCTCGACGAGCTGGCGCGCATCTGCGCCGCGGTCACGCTTCCGGTCGTCGCGATCGGCGGCATCGACGCCTCCAACGCGGCCGACTGCATCCGCGCCGGAGCCGCCGGCGTCGCCGTCATCCGCTCGGCAACGGATCCGGCGCTCAGGAAGAGCCGTCGATGAGGCTCTCGGAGCTCGGTGAGCTCGGCCTGCTCGCGGAGCTCGAGCGCCGCGGGCTGATCTCCGGCGTCGAGAACGACGCCGCGGATCTCGGCGGCGGGCTCGTCGTCACCCAGGACACGCTCGTCGAGGGAGTGCACTTCCGGCTCGACCGGCTCTCCTGGCGCGAGCTCGGGTTTCGCGCCGCGGCCGTGAACCTCAGCGACCTCGCCGCCTCGGGGGCCGACCCAGCGGCCCTTGTCGTGAGCCTCTCGCTGCCGTCCACCGCGGATTCGGACGACGTGCTGCAGCTCTACGAGGGGATTGCCGAGGCCGGCGTACGGGTCGCCGGCGGCGACACGACCGGGGCGCCGTCCGTGGTGATCACCGTGACGGCGCTCGGCCGCTCGGCTCGGATACCGGGGCGCGCGGGCGCGCGGCCGGGTGACCTCCTGGTCGTCACGGGCCCGCTCGGCGCGGCCGGGGCGGCGTTTCGCGCCGGCGGCTACGTCCGGCCCCCCATCAGGCTCGTCGAGGGGAAGCGCCTCGCCGGCCGAGCCCACGCGATGCTCGACGTCTCCGACGGCCTCGCAGTCGACGCCGGGCACCTCGCCCGCCGCTCTGGCGTGCGCTGCGTGATCGATCTGGGCGCCGTGCCGCTCGCCCCGGGAGCGGAGCTCGCCGACGTCGGCTTCGGCGAGGACTACGAGCTCCTTGCCGCGGTCGAGGACGCCGAAGGCCTTCACGTGGTCGGACGCGTCGAGACGGGGGAGGGCGTCGAGCTGACGCTGGCCGGGGAGCCGCATGCGCTTCCGGGGTGGGAGCACTTCAAGCCCGGAGGGCCCTAATGGTCTCTAGACGGCGAGTTCGTCGAACGACAGCATCAGCTTGCGCAGGAGCGCGTTCAGCTGGTGTTGCTCGGTCTTCGAAAGCGCGCCGGCGATCATCTTCTCCTTGATCGCCTGGGTGTTCGTCGACTCGACCCATGCGGCGGCGCCCGCGTCGGTGAGCTCCACCCGGACGCCGCGACGGTCGTCGGGGTCGCGGTGCCGCTGGACGAGCCCATCCTCCTCGAGTCGGTCGATGCGATTCGTCATCGCGCCGCTCGAGAGCTCGAGCTTGGCCGACAGCTCGCCGGGCGTCGACACCCGGGCGGGCGCGGAGTGCAGGCTGCAGAGGAGCCGCCACTCGCCGTAGTTGAGCCCGTGGTCTTCCAGGGTCTCCTCCATCGCCTGCTTGAGCCGCTTCTCGAGCCCCTGGATCCGCTCCACGATCCCCTCGACGTCGAGGTCGAGATCGGGCAGGTCGTCGCACAGCTCTTCGAGCTTCTTGTCGACGTGGTCTCGCGCCGACGGGGTTGTCTTCACGCTCATAGTTTCGATGATAACACTCTTGACATCGAGAGACACGAGCTGTAGTCTCTCGACATCAAGATTCTCGGGATGGAGGAGACATGACCAGCATGATGACAGAGCCGGGAGCCATCAACATCCTGATCGACTCCCGCATCGAGCAGCTTCGCGGCGGCCGGGTCCGGTCGACCCGGGTTCGGCTTCCCCGCCGCAATTAGAGAAATCGCTCGAACGTTCGTCGGAAATGGGCGGCCGGCCGGGCGCCGATGACGGTCTCGGCCGGCGCCCCCTCGGCGAAGAGGATCACCGTCGGGATCGACAGCACGTCGTAGCGGGAGGCCACTGCGGGGTTGTCGTCGATGTCGACCATCACGAAGTCGAGCTCGTCGGTCTCGCCGGCCAGCTCCTCGAGCGCCCGGGTCACGGCCTTGCAGGGCCCGCACCACGGGGCCCAGAAGTCGACCACCACCGGCTTCGCAGCCCCCAGGACATCGTGCTCGAAGCTCGAGTCGGTGACCGAGCGCATGAACCCAGGCTACAGACGGCCCGTGAGGGCACGAAGCCGCAGCTGCGGCACCTTCCAGATCGCCTCGAGCACGATCGCGCGGCTCATCTTCGAGTGGCCGAGCTCGCGGTCCGAGAACGAGATCGGGACCTCGACCACCCGGAAGCCGGCCCTGATCACGCGGTAGGTCGTCTCGATCTGGAACGCGTAGCCGCGCGCGCTGATCGCGTCGAGGTCGATCGTCTCGAGCACATTCGCGCGGAAGCACTTGAACCCGCCGGTCAGGTCGCGCAGCCGGCTTCCGAGCCACACCTGCGCGTAGATGTTCCCGCCGCGCGAGATGAAGCGGCGCCCGGCGCCCCAGTTGGGGATCGCCCCGCCCGGGATGTAGCGGGAGCCGAGCACCAGATCCGCGCCGGCCTCGGCGGCCGCGATCAGCGACGGCACCGCGGCCGGGTCGTGCGAGAAGTCGCAGTCCATCTCGAGCACGAGCTCCGCCCCGTCTGCGAGCGCACGGCGGAACCCGGCGATGTAGGCCGGGCCCAGCCCCTCCTTCCGTTCACGGTGCAGCACGTCGACGTACGGCAGCTCGCCGGCAAGCCGGTCGGCCAGCTCACCGGTGCCGTCCGGGGAGTTGTCGTCGATCACGAGCACGCGGTCACCCTCTCGAAAGACCTCGCCGAGCGCGCGAACCATCGGCTCGAGGTTCTCGAGCTCGTCGTAGGTAGGGAGGCAGACGGTCGCGCGCACGGCGTTCGAAGCACGGAAGTCTGGCGGAAAGGGGCGTGCGTATGATCGAGGAGGTGAGCGAGACGCTGCCCAGGGACGCCGAGCTTCCGCGCAATCCAGAGCTCGCCGCCCAGTTCGAGCTTCTCGCAGACTTGATGGAGCTGGAAGGCGCCGACGGGTTCCGCGTCGCCGCCTACCGCCGCGCCGCCGCACGGATCCAGGAGACCGGAAGCTCGGTCGCGCGCCTTGCTCTCGAGGGCCGGGCGAAGGAGCTCCAGGGGATCGGGAAGACCATCGAGGAGAAGATCGTCGAGGTCGTTCGGGACGGCGAGATCCACGCGTTGACGAAGCGGAAGGCCGAGGTGCCGGTGGAGGTTGCCTCGTTCATGCGGCTTCCCGGGCTCGGCCCGAAGACGGCGCGGAGGATCTGGAAGGAGCTCGGGATCACCACGGTCGAGGAGCTTCGGGCTGCCGCCGAGGCGCATCGGCTGCGCGACCTGGGCGGGCTCGGCGCCAAGTCGGAGGAGAAGATCCTCACCGCCCTCGCGAAGCCACGCGCCGCCGAGGGGCCCAGGCGCAGGCTGCTCGGGAACGTCCTCCCCAGGCTTCGCGCGGTCGAGGCGGAGGTCGCGGCCCACCCCGCGGCGGTTCAGGTCTCGATCGCCGGCTCGGCCCGCCGCTTCCGCGAGACGGTGCGAGACCTCGACCTGATCGCGACCGCCACGGACGCCCCGGCGCTGATCGCGGCCTTCTGCGAGGCGCCCTGGGTGGTCGAGGTGGCCGCGCGCGGCGACACGAAGGCGACCGTCGTCGGCCAGGACGGCCTCCGCTTCGACCTGCGCGTGGTGCCGCCCGAGTCCTACGGGAACCTCCTGCAGCACTTCACCGGCTCCAAGGACCACAACGTCGCGATGCGCGAGTCCGCGGTGCGCCAGGGCCTCTCCGTCTCGGAGTACGGGATCGCCGAGGTCGAGACCGGGGTCGTGCATGCCTTCGCGACAGAGGAGGAGGTCTATGGCTTCCTCGGGTACGAGTGGATCCCGCCGGAGCTGCGCGAGAACTGCGGCGAGCTCGAGGCCGCCCGCACCGGCTCGCTGCCCGACCTCGTCACCCTTGCGGACATCAAGGGGGACCTGCACACGCACACGACCTGGTCGGATGGGAAGGACCCGCTCGAGGCGATGGTCGCGGAGGCCGTGCGCCGGGGCTATGCCTACTACGCGATCTGCGACCACTCACACCGGCTTCGCGACGGCCGGCTGGCCCAGCAGGCCGAGGCGATAGCCGCGCTCGACGAGCTCGTCCCGGTGCAGCTCCTCAAGGGAGTCGAGGTGAACATCCGCGTGAACGGCGAGGTCGACGTCGCCGACGATGAGCTCGCGACGCTCGACTGGGTGGTCGCCTCCGTCCACAACTCCTTCGACACAGATCCGACCGGCCGGGTCCTCGCGGCGATGGAGAACCCGTACGTCGACTGCATCGGCCATCTGACCGGAAGGAAGATCGGCCGGCGGGACCCCTCGCCGATCGACGTCGAGCGCGTGATCGAGAAGGCGCTCGAGACGGGAACATTCCTCGAGATCAACTCCCAGCCGGACCGGCTCGACCTGACCGACGTCCATGCCCGCGCCGCGCGTGAGGCCGGGCTGAAGCTCGTCATCGACTCGGACGGTCACCAGATCTCGGCGCTCGGGTACGTCGAGCTCGGGGTCGGCCAGGCCCGTCGCGCGTGGATGACGGCGCCGGACGTCCTCAACACCCACACCTGGAAGCAGATCGAGAAGCTGCGGAAACAGCGGGCATGACGTTCAGGGACGACCTCGCGGCCACCTCCGAGTGGGTGGCCGCCTACCTCGAGACCGCCGGCGAGCGGCCGGTCTTCCCGGCCGTGTCGCCCGGAGACGTCCGGCGGAAGCTGCCTCGCTCGGCACCGGAGACCGGGGAGCCGTTCTCGGACGTGCTGCGCGACCTCGACGAGATCGTCATGCCGGGCCTGACGCTCTGGAACCACCCCCGCTTCTTCGCGTACTTCGCGAACACCGGCTCCGAGCCGGGGATCCTCGCGGAGCTCCTGACGGCGGCCCTCAACGTGAACGCGATGACGTGGGCCACCTCGCCGGCCGCGACAGAGCTCGAGCAGGTCGTCCTCGACTGGCTCGCCGAGCTGCTCGGCCTACCGGCAGGGCTCCATGGCCACATCGAGGACACGGCGTCGACCTCGACGCTTGCCTCGCTCGCGGCGGCACGGGCAGAGCGGCCGGGCGGCGTGGTGATCGCGTCCGAGCAGGCGCACTTCTCGGTCGAGAAGGCCGCGCGGATCCTCGGCCTCGAGCTGCGGACGGTGCCGGTCGACGACGAGTTCCGGATGCTGACCGACTTCCCGATCGAGGACGCGACGGCCGTCGTCGCGACGGTCGGGACGACCTCGACCACCTCGGTCGATCCCGTTCCTGCGCTCGCAGACCGGTGCGAGGAGGCGGGAGTCTGGCTTCACGTCGACGCTGCCTATGCGGGCTCGGCGGCGGTCTGCCCCGAGTTCCGCTGGTGTCTCGAAGGGGTCGACCGCGCGGACTCGCTCGTCGTCAACCCGCACAAGTGGCTGTTCACGCCGGTCGACTGCTCGACCCTCTGGACGCGCAGACCGGAGTCGTTCCACAAGGCGTTCGGGGCGAGCGCCGAGTACATGGCTCCCACCGAGGGGGCGATCGACATCCGGGACTATGGGCCGGCGCTCGGTCGCCGGTTCCGCGCGCTCAAGCTCTGGGCGGTGCTCCGGTGCTACGGGGCCGAGGGGCTACGGGAGTTGATCCGGGAGCACGTGCGGCTCGCCGCGCTCTTCGAGGAGTGGGTGCTCGCCGAGCCCGGGTGGGAGATCTCGGCCCCGCGGCACTTCTCGACGGTCTGCTTCGGCCACGAGAGCGCCGACAACGACGAGATCGCCGGGCGCGCGACCGAGTCGGGTCGGATCTTCGTGGCGCCGACGAGGCTGCGGGGCCGGAGCGTGATCCGGCTCGCGATCGGCAACGGGCTCACGTCCGAGGAGGACGTCCGGATCGCGTGGGAGGTGCTGCGCGAGTGCGCGCGGTGATCTTCGACCTCTGGGACACGCTCGTCGAGTGGCCGTCCGGAGAGGCCGCGCGGCTGCGGGAGCGGATGTCGGCGCTCGTCGGGGTCGCCGAGGAGGAGTTCGGCCGGAGGTGGGTCGCGATGTACCGACCCTCCCAGACGGGACCCCTTGCCGACGCGTACCGGGCCCTCGGCGTTCCGGACGACCGGGTCGAGGCCGAGGTTGCCGAGCGCCATGAGTTCGCTCGCCAGGTGCTGCGGCCGAGGCCTGGCACGACAGGCGTCCTCGCGAAGCTCCGAGGGCGCGGCGTCAAGCTCGCGGTGCTGTCGGTCTGCTCCGAGGAGGTGCCGGCGAGATGGCCCCAGACCGAGCTCGCCGGCCTCTTCGACGCGGAGACGTTCTCCGTGGAGTGTGGCTTGATGAAGCCCGAGCCCGAGATCTACCTGCGCACGGCGCGCGCGCTCGACGTGGAGCCGGCCGAATGCTTCTTCGTCGGCGACGGCGCGAACGACGAGCTCGACGGCGCCCGGCGAGTCGGGATGACCCCGGTTCTCTTCCTTCCCGACGGCGCCTCGTCGCCTTGGCGGGAGGTCAGAGGGTGGCAGGGCTTACGAGTCCGATCGATGGAGGAGGTGCTGGAGCTGTGTTGATCACGACGATGAACGACATCCCGGGGTACACGATCGACGAGGTGTACGGCGAGGTGTTCGGCCTGACCGTCCGTTCGCGCAACATCGGGTCGCAGATGGGAGCCGGGTTCAAGTCGATCCTCGGCGGCGAGCTCAAGGGGATGACCAAGTCGCTCGAGCAGAGCCGTGCCGACGTGATCGAGCGCATGGTGGAGCAGGCCGAGTCGAAGGGAGCGAACGCGGTCGTCGCGATGCGCTTCGACACGTCCGAGATGGGCAACACGTGGACGGAGATCTGCGCCTACGGGACGGCTGTACGCGTCAAGAAGCTCTGACGGCTCCGGTGGCGTCCCCATAATGGGTCGCGTCGTGTGGGTTCGAATCGCCTCGAGCCTCGTGCTCGCTTCGGTGGTCACGATCGCCGCGAGCGGGGCGACCGCTCCGCCGCCGGGGGCCACCGCGACCGCAAGGGCGCTCGCCGTTCGCATCGTGTTCCCCGACGGTCGGGTCGTCGGGTCGTCCGTCGCGGCCGGGTCGGGCCCGGTGAACGAGGCGAGCTATGCCTACCCGGGCTCGGGCTCCGTCGTCGTGACGGGGGCGGTCGAGGCGAACGCGACCACGCAGGCCGGGAAGAGGGCCCGCGCCCAAGCGTCGAGCAGGGTGTCGAATGTCTCGCTCTTCGAGGGCGAGATCACGGCCGACTCGGTGGCGTCGGCAAGCTCCGCGGTGACGAGCGCACACAACGCCGGGGGTGCGTTCAAGGGAACGAGCGTCGCCAACCTGCAGGCTCTCGGCCGCGCCCATGCCTTCGGGAGGGCGGCGCTCGGAGACTGGGGGACGCTCGTCATCTCGCGGCACGTTGTCGACCGGAGCGCGGCCGAGGGGACGAAGGGCTACACGGGCACGTCGATCGCTGTCGATGTCGTCTTGTCGGCGGCTCACGGCGGGCTGCCGGTCGGCACCGAGATCCAGGTCGGGTACTCGTCCGCAGGCGCCCAGACCGCGCCGCCGGTCGTCGCGGAGAGCGGGCCGATGGTGGGCGACAGGCCGCAGCTCCTGCCGCCGTCGACGGGCCCGCTGATCGGCGTGCCGCAGGTGACGACGCCGGAGCTGACCGCTCAGCCGTACGTCTACCCGGCTTTCGGGGGCACGTCCTTCACCGACGGCTACGGGAGCCCGACCGCGGGAGGGGGCTGGTACCGCGGCGCCGACGTCTACGGCCGTCTCGGGCAGCCGCTCGTCGCGGTCGCCGGGGGGACGCTCTACGGGGTCGGCTGGAACCGATCCTCCGGAAACAAGCTCTGGCTTCGTGACACGCAGGGGAACGAGTTTCTCTACACGCACCTCGCGGCGTTCTCGAAGCTTGCCGCGAACGGCGCGCACGTCCGCCCCGGTCAGGTGATCGGCTTCATGGGGTCGACCGGAACGTCGGCCGGGCCGCGCGTCCGGCTCCACTTCGAGGTGTATCCGGTCTCGATGCTCTTCCTCGGCCCCGACGGGGCCGTCGACCCGGGGCCCTACCTCGCGTCGTGGCGGCACCTCGCGAGCCTCGCGTTCCAGGTCGCGACCGGCTGGGCGCCGAAGGTTCCCGGCACGATCAGCGCCCCGACTCCGGGGGCGGTGCTGACCGGGGTCGCGGACATCTCGACCGCCGACGGCCTCGACCCGGCGTCGCTGCGCCGGGCCGTTCGTCCGAAGGCGGGTCGATGAGCTCTAGCGGCCGTTCTCGCCGTGCGGGTGGTCGTGGTGGTGGTCGTGGTGCCCGCCGCCCGAGAACATGTCCTTGATGAACCGGCGCGTCTCCGGCCCGGTGACGGGGTTGAAGAGGATCCCGAGCGCGATCCCCGTGACGAGTAGCGTCGAGCCGCGGATCCCAGAGCGCTCCTTCTTGCCCTGGAGCCTGTCGCCCGCGCTGCGGAGGTCTTCGATCGCGTCGCGGAGCTTGTCGCGGATATCGTCGTCGGTCGCGACGCGGCTCGCGATCGTGATCGGCTTGTCGCGGTCGCGGGCGAGCTCGCTGTACAGGCCGCGCGCGATCGCAAAGGCACGAATCACGTCCCGGCGCAGGTTCTCGTCGCTCATTGCACGCTCGACGTACGGCCGGACGGTGTCGGCCTTGGTGAGCAGAGTGTCTTTCTGTCTTCCCATGAGCTGTCGCTCCTTTCGCATCCTCGGCGTTGTGCCGCTCCTCATCCTTGCAGGCTGTGGAGGTTCCACGTCGGCGAAGACGCAAACCATAACCGGGGAGGGGTTTCATTTCGCGGCGCCGGTCGGCTGGTCGGTCGTGCGGAAGGGGCCGTCGGTGGCGGCTGTGGACGGCGACGTCGACCGCGTCGAGGTGCTTCGTTTCACGCTCGAGAAGCCGTATCGTCCTGAGCTCTTCGCCGCCGCCTCGAAGGAGCTCGACGGCGTCGTCGCCCGTCTCGCCCGCCAGCTCTCGGGGAAGGTCTCGTCGCAGGCGACCTCCGAGGTCGCCGGTCGCAAGGCGCGGTCGTACGCGATCGACTACGGCCCCGGCAAGACTCAGGAGATCGCGTTCGTCCTCGACGGCCGCAGCGAGTACCAGCTCCTCTGCCGCCGCGGCGCCTCGGGCTCGAACGACACCTGCGCGCAGCTCTTCTCGACCTTCGCCCTCAGCTAGCCCGACCGGACAGGTCTCCGAGGGACGTGTCCTGTACCAGGTTCGGTAACGCCAACGTAGCTTGGCCACGGCCGAACCGGGCAATGCGCAGGCCAAAAACCCTGCAAATCGCGATGGCCGTTTCGCCATGTCCTGTACCAGGTTTGGTAACGCTCGAGTCACGAAAGCGTGACGGATGATCCACAGATCGTTGGAGAGGTGGCTCAGCCGCCGCGGGCGGCCTGGCGGTCGACCGTGGAGAGGCCACGGCGTCCCCGGCCGGCCTTGCCGCCGTCGAACGCGGCCGCGAACACGTCCTCGACCGTGTCTGCCGGGATGAACTCGAGCCCGTCGCGCACCTCCGGCGGCAGCTCGGCGAGGTCGTTCACGTTCTCGCGTGGGAGGATCACGCGCTTGAGCCCGGCCCGCTGCGCGGCGAGGGACTTCTCGCGGATCCCGCCGATCGGCAGCACCTGCCCGGTCAGCGTGATCTCCCCGGTCATCCCGACGTCGTCGGCGACACGCTCGCCGCGAACCAGCGACGCGATCGCCGTCGCGATCGTCACTCCGGCGGAGGGCCCGTCCTTCGGGACCGCTCCCGCGGGAACATGGATGTGGATGTCGTGCTCCTCGAACCACCTCTCGGGCACGCCGAGATCCGCGGTGTGCGACCGGACCCACGAGAGCGCCGCCTTGGCGGACTCCTTCATCACGTCGCCAAGCTGCCCGGTGACGATCAGCTCGCCCTTCCCGGGATACGCGGCCGCCTCGATGAACAGGACGTCCCCGCCCGCGGGCGTGTAGGCGAGCCCGGTCGCCACGCCGGCCTGCGACGTCCGCTTCCGCACCTCGCCGGAGAACCGCCTCGGCCCGAGCCACTCGCGCAACCGCTTTTCGTCGACCCGCGTCTTCTGCGTCTTCCCGCGCGCCACCTGCGTCGCCGCCTTCCGGCACACGTCCGCGAGCCGCCGCTCGAGGCTCCGCACGCCGGCCTCCCGCGTGTACTCGCGGATGATCGTCCGCAGCACCGTGTCCGAGATCGAGAGCTGGGAGCGCTTCAGGCCCGCGGAGGCGAGCTGCTTCGGCAGCAGATACTTCTTCGCGATCGCGAGCTTGTCCGACTCGGTGTAGCCGGCCAGCTCGATCGTGTCCATCCGGTCGAGAAGCGGCCCCGGGATCGTGTCGAGCGCGTTCGCCGTGCAGATGAACAGGACCTTCGAGAGGTCGAAGGGCAGGTCGAGATAGTGGTCGCGGAACGTCTTGTTCTGCTCGGGGTCGAGCACCTCGAGCATCGCGCTCGCCGGGTCGCCGCGGTAGTCGGAGCCCATCTTGTCGATCTCGTCGATCAATAGCACCGGGTTTCGCGACTCGGCGTCGCGCAGCGACCGGATGATCGTCCCGGGCAGCGCCCCGATGTAGGTGCGCCGGTGGCCCCGGATCTCGGCCTCGTCGCGCACTCCGCCGACCGACATCCGCACGAACTTCCGCCCGAGCGCGTTCGCGATCGAGTGGCCGAGCGAGGTCTTGCCGACGCCGGGCGGCCCCACGAAGCAGAGGATCTGCCCGGAGATCTCGTTGCGGAGCTTCGCCACCGCGAGGTGCTCGACGATCCGCTCCTTGACCTTGTCGAGGTCGAAGTGGTCGCGGTCGAGCACCTGGCGGGCGTTGTCGAGGTCGAGGTTGTCCTCGGTCTCCTCGTCCCACGGCAGCGAGATGATCCACTCGAGGTAGCTCCGGATCACGCCGTACTCCGCCGCCGCGGCCGGCAGCCGCTCGAGCCGGCCGAGCTCGCGGTCCGCGGCCTTCCGCACCTCCTCGGGGAGCTTGATCGCCGCCAGGCGCTCGCGCAGCTCGTTCATCTCCGCCTGCTCCGGGTCGCCCTCGCCGAGCTCGGCCTGGATCGCCTTCAGCTGCTGGCGCAGGAAGTACTCGCGCTGCCCCTTCTCCATCTCGGACTGGACCTGCGACTGGATCTTCGAGCCGAGCTCGAGCACCTCGGCCTCGCGAGAGAGGATCGCGGACACCTTCCGCAGCCGCTTCTCGACGTCAGGCTCCTCGAGCAGCGCCTGGCGCTCCTCGGTCGGGATCGTGCGGAGCGTCGAGGCGACCAGATGCGCGAGGGCGCTCGGATCGTCGACGTTCGTCGCCGCCAGCTGCAGCTCGGCCGGCAGGTAGGGCGCGAGCCCGATGATCTGCGCGAACAGGCCCTGGACGTTCCGCGTCAGCGCCTCGACCTCGGGCGTGTCGTCGTTCGTGTCGGGTAGCGCCTCGAACTCGCCGGCCAGGTAGGGGTCGCTCGACACGGGCGCGACCAGCTTCACCCGGTGCAGCCCGCCGACGAGGATCCGGAGGGTCCCGTCGGGGATCTTCAGCATCTTGTGGACGACCGCGACGGTCCCGACCTCGTAGATGTCGTCGAACCCGGGCGCGTCGATCGACGGGTCCTTCGCGGTCACGAGCGCCAGGAAGCGGTCCCCGGCGACCACGTCGTCGATCAGGCGGATCGAGCGCTCCTGCCCGATCGCGAGCGGCATCATCGACTGCGGGAAGACGACCGTGTCCTTGAGCGCCAGGATCGGCAGCGTCGCCGGAAGATCGATCTCGGTCTCGTCGATCTCCTCCGGGAATTCGAAGTCCAGATCACTCATGGGCCAACCTTCGGTTGGACGCTCATCGACGCTCCACCACGATCGAATAGCGCAGCGCCGGCGCCGGCTTCGACCCGATCGGGAGGGTGATCGTGACGATCCCCTGCTCGTAGCGCGCCGTCGCGCCGTCGGGGTCGACGTCCTCGGCCAGCCGGATCTGACGCGCGAACGGCCCGTACTCGATCTCCATCTGCTGGTAGACGCGGCCGTCGGAGCGTTCGCGCACCCGCTCGCCGGCGATCGCGAGCGTGTGCTCGCTCACGACGATCGTGAGGCTCTTCGGATCGATGCCCGGCACCTCGACGATCACCGTCAGCTCGGCCGGGTCGTCGGTGCGATAGCTGTCGACCATCGGCCGGAAGCCACGCCGCATCCCGGCGAACCGGGGCACGTGCCAGAGCTCCGAGAAGAGCTCCTCGATCTCGGCATGGAGGCTGTGCGGCGTCGTCCGCTCGCGCCGGGTCATAGCCCTAACGCTAGCGTTGAACGTCGTGGCCGCGTGGACGCGTTTCGTGATCCGGCACCGCCGAAGCGTGCTCGCCCTGTGGATCGTCGTGCTCCTGGCGGGCGGATACGCGAGCTCCAGGCTCTCGGCGATCCTCTCGAACACGTTCTCCGTCCCGGGGACGGCCTCCGACCAGGTCCGCCACAAGCTCCAGCAGCACTTCGGCGACCGCTCGGACGGGTCGTTTACCGTCGTCTTCGCGCTTGACAAGGACGCCTCGCCGACCGAGATCCGCACCTCGCTCACCCGGGCGGTGAAGCGCGCAGTCGCGGTCGTCCCACACGGCAGTACCGGCCAGTTCAACGTCGCCCGTACGCCGGGAGGCACCACCATCGTCTACGGCGACGTCCAGTCGGCGCTGAGCCTCGCCGACGCGAAGGGTTACACCGACCCGGTGATCGCCGCGCTCGGCCGTCCCCCGGGCGTCGACCGCGTCTACGTCACAGGCGCTGCCGCGATCCAGCACGACCTCGATCCCGTGTTCCAGAACGACCTGAAGCACGGAGAGCTCATGATCGCCGTCCCGATCGCCTTCCTGGTGCTGCTCGCGGTGTTCGGCTTCTCGTGGGCGGTCACCATCCCGCTCATCTTCGCGGCCTGCACGATCTCCGGCACGCTCGGGATCGTCTACGGCGTCGCGAGCATCTGGGCGACCCCGACGTACGCCACGAACCTCGTGCAGCTGATCGGGCTGGGGATCGCCGTCGACTACTCCCTGCTCATCGTCTACCGCTTCCGCGAGGAGCTCGCGACGGGCAAGGACATCGACGACGCGGTGGTTCGGACGATGCAGACCGCCGGCCGGGCGGTCGTGTTCTCGGGGATCGCCGTCGCGCTCGGCCTGGCGCTGCTCGTCGCGATGCCGCTCCCGTTCATCCGGATGCTCGGCGTCGCGGGGTTCCTCATTCCGATTGTCTCGATCGTGGGCGCGGTCACGCTCCAGCCGGTGCTCCTCAGCTTCTACGGCCGCCGCGGCACCGCCCGCCACCGGGTGCTCCCCCGTCGGGACACCCCGACCGACGCCGGCTTCTGGGCGCGGCTCGCGCGAGCGATCATGGCGCGGCCGATCCTCTTCCTCGTCGCGGGGACGTCCGTCCTCGTCCTGATGGCCGTGCCGGCGTTCTGGATCCAGCTCACCCCGGGCTCGACCTTCGGCATCCCGCGAACGTCGCAGTCGGTGAGAGGCTTCGACGTGCTTCGGCAGGCGGTCGGGGCGGGCGCCGTCGCGCCGTCGCAGGTCCTCGTCGAGGGCCCGCCGGGGGCGGTGAACGCCCCCGCGACGCAGGCTGCGGTGAAGCGGCTCGTCGCCGGGCTCGAGGGCGACCCCGAGGTCGCCAGGGTCTACACCGGCACCGGCACGCCGTTCGTCGACTCGACCCGGACGTTCCGGCAGGTGCTCATCGCCGGCCGCCACGACTACGGCTTCCCGGAGTCCCAGGCGTTCGTGAAGCGCCTCCGCAACGCGCTCATCCCGGCCGCGGGGTTCCCCGACACGACCCGCGTGCTCGTCGGCGGCGGGCCGGCGCAGGGGGTCGACTTCCTCCACCTCGCCTACACGTACTTCGTGCCGCTGATCGCCGCCGTGCTGATCCTCACCTACTTCCTGCTGATGCGCGCGTTCCGGTCGCTGCTCCTGCCGCTGAAGGCCGTGCTGCTCAACCTGCTCTCGGTCGCGGCGGCCTACGGGATGCTCGTTCTCTTCTTCCGCTTCGGCGTCGGGCAGAGCCTGCTCGGCCTCTACCAGTTCAACCAGATCGAGGGGTGGATCCCGATCTTCCTCTTCGCGATGCTCTTCGGCCTCTCGATGGACTACGAGGTGTTCCTCGTGACGCGCATGCGTGAGTCCTGGGACGAGGGCGACGACAACGAGACCGCGGTCGCACACGGGCTCGAGCGCACCGGCCGGATCATCACCGCCGCCGCCGTCATCATGTGCGCGGCCTTCTCGGGGTTCCTGGCCGGGAACATCGTCGGGCTGCAGGAGTTCGGGCTCGGGCTCGCCGTCGCGATCCTCGTCGACGCGACGATCGTCCGCAGCATCCTCGTCCCGAGCATGATGGCGATCCTCGGCCGCTGGAACTGGTGGCTGCCCGTGTCGTTCGCCCGGCTCGTGCGCGTCCGGCCGTCCACTCCGCCCGCTGTAGCATCGCCTCGACCATGAAGGGTCTCATCTGCGCAGGCGGGACCGCGACGCGGCTCGAGGAGCTGACGCGCGTCACGAACAAGCACCTGTTGCCCGTCGGCCGCTGGCCGATGGTCTACTACCCGCTTCAGCTTCTCCAGCGCGTCGGAGTGCGCGAGGTCCTGCTCGTGACCGGGAAGCAGCACGCGGGCGACTTCATCGACCTGCTCGGGGACGGCCGCGTCTATACCCGCTCGACCGACGAGGTGCTCTTCGACCTCGACCTCTGTTACAAGGTGCAGGTCGAGCCGGGCGGGATCGCGCAGGTCGTCGGGATGGCCCGTGACTTCGCGCGCGGCGAGAAGCTCGTCGTCTGCCTCGGGGACAACATCTTCGAGAACACGCAGGCCGACGCGATCGCAGACTGGGACGACGGCGCGATGGTGTTCGTCAGGGAGGTCGATGATCCGGTCAGCTTCGGCGTCGTCGCCTACGACGAGGCAGGCGGCGTCGCCGACATCGTCGAGAAGGCCGGCGTGGTGGACATGCGTTACCCCGAGCCCCCCTCGAGCGACGCGGTCGTCGGGCTCTACTGCTACCCGCCGGACGTGTACGAGATCATCGACTCGCTCGAGCCGTCGGGCCGCGGCGAGCTCGAAATCACCGACGTCAACCGCGAGTACGCGAGACGGAGCGAGCTCAGCGTCTGCCGCGTCGAGGGCTGGTGGCACGACGGCGGGAAGCACTGGGCCGACCTCGCCGAGGTCGGCCGGCTGATCGAGCAGACGGGCGTGAACAAGTGAACCTCGAGGTCTTTCCGCTGCGACGGCTCGACGACGACCGCGGCTGGTTCTCCGAGCTGGCGCGGGAGAGCGCACTCCCGAAGCCGATCAGGCAGGCGAACCTGGCCTTCTCGAAGCGGGGGGTGATCCGGGGGCTGCACTTCCACGAGCGCGGCCAGGACGACCTCTTCGTCTGCCTCCAGGGAATGGTGCGCGTGGTCGTGCTCGACCGCGCGACCGGCGACACCTTCACCCGCGACATCGGCGACGAGAACCCAGAGGCCGTCTACGTTCCGGGTCATCACGCCCACGGCTACGAGGCACTCACCGATGCGCTGTTCTGCTACCTCGTCACCGAGGAGTTCGACCCGACCGATCCCGACGAGCAGGGCATTCCCTGGAACGACCCGCGGGTCGTCGACCTCTGGAGCACGCGATCTCCGGTTCTCTCCGAGCGGGACAGGGCCGCGGCGCTCTGATCACCGGCGCCGGCGGCCAGCTGGGGGCCGCGCTCGCCGAGCGCTACCCGGAGGCGGCGGCGCTCGTCCGCGAGCAGTGGGACGTCCGCTTCCCGCTCGAGTCGCCCCCGGACCCCGATCTCGTCCTGCACGCGGCTGCGTGGACGGACGTCGACGGCGCCGAGGACGACCCACAGGGCGCGGCTGCCGTCAACGTCGGCGGCACGCGCCACGCCGCCGAGCTCGGCGCGCCGCTCGTCTACTTCTCGACCGACTACGTCTTCGACGGGCGCAAGGGCGAGCCGTACGTGGAGTCCGACGCCCCTGCTCCGCTATCCGCGTACGGTCGCACCAAGCTCCACGGCGAGGCGGCCGCAGGCGCAGAGGCGTGGATCGTGCGGTCCTCCTGGCTCTTCGGGCGGACGGGCCACAACTTCGTGCGAACGATGCTGCGGCTCGGCGCCGAGCTTCCCGAGGTGGCCGTGGTCGACGACCAACGCGGCTGCCCGACCTACGTCGGGCACCTGGCAGCGGCGACGGCCGAGGTCGTCGAGCTTCCGTTCGGCGTCTATCACGTCGCGGCGGCCGGGGATTGCACGTGGGCGGAGTTTGCCGAGGCGATCTTCGACGAGGCCGGCTTCGACACGAGCGTGAGGCGGATCACGACGGCCGAGTTCGGCGCTCGGGCGCCGCGGCCGGCGTACTCGGTGCTCCGGTCGGAGAAGCGCGCGCCCGAGCTGCCGCACTGGCGCGAGGGCCTGCGCGAGTGCCTGGCCAGATTGCTCTGACGAGCAATCTGGCTAGAAAGCACGAGTGATCCCGGCCGTCCTGAGGGAGCGCCAGTACGCGCTCCTCTGGAGCGGCCAGACGGTCTCCGTCTTCGGCGACGCGATGCTCCTGCTCGCGCTGTCGTTCGCGGTGCTCGATCTCACCGGCTCGGTCACCGACGTCGGGCTCGTCCTCGCGGCGTCGCGCGCGCCGCTCGTGCTCACGGTCCTCGCGGGCGGCGTCGTTGCCGACCGTGTCTCGCGGCAGTGGCTGATGGTCGTCGCGGACGTCGTCCGTGCGGGCGCTCTCGCGCTGACCGCGGCGCTGCTGATCGTCGGGACCGCCGAGATCTGGCAGCTCCTCGTCCTCCAGGCGGTGACGGGGACGGCCGCAGGGTTTTTCTATCCGGCGGCGACAGGGCTGCTCCCTCTCACAGTCCGGTTCGAGTTGCTCCAGGATGCGAATGCGTTCCGTGCCATCTCGGACGCGGTCGCGCGAATCGCCGGGCCGATCGCCGCGGGGATCCTGGTGGTTGCCACCTCCCCGGGATGGGCCGTGGCCGTTGACGCCGCCACCTTCGCGGTGAGTGCCGTCACGCTGGCGTTCCTGCGGCTCCCGAGGCACATACGCCCGGAGCGGCAGCGGTTCGTCCACGACCTCGTCCACGGCTGGAAGGAGTTCACCTCGCGGACATGGGTGTGGGTGACAGTAGTCGTGGCCGGCACGCTCGGGAACTTCTTCACCGCGGCGCTCACGGCGCTCGGCCCGGGGGTCGCAAAGCAGCACTACGGGGGCGCCGGCGCATGGGCAGCCGCGAGCGCCGGGCTCGGGGCCGGCGCGCTCGGAGGCGCGCTGGTGGTGCTCCGCCTTCGAGCGGGCACGCCCCTCGTGGCCGCTTGCTTCGGGTGGCTCCTGCTCGCTCTCCCGAGCCTCGCGTTCGCGTTCCTGCTGCCGCTGGCGGTGGCCGTGGCGGCGGCGTTCATGGGAGGCGCCGGGCAGACGACGGGCAACACGCTCTGGGAGACGACCTTTCAGCGCCGGATCCCGCAGGAGTCCCTCTCGAGGGTCTCGTCGTACGACTGGTTCGGCTCCCTGCTCTTCAACCCGCTCGGGCTCGCACTCGCGGGCCCGATCGCCGCCGCGATCGGCACGAGCAAGACGCTCGCGATCGCCGGCTGCTGGTTCATCGTCTCGTCGCTCCTCCTCGCCGCGCTCCCGTCCGTCCGCGCCGTGCGCGACGAGTAGCCTGCAGCCATGCGTGTCCTCGTCACCGGCGGAGCCGGGTTCATCGGCTCCCACTTCGTGCGTCGCCTCGCGGCGGCCGGCGACGAGGTGGTCGTCCTCGACAAGCTCACCTACGCAGGGAACCGCGCCAACCTCGACGGGGTCGATCACGAATTCCACGAGGGCGACATCTGCGACCCTGACGCGGTCGCCGCTTCGGCGGAGGGCTGCGAGGCGATCGTCAACTTCGCCGCCGAGTCACATGTCGACCGCTCGATCCTCGGCCCCGCGGAGTTCATCCTCACCGACGTACTCGGGACGCAGGTGCTTCTCGACCGCGCCCGCCATGCCGGCATCCGGCTCGTCCAGGTCTCCACTGACGAGGTCTACGGCGACATCGCGCTAGACGCAATGCCGTGTACCGAGGAGGCCCCGCTCCGGCCCTCGAGCCCCTACTCGGCGTCGAAGACAGGCGGCGACCTCCAGGTCCTGGCCTACGTGCGCACGTACGGGGCCGACGCCTGTATCACCCGCGGTGCCAACAACTTCGGCCCGCGCCAGTACCCGGAGAAGTTGATCCCGCTCTTCATCACCAACGCGTTCGAAGGGAAGCGGCTCCCGGTCTACGGCGACGGACGGCAGCGCCGCGAATGGCTCCACGCCGACGACTACTCCTCGGCGATCGAGCTCGTGATGCGCGAAGCCCCGCCCGGCGAGATCTACAACGTCGGGGGGCAGGAGCAGGAGAACATGGAAGTGGTCAGGCAGATCCTCGATCTGACGGGAGCGTCGCCCGACCTCGTGGAGCACGTGAAGGATCGTCCAGGCCACGACCGCCGCTATTCGGTCGACTCCTCGAAGGTTCGCGCGCTCGGCTGGGCTCCGGCGCACTCGTTCTCGGGCGGCGGGCTCGCCGAGACGGTCGCCTGGTACCGCGACAACCGCAGCTGGTGGGAGCCGATCAAGTCGGGCGAGTACCGCGCGTACTACGAGCAGCAGTACGGAAGTCGCTAAAGGGAGCCGCCCCCCGCGGCCGAAGTACCGAGGGTGCGCTGGTATGCCACACTCGTCCTTGGCGCCCTCGTGCTCGCCGGCTCGGCCTCCGGGGCGCCCTCGGGCTCCGCGACGGCCTCGAGCTCGGCCTCGAGCACCCTCGTCATCACCGGCCATGGCTACGGTCACGGGGTCGGGATGGGCCAGTGGGGCGCCTACGGCTACGCGCTCCACGGCTGGAGCTACGAGAAGATCCTTGCGCACTACTACACCGGCACCACCGTCGGAGCCGCGCCGACCCAGATCGTGCGCGTGCTCTTGAAGCAGGCCCACGGCTCGGTCGTGCTCGGGTCAGCCTCGGCGTGGACCCTCGTCGACGGTGTCGGCCAGGAGATGAACCTCCCCGCCGGCCCGCTCGATCTTCCCGCCTCGCTCGTGGTCCAGGGACGGACGCTCGTCTCCCCGGTGATGTTCACGCCGGGCAAGTCACCTGTCGAGGTCGGGAAGAGCGCCTACCACGGCGGGTTCCTCGTGGTGTCGAACGGGAAGCGTCTCCAGGTCGTGAACGTCGTCGACCTCGAGTCGTACCTCGACGGTGTCGTCGGCGCCGAGGTGCCTCCGACCTGGCCCGCCGCCGCGCTCGAGGCGCAGGCCGTGGCCGCCCGCTCGTATGCGCTCGCGAAGCTGCAGACTGTTGTCACCGCGAGCCCGTTCAGCCTGTACTCCGACTCCCGAAGCCAGGTCTACGGAGGGATCGCAGCCGAGACGCCGGCGACCACGAAGGCCGTCCAGGCGACCGCGGGCAAGGTCGTCCTCTACCGCGGGAAGGTCGCGACGACGTACTTCTCCTCCTCGACCGGCGGCGAGACCGCTCTCGGGGTCGACCGAAAGGGCCGGCCCCTTCCGTACCTCGCGCCGGTGCCGGACCCCTACGACAAGCTCTCGCCCTACCACGACTGGGGCCCGGTCATCGTCAGCGCGAATGCCGCCGGCAAGGCTCTCGGGCTGAACGCGCCGCTGATGGACCTCGAGTCTGCGACGAAGGACGGTCACGTGACGAGCGCGACGGCCGTCGGCTCCTCGGGAAAAGTCACGCTGACCGGCTCCCAGGTTCAGAGCGACCTCGGGCTGCGATCCACCTGGTTCGACGTCGCGTGGCTCTCGCTGACTCCGCCTGCGGGCCCGGTCCCGACCGGAGGCACGCTCGCGCTCTCGGGAACGGCGCGCGGCATGACCGCCGTCACGCTCCAGTCGCGGGTCGCCGGCGGGACGTGGCAGGTGGTCGGCGCGGTGAGCCCGGACTCGGGCGGCGCGTTCACGGTCGAGGTGTCGCCTCGGGGCGAGACCTGGTATCGGCTCGCGAGCGGAGCGGCGCGCGGGGCGCTGATCCGTGTGGACACCGGCGGCGTGGTGACCGCCTCCGTGGCGACGGACGTGATCACGGGAGCGGTGTCGTCTCGGGCGGCGGGTGCGCCGATCTTCCTCGACCGCAAGGACGGGAAGGGCTGGGTCACGGTCGCGACGGCGAGGGCTGGGACGGACGGAACGTTCGCGTTCCGACCGTTGCCCACGCCGGGCACGTACCGTGTGCGGTGCACGCCCGGGCACGGATTGCCTGCGGGCGCCACGTCCGCGCTGACCATCACCCAGTGACAAAGACGCTCATCGCTTTCGTCGCTGCCCTCCTGGTGGCGCCGTCCAGCGCGCTCGCCGCCGACTGGGCCGTCGGGGCGCACCCGGGCGGAATGGCGGCATTGCGTGCACAGCTTCCGCATGCCGCGACCCTCGTCCCGGGGCGTGCATTGGTCGTCCACGGCGCGCGGCCTCGGGTTCGCGGCGCCGCCTACGTCGTCGACCTCGGCGCGGAACATCGGTCCCTCCAGTTCGACAACACCGAGCCTGACGCAGCCCAGCAGTGGTACCTCCCGGCCGACGATGCCTGGAGCTACTGGGCCACGCAGCCGACGAACCTCGCGCCGGTCAAGGTCGCCGTCATCGACTCCGGTATCGACGCCGGGCATCCCGAGTTCGCCGGCCGGGTGCTCGCAGGCATCTCGTTCGTGGGTGGTAGCTGGCGCACCGATGCGTGTGGTCACGGGACGTTCGTCTCCGGCGAGATCGCCGCGAACCCCGTCAACAACGTCGGGATCGCGGGTATCGCCTTCAACGCCGAGCTCCTCGTGGCGAAGGTCGTCCAGTCCGACTGCAACGTCTCAACCTACGGCGAGGTGCACGCGATCACCTGGGCGGTGAACCACGGCGCGCGCGTGATCAATCTCTCGATCGGCGGGAACCGGGATCCCGAGGATTCGCAGATCGACTCGTTCTCGCCGGCCGAGGAGGCGGCCGTCGAGTATGCGTGGTCGAAGGGCGTGCTCGTCGTCGCCGCGGTCGGGAACGGCCCGCAGGCGCCGAGGACTCCCTGGCCGTATGCCGACTACCCTGCGGCGCTCCCGCATGTTCTCGGGGTCGCGGCAGTGACCCAGAGCGGGAACGTTCCGGCCTACTCGAATCGCGACAAGCAGTTCGTCGACATCGCGGCCCCGGGCGGCCCGATCTTCTCGACGATCCCGCGCGGCCTCGTGGATGCCTCGGCGCCGGGCTGCAGCGGGCCCGGTTCGGCGTACTCGGACTGCGGCCCGTCGGAGTTCAAGAACGGGATCGGCACCTCGTTCGCGGCGCCCCAGGTCTCGGCGGCCGCCGCGCTCCTGCTCGGGGCCGACCCGAAGCTGTCGAACGCGCAGCTCGAGTGGGTGCTCGAGCGGAGCGCCACGGACGCGTCGCCCACGACCGGCTGTCCTGCCTGCGCGGTCGGCCGCGACTCGCTCACGGGATGGGGAGTGCTGAACGTCGCGGCGGGCCTGGGCATGCTCGCGCACCCGCGGGGCCTCCCGCCGTCCGACACGCTCGAGGCCAACGACGACACCGGTCGGGGGTCGCGCCCGTTCGGAACGGTGCCGCGGACTCTCGTCGCGACGCTCGACTACTGGGACGACCCGGTCGACGTGTACTCGATCCAGCTCGCCAAGGGCGAGGAGCTCTTTGCCCGCCTCGGCCTCAGGAGCCCGGTCGAGAACACCCTCGCCCTGTGGAAGCCCGGGACGCAGACCATGAACGACTCGCCCGCGCAGGTGCGCGCTCAACAGGCCGTAGGCTCGGGAGACGTGAACGGGCAGCAGCGTCTCGCGTACGTTGCTCCGGCGGCGGGGTTGTACTACCTCGAGGTGAAGGCCGGCGGCCCGACGCGGGCCGCAGACCGTTACGCGCTCTCGGTTGCGCGCCGCAAGGCGGCCTCAGCCGCCTCCTAGCAGTTCGTCGTCGGGAACGTCCCGGAGCCTCCTCGCCGGATTGCCGACGACGAGCGTGCCCGGCGGGACGTCCTTCGTGACGACCGCGCCGGCGCCGACGAACGCCTCCTCCCCGATCTCGACGGCCGGGCAGATGATCGCGCCCGCACCGACGCGGGCGCCACGGCGGATCGTCGGCCCCTCGATCAGCTCGTGGCGGCGCTCGGTGCGGCCCATGTAGTTGTCGTTCGAGGTCACGACGCAGGGGGCGATGAAGACGTGCTCCTCGAGGGTCGAGTAGGCCGTGATGTAGGCGTCCGCCTGGATCTTCGTCATCGTCCCGACGGTCGTGTCGTTCTCGATGACCGAGCCGCGGCCCAGCACGACGTCATCCGCGACCGTCACACGCTCACGGACACACGACTGGTCGCCGAGGATCACGCGGGCGCCGATGGTCGTCCCGGCGAAGACGATCGCGCCGGTCGAGACGATCGTCCCATCGCCGATCTCGGTGGGCGGCAGCGGCTCGCGCTTGGCCGTCGAACGTGGCGAGAGCGCCGGCTGCTTGCCGACGACGGCGTGCTCGAGCACCTTCACGCCCTCGCCCAGCACCGTCCCCGGGTAGACGATCGCCGTCTCGTGAATCTCGGCGGTCACGAGGTGAGCGAGTCCTGCAGCCGCTCGAGCACGCGGACGACTGCGAGCCCGTCCCGTGCCTCCTCCCCCGTCGAGCCCTCGCGTACGAGCCGCATGAAGTGCGAGAGCTCGAGCCGGAGCGGCTCGTCGGACGCGATCTTCGGGCTGAGGATGTCTCCGGTTCGCGTTTGCCACTCGCCGAAGTTCTGCGCCGGCTGCTCGGGCCACTTCTCGTAGATCGTGACCTTCCGCTCGAGCTCCATGTCGTCGAAGACGGCCATCTTGTCGCGGCCGACGACGGTCAGCTTCCGCATCTTGTGCGGGTCGAGCCAGGAGAGGTGTAGGTGGGCGATCTTTCCGCTCGGAAAGCGGAGGAAGCAGAAGACCACGTCCTCGACGCCGGGGTTGAGGAACGCGTTTCCGCGCGCCCAGACCTCGGACGGCTCCTCGTCTGCAAGGTGGAGGATCACCGAGACGTCGTGGACGCCGAGCGACCAGAGCGCGTTCTCGTCCTTGCGGATCGTGCCGAGGTTCTGGCGGTTTCCGTAGATGCAGAGGACCTCGCCGAGGTCGCCCGTGTCGACGAGCTCCTTGAGCTTGCGGACGCCGGGGTGGTAGAGGAGCAGGTGGCCGGGCATGAGCACCTTGCCGCGTGACTCGGAGAGGGCGACGAGCTCCTCCATCTCGGCGGCGCGCATCGCCGGCGGCTTCTCGACGAACACGTGCTTGCCGGCCTCGAGCGCCTGCTTGGCGAGGTCGTAGTGCGTCGGCACGGGCGTGGCGAGGACGACCGCCTCGAGGTCGGTGTCGGCGAGTAGCTCGTCGTAGGAGCTCGTCGCGACCGCGTTCGGGAACCGGCGGGCGAAGGTGTCGCGCCGCTCCTCGGAGGCGTCGCAGATCCAGGTCAGCTCGCCCAGGACGTCAAGGTTTCGAACGAGGTTCTGCCCCCAGGCGCCGAGCCCGACCTGCGCCACCCTGACGGGGTCAGAGCTCATAGCTTCCAGACCTTTCCGTCCACCTCGTGGCCCCGGGTCGCGTTCCGGAAGTCGACGACGACCTTCGAGCGGCGGACGAGGTCGGCGTAGTCGATCGACGAGTGGGCCGTGACGATCGCGACGCAGTCGTAGGCCTCGGGCTGGAGCGGCGAGGAGGTCATCCCGTCGAACTCGGGGACGTGCGGGTCGTGGTAGGCGACCTCGGCCCCGGCGGTGCGCAGCAGCTGCACGAGCTTCTCCGCCGGGGTCTCCCGGACGTCGCCGATGTCGGCTTTGTACGCAACCCCGGCGATCAGGATCTTCGAGCCGGATACGGATTTCTTGAGGCCATGGTTCAGCGCCTGTGAGATGACCGAGCGGCAGAAGTACGGCATGTTGTTGTTCACCTCGCCTGCGAGCTCGATGAACCTGGCCGAGAAGTCGTACTCGCGCGCCTTCCAGGAGAGGTAGTAGGGATCGAGCGGGATGCAGTGGCCGCCGAGGCCCGGGCCGGGATGGAACGACTGGAAGCCGAACGGCTTGGTCGCGGCCGCGTCCACGACCTCCCAGACGTCGATGCTCATCCGGTCGCAGAGCTGCGCGAGCTCGTTGACGAGCGCGATGTTGACCGAGCGGTAGATGTTCTCGAGCAGCTTGGCCAGCTCGGCCGACTCCGGCGCGGAGACCTCGTGGACGGTGTCGATCGCGCCGCGGTAGAGAGCCGCGGCCGCGGCGGTGCACGCCGGGGTGAGGCCGCCGACGACCTTGGGGGTGGTCTTCGTCGTCCAGTCGGTGCGGCCCGGGTCGACCCGCTCGGGCGACATCGCGAGGTTGAAGTCCTTCCCGGCCTCGAGCCCGCTTCCCTGCTCGAGGATCGGCTTCACGACCTCGCGCGTCGTGCCCGGGTAGGTCGTCGACTCGAGCACGACGAGCTGGCCCGGCTGGAGATTCGCGGCGATCGAGTGGGAGGCGCGCTCGACGTAACCGAGATCGGGCTCGCGCTGCCTCGTCAGCGGCGTCGGGAGAGCGATGAGGATCGCGTCGGCCTGTCTGAGCTGCTCGTAGTCGAGGGTCGCGGTGATCCGGCCGTTCGAGACGAGCGCCTCGAGCGCTTCGGAGGGGACGTCCTCGATATGGCTTCGCCCGGCGTTGATCCCCTCGACGATCTCGGGGACCGCGTCCACGAGCAGGACGCGCTTCCCGGCATCTGCGAAGGTCTGTGCAAGCGGCAGGCCGACATAGCCGGCGCCGACGATGGCAACGTCCCAGGTCCGGCTCACGGCGTGGAAGGGTACAGAGCGGCTGCTATCCGGCCGCTCGCCTCCCCGTCGCCGTAGAGGGTCGGCGCGTTGCCGGGGAATCGCGCCTCGTCGACGGCCCGGACGATCGCGTCGGGATCGTCGTCGACGAGGACGTTCGCCCCGGTCTCGACGGTGTCCGTCCACTCGGTGTTGGCGCGGAGGGTGACGCACGGGACGTGGTGCCAGTACGCCTCCTTCTGCACCCCGCCCGAGTCGGTCGCGATCACCCGCGCCTGCGAGGCGAGCGCGGTGAAGTCGAGGTAGCCGACCGGGTCGATCGGAGCGAACGAGGTGTGAAGGCCGGCGAGCGCGGCCCTGGTGCGCGGGTGGGCAGGGAAGACGATCGGCTCTTCGAGCCTGTTGAGCCCCTCGACGATCCTGGCCAGTCGCTCTGGCCGGACGTTCGCCTCCCGGTGGACGGTGACGAGGACGTAGCCGCCGGGCTCGACGCCGAGCCGGGCGAGCACGTCCGAGCGTTCGCGTGCGATCGGCCCGAACAGCCGGTTCGCATCGGCCATCACGTCCCCGACCACGAGCGGCGTCCCGGCGACGCCCTCGCTCTCGAGCTGCAGCGCAGAGCGCTCGTCGGGGCAGAAGAGGAGCGCGGAGCGCCGGTCGACCTCGATGCGGTTGCGCTCCTCGGGCATCGTCACGTCGAAGCTCCGCAACCCGGCCTCGACGTGCGCGAGCGGCGTCGTCCCAGCCGCCTCGGCTCCGGCGAGAGTCGAGTTCGTGTCGCCGAGCACGACGACCCAGTCCGGCCGCTCGTCCGCGATCGCGGCCCGGATCCCGGGGATCATCGCGCCCGGCTCCGAGTCGCGGACGTCCAGTTGGTACCGCGGCTCGTCGAGCCCGAGCTCCGCGAAGAAGACGTCCGAGAGCTCCCGGTCGTAGTGCTGCCCCGTGTGCACGACGACCTCGTCGATCCCGGCGTCGCGGAACGCCGCCGAGAGCGGCGCCGACTTGATGAATTGGGGCCGGTTGCCCACAACGGTGACGACGCGCACGGCGCTAGGCTAGATGCTGCTCCGGGGCCGTTAGCTCAGTTGGTAGAGCAGGGGACTCTTAATCCCAAGGTCGAAGGTTCGAATCCTTCACGGCCCATAAACAACGCCCCCGTAATCGGGCTTTCTCGTTTGGACGCTGTACGCGCTCCCGCGGCCGCGTGTAGGTGGCGTGTACGTCAGACGTTGAACGCGCCTTCCAGTTTTCGCGACCTCGAGCTGGGCACCGTCGCGATGCACGACCCCGCTCGGGCGCAATCACTCGCACATGCGACGGTGCCTGAGCCAATCGAGCGCGAAGTCCGTCGCATCAACGGACAGGCTTGCTCGATCCGGACACTCGTAGACCTTGACAAACGCTTTGGGCCCGGGATGTAGGATGCTCGTCCGCCGGTGAACTTCGGGTCTGGGACGGATGGGAGGGGTTCGAATGACCGGCAGTGCCCAGGTTCCGCAAGGCTCACCAGTGGATAGGTTTTGACCGACAGCGTGCCGGCGCGTACTACTGAAGCGCGAACGCCCAGCCCGCGGCTTCCGCTTCTGCTTGCAGCGGCGATGTTCGTTCTGGTCGTCGATACGTCGTTGATGAACGTCTCGATCTCCGCGGTGGTCAAGGATCTGCACACGGACGTGAGCAGCGTGCAGGCGGCGATCGCGTTGGAGGCGCTCGTGTCGGCTGCGTTCATCCTGATCAGCAGCAAGGTCGGTGATCTGATCGGGCGCAAGTTGGCCTATGTGCTCGGGCTTTGTGCCTACGCGATCGGAGCCTTGGCGATGACGTTGGCGCAGAGCGTGACCACGATCATCGTCTTCTGGGCGATCATCGGCGGGCTCGGCGCATCGCTGCTGCTGCCCGCGATGCAGTCGCTGATCCACGGGAACTTCGAGGGTGCGGCTCGGACGCGGACCTACGCGCTCGTCGGGGCAGCCGCCGCGATCGCTGCTGCGGTGGGGCCGCTGCTCGGAGGTTTCGTGACGACGTTCCTCTCGTGGCGTGTCGGTTTTGGGCTCGAGGTCGTCGTGATCGCAGTCGTGTTGTCCCAGATCAAGCTCGTCAATGACGTTGTCTACACGGGGCCGCGGCAGATCGACCTGGTCGGCGCGATCCTCAGCGTGGTCGGGATGGGCGGCCTCGTGCTCGGCATTCTCGTCTGGCAGGAAGGCGGCGAGTTCGTCGGATTGTTGATCGCGATCGGAGCGGTCGCGCTCGCGCTGCTCGCCTACTGGCTCGTGCGGCGCAAGCGTGCAGGGAAGCCGACGTTGCTCGATCCGGGCCTGTTCGCGTTTCCGCATTTTACGACCGGGATCTCCGGGCAGCTGCTGCAGAACGTCACGCTGGGCGGCGCGATGATCGCGCTCCCGATCTTCCTCCAGATGACGCTCGAGTACAACGCGCTGAAAACGGGACTGACCCTCGCGCCGCTGTCGCTCAGCATGTTCGCCGTCGCGCTGCTCGCGGGACGCAAGGCGGGCGGGCGGCGTCCCAGCAACATTGTCCTGGTCGGATTCGCTCTGTGCACGGTCGGGTTGGCCGCGATCATCCCCATCGTGCCGCGCACGGACTCGGGCTTGGCCCTCTTCGTCCCGTTGCTGATCACCGGCTCTGGGCTCGGCCTCCTCGTTTCGCAGCTGAACAACTACACCCTTTCCCCGATCGAGGAGGAGCGGGTCAGCGAAGCCGCAGGAGTGAACTCCGCGGCGGGCTCCTTCGGGCTCTCGTTCGGACTCGCGATGGCCGGCGGCATCATGCTCGCCTTCCTCGCCTTCTCCTTCACCAACCAGACCGAAGACAGCAAAGTGATCCCGCCCGCCCAACAACAGCAGATCGCAGACACGCTCGAAGACGACGCCCAGGTCATGAGCAACGCCCAGCTCGAGCCCCTACTGGCCGACGAGCCCCAAGACGTCCAGGCCGAGATCCTCCGCATCAACAAGCAGGCGCGAGACAGCTCCCTCCAGGTCGCTCTGCTGATACCCGTCTTCGCGAGCCTCCTCGGCCTCTTCAACGCCTTCCGCATGAGACGCCTCCCCGACCCAGAGCCGACAAGCATCGAAGGCGTGGCCTTGGGCTAGCGCTCGGACATTGCCATGGATCAACCGGCGGCGGCTGGGACGGCGTCTCGCGCCTCGATCTCGTTCGCAACCCGAACTACAACCCGAAGACCGATTCACCCGCGCCGCCCCTTAGAACTTTCCCGACGAGTTCGCATTCACGGTCGACCCGAATGTGAGCGATATCGTCGACCGTGTCGGCGCCGGCGAGCTCGAGGACGAGAACGCTGCGACGCTGCCGCCGCAGGCGCTCGAGCGGTACGCGACGGACCCCTCGAAACGCAAGGACCTCCATGTGAACCCGGGCGACGGAACGCTCTATCTCTCCATGAACCTGATGCAGCCGCCTTTTGACGATGTTCATGTCCGTCGGGCCATGAACTGGATCATGGACAAGGATGCGCTTCGCCAGGTCACCGGCGGCCCGCTTGTCGGGAAGGGGATCACGGCAGTCTCGCAAGGGCGAAGGCTGCGATGAAAGGCTCGAAATACGATGTCGAGAAGAACGGCACCGCGGCGCTTCCGCCTGCCACGACGTGTTGCTGCTGAACGATTCGGGCGAGGTGTTCGGCGGTTGCTGCCGGTCGTGACCGCCGACGCGAAGAAGCTCGGCATCACGTTCCACGCGCTGACGATCGCGGGCGCTTTCCCGACGCTGCAGACGACGTCGAAGAACATCGCGATCGCGATCTTCCCGGGCTGGTTCAAGGACTACGCCGACCCGCTCACGTTCTTCAAGCCGCTCTTCGACGGACGGACGATCATCCCGCAGGGCAACACCAACTACTCGCTCGTCGGCTTGAAGCCGTCGCAAGCGAAGGCCCTCGGCGTCACCGGGACGGTCACCGGCGTCCCGAGCGTCGACAGCCAGATCGACCAGTGCTCGGTCCTCACAGGCCAGGCGCGACTCACGTGCTACGAAAGTCTCGACAAGACGTTGATGACGAAGGTCCTGCCGTGGGTTCCGTACCTGTGGCAGAACTTCACCCACATCGTCGGGCCACACGTGACCCAGTGGCAATACGACCAGTTCAGCGGCGGAACCGCCCTCGCGCACGTTGCCGTGAACTGAGCGTCCCGCTCTTCGCCTGCCTCG